>CP119310.1:0-1300000 GCA_029203185.1 Candidatus Chryseobacterium colombiense | reverse complement strand
AAGGTTCGATGACCGATACCGAAGTGAAAATCAATGGAAAATCAGCCGGAGCAACTCACCAAGGTGCTTTTTATGAATTTAAATATGATATTTCAGATAAAATACAGTTCGGAAAAGAAAATATTTTAGAAGTCAAAGTTTCCAAAATGTCGGCTGATAAATCGGTCAACAATGCGGAACGCTTAGCTGATTATTGGATTTTAGGTGGAATTTTCCGACCTGTTTATTTGGAAGCAACTTCGAAAGAACATATTTCATCAACGGTAATTGATGCTAAAGCAGACGGAACTTTCCGTTCGAATATTAGCTTGAAAGGAATTAATTCCACAAATAATTTGAAAGTTGAAATTTTTGATGTTAAAAATAATCTGGTCGGAGAATCTCAGGTTCAAATCCAAAAAGGCGATACTTTAAAACAGGTTCAGTTTTCCATTAAAAATCCGAAACTTTGGACGGCTGAAACACCGAATTTGTACAAAGCAAAATTCACTTTAAATAAAAACAAAAAAACAATCAGTCAAACCGAAGAAAAATTCGGTTTCAGAACCATAGAAATCCGAAAAGGCGACGGAATTTTCATCAACGGAACCAAGGTGAAAATGAAAGGCATCAACCGTCACGTTTGGTGGCCGGAAACGGGTAGAGCAGTTACGGAAAATATCGATTTAATGGACGTTCAGTTCATCAAAGAAATGAATATGAATGCCGTTCGCTGTTCTCATTATCCGCCGAATAAATCGTTTTTAAAAATTTGCGATTCGCTCGGTTTATACGTTTTGGATGAATTGGCGGGTTGGCAAAAAAAATACAGCACGGAAGTCGGGAAAAAGCTTGTGAAAGAAATGGTTGTGAGAGATGCCAATCATCCATCGATTATTTTCTGGAGCAACGGAAATGAAGGCGGACATAATTTTGATTTGGATAATGAGTTTGCAAAATACGACCTATCTAATCGTCCTGTCATTCACGCGCATCACAAGCCGGGAAACGCTTTCAACGGAATCGATTGCAATCATTACGAAGATTATTACAGCACAAAAAATATCCTTGAAGGTGAAAATATTTATATGCCGACCGAATTTCTCCACGCTCAGGACGATGGTGGTGGAGGGACTTCTTTAGCAGATTATTGGGAATTGCACTGGAATTCCAAAAAAGGAGCGGGCGGTTTTTTGTGGGCGTTTGTGGATGAAGGTTTGGTAAGAACGGATTTCAATAATCAAATCGATGTTAATGCAATCAACGCACCCGACGGAGTTTTGGGACCCCATCGTGAAAAAGAAGGAAGTTTTTACGCTATCCGTGAAATTTACAGTCCGGTAAAAATTGATTTGAAAACGTTTCCGAATGATTTTAATGGAATGATTCCTGTCGAAAACCGTTATCATTTTACGAATTTAAATGAATGTCAGTTTGAATGGAAATTAGTTGAATTTAAAACACCATTTTCTTCGGAATCCGGTTTTGATGTGATAAAATCAGGAAAAGTACAATCACCAAATATTCAACCGACAGAAAAAGGAAATATTAATTTAAATCTTCCTGCAAACTGGAAAGAAAATGAAGGCTTGTTATTAACAGCAACCGATTCTTTCGGAAAAGAAATTTACACCTGGACTTGGAAATTGAAATCTAATGATGAAATTTCAAAACAGTTTTCTAAAACTTTAGCTAAAGAATTTCCTATTTCTGTAGCCGAAAATGATTCATTATTTATCTTAAAATCAGACGAAAAAGAATTTTCAATCGGAAAGAAAGACGGATTATTAAAATCTGTTATTCTCGATAAGAAAGGCAAAAAAATGACCTTCAAAAACGGTCCTGTTTTCGTAAACGGAAAAATGGAATTGTCTTCCATCAAATCTTTTGTGGAAGGGCAAAATCAATTAATTGAAGTCACTTATAAAAACGGAAATAAAATTCTTTGGAAACTCAATCCCAATGGAATTTTAGAATTAAATTATGAATATTCTTTATCTGGAGACTATCAATTTTCGGGCGTAAGTTTCGACTATCCGGAAAATTATGTTATCAATGCAAAATGGCTCGGAAAAGGACCTTATCACGTTTGGAAAAACCGTTTGCAGGGACAGGCTTATAATGTTTGGCAGAACTTAAAAAATTCAACAAGAACCGGACAATCACCTTGGATTTATCCTGAATTTAAAGGTTATTTTGATGATGTTTCGTGGTTGCAACTCGATACTGCGGAAGGAAAAATAACAGTCGGAACCAAGGAAGAAAAAATGTTCGTCAGACTTTTTGATTTTTACGGAATTTATGGAGCAGAAGGTTATCCAAAATTACCAAGCGGAAATATTTCCTTCCTCGACTCAATTCCACCGTTGGGAACTGTTTTGGCGTTTAACATTAACGATAAAACTGAATCTTTAGGATTAGAAAGCGAACCGAATCATCTGAACGGAACATTTAAAAGAACCTTATATTTTTACTTCGGTTTGCCGGATTTGGGCGATGAAAATAAACAGTTTACAATGCCAAAAGAAAATATTTTAACAGATTAAAATGAAGAAAGAATTATCATTTTTAGTACTATTGATCTGTTCATTTTATTTTGGACAGCAAACCATTTTCAAATTTGATTTTGGCGGAGACAGAGTGGAAAAAGGTTTTATTCCTATTACTTCAACTTCAAAATTTGATAGAAAAATCGGTTATGGATTTATGGATATTTCCGGTTTAAAATCTGTTGATAACGGTGGAAATGCTTTAACGGGAGATTTTATCACAAGCGACAAACCTTTCTATTTTTCGGTGGTAATTCCTGAAGGGAATTATGATATTAAACTGAATTTAGGCGATACAAAAGGAAGTTCTGAAACTACAGTTCGTGTAGAAAATCGCCGTTTGATGTTAAGTGATGTCAAAACAAAACAAGGAGAAATTATCGAAAAACAAATTTCAGTTCACGTAAAAGACAGCATCATTAGAAATCAAAACGGCGAAAAAATCGGAATTGTAAAATTAAAACCGAGAGAAACAAAATATCTACACTGGGACAATTTGTTGACTATTGAATTTAATGATAAAGCTCCGAAAGTTTGCTCGGTAATTATTCAACCTAATAAAACGACGAAGACGATTTACTTGACGGGAGATTCTACGGTTGTTGATGCGCAGTACGAACCGTGGGCTTCTTGGGGACAAATGTTGCCGTATTTTTTTGTTCCGAATGAAGTGGTGATTGCCAATTATGCCGAAAGCGGAGAAACTTTGAAAGCCTTTGAAGACCGTCACCGAATCGATAAAATCTGGAATAAAATAAAATCTGGAGACTATTTATTCATTCAATTTGGGCACAACGACCAAAAAGCAGGAAACAGCGTAAAATCGGGTTATAGAAAAAGATTAAAAGAATGGATTCAAAAAGCAAAACAATTGGGTGCAATTCCGGTTTTGGTAACCTCAATGAATCGCAGAGTTTTTGATGAAAACAATAAAATTGTCAATACTTTAGATGACTTTCCTGATGCAATGCGGGAAATTGCAAAAGAAGAAAAAGTGGATTTGATTGATCTAAATGCATTAAGCAAAAACCTGTTCGAAGCAATGGGACCGGAAGCAGCGAAGAAAGCATTTGTTCATTATCCTGCAAATTCTTACCCGAATCAGCCGAAAGACTTGGCAGACGATACCCATTTTAATCCTTACGGAGCTTACGAATTGGCAAAATGTGTCGTGAAAAGTATTGTAGATGAAAAGTTGCCTTTGAGTAAATATGTGTCTAAAAATTATAAAGGTTTTGACCCGAATAAACCTGATAATGTCGAAAAATTCCACTGGCCGGAATCTGTTTTTATGGAATCTTTAAAGCCTGATGGAAATTAATTTTTTTTTAGTAATAATTTGCAGCTTGTCATTCTGAACGAAACGAAGTGTAGTGAAGAATCTATTTATAAACAGATTTCTCGTTCCTCGAAATGACAAAATTTGATAATTAAAATCAAAGATTTGCGAAAACTAAAATGTTCTTCTCAACAGTCGAATCACAAACTTCAAAATAACTAATGTGTAAAAATTTTTGTGCCTTTTGTGGTTAAAAATAAAAAGTTGAAAAATGAAAATCAAAAATATAGTCAAACTCAGCGTTCTCTGTTTTGCCTTCGGAAATCTTTCCGCACAGAATCCGTGGCCAAAGGCGACCAACACCGCTCAGCCGTGGACGCGCTGGTGGTGGATGGGGAGTGCCGTTGACGAAAAAGGCCTGGATAAACAATTGACAACCCTTTCCAATGCAGGTTTCGGTGGAGTTGAAATTGTTCCGATTTACGGAGCGAGAGGCTTTGAAAATAAATACATCAATTACCTTTCTCCGGAATGGATGAAAATGTTGCAATTCACTACAGATAAAGCTAAAAGCCTGAAAATGGGCGTTGATATGGCTGTAGGAACAGGCTGGCCAATTGGCGGACCGCAAGTTGATGAGCAGGATGCGGCGACAAAAATGATTGTTCAGATTTATGAGATTCAACCGAATGAAAAATTTTCTGAAAATATTGTTTTAAAAGACGAAAAACAGAAAAATTTAAAAACCATAAAACTTGACATCGTTACCGCTTACAATGAAAAAAATGAAGCGGTAGTTTTAACCGATAAAATCAATGCAGACGGAACTTTAAATTGGAAACCAACCTCTGGAAAATGGACAATTTATGCAGTTTTTGTAGGTAAAACGTTGCAGAAAGTAAAACGTGCCGCTCCGGGTGGTGACGGCTATACTTTAGATCATTTTTCGCCTGATGCGACCAAAGATTATCTGAAAACTTTCGATAAAGCTTTTGGAAATTCAAACTATGGAATTCGTTCGTTTTTCAATGATAGTTATGAGGTTTATAATGCCGATTGGACGACGGATTTTAAAGAAGAATTCAAAAAAAGAAGAGGTTACGATTTAGCTCCTTACATTAAATATTTGGTAGAGGATAATGAAAGTGAGATGGCTGGAAGAATAAAATCGGATTATCGTGAAACGATGAGCGAACTGATTCTTCATAATTTCACCGAAAATTTCACGAATTGGGCACATTCCAAAAACTCCAAAAATACAAATCAGGCACACGGTTCACCGGGAAATTTGCTGGATTTATATGTGGCAGTCGATATTCCGGAATCTGAAACTTTCGGAAGCACAAAATTCGATATTCAGGGTTTGAAAAGGAATGTGGAAGACATCAATACAAAAGAAGTTCCCGATATCAATATGCTGAAATTCGCATCTTCAGCGGCAAATATTACGGGAAAGCCTTTGATTTCCAACGAATCTTTCACTTGGTTGACAGAGCATTTCAAAACGTCCTGGTCACAGGTAAAACCAGAAGCGGAACAGATTTTTTTATCAGGAATCAATCATATTTTTTACCACGGAACGACTTATACGCCGACTGATGTTCAGTTTCCTGGCTGGCTATTTTATGCTTCGACGAATTTTGTTCCTGAAAACAGTTTGTGGCCAAACATTAAAGACTTAAATTCTTACATTGAGCGAACGCAATCTGTTTTGCAAAACGGAAAATCAGACAACGAAATCCTGATGTACTGGCCGATTTACGACCAATGGGCGAGTCCGAAAGGGAAAGATATGGCGTTCAAAATTCATAATATTGAGAAATGGCTGCACCCGACTGTGTTTTATGAAAACCTTGAGAAATTAGGAATATCCGGCTATTCTTTGGATATGATTTCGGATAAAATGATTGGTGAAGCAAAGTTTGAAAATCAAAATATTCAGGTTTCAAAAAATGGAGGTTCTTATAAAGTTTTAATTATTCCTCAACTGAATTATTTCTCTGAATCAACCTTAAAAAATATTTTAAACTTGGCTCAGAATGGCGCTTCAGTGATTTTCCAAAGCGAACCTAAAAATGTTCCGGGAAATTTTGAAGTGGAAAAAAGAAGAAATGAATTACAATTTTTATGGACTCAAATTCCTTTTCAGCAAGACGGAAATGTAAAATCAGCAACCTTCGGAAAAGGGAAAATTGTTTTGAGCTCTGATGTTGAAAAAGCGTTGGAATATTTAAAAATTGAAAGAGAAAAATTAGTCGATACGGGATTGAAATTTGTCAGAAGAAAATTTGACGGAGGGAAATATTATTACATCGTCAATCATACTTCGAAAGCAATCAATCAAAATATTCCGTTAAATTTTATTGGAAAACACGTCGCTTTGATGAATCCTGAAAACGGCAATTTTGGAATTGCAGAAACGCAGAATAATTCGGTCAAAGTTCAATTAAAATCAGGAGAATCTTTAATTATAAAAGCTTCAGAAACTCCGGACAATTCAATTTCAAAATGGAAATACGTTGATAAAACAGAAACTCCAATTATTTTAAACCAACCTTGGCAACTGACTTTCAAAGAAGGTGGGCCTGAACTTCCGAAATCAAAAACCTTGAATAAGCTTCAATCTTGGACAAATTTCACAGAAGATGCTTCAACACAAAGCTTTTCAGGAACAGGAGTTTACACAACTTCATTTAAATTAAATAAAAAAGCCGACGATTTTGTACTGAAGTTTGACAAATTATATGAAAGCGCAAAAGTGATTGTCAACGGACAGGACGCAGGGATTGTCTGGAGCCTTCCGTTTGAAATCAACGTCGGAAAATATTTGAAAAAAGGAAAAAACACCATTCAGATTGAGGTTTCAAATTTGATGGCAAACCGAATCCGTTATATGGACCAGAATAAAATCCAGTGGCGAAATTACCACGAAATCAATTTTGTAAACATCGATTACAAACCTTTTGACGCTTCAAATTGGAAAGTACAACCTTCGGGTTTGGATGGCGAAATTCAATTAATTCCAGTATTTTACACAAAATAAATTATAAAAATGAAACATTATTTGTTGAAAAATTCTAAAAAAGAATTTTATCGAAGATAAAATCTTTGCGCCTTAAATAAGTATTTTTCTCATTAACTTGCGTTTTTGACTACGTCGAATCTTCGATTTGCGAAAAACCAACAAATAATTTAAAATAAATAGATATGAAGCAAAATATCGTAAAAACATTAGCATTAGGAACACTCCTCACATTCGAGTTTTCCAATGCTCAAAACAAACCGAAAGTTGTTTTAGACAACTTTTTCAACAATGAAAAAAAGGAAAACAAAGAAACCAAAGTTCTGGAATCTTGGCATTATACCTGGAATGATACGACAAATGGTGGCTTTTCTATGTTGGGCGAACTTTTTCAAAAACAAGGTGCAGAAATTTCAAGTTTAACAACAGCTCCATCTAAAAAAGATTTGAAAAATGCCAATATTTATATCATCGTTGACCCAGATATCGACAAAGAAGCTTACGGTGGAAAAGCCAACCTGATAGATACTAAAACGATAAAAAACCTCAAAAAGTGGGTGAAAAACGGCGGTGTTCTTGTTCTTTTAAGCAACGATAACGGCAATTCTGAGTTTGAGTATTTCAACAAGTTGGCGGAAAAGTTTGGTATTCATTTTAACGATGACAGCATCAACAGACTTAAAGGCAGGGAGTTTGAGAAAGGTGCAGTCTACGTAAAACCGGAAAATGAAGTGTTTTCGGAACTTAAATTATATATGAAAGAAGTCAGCACTATTGCGGTAAAAGCGCCTGCGAAACCATTCTTGTATGCTGAAAATCAAGTGATTGGTGCCATTGCAAAAGTTGGAAAAGGAACAGTCTTCGCTTTGGGTGACCCTTGGTGCTATAACGAATATATTGACGGAAAAAAACTGACCGAGGATTTTTCCAATTACGAAGGAACTGAAGAATGGGTAAAGTGGTTGCTGAACCAGGTTTCTAAAAAATAATCCAATATGTGCAATCGATTGAATTTGTTTATTTGAGTAGCTTAATCTGCCTTCCGCTTTTTTGTCTCCGCTTTACTGCGATAAAAGGGTTCAACTCAGGCCGGGTTGTGAGCGATTCAACGTTTAAAACGTTATTGATAGAGCGTTTGTCGTTCTGAACGAAATGAAATGGAGTGAAGAATCTCAACTAAAATTGATAAGATTCTTCCTTCGTCAGAATGACATTGAGCAAATATTAGTTTAATCCTTATCAAAATTCAAAACCTTGCAAGGATTACAAATCAATAGGAACGGGCTTTAGCCCGTTTAAAAAAATGAGGTTTCAAATTCGGCTTTAGCCAAAACTTATAAAAGCAAGAGATTTCAAATATGAAAATCAAATACATATTCATTACATCCGTCTTATTTCTTTCGCAAACCATCTTTGCGCAAAGACAAATGGAGTACCTGAAAAGAGGAATCGTTGCCATTCCTGCAGAATCAGGCGTTTTTGTAAGTTGGCGATTGTTGGGAACAGAAGCTCAGAATACTCATTTTGATGTGTATCGCACAGAAAATAATCACACCAGAAAACTGAATGAAAAGCCGTTACTCAACGAAACTAATTTTTTAGATAAAACCGCTGACAAAGGAAAAAATTACACCTATTTCGTAAAATCGAACACACAACATCAGGACGTTGACCAGGATTTTGCAAAATATACGGCGAATCAGAAACCATATTTTTCAATTCCGTTGAAAACGCCGCAAGGTTACACTCCTAATGATGCATCTGTAGCTGATTTGGATGGTGACGGCGAATACGAAATCATTCTTCACCAAACAGGAAGGTCAAAAGATAACAGCCAAAAAGGAGAAACCGACCCACCGATTATTCAGGCTTATAAATTAAATGGTCAGTTTTTGTGGGAAATTAATTTAGGCAAAAATATAAGAGAAGGAGCGCATTATACGCAGTTTTTGGTTTACGATTTAGACCAGGACGGAAAAGCAGAAATCGTAATGAAAACCGCCGATGGAAGCAAAGACGGAAAAGGAAAGTTCATTGGCGACCCGACCAAAAATTACGTCAATGAAAACGGAATGATTCTTTCCGGTCCGGAATTTCTAACGGTTTTTAATGGAGAAACGGGTGAAGAAATAAATACAGTCAATTATCAGGTTCCAAGATTTGCAGGAAGTTTAAATCCGACCAATGAAGAAATGACCGATACCTGGGGCGACGCCAAAGGAAACCGTATCGACCGATTTTTGGGAGCAGTTGCTTACTTGGACGGAAAAACTCCGAGTGTGATTATGTCGAGAGGATATTACACAAGAACGGCGATTGCGGCTTGGGATTATAAAGATAAAAAACTCAGTCTTCGCTGGCTTTTTGATACTGAAAGTTCAGAAGAAAACAAAAAATATCGCGGACAGGGAAATCATAATTTAACGATTGCTGATGTTGATAATGATGGAAAAGATGAAATTGTTTTCGGTGCAATAACGGTTGATGACGACGGAAAAGTGTTAAACAGTACAGGTTACGGTCACGGCGATGCGTTGCACGTTGGAGATTTAGACCCATCAAATCCCGGATTGGAAATTTTTGATATTCAGGAAAGATTTGATGATGCAGGAGCCCATTTCAGAGATGGAAAAACAGGAAAAGTTTTGTGGAAATTACCTTCTTTAACCTACAGCAAAGACAGTAAGTTTCAGGGTCCGGGTAGAGGTTTATCGTTAAATATTGACCCTCGTTATGAAGGTTCAGAATCTTGGGCTGCAGGAGCGGGAGTGAAAGGTCTTTACAACGCAAAAGGAAAGAAAATTGCCGATAAAACTCCGGCTTGTAATATGGGGATTTATTGGGACGACGATTTTTTAAGCGAAATTTTAGACGGAACCGTCGTTTCAAAATGGGACTGGAAAAAAGAAAAATCAAATGTCATTTTTAACGCCAAAGATTTTCAATGTGAATCAAATAACGGGACAAAGAAAAACCCATCTTTGGTTGCAGATTTATTCGGAGACTGGAGAGAAGAATTGATTTACAGAACTACCGATAATCAGGAGTTGAGAATTTTCAGTACAACGATTCCGACAAAACATCGTTTGTACACTTTGATGCACAATCCGCAATACCGTTTGAGTATTGTCTGGCAAAATGTAGGCTATAATCAACCTCCACATACAGATTATTATTTGGATGAATCAGTGAAGGAAATTCCAAAACCGAATATTTTCACTGAAAAGAAATAGGTTTTTGTGGGAAGTATTTTAACCACAAAAGTCACAAAAGATTTTAAACACATTAGTTTTTAAGATTGTGATTCGTCTTTTGAGAAGAGCACATAAGTTTTGAAATCAAAGATTTTCAGTTCGTCTTTTATATAAAAAAGTAAAAAACTTTGTGAGCTTAGTGTTCAAAAAAAATAAAAATTATGAAAATAAAATTCTTAGTTCCGGTTGTAGCTTTAATAGTCTTAATTGCAGCATCATTCCAAAAGTTTCAGGATAAACCCGTTTTATACATCATCGGAGATTCCACAGTGCAAAACGGTTCTGGAAAAGGTGCTGATTCACTTTGGGGATGGGGAAGTTTTATGGATTTATATTTCAATATCAATAAAATCGAAATTCAGAATCATGCAAAAGGTGGACGAAGCAGCAGGACTTTTTTAACAGAAGGAAGATGGGATTCTATCATGAAAACCATTAAGAAAGGAGATTATGTGTTAATGCAGTTCGGTCATAATGACGGGGGTGAATTGGCAGATACATTAAGAGCCAGAGGAACGATTAAAGGAATCGGAGAAGAGTCAAAAGATATTTATAATCCCATCCGAAAAGTGAATGAAACCGTTTATACATATGGTCATTACATGAGAAAATATGCAAATGACGCGAAATCTAAAGGAGCAATTCCAATTATTGTCTCGCCAGTTCCGAGAAATAAATTTAATGATAAAGGAAAAATAGAAAAAGATCAATACGGAGTTTGGGCAAAAGAAGTTGCACAGCAAACAGGAGCTTATTTTTTAGATTTAAATACAATGGTTATTAAAAAATATGAGAAATTGGGAGCTGAAAAAGTAAACCGCTTCTTTCCCAAAGATCATACCCACACCAATAAAGAAGGAGCGATTTTAAATGCAGAATTGGTTACAGAAGGAATTAAACAACTGAAAAATTGTGAATTGAAAAAATATATAAAATAGCATTATGAAAAAACTATTAGCAGCCAGCTTTTTTGCATTAGTGATGGGAGGGGCAAACTCTTGTTCGGCTCAGAAGGCAAACAAGAAAGCTGATCTTCCCAATAAAAAAGAAGTTTTGGAGGTTGCCGAAAGGGCCAATAAATATTTCATGGACAAATGGCCAGATCCGGGAAAAGAAATTGTCGGAAAAAAAGTCTGGCCAAGTAATCTCTGGACACGTGCCGTTTATTATGAAGGTTTAATTGCGCTGTATAAAGTTAATCCTAAAAAAGAATATTATAATTACGCCTTGGATTGGTCTGAAAAGCACAATTGGAATATGATGCGCGACACCTACACACGAAATGCAGACCATCAGGCTTGTGGACAGACCTATATTGATCTTTACGAAATTGATGGCAAAAAAAATCCGGAAAGAATTAAAGCGGTAAAAGCTTCGATGGACAGTATGATTGCCACGAAACAGGTTGATGATTGGTGGTGGATTGATGCTTTGCAGATGTCGATGCCTATTTTTACAAAACTGGGAAGAATTGCGGGAGATCAGAAGTATTTTGACAAAAATTACGAAATGTATGCCTATACCAAATACAAACACGGTGGAAATGGCCTGTACAACGCAAAAGACAAACTTTGGTGGAGAGATAAGAGTTTTGTTCCTCCTTACAAGGAACCAAATGGGGAAGATTGCTATTGGAGCCGCGGAAATGGCTGGGTTGTAGCTGCTTTAGCCCGTACATTGGAAGATACACCAAAATCTGATCCTCACTATAAAGAATATTTACAGGATTATAAAGATCTTTTGTCAGCTTTACTTCCTCTTCAGCGGGAAGATGGTTTCTGGAATGTAAGTCTGCACGATCCGACTAATTTCGGTGGAAAAGAAATGACGGGAACTGCTTTATTTGTTTACGGAATGGCGTATGGAATCAATAAAGGTTTAATCGATAAAAAGACCTATTTACCGGTGATTATCAAAGCGTGGAATGCTATTGTAAAAGATTCTGTTCAGCCCAACGGATTTTTAGGATGGGTCCAGGGAACCGGAAAAGAACCGAAAGACGGACAGCCTTTGGCGATCGATAAAGTTCCTGATTTTGAAGATTACGGATTAGGGTGCTTGTTGCTTGCAGCGAGTGAGGTTTATCAATTGAAATAAGACTGTTGTAAAATGAAATGAAGAAGCTTAAATTTTTATCGTTGAGATTCTTCCTTCATCAGAATGACAACATTTTTCGACTTCAGAAGGATTAATTTTACTCCGACTGATAAAAATATACTATTTAAAGGCTTTGACTAAAATTAAACAAAGATTTTGGTTGAAGCCTTATTTTTATGCAATGATTTTATTTTTAAAGCTCAGTTTTATGATTCTAAGTCTAAAAAATGTAAAAACAGAAGAGGAAATAGTCGCTTAAAAAGTAAAAGGATTAGCTTATTTTTCACTTCAATAACATTGTATCTATTTGAAAATATGTGTATTATAGGTTTAGGGGTATTTGGATACTTTAATATTTGCTTAGAATTAACAGAATTAATAAAAAATCTTAGTTTTATTCCCGGAAATAAAACAATAAAATATTGTACATGACACTACAAGATGCGCAATCGATTCCATAGTGTTAATTTTCAAATTCAATCATAAGTTAAAAATATGAACGCATTATTAGGAGTTTTTTTCCATTTTTTGGGTGGTTTTTCGTCGGGGAGTTTTTATCTGCCTTATAAAAAAGTAAAAGGCTGGTCCTGGGAAACCTATTGGTTGATCGGAGGAATTGTTTCCTGGATTATTGTCCCCCCGCTGGCTGCTTTTATGACGATTCCAAACTTTTGGGAAATCATCCGGAATGAAGGCTCTTCAATTTTAGGATTAACATTTCTGTTTGGCGCGTTGTGGGGAATAGGAGGTTTCACATATGGTTTAGGGGTCCGATATTTAGGCGTTGCGTTAGGAAGCAGCATTATTTTAGGACTTTGTATGATATTTGGTTCGCTGGTTCCTTCCATCTATTACGAATTTTCTCCTCAAACAGGAAAGGATAATATAGGTCTGATGTTTTCTAATACATGGGGGCAGTTTGTTTTACTGGGACTTTTAGTCTGCGTGATAGGAATTATCATCAGTGGAAAAGCGGGAATGATGAAGGAAAAAGAATTGCAGAAGGATTCTTTGGATTCTCACGGAACAGAAGTAAAAACGGAATATAAATTTGGACTAGGTTTGCTGGTTTCTATTATTTCTGGAGTTTTAAGCGCTTGTTTTAATTTTGGTCTCGAAGCAGGAAAACCCATGGCAATTATTGCTAATGATCTCTGGAAAGCCGCTAATCCGGGACAGGGAGAATTCCTTTTTCAGAATAATGTCACCTATGTTGTAGTACTTTGGGGAGGGATGGCAACGAATCTTATTGGCTGTCTTTATCTTTCTTTTAAAAATAAATCGTATACGGATTATAAGAAAAAAAATGTACCTGTTGTAGCGAATATTATTTTCTGTGCATTGGCAGGAACCATGTGGTTTTTACAGTTTTTCTTTTATGGAATGGGGGAAAGTAAAATGGGGAACGGTCCAAGTTCATGGATTTTACACATGGCATTCATCATTTTAATTGCCAACTTATGGGGTGTTATTATCAAAGAATGGAAGGGCGTTTCGAAGAAAACAATTTCTACCATTATTATGGGAATGCTTGTAATGTTTGTTTCTATCCTGATTGTAGGATACGGAAATTCTTTACGATAGAACTGTCAATAGGATGTAATAGACTTTTTATCATTCATATAGTTCAGAGTTAGTTGATAGCTCTTATAAGGTACTGATCTTTTCGGTGCCTTTTTATGTGTAGAATTACCTTTTTGAGAGCTTACGACCTTTTTTGGGAATGTATTTCTTACGAATTCATAATTTAATTCTATATAATGTGATTAAATTTTCAATGGTTTGTGGTAATTGGTTGTGATTTTTGTATTTATTTGAGTTAAAATGTGAATATTTCAATGCAGGATATGGCAGGATGCTCGAATTTTTGTAACGGTGTATTTTGGTAACATAAAAATTAATATATGTCTTTAATAGTTAAACACAAAAATATAAAGCGGATAGTGTTTCCGGCATTTATGCTTTCAACGAGTTTTGTCTGGGGGCAAAAGGTGGCAAATGATACTGTGAAAAGTAAAACTAAAGATATTGAAGAAGTAGTGGTAATTGGTTATGGTAAAGTTAAGAAATCAGATTTAACAGGATCAGTATCTTCAGTTTCAGCAAAAGATTTAGCGGCTACTCCGGCCATGAATGCTTTACAGGCATTACAGGGAAGAGCAGCTGGTTTGAATATTGTAACAGCAGGCGGAGCTCCGGGAGCAAGTGCAAACGTTACTGTTCGTGGTGGTGCATCAATTACTCAAGGAACGGAACCTTTGTATATTGTTGACGGCTTCCAGCTGGATAATGCATTAAATGTTATTAATCCTAATGATATTGAAAGTATTGATGTCCTGAAAGGAGCTTCTGCCATCGCCATATATGGTGCCCGAGGTTCTAATGGTATTATTGTTATTAAAACAAAAACCGGGAAAAAAGGAAGGCTTACTATCAATTATAATACTTTTATGTCATTTGATATGCTTTCCAAGAAGCTGGATATGGTTTCTAATTCGGAACAATATGTAAAATATCAGTATGAAATGGCTCAGTTGCAGGGCAAAACAACACAATGGAGTAATGTTTTCGATAATAGTCTAGGAATAGATTCTCCGGGATTTTATACGGGTGTTTTCAGCAGAATAAGTAATCGTTACGGATCAGCACCTGCATTAGACTGGCAGGAAAAAATGTTAGGAGGAACAGGATTAACACAGAATCATAATATAAGTGTTTCAGCAGGGACCGATAAAACTCAGACATTCATCAGTTATAATTACAATAAACAAGACGGTCTGTTACAGAACTTTAGTGAAACCAGAAATTCATTACGTGCCAATGTCAATTCAGAATTGTACAAAGGAATACGTTTGGATTTTAGTTCAATGTTTACTTCTAATTCTACCAATGGTGGCGGAGCATATTCGGGAATGAAAAAAATATTGCTTCAGCCTATTACAGGAGGAACTTTATTTACACAAGATCAGTTGTTCAATACACAGACTTTTACTGATTATTCCGCATTAGATTCAAGCTTTGATACAGAAAACCCATATATTGAAACTGCAGCATCCACACAAAACAGGCGAATAAGAACATTTTTGGCTAATGTAGGTCTTGAGTTTGATCTGTTTAAAGACTTCACATTCAGAACAGCGGGTTCTTATAACTGGACCAACAGTAAATCCACTTCCTTTTCAGATAAAAATTCCCGTGCATATCTTACAGATCCTGTGAATACAGGAATTAACGGGAGCATTGGAAATTCTGAAGCCTACAGATACCAGATTACGAATACATTAACCTATAACAAAACTTTAGGCGAAAAACATAAGATCACAGGGCTTATCGGGAATGAAATTATTTATCAGGAAAACGAAAGCAATAGCATGAGATTGATAAAGTTTCCTACGATTTTAAATTACGGATTAGATGATATTACCAATGCCACTGTTGCAGATAAAGATGCTGACAAATCCAGTAATTCTCTATTGTCATATTTTGCACGTGTTAATTACAATTATGATAATCGGTATCTGTTAACAGGAACTATTCGTAGAGATGGTTCCTCAAAATTTGGACCGGGTAAAAAATGGGGAGTATTTCCATCAGTGGCTGCTGCATGGAGAGTGTCCGAAGAAAGTTTCTGGAAAGATTCTAAAATTGAGAAATATATCAATGATTTGAAATTCAGATATGAATTTGGAATCGTAGGTAATAATAGTATCCCTAATAACGTATTCAGAACCAATGTGGTAGGCTCGGACTATCCTATTAATAATACAGTGGGTAACCTGGCTTTGGTAACAAGCACTGTGTTGGGAAATCGTTGGGTACAATGGGAAGAGATGAAATCTACCAACTTAGGGGTTGATCTGGCTTTATTTAATAGCAGAGTTAAATTAACGACTGAATGGTATAACAACAATGTAAGCGGAATGTTGCTGGAAACTGTAATTCCTGCATCTACAGGATATAAAAGTCAGTTTGTGAATGTTGGTTCTATGCGAAACAGGGGGCTGGAATTTACAGTAAATTCAATAAACTTAAAATCTGAAAACTTCAGATGGTCTACAGATGCCAATATAGGATTTAATAAGTCAAAAGTATTATCACTTGATGAGGGAAGAACCTTTAGGAACTTCAGTGTTGGAGGCAACAGATCCGGTATGGTAACGTATTATGCTACAGTTGGAGAAGAATTAGGAGATATGTATGGATATGTATATCAGGGGATTTACACGACTGATGATTTTATTCAGGCATCAAACGGAACATTAACTTTAAAACCCGGTGTGGTGAAACCTGCATCTGGGACACCCAAACCTGGGGACATTAAGTTTGCAGCTGATAACGAAGCCGGAGACCAGTTTACAAGAAAATTAGTGAAGATAGGAAATGGTACTCCGGATTTTGTTGGAGGAATTAGCAATAACTTTTCATACAAAGGCTTTGATCTGGCTGTATTTCTTAAGTTTAGCGTAGGAGGTGATGTTTATAATGCAACAAAACACAGTATGAGCCCTTATGCGATGTTTCAAAATGTACCTTCAGAATTTGGAGATAATTACTACCATGTGATTGATCCTAATACCGGACAGGCTGCAACAAGCTTGGTGCGACTAAAAGAGCTTAATCCCAATGAAGATTCACGCCTTTGGAGTTTAGGAACTACCAATTCAAGTTATATAACTTACCCTTCGTCATATTATGTAGAAGATGGTTCATATCTAAGAATTTCTATGGTAACAGTGGGATACTCTTTTCCCAAAGAGTTTTTGAGTCATGTTAAATTGACCAATGCCCGTATTTATGCAACGGTTAATAATTTGGCAACAATTACAGGCTATTCAGGTTATGATCCTGAAGTTTCCGCAGCAAGTGGTGTTACAGTCACGCCAGGATACGACAGTTCTTCATATCCAAGATCCAGAAGCTATGTGTTGGGTATCAATCTTACTTTTTAATCTTTAAACGTTTCCATCATGAATACTATATTTAATAAAAATAACCTTATAAAAAAGCTGATTATCGTTCCAGCAATTTTGATTGCCGGTTTAAGCATCAATTCTTGTAGCGACGATTTTTTAAATCAACCTGCTTATAACTCATCCGATACAGAATCAGTATTTACGAACCTTGACACTGCAGATGCTTTCGTTCAGGGACTATACAGAGGTATTGTTCCTACCGAAATGTATTATCAACTGGGAGCAGGAGATACAGTTACCCACTCCTCAGAAGACGGATCTACCAATAATTCCAAATACAATATCTGTAACTATCAATATGATGCTTATACGCCTAATACAGTTACAGGAATTTACGCCGCCATGTACGCCATTATAGAAAGAGCCAATATTGCGATCAGTAGATTACCGACGATGGCAGCAAGCTCAAAAAGAGATGCTCTATTGGCAGAAGCGAAAGCGATTCGGGCATTTTGTTACTACAACTTAATCAGGGTTTATGGTGATGTACCCGCCATTTGGATACCTTTGGAAGAAGCAGATCCTAAAGATCCAAATACTTTTTATCCGAAAAGAACTTCTCGTGACATAATTTACGACCGCATTATTGCTGATATGCAGGAATCTATCAATGATCTGCCTGCTACAGGAATAACAACAGAACGTTTAACAAAACCTGCGGGAAATGCTTTATTGGCAAGAATTGCTTTATATGCGGCAGGGTATTCTCTGAGATGGGATCTGAATACAGGAAGTGGAGCTATGATGTCTCGTCGCAGCGATAACGGGAGAGTTCAACAGTTGTATCAGATTGCAGACAATGCAGCAGCTGCGGTGATTAATGGAGGTACAGCGAGCTTAGTACAGGCTCAGGGTGGTAAAAGCGGCTTTGAAGCATTATGGTTCAATTTCGATCAAAGAAAATTTTCAGTTACCAATACAGAAATGCTCTGGCATATCGCTGAATACGGAGCGACTACCAATTCCGCTTTTGGAGTTTACGCAATGGAGGGATCTCGTGGAGGAACTTATGGATCCAGAAAGGCATTGCAATTTATATTACCAAGTTATTACCTGTCTTTTAATCTCGGAGATACACGTAGAGATGTTTCTTGTACATCCTACAGTATTTATTTCTTAAATGCCGGTGCTGCAACAGATACCTGGGTAAATGTAGGAACTACATTTTCATGTATCATGTCTGGTAAATTCAGAATGGGATGGTGTGTTGCACCTCAGGCGGCGGATGCACGTAATTTAAATATTCCTTTGATCAGATATGCAGATGTTTTATTAATGTATGCAGAAACTCAAAATTATTTGAACGGAGGCCCTACTGCTGCGGCAACTGCTGCTTTACAACAAGTAAGAACTCGTGCAGGAATAGGTTCTTTAGCGATTCCGACTGGTCAACAGGCATTTGAAAGCGCTATTGTTCAGGAGCGTAAATGGGAATTTGCCGGTGAATTTAATCTTCGTACAGATTTGATCAGAATGAACCGTTTGGCGAGTGAAATCGATGCTACAAGACAAGCGATGAAAAATTTGTCAAACAAAACTGGAGTCTATGCAAACACACCTGCTTTGCGTCTTTATAAATTTGAAAAGAATGCACAGGTATATGGAGATCCATTTTTAGCCCTTAAATATATAGATATTACAAGTCCTGCTGAGATTGCAGTGGTTCAAAATGTACCGACGAGTTCTGCAAATTATGCTGCTTATCAGACAGCTTTGGCAAGCATAGTTACCGCACATGGACAAACTGTAGTTGCCGGAGACAAATGGTATCCTGCAAAGATGTTCGAAGCCTATACAAGTACTTTTAACGGAAATGCAAGAAAAGCAGTAGGATTTACAGGAGGATTTAATGCGCTGCAAATAGGAAATATCATCTATACAAAACCAACCGGTTCAGCCGAAAACGGAGGAACCTATCCAAACTGGATTGAAGGTGGAGGAGATGGACTTTTCTACGGATTTGTACCTAATAAAACAGAATTACTTCCTTTCGCGGCAGCTTCAGCAGGACATCCTTTGGTTGATAATCCAAACCTGACCCAGCTTCCCGGATATTAATCAATACCTGAATAAAAATATTTAAACACCAAATCATAAAATACGAATTATCATCCAATAAGATGGATATAAATTAAGTTAAAGAAAATCGAACGTTAATTTATCTTTAAAATCAGTATTTACCAGTATAGTACGGGATGCTGTACCGGAGATTACCATCTAATTTTGGATTACAATTTAGAAATATAAGACAAACAATGGAAAAAGTAAAAACATTCAAATATGTAGACTATCTATGGGATGAAAATAAGGCAGCGGCTTTAGGAGACGATCAGGTTGCTCTATTTTTATACCGTTCAAACATTTTAGGGGCTGATTTAAGAATCACAAATTATGGAGGAGGAAACACAAGCTGCAAAACCATCGAAAAAGATCCGCTGACCAATGAGAATGTTGAGGTAATGTGGGTGAAAGGTTCAGGTGGTGACATCGGAACTTTAACAAGAAAAGGAATCGCAGGTTTGTATACAGAGAGACTACGAAACTTAAAAAATGTTTATCAGGGCTTAGCAGACGAAGACAGAATGGTAGGATTGTTCAATCACTGTATTTTTGATTTAGATAGCAAAGCGCCATCTATCGATACCCCTCTTCACGGGCTTCTTCCATTTAAACATATCGATCACCTTCATCCGGATGCTTTAATTGCAGTTGCTGCCGCAAAAGACAGTGAAAAAATTACAAAAGAAATCTGGGGAGATACAATGGGCTGGGTTCCATGGCAACGCCCCGGTTTCGATTTAGGATTACAGCTGGAAAAATGTTTACATGATAATCCGGGAATCCGTGGAATTGTTTTAGGAAGCCACGGTTTGTTTACGTGGGGAGATACCTCTCACGAATGTTATATCAACAGCTTGGAAGTCATTGAAATGGCTTCTGAATATATTGCTGAAAAAATTGAAGAAAACGGACAGGTTTTCGGAGGACAGAAAGTAGAATCTCTTTCTCCGGTTGGCCGTAAGATTAAAGCGGCTCAGATCATGCCTTTATTGCGTGGTTTAGCATCTTCGGAAAACAGAATGGTAGGTCATTTTACAGACAGCGATACCGTTTTGGAATTTATCAACAGCAATGATTTGGATCGTTTGGCTCCATTGGGAACTTCATGCCCTGATCACTTTTTAAGAACAAAAATCCAGCCGTTGATATTAAGTCTTTCTCCAAATGAAGACTTGACAGACTCAACTGCAATTTTAAATAAGCTGACTCCGCTTTTCGAACAATACAGAGAAGAATACAAAAAATATTACGAAACATGCAAACATCCGAATAGCCCTGCAATGCGTGATCCGAATCCGGTGATCATCATTTATCCGGGAGTAGGGATGTTCAGTTTCTCAAAAGATAAGCAGACAACGCGTGTTGCAAGTGAGTTTTACGTAAATGCAATCAACGTAATGCGTGGTGCGGAAGCTATTTCTGAATACACATCTTTACCAAGGCAGGAAGCGTTCGACATCGAATATTGGTTGTTAGAAGAAGCAAAACTGCAGAGAATGCCTAAGGAAAAACCATTATCGAGAAAAATTGCTGTGGTAACCGGAGCCGGAGGTGGAATCGGACAGGCAATTGCTGATAAAATGGTTCAGGAAGGTGCAGTTGTAGTATTCACAGACTTAAATCAGGAAGCTTTGGATTCTGTAACGGCGAAATACAGCAAAGATCAGGCAGTAGGTGTTCCGTGTGATGTCACCAATGAGCAGGCAATCGCAAACGCCTTCAAAGAAACCATTTTAGCTTTCGGTGGGGTAGATATCATTGTGCATTCCGCAGGGTTGGCAATTTCTAAATCGTTAGAAGATACTACGACAAAGGACTGGGATTTATTAGAAGATGTATTGGTAAAAGGTCAGTTCCTAATGATTAAAAACGGTGTGGAGATCATCAAAAAACAAGGTTTAGGAGGTGATATCGTAAACATCGCTAGTAAAAACGGATTAGTTGCCGGACCCAATAATGTAGCTTACGGAACCGCAAAAGCAGCTCAACAGCACATGACAAGATTATTGGCAGCAGAATTGGCAGCAGATAAGATCAGAGTAAATGTTGTAAATCCGGACGGAGTGATCGTTGGGAGCAAAATTTGGGAAGGTTCTTGGGCGGAAGGCAGAGCAAAAGCCAACGGAATTTCTGTTGAAGAATTGCCTGCGTTTTATGCGAAGAGAAACTTATTGAATGAAATCATTCTTCCGGAAGATATCGCCAACGGAGTATTTGCCTGTGTTGCGATTTTAGATAAAAGTACAGGAAACATTATCAATGTAGACGGCGGAATGGCAAATGCTTTCCCGAGATAAATTTTTAAAAGAGATTATTTTAATTTGATAAATTAAATATTTGAACCATAAAGTTTTATGAGGAAGTTGAAGATTGTTAAGTTTAGCTTTACTTTAAGAGATAGGCTTAAAAAATCAAATTCATTTTTATTAAAGAACTTAATAACTTAAATAATCTTAATGGTTTAAGTTAAATATTTAAACAAATTAATTCAATCTAAAAAATTAAAAGTAAAGTATGATTATAGGAAAAGAAATTATAGAACAGCACAATAAAAATGAAGTTGAAAATTTTAATATAGATTTTGATTTTCTACACAATAAATTAACAAAAACAGGAGTTAACGTTTCTGAAATCGTCAATAAAATTGCTGATTTTCAGGTGGCCATTCCAAGTTGGGCATTGGGAGCAGGAGGAACACGTTTCGGAAGATTTTCTTACGGCGGAGAACCTGCAACTTTAGAACAGAAGCTTGATGATGTTGGATTAATTCATGCTTTGACGCATTCTGCAGGAGCCGTTTCTTTACATATTCCATGGGATATTCCAGGCGATGTGAAAGCAATCAAAGAAAAAGCCGCTTCTCACGGACTTGTTTTTGATGCGATGAATTCCAATACGTTTCAGGATCAGCCGGATGCAAAACACTCATATAAATTTGGGTCATTAAATTCCGTAAATGAAGATTCAAGAGCCTATGCCGTTGAACACAATAAAGAAGTGATCAGGATTGGGAAAGAATTGGATTCAAAAAGCCTAACCGTTTGGTTGGCAGACGGAGCTAGTTTTCCTGGACAATTGAATTTCCAGACGGCTTTGTCAAAAACAGAGCAGAGTTTAAAGGAAATCTACGCGGGAATGCCGGAAGACTGGAAATTATTCATCGAATATAAACCTTACGAGCCAAATTTCTATTCAACAACCATCCAGGATTGGGGAACATCTTTCATGTTGGCCAATGCTTGCGGGGAAAGAGCGTATACATTGGTCGATTTAGGGCATCATTTACCCAATTCAAACATTGAGCAAATTGTTGCGACATTAATGTATAAAGGAAAGTTGGGAGGTTTTCATTTCAACGACAGTAAATATGGAGATGATGATTTAACGGTGGGTTCTATCAAACCTTATGCGTTGTTCTTAATTTTCAATGAATTGGTATACGGAATGGAGAACAATCCTCAGAATCCTTATCCGGCCTGGATGATCGATGCAAGTCACAATATCAAAGATCCGTTGGAAGATTTGATCCAGTCTCTAGAAGCGATTTTAATTGCTTACGCACAGGCACTTTTGGTAGATCAGAAAGCATTGAAAGATGCACAGGTGAATAACGATGTTGTCCGTGCACAGGAGATTCTGCAAAACGCGTACAGAACAGATGTTCGTCCGTTACTAAGAGCTGCAAGATTACAGACAGGAGCAGCTCTGGATCCGATCGCGGCTTACAGAAACCTTAAAGTAAGAGAACATTTAATCTCTGAAAGAGGTTTGAATGCAAAAGCGACAGGATTATAACTTGTTTAGAATTGATAATTTGAACTTTCAGGTGCAATCGAAAGTTTTCAATTATATGTATCCTTATTTTTTTATCATTAAGGTTGAAAGTGTTTAGATTATTAAGATTTTAGGTGTAATACCTCAGGAACTAGTGGATTTTTCTAAATAAATTTTAATATCTGAACACTCCTTAATGGTGTGAAAATAATGATTGAAATAAATATAAAAATATAATTTATTCCTTGCGTGCTTAGTTAAGTGAAACGCCTTTGCAAACTTAAAAACGTATAGTTGTCAGAAAAAATCTTTGTGAACTTTGCGTTAAAATGAAATAGAAACAAACAGATAGTGCCATTAATGAGAAATATTCATAGCATTAGTGTTTAAAAAATAAAAAAAATTAATCCCAGGAATGTCTAAAAAAAAGGTAACCATCGTATTTGATATTGGAAAGACCAATAAAAAATTCTTTTTATTTGATAAAAATTATCAGGAAGTCGTTCGTGAGTACACAGAACTGCCGCTTACAACCGATGAAGACGGTTATCCTACAGAAGACCTTGCTGCATTACAAAACTGGATTAAAGATAATTTTAATGCGATTTTAGATGATGAAAATTTTGAAGTAAAAGCCATTAATTTCTCGACTTATGGAGCAAGTTTTGTGCATCTGGATCAGAAAGGAAATGTTCTGACGCCTTTATACAATTATACCAAACCGATGGATCAGGAAATTCTTGATCTGTTTTACGAAAAACACGGAAGCAAGCTGAAAATTGCACGCGAAACAGCTTCTCCACAAGCAGGAATGCTGAACTCTGGTTTACAATTATTCTGGTTAAAATATAAACATCCGGAAGTATTCAGGAAGATCCGTTACAGCCTTCATTTGCCTCAATATTTATCGTATTTATTTACCGGAATTTGTGTGTCGGAATTTACTTCAATCGGCTGCCATACCAATTTGTGGGATTACGATAAAGCAGATTATCATGACTGGGTGTACGAAGAAGAAATAGATGCTTTATTACCACCGATTGTACCGACTTCTGCAAGCATTAATACTTCTTACAGGAATAAAAAAATTAAAATAGGTGTTGGAATTCACGACAGTTCCTCTGCACTTTTACCCTATATTTTAAGTAAAAAAGAACCGTTTTTATTGCTTTCTACAGGAACCTGGAGCATTTCTTTAAATCCGTTCAATGATGAAAGTTTAACCGACGAAGATATCGAAAACAACTGTCTGAATTATATGCGGATAGATGGGAAACGGGTGAAAGCCTCCCGATTTTTCATGGGAAATGAATACAAAATTCAGGTGGAGAAACTGTGTGCTCATTATGGTAAAGAATATGGATTCCACAGGGAAGTTCAGTTTGATCAGGAATTGTATCTTCGTTTAATGAAGCATAAAGCGGTGTATTTCCGTTTTGAAGGGATTATTTTAAAAAGAAAAATGATCAGTGAGACCGATTTAAATTCTTTTGCTACTTTTGAAGAAGCCTATCATCAATTAATGATCGAATTAATGGATTTACAGATTCATACCATTAAAAATGCGATTGGAAATTCCGAAATCAAAACCATTTATATCGATGGCGGATTCACCGATAATGATGTATTTATGAAGCTGATGTCTCACCATTTTCAGGATTATCATGTGATGTCTACGCATTCACCATTAGGTTCTGCATTGGGAGCTTCAATGGTGATCTCGAATAAGAAAATCGACGATACTTTTTTACAGCAGCATTATCAGATGAAAGTGCTTCAACCTTTAATCCTTAATTTATAAAATATTTTAGTTGTTGGTTGATTGTTATCAGTGGATGGCAAATCTCAAAAACTAGCAACTACTAACCAACAATCAACAATCAACAATCCATTATGTCATTTCCATTTGATACCCGTTACGCTTCTCTTGAATTACTGATTGAAAAAGCCCGAAAAAGGATGCCTCGTTTCGCTTTTGAATATCTGGATGGAGGCTGTAACGAAAACATCAACAGAGATCGTAATACAAGCGAATTGAGAGAAGTTCTGCTTCGACCGCGTTATTTGAATAATAATTACGCAGAAGCCAATATGGAAACCGAATTATTCGGCGTAAAATATTCAGCCCCCTTCGGAATTTCGCCGGTTGGCTTGCAGGGTTTGATGTGGCCAAACGCTCCTGAAATTTTGGCAAAAGCGGCTTTTAAACATAATATTCCTTTCATTTTAAGTACTGTTACAACGAGCAGTATTGAAAGAATTGCAGAATTAACGGAAGGAAAAGCATGGTATCAGTTGTATCATCCAAGAGAAGAATGGTTAAGGGATGATATTCTCGATCGTTGTGAAGCTTCTGGCTATGATGTACTATGTGTGTTGTCTGATGTTCCTACTTTCGGTTACAGAGCCAAAGAAATCAGAAATGGTTTGGCAATGCCGCCTCAGTTGAATTTCAGAAATGTTTCTCAGGCGTTGGTAAAACCTCAATGGTGCTTAGAAATGCTCAAACATGGGGTTCCGAATTTTAAGACTATGGAAAAATATATGGATAAAAATATGAACGTGAAACAATTGGGGCAGTTCATGAATTCCACATTCTCGGGAAGATTGAATTCGGATAGAATCAAAGCCATCCGTGATAAATGGAAAGGAAAACTGGTCATTAAAGGAGTTGCTTCCGATGAAGATGCCGAAGAAGCCGTACGGTTGGGATTTGACGGAATGATTATTTCAAACCATGGCGGAAGGCAATTGGATGCCGGAGAATCTACAATTACAGTAGTAAAAGAAATCAGCGAAAAATATAAAGATAAAATTAAGATCATGATGGACAGTGGGATAAGAACCGGTCCGGATGTTGCCCGTGCTTTGAGTTGTGGTGCAGAATTTACCTTTATGGGAAGAACTTTTATGTATGCAGTCGGAGCTTTAGGTGACAAAGGCGGAGATCACATCATTGAAATGTTGAAAATGCAGTTCAGGCAGGTAATGGAACAGGTGTGCTGTGAAAAACCGGAAGATCTGCAGAACTTTAGAGTAAAGTAAGAATCAGTTTTGAGATTTAAATTATATTAAAGTTCGAAGAGATTTCTCTTGCGAACTTTTTTTATATTCAACGCGAAATGAACTTGTATTGAAACCTAAATTCATGAACAGTTTGTCCTTCTGACGAAGTAAGAATCTATAAATAAGGGTTGAGATTCTTCCTTCGTCAGAAGGACAATACCCAAAAAAGCTAACTTTGTAAGGTATTTATTTAGAATCTTGATATTATTTTTTCTTTTCAGATTTCACAGCCTGTCTCGCCAATAATTTCCAGTCATTCTTCACTTTAGCCCAAACTAATAAAATATCCAGTGTTACATCACCCGGAGCTTTTCCTGCATCAGCAGTCGTTGCATAAAAATGATGACGGACAATCGCCGTATTTCCAACAATATTCACAGTTTGATTTGTAATATCAATGGTTAAAAAGTCAGATTTTTTACTTACTAGTTTTTCTACGAATTCTTTGGCATCATCAATATGTCCTCCCGAATGTCCATAGGTTAATTCCGGTAGAATTAGGGATTCCAGCTCAGGTTTTTCTCCACTGATCATGGACAATCTTAATTTTTCCGCAGCAGCATTCACCGCATCTTTATCACTGATTTTCTGCGCTGAAGCAGTTATTGCCATTATAAAGCTCATGGCAAACATTAATTTTTTGATCATAATTGAATTATATAGTTTTAAAAGTTTTTTAGAAATTTAATGCAATCGATTGCGCTTTGAATAAATTTAAATAATTACATTTTAAAGAGAATCTCTCTGAATAAATTTAAACACATTATTCACGGATTCCTTTTTATTTTTTAAGATCATATACGCTGCAGATTCGCCCATAGCCTTAAAATCTGTAGTAATTACAGTAATTCCAAGCAATTCTTTCAAAGGGGTTTCGTTGTAGGAAATAATGCCGATATCTTCACCCAATTTCAAATTGTTTTGTCTTACCTGTTTTACGAGATTTACCAGATCACGCTCACGAATGGTGATGAAAATATCTTTCTGTAATTCCATATCGGGATAGATCTCGTCCAGAATTTCATAATCGAGTTTAAAATCCTTACAGAATTTTTCAAAACCACGTACAATACGGAAAGGATAGGGGTGTATGGATTTATCAGGATATACCAGGATAATTTTTTCATACTTCCTGATCTTATCTAAACCTTCCTCCAAAGCATCATAAATGTCGTGTTCAAAATCCTGGAAAATAGAACCGTACTCCCCTGAAATATTGGGTTTTGTATTATCCAGCATCAGCAGTTTATTTTTTGGGATTTTTTCGATTATATCGATCACTTCCTGTGTTGAGCTTGTATGTTTTGATTGTTCATCCCGGAAATGCGGCATGATTACATAATAATCGAATCCGCCAAGATTTTTCTTTAATGAATTGACGAAAAGGGTTTCATCACAATGATAAATATACATCTCCACATTTCCTTTGGTACCGATTGCATTCACGAAATAATTATAAATCATCATTTTATAAGTACTCGGTTTGTTGATCAGAAAGAAGATATTGATAATGTCATTCTTATTGACACGGGAAATATAATATCCTTTGCCTTTTACAGATTCGATGATTTGCCTTTTCCTCAGCTCTTTATAGGCTTTTTCCACGGTATCCCGTGAAAGAAAACAGGATTCACTAAGCTCATTGATGGAAGGGATTTTTTCTCCGATCTGGATCTCTCCGCCATCAATTCCATTCAGAATAGAATCTACAATCTGCTTGTATTTCGGAACTCTTGAATGTTCATTAATGTAAATTTCGAATGTTTCTGCCATGGCTTTAAATAAAAGGATATTAGCATCAAATTCTGAAATAACTCCAAAATTTGACTTACAATCATGGGAGACAAGTTACGAATTTTTTATAAGTTATTCTTTAGTGATGTTAAATTAAGGCAACGATATTGTTAACTAACCTTGATTAAAAACAAAGTTATTATATTCAAGTAAAATTAAAATGATATTAAAATGGAATCAGAGTTAATAGATTTAGAACTTAAAATCAATGAGATGCTGGATGAGTTTCAACACAAACATAATTGCGTGATTGGCGTTCTCAATGAGGATTACACTCTTTTTGATAATGACAAAGCTCACGATGGTATAAGAGGTTCTTTAGTACAGCTATCTGTTGTACCAATAGAGGAAAAAACCGAAGATTAAAAGCAGTTATTATAAATCAAGAAACAAGGCAGGATTTAACTCTTCCTCAAACTCAGAAGTATCTAATTCATCTAATTCAGTTGATGGCTCAACAGCGGTGGTGATTGCTTTAGGCGTATGAGTAGCAATATCTTTATTATAAAGTTGTAATAACTCAAGTAAAATATTAATATTATTCATTTTTAAATATTTATTATTTAGAAAGGAGGCTCTGAGAAAGCCTCCTTTCGTCATATAAAGATAGCAAATAAATCTTAATTTTTCATTATCTCCTTAATATTTATCCAATCATCAACTTGATCCTTCAAAGGTCGTGTTCGTTGACCTAATGGAGAGCAATGCTGTACGATAAATAGAGTCTTATTGTTAGGTAATTTGATAGGTTCTCCAATTGCTTGTGAAATTGTTTCTTTAGGAATGATATTATAGATGGAGCATAAGGCTTTATAAGCAACTTTCCCCATAACGATTATGTATTTAGGATCAACTATATCTATAAGTTCTTTGAGATAATCAATAGTTTCAAGACACCAAGCCTCTTTCACTGGTTTACTCATATTTGTTACATCACTTTGTTTAATGCCTAAAATTGCATTAGTGAAAAACAATTTATGTGTATTGCTGTTTGGTGTGTAATCTATTTCATGAAACGGATAACCTAAAATGTTGAAAAATTCAATTATCTTTTTATTAGTGGCGGTCTTCTTTTCTTTCTCCCAATTATTTGATAAATTAGATTGCAATGACACTGTATCACTAAAATCTTGTCCAATGAACATAATATCAGCGTTGAGATCATTATGCCATAATTCCCATGGATTAATAACTTCAAAGTTAAATCCATCAATATTGTGAGGATTGACCAGTTCAAGGTCTTTGAATTGATGAGTTTTGAATTTCGCTACTAAATTATTGTAGCGGATTAATTTTTTCATTGTGGTAATTTTGAACGTTAATAACAGACCTAAAATAAACAGGACGCAACCTAAATTCTTCTGTCGTTCAGGGCTTACCACAGCCATTAGTACAAAAGACAAAGTTGCGCCCATTTCTGGACGTATCAATGTCATAAGTTGTACTAATTGTATTTGTGGTAATTTAGAACGACAACATTATGAGATACAAATGTTTTATGTTAATTCTTGTCTACTATAAGCTAATGTTTAAATAGTTATGAAATTAAATCTTTATATGTTAATCTGCAATTAAAACATTGAAATAAATTCGTTTCAAAAATACCCTCATTTTCTTTCTTACGCAAATTATATCTAAAGCACATTTCACGGCAATATCTCATCAAGTATTTTTTGCTCACACTATGATAGATACCAATAATACTTCTTTTTAACCAACTCCAAAAACCTTCTATACTGTTGTATGAATGTCACCATTGGCATATTGATAAGCTCCATGATTAACAACCTTATGAGTGAAGAATTTGTTTAATCCTAAATAGGCTCTATATTCATCTGTATTTACGATGGCATTTTCAGCAACTTTTGCTTTAATAATAGCTTGAAGTCCTTTTTTGGGTAGTTGTTTAGCGTGAAAGGTAATAACGCCGCTTTCACGGCTTAAAATGCCAAATATTGCTGATTTATCGGCTAATGAACGACCTTGAGAATTAGGAATTCGTTTGCTCCAATGACGATTTTTATTCTTACCCCCTACATATGTTTCATCTATTTCAATAATACCATTCATAACCCTTTTGAAATCAGGATTATTATTCATTGCGAATCTAATACGGTGTAGTAAAAACCAAGCATTTGGCTGAGTTATGTCTAAATCACGTGCTAATTGATGTGAAGAAATCCCCTTTTTATGTGAAGCGAAAAGATAAATGGCAACAAACCATTTTTTAAGAGGAATGTGAGAGCGTTCAAAAATAGTATTCTTGGTTACACTAAAATTCCGTTTGCAATTTGCGCACTTATAAGTTCTATTATCTTTGAACTTATATATTTTTTCAGTACTACCACAATGAGGACAATCAATATGTCCATTCCAGCGTATTGATTCTAAATATTCTATACACTTTTCCTCAGTAGGAAACTTTTGGATTAGACTTAAAATCCCTTTTGGAGAATTATTCATAATAAAAGCTTTTTATATGTAATAACTTCCCTTTTAACTATGATGAACTAAAAAGGTTATTTTACATATAAAAAGCTTCGGAAACGCTGATAAATAAAGTATTTATAAAATTTCTTCTAATACGAAATCAATATTCATCATTGCTTTTTCAGTTTGATTAGCAGGAAGGTCTTTAAGTATTATTTCTAATGCTTCAATCACTTTAATTCCAGCGAACTCTTTCATTGCTTCAATAATATTAGTTTTATTCAAATCAGAATAATTATCTAATATCGTTTCGGGTGTTATTTTGTTATCCTCCATAAGATAGATAACTATGATTAATCTTAAAAAAGAAAAAAGGATTTTAAATTAAATCAAGGTTAGTTATCAATATCATTACCTAAATTAATAATGATCCATTTAGTAAACTTAAGAATTGAATTTGAATAGGAGAAAGTGGTATATTTTAAATAAACCAGTCATGGATTAAATTCCAAAATAAAATAACTAATCTCAGATACAAAAAAGGCCTGCTCGTTTCAGAACAGACCTCGGTTTAAGCATGAATGTGAAATTTTTTTAAGGCATTTTCTTAAAGCCTTCTGCTTTTATTTTCCATGTACCGTCCTTTGGAAAGCCCGGGAATTCTCCTGCAGAATTGTCCCATCCTTCCAGCATCATAGCAACAGTCGTTAAAACACCATCGTTTCCAGGAAGATAAATTCTCAGTCTTCCGTCCTGATAATTATGTCCGTTTTTCAGGTAGGTATTCGTTTGAATATTCATGAATAAAGCATCCAGAGCTTTATTGGGTAATCCTAATCTTGCTGCAGTCATGGCGGTCATTGGAAAATCCCAACCCCAGGTATGTTTCCAGTTCCATCTTTCCCAGACGATATCCAGCGTATTTTTCATGATTTTTTTATCCAGTTTCGGAGATTCGGGAACCATTCCTAAAGCTCCCAAAACAGAAGGATGATCGGTCATCCACTTAGGAAATGTGAAAGAATCTTTTGCCGATTCAGTCGACAAATAAACATTATCCTGAGCCGGAAGTGGAGCCAATTTTGAAATCACATCATCCCATTTTTTATCTCTAGGTTGGCCCAGTCTTTCTTTCCATTGCTGAGCTACTTTCAATGCCCAATCCCAATACGCCAATTCATAAGTCGGGTTGTAGGTGTCTTTTGCAGGGAAAACTTCCTGTGCAGGAATCACACCTTTTCCAAGATTGTAACGGTTTTTCTCTTTATCATAAGTCGCAAAGTCAGCCATAAATTCTGCTGTTGCAAAAACCAGATCCTTATATTTTTCTAGGACTTTTTTATCTTTATTATTTCGATATAAAAGTTCGGTCATATAGATTAAATGCGGCTGTTCCCAAATCAAAAATGCAGCAACAGAAGACGGACTTTCATTCCCTTCGTTATCCGACATCTTGATCCATCGGACTCCTTTATATCCTTGTCTTTCAGCTAACTTTTTTGCTTTTTCAAATGATCTAAAGTAATAATCCAACTGCTTTTCCAAAATTTCAGGTCTTCCCCACAAAGCATAGTGAACGCCATGCCACCAATGCATTTCCGTATGAGGTTTTCCGTACCAGCTGTTGAAGGTTAAACCTGTTTCCTGAGGCGGATTGCTTCCTCCACACTGAACTTTCGTTAAATATTCGGACAAAATAACCCTGCGTTCCAATTCATTCGCTCTTTTATCAGTACTTCCTTCAAAATCAACGGCTGCACCGCTTTCCCAGAAGTTTTTCCAGCCGGATGTGCTTTCCTTTTCTGCATCGGTAAATAAGCTTTTGCCTGATTTTGGATTTTTAGCTGAAAATTCAACCGTCAGTTCAAGGATTTTGCTTTTAGCAGAAGGTTCATAAACGAAATGATGCTTTCCTGTCTCGCTTAATTTTCCATCGGTAAAATACAACTGGGTAAAATAATCGGCCGTTTGTAATGTATGCTCAATTAATCCCTGAGTTGCATTTGATGAAATAATTTTTGTTGAATGCTGATCTTCATTTCCATAAAATGCGGCTTCATCTAAGAATTGTCCGCTGGGATAGGGATAATGGGTGAAAACTTTAAGTCTTTTTTGAGGAATTAAATCTGACTCAATTTTAACCCCGATTTTATCCGAATTTTGAAAAGAAGCCGTCCAAACTTTTACAGGAGTTCCTTCCAAAGTAAATTCACTTGTAATAATTCCTGTCCACAAATCAATTTTCTGATTGATGTTCTGTAAATCTGAAACTTTAGCTTTCTGACCGTCTTTTTTATACAATTCAATTCCAACATTTCCCAATTGCAGACGATGCTGATTCACACGAAAATATTCAACAGCCTTTTTGTTGCGTTCCGGGTCTTTGATCTGGACGCTGTACAATGCTTTTCGCCCGTCATTATTAAAATCGTAAGGCTTTAACGTTTCTTCAAATTTATAATCTTCAGTATTGGGAAAACTGTTCCATCCCCATTCTGACTGCGTTCCCAACGAGACTCCGTTTTTATAATATTTCGGGAACGACTGCATTCCGGTTATGTCAACAGTGTAGGCGAATTTTCCGTTTCCTACCGTTAAAGAGGAGAGAGTATCCGCTTTGGTATTGATTATATTATGACGCTGAACTACCTTCTTACGGTCGATCTTCTGGGCATTGAGAGGAGAAAATCCGATGCAGAACAGACTTAGGTATATGGTTATTTTCTTCATTTTTAAATTATTTCTTTAATTGACTCTTGTCATTCTGACTGAAACGAAGTGAAAAGAAGAATCTTTCAATTATCAACAGATTCCTCGTTCCTCGGAATGACAAACCGCCAGTTCTATTTTATTATTAATAATTATAACTATTTCAAAACAGTGGCACTCATCATTCCGATCACTACGTCGTTACTTACCGCTGTCAGTTTTACAGATTTTAATTCTTTATTTGGGTCAAGTGGTATATCCAGAATCGTGGCAGCGCCACCATCAACCTGACGGTCTGTAAATCCTTTGATGCTGGAATAGTTGCTCAAACTTCCGCCTTTGTACAGTTCTCCCGTTTTCAGTTGAACTCTGTAAGGAATTTTATCATCCGGAATTTCAAACGCAAAATTATCATCAAACAGATCCTGTTCAATCGGCCACCAATTCACCGGATTTTTCAATTCCAATTCTGAAGTTGAACTATCAACATATTGAACGGTAATTTTCCCGTTAATAATTTGTGACTGCATCGGATTGGTAGAGCCCGCCATCAGGAAATAGATCTTTTTTGCTCTGCCGGAAACCGGAACTTCAACCGATTTCGGATAATTGTCCCATTGACTAACGAAGACTATATTTTTATCCGTTTTATCAATTAAAAAAGGAATTCCTAAGAAATCAACTTTGTTATTTATTCTTTTATTCATCAATCCGGAATCATCGATTTGAGCGGTAATCAATGGATAACACCAGTTTCCGATTCCCTGCCACGGAAGTTGTAGAGTAGGGACTTTCAGCCTTGGCGAAAGGTATTTCTGATTGAAAATCTCAGTAACTTTTTCATTGTATTTTGAAGCTAATGAGATCGTATTGAACTGACCTTGATTTTCAATTTCCCAGTCTGTGATCTCAATATTCTGTTTAATTCCGTTGTATTCGAGTTCTATGGAATTGGTTCCTTTGCTTAAAGCATCGGCCGGAATTTCAATCCATGCAGTTTGTCCTTGTTGAACTAAAAAGGTTTTATTTAAACCATTAATACTCAGTTTTCCATTAATTGGATTCGATAATTTTGATTGAATCTGAAGTTTTTTATTCACCCATTTTGTCTCTAGAGGAAAACGAATATCCACATTCACAGGTAGCCACCAAGTTGTTCCATTCTGTTCGACCTGAACGAAAAATGTTCCTTTTCTTTCTTCTTTAGGGAGTTCAAATTGTGGACTGACCACCCCGTTTTCTCCCTTCGGTCGAATCCACCCCTCCGGAGGAGGGGAATTTTTGATTAGTCCTTGCGGATCGTAGACTTGCTTTATTTTCTTTTTTGAATCAAAATTCAACTGAAAATTTTCAGAAATATAATTGATGTAATCCGTCTGTTCATTTTTTATTTCTTCTCCCAAATAATTGATTTCAATCTTAAAATCTTTTCCTATAGGTGTTTCAAACTGAATAATCGGTTGTAAAATAGAATTGGATTTAATTTTCCAGTCTATCTTTTTGCCATTTACTTTTACCGATTGTATATTGGAATAATTCACAGGGATCTGCATTTCCAATGCCACCGGATTCTGATATTTTGATGTGAAAATATATTCTGTTTTATTCGAAGTTCTTTTAAACTGATATTCCCAGTCCGGAAGTTTCAAGGATGTAGAATTCCAATCTTTTGGAAATCCGGGGTTGATACTGATTTTATTCTCAAGCAAGTTTGGATATACTCCGAAAAGTCCTTCTGTCAAAGTTCTTGAAGCCACACCAATCGGGTCGGCAAAATCGCGGTACAGTTCTCCACGGAAAGCATCATAATGAGAAAGCTGCTGGAAGTTTCCGGGGCTTATTCCGTAATACATACTTTCAACTAGATTTCCCTTCCAAAGTTGATAGGCATCTTCATTTCTTCCGGCTTGCCAGTACGCTAAAGCCGTCTGTAAATTTTCCGCTAAAGCAACATTGTTAATCGACCAGTCATAAGGCTGCCAATTGGTTGTTGATAAAGTATAATAGTCTTTATTTACCGCTCCTTTTACTGTGATCGGGATTTTAGGAGTATAATTACTGATGTATTGTAAGTTCTGATAATTTTCAAATTCATCCAGAATATAAGCATCTGAAACATGATAAATTGACCAGATTCCAGGTTTGTCGTGAATAATTTGATTGCCTAAAGCATCTTTGTATTCTGCAAAATAGCCTTTGTTCTTAATCCAAAGCTGATTTTTCATCGCTTTTATAATGTCATCGGCTTCCTGTTCATAAGGTTGAGGGTTTTCACCTATGATCTTTGCGAGTTTCGCCATTTCACGGTTGGCTCTGTAGTTATAGGCCGAAGTATGCGTCACTTTTCCCCCTGAATACTGTAACGCATCACTCGCCCAAATCGCGGCATAGGCATCATACAGATCACCCCGTTTGAAATTCCGTTTTTCCCAATTCATATGACGAACCATTGTCGGCCACATTTTCTTCAAAAGCTCTTTATCTCCGGTATAATTGAAATGGGAGAATAACTGATCAAAAAACACCAGATTCATATTGTAATGATGCGGTTTTGTATTGTCGTTTGGGTTCCTCGAAATGTATCCGCTCGAGAAAACTGAAGTTCCCATTTTTTCCGCACTTCTAGCCAAATGTAATAACGTGTCCATTTCCACAGGTGCAGAATCGGGTTTCAAAACCTGTGAATTGGCATAACTTTCAAAGTGTTCTTTTGCCCGGTCGTGCCAACTCAATGCATCGGCTGTGTAAGCGCCACGCCACGCATTCAGTCGCATTCTCCACGCTACAGCACCGTGTAAAAAGGTCGGACTTTCCCAGATTCCGTCTGCGGCTACTGCTAAATTGGTTCCGAATTGAGTTAAATCTGCATCCGGAATCTTTAATTGAATTCGATTGGTTAAAATGAGGCGCGATTTCTCGGCTTCATTAAAGATATTTTTCAATTCTTCATCCGAAAGGTTTTTAGCTAATTTTCCTTTGGCAACCTGAATGTAAACCGGATTTTTCTGTGAAGAATAAGAAGCGTAAACAATCGGGGATTTTTCCGTTTTATTTTGAGTGAGTTCAAAGAGTAGGTCTAACGTTTTAGCATCAGTTGATTGCAATGAATTAATTCCTGAAAAACTTCCGTTAACAATCTGATTTTCTTTTTTCTTATTTAAATAAGTAAGCTGAAAATGGTTTTTATTGATTTGAAACTGATTCTGCAGGCAATATTCAGGGAGTAAGTAAAATCCGGATTCCGGATCCGCGCCGATATCGCCGTTCCTGCTGAAAGTCGTTCCGCTTGCGCCGCCATAAACTGCATAGATTTTTGTTGAAGCATCTATATTGACAGTTTCCATTTTTACAACCAAACCTTCTTCTTTCGCTTGTGCTAAAACGGTTAATTTTAAACTTCCGCTTCCAAGAATAGGATCTTGAATTTCATACAGCATCGTTCCTGGACGATAACGGGTTTCAATGTTGTCAGCGTTAATTAATTTTTTAATTGACTTTCCTTTCTGAATGATGAATTGTAGATTTCCGCCCATTCCCGGAAGATAGAGCGCAAATTCCGGCAGATCTCCGGCTTCTACACGCGAAGCACGATGATCACCGTATAATGCTCGATTGAAACGGTATTTTCCGTTGACCAATAAAAAATCACCTTTGTCTTCTTTATAATGCAGCTCACGGTCATTATTCTGCCAGTGTTTTGACTGGGAATAAGAATGTGAAATTGCGGATAAAAAAATCAGTCCGGTGAAAATGGATTTTCTTCGCATTTTAAGGCTTTAGCTCGGTTAAAGGTTTTCCGTTTACACTTACGTTTTTCAATGTGACATTTTTCAAATAATCCACTTTATACGGAATCTCGATACCGTTCATTTTAGAATTGATCATCGTAAAATCGGTGACCGGAGAAGATTCATAAGCATCGGAGAATACAGCATATTTTCCTCCTTTTTCAACCGTCAGGTTTTCCACCCAGATATTTCTGATGGTAGGAATAAAGTTACCGGGTTTTTCATAATGCATATTGAAACGGACCGCTGCTTCTTTGTAAGCGCCTACTTTGGTATTGTAAAAAAATACATTTTCGATGATTCCGCCACGGCTTGAGCTGGTTTTGATTCTTAAAGCCCTTTCCAGATTTTTACTGTCCATGATATTGCCAATCGCGTAAATGTTTTTGGCGCCTCCTGCAATTTCACTTCCAATTACCACTCCTCCGTGACCGTCTTTCATTTCGCAATTTTCTATGATATGATTTTCGGCCGGTCTTCCGATATCTCTTCCGTCTTCATCTCTTCCTGATTTAATGGCGATACAGTCATCTCCGGTATCAAAATAGCAGTCTGTGATCCATACATTTTTGCAGGCTTCGGGATCGCACCCATCATTATTCGGGCCGTGACTGATTACTTTTACCCTTTCGATCAATACATTTTCGCACAGAACAGGATTCAGATTCCACATCGGGGAGTTTTTAACCAAGACATCTGCCATCCAGAAGTTTTTGCATCGGTAAGGCTGCACAAAATTGGGTCTTAAATAATGTCCGTCACCAAAAATTCTTTCTTTTGCAGGTTTTCTCTGCGCCATATATTCGTGAAGTTTTGCACGTGCCGGATTTTGTCTTCCCGAACGGGATTCGTTATAGCCATATTTTGCGGCACCGCACCAAAACCACCAGTTGTCCATATCTGCATTTCCATCCAATGTTCCTTCTCCGGTTACGGCAATATTTTCTTCTTCATAAGCATAGATTAAGGAGGAATAGTTCATGCATTCCATCCCTTCCCATCTCGTGAAAACGATAGGGTAGTCGTTGCTGTCCTGGCTGAACAGAATGGTAGCGTCTTTGCTTACATAAAGATTGACATTACTTTTTAAATAGATAGCCCCGGTTAAAAAAATACCTTTAGGCACTACGACTCTTCCGCCACCTTCTGCATTGCATTTTTCAATCGCTTTCTTAAATGCTTCGGTATTTTTGGTTTTTCCATCTCCAATGGCTCCAAAATCTGTGATGAGGTAATCTTTTTTTCTAAAATTGGGCTTCACAATCTGCTGTTTGAGCGCTTCAATTTCTTTTAAAGGCTGCTGTGCGGAAGTCCAGGGTTTATATTGAGCCGAAAACGGTACCGATAATGCTAAGAGTAAAAAGAATAAGGCATATTTTTTCATAAGGTCAGGTTTTAAGAGGCTATTGCAGCTATTTTCCTTTATGTATCGCAATCTAAACCAATTATGTTTAAAAATTATCCTGCACTGTCGGCAAAGTAAAAATATTTTAAGGTTTATGAGAAATAGTGAAATTTTAAATCGATAGTATAAAATAAAAATCGCCTTAAAATTAAGACGATTCTTATTAAAGGTATTCCTAATAGGTTGCTTATTCTGCAGCAAACTTTTCTACTGCTTCCTTGGCAACAGGCGTAAAAAAATTAATCAAATTTCCGTCAGGATCTCTGAATAATAATGATCTGTTTCCCCAAGGCATTGTGGTAGGCTCCTGCACTACAGAAGATGATAAGTAGGTTTTTAAACGTTCAAATTCATTGTCTACGTCATCAACCCAAAATTCTATGATGGCCGTTTTATTGTCTGCAGGTCTTGCCACGCTCTCTCCTCCGAAAAATTGTAGAGTATTAATACTTCCGATAGCAATTGTTGCTGTTGCTGTTTTCAATTCTGCGAAATCAGGAGTATATTGAATGGCGTGAATCCCTGTTATTTTTTCATAAAACCGGATTAGGCTTTCTACATTGGCTGTAATAATACGTGTTGATACTAACTTCATTTTTTTAATTTTAAAATTGTAAGACAAAAATAGAAGGGGATTGTGACATGAGTCTGTCAGTAGTTCTTTCTTTTTTTTAATATTGTTTTTAATCTTGGATAAAGAGGGTTTGATTTAAAAAAGGCAACAATTTGTGCAATTTCAAATTAACATTATCAATTATTCATTAATTCTCACAATTTTTTTCTTCACAATTAGGCTAGAATCACCTGAAAACCTATATTTGCAGCCTAAAATTTTAAATACATGAAAGAACTAATTGAAAAAATCAACGCGGAATTCGAAACTTTTACAACTGAAGCTAACCAACAAGCTGAGAAAGGAAACAAAGCAGCTGGGACTAGAGCTCGTAAAGCAGCTTTGGAATTGAGCAAACTGTTCAAAGATTTCAGAAAAGTTTCTGTTGAAGAATCTAAAAAATAAAAATTTCTTTACCGGCTTATTTGAGCCGGTTTTTTTGTGTCTTTTAATGAGTAGCGGTATATTTAAGTTAAAAGAAAATAAAAGAGGGACTATTTTAATGGTCTCTCTTTTTATACACCATGTACAATTACATATCACTAAAACGTTAATTAAATTGAAAAATATTTCAAAAAAGCCTATCAATAAATGGTTTATCAAATAATAACTCATATTTTTTTTATACAAATCAAAAAAAAGAGAATTATTTATTGAATATTTAAAAAATATTTAAAAAACAAAACAAAAAAACAATAAAAACAGAATTAAATTAGCTGTTTAATTAAAAAGGTGAGCTTTTTTTTGTATATTTACTATGTGAAAAAAACTAAACCATGATGAAGCCAAGATTAACAATTTTTGATGAGCCCATGCTTTATACTGAAGGTTTATCAAAACTCCTGACTCAGAGCAACCTTTTTAGTGTGGTTGATTTGTGTAATTCTAATGAAGCTCTTCAAGAAAATCTTCAGGACAAATCCCCCGAATTCTTAATGATCAGTTCCAATATGCTTATGCTTACAGATCTTTATAAAAATGTAGAAAAAATTACTACGAATAATAAAGCTATAAAGATCATTATCATAGGAAACAATTATGATATAATGGATATAAGGAAACTGTTTAATAAAGGGATAAAAAGCTACCTCGATAAAAACAGCAGATATGATGAGTTTTTAAAATCTATACAGGCTTTGCTTTTAAATGAAATTTATATTTGTGACTATGCGAAAGAAAAAATGATCAACTTCTTGAACACAGATGAAAGAAAGCAAAGACTTCATATTCAAGATCCGCTTACTAAACGCGAACTGGAAATATTAAAATTAATTTGTGACGGCTTAAGCAGTAAGGATATTTCCGAAAAACTTTTTATAAGTATAAATACCGTAGAAACCCATCGTAAAAGAATTTTATTGAAATTAAATGTTAAAAATTCTGTAGGTGTTGTAAAATATGCGATTGAAAATCATATTATAGACTAATAACCAACATTATCATTTCTTAAATAAACACCAGATAAAGTTTTATCTGGTGTTTATTTTTATGAATTGGCGTGTAATGTATTATCATTTTCTATTTTTCTTCTAAAATTAAAGCTCAGATAATAAAATCTGAGCTTTAGCTGATGACCTACTTTTTGAGGTAAGTCTTTTATACTATTTAAAAATGCTTATTCGTAATCCGGCATTTCTGCATTGGTAAAGAGAATTGTTCTTGTCATATCAGTCATGGCACTGTTCAAATCTACTACAACTACATTTTTCTGAGAAATATTATCATTAGAGGTATTCATAAAAATAATTTGTGCATTATTCGGTGAGAACCGAGGGTCTAAATCATTTGTTCCCTGAGGTCTATCACTTTTGGAAGATACGTCGTAGGTTGTGTTTGTCAGAAAATCGTAGACAAAAATTCTTGTATCCAACTGTCTGTAATTACCACTTCCATCTTCAAATCCTGACATATCACGGGTATACAAAAGTCGGTTTCCATCAACTGAAAAATTGAGACCGCCACTAGCTCCTAAAGTTCCCGATAAAATTGTTTTTAAGGTATTGCCCAACATATCAATAATATAAATCTGCGTACTATACCCATTCACATTATTAGTTTTTAATGCAATTTTGCTTCCGTCATAGCTCCAGTCACATTCTGAAATCATTGTTCCGGAAGGTGCGGTGTATACTAAATTCAAACCACTACCATCTTTATTTATTCTGTACAGTTTATTAAAGTTTGCGTAGAGAAATTCCTGTCCATTGGTACTCCAAGAAAAATCCAACTCGTTGTTGTTAAATCCGGCAACAGGAACGGTCGTTACTTTAAATACATTAGAACCATCTGGATTGGCTGTATAAATATGGGTATTTCCTCCTTCGGTTCTTAGGAATGCAATTAATCCTGCATTATTATTTTTTCTAGGTCGCCAACTGTTATAAGATGAATTGGTAAATTGGAAATTGACTCCTAATTCATTACTCGATACAATGAATAAATTCCCATTCTGTTTTTGTACATAATGATATCGATTAAGTGGAACTGTATTGGTGGTAAATTTGCTGATGGCACTTAATACCGGAGAATGTACTCCGTCAGAAACTGAAACCTGCCAGAAATAGCTGACTCCGAATTTAAGATTCGAAAGTGTATAATGCTTGGCCGTAAGATCATTGACCTGAATCACATTCGTATCAAGATTATTTTTAATGGTCAGATTATATTTTAGTACATCATCTGTATCCGGATCTGTAGAGTTCCAGGTAAGTTCTACCGTGAGAGGCTGATTGACGGAGTTGTCTGTAGGGCTGAGTAATTGTGGTGTTGTAGGTGCTGTATTCAGCGAATTATCATCATCTAATTCAAAAGCAACGGTGACAATCTGATCCTTTTTTTGAATGTTGACTGCCTGAAATGTGGTCAAATATCCACTCAATTCAGCTTTTACAGAATAATTTCCAACAGGCATATTAGGTATTTCAAAAGTTCCGTCTGCTTTACTAAAAACAGTTTCTGTGGTGGGTGCCGTAAAGATTTTCACGTTTTCAATAGGCACATTCGTTCCTCTTTTCACTACTTTCCCTCTTAGTGTTCCAGATTGAACCTGATCAATAAGATCTTCGTTACAAGAAACAAGAAAAATTGAAAAGATGAGTATACTGAGAATTCTAAATATAGTTTTCATAGTTTAAGTTTTTATTTTTTTCCAATGTAAAAGTTAACTCCTATTGAAAATCGCAAAGCCTGGTCTTTTCTTTTTCCATTCACAATTCCGTCCCAATCATCTTTAAATCCTAAATCATATTGTGAAGAAGCTCTTATTCCGAAGTTTTTTCCGGCCATATATTCTAATCCGCCACCAAACTGGCCTTTATACTGAGGATTCACACCGGAATACATGGCTCCGATTCCCCCATAAATAAAGGGTGTAAGTTTATACTGGGGCAAAACGATACATTCTAAGTTTACTTCAGGTGCAAAATAGGTACGGGAAAAAATATTTTGATTTTCTAGAGTTAAAACACTAGCACTAAAGTCTATATTTAAATAGGGGTTAATAAAGTATTTGAAACCAAATTTAGCTCCCAGATTAAATTTAGAATTGATGTAGTCATCTTTTACTTTTTGTGTTTCAAGATTGGCATACAAAGCGAACTTTTGTCTGTAATCGGCAGGATATTTATTTCCAATCACTCTGTTCTGATTATCATTTTGTTCGTTTTCATAGCTTTTGATAAGAGGCTGATAAATGGCTGTATTATCATCTACCGCTTTACCCCATATTTTATCTCTTACTCCTTCAACAATTAATCCTTTTACGGCTTTTTCGATCGCTTCTGTCACTGCAAGCTGTACAGGTTCATTTTGTGTTAATCCAACTTCGGCTTCCAAGAGTCTTTCGGTATCTATATATCTGAAAAAGCTGCCATTAACACTCGTAGAAAGAATAGTTTTTGAAGTGTAAACTGTTTTGAGTATCTCTCCATTTAAAGTAGAAACTGCACGCAGATAGATAGTAATTCTGTCTTGTCTGTATTGTGTAGATGCTCCTATTCCAAAATATCTGGCTCCTAAACCTCCTGTCATGACATTGCTATCATATGAAATAACCCCGCCTTCCAAAAGGATTCCTGCATAAAGAAGTGGGGGTAATGTCTGAGTATTTTTGTCTGTGTCTTTCAGGTATTCCTGACGTGTAGATCGAATGATCTGTCTTTCGTTCAGTAAGTTGGCGATATTTTCTCTTTCTATAGGGATAAACCAGTTGCTGTCTTCCAACGCTTTAATAAGAATTGTTGTGGTACCTTGAGGTACGGCCGTGCTCCAATTATTCCCATTTTCGGATGGTTTATACTGACCTGTCTGATCTCTAAATTTATAGACACCTATTACAATACGTTCTTTTGGCGGAATAAGATCTTTTAACTCTTTTGTGTAAGGAGTATTTTCGCCAAGTGTTGATTTTTCTGGGGTAGAAGGAAGTCCGAATAAAGAACTGCATCCTATAGAAACACCTAAAAGTGCTACACAGAAAAAAATTCTGATGTAAATGTAAAATCTCATGGTAAATTAGTTTTATTATTTTTATTTTGGAATCACAATCTCAGATTGATCTCCCGTACTGGTATCCAAAATACTAATCAACAGTCCTTGTGCTGTGCTGGAAATTTGTACATACAAGGAGCCTATAAGATAATTTCCGGGTTTAAGTTCACCGTTACCAAATTGATTTTCAAACAATTTCTGTGATAATTGACTGAGAATTTGTCTGTTTAAACTCTCACTGAAACTATCCATAGAATTCATTTTGCCTAGCAAATCGTTCAAATTGTTTTTATTGTTATCAAATTGATTCTGAGCGTTTGCAGAGCTCAATAGCCATTGGTAGTTAAAAGTATCTCCCCCAAAGGCGGGATTGATAGGTTTATATACAAGCTGCTGAGATTTCCCAAGAAATGCTCCGCAAAACAGAATAAGAAAAACGAAAAGTGATTTCATGGTCATTGTTTTTAGTATATAAATTCATTTTTAATAAGATTTTTCTTAGCGATAAATTCTTTAATCAAGCGGAAGCTGTTAAAAAGCTGTTCTTTTAAATAGTCTTCACTGGGATTGGTCATGAAACTATAGATAACCTTATCTTCAATTGCAATATTAATCTGTCCGTTTACTCCCCGTGTAGGAATCTCTGATATCGTGATTGTAGAATTGTTTTTCTCCGGAAGCTGGCTGTATTGCATGTAAAACAAATCATAAAAGTCTTTTCCCACTTTGGTTTTTGTTTCATCTATGGTCAGTCCTTTAAGTTCTGAGAAAACATCTTCTTCAATTTTACTTGTTTTCTTACTAAAGGCTTCCTGGTTGATTTCCAGACTATCTTTAGCAATAAGTTTTTGAGATTCTTCATCTCTTATATAGAGAAATATTTTTAAAGCATCTTTTTTATCCAGATTTACACTGAGCTCGGATAGCTTTTTTACTTCATTGGGGTTTATGGAAAACTTTCCGCTTTGGCGGTTATTGGAAAGATTGCCCCCGTTTCCTTTTTTGATGGATACTAAAAGATAATTCAGTTCTTTATAGACAGTGGTGCTGTTGGAGGCAAAAGCTTTTACAATTAATTGCTGTTCTATGGTTTCACTTTCAATTTTGGCAGATACTTTTCTTTCTTCCTGAGCATAGCAGTCAACGGACAGAAAGATGGCAAGAAAAATAAACAGTAAAAGAATTTTTCTCATCATTTCTTTTTTAATAATTCCGCATAAATATGGTCATATTATCACCTTTTACATTCAGCTTCATGTTTTCAGATACACTGTTGCTTCCCGTTATATCGATAATATTGTTATTACCTTGGGTGCTGATTGCGTTTTTTGTCTTGGTATCCGAAAAAGAATTGTTAAAGAATAAGCTGTTGTAATCTCCAAGCTGCTGGATAAGAATACTGGTTTTCGCATTGATCATGGCCTCCACATTATTAGCATCTCCTATCTGTATAATATTTGAATATGAAGTAAAATTATCTTTAGCCTGTACGAGCGTTAAATCTAAAGCATTGTTGCTGTTAATTTGATTCCATTCTACCTGTTGCGATTTCATATAAGAAAAAAGTAACAATCCAACGCAGAAAAAGAATCGGACGAGGGTGTTCATTTTTTTATTTAAAGGTACCTTAATACTTATTTCCACAAAACACATGAATAGGGTACACTATTAAAATCATTGTTTCCAGTTACATTCAATAGGGAAAATACGGTTGTTAAAAAATGAAAAGGAGAAGTGTTTTAGCTTCTCCTTTTCATTGCTTATTAACTTATTAGTTAGATTGTACTACTGTCAATGAATTACCATTTCCAACCTGAGTTCCTAAGTGGAAATTGTAAGTTCCGAATTGACTTACTGATGTCATATTACTATTTCCTAATTGAGAATCAATTGCTGTATTCGAATTACCAATCTGTAATTGATACAATTCGTTGTCAGAACCAATTTGTACTCCTGTTGCAGAATTATTATTACCTACCTGTGTAGCAGCAGCCACATTATCCATACCTACCTGAGTGTGAGAAGCCATATTATCATTACCGATTTGATATTGTAAAATAGAATTTCCACTTCCAAGTTGTACGGCTGAAGCATCATTTCTTCTACCTGCCTGTATTTGTGTAGCGCTGTTATCGATTCCTACCTGTAAGGCAGATGCTTCATTTCTTCTACCATTCTGATATTGTATTACTTCATTTCCCCATCCCCATTGTGTGGAAGTTGCATCATTTCTTCTACCAATTTGTGTTTGGGTAGTAGAGTTATAAGCTCCTACTTGCCATGTTTTGGCAGAATTTCGATTCCCAAACTGATTGGTTACGTTTACGTTTGCTAAACCTATTTGGTCTACGTCAATAGAGTTTCTGTTACCATGACTCGAAGCAATATTTAGATTAAAAGCTCCGGTTTGATCAATATCTGCACTGTTACGATTACCGTCCTGTACAAGATAATTTTGATTAAGAAGTCCTGCCTGATTCACAGTTGCTACATTTAAGTTTCCCATTTGAGTACTCACATCAATGTTTGCTTGAGCGAATGCGAATCCTGTTGCCAATAGTGTAAATACACCAGTAATAAAATTTTTCATTTTGGTAAAAATTAATTGGTTAATAGTGAAACAAAGGTAGACGCAAAACTAAAGTGAGAAACCACCAAACCCGTGTAAATTAGTAAAATAACCAAATACGGTATTAAAACTAACCGTTTGTGGTTTTTCTCATCTACCAGATTATTGTTACGGGAAATCACGGTGTCTCATCACCAAAAATAAGTAGCTGAAATCTTGAAGGAATTTCAAAATGAAATAAAATGGAAAATAGAAATTATTAAAAAAAAACACTGCTTAAATTCCTTAAACAGTGTTTTTTTTATTTGTTATTACAATATCATACTCAGCTGAATTCTCTTTCTGGCCTCATCAATTTCAGTGACTTTCACCTGAACATGCTGATGCAGTTTTACCACCTCGTTAACGTCTGAAACAAAACCATCTTTCAATTGGGAGATATGAACCAGTCCGCTTTCTTTAATCCCTACATCTACGAAACATCCGAAAGCCGTGATATTGTTCACAATTCCCGGTAAGATCATTCCTGGTTTTAAATCGGTAATCTTTTTTACATTACGATCAAATTCAAAGACTTTGGCGGCTTTTCTCGGGTCTAATCCAGGTTTTTCAAGCTCCTTTAAAATATCTTTAATGCTTAAGATACCGATGTCTTCTGCAATATATTTTTCAGGATGTATTAAGGCAATTTTCTCTTTATTGGCAATCAGTTCGTTGGTTTTGATTCCCAGATCCTTAGCCATTTTTTCAACAATTCCGTAGGCTTCAGGATGCACGGCGGAATTGTCCAACGGATTTTTAGCATTATGAATTCTCACGAAGGCTGCGGCCTGCTGAAAAGCTTTTTCACCCAATCTCGGAACTTTTTTCAGCTGTTTCCGGTCTTCAAAAGCACCGTTTTCAGTACGGTAATTCACGATGTTCTCAGCCATTTTTTCTCCGATTCCCGAGACGTAGCTTAATAATGACTTACTGGCTGTATTCAGGTTGATTCCCACAGAGTTTACGCATTTCATAACCGTAGAATCCAATTCGTTTTTCAGTTGAGTCTGATCTACATCGTGTTGATACTGTCCGACTCCAATAGATTTCGGATCAATCTTCACAAGCTCTGCCAATGGATCGGCCAATCTTCTGCCAATGGAAACCGAACCACGAACGGTCACATCATAAGTAGGAAATTCGTCCCTTGCAATTTTACTTGCTGAATATACCGATGCTCCGGCTTCCGAAACTACAAAAACCTGTAGTGGCTTGTCAAAAGCAATTTTTTTAATAAAAAATTCAGTTTCTCGGCTTGCGGTTCCGTTTCCGATCGAGATGGCTTCAATATTATAGGCGTTTACCATCGAACGTATCTTTTTCATCGCCATTCCGCTTTCATTCTGCGGAGCGTGAGGATAAATGGTTTCATTATGGAGAAGGTCTCCCTTTTCATCCAGACAGACTACCTTGCAGCCGCTTTTATACCCCGGATCAATGGCAAGAATCCTCTTTTCTCCTAATGGAGCTGCCAATAGCAATTGCGTTAAGTTTTCCGAGAAGATCTCGATAGCTTTTTTATCTGCCTTTTCCTTGGCTTCCTGCAGTGTTTCATTGGAAATCGCAGGCTCCAATAATCTTTTATAGCTGTCTTTGATCGCTAATGAAATCTGTTCAGCTGTTTCATTATTGGATTTTATTACGGCATTTTCAATAAAGTCGATCGCTTCTTCTTTATCAATTCCTACGTTGGTCTTCACAAAACCTTCCGTTTCCGCTCTCAGCATGGCCAACAATCGGTGGGACGGGGTTCTGCTGAGGTTTTCTTCCCATTCGAAATACTGGGAGAATTTTTGAGCATCCTCTTCATCCTTTTTCGCTTTTACGACTTTTGAAGTGACCACTGCTTTTCTTTGAAACAGTCGGCGAAGATTTTTTCGAACATACATATTTTCGTTGATCCATTCTGCCATGATGTCTCTTGCCCCCTGCAACGCCTCCTCTTCGGACAGAACATGATCATTGATGTACTTTGAAGCTAAAAACAATAGATCGTTGTTTTTCTGGCTCATGATGATTTTGGCCAAAGGCTCAAGTCCTTTTTCCTTTGCAACATCAGCTTTGGTTTTCTTTCTTTTCTTAAAGGGCAGGTACAAATCTTCAAGCTCCTGAATATCGAAACTTTCTTCTATTCTTTGCTTCAGTTCGGAAGACAGGGCATTTTGTTCCTCAATGGATTTTAAAATGCTTTCCTTTCTTTTAAGAATTTCTTGAAACTGTTTATTTAGCTTTGAAATCTGCTCGATCTGCGTTTCATCCAGGTTACCGGTTTTATCTTTCCGGTAACGCGAAATAAAAGGAATGGTGCAGTCTTCTGATAATAATTCTAAAGTAGCATGGATGCTTTTTTCGGATATATTGAGTGTTTGCTGTATATAGCGGGTCGTGTTCATTTTATTTTTTTGAATGGCAAAAATACAGACTTTTTTATAAAAGAATAATGTGGGTATAACTAAAAAAGTAGCTCTATTTAACTTGTGTTATGCTTAATAAGCGTTGTATTCTAAAATTTATTTTTTGACAAATTCTTAAACACGACAGACTTTGTCGCTGCACAATAATACCTTTGTTTCAGCGTTATCAGCGATAAATTAACACTAAAATAACCAGATGAATTTCCGAAATATTTCAATACAAACCCTGTTCATATGAAGTAAAAACCATATTTTTGCAGCGTTTTTAAAAAATTAATAACAGTAAACTTAAACATACACGGGATGAAAAAACTCTATATCGGTGCATACCTTCTATGCACAGTTCTGAGCCTATCCGCTCAGGAAGTCCTATGGCAGAAAGACATCAAATCCACCACTCAGGATTTCTTAAGCCAGGTAACTCCAACCGTAGATCTTCAGTACCTAATTACCGGAAGCGGTAATGTTCCAGAGTTAGTGATAAACATTTTATAAAATTTAAATCATTGATTTTCAATATCTATTAAAAAAGATAATCATAAAACAAGGGTAGGGTAACACCTGCTCTTGTTTATTTTTGCAGAAAAGAATAAATGCAAATGATTGAAGATCATTCCTCATGTATCAGACTTAGTGATACAAAAATCTGCTGTTCCTGCTATTCAAAACATATTATTAAAAATGGGACTACAAAAACAGGAAAACAACAGTATTTCTGTAAAAACTGCCATAAAAGATTTATAGAATATTATACTTATAATGCTTATCGGAAAACTACCAATTCAAATATTATTCGACTGACAAAGGAAGGATTAGGAATAAGAAGTACAGCACGGATACTAAAAAATTTCTACAACAACCTTGCTTAAAAGAATTACCCGTATTGCCGGCAAGATTTTCCAGCCTGAAAACTATGCTCATCAGCAGTATGAACTTGATGAGATGAGAATCTTTATCAGGAAAAAAGCAAATCCTCAATGGCTGGTGTATGCCATTCATAAAAATACCAAAACCATTGCAGCATTTTACATTGGAAAAAGAACAAACAAAACCCTAAGTGCTGTTATAAAAACTTTACTACATTCAAAACCGCAAAAGATTTATACTGATAAACTTAGAAATTATCAATATCTGATTCCAAAAGAAATTCATGATACTAAAAGATTTGGAACCAATTCCATAGAAAGAAAAATTTAAGTATTAGAACTCACCTTAAAAGATTGAACAGAAAAACAATTTGCTTTAGTAAAAGCAGTTTAATACTCAGCTGTATTTTAAAAATATATTTCTGGTTATAATCATGAAGTTTCAAAATAAAAAAGTGGCTGTCTCAACAGTGTCATTCTGAACGGAATAAAATGTAGTGAAGTATCTCATATATTTGGCTATCAATAAGATTCTTCCTTCGTCAGAAAGCCAATTGTTTGACTTTTGAGACAGCCTCTTTTCTCTTAACAATAGGCTTTATTTCATCGTTTCGCTGTAATAAACAGGCGCTAAATTTTTCTCATCAAATCCCATAATAATAACCTTATAGCTTTTCGCGTCATCATTATTAAAAAACTGTACCGTAGTCGGTTCTTTAGGTTGTACCTGTAGATAAGGATTCCAGTACAGGGTGGTACGGAGATCCTGCGAAATGCTGTTAAAATTGTCATTCCCATATATTGGGCTTACAAATGGAGTTTCTTTATCAAAACCGTTCAGCGTGATTTGTTTCAGCTTTGACGGGATGCTGGAATTGCTTACGGAGCCTGTAGTGCCTCCTCTGCGGGTATAGATCGCAATGGCACCGCCTCCGCCGCCTCCAAATCCACCTGCGAAGAAATCTTTAATCACCTTTACCATGGCAATATCCGAGGTGGAGATCGTACTTACCTGGGAAGGATCGATCCTCATTTCATCCAGGTAGATGTTTACCGTACTTCCTCTTAACTTCGGAACGTAATTTCCCATATCCATCTCCAGCGTCAGTCCGGCAACCCTTCCCTGTAGCCATTGCAGGATGTTCATAGATCCCTGTGCAGAATTATTGTCATTCACAAAATCAAAAATGGTTTCATTGGCTCCCTGGAACAGAGGACCACTTAGCTTCTCATTAAGCTCCCGGGTTTTATCCTTTTTAGACTGGATCAGCTTTACTTCCTCAATCAGCGTTGCTTTCTCGTTGATGGTATTTTGGGTGCTCTTGGTTACCATGTATCTTTTGATTTCAGGGGTAGACTCTTCGCCGGTACGCTGTACCAGGGTATAATTATTGGAAGGAAGATTTCCTTTCAGAGGAACAAAAGAAAAATCCGGCTGAAAAATAACCTGCACCTGTTCTTTAGGGATTTTAGCATCATTAAGCTGGTAAGAAAATTGAATAGCATCTTCAAAGATCAGACCTCTTAAAGAAAAGAAGCCTTTCGAATCCGTTTTTACCTGGTAGATTTTTATCCCTTTATCCGGCATGCTGAACAATAAATTCATATCTGTATCAGAAGCGGGTTTACCCTGGATCGTTACTTTTCCTTTATAAGAAATGTAAGGTTGAGGTTGATAGCTGATAATAGGGTAGGTTCCGGCCATGATCGCGTTCCAGTCAAATCTTTTCCATTTTTCGGTCATTAAAAGGGCATCCAGTGCTTCAGAATTATGATTGGGGGCAAAATATTGAGCCGGGGTATATATTTTTGAAGGAATATCTCCGGTAAGCCATAAAGTACTCAGCATACTGTTTTCATCTTCCGGGCTTTCGGAATTCTCATCGAGAACCAGTACGGCATAACCTTCCTGATCAGGGTTTTGAGCGATCGTGAAAGAATTGGAAGCTCTTGGGGATTCGTTAAGCGATACAGACTGAAGGGCAGGCTTTTTGATTTTTAACTGATCAGGCTGCACAAAACAAAGTCTTTGCGCTACCACATTTTCCTTCGCATCAAATACGGTAAACTGCAATATCCCGTTGATGAGCTGACTGGTAGGAATAAAATAAGTTTTTTCCAGTATTTTTTCTGAATTTACCTTGAAAACCAACTGATTGTTGATCATGGCAATTACTTTATACAAAGTTCCCGGAGCAATGTTTTTAGATGCTAAAGAGAATTTTATGGCGTCATTGCCGCTCGTTACCTGAAGATGGATTCCGGAATCAGCAACAGGAGGTAAATTTATCGTTTGTTTATTCCCCTTGGAATCGGTTACGGTAAGCTGGTATCTTTTTCCGGTTTGGGGAGTGATTGAAAATGCTCCGACATTCCGGTCAAATCCTTTAAAAGAAGTTATTTTCACATCCGGTTTTTCAGCATCTACCACATAGCCGCTCCAGTCGGACGGAGTGAGGCCTTTAGACTGCAGTCGGACCGCAAATTTGGTACTGATCCCGTCTATAAAAGTTCCGCTTTCCGGAAATGCTGCGGCAGTCCATTTCGAATCGGTATTCAGCACAAGTTTCTGGGGCGAAGAAGGATTATAGACAACGACAGATTGTACAGTCTGAAAATCTTCATTGAAATTGGCCATCCAGGTAGTATAGGCCCGTACATAATAAATTCCCTCTTTCAGGCTTTCAGGTAGGGAAAAATTACCGCTGCCCTGTCCGTTGATTAAAGGGACAATTTTTTTGCCGATCTGTACTTTATTACTGTCATACAGCTCTACAAATAAAGATGTGGAAACCCCTGAAATATCATAACCGTCGAAAACAAAGGATTTGAACCAAAGATTTTCTCCGGCGATAAAGCTGTTTTTATGAAAGACCAGATGCACTTTTTCCTGCGGATATTTTTCTGAAAACAGTTCTAGTGCTTTCTCCGCCTTATCCTGTGCCCGGAAACAGCCTGCTGTCATTATTATGAACAGAAAGAAGATGAGTTTTTTTGCCATACCAACGAAAAATATCTGTTTGAAATATTTAACTATAAAAGTACGCGATTTGATGCTTTAATACAATGGCAATCAGTTCAAAGGATATTAAAATATTATTAAAAATGAGATGAGTTTATGGGCGATTAGATTTTGAATCAGAAAAATAAATAGTATAGGTATCATTTATTGATGTATGTCAATAAAAATAATAGAAGATGCACCTATCTTTGGGGCCTCAAACAATTCAGGAAATGAAATACTTGCAGAATATTTCATTTTGCTTATATTTAGAACATAAACTTTTTAAACAATAGAATAATATGAAAAAAATCAGTGTAATTGCATTAGTAGGAGTAGGATTACTTTTGGCATCTTGTGACAAAAACAAATCAGCAGAAGCAGCAGCTACGGGAACAGAGCAGGCAGTAGCAGAAAGCAAAGGAGAAGTTTTGGCTGTTGACACAGTAGCTTCTGTAGTGAACTGGAAAGCATTCCACAAAGGAGGAATGGCTCCTCGTTGGGGAACTTTGACGGTGAAATCCGGAGATCTTAGCATCGAAAACGGAAATGTAGCAGCAGGAAACTTTGTAATCGATATGAACTCTCTTAAAGTAGATCCCGCTTCAGTAACTGAAAAAGATAAAAAACCTGCAGATCTTGAAGCGCACCTTAAAAACCCTGACTTCTTCGACGTAGCGAAAAACCCTACTTCAGATTTCAAAATCACAAGCGTAACAGATCTTAAAGAAGCACCGAAAGATGCAGTAGCCGGAGCTAACAAAACAGTAAGCGGAAACCTTACACTATCTGGAAAAACAATGAATGTTACATTCCCGGCTAAAGTAGACGTTACAGAAGGTTCTGCAGCGATTCAGGCTAAATTTACAGTGAACAGAGCAGACTGGGGAATCAAATTCGGAACTTCAGAAGCAGACCCTGCAGAATGGATGATCAGCAAAGACATCGAAATCGCAGTAGACGTGAAAGCTAAGAAATAATATTGTTAGACTATAAAATCTTTGAAGCTGTCTTTTATAAGGCAGCTTTTTTATGTTTGCATGCTTTAAATAAGATCAGAATACCAAAACGCTTAGAAGAAGATTTATCAATTTAAAAAATTGAAACAGATTCTTGAAAACTTTAAAAATGAAAGAATGAGGATTAATATATTGGCTTTATGTGGTTTTTGGCTGTTTTTCATAAATTGTAAAGAAAAACAGGACCTAATAGATTATTCTTTTTCTAAAAAATATAAAATCAGTAAGACAAATCTTGTAATGAATTCCAATAAGGAGGGAAGCGAGACTTATATTATTGGAAAATTCGAATATTTTTCCAATACTTATCCTGTCAAAAATCAAATCTACATTAAAGATAGCATTTACTATGATGATAAAAATAATATATTGTTTGACTTTAGTTCTAAAAAGAAATCAGGTTTGCTTATTATAAATGATTCATTAAAATTAAAAATATCATTTTTTAATGACATCATTTCAGATAAAAATAAATTCAGACTGTTTAAAATTAACAATATTGGTAATTATTACACATTAAATTTAGCAAAAGTTTATGTGGCCAGTTATAAGTATGGTATAGTTGGTGAATTTATAATTACAAAAGAAAATAATGAATGGCTGATCACTAATACTAGCGGCTATTTTCCTAATGATAACTTGTTTCTTTCAAAATTTAGAAAAGTTAAATTAGAATAACGAAGCTTTTTCATCAGATATAAATTTCTTGAATAGCCAACAATAAATTTAATTCCCTTAATTATTGAAATAAAGCACAAAACTTGCTAAAAAAACACAATATGAAAAAGAAATCAGGTATATCCACCTGTGATTATGAATTGTTGAACACTATTTTGGCAGTCTTTGAAGAAATAGTCATCCTTTTAAAAGAGCATCAAAACAATGGTTCATTGTTCTACGACAGCGCCGATGTGAAAAGACTTCTGAAAATCATTGACAGCACCTTATTCCGAATCCGAAAATCCCGCATATTTCGTACGTTAAAATCGGGAAAAAGATATTGTATCCCAAATCGTTTTTCAAAAATAGCTATAAAAAATAAATGATTTTTAGGGTCATTATCTAGAATGTGTGAGCGTAAGGAGATCTAAACCTTCCAAAAAATATGGTAAAATTATTTTTTAAAACACGACACCCCTTGTCGTTGTGCAATAATACCTTTGTTTCAGCGTTATCAGCAATAAATTAACACTAAAATAAGCTGATGAATTTCAGAAATATTTCAATACAAACCCTGTTCAAATGAAGTAAAAACCATATTTTTGCAGCGTTTTTAAAAAATTAATAACAGTAAACTTAAACATACACGGGATGAAAAAACTCTATCTGAGTGCATACCTTCTATGCACAATTCTGAGCATTTCCGCTCAGGAAGTCCTATGGCAAAAAGACATCAAATCTAATACCCAGGATTTTCTAAGCCAGGTGACTCCCACCGTAGACCTTCAGTACCTAATTACCGGAAGCTCCATTCAGTCTAAAAGCCTGTCGCAAGAAGCCGGCAGCCAAAAGCAGAACAACGGTTACGATTTCCATCTCGTAAAACTCAACCAACAGGGCGAAGCCGTCTGGGAAAAATACTTTGTAGGCAAGAACCATGATTACCTTTCCGCATCCCTTTCCACTCAGGATGGAGGCTTTGCTCTCGCAGGAACTTCCTATTCAGGCAAAGGGCTAGACAAAAAAGACGACTCCAAAGGAGGCTCCGATATCTGGCTTATCAGAATCAATGAATTCGGAGACGAATTATGGCAGAAAACCATTGGAAGCACTTCCGATGAAGAAGCCAGAGCAGTCATTCAAACCACCGACCTAGGATTCTTCGTAGCAGGAAACGTTCAAAACTCCGCGCAAGGTTACGGTTCCAAAGATGTTCTTGTCATTAAACTAGACAAAGACGGAAAAGAAATCTCCCAACTCATTTTAGGCGGAAAAGGCTTAGACGAAGTAGAAAAAATGATTCCAACTAAAGACGGAGGCGTTTTACTCGGAGTCTATTCACGAAGTGGAAAAACTGCAACCAACAACCTACCATCTGCAACCCCAAAACAAACTGAAAACTTCGGAGAAGGCGATTACTGGATCGTTAAATTAAATAAAGACGGCAAAGTAGAATGGGAAAAGAACTATGGCGGCACAGGAGACGATCACTTAAGAACCATGGCTATGACCACTTCAGGCTTTATCATCGGAGGCGAAAGCCGTTCCGAAAGATCAGGCAATAAAACCATAGGCGTAGAAGAAGGAACTGATCTTTGGCTGATCTCCTTAAATGAAAGAGGCGAAGAGATCTGGCAGAAATCCTACAACTTTAAAAACAGAGATGTTCTCATGGGAATGCACGTCATCTTAGGACACAATGAAAGAGAAAAAAATAAAGACCTAACCAAAGGGATATTACTAGGAGGTTATACCCAGGCAGAAGGCAGAATAGAAACCGATGATGAAACCTTCTGGATGCTGTATGTAGATGATAACGGTAATGAACAGTGGCGAAAACACGTCAAAGGAGAATCCAGAAAAAGAGAAGAGAGATTAGCAGATATTAAATTAAACCGAGATGGTTCCATTATTCTGGCAGGGACAAGTGCAGAGGAATTAGGGAAAGAGAATTGGAAGATTGTAAAACTCGGAGATCAGCAGGTAGACCAGCTCATCGAGAAGCAGGATATCAAAATCTATCCGAATCCCGTATCCGATTATGCGTATGTGGAGATTGGATTTGATTTCAAGGAAGCGGATATCATGATGTATGATATGGCGGGAAGACAGCTTCAACAAATCAAAACTAAGAACAAGATCACGAAGATCAATACGCAGCCTTTGATCCAGGGCGCTTACCTGGTTACCATTAAAACTGATACGAATAAAACTGCTAATGCTAAATTGATTAAGAAATAAAACTAATAATGAAGAAAATAGTTACTGCTATAAGCTTAATAGCCCTACAAATATCTTTTGCACAATCTACAGGACCTCAAATAAGAACAGATTTGCCTCAGATGATTCCTCCTTCCCCTACGGTATCATCATTAATGAAGTTTGAAGAAGTTCCTGTGAGTAATTATACAGGAGTTCCGGATATTTCCATCCCTCTTTTTAATATCCCTTCACAATCAAAGGATATTTCGGTGGATATAAGTCTCAAGTACCATACCTCCAGTATTGCAGCAGATGAAATCTCTGGCGATGTAGGATTGGGGTGGAATTTATTTGCCGGGGGAACTATATCACGCACCGTAAAAGGGCATCCTGATGAAGACCTCATTTTAGCATCATCAGATAAGCCCGGAAAAGTAGGGATTTACCAGACGAGTGTAGCCAATCATATTAATAATTACTATTATTTTTCTAAGAATATACTGAATGATTATAAAGCAGGTTACAGATCAAATTTGTCGCCAGGTGACCAATCAGTTGGAAACGAATTTATCTGGACCGCAAACCGTACCGATAAATATGATACCGAGCACGATCTTTGGCAGTTTAACTTCTTTGGAAGAACCGGAAGGTTTTATATCAAAAAAAATGATTCAGGGACTCTTGAGGTAGTTCCTTTGGACAGTTATACAATAAAAATCATTAATCAATATGACAGCAGTACATATAAACCTACCGGGTTTATAGTATTTGATGATCTAGGATATCAGTATGTTTTTAACGTGATTGAAATTTCAAGCAATTCAGGAGGCGTACGAAACTATTATTATGACAGCAATGGGTTGTTAGCTCCGTTTGACAACATTTACGAAGATAAACAATTTAACAGCTCTTTCCATCTGTCTAAAGTTATTGATCCCAACAATAATACGTTAATAGAATACATATATAATGAAAACGAAATAAAAGAAGGATTTACCAAAGTTACTTACAGAGTTTCTGAATTTGGTAATCTTGGAAGCAATCTTTCTACCGTTTACGAACTTTATAATGCTTGCGGAAACTTTCCTCCTGTACAAAGCTTTAACAGATCTTCCACTTTAATAAAGGTGAAAAAGATTTCACAGATCAATATTGCAGGGATGGCGAAAATAAAATTCGACTATCTTCAAAACAGGGAAGATACCAATCTGATGCTACCGGAAACAGCATCTTCCCTTAAATCGGTTACATTGCTTAACTGGAACAATGGCTTTATTAAAAAATATAATTTCACTCAGGAATACAGAACGGTCCTGGAAAAAAGGATGTTTCTCAGTAAAATTGAAGAAATTAACAGAGAAAACAATGTAGTGGGAAGCTATCAGCTTTCTTATGAAAATAATGACTTTCTGGGTAAAGCGGTAGGAAAAGATGCGTGGGGATATTTTAATGCCTTCGATCAGTGTGACGTTAATTCCTCACCCGACTACAGAAGAAATACATCTCCGGTTTATTCAACCACCGATATTTTACAAAAAATTAAATACCCTACCGGTGGAAGTGCTATTTTTGATTTTGAGTCCAATCAGTACTCTTATATCGGAAACAGTCTGATCACCGATTTTAGTGAAAACAAATCTTTTACAGCTTTGTCTCAGGAGAACTTATACTTTAATAAAAATAGCATTAATACGACACTGTTACCAATATCTACTTCCAACAGAAAGGTTTTGTTTTTTCCAAGTATTGTTCTGGAGAATTTAAATACAAGGAAGTTTTCGCTTGAAGTATATAATGGCTCGGGTTGGGAAGTCGCGTATAATAATATTACATGCCCTTCATCAGGTCCCAATTGTTGTGTTTCTTTCACACTGGAAAAGAATAAAAGCTATCGGGTAGTATGGACGAACCTTGATCTGAACTATACCGGCACAGATATTTTGGGAATCCACTATTTTTCAGAAGATGCGGTGGTAAATAACTTTCTTTACGGTGGAGGAAACAGGATCAGAAGAATAGGCTATTTTGATAATGATACACCAGCAGATTATTACAAAGCATTTTATCATGGCTTATCCGGTCCTTCCAAAGAAAAGAAATATAGTTATAATTATGACAGCACCACTTTAAGCAGTGGCGCTCTGGTAGATCCTAAACCATTATTCAGATATACGGAAAGTTTCAATGCCAGGTTAATATTTGCACCTTATGGAGGAACGGTAGGCTGTTCAAACGGAGAATTGTACTCCAACTCTTATGATGTTGTGACTACCGAGAACAATATCCCGCTCTTTAAAACGCAGGGAAGCGCAGTAGGCTACAAATATGTGACAGTGCAGGAAGGAGTGGATAAAGGAAAAATTACGTACGAATATACTTCACCGTTAGACTTTCCCAACATCGAATATCCTCAGGGACCTCCATTTGTACAGCCTAAAAATTTTGATTACAAAAGAGGAAACTTAATAAGGCAGACGGTGTATGACAACAGCCTCAGAAAACTGTCTGAAGTGGAGAATGAATACAGCTACGAAAACTTTGAGGAATATACCGGTGTTAGATTTGTAAAACCTAACAGTATTTATAACGGAACCAGCGAAAATTATCCTAAAACATTCAGTGTCTATCAAAGCAGTTTGACTAACGGGAATTCATGTATGCAGTGTAACAGCAATTATTCCAGTCCAAAAAGCTTCTGGGGAGGCTTGCCTTTAGAGGTGGGGGCTCCTAGCTTTGTACCTGTTCCCGTTTTTGAAACCTATGGATGGACAAAGCTGGCGTCAACAAAAACTAAAAATTATTTCTATGACAACGGAGTTCAAAGAATGACAGAGAAGAATGAAAGTTTTATTTATAACTCACTGAATAAACAGCTTGCTCAGCACAATATTACTACAGAAGAGGGATCTGCACTATTAACTAAATATTTTTATCATACAGGAAACTCGGTCTATTCACAAAACAGAATATCTGAAATAGAGAAAATTGAAAGCTATAAAGACGGGAAGCTCCAGGGAACCCAAAAAATAAACTACAGCAATAGCTGGCCCAATAACGTTTCCTATCTCTCAAACCAAATACAGGCATCTTTTGGGAGCGCAGCACTGGAAACTCAGGTTACCTATGACCTGTATGATGCTAAAGGAAATATTCTTCAGTATACAACCAAAGAAGGAGTACCTACCAGCATTATCTGGGGATATAGTGGTACGCAGCCTATTGCGAAAATTATAGGGCTGCCTTATTCAGCAGTAAGCGGGCTGGCTGCCAATAGTATTGAAGCATCAGATGCAGATGCCTCAAACCCTTCCAATGAAGCTGCATTAATAAGTGCTCTGGATAGCTTTAGAAACCTTCCGGCATTAGCCAATCTGCAGGTTAGTACCTACACCTACGATCCCTTGATTGGTGTAACCAGTGTAACTCCGCCTTCAGGAGTCCGCGAAATATATATTTACGATTCGGCGAACAGGCTAAAAGAAATAAGACAGGGAAGTACTTCCGGAAAAGTGATTAAAGAATTCAAATACAACTACAAACATTAAAAAACAAACTATGAAAAAGCTAATCATTCCTATCAGTGCATTGTTTGTAGCAGGTGTTGTACGTGCGCAGACCCTGAATCTGAGCACTACAGAAAACTATGTCTATTCAAAAACCTATTTAACTGACCCAACGGGAACTGCCCCGAAAGCTTCGGAAAACGTGCAGTATCTCGACGGGCTGGGAAGACCCAAGCAGATAATTAATATAAAAGCTTCTCCGCTGCAAAGAGACATTGTATCCCATATAGTCTATGACCAGTACGGAAGACAGGCCGTAGACTATCTTCCGGTTCCCCAGTCTGCCACAGCCAACGGTGCGATCATAACCAATCCTTTGGCCAACGCAGTGAATACCCCGCTCGGTAATGAGATCATCTTTGCCAAAAAAGAATTCGAAGCCTCTCCGCTGGATAGGGTACTGGAACAGAAACAGGTAGGAGCTGCATGGGCAGATAAACCGGTGAAGCTGGGCTATAGCGCGAATACGGACGGGGAAGTAAAAAAATACACTGCGACTTTTGATGCCGCCTCATTTACCGCTTCCATCACGCTTTCTGCCACTCCTTACGGAGCCGGTCAGCTGTACAAAAATACCGTTACAGATGAAGACGGTAACAAAACCATAGAATTTAAAAACGGACAGGGACAGACGGTGCTCGTAAGAAAAATGCTAAGCGCCACCGTAAGCGCAGATACCTATTATGTGTACAACGATTACGACCAGCTGGCCTACGTTATCCCTCCATTGGCCGTAGCAGCAAATGCTGTTGACAGCATAACGCTGGACAATCTCTGCTATCAGTATAAATATGACCAGAAAAATCGCCTGGCAGAAAAGAAACTTCCCGGCAAAGGCTGGGAATATATGGTGTATGATAAAGCCGACCGATTGATCATGACCCGTGATGCCAATCTGAACGCCCAGGGAAAATGGCTGATCACGAAATATGACCAGCTCGGAAGACCCGTGTATACAGGAATAATCGCAGGCGGATCCAGAGAAACCATGCAGAGCCAGGCCGCAAATCTGGTGATTGCGGAAAGCAGAAGCGGAAGCGGATTTACCAAAAGCGGAATGCAGGTATACTATACCAATGCCTATTTCACCGACATAGAAACCGTTTTATCGATCAATTACTACGATACCTATCCTGCAGCAACCCCTGCCTTTACTCCGGCTATTCCGGGGCAGGCTGCCGTACTTACCGATACCATGAGCGCTGTACTCAATACCAAAGGCCTGCCATTGGCATCCTATGTGAAAAACATAGAAGACGACAGCTGGACGAAGAGCTACAGCTATTACGATACCCGGGCAAGAGTGATCGCCACCCATTCCGTCAACCATCTGGGGGGCTATACCCAAACAGAATCCGAGCTGGATTTTTCGGGAACCCCAAAGCAGGTGATCACAAAGCATAAAAGACTGAACAGCGATCCTGAAAAAATGATCACCGAAACCTTTACCTACGATCATCAGAACAGGATGCTGACTCACAAGCATAAAATTGACAACAATGCCGAGGAAATCCTTACCCAGAACGAATACAATGAGCTTTCGCAGCTGAAGTCTAAGAAAGTAGGAGGCAAGGTAGTAGGAAGCGGGCTGCAGACGGTAGATTACCAATACAATATCCGCGGCTGGATGACGCAGATCAATGATCCCAATAATCTGGATACAGACCTGTTCGGCTATAAGATCAAATACAATCAGGTAGAAGGCCTTCAGACTCCCGATGCTTCCGATACCTCTCTGCAGGTAACCCCAAAATACAACGGGAACATTGCCGAGGTAGACTGGAAAACAGGAGCCACCCCCAACGAATCTCTGAAAAGATACGGCTATGTATATGATGGCCTCAACCGCCTCTCGGCAGGCTTTTACCAGAACGCGACCAACCCTTCCCTGAGAGAATATTATGAGAAGGCAACATACGACCTGAACGGGAATATAAAAACAATGGTAAGAACCGCCCAGAGAATAGGGCCCACTTCTTTAATGATCGACAACCTTACCTATGAATATGAAAATGGAAATGCATCCAACCGGTTGCAGACCGTACGCGATGCCGTTACCATTGCACAGGGATACCCGTACAAAGCCAATCCTACCAGTATAGCATACGATGCCAACGGAAATATGACCTCCTTACGGGATAAAGGGATTTCTTCCATTCAATATAATTACTTAAATTTACCCACACAGATCACCCAGAATGCTCAGGTAACAGGCTATACCTACCGTGCAGACGGGGTGAAAGTAAAGAAGCTCTTTGGAGGATTGCAGACCGATTATCTGGATGGCTTCCAGTATAAATACACCTATGCCTGGGAAGATGAAACAGGAACTACGATGAATGATGAGATGAAGCTGAGAATCATCCCGACCTCAGAAGGGTATTTTGATGCCTTACGCAACCGGTATTTTTATAATTACATTGACCATTTAGGAAATGTGAGGCTGAGTTACAGCGACGCCGATGGAAACGGGATTGTCACAGGAGATATTGTAGTAAACAATTGTTATGATACACCGGATGGACAGATTTGTAATAACTATATCATCACAGGAGAAGCAGAAGGTGTCACCAACTACTATCCTTTTGGGTTGATGCATAATAATGAGAATCATAGTTTTGATCAGGCTTATCAATACAAGTACAATGGTAAGGAGCTTCAAGAGACCGGAATGTATGATTATGGAGCGAGGTTCTATATGCCGGATTTAGGTAGATGGGGAGTGGTAGATCCGTTAGCGGAAACATCCAGACGTTGGTCGACTTATACTTATGTTTTTAATAATCCTTTAAGGTTTATTGATCCAGATGGAAGACAAGGTAAAGATGTTTATAAAATGGATAAAACAGGGCATCTTTCTTTGGTTTCAGATTCTAAAACAGATGTAATTTATACAGAAGATCAATTTGAAAGTGATGGAAAAACAGTAAAAGAAGGAGAGCAGGGTTATGAAATTGGAAAAAAGGATTTTATAAAAGACCATTTTACACAATATAACTATAAGGGTGATAAATATATGGATTTTGGATCTGATGAAAATAAAGCTTTAGAATATTTTTATCAAATAGGTGATTGGATGAAAGATGGGAAAATTAAAGTAGAGTTTTCAGTACAAACCGTTGGTGAGAAGAGCCAAGATCGTTCAGTTGTATATACATCCCACTCCCCAAAATCTACTGATCTAGCTTATTGGGGGGACAATGTAAAACTAACGGGTCATTTACATCCCGGCGAATCCAAATATTTAGATGCTTGGTCATCAATGCAGCTAAATCCTAGTGGATTTGAAATGAATCAATTTCCTACTAAAGAAAATGGATACTCTTTTAAAGTAAATCGAGTTAGTGACAGTGGTGATAATTTAAGTGCAAAATCTAATCCTAATGCCATATTATTCATTTACGCACCATCTTACAATACAACAATTATATATAAGTATAATCAATATATAAAAGCATATGAAGGAAAGTTTAAAAAATAAATACATTCACAAAAAAATATTCTTTATTTTTTTATTTATGACTCAGTTATGTTTCTCACAGATACAAAATTCTAAAAAAGATTTTTACACTTCTCTTGATGAAAGAATAAGTATTTTTAATGAAAATGATGAAAAATATTTTTTAGAAATAAGTTTTTTTAAAGAATGTAAAAATGAGACTGGATTTAGGGTAAGAATGCTGACAGTTATAGATACTGATTATTCCAAATATAAAATTTATAAATATAATGGAGTAATAATTCTATACGACATAAATTCTGTTAAAAATCTAAAGTGGATCAATTTTTTTGATTCTTACTTTAAAAAATCTAAAGATGATATAAATACTATTTTTCAAAGAGGGAATCAAAGTCTTATGTTTTCTTATATAATGTATTTTAAGAATAAAAAATTTATTAAGGATACAGAAAGAACACACGACTTTTTTATTAAGGGATGTAATTAATATAACAATAGAATAAGCTTCTGTTGGAATTAGGTAGTGTTTCAGAGTTAATGATGCACATTTATCTTAAACAAGGGTAGGGTAGTACCTACCCTTGTTTATTCTCGAAGAAAAAAAGCATAGGTAAATGATTGAAGATCATTCCTGGTGTATCAGAGTTAGTGATGAGTAGATTAGCTCTTGAAGAAAACAATTATTACCCCTTTGGGCTGAAACATGAAGGATATAATTCGATAATGGGAAATCTCTCTTATCAATATAAATACAACGGAAAGGAGCTGCAGGAGACAGGAATGTATGATTATGGTGCGAGGATGTATATGCCTGAATTGGGAAGATGGGGTGTAGTGGATCCGCTGGCAGAGAAAACTAGGAGATGGACACCATATTTATATGTTGCTGATAATCCAATAAGATTTGTTGATCCTGATGGAAGAACTTGGGGAAATCCAAAAGATCAAGAAAGGTTAACAAAAGATGTGAATAATAGGATTAATCAATTGCAAAAGAGTAATATTGATCTAAAGGCAAAAATAGATGGGGGGAAATTAAGCGAAAAACAACTAGCCAATCTTAATAGTCAATTGGTAGAGAACAATACTATGATTAGTTATATGAACCAATCACTGAAAGACATTCAAACTATTGCAGGTGCTAAAGAAATTTTTTATCTAACTGGTTCTGGAGGAGAAACACACGGTGTAAATAAGAATATAGATAAAGACGGAAAAGAAAGAATTAATATTGAAGGTTATGATACTGCTTTACATTTACATGAAATAAGACATGTTGGTCAGAGCTACGAAGCTGGAGGATTACGATTTAATAAAAATAATCAACTGTTAAATGCAGCTATAACGAAAGAAAAACAAGATTACCCATTAAGTAAAACGTTAGAGGTTGGAGCGTATAAAGTTGGATATTCTTATGATAAAAACAGTTATCCTCTTCCTGTAAATTCGTTAGATGAAATAAACGAAGTAAATCTTATGAATTTGAAAACAAGTGATGGTATTTCTGTATATCAGGCTTTAGATGGTCCCCAAAAATAATAAATTATGAAACATATATTTTTTTTAATTACTTTTTTGCTATTATTTTCTTGTCACTCTATAGAAAGAAAAAATGTGGAACCTATAAATATTGAAGGTATTTATAAAAAAAACAATTCAAGTACCAAGTTAGAATTGGATGCAAAAGGATTATATACTTTGTACAATCCCAAAAGTCTCGATCATTTTGTTATAGAACAATGTAATTATGCTTCTAAGGGGCAATGGAGATATATAAATGATAATAATGCTATTGATTTAATAAGCGAAAATTATTATCAAAGACAAAAAGGTTTTGAATTTGAAATAAAAAGTGAAAATAAGCATTCTAACGATAGTATATATATTAATATCCAACTTTCAAAAGATTTTAATGATGTAATACCGACACCTATATTTAATGTATTAATAAATAGTAATACTTCTAATTTAATAGAAACTAGTAGTCAGAATATTAAAATCTCTAAAAAAGTATTAGCAAATAATTTTAAAAATACCATAAATTTTGATATTTTATTTAAAGTTTATGGAAATATTTTTTATAATAATAGATTAAGATATCGTATTCTTGAAAATTATACATTAGATATTAGTAAAGCTAATTATTTTACAATTAGTCTACCATATTTTGACCAATGCTTTTATGAGTTTGAACCATATTATCATGATTATATTTTAATAAAAGATAAAAAAACTTTAATGTGGAAGGGAGTAGAATGGATAAAACAATAAAAATAACTTATTTGCTTATAAAACTTTTCCAATAAATTGAATGACTGTTACTTCTAAATAATTCTTATGCTTCATTTTTTAGTAATATATCTTCATTTATGATAGCAAGGAGGGTGAAAGTAAAGAAGCTCTTTGGAGGATTGCAGACCGATTATCTGGATGGTTTCCAATATAAATACACCTATGCCTGGGAAGATGAAACGGGAACTACGATGAACGATGAAATGAAGCTGAGAATCATCCCGACCTCAGAAGGTTATTTTGATGCCTTACGCAACCGGTATTTTTATAATTACACCGATCATTTGGGGAATGTAAGATTAAGTTACAGCGATGCAGACGGAAACGGGATTGTCACAGGAGATATTGTAGTAAATAATTGTTATGATACACCGGACGGACAGGTTTGTAATAACTATATCATCACAGGAGAAGCAGAAGGTGTCACCAACTACTATCCTTTTGGGTTGATGCATAATAATGAGAGCCATAGTTTTGACCAGGCTTATCAATACAAGTACCAAGGGCAAGAGTTACAGGAGACAGGTTTCTACTCCTTTAAATGGAGAAATTATATGCCCGACGTTGGAAGGTTCTTTAATGTTGACCCTTTAAGTGAAAAATATATGTACCAATCTCATTATAACTTTGCAGAAAATAAAGTTATTGCATTTAGAGAGTTGGAAGGTCTTGAAGGGATACATCACACTCAAGTTGATCAGAATGGAAAAAAAATTCACACTTTAGAAAAAAATCTCATTGTATTAACTAATAAAACACAGGAGATTCCTATATTATCATCTAGCCCAACAAAGGAAGAAATGAGAGTTAGAGATAAAATTATTCGTCAAAATGAAAGAATAGAGTCGGCAAACCAAGCTAGAATAAATTATGCAAAAGAAGATGTGAGTAATTATTTTTCTGGAGCGCATCAAAATAGTGCAGGTGAGACTGTTACTTTGAAAATTAATATTAGTGAAATGAAAGTAAATGACACTAGTGCTAAAGACGGGATAATAGATGGAACTCCATTAACAACAATAGCTTGGAGAAATGGAATAGAATCAGAAATTGTTAAAGCTGATGGTAAAAATGTAAGATCTCCAGCATCTATTTGGACAACAGTATATACATCCTCAACCGGAAAAGCACAAGTTTTAGGACCTATGATTTATGAAATAAATAATCAGGACCCTTCTATTGGTAATTTTTCTCATGAATTGGGACATACTTTCGGATTGGACCATCCAAATGGAGGTATTAATGCTGATGGATTAATGCATTATCCTCCTGATCCACTAACTCCAACTCAAATTGACACAATGCTTAAAGAGGCATATCCAGCAAAAAAATAAATTATATGAAAAAACTTATCAAAATTATACCAATATTTTTTGTTCTGTTTTGTTACAGTCAAAAGAACTATTTTATAGTTACTATAGATAAAATGGATAAAAATTATCCAAATGAGCATCCTTTGTATTTTTGGGTCATTGACTTGGCAGAAAAAGAAAATAAAATATCTCCATTATACCTCTGGAAAATTGATGAAGAAGAAAAAGAATATTGTTCAAAATATAAAGAAATACAAATTTTTAGCGAGGATCCTAAAATTACTGGAGTAGATAAAATTACAGATAAAATATTTCTAAATAGAGTAAGTGTTTTAAATATCAAAAAACAATGGAAAGTTGGCAGAAATAACAAAAAAATTAAAATTAATATATATATTACACCCATTTCTGCTAATTTATTTTCTTGTAATATGAATCAAAGAGAAGGTGAAAAAATTAATTATCAAGGAAAAGCGTATTTTATGGATGAAAATTTTGAAATCAATAAAAATTTATTGAAAACAAATATGAATAATCTGGAAGCTTTAAAATGGTTAAACTTGAATTTTGTTAAAACTTATCCATATTCTCATTAACAAAGTTATATAAGTTTGATAATGTAGATATTTTATTTACTGTATTATTAAATAATTACATTACACATAATCTAATATTTTGGATTTATAGCCTTGGTAGTGTTTCAGAGTTAGTGATGAACTTTTTTTGAAAATTAAATCATTGATTTTCAATATCCATTAAAGAATATAATTTTAAAACAAGGGTAGGGTAATACCTGCTCTTGTTTATTTTTGAAGAAAAAAGCATAGGTAAATGATTGAACATCATTCCTGGTGTATCAGAGTTAGTGATGGATTAATTTTGAAAGAAATAAATATTTTTACAGCTATGGTAGTGTTTCACAGTTAGTGATGAGCCTTTTTAAAAATTAAATCATTGATTTTCAATATTCATTAAAGAATATAATCTTAAAACAAGAGTAGGGTAATCCCTGCTCTTGTTTTTTTTGAAAGGAAAACATGGACAAATAAACTCAAGATTATTCCTGATGAAGCATGACAACCTTATAATTATGCAGTAACATGCCGGTATTACTTACAGATATGGAGGTAAGAATGTTATATAGCTGGCAATTGAATGCTTACTGAGCTAATAATAGAAGTTGATGGATTAGAGTACGATATTGTAAAGATCCCAAAATTTATTTTAATAGCTTACAAACACGCCACCCTTTATCGCTACACAGCTATACCTTTGTTTTATAATGATCATGAACAAGTTCACTTTATGATAAGCTAATGAATTCCGGAAATATTCATTATAAATCTAATTGGTGTGAACTAAAAATGATATTTTTGCAAAAATTTTAACAACTATTAACAAATAAACTTGAGATGAAAAAACTCTATATCGGTGCATACCTTCTATGCACGGCTCTGAGCCTATCCGCTCAGGAAGTTCTATGGCAGAAAGACATCAAATCCACCACTCAGGATTTCTTAAGCCAGGTAACTCCAACCGTAGATCTTCAGTACCTAATTACCGGAAGCTCCATTCAGTCTAAAAGCCTGTCGCAAGCAGCCGGCAGCCAAAAGCAGAACAACGGTTACGATTTCCATCTCGTAAAACTTAACCAGCAAGGCGAAGCCGTCTGGGAAAAATACTTTGTAGGCAAGAACCATGATTACCTTTCCGCATCCCTTTCCACTCAGGATGGAGGCTTTGTTCTCGCAGGAACTTCCTATTCAGGCAAAGGGCTAGACAAAAAAGACGACTCCAAAGGAGGCTCCGATATCTGGCTTATCAGAATCAATGAATTCGGAGATGAATTATGGCAGAAAACCATTGGAAGCACTTCCGATGAAGAAGCCAGAGCCGTCATTCAAACCACTGACTTAGGATTCTTTGTCGCAGGAAACGTTCAAAACTCCGCGCAAGGTTACGGTTCCAAAGATGTTCTTGTCATTAAACTAGACAAAGACGGAAAAGAAATCTCCCAACTCATTTTAGGCGGAAAAGGCTTAGACGAAGTAGAAAAAATGATTCCCACCAGAGACGGAGGCGTTTTACTAGGTGTTTATTCCAGAAGTTCCGAGGTTCGAGGTTCGGGTTCCGGGTTACAGAATTCGGAGACAAATTCAGGTACTGGCAGTACTACCCCGAATCCCGTATCCCGTTATCCTAAATCCACGAATAATCAGGGAGAAGGCGATTACTGGATCATTAAACTGAATAAAGACGGCAAAGTAGAATGGGAAAAGAACTATGGAGGCACAGGAGACGATCACCTAAGAACCATGGCTATGACCACTTCAGGTTTTATCATAGGAGGTGAAAGCCGTTCCGAGAGATCAGGCAATAAAACCGTAGGCATAGAAGAAGGCACCGACCTTTGGTTGATTTCCCTAAACGAAAAAGGCGAAGAGATCTGGCAGAAATCCTACAACTTTAAAAACAGGGATGTTCTCATGGGCATGCATGTCATCTTAGGCCATAACGAAAGAGAAAAAAATAAAGACCTTACCAAAGGTGTATTATTAGGAGGTTACACCCAGGCAGAAGGCAAAATAGAAACCGATGATGAGACGTTCTGGATGCTGTATGTAGATGAAAACGGAAACGAACAGTGGCGAAAACACGTCAAAGGAGAATCCAGAAAAAGAGAAGAACGGTTAGCAGATATAAAGTTAAACCGGGACGGATCCATTATCCTTGCAGGAACAAGCGCAGAAGAATTAGGGAAAGAGAACTGGAAGATTGTAAAGCTGGGAGATCAGCAGGTAGACCAGCTCATCGAGAAGCAGGATATCAAAATCTATCCGAATCCCGTATCCGATTATGCGTATGTGGAGATTGGATTTGACTTTAAGGAAGCGGATATTACGATGTATGATATGGCGGGCAGACAGCTTCAACAAATCAAAACTAAGAATAAGGTCACCAAGATCAATACCCAGCCATTGATACAGGGAGCTTACCTGATCACCATAAAAACGGATACCAACAAAACCGCTAATGCGAAATTGATTAAGAAATAAATAAGATGAAAAAAATAATTTTATTGACTGTACTGAATTTTTTGTCCATATCTCTAGTAAAAGGGCAAGAATCTGATAAATATAAACTGAATATTATTCCTCCATCTACTACAGTGAATAATTTAATGAAATTTGAAGAAGTCCCTGTCAGCAATTATACAGGAATACCGGATATTACCATTCCAATAAAAAGCCTGTCTACAGGGCTTAGTAATGTCTCTTTGAATCTTCAGCTCAAATATCATGTGAATAATGCCAAATCTGAATCGAAAGCAGGTGAAGCTGGATTAGGTTGGAGTTTGCTAGCCGGGGGAACTATCTCAAGAACTGTTATGGATAGTCCTGATGAAAAGATAATTTCATATTCATTAGGAAGCGCAAATAAAAAAATAGGGATCTATTTTGACGAAAATACCAATGTGAGTAATTATAAAAACTACTTCGGAAGCATGATTGAGAATCCTAACTCAGCTATGTATACGGAAAAAAGTATTTTTGAAGCCCACTATAAAAATAGATATGACACAAAATATGATCTGTACCAGTATAATTTTTTAAACTATACGGGAAGGTTTATAATAAAAAAAATTAACGGTCAGCTGCAGGCGGTGAAGCTTGATAAAAATAATCTTAAGATTACCGTTAATGCACCGGCAGACTTTGCACCGGTTTCTTTTGAAATTACCGATGATTTTGGAAATATCTTTGTATTTGATGTCTTGGAAACCTCGAAAAGTCTATCCGTTAATAATGTATCCGGGGTAGAATCATATACCAATACGGGATACTCGGAAATGAACTATTTGTATAACAGTGCTTTTCATTTGAGCAAAATAAAGAATAGTAATAACGATGTAAAAGTGAACCTGATCTATGATGCAGAGCCTAGCACAATTGTTTCTTCTGAAAATACTACCAGCAACAATACCATCTACTATTCTGCAGATAATATTTTTAGGCAGATTATAGCACAAAATGCAGGATATCTTCCAAAAATTACCGAAACCTCTACGAATACGACCATTGCTAATACAAAAAAATTAAAAGAAATAAACGTGGTAGGACAGGGAAGCGTTTTATTTGATTATGAATATGGCAGAGAAGATACGAATTATGAAAACAGCCTTTCTCAGCTTTCAAAATTAAAAAGTATCACCGTAAGAAGTACAGATGGCCAATATGATGAAAAATTCAATTTTACATATGCCTATAAAAATTTGGGAGTTTACAAGAGGCTTTTTCTGACGTCTATAGAAAAACAGAATAAGAGCAATGGTACTTATATTCACGATCAGGATTATGCTTTAGAATATTATGGATTGCCTGGAATCAGTTTGCCACTTGTAGCAGAGGACGATAGCTTTTACAAATGTTCAAAAGAATACCCGTATGGTTGCTCACATATTGAACTCCTGAAATCTATAACCTATCCTACAAAAGGAAAGTCAGAGTTTATTTATGAGACAGGAACCTATTCTTATGTACCAAAAGATACTTCTTCAGGCATGGCAGATGGAGCTGACGCATTATCAAATTATGATGAAAATCCATTGAATTGGGATGATGCCAATACTATGGTAGTCTTTAGTAAATTCAGCGAAGAGAAAAAATTAGCTTTTACCCTTACTGAATCTACTTCTGTTAAAATACAACTGGAAACTGCTGCGATCAATTCGTACGGTTTCATATTCAGAATTCATAGAAAAGAAGGAGGTGTTTATAGTCATGTTGCCGGCATAGATACATCCATACTGTCAACTTCTGATCCTATCCCGACAGTGTATGAAAATACTTTTCCGGCTGGTGAATATTATTTAGAATTAAACAATCAGCAGATTGGTATTGGCAATCCGACATTTAATACAAGTTTTAATCTTTTTTATAAAATAAGAAATACAAATAACCTGAAGTATGTATTTGACTACCGAAATGTGCGCATCAAAAATATAAATTACTATACAGATCAGTCCGGTACACCTTCTAGAACTATAAGTTTCGGATATAATGATCCTGCGAATGTTAAGAAAAGTACAGGAGCTCTGGTATTTCCTAGACCGGTATATCGATATACGTATCCTTATAGAGCTACTCTTGAATATGTATGCAGTTCAGACCTTAATTATCCTTGCAAAGAGATATTCAATGCAGATATTATATATAATTCATCAAGAAATTTTTTACCTGTTCAAAAAACAAAAGGCGGAGATATAGGATATCAGTTTGTAAGCGTATCCGAAACAGGACGCGGAAAAACACTGTACCAGTATACCTCACCGATTGATAAGCCTAATCTGTATACTCCAACATTAATACCTCCGTTTAATAGTGTTCCGAATTACGATTATCTAAGAGGAAATTTAATTAATAAAAAAGTGTATGGTGAAAACAACGCTTTGTTGTCCGAAGATCGTTTTTCCTATCAGTACAATGATTATGAAGTCTCAACAGGAGCAGCAGTAAGCCTGAAAGAAAATATGGTTCAGGGATATTATCTGCATGGAGGTAAATATGAGACATATGAAGCTTATTCTATTGCAACAGGGCAAAATGCCTTCAGTTTTATGAATATAGGATTTGAAAAAGAGTATTCCGGTACGGCCAACCTGGTGGAAGAACAATCAATAATGTATTATAATCAGAATGCAGTCACCCAAAATGTTTTTAACCAGTATAATACAAGGGATTATCTGATAAAAAAGACGCAAACCCATTCTGACGGCAGTCTGAATGAAACATCCTATAAATATGCACACGAAAAAGGGAATACAAGACTTATCAATGCCAATATGATTGCCATTCCGCTTGAAATCGAGAGTAAAAATAATAATAGAATCGTAGGCAAAACCGAAACCCTTTATAATGATCCGTCTCACTTCTTTCCGACTTCAGTGTTATCATTAGATCCTCAAGCTTCCGTAATGAATACGGAGATTACCTATGACCAATATGATAACAAAGGCAATTTACAGCAGTACACCACGAAGAACGGAATTTCCACTACCATTATCTGGGGCTACAATACTACCCAGCCCATTGCCAAGATAGAAGGGGCAAAACTTTCCGACATCAGCCAGTCTCTGATTGATACCATTGTTTCAGCTTCCAATAACGATGCAGCAGCTGCTCTTAACAACGACGAAACTGCATTATTAGCAGCTCTGAATACCTTCAGTACCGATGCAAGCCTATCCAGGTATCAGATCACCACCTATACGTACGATCCATTGGTTGGTGTAAGAAGCATTACTCCACCATCAGGAATTAGGGAAGTATATATCTATGACTTTGCCAACCGCTTGAAAGAAGTAAGAGAACAAAATCAGACCGGCAAACTCTTAAAAGAATACCAGTACCATTACAAAAACTAAGACCCGATGAAAAAAATTATAATCCCTATCAGTGCCTTATTGGTAACCGGCTTTGCCCAGGCACAGCTCAACACCGCCGAAAACTACGTCTACAGTAAGAACTACTTAGACTATAACGGAGCCACACCAACCAAAACCTCCGAAACCGTTCAGTATTTCGATGGGTTGGGAAGACCCAAGCAGATTGTCAATATCAAAGCTTCACCTTTAAGTAAGGATATTGTCACCAAAATAACCTACGACCAGTTCGGAAGACAGACCTTAGATTACCTTCCCGTTCCCCAAAACGGAACTCTGAATGGCGGAATTTATACTGATCCATTAGCTAATGTAACGAGTACTCCTTACGGTTCAGAAAAGATCTATGCCGAAAAACAATTAGAGAACTCTCCATTAGATCGGATTCTAAGCCAAAAGCAGGTTGGTAATGCCTGGAATGATAAACCCGTACAATTTGGATATGATGCCAATATTGATGGAGAAGTCATTAAATATACCACCACTACCACGTGGGAAAACGGAGCAACAAAGTCAACCATTGAATATGGTGGTACTTACATTGTAGGACAACTCTATAAAAATACGGTTACTGATGAAGATGGTAACAAAACCATAGAATTTAAGAATGGGAAAGGTCAGGTAGTATTGGTCAGAAAGGTGCTAAATGCTACTGACAGTGCTGATACCTATTATGTATATAATGAATATGACCAATTGGCATGGGTTATTCCGCCCCTTCTTTCAAAAAAACAAACCTGGGGATGGGATGATCAACAGGCATTATCCTATGAATACCGTTATGATGGCAGAAACCGCTTGGTTGAGAAAAGACTTCCGGGTAAAGACTGGGAGTACATGGTATATGATAAAGCAGATCGTCTCGTATTGACACAGGATGGTAATCAGCGTCCTGATCATAAATGGTCTTTCAATAAATACGATAAATTCGGCAGAATAATCTATACAGGAATTGCTATTGATAATGGGGATAGAAATGCTGTACAAGGCTGGATTCTTTTCACTTATGGGATCAATACGGAAGTATCAGGATCGTATACCCAAAGCGGTATGCAGATTCCTTATGGAAATACTGCCTATCCTCAAAATATAGAAAGTATACTTACGGTAAACTTTTATGATGCCTATCCCGCAGGAACCCCTTCTTTTACACCGACTATTCCCAATCAGAGTCCTGTATTAACAGATAATATGAACCTGGAGCTTCGTACAAAAGGGCTGCCTTTAGCATCCTATGTTAAAAACATAGAAGATGATAACTGGACAAAGAATTACAGCTATTACGATACCAGAGGAAGAATCATTGCCACTCATTCCATCAACCATTTGGGAGGCTATACCCAGACAGAATCCAAACTTGATTTTGCTGGATTAGCTCAGCAGACCATTACCCGTCACAAAAGACTTTCTACAGATACAGAAAGAGTAATTACCGAAACCTTTGAATACGACGCACAAAACAGGCTGAAAGTCCACAAACATAAAGTAGACTCTAACCCTGAAGAAATCTTAGCGCAGAATGAGTATAATGAGCTCTCTCAGCTGACCACAAAGAAAGTGGGAGGATCGACTTTAGGAACCGGGCTTCAGGATGTTAATTACACTTACAATATCCGGGGCTGGATGACAAAGATCAATGATCCTGCGAACCTAGGAAACGATCTGTTTGGATATGAAATAAAATATACCAACCCGGAAGATACCAATCAGTCATCACCAAAATATAACGGTAACATATCCGAGATTGATTGGAGGACAGCATCCAGCTTTAATAATAACAAAAAAAGATACTCATATCAATATGATGGACTCAATAGACTTCTGGCCGGAGTTTATTCAGAACCCGGATCTTCAATTATAGCGAACAATAATTATAATGAACAGCTGACTTATGATCTTAACGGTAATATTCTTACCTTAAAAAGATTTTCTAAACCTTCTTCAGGAACAACAGCAGAGCTTATAGATGATTTAGAATATAAGTATACCGGTAATCGACTGAATAAAATACAATTACCTACAGGCGTTGTGAATAATTATTCAGGATATAATGCCGCACAAAATGATTTTGGATATGACAATAATGGAAATATGAAAGTTCATATGGATAACGGAATCAGCTCCATAGACTATAATTATCTGAACCTTCCCAATAAGATTTTGACAAGTTCTCAGGTATTCTTCAATACCTATCAATTGTATTATAAATACAGATCAGATGGACAAAAAGTTGAGAAAACATATATTACTTCACAGATGGATGTTGTAGGGAATCTTGAACCTGTTGAGCTTAAGACCTATTATCTCGATGGTTTTCAGTACTCTCAGAATGTTAATTTTGGTTCAGTATCTCCACTTTTACTCCGTTTTATTCCAACCTCTGAGGGATATTATGATTTTGTAAAAAATAAGTATATTTACAATTATACAGATCATTTAGGAAATATAAGATTGAGTTATATGAAAGGTGTATCTGCATTAGAAATTCAGGAAGAGAATAATTATTATCCGTTTGGATTAAAGCATGAAACCACTTATTTGGGACTGGCGAATGGAAAGTATTATAATTACCAGTACAACGGGAAGGAACTACAGGAAACAGGGATGTATGATTACGGAGCGAGGATGTATATGCCGGATATTGGAAGATGGGGGGTGATGGATAATATGTCCGAAAAATATAATCCTATGTCTCCTTATAACTATGCTATTAATAATCCAATCAATGTAATTGACCCGGATGGTAATGATATTTATTTACTCACTTGGTTTTCTACTGATAAAAATGGAGGTGAAACTGGACACGCAGGAGTCGCAATCGATAACTATAAAACTGTTGCGAAGAAAGATAAGAATGGGAATGCTATTTTAGATAAAAATGGAAAACCAGTGACAGAACAAGTTAAAGATGGGACATTTACTTATTATGATTTATGGCCAAATGATCCCGTTGGAAAGACAGAGATGCAAAGTAATGTAGATGCTGACTATAGTAAAGGTATTAAAATCAATAGCTTAAGTGATTTAATGAGTAAAGATCCTACAACTCATAGAAGTGGAAACGTCGATGCCGAAGGAAGGTCAGCTGATGGAATTGTTAAAATCCCGACAACTCCTCAACAAGATGCAATAGCTAAAAGTACGGCAAAAGCAGAAATTAATGCCAATAAAGATTATAATGCTTGCACGAATAACTGTTCTACTTTTTCTCAAAGAGTTATTAACTCTGCTATTAATCCAGGCATTAATGCTTCACAGACAGTAACTCCTACAGGAATGTTGGCTAGATGGCCTTTAAGTTATAAGCCAACTAGTGTTGTAGCTCCAAATAATCTGTATAATTCTGCTTTGAAAATTAAAGGTGCAACAAATATCAAAGGACCTTCTTCAGTAACCGCTAAACCATATTTACAATATTTTGGAAAATAGAATATTAATCAGTTTTTTGTTTTTATTATTAAATATGTCTTGCCAAAAAAAAGAGAATAATAGTAATAACGAACCTCTTATTGCAGTGATAAAATTAAATTCAGCAGAAGAAATCAAAAACTTCAAAGAGGCACTTAATTATTTAGACGTTGATAAGGTTTATTCTAAATATTCCAAACCTCTTGGAATAACTCCTGAAGAATATTGGAAGGAGTTAGTTAATACCTCTTATCAATTTAGTAGAGATAAAAAATTCACAAATGTTTTTAAGTATTATGACTATAATATAATAACTGAAAAAAAAGATGAGAATGAATGCTTAATAAACTTTATTCCATATAAAAATGGTTTAAAATCAGTCACATACACATTGAATTTTAAAGATGGAAAATGGAAGATTATAAATATAGATTATATGCCATAATGTAAACAAAGTGGTAGTGTTTCAGAGTTAGATGAAACCTTTTTTGAAAATTAAATCATTGATTTTCAATATTTATTAAAGAATGTAATCATAAAACAAGAGCAGGGTAATCCCTGCTCTTGTTTATTTTCAAAGAAAAAGCATAGATAAATGATTGAAGATCATTTCTGATGTATCAGAATTAGTGATACAAAACCTCTTGTTCATGTTATTTTAAACAGATTAATTAAAATTGATTGAGGCTGGATGACCCAGATCAATGATCCAGCCAACTTAGGAAACGATCAGTTTGAATATGAAATATGATATACAACCCTTAATATACTTCGCTTGCTTCCGAAAAATACAACAGAAAAATTGCAGAAGTAGATTGGCGAACTTCGAAAGATGATATCTTTAAAAAATATTCTTATCAGTATAATCGGCTGAACAGATTACTATAGTTGGTGAATGTATAATTACAAAAGAAAATAATGAATAGCTGATCACCAATACTAGCGGCTATTTTCCTAATGATAACTTGTTTCTTTCAAAATTTAGAAAAGTTAAATAGAAACTATAATCATTGTGAATCTAAGATGTCTTTTACCTTAGATAGCATTTTTTCATCAAATATATTTTTCAATAGCAAACAATAAATTTAATTCTCTTACGTTTGAAATATAGCACAAAAACTTGATTCTTTTAATCTAAAAAAACACAATATGAAAAAGAAATCAGGTACATCTATGTATGATGATGAAATGTTGAACACTATTTTGGCAGTCTTTGAAGAAATGGTAAACATTTTAAAAGAGAATCAGAACAATGATTCATTGTTCTATGACAGCGCCGATGTGAAACGGCTTTTGAACATCAGCGACAGCACTTTATTCCGGATCCGGAAATCCCAACACATTCCCTATGTTAAAATCGGACGGAAAATCTTTTATCCCAAATCGTTTTTCATCAATAGACTCAAGAAATAAGAATATTTTTTGAACTGAAATTTTTTTTTTATTTGAACCCCAAAAGGTTCAGGCTTTACAACTTTTTATCAACCGTTAAGAGACATAAAGCAGTGAAAGTAATTAAGAAAATCTTCAGGCTGCATTGTAACATTGCAAGAATAACATTTACTTACTCTTTCTTACTCTCTTAATTCTCTTAATGGTTCAAAAGGTTACCTATACAATTTTTTGGCGACTCTATACCATTTTGCACCATTGTCATTCTGACAGAGCCTGAAGGGATGCGAATGTAGTTCAAAGAATCTCATGATCGCTCAGATTCTTCATTTCACTTCTGAACTTCGTTCGTAAACCTTCAGTTTATATTCAGAATGACAGCCTCATCATCATGAAGACAGCAGAACTAATAAAAAATTGCATATAATAATCAATTTTTTATTGGAATTACTAAAAGTATGAACTTAAGAAGTTCAAAAATCATCTATAAAATTAAAATCCCCTCAATTTTGTACAGCAATCCTTCGGGTCTTCTTCGGAAGTTCTTCGGAAAAAGTACCGTTTTTCCGAAGCTGACCCGAAGGTGATCCGAAGAAGACCCGAAGAAAGGTGGGGCAATACCGGTCAAAATCGGTCAAAACTATTCAAAGCCGGTCATTATTTTCTTAAGCGATTGAAAATGAGAATTTCCGCTATATCTTCGTCTCAGTTAACCCATAAAACACAAAAAAATGGCAAGAATAACAAAAGGTATCCTGGGCGGATTTTCAGGAAAAGTAGGAACAGTGGTAGGCGCTAACTGGCGCGGAAAAGACATCATCAGAAGTACCCCAAAACCCAGCAGCAGGCCTCCCAGCGACAAACAGCTTGTACAGCAGACGAAATTTAAACTGGTAATCAGTTTTCTGCAGCCCGTTAAGAATATCCAGACCAGGTACTTCGGATCGGGAAGCGGTTCCAAATCAAGAATCAATCTGGCGGTTTCATACACCATCAATGAAGCGGTACAGATGGTAGGAGACGTTGCCGAACTCCTTTACAACAAGGTACTGATCACAAAAGGCGACCTGGCAGGATTTCAAAACGTAACTGCCACGCCGCAAGCCGGAAACGGAATCAGCCTGAACTGGGAAGATAATTCGGCACAGGGCAATGCAGATGCCACAGACCTGGCCAATGCGGTATGCTACTGCGAAGAACTGGGAAGTTTCGAGATTTTCGAATCGGTAGCGGAAAGAAATGTATTGACTGCAGATCTCACGCTTCCGGCCTATTATGCAGGAAAAGAAATTCAGCTCTGGGTCTTTTTTAATAACGCAAAAGAGACGGTTGCCTGCAACAGTGCCTATCTCGGAAACCTGACTTTGATTTAAATGTAATCTCTGCCTGAAAGGGTGGAGATTTTTTATAATTTGAATACTCCTAAACTTTAAAAAAATGTATATAATTCAATTATTAATCAATTATAAATAAGATAAAAGTTTTTGATATAGATGCTATTTTCCTTAATTATGAAAATAGTTTTTAATTATATTTGAAGTCGAAAACTAATTATTTCGTAGTTGTCTATAAAACCAAGTTTTAATTTTCTCAGTGAATTGTATACGTTGAGCAAAGCTAACTGATAATCTATATTACACCGATCCTAACGCTGAGTAAAATAAAATATAAAAATAGGCTTTATAAGACTTTGATTTGGATGTGAGAGAAAGAAATTGTTTCGAATGGTTAGGAAAGTAATAATAAGGCGAAGAAAAATATTAAAAAATACTATATTAGTATCTAAAAATAATAATATAATTGACATATGAAGTTAAGAACTGTCGAACTCAAGAATTACCGGTGCTATGAAAAGAATGATTTTCATTTTGGTTCTGATACGACTTTAATAATTGGAAAAAATGGTACTGGAAAGTCTTCACTTTTAAGTGCAATTCGTAAAGGAATGTCTTTTATATTTTCAAATACTGGTTCAAATGAATTAATAAAGAATAACTCAAATAAAATTGAAGGTTTAAATGATTGGGATACAACTTATTTAGAATTTGGAGAGGGGTTTCAATGGCCTACAAATATTGGTTATGAAATAGAAACAGATGATGATTCAATATCTTGGAAATTTTACAAAGACAAATATGGAGGAAAATTACATCCTACATATTACAAATCGGCACAGCAAAAGTTTCAAAAACATTATTTAATAGAATCTAATATTCTTCCATTACTTGGTTTCTATGGTGATTGTTATCCTCACAAAAGAAAAGAGAATAATAAGGTTGTAAATGATTTCAATAAAATTTTAACTAAATCAATTTCTCTTCCCCGTGATATTGGTTATGCTCTTTGGAGTGACGAAGGAAGTATTACATCTTCTTGGTTTTTGAGGACAAAATTTATACTTAATGAAATACAAAAAGATGTTGATAGTATAAAGATTATTTCTGAAGAGATAAATGAACTACAAAAAAGACTATCAAGTTTTTCAGTTGTCGATGATATTAATGCTTCTTTAATTCAGATTAAAACTCTTGATCAACGATTGAATTTAATAAAAAAAAGATATAATGATCAAACTCGGCCTTTAGAAAAGGAATATGAATTTGTTACTGAGAAAGTCATGCAGTTTTTTTCAAATATTGGAGAATTGGATACAGATGATTTAATTTTGTTTGATATCAAAAAAAGAAGGACTGAAAAATCTGAGGCATTATTTTTTAGTTTTGGTAAAAAAAATTCCATTAATGAAGGGGTATTTAATGAGGAAGCCTTACCTATGGGATATATGAGATTGCTTCACATTGTTTATGATATTGCATATAGATGGTATTTACTTAACGGAGAAGCCTTACTATTTGATGGTTTAGTTTTAATTGATGAGTTAGAATTGCATTTACATCCAAGTTTACAGCAGACAGTATTGCAGAGGTTTAGGAAAACATTTCCTGGTTTACAGTTTATTGTAACTACACATTCACCAATTATTTTAAGTAATTTTAATGCTGATGAAGAAAGCACCAAGATTATACAATTAGAAAAGAAAGATGGGATTTATATTGATGAAGAGTTACCGAATTTATTTTCAATGGATTATAATTCAAATTTAGTAAATGTGATGGGAGTAAATATTTCAAATAAATTATTAGATGCTTACATTAATGCTTTTCGATTTTTAAATGGTGAAAATAATCCAATGGCAAAGGATTATTATCAAAAAATTGAAGATTTATTTGATGGAAAAATACCTGATTTCATAAAAGAAAAATTATAGTTTTATGGAATTTATTAATAAATGCAACCAAATTCTTTTTTTTCCATATTATTTGAGCTTTGAAAATTTAAAATGGGATATAATAAGTATGCAATATATAGATTATACTTACAGTAAATTTTCACCAACAAAGCAAATTATTCGTAATTTATTAATAGATGAGCAAAAAGAAAAATGCTGTTATTGCTTGAAGATACTTGAAAAAAATAATTCTACTACATTAGAGCATATTTATCCTCAAAATCCCAATGCAAGTAGTAGCTTGGCCACATATTCTATTATGTGTATTGATAATAGAGTATTTGATTATTCAGTTCAAAACATTCCTAGTTCAAACTTAGATAATTTACCTCATGATATTTCATATTATAACTTGTTGGCTTGTTGTTCAAAATGTAATGGAGAAAGAGGTAATAAAGATATTATACCATTCATTTTTGATTCTATAGTTAAAACTAAATTTTTGTATGATGATCAAGGTAATATATTTTCTTCTCAATATTTCAATGAAATTGTATCGATTGGTTTGGCGGGGGATTATTATAAGAGAAATAGAAAAATCTGGCGTCAGTTAAAAAATAATGTAGGAAATAATCCTATACCAACAGATATAAATACTTTAAAAAACGAAATAAGAACCATAGCTTCCGCTTTGTATTTAGTTGAAAGTGATCCATATTATTTAGATCTAATTACTGATGAGGATAAAGTAAAGGATACAATAAAATACAAGTATTTTTTTGATAATTAAATTAAGATTTAACTCAGAATTTTAAAAACCTAAAGAAGAATTTCTGAGACAATGATTATTAAAAAAATAAAAACTTAATTAGATAAATATACAAATTTAGAGAAAACAGCCTACAAAGATTTTTAGAATACGAATATAAATTAAGTAATGTAGAATTGATAAAAATATTTTAAGTAAATAAAATCACAATCTATAGTATACAGTCAGTATATATGGGTGTAATAATTCATTACAAAATGAAATATTTTTATCAAAACCTATTTTCATCAATATTTTTTTATATATTTATCTCTCAAACTAATCAAAAATAGATCATGAAAAAACTAAAGAAAGTTTCACGCAGTGAAATGAGATCCATTCAGGGAGGAATTGCTAAAGGAATGGTAAGATGTAAAAACCCGCAAACATGCGTACTTCAGTGGGGATGGGGGACAGGTGATCCAAGCAGCTGCGGCTCCTTTGATATTGTCTGCGGAGATGCTCCACCACAGGATCCATGCGAAGTCATGATATGTGCATAAAGAAAAAAGAAGAGTGTTTTGTAACACTCTTTTTTTATTTAGCTTTGCCGCAATGATTTATGTATTACTTATTATCAACCTTTTCAGTGGTATTATGTTCGGGCTGGACAAAAGAAAGGCAGTCCTACATCGGCGGAGAATACCGGAAACTGCTTTATTGGGGATTTCTTTCCTGGGTGGAAGTATCGGAGCGATACTGGCGATGCTGATCTTCATGCATAAGATTTCCAAGACTTCATTTCTACTGAAATTCGGTTTCATTGTTTTAATTCAGGTGGCTTTGATTTACTTTTTTGAAAAAAAATATTGAGATGGATCATAAAAGCTTAATCCGGTATTGATGATTTTTAGCAGGAATATCAGGATAATAGACTCAATGTTAGAGGCTTAAGAATAGGTTTCTTTTAACCTTCTCATTATGAATTTGTTAATTATCAAAACTTATTAGTGAGTTTTTCATTAAAAATCACTATTTTTGCACCCGTAAAAATCTTTTATGCAAAACATTAGAAATATTGCGATTATCGCACACGTTGACCACGGGAAGACGACTTTGGTTGACAAAATCATCCACGCTACCAATATTTTCAGAGAAAATCAGGAGAGTGGAGAATTAATTATGGATAACAATGATCTTGAAAGAGAAAGAGGGATCACGATCTTATCCAAGAATATTTCTGTTACTTATAAAGACACGAAAATTAACGTAATCGATACGCCTGGTCACGCCGATTTTGGTGGGGAAGTAGAGAGAGTATTGAAAATGGCTGACGGGGTTATTTTGTTGGTGGATGCGTTCGAAGGACCGATGCCACAGACAAGATTCGTACTTCAAAAGGCTTTGGAATTAGGATTAAGACCATTAGTGGTAATCAACAAAGTAGATAAGCCAAACTGTCGTCCGGATGAGGTTCACGATCAGGTATTTGACCTGTTTTTCAACCTGGAGGCTACAGAAGAGCAGTTGGATTTCCCAACATTTTACGGATCTTCTAAGCAAGGTTGGTTCAACACTTCACTAGAACAAACTGACAACATTATGCCATTATTGGATGGTATTTTACAATATGTTCCTGCACCGAAAGTAACGGAAGGTAACCTTCAGATGCAGATTACTTCATTGGATTTCTCTTCTTTCTTAGGAAGAATTGCGATCGGTAAAGTGACAAGAGGGGAGCTTAAAGAATCTCAGTGGATCGGTCTTGCGCAGGCAGACGGAAAAGTGGTGAAAGGAAAAGTAAAAGAACTATACGTTTTCGAAGGATTAGGAAAGAAAAAAGTAACTGAAGTTCAGGCTGGAGATATCTGTGCGGTGGTAGGTTTCGATGCTTTCCAGATCGGGGATTCTTTCGTAGATCTTGAAAACCCTGAGCCATTGGAAAGAACGGCAATTGATGAGCCTACTTTGAACATGACGTTCTCGATCAACAATTCACCTTTCTTCGGGAAAGATGGTAAATACGTGACTTCAAACCACCTTAAAGAAAGATTACACAAAGAATTAGAGAAAAACCTGGCATTAAGAGTTCAGCAGACTGATGATGCCAACACATTCTTAGTATTCGGTAGAGGGATTCTTCACTTGTCAGTTCTGATCGAAACGATGAGAAGAGAAGGATATGAAATGACGATCGGTCAGCCACAGGTAATCCTGAGAGAAATCGACGGAGTAAACTGTGAGCCTTATGAATCTTTGGTAGTGGATGTTCCTGAAGAATACGCTTCCAGAGTAATCGATTTGGCGACTCAGAGAAAAGGAGATCTTCACATCATGGAAACAAAAGGAGAGATGCAGCACATGGAATTCGAAATTCCTTCAAGAGGATTGATCGGATTGCGTTCTCAGATGTTGACGGCTACTGCAGGGGAGGCGATCATGGCGCACCGTTTTACAGAATACAAGCCTTTCAAAGGGGCAATTCCTGGAAGAAACAATGGAGTATTGATCAGCAAGACCCAAGGTCCTGCAACAGAATATTCTATTGCTAAGCTACAGGACAGAGGGAAGTTCTTTGTGGATCCGGGTGAGGAAATCTATGCAGGGATGATCATCGGGGAACAAAATAAGCCGGGCGACCTTGTTGTAAACATCGTAGAAGCAAAACAGCTGAACAACATGAGAGCTTCAGGGAAAGATAAAGATACAGGAGTTGCTCCGAAGATCTTATTCTCTCTTGAAGAATGTATGGAATATATCCAGGGTGATGAAGCGATTGAGGTGACTCCGAACTTCATCCGTATGAGAAAGAAATTACTTTCTGAAGAAGAAAGAAAAAGAGTGGAAAGATCAGCAAAAGCATAATCTAAGATTCTTACATATATTAAAGCCTCGAACTTTTCGGGGCTTTTTTATTATAAAATAAAAGAAAATGTTTATTTTTCATTTTCATTTAAACGAACTCTAATTTAATGCAGTTTTTCAACCGATGAGAGGGAATCAATTAAAATTAATCGTCTTACTGGGTGTTTTTGCTTCGTGCAGCAGCTCTAAAACGCTGGCAGATACTACCAAACCCATAAAAAATAAAAATACAGCACAGACAGCAGCGAAAGACTCTGCCATTGCTGGTAAAACAGTAAAAGTACCGGCAGAAGAAGTCTTTAAAGCTAATCTTCCGGAAATTAAAAGAGAATTCAGGGGAGCGTGGATTGCCAGTGTAGCCAATATTAACTGGCCTTCTAAAACGAATCTGACCGTAGATCAGCAGAAGGCCGAAGCCATCAGTATGCTGGATATGCTGAAGGACAATAACTTTAATGCCGTTATCTTCCAGGTAAGACCTTCGGCAGATGCTTTATATACGAGTAATATCGAGCCTTGGTCGTATTTTTTAACGGGAGAAACAGGAAAAGCTCCCTATCCGAACTACGATCCTTTACAGTTCTGGATTGAAGAAGCTCACAAAAGAGGGCTGGAGCTTCATGTCTGGCTCAATCCTTACCGTGCCCATCACGCGAATGGAGGTTCGCCCAACGGTTTATCCATGGTGAATAAGCTTTCGGATATTGTGGTCAGGCTAAAGAACGGGATGTATTGGTTTGATCCTGCCGATCCTAAAACCCAGGGCCACGTTTCCAATGTGGTAAAAGATATTGTGCAGCGGTATGATATTGATGCCGTCCATTTTGATGACTATTTCTATCCGTATGCCACCTACAACAAAGGCGCTGATTTTCCGGATTATAAAACCTGGAACGCCTATGTAAGCAGTGGCGGAACATTATCAAGAGCCGACTGGAGAAGGGATAATGTCAATAAATTTGTGGAAAGGATCTATAAAGAAATCCACTCAGAAAAAAGCTATGTAAGATTTGGGATCAGTCCGTTCGGAATCTGGAAGCCAGGCTATCCGGAAGGGATTACAGGCTCTTCACAGTATGACGAGCTGTATGCTGATGCCAAATTATGGCTCAATAAAGGCTGGGTCGATTATTTTTCTCCCCAGCTGTACTGGACGATCGATTCTAAAGGTCAGGGATTTGCTGCTTTATTAAACTGGTGGGAATCTGAGAACACCATGAAGCGCCATCTCTGGCCGGGACTGAATACCGTTGAGGTGAGATCTTCTGACAGACCGACAGAAATTAAAAACCAGATCGAGATTTCACGACAGATTTTAAAAAATGATGCCGGGGAAATCCACTGGAGCATTGCCGGGCTGACAAAAAATGCCGGTATGCTTCCAACCCTGAAAAACGGGCCCTATAAAGAAAAAGCTTTGATTCCGAGAAGTCCGTGGCTGAATGCGGTTCCGTTGCAGGCTCCCACCTTGTTTATGACCGATAACGGAACTTCTGTACAGGCCAGCTGGAGTGTGAAGAACATCAAAGACGTTTTCCAGTGGGTGCTTTTCACCCAGTATAACGGAGTCTGGGAAACCGAAATCCTGACTATGGATCAGCTTTCCAGAGAAATTCCTAAATATAAGGAAGGAAAAACACTGAATGCCGTTGCTGTTAAAGCAATTGACCGTTTAGGAAATGAAAGTGATTATTTGGCTAAGAAAATAAAGTAATTGGCTGTTCATTTATTAAAAAAGAAAACCGTTCCGTCTATGGAACGGTTTTTATATTTTAGAATAACTATAAATTATTGAATTAAATTATTGTTTTTCAGTATTTTGTGAGTTTGTATGACTGTGTGTTATATAAGGAGAAGAAGGGATCGGAATCATTTTTGCATCATAACTTACCATCACAAAAAATATGAGTTATGAATACCAACAGACTTTCACCCACGCTGGAAAAAGCATTAAGCGCACAAATGAACAAAGAAATTCATGCATCCCACACTTTCTTATCCTACGGAATCTGGGCGGATGATAAAGGCTATCAGGGAATTGCCAATTTCCTTTACCGACATGCCCAGGAAGAAAGAAATCATTCTATAAAGTTCATGGAATACATTCTGAACAGAGGAGGAAAGCCTAAAGTAGAGGCGATTCCGGCTCCTCCGGCTGATCCTGAATCATTGTCAGCTTGCTTTGACGGGGTATTTCAGCATGAAGTGGATAATACAACAGCCATCTATAAAATTGTTGATTTAGCCCTGGAAGAAAAAGACTGGGCTACCTGGAATTTCATGCAGTGGTTCGTTCAGGAACAGATCGAAGAAGAAACACTGGCTCAGAACCTGATCGATAAATTAAAAATTGCCGGAGGTGACAGAGCGACCGATGAATCTTTATTCACGCTCGACAGTGCCCTGGCTTCAGCACCGAATGATGTCCCTTTGGCGCAGGAAGCAACGGGAGCTAATCCCTAGATAAAATAATTAAGAATCTTACAGTTTACAATCCGCCGGAATACCGGTGGATTTTTTTTATGATTTAGTTTTTGATATTTTTGAGAAAAACTAATAATAATGGACAATAAATTTGATATTATTTTTTCTGAGGAGAAAGATTATGAGAGCTATTTTAATGATATTGACGAAAAATTAGAAAGATTAAAAGATTTATCTAATATAAATATTCTAGTAGGAGCTAATAATAGCGGTAAAAGTAGGTTTATCAGAAATTTTCTGAAGTGTAAAACTTGTTTTTATGAAAACCGATATTATATGCAAAGTATTATTTTAAAGTATAATTCAATAATAAATGAAAATAAATTTGGAGCACATAATATTCATAGAAATGTAAAATATCAGAAGTATCAAAATGCAAATGGAGAAATATTATTTAAAGATTTAATTTATTCATATAATCAATTTGAAATGTTAAAATTGATTGATTTTAATCTTGAAATTCTTGAAGTTCTTTCAGGTAATGAGAGTGTAAATTTATCCCTGGTATTTAGAAGAGATAATTATACAAGATTATTAGGAGATTATAAAGTTATGATTTATAATTTGCTTAATGAATTGAAAAGTATGATCCATTATAATTTTATCGAAAATAAGAAACAAGTTTTCATTCCTACATTAAGAACTGCACATTCTCTTTTTATTAAAAAATCAGATTCATTTTCTAAACTTTCGGATGACATTTTTAAAAATACTATTATAAAAAATTATGAGTTTGATCCTAAAAAAATAGAGGTATTTACTGGATTAGATCTTTATTGTCAAATTGTAAATATTAGAAATGATATAAAAGATAAAAGAGAATCTTTTGAAAAGTTTGAACAATTTCTTTCAAAATATTTTTTTCAAGACAAGAAAATAGAAATAGTTGCTAAATTCAATATTTATGACAAACATGATGGAAAGGATGATTCTGAAATAATTAATGTTTACATTGATGGAGAAAGTAAAGATTTGCATGAATTAGGAGATGGAATTCAAGCATTATTTATTTTAATGTACAAAATTTATACCTGTGAAAATGAAAGTCTAATTTTCATTGATGAGCCTGAAATAAATCTTCATCCGGGAATGCAACGTTTATTTTTGGAACAGATTACCACAAATGAATTTTTAAAAGAAAAAAAACTGATTTATTTTATTTCTACACACTCTAATCACTTTTTAGATTTAACGATTGAAAAAGAGAATATTTCCATTTTCCTTTTTAATAAAATTGATAAGGATAAATTTGTTGTTAAGAATGTTAATCATGGTGATAATTCAGCACTTCAATATTTAGGAGTTACAAATTCCTCTGTGTTTCTAGCTAATTGTTCAATTTGGGTTGAAGGAATTTCGGACAGAAATTATTTGAAAGCTTTTTTAAAAGCTTATTGTAGAGATGTTTCAAATAAGACTTACCCTAAAGAAGATATTGAATTTGCATTTATTGAATATGCAGGAAGCAATATTGATCACTATAACTTTGATGAGGAAGTTCTGAAAGAAAAAATTAATGCTTTTTCAATTAACAACAAGATATTTTTAATTTCTGACTATGACGGTGAATACAGAAATAAGAAGCATGAAATTTACGAAGCAATAGCAAAAGAAAATGAGAATTTTGAATATTATACAACTAAAGATTATAAAGAGGTAGAGAATATTTTACCGTTTAAAGTATGGGATAAGATTCTAATCCATTTTTGTAATAAAACAAAAGTTAAAACTGATGAAGATGTAGAAAGAATACAAAAACAAATTTCAGACTCTTTGAGTAGAAAAAAGGAGGAAACTTATAAAGATGCATATATTGGAAAACTTCTTAAAAATATCAAATCTAACGCTCCGGAATTAAATAAAATATGGAATAAAGCTGAAGGTACAATTATAAATAAAGCGGAGGTTAGCTACAAAGTATTGGAACTAACAGAAAAAGGAGAAATAACGTGGGAAGATTTTAAGAAGAATCCTAAGATTGTATCTATTATTGAATCTTTATACGATTTCATTCAAAAATCTAATAATAAATAAATCATTTTCAAATCCCAGTAAACTTCACTATCTTTGCACGCTGAAAGTAATAAGGTAACTCATCGTAGGGGACCTTAAACTTTAACCCTTAAACTTTGAATCTAACGTTATGAAATGTGGAATCGTAGGCTTACCGAATGTAGGTAAATCAACTCTTTTTAACTGCCTGAGCAACGCCAAAGCACAGTCGGCAAACTATCCTTTCTGTACCATCGAACCTAACCTGGGAACGGTTTCCGTACCGGATCATAGATTGTTTGAACTGGAAAAAATAGTAAAACCTGAGAGAGTGTTGCCTGCTGTTGTTGAAATCGTAGATATTGCCGGTTTGGTAAAAGGAGCAAGCAAAGGAGAAGGGTTAGGAAATCAGTTCCTTGCTAATATCCGCGAGTGTGAAGCGATCATCCACGTTTTAAGATGTTTTGACAACGGAAATATCGTTCACGTGGAAGGTTCGGTAGATCCGTTAAGAGATAAAGAAATTATCGACATTGAGCTTCAGCTGAAAGATTTAGAGACGGTAGGAAAAGCAGTAGAAAAAGCTAAGAAGTTCATCAAATCAGGGAAGAAAGAAGATATCCTGACATACGAAACACTTCAGAATCTTCAGAAGCACCTTGAAGATGGTAGAAATGCCAGAGAATTTGCAACGGATGATTTTACAGCATCAGTGATCGGGGAAGTTCAGTTGTTGACCAATAAGCCAGTTCTTTACGTTTGTAACGTAGATGAAAATTCTATTAAAAACGGAAATGAGTGGATTGGTAAAATTGAAGAAATGGCGAAAGGAGAAGGCGCTGAAACAGTAGTTTTGGCAGCTCAGATCGAAGCGGATATCAATGAACTGGAGACGTATGAGGAAAGAGAAATTTTCCTTGAAGAATTAGGCCTTACAGAACCGGGAGTGAACCGTTTGATCAGAAAAGCATATGATTTATTGAAACTTCAGACGTATTTTACAGCTGGGGTAAAAGAAGTAAGAGCATGGACGATCGGGCAGGGCTGGACAGCTCCTCAGGCGGCTGGTGTGATTCACACAGACTTTGAAAAAGGATTCATCCGTGCGGAAGTAATCAAGTATGACGATTATATGCAGTACGGTTCTGAAGCAAAAGTAAAAGAAGCCGGAAAACTTTCTGTAGAAGGTAAAGAATATATTGTGAAAGATGGAGACATCATGCACTTTAGATTCAACGTATAAGAAAATATTAAAGTTAGTTATAAATGAAAAGCGCTGCCAATGTATTTTGGGAGCGCTTTTTGCATTCCTATGTGAAACTTTTAATAAATGAAGATTTTATATTTTGCCATTCTCGCTTTCTTACTCTCTTGTTCCAAAAATACGATTGAAGATAATTGCTTTATTAAAAAAGAAGAAAAGCCTGTATATGTTGAGAAAGAGCCTTACACGGTGAAAGAAATTCTTAGTGAAAAACCGGGTTATCTCCAGATTAACGACCTTAAAGATTACAGAAGCTTTAAAAAGGACAGTACAGAATCCAAAGGAGGGTTTTCCGAAGAAAGATGGAACGCGAAAAAGGAAGAATATAAGCTTTTTCATGAAAAAATTCCAGATTATTTTTCTTATTCTGCAACGCAGCAGGTTGGAAATGTTTTATATGCACTGGGAAGAAATACATTGGGATTTTGGCTGATGAAAATCGAAAATGACAAGCCTTCCGCTTATTTTTTAGGATTAAGTTTTAGCCATTATTATATCAATGAGGTTCAGGAAAGACCTCTCATTAAAGATGGATTCCTGCAGTTTGAAGGAAGCCTGGTGAAAATCATCAAGGTTCCCGGTTTGCCCGGTTATGACGATTATTCCGCGATGGAAGACGGAAAGCTATTTAGAATAAAATTGGATGATCTGATGAAAGACTCTGATCAGGATGGTTATAATGATATTTTTGAAAAGACATTTGCCTTAAATCCCAATAATAAAGATACAGATGGTGACGGAATCAACGATTTTGAGGATATGAATCCGCTATATAAATCTGAAAAGAACAAATTTTCCGAACTTTATACTTTATTGCTTCCTTCTTATACAGAAGATATGGATTTTAAAAAGGCGCATTACACCTTTGAAATATTCCGGAGTGATTGTGATTATTTTCATCAGATCAATCCTGAAATAAGAGTTCTTTTTATTCCTGAAAATGATAAAGAAAAGACTTATTATACAAAAATTACAGATGTAAGTAGAAATGGGATTTCCAAAATGAAAAGAGATCAAAATAATCCGAATAGATTTTATATTTCCAAATCAGGAAGCAGCTATACGAATGATTATGCGGCAGAATATAAAAACGAGAAATGGACGCTGGAAATGATTGGAGGTATTGTGATATAGAATATGATGAGGATGTGAAATCTTAATTGTATTTATTTTGTACATTTGATTTTTACAAATTAATGCTATGGAAAAAACATTGCATACCTCATATACTTCTCTCGATGATTTCTATAAGGAAATGACCGAGAAACTGGGAACAGATATAGAAACGATCTTTCCTAAAGGGCTGCATAAAGACATCGGTCATTTTAATGTATTTGATATTGCCCAGACGATTGAACGAGTAAAGACGACCTCAGAAATGCCTTATAACAGGAGGAAATACTATAAAATAAGCCTTATCAGAGGACGGAACCGTGCGGAATATGCAGATAAAATTATTCAGATCGAAAAGAATGCTTTGCTGTTTGCAACTCCCAAGGTGCCTTACCATTGGGTGCCTGAAGATCCGAAACAATCGGGAAGCTTTTGTGTATTTACGGAAGATTTTTTTATCAAAGATAAATCTCACAGTACGCTTGAGGATTTACCGATTTTTCAGCCGGGAAATATTCCGCTGTTTGAAATTGATGATGCACTGGCAGACGAGATAGAGCAGTTGTATGCCAAGATCAAAAAAGAGATCGATTCCGATTATATTTTTAAATATGATCTGATCAGAAACTATGTGCTGGAGCTGATTCATTACGGTCAGAAGCTGCAGCCGGCTTCCAAACTGTCAACCTCGAATGATGCTTCATTGCGGGTAGTTTCGTTGTTTATAGAATTGCTGGAAAGGCAGTTTCCGATTGAAAATTCAGACCAACGACTGCAGTTGAAAAGTGCGAAAGATTATGCGGACCGATTGTCAGTGCATGTGAATTATCTCAACAAAAAATTAAAGGAAAGCACCGGGAAAACTACTACAGAGATTATTGCGGAAAGAATCATCCAGGAAGCCAAAATCCTTTTGAAGCAGACCAAATGGAATGTTTCCGAGATTGCCTATTCGTTAGGTTTTGAAGAAATAGCCCATTTTTCGAACTTCTTTAAAAAGAAAACCTCACTGGCTCCGTTGGAATTTCGTTCATGATTTGAATTTTGCAAATTTCTGTTTGATTCAAGCAAACACTTCATCCCTAAATTGTCAGAACTTTGTATCATCAAAAACAAACAATAAATGGAAACAAGAACAAAAATCGCATTGGTAACCGGAGGAAGCCGCGGACTGGGAAAAAACTCAGCCATTAAAATCGCTCAAAAAGGATTGGATGTCATCATTACTTACAGAAGCAATCAGGAAGAAGCTAACCGTGTTGTTGAAGAAATTCAGGCGCTGGGAAGAAAGGCGATCGCGTATCAGCTGGATACAAAAGATACCAAAAGCTTTGATGCTTTTATAAAACAGGTCGGAGATCATCTGGAAGAAAATACAGGAAGCAGAAATATTGATTATTTGGTCAATAATGCAGGAACAGCGCTGTATTCACCCATCACTGAGGTTACGGAAGAACAGCTTGACGATATGGTAGATATTCACTTTAAAGGCGTATTTTTCCTGACTCAGAAGTTTTTACCATTTATGAACGACAATGGCGGAATCATCAATCTTTCTTCAGGTTTGGCAAGATTTGCAATGCCGGGCTCTGCGGTTTATGGTTCTATGAAGGCTGCGATTGATCAGCTGAGCAAGTATATGGCAAAGGAATTGGGACCGAGAAGAATTAAAGTAAATGCAGTGGCTCCCGGTGCTATCGAAACCGATTTCGGTGGGGGAAGAACCAGAGACGATAAAAATGTCAATGCAATGGTTTCGAACAATACAGCGTTGGGAAGAGCCGGTCTGCCTGATGATATCGGGGGAGTGATAGCCTTTTTATGTACAGAAGACGCAGGATGGATTACTGCGCAAAGAATAGAAGTTTCGGGAGGAATGTTCTTTTAAAAAATCAGGCGGTAGTTTTCTACCGCTTTTTTTTATATCTTTATTAGGTTAGTTTAAAAACAGGACTATCATATTCTTATGGTGAAAGAGTTTTTAGATCAGTTCCCTTATATTTTGCTTATTCTGGAAATAATGTATTTTGCCGCAGTGGTTCTTCTTGCGGGTAAAATTATTATGGATACCAAAACGACCAGTAAAACCTTAGCGTATTTATTGCTGATTATATTTATTCCGGTGGTAGGTATCGTTATTTATTTTGTTTTTGGAGTCAATTACCGGAAAAACAAATTCTATAATTTTAAGTTTGAGATCAATGAAAAAATCTACCGGGATATTCAGAATTATATCGAAAAGACCCATTTTGAATCTTTAAACAAAAGCGAAAATAAGCTGAAGGAATATAGTACCACCATCAATTTCCTTTACAATGCGGCGCATTCTCCTTTATCTTCAAAAAATGAGGTGGAAATACTGGTGAATGGAGAAGAAAAATTTGCCAAGGTGCTGGAATGCATCCGGAAGGCAAAACACCACATTCATTTAGAATACTATATCTATGAAAATGACAGGATTGGAAATGAACTTGCAGAGTTACTGATTCTTAAAGCCCAAGAAGGGATTGTGATCCGGTTCTTGTATGATGCGCTGGGAAGCGGCAAGATTGGTAAAAAGCTGATTGCAAAACTAAAAGCTGCAGGCATTGAAGTATCTCCGGTCAATAAAATTACCTTCAGGCTTTTGGCTAACCGGGTTAATTACAGAGATCACCGCAAGATCATTATTATCGACGGAAAAGAAGTTTTTACAGGTGGGATCAATGTTTCTGACAAGTATATTAATCCTAATGCCCAACAATACTGGCGGGATATTCATCTGTATTTAAGAGGCAATTCGGCGTTTTATTTTCAGTTTTTATTTCTGACCAACTGGGTATTTGCCACAGAGAAAATTCCTCAGCTTTCGAAAGACTATTTTGATTATCATGATGAATTTGAAGGGAATAAACTGGTTCAGGCAGCTGCAAGCGGACCTGATACAAGCCCTGTAATCATGCTGAGTACAAGTTCTGCGATTTTGTCCGCGAAAAAAAGAGTATATATTGTGACGCCTTATTTTATTCCTGTGGAAACTATTTTAAATGCGATAAAACAGGTAGCACAGGCGGGACTGGATGTAAGGCTCATGGTTCCTGAACAAGGGGATTCGGTTATCGTGAATTCTGCGGCATATTCTTATTATGAAGGGCTGCTGGAAAATAAAGTCCGTATATTCTTTTATCAGAAAGGCTTTATTCATTCCAAAACCATGATCGTAGATAATGATTTTTCCAGTGTGGGAACAGCCAACATGGATGTAAGAAGTCAGGAACTGAATTTTGAAGTCAATACCCTGATTTTTGATCAGGAAACGAATCAAAGACTGGAAGCAGTTTTCCTGGAAGATATGAAAGACTGCGTAGAGCTGTCCTTGGATGAATGGAGAAAAAGGCCAAAGTATAAGGTGTTTTTTGAACATCTGGCAAGGCTTCTTTCTCCACTCATGTAGAAGGATTATAACTTAGCCAGGTTTTCAAGGGCCCTTTCCAAAGTTTCCTGTTTTTTGGCAAAGCACAGCCTGATCACGTGGTCATTTCTTTTATTTTTATAAAAAGAAGAGAACGGAACACTGGCCACTTTATGGGTGATGGTCAGTTCACTTGCAAAATCCAGATCGTTCTTATCAGAGATCTTGTCATATTTCAAAGCCTGGAAATAGGTGCCTTCACAATCTAAAAGCTCAAAAGGAGTTGTCGCCAATCCCTGTCTTAAAAAGTCTCTCTTTTCCTGAAAAAACTGATTAAGCTGGCTGTAGTGTTCATCATTTTTCATATACTCGGCCAACGCCATCTGGATAGGCGTATTAACAGAAAAAACATTAAACTGATGAATCTTTCTGAACTCGTCGGTCAGGTTTTTAGGCGCTGCACAATACCCTACTTTCCAGCCCGTAACGTGAAACAGTTTTCCGAACGAAGCTACCAGAAGACTTCTTTCTTTAAGCTCCGGGTATTTGCAGATGCTCAGATGCTGCTTGCCGTCAAAAACAATATTTTCATACACCTCATCGCTTAAAATTAGGATTGAAGTACCTTTTACAATATTAATTAATTCCTGAATATCTTTTTCTTTTAAGATCCTTCCTGAAGGGTTATTAGGATTGTTCAGGATGATCATCTTGGTTTTATCCGAAACTAAACTCTTTACTGCATTCCAGTCGATTTCATAGTCGGGAGCTTTCATTTCAAAACGTTTTATAATTCCACCGAAAAGCTCAACGGTAGGTTCGTAGCAGTCGTAAGCCGGCTCAAAAATAATCACCTCATCTTCTTTTTTTACAAAAGTGGCGATGGCGGTAAAAATAGCCTGTGTTCCTCCTGCGGTAACTGTTATTTCAGTATCGGGGTGATAAATAGCCTGATGAGCGTTCTCAATTTTTCGGGCAATTTCTTCCTTCAAACCGATCATTCCGCCCATGGGAGCATATTGATTAAATCCTTTTTTGATAAAATGATCTACATAATTCAGGAGCTCAGCATCGGGCATGAAATCAGGGAATCCCTGTGATAGATTGATGGCTTCATTTTCATTGGCAAGCTGGGTCATCCGGCTGAATATGGTAGTTCCTACGTTGGAAAGTTTGGATACAGGAAGTTGAATCATGAACTGAAATTTTTTAATCACACCGAATTTAATTTATTTTTTCAAAATGGAATGTAAAAAATGCTAATATTGCAGCAAATAACTTAAAATACTTTGAACACTATGGTCAATCATGAAATTGATTATAAAATTTACGGGGAAGAAATGCAGTGCGTGGAGATCGAGCTGGATCCGAGAGAAAGCGTCATTGCAGAACCGGGAAGTTTTATGATGATGAAAGACGGAATACAGATGGAAACCTTATTCGGAGACGGAACGGAAAAGGGACTGATGGGAAAATTATTTTCTGCCGGAAAAAGAATGCTTACCGGAGAAAACCTTTTTATGACTGTATTTACCAACACTTCTTCAGATAAAAGACATGTCACTTTTGCTGCACCTTATACGGGAAAAATCATTCCTCTTGATCTGAGTACACTGGGAGATAAGGTAATCTGCCAGAAAGACAGTTTTCTTTGTGCTGCGAAAGGAGTGACCATAGGAATTGAATTTCAAAAGAAGTTAGGGACAGGACTTTTCGGTGGGGAAGGATTTATCATGCAGAAGCTTGAAGGGGACGGAATGACGTTCGTTCACAGTGGAGGCCACGTCATAGAAAAAGAACTTCAGCCGGGAGAAATTCTGAAAATAGATACTGGGTGTATCGTTGCTTTTACCCATACGGTAGATTACGATATTCAGTTTGTAGGCGGGATCAAAAATACCATTTTCGGAGGGGAAGGATTGTTCTTTGCCCAATTGAGAGGTCCCGGAAAAGTCTGGATCCAGACTCTGCCTATTTCAAGACTGGCAAGCAGAATTCTCCAGTACGGAACGACTAAAAATAAAGAGCAGGGAAGTATCCTGGGAGGAATAGGAAACCTGTTGGATGGCGACGGATTTTAATACAAAATTGAATACGATATAATGAAAGGGCTAGTTTATAGTCCTTTTTTATGAATTCTGACAAATGAAAGAAGAAGGTTGGATCTCACAGGACTTTGAAATAAAATTAAAGTTTGCTTCAGCTTTAAAGAACGAATGTTTTAAATTTATACTGAATTGATAATTTTAAAGATAAAATGAGGATAAGTATTTCGGAAAAAGACTCTAATTTTTTAGCTTAATTTTATTCAATTTCATATTTTTGTATGTTTGCTGAAATTACATATGTCACAAGAAATAAACCCAATCTATTCCGAAGATAATATCAGAACCCTCGATTGGCAGGAACACATACGTTTACGCCCCGGAATGTATATCGGGAAGCTGGGAGACGGATCTTCTGCTGATGACGGTATTTATATTTTACTTAAAGAAATTCTGGATAACTCGATTGATGAGTTCAGAATGAAATCCGGTAAAAGAATCGAAATAAAACTGGACGACGGTAAAGTTACCATTCGTGACTTTGGCCGTGGGATTCCGCTGGGAAAAGTGGTGGATGCAGTTTCCAAAATGAATACGGGAGGTAAGTATGACAGCAAAGCCTTCAAAAAATCTGTGGGTCTGAACGGAGTCGGGACAAAAGCTGTCAATGCCTTGTCAGAGTATTTCCGTGTAAGATCTTTCCGGGACGGGAAAATGAAAGTTGCAGAATTTTCCAGAGGATTGATTACTGAAAACTTCGATGAAAAAGATACTTCAGACCGAAACGGTACCGAGATTTCTTTTATTCCCGATGGTGAAATCTTCCTGCATTTTAAATTCAGAAAAGAGTATATCGAAAGGATGCTCCGTAATTACGCGTACCTGAATCCGGGACTTACGATTCTTTTCAACGGGGAAAAATTTTACTCTGAGAATGGACTTAAAGATCTCTTGGACGAAGAGCTGGAAAATGAAACCTTGTATCCCATTATTCATTTAAGAGATAATGATATAGAAGTTGCCATTACACATACCGATAAATCGCAGACGGAAACCTATTTTTCATTTGTAAACGGACAGAATACCACGCAGGGAGGAACGCACTTGAATGCCTTCCGTGAAGCGTACGTAAAAACGATTCGCGAGTTTTTTAATAAAAATTTCGATGCATCAGACGTCAGAAAATCAATTGTTGCCGCGGTCTCCATCAATGTAGAAGAGCCTGTTTTTGAATCTCAGACCAAAACAAAGCTGGGATCCAACGATATAGGACCTAACGGACCTACTGTCAGAACCTTTATCATTGATTTCCTAAAAAGTAAATTAGATAATTTTTTACATAAAAATCCTGAAGTTGCTGAAGCCATCCAAAGAAAAATCTTAATTTCCGAAAGAGAAAGAAAAGAGCTTTCAGGAATTCAGAAGCTGGCAAGAGAAAGGGCAAAAAAAGTATCGCTTCATAATAAGAAACTTCGGGACTGCAGACAGCATTATAACGACCAGAAAGCAGAAAGAAAAGCAGAAACGCAGATATTTATTACCGAAGGAGATTCAGCATCAGGATCTATTACCAAATCCAGGGATGTAGAAACTCAGGCTGTATTTTCCTTAAAAGGGAAACCGCTGAACTGCTATGGTCTTACCAAAAAGGTGGTGTATGAAAATGAAGAGTTTAATCTGCTTCAGGCTGCTTTAAATATTGAAGAAAGCCTGGAAGATTTAAGATACAATCAGGTCATTATTGCGACCGATGCCGATGTGGATGGTATGCACATTAGGTTGCTGATGATTACCTTCTTCCTGCAGTTTTTCCCGGATATTATTAAAAACGGGCATCTTTACATTCTGCAGACTCCATTGTTCAGAGTAAGGAATAAAAAAGAGACGAGATACTGCTACAGCGAGCAGGAAAGAGTAAAAGCCCTGAATGAATTAGGCAAAAATCCTGAAATTACCCGATTTAAAGGATTGGGAGAAATCTCTCCGGATGAATTTAAACATTTCATAGGAAAAGATATCAGACTGGAGCCTGTGGTGATAGGAAAAGACCAGACCATAGAGCAGCTTTTAGAATTCTATATGGGGAAAAACACTCCCGACAGACAGACTTTCATTTTAGAAAATCTGGTTGTGGAAGATCAGGATATTCAGATTAAAGAAATTTTAGACTAAATTAGATCGTAGAAAAAAATAGAAAAAATAGAACAGCTATATGAGAATAAGTAACCGCAGTAAAATTTCAATATATAATTCCATCAATATGTTGCTGGTGTTGATTTTAGCAGGTGGTATATTTGCTTTCTTATTGGAAGACAGGTTTAATCTTTTAGGAGACCTTAGTTATCTGTTTATAGTGATTCCTGCTGCCATGCTGATTGCTTTTTATCTTATCGGAAGGCAGATTTTTGAATACGACAGCGACGGGGAAGCTTTGAATTTCAGGAACAGAAATATTGTTCCTTTTATCAACAAACCATTAAGTGATGAGTTTCCAAAGTATAAGCTGATCAGCTACGAAATTGTGGATATGTTCCTGATCAAAAGGCTGTATGTAAAAGTATCCAGCAAGAATACAGGCTCTACTATGCTGAAATATGAAATATCATACCTTTCTAAAAAAGAAATAAAAGATTTGAAATTCTCTTTAAATAAAGTAGTAACAACTAATAACGAGAAAAAAGAGTTAATTAAATGATGACAGAAGAGAATTCGCATGAAGGTGAGAGCCTGAAAAAAGTCTCCGGACTCTATAAAGATTGGTTTCTGGATTATGCTTCTTATGTGATCTTGGATCGGGCTATTCCGTCTGTATATGATGGTTTCAAACCCGTTCAGAGAAGGATCATGCATTCCATGAGAGAGCTGGAAGACGGGCGTTATAACAAGGTTGCCAATATTGTAGGAAATACCATGAAATATCACCCTCACGGTGATGCTTCTATTACCGATGCTATGGTGGGAATCGGGCAAAAAGAATTACTGATAGATACTCAGGGAAACTGGGGAAATATCTATACCGGTGATTCCGCTGCTGCTGCAAGATATATTGAAGCAAGATTAACTCCTTTTGCCTTAGAAGTGGTTTTCAATCCAAAAACTACAGACTGGACGAAGTCTTATGACGGCAGAAATAATGAACCCATAGATTTGCCTGTGAAGTTCCCGTTACTTCTTGCACAGGGAGTGGAAGGGATCGGGGTTGGACTTTCTACCAAAATTCTTCCTCATAACTTTAATGAGCTGATTAATGCTTCTGTTGCGTATTTAAAAGGTAAAAAGTTCGAACTTTTTCCGGATTTCCTTACGGCAGGGTTTTTAGATGTTTCCGAATACAATGATGGTCACAGAGGAGGAAAAGTAAGAGCCAGAGCCAGAATCAACCAGGTTGACAAGCATACGCTGATGATCACAGAGCTTCCTTTTTCTAAAAATACGGGAGATCTGATCGATTCTGTCTTAAAAGCTAATGAAAAAGGGAAAATCAAGATCAAAAAGATTGAAGATAATACTTCTGATAAAGTAGAAATCCTGATTCACCTTCACAATGATATGTCTCCTGATAAAACGATAGATGCACTATATGCATTTACGGACTGTCAGGTGACCATTTCTCCGAACGCCTGCGTTATTGTAGGTGATAAGCCAATGTTTTTGAATGTTTCCGAAATTCTGAGAATGAATACGGATCACACCGTTTCGTTGCTTAAAAAAGAATTGGAGATCGAGCTTCACGAATTACAGGAAAGCTGGCATTTTTCATCCCTGGAAAGGATCTTTATTGAAAACAGGATTTATCACGATATTGAAGAGGTTAAAAGTTGGGAGGAAGTTTTAAAGACAATTGATAAAGGGTTAAAACCTCATACCAAGCATCTTCTGAGAGCGGTGACGGAAGAGGATATTTTAAGATTAACGGAAATCAGGATCAAGAGAATTTCGAGATTCGATTTAGATAAATTTAAAGAAAATATTGCCGCTCTTGAAGGAAAAATAGAGCAGGTAAAACATCATCTGGAACATCTTATCCCGTATGCTATTGATTATTTCCTGAATATTCAGAAGAAATACGGAAAAGACAGACTGAGAAAAACAGAATTAAGAATCTTCGATACCATAGATGCTACTAAAGTGGCGGTGGCTAATGAAAAATTCTACGCCAATTTCGAAGAAGGCTTCATCGGAACATCCCTGAAAAAAGATCAGTATTTATTTGACTGTTCAGATATTGATGATATCATTACCTTCAGAAAAGACGGAAGTATGAAGGTGGTAAAGGTAGAAGCAAAAACCTTCATCGGAAAAGATATTCTTCATGTTGCAATATGGAAGAAAAACGATAAGAGAACCGTTTACAACATGATTTATCGGGAAGGAAGAGAAGGACCTTATTATATGAAACGTTTTTCCGTAACGGGAGTGACGCGAAATACGGATTATCCTTTGGCTTCAGATAAAAAAGGTTCAGAAACCCTTTATTTTTCTGCCAATCCGAATGGTGAAGCAGAAACTGTAACCGTACTCTTGAAGCCGAATCCGAGAATCAGAAAAAATAAAATGGATATTGACTTCTCTGAATTGGCTATTAAAGGAAGAGATTCAAAAGGAAATCTGGTCACCAAATATTCGGTGAAAAAAGTAGACCTGAAAGAAGAAGGAGTTTCTACATTAGCCCCAAGAAAAATCTGGTTTGATGAAACAGTACGAAGGCTGAATGCAGATGTAAGAGGAACTTTACTGGGAAGCTTTAAAGGAGATGATAAAATCTTAACGATCAATACCAATGGAGAAGCTAAACTAGTAAGCTTTGATCTTGGTAACCGCTTTGATGACGAATATTTAATCCTTGAGAAATGGAAACCGCAACAGCCGGTAACGTGCATTTATTATGACGGGGAGAAGGAAATTTATTTTATTAAAAGATTCTTGCTGGAAAATAATACCAATCCACAGACGTTCATGCCTTCAGAACACCCGAAGTCTTTTATAGAAAGCATTATCGTAGCCAATAATGCCACTGCTGAAATTATTTTTGCAAAAGACAAAGGAAAAGAACGTGATCCGGAAACGATCAATATTGATGAATTCATTACGGTGAAAGGAATAAAAGCAATTGGAAATCAGTTTACGAAATTTAAAGTAAAGTCGATCAATATAACGGTTCCGGAACCGGAAGAAGAGGAACCTGAAGTATATGAAGAACCGGAACGTTTTGAAGGAGATGATGAAGGTGGTACCATCGGAGATTTGTTTCAAAGTGATGAGAATCCGGAAAATTAAATGTTGAGAAAATTATGAACATTCTGATATTAGTTATAGCAATTACGGCCATTATAAGCTTTGTAGCTCCTAATGGAAGCAGTAATTTTGAAAAATATAAATTCAGTGTAGGGGCAATCTTGAACCGAAAGGAATATATTCGTTTACTATCCTCAGGATTTTTACACGCAGATCTTATGCATCTGGTGTTTAATATGTTAACGCTATATTTCTTTGGCCCTGTTGTTATCCAGGGGTTTGGAAATTTAGGCTTTATACTTATTTATTTTGGGTCTATTGTATTAGGTAATATATTTTCATTATTTGTGTATCAAAAGCAACCATGGTACTCTGCAATCGGCGCGAGTGGAGGAGTTTCTGGGATTTTGTTTGCATCGATCGCAATGATTCCCCATCTGGAAATTTATATGTTTTTTATTCCGATAGGTATTCCTGGATATATATTTGGCCTTGTTTATTTTAGTTATTCTGTTTATATGATGCTGAACCCCAGTCAGCACGATAATATTGGCCACGCAGCACATTTAGGAGGAGCTTTTTTCGGACTGCTTTATGCCGTTGCTAATCAACCGCAGGCAGCAATAGCCAATTCACTATATCTCGGAATTATGGCGCTCCCATTACTTTATTTAAGTTATGAGATCTTCATTAATAAGAAAATAAGATAGAAATAATTAAAATATAATCTAGATAACCGATGAGCTTTCATTGGTTATTTTTATATAAAAAACCGCCCTTGTCATTGTGACAAAGACGGCTAACAAATATTTATTAAGACTATTTTTTATTTCTTTATTATTTTTTGCTGAAGCAATCCTTTATTGGTTTTAATTAATAATAAATAAACCCCGCTTTCAAAATTGCTGATGTTGACTCTTTGAACGTTTCCTCTTATCTCTTTCATCACTTTTCCGGTGCTGTTGGTAATAATAACTGATTCAATATTCGAAGCTGTTGATATGCTGAAAACATCCTGTACCGGATTAGGATAAAGAATGGCTTTCGGCTCTGCAATTTCTTCCTGTGAAAGTTTTGAAGCAAGTGCAGACTGATATTGAGTTTTAATATAATAAAGATTGGCTACACTTCCTTTGGTAATCGAATGAGAACCCGCTGCAATATTCGGAATACTCACAATACCGGAACTTGCCGTATAAGAAGTACCGTCAACTTTTATTGTTCCTGAGAATGTAGGATCAAAAACTAGTGTTAAAGATGAGGTTGCACTGGTAGAATATGAAATCTCGGTGGATGATTCTATTTTCAGCCTTTTGGTAAAGCTGATTCCGTCATAGCTTGCAGATCCGTCTGTAGAGTTCATATTGGCAGATGTAAAAGTGTAAAATGAGCTGCTTACTCCTGAAGTTGTAAAATTGTGAACTTCATTTCCCTGAGGATTTGTTCCGGTGGTCGTCACTGTAATACTGCCGGTTCCTGAAACAGAAGTACCTGAAGTACCGATCGTCGTAATCGTAAAATCAAGATTTGCAGTTGGTGTCCCGGAGATCGTTACTGTTTTGTTGGATGTATTCTTCACAAAGCTGATTCCTGCATTTGGCAATCCGGAAACATTCACATCAGTAGCTGTTCCTCCCCATGTGAATACCATTGGGCTTATTGCTGTTCCTGAAGCAACGGTCTGGCTGTTGTTTGATGCGATAAGCAAGGTCTGTCCTGAAGTTGAAGAACCAGATTCCCCCTGTACAAAAACCATTGCAGAAGAATAGTTTTGAAGCAGAGACATCAATCCCGTGTTCACCGCATCAGAAGTATCATCTATAGCGTTGTTGAAAGTCCAGCTTATATCTCCTCCCGATACTCTGCCAGAATATTGCATGGTCTTATCTCTTGCTACCGTAGGAGAATCCGGAGAAATAGAATTAATATAAAGAGCAGAGTTGGTGTCAAAATTATTATAAGTTCCTGCTCCCTGTAAAGCTTTGATCTGAGCACTTAAAACCTCATTTCTTGTTGTTGCGACATAGGCATCAAACTGACTGGGTACAGTAGAAGAATTGTATGCAACGAAAGCATTCTGGCCTGTCATGAAATTATTAAAAGCTTTTACAACCCCTCCGTTTTCATTTGAAAAAGTTCCTCCGGAGCCACTGGCAATATCAGTTCCCTGTTTAGAGGTAAGAATAGGATATTTACAGTTTCTGAAATAATTTCCTTCTACAAAAACAGATGATCCCATCGTAGAGCCAACACCGTATTTCGAATTTCCGTCATAGTAATTGTTATACACATGGGCAGAATAAAACCGGATACGCGGATGTCTGGAATCTGAATGATCAAACCAGTTATGATGATACGTAATATAAAGTCCGGCTGTTGTATTCTCGCTTAATCCCAAAAGGCTGCTTTTCCCGTTGTCCCAGAAATGATTGTAAGAAAAAGTAATATAGGTTGATTTCTTAGCATCTAAAGCACCGTCCCCTTTAATCTGGTCTGCATCACTGCCCGGTTTACCATAGAAAAGATCATTGTTATGTGCCCATATATACGTATTATCCTGTTGTAAGCTCAGATTGTCACCTTCATCTGCATCCGTAAGCATAAATGCCAGATTTCTGACTTCAATATTTGTCGCATTTTTAATTCTGATTCCCCATCCGTTAATGACCGCATCGGAGCCAATCCCTTCAAGAGTGATTGAGCTGGATGCATTTTTATTGTTTTCTACTACTGCGTCACCATTCAGTAAATAGCTAGGGTCGGTAATGTTTCCGATAAATCTTATTGCGAGCGGACGGGTATCATTTCCCTTTTTGAATCCGTCTAATATGGACTGAAGTCCAACACAGGGATTAGTGGTTGCACCTGTGACATTTAGAGAAACCGTATTTTTTGTGTTTTGAGTGATGTACAAAACAACGGCATTGGCTTTTAAGGTTCCGTCTACATTGTAAGCTCCGGGAACTCTGCCGTCACTGTGGGCAAAACCGGTACGATCCTGCGGCAAAACTGTTACCTGGGAAGATGTTGTACCTGTTCCTTCTGTATTATTGACTACCGGAACAACTTTAAAAGTATAATTACCTGCGCTCAACCCGGGAATATCTGCTCTGAAATAAGAGCCATAACTTCTTATAAGTTGATTGTCTATCAGCTTATTCGTAATTCCGTTTCCTGAATAATATACTCTGTAACTGTCGGCTCCGTTTACAGGATTCCATTTTACATAAGCGGATTCCAGCCATCCTGTAGTTTGTGTAATCGTTAGCTGTGATTTTGCGAATGCTGATATACATACAAATGCAAAACAAATCAATATTTTTTTCATAATTGATGGTTATTGTTTGGTTTTAATTTTTAATTGATAAAATGTAATCGATTACACACAAATATATATAAATTATCAATATAAATCATTTTGTTGTGAAATTGTTGCAAAATTGCGGATAATAGGCTTTTTTAGAGCTGCTTTTTGTAATTATGTTGATGATTTATCAATCATTTAATCTTTTTTTTTGAAAAGAATTTCCCCAAAATAGTATGGAAATGTCACTAATAATAAAAGTCAGCAAAGGATGCTGACTTTTTATTTTAGTTTGAAAGTTTTTCTAAAGCTTCCTCCAGGGTATTGACAAATTGGACATGCCTGGTTTTATTGCTTTCGAAAATAAAATCTTTAAAACTTTTACTTTCATATTTACTGAAATCACCTACAACGGCTAATCTTACCCGGTAATTTGAGAACTTCTGGAGAATCTCACCGGCCATCTTTGTTTTTAAGTCAAAGAATTCGGGGCTGATATTTTTTTCATATAAAACAACGCTGTCAAACTCCTGATAATACATATTACCTAAAAGATCCAGTCCGTCCTGAGCGGAATGAATGATGATGTGTTCTGCAATTATTTCCGCTACTTTGGTCGTATTGATTTGATGTGCTTTGATTTCCATATTTTATTTCTTTCCGAAAATAAATCGGTCATTCTCTGATAGATCTTTTATTAATAAGGCTTCAGAAAAATTCTTAGTATAAAGCTCCAATGTTTCGGGACCTAATTTCTGATTGATTTCCAAAAACAATAATCCATTGTCATTAAGATATTTTTCCGTATCCTCCGCAATTTTTCTATAAAAGATTAAAGCATCTGAAGTAGGGGAGAAAAGAGCCATTTTAGGTTCAAATTCTTTCACAGAATCTGCAATTTCATGCTCCTCTTCAATGCCAATATAGGGCGGATTTGAAATGATTACATCAAACTCCTGCTTTAATTCAAAATTCAGATAATCGGTATGAATAAAGTTGATGCTGAGCTGATGAAGATCTGCATTCTTTCTGGCCGTTTCTAAAGCTTTTTCAGAAAAGTCAATGGAAGTGATATCTGCTTCCGGAAAATGCTTTTTTAATACTAAAGGAATGATTCCGCTTCCTGTTCCGATATCCAGAATCTTTAACATATTTTTGCGATCATTCTGAACTGAATGTGAAGAATCTTTTGTGAGTAGAGTTTGGGATTCTTCATTTCGCTGCGCTGCATTCAGAATGACAATTGCTTCCTGTATTTTATGAATGGCAAGTTCCAACAACTCTTCTGTTTCAGGCCGTGGAATCAATACATGTTCGTTTACGAAGAACTTCATTCCATAGAATTCAGTTTCCCCTACAATATGCTGATAAGGTTTACCGGTTTTTAATTCTGAAATAACGTGCAAAAGATTCTGTTCATCCTGTATCAGTAATTCCTGATCTGAAAATCTTCTTTGATGAAAACTGTCAAAACCTATAATTTTCTCCACAAAAACTGAACATAAAAAAGTGCTTTCAGATTCTGTATAAAGCTCAGAAAGCTCTCTTTTAAAATGTCTTTTAAATTCTAAAATTGTCATTTATCTCGTAAAAACCAGTTTTGTATCTGTAGATTTTTCTTCATCAATTCTGTAACCTTCATAGTTGAATGCTTTTACATCATTTAATGTTTTAGCATTGGTTTCTGCACAGAACCTTACGACCAAACCTCTTGCATGTTTGGTATAAACCACGATGGTTTTTGGCTTTCCGTCTTTCAATTCATAAAAATCAAAATCAATCACTTTATGGTTGAGTTTTTTCCGGTCGATTACTTTTCCATATTCGTTGCTGCACAGATGAAGCAGAATCTCATTCTTTTTCATTTCGGTATTCAGCTGCTCTGTCACTTTTTCTTTCCAGAAGTCATAAAGATTTTTATACTGGTCAAATTCAAAGGGACGGCCCATTTCAAGCCTGTAAAGCATTACTTTATCAGAAGGCTTTAAAAGTCCGTACAGCCCGGAAAGTATTCTGTAATTTTTCTGTAAATAGTCTACCGCGTTTTTGTCTAACGCTTTTGCATCCAGTCCTCTGTAAACCTCACCGGTAAAAGCATACATCGCAGGAGCAGATTCCTTCGCACCCGGTTTTGATTTCCATTTTTGGTTTCTTTCCCAGTTCTCATCTGCCAGTTTGGGAGAAATCTCCATGAGTTCAGACAGATATTTCGGGGATTTTTGTTTTAAATAAGATTGTATATAAGCTGCTTCTTCAATGAATTTCGGAGTGGTGGTTCTCAATAAATCGGTTGAGTTTTCTACATTCATTAATTTGGCAGGAGATGTTATAATTTTCATAAAAAAGTCAAAGTTTAATTTTCAGTTCAGGATGAACTTATGGGTCCGGAATTTATAATATTCCTTTTCCCTGACGGATTACTTCAGGTTCACCCGAAGTAAGATCCACAATAGTAGAAGCTACATTATCTCCATATCCTGAATCAATCACGATATCTACCAGGTGATCATATTTTTCTGCGATAAGTTCAGGATCGGTAGAGTATTCAATAATTTCATCATCATCTCTAATGGAGGTAGAGGCAATGGGATGTCCAAGTTTTTCAACAATAAGCTGCGGAATGGAATGATCAGGAACACGAATCCCTATCGTTTTATGTCCTTTATAAGCTAATGGTAGACTTTTATTGGCTTCCAGGATAAAAGTGAATGGCCCCGGAAGATGACTCTTTAAAAATCTGAATACCGAAGTATCAATCGGCCTTGTAAAGTCAGAAAGATGACTTAGATCGTTACATATTATAGAGAATTGAGCCTTCTCCAGCTTAACTTTCTTCAGCTGGGCCAGCTTTTCCATGGCTTTGATGTCAAAAATATTACAGCCCAATGCATAAATTGTATCGGAAGGATAGATAATAAGTCCGCCATTATTCAGGGTTTTAATGACCTCATTCATAAGGTTTTCCTGTGGGTTTTCCGGATAGATTCTTAATATTTTTGCCATATAACAAAGATACAAATTATAAAATAGTTTTCATAAAAATCCTTTATTTAAAAGAAAAATTAGGATTTTAAAAATATTGTTGTATATTTGCATCACAATATCGCGGGATGGAGCAGTAGGTAGCTCGTCGGGCTCATAACCCGAAGGTCATCGGTTCGAGTCCGGTTCCCGCTACTAAAAAAAAAGAGAATTACAATTTGTAGTTCTCTTTTTTTATTATTTGTGAAATGTAAAACTATTTAGACATAAAAAAATCCCGCTTTTTAAAGCGGAATTTTTATTATTTTATTAGTTCAGCGTAAGGTCTGAGTTTGTAATCATCAGATTTTGGCTGGTCTAAGAATTCTTTTTTCTGAGTGCCTTTCATTCTCTGCGCTGCTTCGCTTGCTGCATAATAAGCATCACCCAGTTTTTTTGTAATTTCTGAAGGTGTGAAATCTTTCTTAACATCACTGTCTACACCGATATAACCGTTTTTCTTTGTGATATAAGTGATATAATTATTATAGTTAATAAACGTATTTCTTAAATACTGAGTGTGGTACTGCATACATTTCTTTGCCTTCTTTGAAGAATTATTCATGATACAGTTAGACATATTACCGTTATATAACCAGAATTCTGATTGTAAAGTTGCATATTCTTTTCCCAGTGCAGTTTTTCCGTTGGTATAGATGCTGTTATCTCCTTCCTTATCCGCAATATTTTTAAGATGCTCAAGAACCAAAGGAACTGTATTTTCTATTTTTGTTTTAGCTTCCCCTATCGCGCTGAAGTCTGCTGCAGGAGAATTCTTTTGTGCAGTCGCTACATTAAAAGCAAGCAGTAATAGTACAATCAATAAATTATATCTTTTCATGAGAAATTTTTAAGCCACTAAAATAAATATATTTTCTCAGTTTTGACAACTTCATTTTAATTTTATTTAATAAAATTTAACATGTTTTAAGGATTTTTAGTGTAATAAAGCTTTTTTTGTGAAGAATAAATATATCAGAATCGTTACTTTTTGTAAAAAATATAATTGAAACATAAAATTATTTGTCTGATTTTAAGTAGGTTATGATTTTAGAATGCCTTATCACTAAAAAAATAGTTGTTCGAAAAGAATTTAATTCTATATTTGTATAACTAATTTGTTAGTGATATAGAGTTGACTCTCTCTATATATAATAGTATTAAACATAGGATATGAAAATTCAAACTCTTACAAAAGCTGAGGAACAGGTAATGCAATACGTATGGAAAATAGAAAAAGGATTTTTAAAAGACATTCTTGATTTATTTCCGGAACCCAAACCTCATACCAATACGGTTTCTACCATATTAAAAGTATTGAAGGATAAAGAATTTGTAGATTATAAAGTGATCGGAAGACAACATGAATATTTTCCTTTGGTGACGAAAGAGCAATATTCTGGGAAGACCATGAAAAGCCTTGTGAAGAATTATTTTAAAGGTTCTTATAAAAGTGCGGTTTCTTTTCTGGTGGAAAAGAATGAAATGAGTGTGGAAGACTTGGAAATGTTATTAAATGAGCTTAAAAAGAAAAGCTGATTTTTAAATGAGGTTTCTCTGTAACATTTTGAAAGGTTCAGTTGTCTTTAAAAGACAAAGCATCAGTGAAAAAAGAGAATATTAACCTCAATAAACATATACAATGACTGCATTTATTATCGAAATATTTTTCAGGCTGTGGGATTGGTTGATCTCTATATTGTAGAGAATCTGATCTGTGAAAATCCAAGCCATATTATCATTTGAAAGCAATATCAAATCATGGAAGCATTATTTTACATTCTCAAAGTGATTATCTGTTCAGGTGTTTTACTGGGATATTACTATCTCTCGCTCAAGGACAAGACTTTTCACCACTACAATCGGTTTTACCTTTTGCTTTCGATCCTGATTTCTTTACTGCTTCCCCTGATAAAGCTTGAAGATTTTACCATTGAGGTCAATCAGAATATCTATATGCTGATCGATACAGTGCAGAACTTTAGCTCTCCAGAAAACACCGATACCCATGAAAACTTATATTATACAGTAGCATTTTCAGTTTTAGGAGTTATTTCCGTGTACTTTTTAGGCAAATTCATCTACGGAACCTTTAAAATACATGAGCTGAAAAGAAAATTTGAAAGAGAAAACATAGAAGGGATCAACTTTTACCGTACCGATCTTACCGATGCCCCTTTTTCCTATTTTAAGAATCTTTTCTGGAAGAATTCCATCACGTTGAATTCAGAAATAGGAAAGAAGATTTTAAAGCATGAAATGGTTCATATCGAGCAGAAACACACCTTTGATAAGATCATTTTAGAAATCATTACCTCGGTATTCTGGTTCAATCCGTTTTACCACCTTATCAAAAAAGAAATTAATTTAATCCACGAATATCTGGCTGATAAAAAAGCCGTAAGACAATCGGACACCAAAGCATTTGCGCAGATGCTTTTAGCAAGTCACTTTTCCGGAACAGAGTTACCTGCGACGAGTCCGTTTCTAAGTTCTAATCTAAAAAAGCGATTAACAATGTTACAGAAATCACAGACGAAATTCGGGTATGCGCGAAGAATTTTAGCCTTACCGGTAGTGTTCACAGTAGCGTTTGCCTATATGGTCAATGCGAAGAACAAAGAAATAGCCAAGACGAATCTTGAAATAGAAAAAGCAGTTTCCCAGATTAAAAAGGATACGATACGACCTGGTTATAATAAAAATGAATCAGTTCAAATTTATAAAAAAACAAATGATGAGAAAAAAATAGCGGAACTGGGGAAAAAGATCGAACAAAAAAGTAAAGCGCTTAAACAATTAAAGCCTGAAACTAAAGAATTCGATAAAAATGTAGACGAAATAACACAGCTTTCCGGAGAGATCGCGAAAATCACCAGTTCACAAGACTTTCAAAAATCCTTAAGCAGAATTAAGATTAATGGTAAGGAAATGAGTACTGAGGAATTCTTCAATTCGGATCAATGGAAAAATCAATTGAAGGATTTGAAAAATCTGAAATTCGAAATGCCTGATTTTCCTGAATTTGAAAAAGGAGCTGTATTTGTAGTTCCCACACCTCCGAATCCTCCAATTCCACCGCGTGCTCCAAATGCTCCGACAATAAGAGTATTCAAGAGCAGTGATCTGAAATATCCGGTGTACAGTAAAAAAGCTGAAAGAGAAATGAGGAAAGCGAGAAAACTAGCTGAAAAAGCCAGAGAAGCCGGAGAAAAGGCAAGGATTCAGAGTGAAAAAGCGAGAATTGAAAACGAGAAAGCTAGAGGAGAAGGCGATAAAATGAGAACATCTTTTTCTTATGATTTCAGTTATTCCAAACCAGAGGTTATTAGAGTTACAGCAAATTCGATGGTAAGAAATCTTGACGGAAGTAATTTTAAAGCTTCAGGCGTGAGTAAAATCGATGGAAATGTTTCCAGAATTTACATTAACGGAAAAAATGCTTTTGATGAAAATATAAAAGTAATTATCGACGGAAAAGAATCTACCAGAGACGACCTGAAAATATTGAAACCTGATCAGATAGAATCGATCAGTGTAAAAAAGAGTATGGAAAGCGGGAAAATGGAAGGTGAAATTTCTATCAATACGAAAAATAAGAAAGACGAGTTATAATCTCAATCATGGAAGTATTATTTTACATCTTAAAAGTGATTATCTGTTCAGGTGTTTTGCAGGGATACTATTATCTCTCGCTCAAGGACAAGACTTTTCACCATTACAATAGGTTTTACCTGTTGTTTTCAATCCTGATTTCTTTACTGCTTCCACTGATAAAGCTTGAAGATTTTACCATTGAGGTCAATCAGAATATCTATATGCTGATCGATAAGGTGCAGAATTTTAGCCCATCAGAAAATGTAAATACCCATGAAAACTTATATTTTACAGCAGCATTTTCAGTTTTAGGACTCATTTCCGTATATTTTTTAGGCAAATTCATCTACGGAACCTTTAAAATACATGAACTGAAAAGAAAATTTGAAAGAGAAAATATAGAAGGGATCAACTTTTACCGTACCGACCTTACCGATGCTCCCTTTTCCTATTTTAAAAACCTTTTCTGGAAGAACTCTATTACGCTGAATTCAGAAATAGGAAAACAGATCCTAAAACATGAAATGGTTCATATCGAACAGAAACATACGTTTGATAAGATCATTTTAGCAATCATTACCTCGGTATTCTGGTTTAACCCGTTTTACCACCTTATAAAAAAAGAAATTAATTTAATCCACGAATATCTGGCTGATAAAAAAGCCGTAAGACAATCGGACACCAAAGCATTTGCGCAGATGCTTTTAGCAAGTCACTTTTCCGGAACAGAGTTACCTGCCACGAGTCCGTTTCTAAGTTCTAATCTAAAAAAGCGATTAACAATGTTACAGAAATCACAGACGAAATTCGGGTATGCGCGAAGAATTTTAGCCTTACCGGTAGTGTTCACAGTGGCGTTTGCCTATATGGTCAATGCGAAGAACAAAGAAATAGCCAAAACGAATCTTGAAATAGAGAAAGCAGTTTCCCAAATTAAAAAAGATACCATACGACCTGATGCGAATGAAGAGGCTTTCCAAAAACAGTTAAAAACAGTAGATCTTTATAATGAAGCATTAAAAGAAGATCATGAGAGAATTAATAAAATCAGTGAGAAAATCAATGAAAAGAGTGCAGAAATTCAAAAGCTTATAAAATCTAAAAAAACTGAAACACCAGAGTTTGAAGCCAAACAAAATGAAATTGAAGCATTATCTGATCAAATTGATGAAATTGTAAACTCAGAAAAGTATAAAAAGAATCTGAAAGCTCTTGAAGATCATTACAGCAGTGTTGAAAAGTATTATGATTCTCCGGAGTTTAAGATGAAAATTGCTGAAGCAGAAAAGAAAGCCAAAGAAGCTGAGGCTATGGTAAACTCTCCGGTGTTTAAACGAAAAATAGCAGAAGCCGAAGAAGCCGCGAAAAAAGCTGAGGCTATGGTAAATTCTCCTGAATTTAAAAGAAAAATAAAAAGAGCAGAAAAGGCTGCAAGAAAAGCCGAGAAAGAAGCAAGAAAAATAGGAGAAGCGGCGCAACAGGATTTGGAAACATTCTATAAAGATGCCGAAAAGAAAAGACAGGATGCTGTTAAAAAAACTGCCGAAGATAAACAGAAACTTACAAAAACGATAGAACTGACCCGGAAAGAATATGCTTTTGATGAAAAGTTTCCTAAAAGCAGAGATTATGAAAAAAATCCATTGTCTGAAACAGAGAAAGAACTGTTAAAAAAAGAAGCGAAAAAAATACAGGATTTGCATCAGAATGTACCTAACAAAAACAATTTTGCCATCTTTAGAATAGATAATAGTTTAAATAAGATAGTTGATATACATGGCGCTGCAATTGAAGATGAAAAAAATAAAAAATCTCCTGTGAGCAAAACTGCTTTGCTTGTTGTTAATGTAGATGTACCTGAATTGTATGTTAATGGAAAAAAAGTAAGCAAAGAAGAGTTTTTGAAGTATCAAAGCGATTTCAAAGATGAAAATTCGGCTCCTAACATCAAGCTTTTTAAAATAGACAGAGTAGGAGACAGTAAAAGATCTTACGCTAAGAGAATGGAGATTACCACCTATTAATTGAGAAAAAAATGAAAAAACTTTTAATCTTTAGCCTTATCCTGGTTGGACTTATTGCCCATGCTCAGATCAACCGATTTTTTTATGAATATAAGTTTATTCCCGACTCTAATGATAAAACGGATGTGAAAACAGAAATGATGTTTCTGGACATAGATAAGACAGGATCTTCCTACTACAGCCGTGACAAATATATTGCAGATTCCACTCAAAGAGCAGATCTGGAAAAGCAGATCAAAGCATTCTCAGGAAATATAAATATCAGTAAAAGAGAAAAACCGGGACAGGTATCTTATAGAGTAACGAAGTCATATCCAGACTTTAAAACCTATCTTTTCAGAAATATTTCCAACGATTATTATAAGATAAAAGAAGACAAAAAGCCTGAGTGGAAAATACAGACTGAAAAACAAAAAGTTGGAGAATATATGGCCCAGAAAGCTACAACAAACTTTGGAGGAAGAGAATGGATCGCCTGGTTTGCCAGTGATCTCCCTTTTCAGGACGGACCTTATACTTTTTATGGATTACCAGGACTGATTGTTAAAATAGAGGACACGACAGGTTCTCATGTGATGACTTTGATAGGAAATAAAGTGCTTCAGAACAAAACAGAAGAGAAAGAGCTTACTTTACCTGAGAACATCAAATTATTCGGAATGGGAGGTAAAGATATTGAGATAACAAAAGATCAGTTTAAAAAAGCATGGAAAGCATATGTGAATGATCCTACAAAAAATATGAGGGAAATGATGATGAAAAATGATGGCAACACGAAAATGGTTTTTAAAACAAAAACGGCGGACGGAAAAGAAATCTCGGATCCTAATCAGGTGTTCAGAGAAATGGAAAAAAGAACTAAAGAAAATTTAGCCAAAAATAATAATCCTATCGAACCGGACCTAGTAAATTAAAATACATATATTTTCTAATGAAAGCAGGATCAATAAAAATTTTCCTGCTTTTTCTTTATACCTCAAACAAATCCAATAAAAATTTAATTTAAAAAAATTATCTTTGAAAAAAATCAATATGAAGAGAATTATTCTGGGAGTGTTTTCATTTTTAAGCGTTTTCATGCTGGCTCAGAACCAGCGTTTTATTTATGAATATAAATTTGTGACGGATTCCACGGATAAAAATAATGCGGAGCAGGAAATCATGTACCTGGATATCGCTAAAAAGGGATCTAAGTTTTACAGCAAAAAAAACTTTGCCGCAGATTCAACAAGAGAAGACAGAATCACAAAAGGCATGCGGGATTTCAGTGGAATAGATTATGGGAAAATAGCTTTCACCGTTGAGAAATCATATCCTGATTATAAAGTTTTATTTTTTAACCCATTGGAGGTGGATTATTATAAAGTGAATGATCAGAGAAAAATGGATTGGAAAATCCTTCCGGAAAAAGAAAAAATCGGCGAATTTAGTGCTCAGAAAGCAACAACAGATTTTGCAGGAAGGCAATGGACTGCCTGGTTTGTTCCCGATCTTCCTATTCAGGATGGTCCCTATAAATTTCGCGGACTCCCGGGAATGATTATTAAAATAGAAGATAAAACCCAATCTCATTCTTTTGTACTGAAGGGGATTGTAAAAATTCCCAATAATCCGGAATGGAAAAGTGATTCGGAAAAGAAAATCGTCGGAAGTATGGTTGAAGTAGACCCCGATCAATATAAAAAACAGTTTATTGATCACCGAAAGAATCCCAACAAAGGGATGAGACAGATGATGTCCGGAAATACAAAAGTAACCATCGTAGACGAAAGTGGGAAACCTCTGGATCCCGAAAAAATGTTTAGAGAAAGGGAAAAGAAAGCGAAGGAAGAAAATGCAAAAAACAATAATGTTCTTGAGCTGTATTTACTCAAATAATAGAAACGCGCGAAACTGAAAGTTTCGCGCGTTTCTATTATTTGAACTTAAAAAAGATTTCTTAAGCTAATTTCTGAGAATCTGCAATAAACTGAGCCAATCCGCTGTCTGTTAACGGGTGTTTCAACAAACTCAAGATCGGAGGCAGTGGAGAGGTGATTACATCTGCACCAATCTTCGCACAGTCGATAATATGCATGGAATGACGGATAGAAGCTGCTAAAATTTCAGTTTCATACATATAATTATCAAAAATCAATCTGATTTCCTGAATCAGGTTTAATCCGTCAGTAGTAATATCATCTAATCTTCCTAAAAAAGGAGAAACATAAGTAGCACCGGCTTTAGCTGCTAAAAGAGCCTGTCCCGGAGAAAAAATCAAGGTGCAGTTAGTTTTGATTCCTTTATCAGAAAAATATTTTAACGCTTTGATACCATCCTTAATCATTGGAATTTTTACCACAATGTTTGGATGGATTGCCGCCAATTCTTCCCCTTCTTTGATCATTTCTTCATACGTAGTTGAAAGAACTTCCGCAGAAATATCTCCGTCTACAATTTCGCAGATCGCCTTGTAATGATTTTTGATCGCTTCAGCTCCCTGGATGCCTTCTTTTGCCATTAATGAAGGATTGGTAGTCACTCCATCTAAAATTCCAAGATCTTTAGCTTCCTTAATCTGATCTAAATTGGCTGTGTCAATAAAAAATTTCATTTGTTTCTAGATTTATTGATGCAAAGATAATGATTCCTTTGTGAGTGGAAAATTAATTTAGGCTGAGATTTGGGATTCGTGTTTCTTGATTTTTTGTTAAAAACTTTGTGCAATTAATGTAAAGGCTGCATTAATGACTTAAAATTCTCCTCCTTTGAAGGGGTGGCGAAAATTCAAAGAATTTTTGACAGGATGGTTTAAAAATAATTAAATTTATAACAATGAAAAACCTCTTCAAAGCAAAGTTGGAAATTATCGGAATCAATCCTTTTGTTTTTCTTCCTGAGGAAGTTTTGAATGAAATTTTTGAAGCCTCTGGAAGAAATAAGAGCCCGATTCCGGTGAAAGGAACTGTAAATGGCAAAGAATATACACAGAATCTCATGAAATATCTCGGAGAATGGCGGTTGTATATCAATATGATAATGCTCAAAGATTCTCCGAAAAGAGTAGGAGAGAACATAGAAGTCTTTGTTGAATATGATAATAAAGACAGAACAGTTTCTATTCATCCTCAGTTAGAGAAAGCGATACAGGAAAATCCAGTTGCTTTAAAAAATTTTGAAAATTTAATTCCTTCGAGAAAAACAGAGCTTATCCGCTATATCAATAATCTGAAAACCGAAGCAAGCATTCAGAGGAATATAGAAAAGATTATAAAGCATTTGCATGGTGAAACCGATTTTTTCGGAAAGAAAATAAATTAAAAAGGTTCAGATTAATTTCTGAACCTTTTTAATGATCTATGAATTTAAAGCTTTACTCAATTTTACAGCATCCTCATTGCTTGGATCATACTGTATGGATTTGGCAATATGCTCTTTTGCTTTATCCGGGTTATTTTTCTGCTCAGAAAAAGCAAGGTAAAAATAAGCATACGCCAGGTTTTTCTTATTCTGTTCAACCTCTTCCGGTTTTACAGTGGCTATATACTTTTCATAGGCAAGTTTCGCATTTATATCATCTTTTGCAGATTGATAAGCATAGGCTTGGCTATAATATGACGGTGCCCAATCGGGAAGTAAAACAGATATTTTTTTCCACGTATCTACAGCATTGGCCCAATCTGAAGCTTCCTGATAAGCGGTGGCTAACTTTGCCAAAGCATTGGTATCTTTTGGATTGGCTTCAATTTGTTTTTTAAGACCATCAATAGTTGGGTTGACTGCATTCTGAACCGTTTTCTGGGTATCTGTCTGTTGAGTCGTTTGGGCGTTTATCAAACTTAAACCTCCTGCAAATAATAAACCTGCAATCAGACTTTTTGTGTTCATTTTAATCATTTTCATAACATTATATTTTCGAATTGTGATAGAGAAAGTTCAAGAATAATTCCATAAAAATCTAAATTTTAGAACCCTTAAGTTTTTTTAGAAAATATTAAGAACATTCTATCTTTTTTTATCGAAATTTTTGATTCGGTGCGGTTTCAGCTATCTTTGTATCTGAACTTTTATCAAAATATATTTTATATGAATATCATATTGGCTTCCACTTCCACACTTTTCGGAGGAGAATATCTGGAGTATTTAAGAGAAGAATTAATTCAGTTATATAACGGGATAGATGAGATTATATTTATACCTTTTGCGAGACCAGGTGGAATTTCTCATGATGATTATACAGCAAAAGCACGTTCTTTTTTTGAAACCATCAATATAAAAGTGAGAGGTCTTCACGAATTTGAAGATAAAACTGAAGCTTTAAACAGTGCAAAAGGATATTTTACAGGAGGCGGAAACACTTTTTTGCTGGTAAAAACATTGCATGAAGAAAAAATAATGTCTGTTGTAAAGCAAAATGTTGAGAGTGGAAAACCTTATTTGGGATGCAGTGCGGGAAGTAACATCGGCGGACAAAATATGAAAACAACGAATGATATGCCTATTGTTTATCCGCCAAGTTTTGATTGTATGGGACTGGTTCCGTTTAATTTGAATCCGCATTATTTGGACCCGAATCCTGATTTGAAGCATAACGGAGAAACGAGAGAAACCAGAATCAAAGAATTTTTAACGCAGAATGATCTAAAAGTTGTGGGACTTCGTGAGGGGAACTGGATCAGAAGAATTGGAGATAAAATCACTGTTGAAGGTAATGAATTAACAAGAGTTTTTGAAAAAGATAAGGAACCTTACGAGATTGAGGCGGGTTCTGAACTGTAACTTTATTTTAATTATATTTGAATTAAATAATATGGTTTCAGGATCATATTTAATAGGTAAGGATGCTTCGACTCCGCTCAGCACGACACAATATAAAATGACTTTTTACTATTAAAAACGTCATACTGAATGAGGTGAAGTATCTCACAAAAAGAAAATAAAAAACGCAATGAAAAAAACATTTGCAGTTCTTACTTTATCAACACAACTTATTTTTGCTCAGGATATTGCCCAAAAGCTGGATAATGCTACAAAAAATCTGATGAATTCTCCAGGAGCAATTGCTTCCAGTCTATCATTTTATGTATCTGATGAAGAAGGGAAACTCATTTATGAATATCAGGGAAATAAAGGCTTTTCTACAGCTTCTACCCAGAAAATATTTACGGCGGCAGCAGCTTTAGAAACATTAGGCAAAGATTACACTTATAAAACAACATCAAGCTATTCCGGAAGTATTTCAGGAGGAAATCTTAACGGTAATCTTTTTATCAGTTCCACCGGAGATCCTACGTTGGGAAGCTGGAGATATGAATCTTTTAAGCCTGAAAATTTTAAAAAGGAACTTCTTGAAGCCATAAAAAATGCCGGAATCACAAAAATTTCGGGCGATTTAATTATTGATGATTCTTATTTTGACCATCAGACGATTCCCGGAGGCTGGCCTTGGGATGATTTAGGAAATTACTATGGAGCCGGGGTATGGAGTGTGAACTGGAGAGAAAATCAGTTTGATGTGAATATCAGCGGAACAGATTTTAAGAACTTTTCTTATCCTTTGGCCGGAATAAAATGGCTGAATGATCTGAAAACAGGCGGAAATTCTGATCAGAGCTTAGTATTTACAGCACCCTATTCCGATGTTGCTGTAATTAACGGTACCTTACCCGCAGGAAAAGTTACGACCGTTTCGGGTTCCGTACCGAATCCGCCTTTGCAGTTGGGAATGGAAGTAAAAGAATGGCTGAAAGAATCAGGGATTGATTTTTCCGGAAAAGTAGTTACCAATGCTCAGCTTGAAATCGAAGGAAAACCAATACAGGTTTCTCCCAAAAATAATATGATTCTTACCTATCAATCCCCTACATTAGATAAAATTGTCTACTGGTTTTTGAGAAAGAGTGTGAATATGTATGGTGAAACTTTAGTTAAAACATTAGGGAAAGAGAAAAAGGGAGATCCCAGTTTTAAAAGTGGAGTGGCTTACCTTAAAGAGTTTTGGAAATCAAAGGGAATTAACGGATATATGATCAATTTTGCAGATGGAAGCGGACTTTCGCCTCAAAATTATGTTTCTGCAAAAGCTGAAGTTCAGGCATTATTGTATACTAAAAAGCAACCTTGGTTTGATGCTTATTATGATGGTTTTCCGGTTCAGGATAACGGTCTTAAAATGAAAAGCGGAACGATGAAGGATACCAAATCTTTTGCAGGTTTTCATACTTCGAAGGGCGGAAAAAAATATGTATTTTCGATTATTATCAACAATTATCAGGGAAGCGGAAGTACAGAGCTTCAAAAAATCCTGAATGTTTTAAAATAGCCTGCTTTGAAAAAGAAATCCATATTTTCCAGATTCAACAACTGGTTTATTTTTTCTCTCATGACGCTGGTCGTTGTGTCTATCGTTATAGCATCAACACTCATCGTAAATTATTTAAAGAAAGAAGAAGTAAAAAGGGTTGATATTTTGGTGAATGCTATCAAATTTCAACAGGAAGTTACGACTCCCAGTCTGGAGGTTCAGGAATTGCTTTTGACGATCTACAGCTCCAATACAACGATTCCGCTCATTATTTTGGATAACAATGATCAGCTTATAGAATATAAGAATTTGCCGCAGGAAATCCATGATAATCCAAACGAAATTATTGCTTTAGCCAAAAAAATGGAAAAAAAATATCCGGCCATTGAAATAAAAATTCTGCACGGAAATAACCAGTTTGTTTATTATGATAATTCAAAAATTCTTAATGATCTTCAGTATTTTCCTTTTCTATTAGGTCTGTTCGTGCTGTCTTACTTTTTGTTTTCATTTTGGTTTCTGAGAACGATCAAGAAAACGGATGAAGGGTATCTTTGGGCAGGATTGGCAAAAGAAACCGCCCATCAGATTGGTACACCTCTTTCTTCCATGATTGGATGGATGGAAATTATGAAGCTTGAAAATCCTGAATCTGAAGGCGTACACGAGATTGAAAAGGATATTGAGCGTTTACGTACGATCTCGGAAAGATTTTCTAAAATAGGTTCTGTTCCGGAGCTCAATGATAAAAACTTTAATGAAACCATTCAGGAAAATTATGATTATCTGAAAACAAGGATTTCTAAAAAAATCAATTTTACGCTGCATCAGCCTACTTATACCATTTGGGTTCCGCACAATAAAATACTGATGAGCTGGGTGATCGAAAATCTTGTGAAGAACGCTGTAGACGCAATGAAGGGGCAAGGTAACTTGTTGATGACTGTTTTTGAGAGAAGTAAAAACATTATTGTAGAGGTAAAAGACGACGGAAGCGGAATGACAAAACAGCAGGCCAGAAATGCCTTTAAGCCGGGATATTCTACTAAAAAACGCGGTTGGGGATTGGGATTGTCATTAGCTAAAAGAGTGATTCAGGAATACCATAACGGAGATATCAAAATTGTTCAGACAGAAGTAGGAAAGGGAACTACTTTCAGGATTACGATCAGGAAAATTGAAGGGGAAAAAGTTTAAATGTTTATTAAACTGTTGCAAAGGAAATTTTTTATTCAAAAAGAGCGAAGCGCATTGAAGAGTGAGATTCCTCGATTCCTCGGAATGACAATTTTAGAGATTTAATGTTTCAATTATTTATAAATTAAAAAGCGAGGATAATTCCTCGCTTTTCTTTTATTTTTTACCGGTTAACCATTGGTTTTGCAGTTTTTGTTCTTCTGCAGTTGGATTGGCTTTAAACTGGAGATGTTCCATCGTCATTTTATCAAGAATGGCTTTCCCTTTCAATTCCATTTTATTATTATTTCTTAAAATGGTAACTGTAACGTTTTGCCCCTCCTTGATCGTTTTAGAATAATCGATAAATGCCTGTACATTCTGGATATTGATTGTTTTGCCGTCTAATGCAACAATTTCATCTGTAGCTTTGAAACCGATACTTTTTGCAAATGGTGACAATGCTGCACCTTCATCAAATACAAAGGTATTGTTCTTGTCATTATACCCTGTTTGGTTAGGATCTTTGATGAACCAGAAAATAGGTGGAGTTTCCTGTTTTTTAATGTCTACGCCTACCATGCTCAGGTATTTCTCATAAGGAGTGGGTTCGCTTCCTGCAATATATTTGTTGTAGAAATCCTTTACCTGAGGATAGCCTGTAACCGTTACCAGTTCATCAATAAGCTGATCGTCTTTAAACGGTTTGTTTTCTCCGAATCTTTGGGAAAGTTTGCGGATCATATCACGGTAGCCCATTTCTCCGTTAGATAATTTTCTCAACTCAATATCAAGACACATCGCAAGAAGTGCTCCTTTTTCGTAAACGTTTCTGTATTGATCTTTATATTCATCCAGAAGAACATTTTTACTCATTACCGTAAAAGGCATCGTGTCGTTATAGTTCTTAGAGTTTGCGATTTTCTCACTCATTCTTTGAAGGAACTCATCTTTAGTAATCAATCCTTCTTGGATCTGGAATAAGTTGGCAAAATATTCAGTTCCTCCTTCATACATCCACAAATGCTGAGACATTTTAGGATCTGCATAGTCAAAATAATGGATTTCTTCAGAATGTGTTTTTAAAGGATTTACCGTATGGAAAAATTCATGGGAAACCACATCTGTAATGGTTTTATCAATTGCTTCTTTAGGCATCATTTCCGGCAATACAACGCTGGTGGACTCATGATGTTCCAATGCTCCGAAACCTTTGATTTGCGGTCCGTCTCCACCAGAAAGATAAAGCATGATCGCATATTTTTTATTGGTGTTCATATCACCCAAAAATTTCTTCTGGGCAACAACCATTTTTTCTAAATTATCCTTAAAATCTGCTGCTTTGTATTTTCCTGTCGGAGAATAAACTCCTAACACAAGATCCATTCCTCCGGCGTTGAACGTGATGTAGTCCGGTTTGGTATACATTAATGGAGAATCGGTTACTTTCGCATAATTTGCTAAGGTAAACGTATCCGTAGATTCAGATTTATCCTGATCCACCAAAGCTGTTGTTCCGTAAAAATCTGTTGGTTTCTGAATGATCAACTGATAAGGTACATCTTGCATATTATCAATATATCCGATAAAACCGTGGGTGTTGATCAGATAAACCTTTCCTTCTTCAATATCCGTTCCTGAAGGAGAAAAAACGGCTTTATGCTTTGCCGTATTCATTTCATCATCAAAGCTGTCATTGACCAGATAAGTGATTTTGCTTAAATTCTGAGCATTTTTAAGAGAGTAGGTATTATCATTAACTTTTGTAAAAGCTATTTCCTTTCCTTTATTATCAAAAAACTTGATGCCCTCTACAAATCTCCCATAATCGTCTACAGAATAAGTTCCTGGTACAGTCTTGGGAAAATGGAATTTCACATCTCCCGATTTCATTTTCGGGAATTCCATCGTTACGGCAACTTTATCATTTTTTACATTGACAAGATCAATGGTTGTCTTAATTGATTGGGCATTAAGCCAGAAAGTGGCTAAAATTCCTAAACTAAGTGCAAATTTTTTCATTGAGTTTAAATTATAGTTAAATAGTTGTTTTTTTTATGAATTTGTTACGAAGAGATGTATTAAATTTTTCTTAAAACTAATCATAAAGGCTAAATGATAAAAAAGAAGAGCAAACGTCTAATTTTGCTCCCTTTTATTCTCGTTATGACTAAGCTTTTATATAATTGATGTAATACGCGTTATTGAACTCCACAGGAGTTTCTTTCTTCAGCTTTACAGTCTGCCATTCTTCTGTAGGATTAATGGTTTGTTCTCCATCAATTCTTATAGGAAGTTTAAAGTTTTTAACCACGTTTGTATAACGGAATTTCAAAGTATTTCCATTTTGAGAATACTCTAGTGTCGGAATCTTTGTTGTTCTTAAATATTGATTAAATACACTTGAAAAATCAATTCCTGACTTTTTTGAAATGTAATTTTCAATTTCTTCAGTAGTGACTGTTTTATGGTAAAAGTCTTTATTTAAGCCTCTTAAAATCTGTCTGAATTTTTCATCATTATCAATCACCTGTCGAATGGTATGGATCATACTGGCTCCTTTATAATACATATCTCCGCTCCCTTCATTTCTTACCCCGTATTTCCCGATGATCGGAATATCATTTTCTATGCTTTTTCGAATTCCTACAGCATAGAGGTCTGCCGATTTTTTATCCATATACTTTTCGGTAAAAAGAACCTCGGAATACATCGTGAAACCTTCATGAACCCACATATCTGCCTGATCTTTTGCAGTAATATTATTCGCAAACCATTCATGTCCGCTTTCGTGAATGATGATATAATCCCAGTTGAGTCCGACTCCTGTTCCTGAAAGATCATTTCCTAAATATCCGTTGAGGTACTGGTTTCCATAAGCTACATTGCTTTGGTGCTCCATTCCCAAATAAGGAGAATCTACCAGTTTGTAAGAATCCTCATAAAAAGGATAGGCTCCAAACCAATATTCAAAAGCAGAGAGCATCGGTTTTACCTGCTGAAACTGTTTTTTTGCTTTCTCCAAATTATAATCCAAAACCCAGTAATCAAGATCAAGTTTTCCTTTTTCTCCGTTGAATGTATCTTTAAAATTCACATACTTTCCAATATTCGGAATGATAGAATAGGCATTGATCGGATTTTTTACTTCCCAGGTATACGTGGTTTTATCCCCGACAGTTTTTGTGTTGATTAGCCTTCCGTTTCCTACGCCCACCAGATCTTTTGGAGTGATAATTTTCATAACAACACCATTGTCGGGTTCGTCACTCCAGATATCTTTTGTAGGCAACCAGATGGAAGCACCAATTCCTTCATCAGCGACACTCATCCAGGGATTTCCGTTCTGGTCGTTAGTAAAAACCCATCCTCCGTCCCAGGGTGCATGTTTGGCAATAGTAGGATTTCCTGAGTATGCGATGTCAATTGTATATTTTTCTCCTTTTTTAAAGGTTTTTTTTGCTTTAACCCAGATAAAATCACCTTCCTGTTTATATTCTGAGATCGGGAAAGTTCCTGTTACTTTATCCGCCTTCATAGGTTGCTGCAAATCAATTTGAAACGTTGGATTGATTACGTCTTTAATAATTTCAAAACTGATGGTATTGTTTCCTTTGATGCTTTTCTGAGCAAAATCAGGTTCAACAGATAAATCATATTTCTTTGCATCCCAAAAGTTTCGGAATATGGTATTTGAGCCTTTTAAAGTATCCTGTTTCGTGAAAGTTTTATCTTTCTCAAAGAATTGTCCAAATACAAGTCCCGAAGCAAATAAAAGGGTGTATGTCAGTTTTTTCATTTGAAATTAAATTAATGATCAAAAATAAATAATTAATCGATTCTAAATTTAGAAAGTCTAAATTATCGGATTTCTTTGATTAGACGAAAGAAGTAAAATTTTGTTACTTCTCATACATAAAAATTGTTCCAAAAACTTCAGACTGAAAATTCAGGTATAAAAAATCCCGCAGAATGTCTGCGGGAATATATTTTGAATAAAATTTTACAATTATTTCTGAATTGCCGGAAGATTCTCTTCACGCTTTTGTACTTTTTTGTAAGTATAAGAGCACATCACAATACTAAATTCATATAATAATAGTAGTGGCAATGCAGCCATTATCATACTTAAAACATCAGCTGGAGTAATGATTGCGGCTACTACCATAATCAAAACAATAGCATGTCTGCGGTAAGTTTTCATAAACATAGGGTTTAAAATCCCGATTGATGTAAGGAAATAGATAAGGATCGGAAATAAGAAAATTACCCCCATCCCTAAAACAACCTGTAAGAACAATGTAGTATAATCGCTCAGATCATAAAGCGGAACGATAATATCTGAAATCTTGAAAATAACTCCGAAGTTAACTGCAAAAGGAAGAATTAAAAAATATCCGCATAAAACCCCTGTCATAAAAAGAATCCAGACAGAATTGATGATAAGGATCGAGTTTTTTCTTTCTTTAGGATGTAACGCAGGACCGATAAATCTCCAAAGTTCCCAGACAATATAAGGAAATGCAGCCACCATTCCTCCAAAAATAGAAACCGCCATCATGACATTAAATTGCTGATAAAGTTTACTTACACGGACAGGAAATTCTTTGGGAAGATGAATGCTGTTTTCGCCCAAGATCATTTGGGAAAAGTGATTAACAACCCTAAAAGTTAAAAAATCATTTCGGGTAGGACCAAAAAAGATATGATCCATAATCCAATTGATGTTAAAGCCGACAATAAAAGCCGCAATGATAATCGCAATAATCGAGCGGATAAGATGACCTCTTAATTCTCCAATATGCCCAAGGAAGGACATGTCTTTAGCATCACTCACAGAATAATATTTTTAAGGTTTCAAATTTATGAAATATTTAAAGAAGTTCTGATCTATAAATTAGAAGTTAATTTATCCCTTCATCCAAAAGTTTATGCAGATCGATAATTCCGAAATATTTTCCGTTTTCCGTTACAACAAGCTGCCCGATATTATTTTCTTTTAAAATTTTCATAGCATCTTTTGCCAGCGCTGTTCTTTCAATGGTTTTAGGTCGGGCAGACATAATATCTTTGGCCAATACTTTAGAGATGTCGTCTCCTTTCATCAACATTCTTCTCAAATCTCCGTCTGTAATTACTCCGATAATTTCATCTTCGTTAGTAACCACAGTGATTCCGTGTCTCGAGCTGCTGATCGAAATAATGACATCTTTGATTGTATCATTTTCTGTAACCTGTGGTTTTTGGGAAGAAAGGAAATCATTGACTTTTGAAATCAGATTTTTACCTAAGCTTCCTCCTGGATGGAATTTTGCAAAATCATTCGCTCGGAAATCATTAATTTCCATTAAAGAAACGGCTAAAGCATCTCCAAGAGCCATTTGTAATGTGGTAGAACTCGTAGGAGCCAGTTTATTCGGACAGGCTTCCAAATCTACATGCGTGTTTAAAATAATGTCGGAGAATTCTGCCAGTTTACTGTTTTTGTTTCCGGTCATTCCGATCAGTGCAGAAGAATAATCTTTTAAATAAGGAACAAGATTCACAATTTCAGGTGAATTTCCGGATTGTGAAATACATAATACAATATCCTGCTTTTGGATCACCCCCAAATCACCATGAATAGCTTCTGAAGCATGAAGAAACTGAGACGGAGTACCCGTAGAATTTAAAGTGGCAACGATTTTATTTCCAACATGGGCCGATTTTCCGATTCCTACTACGATTAATTTTCCTTGTGCAGAATGTATAATTTCCACAGCTCTTACAAAATCTTCATCAAGTCTGTTTTTTAGTTTTTCAAGTTCTGAAATCTCAATTTCTAAAGTACTTTTTGCTATCGAAATGATATTGGCTTTTTCCATTTTACTTTTATAGGGTATACAAAAAATCTCTTAAAAAATGTTATATTTTAAAAAGAATATTTAATATAAGTTTTATTTTTAATAAATTCGTTCACTTTTATTTTAAGCGAAAAATTCATAACTTTGGGTTACATGCAAATTTAGCAATAGAAAATTAGATGAGCGCAAAAAAAGCCAATTTATCAGGCGAATTGAAAAAATATTTCGGGTTTTCTACTTTTAAAGGGCAGCAAGAGCAAATTATAGAAAACCTGTTGAATGGGAAGGATATATTTGTGTTGATGCCTACAGGAGGTGGAAAGTCCTTATGTTATCAGCTTCCGGCACTTATTTCGGAAGGCACGGCAATCGTAGTTTCGCCGTTAATAGCGTTAATGAAAAATCAGGTAGATGCAGTCAACGGACTTTCATCTGATGATGGAGTAGCCCATGTTCTCAATTCATCTTTAAACAAGACGCAGACCAAACAGGTTTTTGATGATATTAAAAGCGGTAAAACTAAACTTCTTTATGTAGCTCCCGAATCTTTAATTAAAGAGGATTATTTGGACTTTTTGAAAGACGTGAAAATTTCTTTCTTTGCTATTGACGAAGCCCACTGTATTTCAGAATGGGGACATGATTTCAGACCGGAATACCGAAATTTGAAATCTATTATCGATAAAATTGCAGATGTTCCTGTGATTGCTTTAACTGCTACTGCAACGCCTAAGGTTCAGGATGATATCCAAAAAACTTTAGGGATGAGTAATGCTTTGGTTTTTAAAGAAAGTTTTAACAGACCGAATCTTTATTATGAAGTACAGCCAAAAGTAAATGTAGATAAGGAAATTGTCAGATTTATTAATCAGCACAAAGGAAAATCAGGAATTGTTTACTGTTTAAGCCGAAGAAAAGTGGAAGAGTTTGCTCAGCTTTTACAGGTGAACGGAATCAATGCTTTACCTTATCATGCCGGTCTTGATCAGAAGATAAGAGTAGCCAATCAGGACAAATTCCTGATGGAAGAAGTGGATGTGATTGTGGCTACAATTGCATTTGGAATGGGAATCGATAAACCGGATGTCCGTTTTGTGATTCATTATGATTTCCCGAAATCGTTGGAAAGTTATTATCAGGAAACAGGACGTGCAGGAAGAGATGGTGGAGAAGGACATTGTCTGGCGTTCTATGATCCGAAAGATATTGAAAAGTTAGAAAAATTCTTAGCGCAAAAACCTGTTTCTGAAAGAGAAATTGGGTTACAGCTTTTAAATGAAGTCGTAGGTTATGCCGAAACTTCAATGAGCAGAAGACAATATATTCTGTATTATTTTGGTGAAAACTTTGATCCGATTAACGGGGACGGAGCCAAAATGTGTGATAATTCATCAAATCCACCGAAGCTGAAAGATGCTACAGACGACTTGAAAAAAGTTCTGGAGCTTATTAAAGATACCGGAGAAAAATTCAAATCTAAAGATCTGATTTCTGTGATTGTCGGAAAAGAAACGGCAGTGACAAAATCTTATAAATTGGAGCAGAGTTCTTATTTCGGTTTTGGAAAACAAGAAAAGGATAACCACTGGAAAACCATTCTGAGACAGGCAACCGTTCAGAATTTCTTACAGAAGGATATTGAGACCTATGGCGTTTTAAAGATTGCCGAAAAAGGTAAACTGGTATTGGAAGGAAAATTGGAACATTCATTCCTGATTGCAGAAGACAGAGAATTCGATTTAACTCAGACTAAAGCAGAAAGTGACCAGATTCAGCAGCAATCCGGAGGTGGATTGGATCAGAATTTATTTACTTTATTAAAAGATTTAAGAAAAAAAGTAGCCAAAAAACACGGAATTCCACCATATACTGTATTCATGGATCCAAGTTTGGAAGATATGACGGTTCAGTATCCGGTTACGGTTGAAGAGATTACAAAAATTTATGGAGTAGGTGAAGGAAAGGCCAAAAAATATGGTAAAGAATTCGCGGATTTTATCAGTAAATATGTAGAAGACAACAATATCGAACGTACTCAGGATATGGTATTGAAACAGGTGGCAAACAAATCAAGTCATAAGGTTTTCATTATCCAGAGTACCGATAAAAAAATTGATCTAGAAGATATTGCAAGAGCCAAAAATCTTTCGATGGATGAATTGTTGAAGGAAATGGAGCGTATTGTTTATCAGGGAACTAAGTTAAATATTGATTATTATATTGAAGACAATTTTGATGAAGATATTGTAGATGGCTTCATGGAGTTCATGAACGAATCTGAAAGCGATAGTATGAAGGTTTTATTAGATGAATTCGGAGATGAACTTTCTGATGAAGAAGTGAGAATGTTGAGAATAAAATTTATTAGTGACGTTGCTAACTAAAAATATAACCTTGCCTGATTATAGGTGAGGTTTTTTGATATAATGAAAAAGATTTCTGTCATATTTATTCTGCCGGATTTAGAAACCGGAGGTGCGGAAAGAATCATTACCACCATTGCGAACCATCTTTCCAGAGATAAGTTCGAACCGAAAATATTGCTTTTGCGCAAACAAGGCGGATATCTTCATTTGGTGAGAAAAGATATTGAAATTATTGATTTAGATACAGAACGAATCCGACATTCATTAAAGCCTATTTTAGGTGAGATCTACCGAAGAAAGCCGGATATTGTATTTTCAGGTTTTGGAGAAGTAAATGCTTATTTGTCACTGTTTGTTAAGCTTTTTCCCAGAACAAAGTTTATTGCAAGAGAAACGAATGTAGTTTCCCATCATGTTACCCGAAAAGAAATAAAATTCTTTTACAGCTTTTATAATAACTATCAGAAAATTATTGCGCAAAGTGATGATATGAAAAAGGATCTGATTGATAATTTCAATGTAAAAGAAAAGAAAATCATTAAAATAAACAATCCTGTCGATTTTGATTTTATTGAAGAAAAACTGGCTCTTTCAGACAAGCCGGAGTGTTTCAAGTACAATTATAAAAACGTTGTAGCTATTGGGAATTTATCAGAAAGAAAAGGTTTTGATAATCTTCTGAAAGTATTTTCCAGACTCAAAAGCGAAAATATTTTATTGCATATTCTTGGAGATGGAAAAGACAGGGAAATTCTCCATCAGATGAGAGACTTTTTAGACTTAAAGAAAGTTATTTTTCACGGAAGACAGGAGAATCCTTATCAGTTTCTGAAATATGCAGATCTGTTTATTCTTTCTTCGAGATATGAAGGTTTCCCAAATGTTTTATTGGAAGCAGGAGCATGCGGAACGTATTCTTTGGTTAATAACTGTCCGGGAGGAATCAATGAAATTATTCAAAACGGCATTAACGGGGAAATTTCGGATATTGAAAATTATGATGATTTTTCACAAAAAATTATTCAGGTCTTACATGAAAGTTATGATAGTAATTCTATTAAAAACTCAATAAAATCAAGATTTTCCAAAGAAATTATTCTGGATAAATATGAAAAGGTTTTGTTGGATTTAATGAAATAGAAATCACTGTATTTGCGCTGTAGAGTCTTATTTTCTTACATTTGAGGCATTATTTTATGTAAATCGATCACTCAATGAATAAAATTCAGAAATTAGGATGCGCTTGTGAAAAACCGACCTCAAATTATACAGAATACAGAAGTTCTGAATTGGGTATAGATCATACGAACGGAAGATATGGAGAAGTGACGATTCAGCAGTGCAAACTTTGTCAAAGAATTTGGATTCATTATTTCGTTGAATATGAACATTATTCTAAATCAGGAAGATGGTACAAAGGAATTGTTTCTAAAAAAGATCGCCCGAACATTACACCGGAAAATGCAGTAGAATTTCTTGAAAGCCTTGATTGGTACGTATATGGTGGTTCTTTTTTTGAGAGCATGGGAGAATTTGGACAAGGAAAGCTTAATCTATAGCTAATTTAAATGCCTAAATATCAATATAAAATGTTTTGAGACTATATGATAATTGAAAGCATTGCTTTTTCGGGAATCATGATTGCATTGTTATGCATTTTTCTGGTATTTTCGAAAAACAAAAAGACATCTTCTGACAAGTATTTGGTGGTATGGATGATCGTTTCTTGCTTCAATCTGTTATATTATCTTTTTTCTTCTGAGATTCCGGCTCGGCTCCAGATTTTGTGTTTTACAATTCCTGTCTTAAGTATTGGAATGCTGTATCTTTATATTATTTCCATTACATTTACTATTGATTTTAAGATAAAATATATCGTAAAGCATTCCCTGCTTTATATTTTTTACACCATTGTACTATATTGTATTTCTGATTTTTATCTCCAAATAAATTTCAAAAACAGTATTCCTTATTTTTCACAACATGAAAATGGAGTATTACTTAATGTATTGACTTTCCCAATGGCAATAATTCCGGTAATATACATTGTACTGTGTTTTTTAGCCTTGAGAGAATATCAAAAAATACTTCTGGAATATTATTCAGCCTTGGAAAAGATCAGTTTGAACTGGTTGCAGTATATTTTGGCTTCCCTGATCTTTCTTTTTATCATTGTTTTGGCAATGATCAGCTTTAGAAATGATATTTTTAATGTTACTTCCGTAAAAATATTTGTTATTGTTGCAGCTGTTCAGAGTCTGTATTTATTTTGCATTGTATTTTTTAGTCTAAGACAGAGTATTATCTATCATCCGGTCGTTTTAGAGAAAAAAGTAAAGATAATAGAGAAGGAAACTGTTCAGTCGGAAGAATTTTCTGAAATTTCTCAAAAACTGCTGGTCTTCATGCAGGAAAATAAACCTTATTTGGATGAAGAACTGAGTTTACAGAAATTATCTTCATTAATGAATATTTCGACGCATCAGCTTTCTCAGATCATTAATCAGAATCTGAATACCAATTTTTACAAATTCGTGAATTCTTACAGAATAGAAGAGGTAAAAAACAAACTCAGCAATCCTGATTTTTCAAAATATTCCATCCTCGGAATTGCATTTGAATCCGGTTTTAATTCCAAATCGACTTTTAACAAAATCTTCAAAGAAGAAACCGGAAAAACGCCTTCTGAATACAAAAAATCTGTATAAAATAGGTCCGGATCTATCATTTAGGACGACTGATGACCGATTTTCGATCACTTTTGTCGCTAAAAACTATGAACACAATTTTTCATTCGGTAAACATTATCATTCACATCATTGCAGGAAGTATTGCTCTGATTTTAGGATTTATTATCTTATTCAAACCAAAAGGAACGGTATGGCATAAGAAAGCGGGGAAGATTTTTACTTTTGCTATGATTTTCGTTATTATCACGGGTATCTTAGGTGTTGTTATTTTTAAGCGTAATCTGTTTCTTCTTGTTATTACTCTTTTGGCGGGCTATAACACGTATTCAGGATTTCGGATTGTGAAAGAAAAATCTAATGTGTTTTACTGGAAAGATGTATTGGTGATGATTATTTCGGTTCTTACAACTTTGTTTTTTTTATATTATTTACAATCTGTAGGATTTTACTGGAATTCGGTAGTTATCTATTCCGCAGTTGGATATTTGTTTATGGTGATAGGATACGATATTTTTCGGTATTATATTCCTCAATCGAAATACGGAAAGCTTTGGCTGTATGAACACCTGGCTAAAATGATGAGCGCATTAGGAGGTTTGTTCTCTGCATTTGTCGGAACCATTTTACCTGATTATAAACCGTACAGTCAGATTTTGCCTTCCTTATTAATGACTTTATTGATTGTTTTTTTTATTATTAAAACTGGTGTTGACAATCGCGGAAAAATAAGAAACTCAAAATAAAAACTTTGAATTCATTGTTGAAAAATTGATAAATCTCACTTTCTCACGTGGTAATTAATCGTTAAATTTGTAAGAAGTAAGAAAGTTAATAATAAACAAATTCATAAAATAACATGAGTCAATTCGATGTTACCGTAATCGGTTCTGGTCCTGGTGGTTATGTTGCTGCAATCCGTGCTGCACAATTAGGTTTTACAACAGCAATTATTGAAAAATATCCTACTTTGGGAGGAACTTGCCTTAATGTTGGATGTATTCCGTCAAAAGCGCTTTTGGATAGTTCTGAGCATTTTGAGAATGCAAAACACAATTTTGCAGGTCACGGAATCATTATCAATGAACCTCAGGCTGATATCGCAAGAATGATCGAGCGTAAAAATGAGGTGATCAAGCAAAATACAGACGGAATCAGCTATCTGATGAACAAAAACAAAATCACTGTTTTTGAAGGGGTGGGAAGCTTCGAATCTGCTACTCAGATTAAAGTAACGAAAAACGACGGTTCTACGGAAACGATCGAATCTAAATATACCATTATTGCAACAGGTTCTAAGCCATCTACTTTGCCTTTCATCACTTTAGATAAAGAAAGAGTAATCACTTCTACAGAAGCTTTAAATCTTAAGGAAATTCCTAAGCATTTGGTCGTAATCGGTGGAGGTGTTATCGGTCTTGAATTAGGTTCAGTTTATTTAAGATTAGGAGCTCAGGTAACTGTTGTTGAATTTATGGATAAGATCATCCCTGGAATGGATGGAGCTTTAAGCAAGGAATTAACTAAAGTTCTTAAAAAACAAGGTATGAAATTCATGCTTTCTACAGCGGTTTCTGCGGTTGAAAGAAACGGAGATACGGTAAAAATCACTGCTAAAGATAAAAAAGGAGAAGAAGTAAGTGTTGAAGGAGATTATTGTTTAGTTTCTGTAGGGAGAAAGCCTTATACCGAAGGTCTTGGATTAGAGAAAGCCGGTGTTGAGCTTGATGAAAGAGGAAGAGTAAAGGTAAACGATCATCTTCAGACTAATGTTGCTAATATCTATGCAATCGGAGATGTGATTAAAGGGGCTATGTTGGCTCACAAAGCTGAAGAAGAAGGAGTTTTCGTTGCTGAAACTTTAGCCGGACAAAAACCTCACGTTAATTATAATTTAATTCCTGGAGTTGTTTACACTTGGCCAGAAGTTGCGGGAGTAGGTAAAACTGAGGAGCAGCTAAAAGAAGAAGGAGTAGCTTACAAAGTGGGATCTTTCCCGATGAGAGCTTTGGGAAGAAGCCGTGCAAGTGGAGATGTTGATGGTTTGGTTAAAATTATTGCAGACGAAAAAACTGACGAAGTGTTAGGAATGCATATCGTAGGAGCAAGAGCAGCTGATCTTATTGCAGAAGGTGTAATTGCTATGGAATTCCGTGCAAGTGCAGAAGATATTGCAAGAAGTTCTCACGCACACCCAACGTATGCTGAGGCAATTAAAGAAGCGGCTTTGGATGCTACGGCGAAAAGACCAATTCATATGTAATTGAAAAATAATCATATATAAAAAAAGAGAAACCATACTATGGTTTCTCTTTTTTTTGGCATAAAAGTAGCGATAGAGTTTAAAAAAGGTTTATGAAAAATATATTTATAGGTTTATTGCTTCTTACAGGAACATTTTCATTTGCACAAGAAGCAGGAAAGACAGGTGAGCTTTTAAAAAATGAAGCCTCAAAAACTGAGATAGAATCATCATCTAATCTCCCAAGAATTGAGGAAAGGACGGGCAATAACTCTGGATTTAGAAATCAAAATAGAAATAACAGTTCCGCAATTAAAAATCCAAGCTATCAATGGAATAATGAATATGGTTATTCTGAAGTTTTTCTTAGAATCCCGGAGCAGGGGATATTTAGTGTAGAATTAGGCGATCAGTTTATGGCTAACAATTCCGGGAAATTTAGATTTTTTGATTTGCCATCGGGAAGAATTCCGATTTCTATTTATGAAAATGGCTATTTATTATACAGAACAACTTTAAATGTCCGTAATAACAGCAGATTAGTCCTTGATTTTTTTACCAATAAAGGGTTGTATCTGTTGGATTCTTATCCCGTTCAAAATCAGTCTTATGGTTTTAATAATTGGAACGATGTCTGGAATAATCCTTATGGAAATCAGGGCAATAATTGGAATAACGGAGGAAATTATGCTAATGTGATGGATAACAATTCTTTCAGTGATTTTCTTTTTATGCTTCAGAAAAATGCAAGATTTGACGACGACAGACTTTCTATGATACGACAACAGATGCGTACAACAATGTTTACATCTCTACAGATTCAGACTTTGGTGAAAGAAATGAGTTTTGATAAAAATAAATTGTCTTTGGCAAAATCCATATTTAATAATTGTGTTGATAAACATAAATATTTTATCGTTTGTGATGCGTTTGATTTTGAAAGCAGTAAAAGATAATTAATGGATTTTGTTTCAAATTCCTAAAGTAGAGTGAAGAGAGATGAGATTGTAATCCTTCTATTTTTATGATATGATTTTCAGTTTTGCAATTTCCTTTTATATTTCCGTACCTTTGTGAGCTAATTTATCATACATGCAACCCGGAAAAACTCAGACTTTAAAAATTTCAGACAAAAACAATTCAGGATGGATCCTAACAGATGATACTGGTGAAAAAGCCTTTTTACCTAAAATTTTTGTTCAGGATGAAAAAGAAATTGGTGATGAAATGGAAGTTTTCGTTTATCAAGACGATCATAAACTGAAAGCAACTACGGAAATTCCTTTGGCTGAAGTGGGAGAGTTTGCAGTAATGAGCTGTGTACAAAGTTTGCCAAGTGGCGCTTTTATGGATTGGGGAATTATCAAAGACTTATTTATTCCTTACAAACAGCAAAAAACTAAAATTATTGATGGTAAAAGATATTTGGTTTACCTTTATGTAGATGAAGATCTGGATTTAATTACAGGAACGACAAAATTTAAAAGAAATCCGCAGTATCAGGACTTACCTTTCAAAAAAGGAGATAAAGTTGATTTGATGATGATGAATGAAAGTGAATTGGGCTGGAATGTGGTGATCAATAAAAAATATATTGGATTAATCTACAGTTCGGACGTTTTCAAAAAATTATACCCTTTGTCTGAAGAATCAGGTTATATCAAAGAAATCAGAGAAGATGGGAAAATAGATGTTTCTTTACAACCTCAAGGTTTTGAAAATATTGATGAGTTTAAAAAGAAAATTTTAGACAAATTAGAAGAAAACTACGGACTGCTTTACCTTTCAGATAAATCCACTCCGGAAGAGATTAAAGATGAAATTCAGATGAGTAAAAAGAACTTTAAAAAAGCGATTGGAGGGCTTTATAAAGATAAGATTATTGATATTGAAGAAGATAAAATTAAATTACTTTAGCCAGCTATTGTAAAAATAAAAAAAACGAGCAGAAATTTCTGCTCGCTTTTTGTTATTCCCTGTTCTTAATAAGTACCCAACCATTATAAATTCTACCATCAGAAACTTTTATGATGTACCAGTAGGTTCCTGTCGGAAGTTGATTTCCATTTTGTTTTCCATCCCATATTAAAGGCTTTTTAGTAATTGTTTCCTTGAAAACCAGAAGACCTTTTCGGTCATAAACACTTACTTCGGATCCTGAATAATTCTCTAATCCTGCGATTTTCCATTTATCATTATACCCATCTCCGTTTGGAGTAAAAGTATTAGGTATGTTGAAAATAGAGAAAGGTTTTTGGCCAATAATACATCCTTCTTTTGTTCTTACATACACTATATATTCTCCCATACTCAAGTTCGAGAAAATATTGGAATCTTGCCAAGCTGAATTGTTCAGTGAATATTCAAAATTTCCTGTTGCTGAAAGAATGACGGTTGCTGTATTATTGGAGATATTAACCGAAACAATCTCAGGTAAAATTGTATAGCTTACCAGAGTATTGTCTGTATCCTGACATCCGAAATTATTAGTTACGGTTACTGAATAATTTCCAGGCGTAGAAACTGTTATTGTCTGGGTTGTTGCTCCGGTATTCCATACATAGGATGTGTATCCACTTCCTGCATCTAAAACAATACTTTTCCCTTTACAGAAATCTATTTTTTCAGGAAGATTCAGTTCTGGTTTAGGATTGAGTGTTATACTTAATCTTACAATTTTAAAACACCCGTCCGGAGTGGAAACTTTTACAAAAACTCCATTCTGTCCAATATTTAAAATGTAGTTTGACGGATTTGAAATTACATTTCCTGCAGTATCTGTATAAGTAAATATATAAGCTGCTGGATTGGCAATAATGTTACCTTGATAGGATGTCAAATCCACAACCATTGAATTTCCTGTTGTGGTATTGCATAAAGTTACAGAATATGCATTTGCCGGGACATTGTTGTTGGAAAGAGTCACAGAAATTGTCAGTTTTTCCGATTCACAATTATTCAATGTCTGAGTTACAAAATAGGTAGTACCATGAACCAATGGAGTTGTTAATGGTAGTATATTTCCAGCGGCATCGTAGAATTGTAAAGCAGTTCCGGAAACGATTAGGTTAGCTAATTTTGGAGCTGCTGAAGAACAAAAATCTTGAGCTGTATTTCCTGCAGGCTTAGGAGTTTCATTTATCGTTACCTGAATAGATACCTTATTACTTTCACATCCATTGATGGTTTGTGAAGCATAGTAAGTTTGTCCATTTACTAAAGCTGTTGTTGGGGTTAAAATATTTCCAGCCGCATCATACCATTTTATATTTTGCCCGGTAATTTGAAGGTCTGAAACTTTTGGATTATTGGTTTTACAAAATACTTGTTGTGCATTTATGGTAGTTGGGAGTGCAGGAGCGGTTACAATTACAGTTTGATTTTGTGTTGCTGTATTTCCGTTTCCATCATTATAAGTCCAATGAATAATATAAGTTCCGGGAAGAGAATATGACAATGGATCTGTTGTTGTTGCGTTGATGGCTCCTGCACAATTATCCGTGGCGGTAGGAATAGTTGAAATTGTAGTGTGACAATCTCCTGTAATATCCGGAAGAGTTGTTGTATTGGGAACAGGGGGAGTGTTGTCTCCAACGACTACGTTTACACTGAAAGTTCCGTCACAAGCGCCCGATCCTGTGATTTGACATGTGTAGGTTCCCGCATTAGCTATCGTAGCATTTTGGATTATTGGATTTTGCTGGTTAGATGTAAATCCGTTTGGACCTGTCCAACTGTACATCGTACCACCAGAAGCATTTAATTGTATGTTTGAATTGATACAAACGGGAGAGTTTGATGTTGCTGAAATTCCAGCAGCACAATCATAGAATTTTGCGAAATTATTATTTATCTGTGCACCTCCCAAAATGTATATATTATTTGCTCGAGCATAAATAGAATTGATTGTAAGATAATAATAGGTACCCCAAGTTTGATTTCCTGTAGTGTTAAATTTAGTAAAAAAGCCGGAATAATATCCTCCATTATTAGTGGGAAGGAAAGCGTTTGTTGTAGCTATATTGATATTGTTTGAGGTTCTTCCACCAAACAAAATATTATTATTGTCATCTATAGAAATACAATATGAAACATCATCATCAACGTTAATATTTGTTGTTGCTCCAAAATATGTACCCCAGATTTGCGTTCCATTTGGATTAAATTTTGTGAGGTATATGTCGTTTCCTGTTTGGCCTGTATAGGCAGGCTGATGAGTTCCTGAAGTTGCAATTTTTTCTTGTGCATTAGTATTACCTAATAAAATAATATTTCCATCTTGATCTATTTTCAAATCCGAAACTCTAGAAAAGCCTTCATTCATATTATGTAAAATTCCATACCAATTACGTCCTCCATAATAAGTTCCCCATTGAAATTGAAAATTACTGTTTAATTTCCCTAAATATGTATTTCCTTCACCAATAATATTCTGCTGATGAGTTCCTGTTGTACCGGGTCCGCTAGTGTTATAATTTCTGTAGACATCTCCTGTTAAATATATATTACCTGAAGTATCCCGATCGATTTTTTTAATACCTTCTCTTAAATTGAAGTACGATCCGTAAAGCTGTTGGCCACTGGCAGAAAACTTAGCTATAAATGATGTTCCGTTTAAAATGTTTGAATTAGTAGGTATTTCAGCATTTGGAGTAGCGATGCCATCATTTCCTAAAGCTAAACCAGCTAATATTAAGTTTTCATTTGAATCTAAAACAATAGAGTTAATACTATCTCCATTATTCCCCCCGAAATACGTGCCCCAAATTCTAATTCCATTGTCATTGAATTTCATAATGAAACCATCAGTATTATCCATCGGATAATATTGGCTCACAAATGAAGAGTTAGTTTTGTGTGCACCTGGGGTTGTAATCGTGTTTGTTCCGTTTGTAGTATCTCTAGCATGACCAATTGCATAGATTTCATTATTTGAATTGACTACAATATCTTTTAGCATATTTGTACTGTCTCCATTATAATTATAATGATGATTTCCAATAAAAACACCCCATATTTTATTTCCTGAAGGATCAAACTTAGACACATAACCGTAGTTTTGTGAATAAGAATCCATAATCGTATAAGTATCTGTTGCAAAATTGTACTTTGCAATAGTAGTAAAACTGGTGTAAACTTCTTGGTTGTTATTTGCAAAAACCCTATAGTAGCTATTTGATTGGTAGACCCAATTGGGTAGATTTTTTATCCAAAGTGGAGTTGGGACGGGATCTATTATTAAAACTTTGTCATAATTATCTTTGCTTCCAATGAATCCATAAGTGTTGTCCTCAATCTGCCTGAATTTTATTTCTGTTTCTATCTTTGAGCTCTCATTAATTATCCAAGATTGAGGAATGTTTTCCTGCATTTCTCCAAAGCGGAGGTTCATTACAATTTTATCATCTTTTAGGTGGGTTTTTATACCATTAAATTTTAATTTAATGTCAGAAACTCTTCCTCCTGGATGAATAATAAAGTTATATTCAATTGGTTTCAATGTATCTTGTGGCTTGAAAAATACAAGATCAATATTGTTGTAAATATTTTTGTATGTAACTTTTTTATATCTATGAACATTAAGAACCCCTGAAGGTTTATCAGGAATTGTATAAAAATTTTCATAGTCAGGAGATTTTCCTTCGGCAATAATTTCAGAGTTATTATTTGAATGAAGCAATTCAATATCGACTCTGTGAAATTTGTATTTGAATTTTTTTTCTGATTCAGGTGTTGCTAATTTCAATTTTGCAGGATTATTTTGAGCGACCTCTTCTACTTGATATACATCATAAGAAAACCCGTTTTTCTTCAATTGAACATTTAAACCATTTGATAAAAATAAGTATTGAACATTTTTATTTTCCTTACCATCTTGATTTAAAATCTGTCCTTTATTTTCATAAAAATAATATTCATTATTCTTTTGAAGATTTTTCTGTCCAGACAAAAAAGCACAGCTAATTATTGAAAAAAGAAATAAAATTTTTTTCATCATTACTAATTTTTCGGCAAATATAATGAAACAGGACATTTTTAGGGATGAATAAATCATTAATCCATGATTTGAGTTTCAAAATATGATGCAAATCATACAATTTTGTTTAATTTTTATGTTTAACAATTTTGTCAAAACATTTGATTGATTTATATTTGCACAAAATTGTTTAACAATAATGTCAAATCAAGCCAAAAAAGACCAAACACAAGAATTGATCAAAGAGACAACGAAGAACTTATTCTTTGTGAAAGGGAAGTTTGATGCCACTACTCAGGAAATTGCTGATGCAGCAGGTGTTAACAGAACGCTTATTAATTATTATTTCCGTTCCAGAGATAATCTAATTCAGATCATTTTTGATGAAGCGCAAAAAGTGGAAAAGGAAAAATCTGAAATAATAATGAATTCTGATCTGCCTTTTAAAGAAAAGATAGGTCAGTTTATTGAAGGAAGCTTATCCACAAGCCTCCAGTATCCATACTTGGAAACTTATATCGTATCACAGATCAATAAAGGAAATTGTCATAAAAGAGATATAGAAGAAGATGAACTGAATAAGTTATATAAAGATATAGAACAGGAAATGGAAAGGGGAGCCATTGAAAAAATGAAGCCTATTCAGTTTGTTCTCAATATGATTTCATTATTGGTTTTTCCAAGTGCTGTAAGACCTTTATTGATGGAGAATTTAATGATCAGTGATAAAGAATTTGATAAGATTATTTCTGAGAGAAAGGAGATTATTTTGAATATGTTATTTAAAAATTAAGAAATGTTAAAGTATTTTAAGAAATGATTCGTCCTTTAGAAATAAAAACCTTGAAGATAGTAATTACATTAAAAAAATAAACGAGTATAAAATTATGAAAAGAAATTGTATCACTGCAAGAAAGCTAAAAATTGGGATAGCAGCTGCATGTATGATTTTCGGTTTTTCATCAGTATCTGCACAGCAGCAGATCTCTCTTCAGGAGGCCATAAAACAGGCTCTTCAGAACAAGACAGAGGCAAAAAAAGCTGCTTTACAGATCAAAAAGGCCGAATATAAGATTGATGAAGCTAAAGCCGGTGCTTTGCCGCAGATAAGTGCTACAGCCGGGGTGACTTATAATCCGATTATACAAGAGTCATTATTGGAATTTGGAGGAGAAAAGATCAGAGCGCAGTTTGGGCAGCCATGGAATTCTACGGCTTCTGTACAGCTTCAGCAGGCGATTTTTGACCAGAGAGTATTTACAGGTTTAAAAGCAGCAAAGTCAACAAGAGAGTTCTATATTCTGAATGCTCAGCTAACGAATGAACAATTGATTGAAAATGTTGCAACAGCTTATTATCAGGTTTTTGTACAGGAGGAAAATCTTAAAACCATTGAAGCCAGCTATGCCAATACGGAGAGAGTAAGAAATGTAATCCAGAGCTTGGTGAAAAACGGATTGGCAAAACCAATAGATTTGGATCGTACGAATGTACAGTTAACTAATATTGGTTCAAACAAGCAGCAGTTAATCAACTCTGTGGAACTTTCAAAAAATGCTTTGAAATTTTATATGGGCATTCCGATCAGTACCGATATCGAACTGGAGGAGAAAACAATTGAGCCAAAACCTGAGTTGATCGCAAGTACAGTAAATCTTGATGAACGTATGGAGCTTAAAGTTTTAAATAAAAACAGAGAGCTTTTGGTTTTCAATAAAAAAGCTACGGAGGCATATCTTTATCCTACAGTAAGCTTAACGGCAAATTACGGATGGGGAGCAAACGGAGCTAAATTCCCACTGACAAATGGTCTTAAAAATGGAGTGCTTTGGAGTGATTATTCTGCGATTGGTTTAAATGTAAGTATCCCGATTTTTACAGGAGGAGCCACAAAAGCTAAAATTAACCAGGCAGAAATTGATATCCAGGATCTTGATCAGGATATTCAAAATACCCAATTGAGTTTAAGCTTAGATTATAAAAATGCTATTTCAAATATGGAAAATGCATTAATCAATATTGAGAGCATGAAAGATAATGTAGGATTGGCAGAAAGAGTTCAGAAAAATACTCAGTCTAACTATCAAAACGGTTTGGCAACACTTACAGAAGTGCTGGATGCAGAAAACGCATTGACTCAGGCTAAGCAAAATTATGCAAACGCTCTGTTGGATTATAAACAGGCCGAAATAAAACTTATTAAAGCAAAAGGAGAATTAAACACACTACAAAACTTATAATAAACGAAAATGAAAAAAACTTTAATATATATCATCGTCGCGGCGGTATTAGTAGGTTTGGCGGCATATAAAATTGTCAGCAATAAAGAAAAGCAGACGCAGGAAGTAAAAGAGGTAGCTAAGCAGGTTGATAAAATCAATGTGAATGTAATCACTGTAACAAGAGAGAATATTGATACGGATTATTCTGCTAACGGAACTTTCATTCCTAAGCAGGAAATGAATCAGTCCTCAGAAATTTCAGGACGTATTGTAAGTGTTTTGGTGAAAGAAGGATCAAGAGTTTCGGCGGGGCAAACTTTAGCAACCATTAAAAGAGATGCGATTGAAGTAGATGTTACGCAGGCTCAGAACAATTTACAAAATGCTATTATCGATAACCAACGTTATGAAAACGCATATAAAACAGGTGGTGTTACAAAACAACAGCTTGATAATTCAAGATTACAGCTGAAAAATGCCCAGGCAGCTGTAAAAGCTCAAAGTGTTAAAGTAAACGATACTAACATAAGAGCAGGAATCAGCGGTACAATCAACAAAAAAATGGTGGAGCCGGGAACGGTTGTGTCTCCTGGAACTTCTATGTTTGAAATTGTAAATATTAATTCGCTTAAACTTTCTGTATTGGTAGACGAAAGCCAGGTAGGAAAAATTGGATTGGGGCAAGAAGTTGCTATTAATGTTAATGTTTTACCTGGGGAATCTTTCAGCGGAAGAATTACTTTCATCGCTCCTAAAAGTGATGCCTCTTTAAATTTTCCTGTTGAAATTGAAGTTCAAAACAGAGGAAATCTTAAAGCGGGGATGTATGCAACAGCTATATTTAAAACAAATCATGGTGCAGAAACTCAGAATATGCTAACGGTTCCTGCAGAAGCTTTTGTAAACGGAGTGAGTTCAGGGCAGCTATTTATTGTGAATAATGGGGTAGCTAAATTAATCAAGGTTCAGACCGGAAAAGTATATGGAGATAAGGTTCAGGTCCTAAGTGGATTAAATGGAGGTGAACAGGTGGTTACCAGTGGGCAAATCAACCTGGATAACGGTTCAAAAATCAATATCGTAAAGTAAGCAGAAGATGAAGTTAGCAGAAATATCCATCAAAAGGCCATCGCTGGTTATCGTGTTATTTACGATACTTACGCTGGGTGGTTTATTAAGTTACTCCATGATGGGGTACGAATTGATTCCGAAGTTCGAAACCAATATGGTAACCATTTCTACGGTATATCCGGGAGCCTCTCCGAGTGAGGTGGAAACATCGGTAACCAGAAAGATTGAAGATGCCGTTGGTTCTTTGGAAAACGTGAAAAAAGTAGAGTCTTCATCTTACGAAAGTTTATCGGTAATCATGGTTCAGCTAAATCCGGGTGCCGATGTAAACTATGCTCTGAATGATGCCCAGAGAAAGGTAAATGCTATTTTGGCAGACCTTCCTGATGATGCAGATGCTCCGTCATTACAGAAATTTTCATTGGATGATCTACCAATCATGACATTGAGTATATCTAGTAGTAAGCTTAATAATAAGGATCTTTACGATCTTTTAGATAAAAAAATTGAGCCGGTATTTTCCCGTGTAAACGGAGTTGCTCAGGTTACTCTTGTTGGTGGACAAGAAAGAGAGATTCAGGTAAATCTGGATGAAAAGAAAATGCAGGGATACGGTATTGCTATTGCAGATGTGCAGCAGGCTATCCTTTCTTCAAACTTAGATTTCCCGACAGGAGCTTTAAAGACCAGAACTTCAAGATCTACGATCAGACTTTCCGGAAAGTATAAAAATGTTCAGGAAATGAATAACCTTGTAGTTTCCAATAAAAATGGAGCTCAGGTTCGTTTGTCTGATGTTGCTACGGTTTTCGATACCCAGAAAGATGTAGAAAAAGTGGCAAGATACAACCAGAACTCAACGATCTTACTTCAGGTTAAAAAACAATCAGATGCGAATGCTGTATCCGTTTCAGAATTAGTAAAGAAAACAATTGCTCAGGTTCAGGATAATTATAAAGCTCAGGATATTAAAGTAAATATTGTAGATGATACAACAGACTTTACTCTTGCAGCAGCAGATCACGTAATTTTCGATTTATTCCTGGCAATTATCTTGGTGGCGGTAGTAATGTTATTATTCCTTCACAACATCAGAAACGCATTTATCGTAATGGTTTCGATCCCTATGTCATTGATTGCTACCGTAATCGGAATGTATCTGATGGGATATACCTTAAACCTGATGAGTTTATTAGGACTATCCCTTGTAGTAGGTATTCTTGTGGATGACGCGATCGTAGTATTGGAAAACGTTTACCGTCACATGGAAATGGGAAAAAGCAGAATTCGTGCTGCGTACGATGGTGCTTCGGAAATTGGATTTACCGTAACGGCAATTACCATGGTAATCGTGGTGGTATTCTTACCGATTGCGATGAGCTCCGGTTTGGTGTCTAATATTCTGGCGCAGTTTTGTGTAACGGTGGTTATTGCTACTTTATTTTCATTGTTGGCATCATTTACGATTATTCCTTGGTTGTCATCAAGATTTGGAAAATTGGTTCATTTGTCAGGTAAAAATCCTTTTGAGAAATTCATCCTTTGGTTTGAAAAGCAATTGGAAAAATTCACACACTGGATTACCGGAATTTTGGAGTGGGCTTTAAAAACAACTTTAAGAAGAGTAATGACAGTTGTACTGACTTTTGTACTTCTTATCGTTACAACAATGGGATTAATGGGAGGCGGATTTATCGGAGGTGAATTCTTCCCTAAAATGGACAGAGGGCAGTTCCTTGTTCAGATGGAATTACCAAAAGATGCTTCAGTAGAAAAAACCAATCAGGTAACACTGGCAGTTGAAAAATACCTTAGAAAAGATAAAGATGTTGTAGATATGATTACAACAGTTGGTCAGCAGTCATCAGGTTTTGGTGGTGCTCAGGCAACTTTGTATCAGTCAGAAATTCAGGTGATCCTGGTAGATAAATCTTTGCGTAATGAAAGTACGGATATCAAGTCTGCGAGAATCAAAAGAGCGTTAGAAGAGAAATTTACCGGAGTTGAATTTAAAACAGCACCAATCGGATTAATGGGAGCAGATAATGCACCGATTGAACTTGTAGTAACCGCTCAGGATAATGAAACGGCCAATAAAGAAGCGAACAGAATTCTTGAATTGCTTAAAAAAGTTCCTGGTTCTGTAGATGCCGAATTGTCAACCGACTCTGGAAATCCGGAAGTTCAGGTGAATATCGACAGGGATAAAATGGCTTCTCTAGGTTTAAACCTTTCCAGTGTAGGACAAACGATGCAGACTGCATTCAGTGGAAATACAGACGGGAAATTCAGAGCCGGAGAATATGAATATGATATCAATATCCGTTTTGGTAATGCGAACAGACAATCCATTGATGATGTTAGAAACCTGATGTTTACAAATCCTCAGGGAGAACAAATCAGATTGAGCCAGTTTGCAGACGTGAAGATGGGTTCAGGGCCAAGTTTGTTGGAACGTAGAGATAAAGCACCTTCTGTAAAAGTTAAGTCTAAAGTAGTAGGTCGTCCTGTAGGAGACGTTGCCAACGAATGGGCTGCTATGTTCATGAACAATGAAAAAACAAAACCTGCCGGTGTAAGTTATATCTGGAGTGGTGATATGGAAAACCAGACTGAAGGTTTCGGTACGTTGGGAATTGCTTTAATGGCTGCTATCGTATTGGTTTATCTGGTAATGGTTTCTTTATATGACTCATTTGTATATCCGTTTGTGGTACTGTTCTCAATTCCTTTGGCATTGATCGGGGTAATGGTTATTTTGGCCATCACCGGAAACTCACTGAATATCTTTACGATGTTGGGGATGATCATGTTGATTGGTTTGGTAGCGAAGAATGCGATTATGATTGTTGACTTTGCCAATATGAGAAAAGCAGCAGGAGCCAATACACACGACGCTTTGATTCAGGCTAACCATGCACGTCTTCGTCCGATTTTGATGACGACGATTGCGATGATCTTCGGAATGATCCCGATTGCGATTGCAAAAGGAGCAGGAGCGGAGATGAACAACGGATTGGCTTGGGTAATCATCGGTGGTTTGACATCGTCATTATTCCTTACCTTGATTATCGTACCGGTAGTTTACTCTTTATTTGATTCTGTATTAAGAAGAATGGGTAAACATGAAAAAGTAGACTATGAAGCTGAAATGAAAGCTGATTATGAGCACAGAGAACTAAGTGAGGACGGGTTTACCGCAAAACACGTAGACTAAAATATAACAACCTTTAATTAACTTAAAACCGTATCAGAAATGATATGGTTTTTTATTTTTGGTAATAAATGCTTTTTAAATATATAGAATGTCATTCCGACGAAGGAGGAATCCCAAAGTACAGTTTGTTAATGTTTTTTAAAAGCAAGAGTATTTACAAACAATTTTAAATTTACAATCACAATGCATCCGCAATGTCATTCCGGCAAAGGAGGAATCCCAAAGTCAAAGTAGATATGTTGTTTACAAGAAAGAGTCTTGATAAATTTTGAATGTACAATCTCAATGCATCCACAATGTCATTCCAACAAAGGAGGAATCTCAAAGCAAAGTCTGTTAATATTATTTGAAAGCAAAGTCCTGATATAATTTTGAGTGTAGATACCATTATACGAATTATCCACGATGTCATTCCGACGAAGGAGGAATCTCCAAATAGTATGTTAATGTTATTGAAAAAGAGAATAAAAATATAATAGCTTAAATATAAGTAAAGAAAAAAGCCAGATTTACTGAAAAATCTGACTTTAAAATTAAACTATATAAAAAATATTTATCAGAAGTATTTTTTACTTCAGACTGATTGTCTTATTAAAAACCTTTCCACTTTCTTCCACGCTGATAATGTAGTTGTCCGCAGTTTTCGGGTTTAAATCGAAAGTAATTTCCAGTTTACCATCAATTGCCGGTTTCGTAGCATTATAATATATAGTACCGGAGAAATCAGATACGGAAATCTTTGCGGTATTTTTTAAACCGGATAAAAGTAATTTTACTTTATTACCATTCACAAGAAATTCCGGTTTCATGATTTCAGCGACAGGCTTTTTATCAATGATCACTTTTTTGTCGGAACTTACTCTTATTTTATATTTTTCTATTTTTCTATCAGATTCTAACAGTAAAAAATAAACTCCCGAATCCAGATCTTTAAAATTATAAGACTTGGTTACGTTATTATCCGAGTCTAAATCTTCAGAAAACAATTCGCCGTAAGTATCGTTGTAAATAACGACAGATACATTTTTTGCATTGGATACTTCAAATTGTACAGTTTCTGCTTCTGTTTTTCCAAATGAAAGTGAAAAGTCTCTGTCTTTACTCATCATACTTGCTGAAATAGATAAAAAACCTATTAATAAAGCTGATCTAAATACTTTTTTCATACTATTTATTTTTTCATTTGTTAATACTGCAAATTTAGATGCGCTACCAATACTATTCTACCATACAATTTTCATATTTATGTACTATTTTAACCTTTAAATTAATTATTTAAATATTATTTGTTAATTTTGTGTATGAAATTATTTCAACCGATATGAAACATTCTCATCCCGCCTTCGAAGCCGTAAAACCTAATATAGGAAGCAGTTTTACGAGTTTAAAGTTTCAGAAAAATGAAAACATTAAATCACATGTTTGGCATTATCATCCTGAAATTGAGCTCATTTTTGTATGTGGAGGCTCAGGAAAAAGACAAATAGGAAGTAATATATCCTATTTTTCGGATGGAGATCTGGTTTTAATGGGAACAAATCTTCCGCACTGTGGAATGACGAATGAAAATACTAATAATGATTATGAAATGGTCATTCAGTTTAAGCCCGATTTTTTAGGAGAAGAGATTTGGACTTTGCCCGAGATGCAGAAAATTACGGTTCTGCTGGAAAAAGCAAAAGCAGGCATTGTATTCTCAGAAAAGATAAAAAAAGAGATCGGATTGAAAATTGTGGAAATGCATGAATCTTCAGCTTTGGACAAGCTGGTGAAGTTTCTTAAAATCCTGGAAGAACTGGCTTCAACCCATGAATACAGAATTCTGAACGCCGGAAAATATTATCTTCAGACACAGGTGGAAGACAATGAAAGAATCAATCATATTTTCAACTTTGTAAAAGATCATTTTAAAGAACAGATTAGCTTGGAACAGATTTCTGATCTAGCGAACATGAAAGTTCCTTCTTTTTGCCGCTATTTTAAAAAGATAACCAATAAAACCTTCACACAGTTTGTGAATGAATACAGGATTACCCATTCATTAAAACTCCTCGCGGAACAGCCTTTAAGCATTACTGAAGTCTGTTTTGAATCCGGTTTTAATAACTTCAGCTACTTTAATAAAACATTTAAAGAGTACACAGGAAAAAGTCCTTCACAATACAGAAAAGAATTTAATTATCTTATTGATTAAGGATTTCATATTAAAAAAAATTAAAATTAAACCGTTTAATGATAATAAAGACTGAACTTCTCTTTAAGATTTTAAAGTCTATATTTGTATAAGGTTTGAGAAATAAGAAGAAGAAAAAAGAATTTTATGAAGGATATAAAGCTGATTGTAACCGATATGGACGGGACATTTTTGAATTCAAAATATGAAGTAAGTCCGGATTTTCCAGCGGTATATGAAGAACTGAAAAAACGGGATATTCTTTTCGTTCCTGCAAGCGGGAGACAGATGTCGGGAATTACCAAATATTTTGGAGAAATCCAGAATGAAATAGGTTTTATCGCTGAAAACGGAGGATATATCGTATATAAAAATGAAGAGATTTTTGCGGATAAGCTTAGTCAAAATTCAATTGCTGATATTATTCGGACAGTTAGAGAAATTCCTGGCGCAAGAGCGGTTTTAAGTGCAAAAGAAAGTTCTTATTATGAGAGCAGTGATCATACTTTTGTAGATTATTTTTCCAAATACTATACTCAAAATCAGAAAAAAGAAGATCTTACACAGGAAGTGAACGATTCGGTTTTCAAAATTGCAGTTTATCATCCGGTAAGTGCTGAAGAATTTTTATACCCAGCTTTGAAAAAGTTTGAAGATGAAGATTTAGTAGTGGTAGTTTCGGGGAAAAACTGGTTGGATATTATGAACAAGCATACCAATAAAGGAAATGCTATTGAAAAATTGCAGAAGTCTTTGAATATCCTTCCGGAGCAGACGATGGCTTTCGGTGATTACCTAAACGATATTGAAATGCTTAAAAATGCCCGTTATTCCTATGCCATGGAAAACGCTCACCCTTCGGTAAAAGAAGTGGCAAAATTTGAAGCCTGTTCCAATGACCGTTTTGGAGTGTTGGAAACCATAAAAACCTATCTGAACGGAATGTAAACGTTCAAAAAACGATAAATAAAAACCGTATCTCATTGAACATACGGTTTTTTTATTTTATACAGTTGATTGTTTCAGAATTAATCCTGCATCACTTCGCCAGCTTTTCTGAACACAAAATTTCCATAAATATGTCTTCTTGCAAAACGGCTTGGTGAATCCGAATTGATCATCTTAATGTAGGTGTTTTTCGGAACGCCCATATATTCGTAAGAAACTCCATTCAGGTGAAGGACAGTAAGAATCGATTTCTCAAGATAAAAATCCTGAATATTGAATTTGGTAATCGTTTCTGTATATTCTTCTTTATATTTCTCCTGCGTTTCCGGATTGATACTTACTAAAAAATGGTAAGCTTCAATTACAGATTTGCTTTTTTCCTCTGCTTTCAGTTGTCCAGCTTCATCATTGATAAACTTATCAGGATGCGTATCTTTCATCGCATTTCTGTAAATGGTTTTCAGCTCTTTTAAAGTTACATTCTGATCAACTCCTAAAAGTTTTCTGTGCTCGCCAATTTTTTTCATATTTTCTATCCCTTATTTTCGGGGTGCAAAATTAAGAAAATTTATTTAGAAAAACGTAAGTTTTTGATTATTAATTTGTTTTAATCGTATATATACAAACTTGTTAATTCTATTTGGTTATCAACAGATATGATTTCTACTTTTTTTAATAAATTTTCCCTACTGTATGAGAATCTTATTTTCATATTACCTATGATTCCTGTATAATCAGGTTGGGATATTTCAATTAAGTTATTTTGATTGTCATATTTAAAACTTACTTTTCCAATGCTTCTACATATTTCTGAAATTTTAAAATCATAATCAGGCCATATTCTTATATAATCGTAATCATTTTTATTATGATATTCACGATATTCATCCCAAACTAAACGGTTTTTATCATATGACGTTATTTTTATAGGGGTGTTTTCTAAGTAATAATAGTAATAAATATTTTGACTTTTCTTAAATTTTTCAGGAATAGTTGTTTTTATTAATCTTCCCGATTTATCATATTCAAAATACTTTTTCAAATCAGTTGTCCATTTAGCTTTAGTTTCAAAATCTTCTTCATCTATTAAATCTCCTGCAGAACTTCTTTTATATTTCGTTTTAAACCCTTTTTCAAATTTTTTTGAAGTGATGCTGATCAGTTGCTTTTTACTATTATATCTGAAAGTGCTAAAATATTTATTTATAGAGTTAGGATATGTAGTTTCTGTTTTATACAATAAACTATCAATATAGAATGAGTTTGTAATATAGTTTTCAATTCCTGTTAGCTTTGAAAATTTATAATTATTAGTTGATTCAAAAATTTTACGTCCTTTATCATCAAATTTTACTGTTCTTGTTAGTTTAATATTTGTACTGTCATTATCCAAATATTGATAAACTTTATAATTTTTAATTGATTTATTATATTTATTAAAATCATATCCATCATCAAAAATAAAATCTTGTGAATATGATAGAATTGAAAATAATAGCGTTAGTGTGATAAAAAACTGATTCATGTAAAATTTGGTAAATTAATTTTTATCGAATTTATGAAAACAGTTTTATTATTAATAATAATTTGCTAAAGGTTGATAACAAAAAAGCAGAAGTCTAAACTTCTGCCCTTCAAATCAAAATCAATGTATAAATTTATAAAGTCTTTTCTTTCAAAAAGTTTTCACTTGCTTCCCTCGAAGCCTCCACCATCGCAATCAACGCCTTTTTTGTTTCATCCCAATGACGGGTTTTCAAACCGCAATCAGGATTTACCCAAAGCTGCCGTGCAGGAATAACGGCTTGAGCTTTTTTCAACAATTCCACCATTTCCTCTTTAGACGGAACTCTTGGGGAGTGAATATCATAAACTCCCGGTCCGATCTCATTCGGATATTTGAAATCTGCAAAGGCATTTAATAATTCCATCTGGCTTCTGGAGCATTCAATCGTAATCACATCGGCATCCATATCGGCTATATTTTGAATGATGTCATTAAATTCAGAATAACACATATGCGTATGAATTTGGGTAGCATCTTCCACACCGCTTGCCGAAATTCTAAAAGCTTCAACTGCCCATTGCAGATAACTCTGCCAGTCGGATTTTCTTAATGGAAGACCTTCACGAATTGCCGGTTCATCAATCTGGATAATCCTGATTCCTGTTTTTTCCAGGTCATTTACCTCATCACGAATCGCTAAGGCGATCTGTTTGCAGGTTAGTGAACGTGGCTGATCGTCACGTACAAAAGACCATTGAAGAATCGTTACAGGTCCCGTCAACATTCCTTTTACCCATTTTTTTGTTAAGGATTGAGCGTATTCCGACCAATATACCGTCATTGGGTTCGGTCTGTAAACATCTCCGAAAATAACCGGAGGTTTCACACAACGGCTTCCGTAGCTTTGGACCCAACCATTTTGAGTAAAAGCAAATCCGGCTAATTGTTCCCCGAAATATTCCACCATGTCGTTTCGCTCAAATTCTCCGTGCACAAGAACGTCAATCCCAATTTCTTCCTGCCAACGGATCGTTCTTTCGGTTTCCTGTTTTAGCAAAGTATCATATTGTTCAGCATTCAATTCCCCTTTCTTGAATTTCGAACGCCAGTTTCTCACCTCTTTTGTTTGGGGAAACGAACCGATAGTAGTTGTTGGGAACAAAGGAAGTTGTAATACGTCTTGCTGAGTTTCTTTTCTTATCGTAAATGGTGAATTTCTCTGTGCATCCTCTTTCGTTGTTACCTCGACACGGGTTTTCACATTCTGATTGTGGATTAATGCAGATGTTTTACGGTTTTCAATGGCTTTTTTATTTTCAGCCAAAATTTGAAGTGTATTGTAATCTGGGTTTTCTGAGGCTAATTCCTTTAAATTGACAACCTCATAGACTTTCTGTTTGGCAAAAGCCATCCATTGTTTGATCTCAGGAGACAAGACTTCTTCATTTTGCTCAGCATCCAAGTCGAAAGGAGAGTGTAATAAAGAACATGATGGTGCGATATAAATCCTTTCCGAGCCGATTTTCTGAACCGCTTTTTTAATCAACTGTAATGAATGCTGGAAATCGTTTTTCCAGATGTTTCTTCCGTCTACAATACCCAAAGAAAGGTTTAGAGTATTGGGAATGGTATTTAAAACTTCATCCAATTGTTCAGGAGAACGAACCAAATCAATATGTAAAACATCGACAGGTAGGGAAGTAACTAATGGAAGATTGTCTTTTAACCCTTCAAAATAAGTGGTAACAATGAATTTTAGGTTGGGGAATTGTTTTCTGATTTCAGCATAAATAAACTGATAAGTTTCCTTTGCTTTTTCAGTTAAATCTAAAGCTAAGAATGGCTCATCAAACTGAATATATTCCGCCCCGTGATTTTCAAGCTCCTTTACAATCTGAATATAAACAGGTAATAAGTTTTGCGCTAAATCCAATTTATCAAAACCTTCTTCTTTCTCTTTTCCTAACAACAAATATGTCAGCAAACCGATAATTACAGGTTTTGCATTGATTCCGGACTGTTTAGCGCGGATGAATTCTTTGGTGATTTTATTGGAAAATAATTTAAATTTCTGGTTTTTCTGAAATTCAGGAACAATGTAATGGTAATTGGTATCGAACCATTTCGTCATTTCCATGGCGGTAATATCCAAACCGTCTTTCTGGAAACCTCTTGCCATTGCAAAGTACAGATCCAGTTCAGGCTTTTTTAATGCAATTTCCTGATAACGTTCAGGAATGGCTCCAACCGTTAAAGTCATATCCAAAACCTGATCGTAATATGAAAAATCATTACAGGGAATAAGGTCAATTCCTGCTTCTTGCTGAAGTTTCCAATTACTTTGAGTAATGGTTTCCCCGACTTTTAATAGATCATTTAATTCAATTTTGCCTGTCCAATATTGCTCGCAGGCTTTTTTGAGTTCTCTGTTGCTACCAATACGCGGATAGCCAAGAAGGTGTGTTTGCATTTCTTACAACTTTTAAATTAAACAATGATTTTAAAAGTTCTTCAGATGCTTCATAATGCTCTTGTGGGAAAAAGTTTTGTGGAATTGATAAGATATAGTGAAGACGTATTTTTTTAGATAATAATTGTATGTTTTTTATTTATTTGACGCAAAGTTTAATTAAACTTTCTTGATAATTAAGTGAGCAAAGAGTAATCAATTTCATTGATTGTAAGAAGCGGACGTTTTATCCATACGCTTCATCAGCGACGAAGTCGCAATTCTTTGCTCCTTAAAAAATAATAAGTTATAATAAAAAACTTTGCGTTTCAAAATTTAAAATCAATTCAAATTCAAAACTCAAATACATTTCCAAAATATCATCTGTCTAACCAAAAACTCCAAACCGCGAGAGCATTGTCAATTCGGAATAGGCAGGTCTCCTGACTTGTAACAGTTGTTGTCATCCTTCCCGTTTGCACAGTGGATATACGCGGACAAAAACCTTTGGCGTGTTACTTACAGTTGCGCGACAGTTCGTGATTCTCACACGATTCCCTAATTAATTTACCTTAAGTAAAACCTTTTCCGTTTGATGAAGTATGTTAAAGAACAAAATAGGATTCAAAAATAATAATTAAAGCATATTAATTTGTTTAAATGATTAAAATAAGAATTTTGTTTTAGTTTATTTTATTTTAAAAGATTATTATTCTGTAAATTTGAAAATTAAAATCAAAAAAAGAATATTATTCTGTGGAAAGACTGGATGAAAAGGATCTTCAGCTGCTGAGAATCCTTCAAAAAAATGCAAAACTAACGGTAAAAGAGTTGGCGAAAGAAGTTAACCTATCCGCTTCTCCTGTTTTTGAACGGATGAAGAGACTGGAGCAGGAAGGGTATATTAAACATTATGCTGCCGTTCTGGAAGCTGAAAAACTGAACCGTGGTTTTACCGTTTTTTGTCAGGTAAAATTAAAAATACATGACCGTTCTGTCGGAAATCAATTTGTTGAAGATATTGTACAGATTGATGAAGTCGCGGAATGCTATAATATCTCCGGGGATTTTGATTTTCTGCTGAAAGTGCAGGTAAGAGATATGAAGCACTATCAGGATTTTGTTTTTAATAAATTAGGCTCTGTAGATTCTATCGGGAGCACACATAGTACTTTTGTGATGGCGGAAGTAAAGAATATTCATGGGGTAAATATTTGATATAGTGTAAAGAGAAATTATATTTTGATTTTTTTTCTTTTCACATTATAAATGTCAAAATCCGGATGAAACCAAAATTCTTTTAAACCTATTTGATTGTAAACTTCGATTTCTTCAGAATAAATTGGGTGAAGACCTGCAATATTGATTTTGTAATCTGTTCCAATATTGATATCTAAGTAATCTTCTTTTTTATCTAAAGTGCAGGGGGAAAATATTAAGAAAGCATCCATTTCAGAATCTTCACTTATTTGTTCGCCAAAATTGATTGTTTCTCCATAACAAAATGCTGATTTTCCTCTAAGTTGATTGGCAATAAAGCCGGATACAATCCCCCAATCTAAATTTTCAGACTCGACAGAAATGCATAATTCTGCTCTTCCTAATTTCCAATCAGGATGTTTTACAAGTGATAATCCATAAGTAATTGCTGTTATAAAACCTTTTTCGGGAATATCTCTGTAAACAATTGAAGTCACACCTTTAATGCCTTCAATTAGACTGTCATTATTATAAAATTCAGGTTCTTGTTGAAAGATGTTATCTAAATGCTCAAGATATTTTTCAATTGGTGTCATATAGTTTTTGTATTTATATAAATGCCGCTCCTGTTGCCCAATCAAGTTGATTGATAATATTATAAATTTCATTAGGACATTTTTCACATACAGTCATAAGTCTGAAATTTTTTTCTTTGATTAAAGTATCGAATGTTTTAAGTTTTATATTACAAACGGTACAATTTCCCTCTTCACTAATAATATTTGATAACTTCTAGTTTATCAATTTCTTTATTTAAATCATTTACTAGTTTAGAAATAGAAGATAAATTTTCTTTAAAATGGATTTCTGAAAATTCCTGCAATAGTAAGGCTTCAATTTTCATATCCTGAAAAGTAATTTTTCGTTGTTCAAACGTTTCTAAAATATATTTCTGACAAAATCTCTTGATTCTATCTGTAAATGCACCAGCTTGAAAGATAAATTCAGAATTAGGATGGTTTATATCTATCATTTATAAATAATTACTTACTTCAATCAAATTCAAATCCGGATCTCTGAAATATACTGATTTTATTTTTCCCAATGCTCCCGTTCTGTCAACAATTCCTTCTGTGATTTCAATGTTTTTCTGCTGTAATTCTTCTAGAACATCATCAATATCTGTTTTGGAAATGAAACATAAATCTGCTGAACCAGGAGTAGGGTGATCTGCTTTAGGTTCAAACTCTTTTCCTTTTTGGTGAAGATTGATTTTTTGATTTCCGAAAGTGAGCGCTTTTCTGTTATCTCCAAAAGTAACGACTTCAAAACCTAAAATCTGAGTATAAAACTCTATCGATTTTTCAATATCAGCAACCGTTAATACAAGATGATCTATATTTTTGATTTCCATAATTTTTTAACTAAAAGCAATCAAATTTCGGAAGAAATTTTAAATTGACGAAATATTTTGGGTATTGTTTATCAGCTAAAAGACTCTTTATTTTTTAATGAAATATAACAGAATAAATATTACCCTACAGATAGCACAGAATGAAAAGCATCTTCATTTATTTTATTTGCATTCATCTAAAATAGTATATTTGTAAAAACTATAAAGAAACAAAAAAGAATGCTTGTAATAGGAATTGCAGGAGGTACAGGATCCGGCAAAACTACGGTTGTTGATAAGATCATTCAGCAGCTTGACATCGAAGGAATGAATATCCTTTCACAGGACAATTACTATCATGATAATCATAATCTTACATTAGCGGAAAGAGAAGCTTTAAATTATGATCATCCCAAATCCATCGATTTTGATCTGTTGATAAAACATGTGAAGGCTTTAAAAAACAATGAACCGATCGAACAGCCGATCTATAGTTTTGTAACCCATGGAAGAACCGGAGATCATGTAACTGTAGAACCTAAAAATGTATTGGTTGTAGAAGGAATTTTGGTACTTACCAACAAAGAACTACTGAAAGAGTTTGATTTAAAAGTATTCGTTCATGCAGATTCCGATGAAAGACTGATCAGGAGGATCAGGAGGGATACTCAGGAAAGAGGAAGAGATCTGAATGAAGTACTGCACCGTTATCAGACCACTTTGAAGCCGATGCATCAGGAATTTATTGAGCCTTCAAAAAATGAAGCAGATTTAATTATCCCGAATATGAAGCAAAATTCCGTAGCGATTGATTTTTTAACTACTGTTATTAAAAATTCGTTGAGAAAACATTAAAATGAAAGAAAACAAACTTATTAAAGACATTCAGCCAAAATCTGAGACATTTAAGCTTATTCAAAAATATGTTTTGAATAAATATACCCTTACCATTTGTCTGTTTCTGGTTTGGATGATTTTCTTTGATAAAACTTCGTTCTTGGTGATTAATGAACTGAATGGGGAAATCAGCAAGTACGAAGATCAGCTTCAATATTATAAAACCGAATATGAAAAAAATGATGCGTTTTATAAAAAATTGATGAATAATAAATCTGAAAAAGAAAAATACGCAAGAGAAAATTATTTTATGAAAAAACCGAATGAAGAGATCTTTATTTTGGTGGTCGATAGCACAAAGGCGAAAAAATAATTTAAAAAGTGAATTGTGAATGATTAATTCGCTTTGCTTGTCAATTTTTTTAATCTAAAAATCTAATAAAAAGAATGTGAGAAAGTTGTCAATTCATAATTTACTTGTGAAATAAAATTGACGATTGACAATTCACAAAATAATCCATAACCAATGTCAAATACAGCCTGGGAAAATCTAGTAAAGAAACAACTTAAAACAGAAGATATTTATTCTATTCTTACCAAAGAAAATCTGGAAGGAATCCAAGTGAAACCTTTCTATGATTCGGTACAGAAACCTTTGGTAAACCTGCCAAAAATAGAGGAAAGTACACATTTGGTGGCAAGATATCACGAAAGTCTGGAAGAAGATGTTTTTGCATTTATTTTAGATCAAAATGTAGAAAATCTGGAACAGAAAACAATTTTTGTTAATAATGTTGATTTGGCAGGACATATCAGTCCAAAAGAAGAAGATCAGTATTTTTCTTTAATTGATGTATTTGATGAAAAAGAATCAGTAATCAATGATCAGCTGGTAAAAGAGTTGTTGGCAAAAGAATTTAAAAGAAATATCTGTGTAGATATATCTCTTCATCAAAATGCCGGAGCAGCTATATATCAGCAACTGGGTATTGCTTTGGGCAAAACAAAAGAATTGGTTGAAATATACGGAGCTGAAATCCTAAATAAACTGATTTTCAGAATTGCTATCGGAGGAAATTATTTCTTTGAAATGGCAAAATTGAGAGCTTTTAAAATGGTTTTCAATCAATTATCAAAGGAATATGGGTTAGATGAAATTCCGTACATTTTTGCGGAGACTTCACTGAGAAATAAAGCGGTTTCGGATAATGAAAATAACCTGATCCGTTCGACGTTGGAACTGGCTTCCGCAATGATTGGAGGAGCTGATGCGGTTTTCAGTAATAATTATCTGGTTGACCGAAGCACTGAAAATTCAGAAGAAATTTCTTTCAAACAACAGATTGTTTTGGCTTACGAAAGTATTATCAATGTATTTGAAGATGCTTCCAATGGAAGTTACTACGTGGAAGATGTTACACAGCAAATCGCTGAAAAATCTTGGGCTTTATTCATAGAAATTGAAGAAGCGGGCGGTTATTTAGAACTTTTAAAGCAAGGCATTATTCAAAAGAAAATCTACGATCACGCTTTTGAAGAACAAAGATGGATAGAAGAAGGAAAAATAAAATTGATTGGAGTCAACTTATATCCAAAATTAGACGTTAAAAAATCTATTGACGAATTATATAATCAACGCGAAATAAAAGCTGTTCGTTGGGCTGAAATGTTTGAGTAATGAAAGAAAAACTAATTGATTTATTTGAATATACCTACCATTTTAATAGAGAAATGATAAAAGTGATTGCTGAAAATCTTGAAAAAACAGATGAAAAGACAGTCAGCTTAATCAATCATACTTTAAATGCTCAACAAATCTGGAACTCAAGAGTTTTAAATGAAAAACCATTTGAAGTTTGGCAGGTTAATCCTTTTGAAAATTTAAATGAAATCAACCGACAGAATTTTGAAAAAAGTATGAGAATTGTTGAAGATTCTAATTTAGACAAAGCAATAACATATCAAAATTCAAGAGGAGCAACATTTGAGAATACTATTTTTGAAATGCTTTTTCAGGCGATCAATCATTCTACATATCATAGAGGGCAAATAAATGCTCAATTAAAACAAAAAGGAATAGAGCCTGTATTAACGGATTATATTTTTTATAAAAGATAAACCCTAAATATTTAATCCGGAAGAATCTGTGAGTAAAGAAATTCTAAAAGAAGAGGTTCAAAAATATATCAATGCAAATCTAAATACGGATTTGCATTCCTTATTATTGAAAAAATCTCCGTTTTCTGATGTTTCTATGCAGGAAATCGTTCAGCAGATCAAAGGAAAGCAGGTCGCAAGGAAAAAGTTTCCGTTCTTATTGAAAGAAGGAATTGTTTTTCCGCCACAACTCAATTTAGAACAATCATCCTCAGAGAAAACAGCTCTTTATAAATCTGAAATTTTAAAAGGAAAAAAGTTTATTGATCTTACGAGCGGTTTTGGGATTGATGCTTATTATCTGTCTGCAAATTTTGATGAGGTTACTTTAGTAGAGCAAAATGCCGAACTTTTGGAAATAGTTAAGAACAATTGGACTGTTTTAGGGAAAAAAGCAAAATTTATCAATCGTAAACTGGAAGATTTCCTTAATGAAAATGAGGAAAGGTTTGATGTGATTTACTTAGACCCTGCACGAAGAGATAACAATAAAAACAAAGTGTTTTTGCTGGAGGATCTCTCACCAAATATTCTTGAAATTCAGGAAAAACTGCTTTCGATTGCTGATGAGATTGTTATCAAACTGTCTCCGCTTATCGATTTGAAATATCTTGTTTCTGTTTTACAAAATATTGCCAGAATTGATATTATTGCATTAAAAAATGATGTAAAAGAAGTGGTTGTTTTCTTATCGGGTAAAGCTTCCAGAGAGATTGTCTGTAATTGTGTAAATTTAGAAAGTGAAGAGCCTGCGGTTACATTTAAATTTGGGGAAGAAGAAGATGCTCACTCAGAATATGCTGAACCTGAAAAGTTTATCTATATTCCCAACAATTCAATTTTGAAGGCGGGAATATTTAATTTGATTTCGGAAAAATTTAAAGTAAAAAAGCTTCATCCGAACACACATCTTTATACTTCAGGTGAAAAAATAGAAGAATTTCCGGGAAGAATTTTAGAGACTGAAATTATTGATAATAAACATATTAAGAAGAAAAGCCAGTTTAATATTATTTCAAAAAACTATCCCTTAAAACCGGAAGAAATAAAGAAGAAATACAGTTTAAAAGACGGTGGTGAAAGTTATCTTATTTTTACACAATCCAAAAAAGGAAAAATAATAATAAAATCAGTATAAAAATGTTGCCGAAAAATGTAGGATTTCTTAATTTTGGGCAATCAAAAATTTAAGCATGAAATCGCTTGCTGTTAAAATAATTATCACCAGCTGAAATAACGCGATTTTGTACGTCCTTTAAAAAAATAAATTTTACATATGAAAAAATTAGTTATATGTTTAGCTCTTGCGACTGTTGCGGTAAGCTGTAAAAAAATTCAGGCTGGAGGAAATAAGAATACTTTGAAGCTTGAGGAAGGTGCTGAAAGATATTCAGATGATCCACAAGGTGAAGCTCACAGTCATCAAGCTGCTGCAACTCACACTGAAGCAACTGCAGAAAAACATGAGGCAGAAGCTCCAAAAACTGACAGTGCGGCTGTTCCTGCAAAACCGGCAGAAGCTCAGGCTCCTAAAGCTGAACACTAATTAGTAGTACAATATAAAGAAGGTCTCGCAAAAATGTGAGACTTTTTTTATGAAATAAAATTGATAAGGTTTTAACTTTCAGTAAATAACAAACCTGAGGAAAATTATATGTTTTTGTTTGTTCCTGCGGGGCAAATTTTTTACTTTTAACAAAATATTATTTTACAATGCAAGAGACATTAAATTACATCAACGAAAACAAACAACGTTTCGTAGATGAATTATTTGAGTTATTGAGAATTCCTTCTATTTCTGCAGATCCTGTGTATAAAGATGACGTTTTAAAATGTGCAGAGGTAGTGGCAACACACCTTAAAAATGCTGGAGCGGATAATGTAGAAGTTTGCCAGACAAAAGGATATCCTATTGTTTTTGGGGAAAAATTTTTAGATGAAAGTTTACCAACGGTTTTGGTGTATGGACATTACGATGTTCAGCCAGCTGATCCATTAGAATTATGGACAAAACCACCTTTTGAACCATATATTGAAAAAACTCCGCTTCATCCGGAAGGAGCTATTTTTGCAAGAGGTTCTGCAGATGATAAAGGACAGTTTTTCATGCATTTAAAAGCTTTTGAAGCCATGATGAAGACTAATACTTTGCCTTGTAATGTTAAATTTATTTTGGAAGGAGAAGAAGAGGTTGGTTCTGTAAGCTTAGGGGATTTCGTTAATGAAAATAAAGAGAAATTATCTTGCGGCTGTATCCTGATTTCGGATACTCATATTTATAGTAACGAACAGCCTACCGTTACAACAGGATTAAGAGGGCTAAGTTATGTAGAAGTAGAAATTGAAGGGCCAAACAGGGATTTGCATTCAGGACTATACGGAGGGGCGGTTCCAAACCCGATTCATGTGCTTTCAAGAATGATTGCTAAGTTGATTGATGAAGATGGTCGTATTACAATCGACGGGTTTTATGATAATGTAGAAACTGTTTCTGATGCCGACAGAGCAGATATGAATAAGTTGAAAGACAACCCTGAAGAATTCAAACAATCTATAGGATTAAATGGAGTAGAAGGTGAAAAAGGCTACACAACGCTTGAAAGAACATCTATCCGTCCAACTTTGGATTGTAATGGTATTTGGGGAGGCTATACAGGTGAAGGCGCCAAAACAGTTATTCCTTCTAAAGCTTCTGCAAAAATATCAATGCGTTTGGTTCCTTATCAGACTCCGGAAGAAATCACAGAAAAATTCACAAAATATTTTGAGAAAATTGCTCCTGATAATGTAAAAGTTAAAATTACACCCTATCACGGAGGAATGCCTTACGTATTGCCAACAGATACAAAAGAATTCTTAGCCGCAAAACAGGCAATGGAATCTTCATTCGGAAAAGAAGTTCTTCCATACAGAGGGGGCGGAAGTATTCCTATTACGGCCATGTTTGAGCAGGTTTTAGGCGCTAAATCTGTCTTGATGGGATTTGGGTTAGATTCTGACGCGATCCATTCTCCAAATGAACATTACGGACTTTTCAATTTTTATAAAGGAATTGAAAGTATCCCTTTGTTTTTTGAGAATTATGCGAAATGATAATTTTAAAATTAGATATTAAATCCTTAAGAAACTCTTAGGGATTTTTTATTTTAAGTAATAAAATGTTTTTTTATTTAAAATATTTTTGTTACTTTTAGCATATATTTAATTTAAAATGAAGATATTATGAGAAAAATTTTATTTTTGAGTACGCTATTTTCAGTATGTTTTACATTGTCTGCACAAACAATTGTTACTGAGAATTTCAATTCACTTACATTAGGTAATTTAGCCACAGATCTTACAGGTGCAACAGCTGGGCAAGGAGGCTATTATATTTATGGTGGTGCTGTTACAGACTATCAAATAGCTGCTATAGATGCGACCCACGGTAATTCTTTACGATTAACTAGTGGTAATAATTATAGCGCTACAGCAAATACCTATAACAGATTTGCATTTAAAAGTATAACTCCTGTTACACCAACTTCAGGTAATAATATCGTTAAAGGGTCCATTGATATTTATACGGGACCTGCTACTGGCGCTGGAAGAGTATCTGTAGATCTGTATGATGCAACGAGTGGTATTGTAGGAGTAGGATATGATTACGCAACTAAAAAAATTATAGGAAAAGGGAGGTTGACGCTAATTTCAACGGGAGTAAGTTCGTATTATTCTATTACTTTGACTCAAACGAATACTTATCCGGCAAATACCTGGGTTACGGTCTCTTTCACATATGATAAAACAACTGGCGCTTACTCATGGATTACTCCAGAGGGTACGTTTACTTTCTCAAATACTTCATACAGTTTAAGCCCTGGATTAGACCCTGTTGAATATGACTTTATTTCTTCAACATTGACAGGCAATACTGTCGCTAATATTGCAGGTGTTGATAACCTTAGTTTACAATATATAAGTAGTGCATCATTAGGTGTTCAAGATGTTAAAGTTATTAAAAATGTTGAAGTATCAGTATTTCCAAATCCAACTTCAGATATTTTAAATATCCAGACAGATTCTAAAATCAATGCAGTTTCTGTTGTAGATCTTACGGGAAGAAAGCTAGGTGTTAAATTAGAAGGAAATAGAGTGAATGTGCAAAATTTACCTTCTGGAACCTATTTAATAAATATTGAAACAAAAGATGGAGTTTCTACTGAGAAATTCATTAAAAAATAAGATGATAAATCTTACCTTGTGAAAAACGCTCCATTTGGGGCGTTTTTGTTATTTTTAAGAATTAAACTTATAAATATGATAGAAAATAAAGTAGTATATATTACAGGAGGAACGAAAGGAATAGGTTTCGGGATTGCAAAAATTTTGCTTGAAAATGGAGTTTCAGTAGCATTTTCAGGAAGAAAAAGAGATGATGTTGAAAAAGCGGAACAGGATTTAAAACAGATTTCCCAAAATGTTTTAGGAATTGTTTCCGATGTAAGAAGTCTTGAAAGTGAAAGTGAGGCTGTAAAATACATAAAAGAAAAATTCGGGAGACTGGATTTTGTGATTGCAAACGCAGGACTTGGAATTTTTAAACCTGTAGATGAACTTTCTGCCGAAGAATGGAATGAGATGATCGAAACGAATTTAACGGGAGTTTTTTACACTTTAAAAGCTTCTGTAGAAGAACTGAAAAAGACAGAAGGTTATTATATTACCATCTCAAGTTTGGCAGGAGCAAATTTCTTTGAAAATGGGACGGGATATAATGCTTCAAAATTTGGTGTTGTAGGATTTACACAGGCTGCAATGATTGATTTAAGAAAATACAATATTAAATCAACGGTAATTATGCCGGGTTCAGTTGCTACCCATTTCAATGGAAATACTCCTTCGGAAAAAGATGCCTGGAAGATTCAGCCGGAAGATATGGGGAATTTGGTATTGGATATTTTAAAAATGAATCCCAGAGTTTTGCCCAGTAAGATCGAATTTAGGGCATCTCAACCCGGTAAATAAATACATCTAATGCGCTGAATAGTAAAATAATAAGTATTATGCATGCATAATATATATTTTATTTATATTAGCAAAAATTAATTCAAACAAAATCTCAGTATAAAATTCCCTAATTTTTTATACAAAAAGAGAAACAATAAATATAGTACACATGAAAATATTAGTTTGTATTAGTAGTGTTCCGGATACTACTTCCAAAATTAACTTTACAGCAGACAAATCTGCTTTCGACAAAAATGGAATTCAGTGGGTAATTAATCCATTAGATGAATTTGCATTAACAAAAGCGGTTAAACTTCAGGAATCTCAAGGAGCTACTGTAACGGTAATCAACGTGGGGGATGCTGCTACAGAACCCGTTGTAAGGAAAGCTTTGGCAATCGGAGCAAACGATGCGGTAAGAGTAAACTTAGATCCGAAAGACAGCTATTCTACAGCAAAAGAAATTGCTGCTGTTGCCCAAAACGGAGGATATGATTTAATTCTTTGTGGTAAAGAATCAATCGACTATAATGGAGGTTCTGTTCCGGGAATGGTAGCTCAGTTACTAAACCAGCCTTTCGTAAACGCATCTGTAGGTCTTGATGTAAACGGAAGTGAGGCTACTGCAGTAAGAGAAATTGAAGGTGGTAAAGAAACTATTTCTGTAAAATTACCGGCTGTTATTGCTGGACAGAAGGGATTAGTGGATGAAAAAGATTTGATCATTCCTAACATGAGAGGAATTATGTCTGCAAGAACAAAACCTTTGCAGGTTGTTGAGCCTACTTCTTCTGAAGTGAAGGTGCAGGGAGTTTCTTATGACAGCGTTCCGCCAAGAGCTGCTGTGAAATTGGTTTCTCCGGATAATTTGGATGAATTGGTGAGATTACTTCACGAAGAAGCGAAAGTAATCTAATCTTTTAATCATTAAATCTTTTAATTTTTAAATTTAAACAAAATGGCAGTATTCGTATACGCAGAAAATATAAACGGAGTTTACAAAAAAGCGGCTTTTGAAGCTGTTGCTTATGCTAAAGCGATCGCAGATCAGGCTGGTGAAACAGTTACGGCGATCTCCGTAAACCCAACGGATTCTTCAGATTTATTATACAAATATGGAGCTTCAAATGTAATCAACATCAAAGACGAAGGTCTTAAAAATTTTTCAGCTAAAGCTTATGCACAGGCTGTAAGTGAAGTGGCAAACGGAAATATCATCGTTTTCCCTCATACCACAGATGCTTCTTCTATCGCTCCTATGCTGGCGATCATGAACGGACATTCTTTAATCACTAATGCAATTGCTGCTCCGGAAAGTCTTTCTCCATTTCAGGTGAAAAGAAGATCTTTCTCTGGAAAAGGGTTCATGCATGCAAAAGCTGAAGGGACAGGAGTTATCATTACAGTTTCCCAAAATGCTTTTGGTGTTAAAGAAAACGCTGTTTCAGGTTCTGAAGAAGTGAAAAATCTTTCAGTAGCTAATGAAGATACTAAAGTAATTTCTCATGAACAAAGCTCTGGAAAATTAGACTTAAAAGAAGCTGAAATCGTAGTTTCTGCGGGAAGAGGATTGAAAGGTCCTGAAAACTGGGGAATGATCGAAGAGTTGGCCAATGTTTTAGGAGCTGCTACAGCTTGTTCTAAGCCAGTTTCAGATATCGGATGGAGACCTCACACAGAACACGTGGGACAGACAGGTAAAGCAATTTCTCCAAATCTTTATATTGCAGTAGGGATCTCCGGAGCGATTCAGCATTTAGCTGGTGTTAACTCTTCTAAAACTATCGTAGTAATCAACAGTGATGCAGAAGCGCCGTTCTTCAAGTCAGCTGACTACGGTGTAGTAGGAGATGCTTTCCAGATTATTCCTGCTTTGACGGAGAAAATTAAAGCATTAAAAGGATAAAATTAAAAGTGAATTTTGCTTTATAAATTAAACTCATGAAGTATAAATAATTCACAAATTGTAAACCTTCAAAATACGAATAAAAGCTCGGCTTCCGAGCTTTTATTTTTGTCTAAAAAAGTGAAAACAACTATGAAAAATTAATCTATATTTGTAGTTATGGATTATAAACAGCTAATTATTCGCGGAATATCGTACAGCCAGACACAATCAGGAGCGTACGCATTATTATTGGAACATGAAGAAACACATATAAAATTACCTGTTGTTATAGGAAATTTCGAGGCACAATCCATTTCTCTTGGTCTGGAGAAAGATATTCATCCGCCCCGTCCTCTTACACATGATTTATTCACCAAATTTATTGTTTCTGCTAATTATGAACTGATTTCTGTGATCATTTATCAGATTGTAGATGGAGTTTTCTTCTCTAATATTAACTTTAAAAATAAAGCTACAGAAGAAGAATTGATCCTGGATGCAAGAACTTCTGATGCGGTCGCAATGGCAGTACGTTTTGATGCCCCTATTTTTACTACCCAGCAGGTTTTGAATGAAGCCGGAATTCTTCTCGAACTGGAAGAAGTGGCTAAAGAAGAGCAATCGTTTTCCGAAACAGTTTCTACGGAAGATAATTTAAAATCTGTTTCCATGGAAGAGCTTCAAAAATTGCTTGAAGAAGCAGTAAAAGAAGAAGATTATGATACAGCCTTAGAGATTCAGGAAGAAATCAAGAGGAGAAAAAAGAAAATTGATTAAAGAGATATTTTATACTGACTTATGAATTTAAAATTACGTCTGACCATCCTCAGCTTTTTACAGTTCTTCGTTTGGGGAGCGTGGCTGATTACGATGGCTAACTTCTGGTTTGGCACAAAGCATTGGGACGGAGCACAGTTTGGTGCTGTTTTCGGAACCATGGGGATTGCTTCCATTTTTATGCCGACTATTACCGGAATTATTGCCGATCGTTGGGTAAACGCAGAGAGAATTTTTTCGGCTTTACAAATTTTGTATGGTGTGGTTCTTTTCTTTTTACCTCATACAGAAAACCCTGATTCTTTTTATTATGTAATGCTTGTAGCAATGTGTTTTTATATGCCGACCATTGCGCTTGCAAACTCAATCTCGTATACTGTTCTAAAGAATAGTAATTTGGATGTTGTTAAAGATTTTCCTCCGATTCGTGTTTGGGGAACAATCGGTTTCATTGTAGCAATGTGGGTTACCAATCTTACAGGAAATAAAGCTACAGAAGGTCAGTTTTACATTGGAGGTGCTGCAGCTATTATTTTAGGAATTTATGCTTTAACCTTGCCGAAATGTCCACCACAGAAACTAATCGATAAAAGCGCACCTTTATTTGAACAATTAGGACTTAATGCCTTCAAATTATTCGGGAACTATAAGATGGCGTTGTTCTTTGGATTTTCGATGCTTTTAGGAGCTGCATTACAGCTTACCAATGCTTATGGTGATGTTTTTCTTAGCGAATTTTCTCATTTTCCTAAATATGCAGATTCATTTGTAGTTCAAAGATCAACGATTGTCATGTCAATTTCTCAGGTTTCTGAAACCTTGTTTATTTTGGCTATACCTTTCTTTTTAAAACGATACGGAATTAAAAAAGTAATGTTGATTTCGATGTTTGCCTGGGTATTGAGATTCGGATTCTTTGCTTATGGAACTCCCGATGGATATGGAGTTTCATTGATTATATTATCATGTATCGTTTACGGTATGGCTTTCGACTTCTTTAATATTTCAGGGTCGCTTTTCGTGGAAACGACTACAGATAAAAAGATACGTTCTTCTGCTCAAGGATTATTCATGATGATGACTAACGGTTTTGGAGCTTTTTTCGGAAGTAATATTGCGGGTTGGGCAATTGATAAATTTTTCACCCATAAATTTACGGACGCGACAACATTATCGTCTTATCTGGATACAACACCTAATAATCAGAATTTTTTAGATATTCTTAAAAATACATTTAATTCTGCAGTAAATTCAGATGGTACTTTATCATCCGCTGTTATGTTAAGAGACTGGCCAAATATTTGGTTGGCCTTTGCGGCATATGCGTTGGTTCTTGCCTTACTTTTTGCATTTTTGTTCAAACACAAGCACGATCCAAAAGATGTAGCGAATGTAAATCACTAATTTTATTTCGTTGATAATTAATATATTAAATTGCACTTTCAAAAAAAGTGCAATTTTTTTGTTTTTATGGGCAACCATTTAAACAATGCATTGTCTTATAGATAGAAACAGATACATGAGGAATTTATTAGAAGAGAATTTTAAACTGGCACAAAAACAGGATCGGAGAGGGCAGAAAGCGCTTTACGAAATGTTCTCGGCAAAAATGCTGGCTATTTCAAATTCTTATGTCAATAATCTTCATGATGCAGAAGATATTTTAATGCATTCTTTTTTTACCTGCTTTTCAAAAATTGATGAATGTAGAGAATGGAAAACCTTTCAGTTCTGGCTGAGGAAAATTGTAGTTAATAATTCGATAAACTTTATCAGGAAAAACAAGAACATCCTTTACACAGATGTTGAAATAAATGAAATCGAGAATATTGAAGATGACTGGGAAGAAACAGAAGAAATTAATATGGATGAGATTTTTTCTAAAATGCCGGATGGATATAGACTGATTTTCAATTTATATGTATTTGAAGAGAAAAAACATCATGAAATTGCAGAAATTCTCAATATTTCTGAAGGTACAAGCAAAAGCCAGTTGAGTAAATCTAAAAAATGGATTGCAGATTTTTTAAAACAAAAGAAAGATGAAAAACAATATGCTAGATAAATTAAAATCTGACTACGAAGAGCTTGAAATAAAGCCTTCTTCTGATCTTTGGGATAGATTGGAAGGAAAGTTAGATAAAAAGCCTCAAATTGCATTAAAACCATCTTTACAGTGGTGGAAATATGCGGCTGCTATTGCTCTTGTGATTTCGTTGGGAAGTTTGTTTTATTTTAATTCAGAACATCCTTCTCAAATCAATGAAGCAAAGATTGCTCAGAATACGTCAGAAAATATCCTTAAACCACTGGAAAAACAGGACAAAAGATTGGTTTTAAATGACAATCAAATACAAAAACCAATTTCTTCTGAAATAAAAAGAAGTCATACTCAATCCAATTTTCACTCTGAAAATATATCCGAAACTGAGCAACTTCAAAGTTTAAAGGTAAAAGAAAATATCGTGGCAGAAGTTCCCGCAATTGTCGAAAAACCAGAAAGCAATTCTGGAAAACCTCTTGTAGCCGATCGGAAAAAAGTATCCTACATCAGCGCAGAAGATTTGCTTATCGGAAGAGAACTTGATAAGACAAGAGAAGAGAATTATAACGATCAAAGAAAATTTGGGGTAATTGATATGAGCAAAATAAAAATCAAAGGCCCGAGCTCTCTAAAAATTCTTGGATTTACGGTGATTTCCGATTCCCTGAAAAATAAATAAAATAATCAGAAAAATTATATTGTTAAGTATAAACGTTCCGGACAAATCCGGACGGAAGTAAAATAGTGTCTAAAAATTAAAAAATATCATGAAAACAAAAGTTGCTTTACTCTCGGCTGCACTGGCATTTTCTTATGCCAAATCTCAGGAAACACCTTATACAGATATTCAAATGCGCAATTATTCAAAAAAAATTGATAGTATTATCGTCTCGGAAAAGGCGAAAATGAATAACGAACTGGATACATTGGATAAAACTTTTAAGGAGAATAAACTTTCTGCAGAAGAAAAACAGAAACAGCGTACAGAAGTGGCAAAGAAATATGAACAGATCATTAATGATAAAGTAGATGGGCAAAAAGTTGCTCTGGAAGAAGCTACCAAAGAACTTGTGAAAAGTTCTGTGATGGGGAAGGGAAAAGTTTTCGACAGAATAGGCTACACACAAAATAATGCGATTCTGAGTTTTAGAGATAATAAAAAAACTAAAAAAGAATTGTTGAAAGGAGAAGATTTCAATGTTTCTTTTGGGTTTACCAATCTTACAAAATCTGCCGGTTCTCTGGCCTTGGGAAACAGTTCGTCAGAAGTTATGTTTGGAAGATCTAATTCTTTTGTTATTGAATATCGTACTACAAGACAGTTTGGAAAGCTTACTTCACCTGTTTTTTACCGCATTGGTTTAGGTGTAAGAAGTGATACCTATAAATTGGCAGACTCTAAAGTTATTGTTCAGCAGGACCGCCAAATATCGTTGGATGATTTTACCACAGGATATTTAAGAAATTCAAGAATAGGCAATAATTACATTACAGTTCCTATTGATTTTGTTTTTGTTCTCAATCCTAAATATACGACTGAAAACAGTGAAAAAATGTTGGACAATTCCAAAGGAAACTTTAGAATTTCAGCAGGAATTTATGGAGGAGTAAGATTTCTGTCTCAAAGCCAGATCATCTATAAGAATTTTGAAGACCATAAAGTGAATTACAGGGAAAACATTAATGGTTCTGTGAACAACTTTTTATTTGGCGGAAAGCTATCTTTAGGATATGGTGCTCTAAATGTATTTATAAAGAAAGATTTTACTCCGATTTTTAATGAAAATGCTAAAATAAATAATAAATATGGGATACAAATTGGATTAGAATTACTATATATTAATTTTTAAGTTAACAAAATTTAATGTATTTTGTTGTGAATTAATTAAATTTATTTTAAAAACTTTAGTATTAATAATTGATTGTCTATAAATAACACGTTTTTAAAACACACTGATTTTAAGTGTGTTTTTTTTTGTATTTTGGCACTTTAAGAAATATGAAAAATATTCAATTAGTCGGGTTAATTTTAGTGATTATAGGCAGTTTTTTGCCATTAGTTCATGTTCCTGTGGTTGGAAATTGGAATTATTGGGATCTTAATCATTATTTGGCCATTACTTGCTGGATTTTATCGGCTTGTGCCATTTTTGGTATTGTGAATAATACCATTAAAATAGGAAAAATCTTCGGAATTCTATTATTGCTGCTATTCTGTTTTACCCTATTTGCCATTAAGTTTCAGTCTAAGGAATATTTTAGCTTTTTACCCTTTAAATCTTGGCAAGAAACATTGGCGGGCGTAGTTAAATTAAAGTGGGGCTGGATGGTAGAATTTTTAGGAGCTTTTCTGATGATTGTAGTAAAGGATAATACAAAGAAATTAAATTAAATATAGAGATAACCGAAAGGTTCAAAAATTAAATAAAAATAAAAGTATAGACATGAAAGAAGTATTCATTGTTTCCGCAGTAAGAACTCCTATGGGAAGTTTTATGGGAAGCTTATCAACAGTTCCGGCTACGAAATTAGGATCTGTTGCTGTAAAAGGAGCATTAGATAAAATTGGTCTTGATCCAAAACTGGTTCAGGAAATCTATATGGGAAATGTATTACAGGCAGGTGAAGGACAGGCTCCGGCTCGTCAGGTGGCATTAGGTGCCGGACTTTCTATTGAAACACCTTCTACTACAGTAAATAAAGTTTGTGCTTCAGGAATGAAAGCCGTTTCTATGGCTGCACAGGCAATTAAAGCGGGAGATGCAGACATCATCGTAGCGGGAGGTATGGAAAATATGTCTTCAGTTCCTCACTACTATAATGCAAGAAATGCTACAAAATTAGGAGATGTTAAAATGTTGGACGGGATGGTTCTTGACGGGCTTACAGACGTTTACAACAAAGTTCATATGGGAGTTTGTGCAGAGAAATGTGCAGCCGATTATCACATTACAAGAGAAGAACAGGATAATTTTGCTATTGAATCTTATAAAAGATCGGCAAAAGCTTGGAGCGAAGGGAAATTTGCTGAAGAAGTCGTTTCTGTTTCAATTCCTCAAAGAAAAGGAGAACCTATTATTTTTGCTGAAGACGAAGAATATAAAGCGGTAAGTTTTGACAGAATTCCGACGCTTCCAACAGTTTTCAAAAAAGAAGAAGGTACGGTAACAGCAGCAAACGCATCCACTCTTAATGATGGAGCTTCTGCTTTGATCCTTGTTTCTAAAGAGAAAATGGTAGAATTAGGTCTTAAACCTTTGGCAAGAATTATTTCTTACGCGGATGCAGCTCAGGCTCCGGAAGATTTTACGACTGCACCTTCAAAAGCATTACCGATTGCTCTTAAAAAAGCAGGATTAGAGCTTACAGATATAGATTTCTTCGAATTTAATGAAGCATTCTCTGTAGTAGGTTTGGCAAATAATAAAATTTTAGGATTAGACGCCTCTAAAGTAAATGTAAACGGAGGAGCAGTTGCTCTTGGTCATCCACTTGGAAGCTCAGGTTCAAGAATTATTGTTACTTTGATCAACGTTTTAAAACAAAACAACGCTAAATATGGTGCTGCAGCGATCTGTAATGGTGGCGGTGGAGCTTCAGCGATTGTTATTGAGAATATGTAATATTTATTTTAATCGTAGATAAAAATCCGAAAGTTAAGTATGCTTTCGGATTTTTGTCTTTATATACGGTTTAATTATCATCTCAAAAGTGACTTAATTTTAACCCAATAATAAAATTTCACTGAAAAAAAATAAAAACCCCCGAATATTCAGAGGTTTTGTTATTTTTGTGCTACTAATACTTTTTTGAAATGTCTGAAATTGAGAATCCACAACCTCAAATTATAAAGAATAACCCTAAAATAATGAAAGCCTGGGCTGTATATGACTGGGCGAATTCAGTATATTCCTTAGTAATTACATCTGCCATATTTCCTATTTATTATACCATTCTCACAACTGCTTATAATAAAAAAGAATACGTTCCTGAGGCAAAAGAAATTCAGGAAATTCCGGTGAGAAATATGATTAAAATATTTGGAGAAGCGTATGAACCAGAAGCTGTTTTGAGCTTTTCTTATGCTATTTCATTTATTTTGGTCGTGCTTTTATCTCCGTTTCTTTCCTCTTTGGCAGACACCATCGGAAATAAAAAATCCTTCCTGCAGTTTTTCTGTTATCTTGGAGCGACTTCCTGTATGGGATTGGCAATGTTTACCGGTATGGAAAATGTATTTCTAGGTTTACTGTTTAGCATTACTGCAAGTGTTGGTTTTTGGGGAAGTTTGGTGTTTTACAATTCATTTTTACCCGATATTGCAACTCCGGAAAAACAAGATGCACTTTCTGCCAAAGGATATATTTACGGGTATATTGGCTCTGTTGTTTTATTGATTATCTGTTTGGTATTGATCCAAATGGTTGCTAAAGGCCCTGAACAAGCTAAAATATACATAAGAGTCAGCTTTTTATTAACAGGAGCTTGGTGGTTTGGTTTCTCACAATACACCTTTAAACATTTGCCTCAGTTTGGGGACGTGAAAGAAAAACTTCCTAAAGATTTAGTGCTTCTAAATTATAAGAACATATTTAAAAAACACGAAGAACAAGGAGGATTTTTTGAAGTGCTAAAAGATAATCTAAGTTTTTATAAAGATATTGCCAAAGAGAGTTTTAGAGAATTATTTAGTGTTGGGAGCAAACTTTTCTCAGATAGAGGTTTAAAATTCTTCCTGTCTAGTTTTTTCTTTTACAGTGTAGGAATGCAGACTATTTTCTTGATGGCAGTGCCTTTCGGAAGTACGGTAATTTTCCCGAAAGAAGCAGATAAATATAAATTGATTATTACAATCTTGGTCATTCAGATTATTGCAATCTTTGGTGCCTTCCTTTTCTCAAAATTATCTAAGAAAATAGGGAACAAAAATGTAATTACGATTGCAGTTATTATATGGATTATATGTTGTTTATCAGCGTATTCGTTAAACAAGGAAAATCCGAATCTACAGCTTCAGTTTTATGGTTTGGCAGGTTTAATTGGTTTGGTTATGGGTGGTCTTCAGGCAATGTCGAGATCTACATATTCTAAACTTTTGCCGGAAAATTCTATGGAAAACACGACCTATTTCAGTTTTTATGATGTGCTTGAAAAAATTGCAATCATTTGCGGAATGCTTATTTTCAGTGTGTTTATTCAGAAGTTTCATAATATGCAGTACGCATTCATAACAATGTCGGCGTTTTTTGCAGCAGGAGCTCTACTTATAAGATTTTTAAAATCTAAGATCTAATAAACAGTATGGCTTAAAATTTGTTAATATTCAGCAGAATTATAGTAACTTTGTATAAAGTTTTAAAATTGCTTTACAAGAAATGACAAACCCATTATTCTACGCAAAAATAATTTTGTTTGGTGAATACGGAATGATTGAAGATTCCCAAGGTTTGGTAGTACCTTACAGTTTTTATAAAGGAACTTTAAAATATTCTGACCTTTCGTCAGAGTTTGAAAAAAAATCAAATTATCATCTGCAGAAATATTCAGATTATTTGGCTGATTTAAGCCTTCCTGAAGACTTTAAACTTGATATTGAACATTTTAAAACAGATATTTCCAACGGGCTTTTCTTTGATTCCAATATTCCGCAAGGATACGGAGTAGGAAGTTCAGGAGCTTTGGTTGCCGCTATTTTTGAAAAATATTCTGTTAAAAAGTTTAATCCGGAAACCATTTCCAAAGAAAATTTAAAAAACCTGAAAGCAGTTTTTGGAGAAATGGAAAGCTATTTTCATGGGAAAAGCTCAGGAATGGATCCGTTGATTTGCTATATGAATCTTCCGATTCTTATCGAAAATAAAGAAAACTTAGATAAAGTCGCTATTCCGGACGGTCAGGTCGGGAAAGGGGCTATCTTCCTTATAGATTCAGGAATTACAGGCGAAACAGGACCTATGATTCAGATTTTCTTTGAAAAAATGAAGACAGAAGGTTTCCGTAAAACGCTGAAAGAAGAGTTTATTCGCTATAATAATGCCTGTATAGAGTCTTTCCTTAAAAAAGATATGAATCCTTTCTTTAGAAACCTTAAAAAACTTTCTCATTGGGCTTATGAACATTTTCGTCCGATGATTCCTGAAAGTATTTTTAATATCTGGAAAAAGGGCTTAGACTCTAATGCTTACTATCTGAAGCTTTGCGGAAGTGGTGGCGGAGGATATATTTTAGGCTTTACTCAAGACTATGAAAAAGCTGAAAAAATGCTTGACGGTTTCCAAAAAGAAGTGATTTACAGATTTTAAACAGCCTGGAATGAATTCTGAAAAAGAAACTTTCCAACAGAAAAATTATATTCAAAAATCTTTATTTTATAGATTTTCACAATTTGTGGGCTTTCTTTTAGGAGCTCGCTTTTTTGTTGCTGCCTTACTTACATTTGCCTTATACGTTTCCACGTTTTTCCTTTTTAATCAGGATGAGAATTTCAGAAAATTTGTCTTTGATTTTAAGGTTCATGGTATTATTTTCTGTACGGTTCTTACGATTCTAGCTGGAGGAATCATTAATCAATTTTATGATTTTGAAAAAGATCACCTGGTAAAGCCATTCAGAACCAGAATTCAAAGCTTTATTAAGCAGAAATATTTTTTATATGTCTATCTGTTTTTAAGTGTTCTCTCTTTAGGAGTAGCTTGGCTGATTTCGCATCGAGTATTTTTGTTTTTTGTTGTATACCAGTTTTTTATGTGGTTTTATAGCCATAAATTAAGTCGCGTTTTAATTTTAAATAATCTCACTTTTGTAAGCCTTACCTTATATCCTTTCTTTGGAATGATGGTATATTATGGAACCTTTTCAAAGAAGGTTTTATTGATGGCAGTTTTTCTGTTTCTGATTCTCTTATGCATTGATATTGTAAAAGATACATTAACGAAAAGAGTGGATAAGGTTTTTGATTATATTACCATTCCCAATTATTTTACGAACAGGAACACTAAGATTATTATTATTTCACTGCTGATCATCACGATGGCAGTTTCAATGAAACTGATTACCCGTACCGGGATTTCCGGCTTTATGGCTTATTATTTTACAGGAGGATTATTCGTTATCATTCTATGTGTTTACCTTATTTTAAATTACTCTAGAAAAAGTAAATTCCTGACACTTAATATTTTGAGATTTTGGGTTTTTGTCGGTATTATTGCAATGCTGCTCAACGGAATAGAGAATAAATTATAGAAAAAATTCTTTAAAAAACTACGGTTATGCTTACCTTTGCAAAACCCTAAACTATATAATTGTAATGCCCATTTTTAACGATACTAAAGTTGCATTCGCAGATAAATCTGATGCACAGTTAAAGAAAGCGTATTGGATGTTCAAAATGATTGAACAGCCTTCACTGACTAAAATAGGAACTTCTGTTCTTAATTTCACCGTTCATAATAATTTTCCTTTTGTTACCGGAATTGTAAAGAATACTTTATTTGAGCAGTTTTGTGGCGGAGAAACCCGCGAAGAAAGTATGAAAGTAGTGAAACAGCTGTTTAAAAGAGGTGTTGGAAGTATCTTTGATTACTCTATTGAAGGAAAAGAAGATGAAGCAACTTTCGATGCGGTCTGTAATGAGATTAAAGATATCGTAAGATTTTCTGTGGGAAATCCGGCGATTCCTTTTATCGTTTTTAAACCGACAGCTTTCGGTAGAATCGATTTGTATGAAGCTGTTGGTAAAAATGCAGAACTTACTTCCAGCCAAAAAGAAGAATGGGAAAGAGTGGTAAAAAGATTTGATGAAGTATGCAAACTTTGTCATGAACATGATAAAAAGGTGATGGTAGATGCAGAAGAAACCTGGATGCAGGATGCTGCAGACCATCTTTGTGAAGAAATGATGGAAAAATACAATCAGGAAAAGCCCATTGTTTGGAACACCATCCAGATGTATAGAACCGGAAGACTGGAATACATGGAAGAAAACCTTCAGAGAGCAAGAGAAAAAGGGTATTTTATTGGATATAAAATTGTTCGTGGTGCCTATATGGAAAAAGAAAGAGCCAGAGCAGCAGAAAAAGGATATCCAGATCCGATACAGCCTAACAAAGAATCTTCAGATAAGAACTATAATGCAGGAATTGATTTTGTAATGAATCATTTGGATAAAGTGTCTGCATTCTTTGGAACACACAATGAGATTTCTTCTGAGCTGATCATGGATAAAATGAAGGCTAAAAATCTTGAAAATGATAATCCTCATGTGTATTTTGGGCAGCTTTACGGGATGAGTGATAACATAACATTCTATCTGTCTGATAAGGGCTATAATGTGGCAAAATACCTTCCTTACGGACCTGTGAAAGATGTAGTTCCTTACCTTACAAGAAGAGCCCAGGAAAATACTTCTGTTGCCGGACAAACCGGAAGAGAGTTAGGTCTTATCAAAAAAGAACTGGAAAGAAGAAAAGGAAGATAATTTTTCCTTGAATATAAAAATAAAAAAGTCTGATCATTTTTTGATCAGACTTTTTTTATGGCTCGAAACTTTCAAATTTTCCGTTCTCGTAGAACAAAACAATTCTTTTTATCTTACTTTGCTGGTTTACAGGCACTTGGTTAATTATTTGCTGCTGAGAATTTTCTAATCGCTGAGAATCGGATATTTTTTCCTGTGCTGTACTTTGATGCGGTATAAACGATTCTCCAGGACTTCGTTTTAGAGACTTAATTTCAGTTTCTTCTGACCCTAAATCTTCATCGTCATTCATCATTGTAAAAAGATCGGGAAGAGAGGTTGGTTTTAAAACTTCTTCTTCAGTTTTCTCTTCAGGAATTTCTTTGGCTTCGGGTAAACCGGATTTCAGCATCTGACCTTCACCTGTTACGAGCCAGTCCCAAAGAATCTCAGGGAAGCGTGATTTTATTTTTATGATAAATTCTAAAGAAGGTTTGTTCCTTCCCGAAGTGATGTGCGAAATAGAAGAACGTTGAACATCGATCTCGTCAGCAAACTCGGATGAGGTAAGATTGGAATACTCTATAACTTTGGAAATTCTCTCGTTTAAACTCATAAAAATTGATTTTTAATCGTGTTACAAATGTAAAAATAAAGTTTACAAATGCAAAATACAAATGTAAACAATTTTAAATTTATTGACAATACATTTGTAAATAGTATTAATTATCTAATAAACAAGTATTTATATTGTTTATAAAATTATATGACAATTTTTAATAAACAAATTTTCCCCAAAATTCACTTTTTTACATTTTACTTAAAGTAAAAGATGAGATAAATGACTTAACAAAAATTTTAATTCTATATGGCTAAATAAATATCCTATTAATAGGCAATAACGAAGCTTTTTTATGGAAATTAAAAGATATAGAGTGGGAGATAGCATAAATGCCTGATTACATAGGTAAAATGCGATTTGAGAGCATTAATTTAAGCTGATAAATGACTGGAAGCAGCCGATATAAGGCTATTTGATGATAAATAGTAAAATAGAAATATTTTGCTGATCTATTAAACTTCTAAAATACTTACAGGAATATATTCAACTTAAAATGTAGGCTAAATTTCAAAATTCAAGCTTAAATTATCAACAATTTACATTTGTATAATATAATTATTAACAGCATTTTCCACAGTTTTCCATGTTTAATAGAATTACACCCAAATGTTGATAAATGGAAGAAATTGGACTTAAAGTAAATTTTAAATTAACATTTAAATAAACACTGTAACTAATTGATTTTAAGATTTATGATTTAATTATATTGAATTATTGTTAATCCACAATTTTATCCACAGACATTCTGGCAATTTACATTGTTTAATATGATTACAAATGTTAATTTTATTTTTTCCTTAAAAATGGCTAAATTTGACTCTTGTAAATTATTACAATATGAACTTTGAGCAGATCTATCAGAAAAATCCTGATTTCCCTAATCGCTATATTTCCCCTGAAAAATTATTTTCTTATCTACAGAAGAATCTCAGCAACTATATTCAGGAGATAGGAAAATCCTATTTAGGAAAACCTATTTATAAACTAACTGTTGGGAATGGTAATATTGCCGTTCTTGCGTGGTCACAAATGCACGGAAACGAATCGAATGCAACCCACGCGATGCTGGATTTGTTAATGATTTTAGATAAAGCTCCTCAGCTGAAGGAAGAGTTGTTCAGTAAGATAAAACTGGATTTTATTTTTATGTTAAATCCTGACGGTTCGGAGAAATGGACTAGACTGAATGCTGCAGAGATTGATTTGAACAGAGATTTCCACAACGAAGCAAGTACGGAGATTAAATTTCTTAAAAATGCGGTGGCTTCTAAAAAATATGATTATGCTCTTAATCTTCATGAGCAAAGAACTATTTTTAGTACAAATGGAATTCATCCTGCTACATTATCTTTTCTTGCTCCTTCTGAAGATGTGGAAAGAACGGTGACGGAGAATCGAAAAAAATGTATGGCAGTAATTGCTAATGTTTATAATCATTTAAAGGAGATGATCCCGAATCAGATCGGCAGATATTCAGATGAATTTTATCCGACTTCTACAGGAGATAACTTTATTAAAGCAGGAATGCCTACTATTTTATTTGAAGGAGGACATTTTGTAGATGACTATACCAGACAGGGAACGAGAAAATATTATACAATTGCGCTCTACTATGCATTAAAGGCGATCAGTGAACTTAATTCAGGGATTGACGGATGGGAAGGTTATCTTGACATTCCGGAGAACAGAGAAACGCATTACGATATCATCTATAGAAATGTAAAGCTGAATACAGAACATGAATGTATCTTAGATGTGGCGGTACAATACAGAGAAATAAAAGAAGAGGGCAAGGATGAAATATCTTTTATTCCTTTTGTCATGGAAGTAGGAGATGTAAAACAGCGAAAAGGCTGGCTGGAAATAGATTGTACAGGAAAGAAATTTATTTCGGCGACTAAATATCCTAAACTGGATGCAGAAGTAAACTTTACCATAGAAGACTAAAAAAGCGGAACTAATTGTTCCGCTTTTATTTTATATCATTGTCATTTTGACAAGAGGAGAAATATAAGATTCTTCACTTCATTCAGAATAACAATTTTGTTTTATTAGTTTACCACCTTAATTCCGTTGGCTACAAATCTGATTTCTTCTTTCGGTGTTGTAATGGCATCAATTTCAGCCTGAGGTTTTTTAGCGTCTTCTGCATAGTGTTTCTGCTCATCTACAGAAGTTACTTTTCTTTCAGCCGTTCCGTCCATTACCACTGTTTTACCTTTTAAGGCAGTAGGAACGAAGAACGCATAATCTTTCATTTTTACGAAAAACTTAGAATTATCTTCGGTTTGGATTGTTAACCAGCATCCTTTTTTATCACAAACATCCGTTACTTTTCCTTTTATCGCAACATTTTCTACTTTTTTCTCTTTTTTAAGCTTTTTGCTTAATTTATCTACTGAGATAGCTTTGGATTCTACATTGGAAGCTACACCTCCACCGTAAGTATCACCTACAAGTGCTTTTCCTGCCGGTGGACCTGATTTTTTTGATTCCTGTGCAAAAGCTAAAGAAGATGCACTTACTGTTACTGCAAATAATATTGCTTTGAATTTCATTTTTATATTTTTTTCAAAAGTAGTAATAAAAATTGAATCATAAATGCAGAAAAAATTGATAAAAAACAGACTTATTTTTGAAATTTGAAACAAAACTCCAAACTCATTGCATATTTATCTATATTTGAAGCCTATATTTCACTATGCAGAAAAAACTAAAACTTTGGGATGCCATTATGCTGGTAATGGGATCTATGATCGGAAGCGGAATTTTTATTGTAAGCGCCGATATGATGCGAAATTTAGGGTCAGGATTCTGGATGATCGTTGTCTGGGTGATTACCGGAATTATGACTGTTTCCGCAGCAATAAGCTACGGAGAACTTTCCGCATTGTATCCAAAAGCAGGTGGACAATACACCTATCTTAAAGAAATTTTCGGAAAAAAGATGGGTTTCCTGTACGGATGGGGATTGTTTACAGTGATACAGACCGGAACTATTGCAGCTGTAGCTATGGCATTTGGAAAATTTACAGCCTATTTGGTTCCTGCTTTAAATGATGCAGCACCTATTTTTCAGAGTGGAGAGTTTAAAATTACCTGGATTCAGATTCTGGCGATCGCCATTATTCTTTTACTTACGTATATCAATACAAGAGGGGTAGAAAGCGGAAAATTGCTGCAGAACATATTCACAGGATCTAAAATTATTGCATTAGTAGGATTAATAGCTGCCGGTTTTATGCTGGTGGATATTTCTCATATGGCCGAAAACTTCAGTTTTGGAATGGATTCTTTTAATAACCTTAAAAAAGACACACTTGGAAACTTTCTGAAAGAAGGTTGGGAACCTATTGGCGGAATGACTTTAATGGGCGGAATTGCCGCGGCAATGGTTGGCTCTGTTTTCAGTTCTGTGGCTTGGGAAAGTGTAACTTTTGTTTCTGGAGAAATTGAGAATCCAAAGAGGAATGTCGTAAAATCAATGATTTATGGAACCTCGGCTGTTATCATTTTATATATTGCCGTAAACTATGTGTATTTAAACGCATTAAGCAGAGATGCCATTGCGTTTGCAGAAAATGACAGAGTAGCGGTTGCAGCTTCTCATTCTATTTTCGGAAGTGCAGGAACCATAATTATCGCGGTATTGGTAATGGTTTCTACTTTTGGCTGTGATAACGGATTGATTTTAGCAGGAGCAAGGGTTTTCCAGACGATGGCAAAAGATGGAATGTTTTTTAAGAAAGCTGAAAAAAACAATAAAAATGAAGTTCCTGCCAATGCTCTGTGGATGCAGGGAATTTGGGCTTCCTTACTTTGTCTGAGCGGTCAGTACGGGAATCTTTTAGATATGATTTCCTTTGTTATCGTACTGTTTTATATGATTACGGTTTTTGGAGTAATCTATTTAAGATATAAACAGCCCAATCTGGAAAGGCCTTACAAGACATGGTTATATCCAATCACGCCAATTGTTTATTTATTGATTGGGGCAGGATTTTGTATTTTACTTTTAATTTATAAGCAACAATACACCTGGCCCGGATTTTTATTGGTTTTGCTCGGACTTCCTGTATATTATTTTATTAATAGAAATAAGAAAGTTGAAGAATAAATATAAAGCTGCTCTAAAAACGGGCAGCTTTTGTTTTATAAATGATCTTTCAAAATTGTAATACTCTATTTCGTGAAAAATGTTTAATTTGGTATTTCTTTTCAAGTAAACCAGAATTATGAAGTAAATCACAGAAGTTGAATCATGGACACACCAAATTACAGAATGCCTTTTGTTCCGTCAACATTAATGACTGAAGGGGGGAGTATTGACACCTGCGATATGGGTGAGAGTATTGCCCACAACATTATGTTGCTGATCACTACTAAAAAAGGCGAAAACAGATATGATGAAAATTACGGAAACGATGTTTGGAACCTGGAATTCGATAATGGAGTTACCAGTGCTGTATGGGAAAACGTTTTCATTAAGAGTCTGAAAAGACAGATACAGGAATACGAACCCCGGATTGTACAGCCTCAAATTGAAGCCCATATTCAGTTTGTAGAGCATACTTACGATACAAAAGAGCACACAGAAGTTAAGAAAAAAGTAAAGATAGCCATCAATGCAAAAATGGAGATGACGGGAGAGCGGTTCAGCTTTTCTACAGAATTGTTTTTGAGCCCGATGTCTATCGATTAAATTTTTTAAAAGGTAATCACAAATTATGAATTTAGATCAGAATATATATTCCAAAGAATCAGTAAAAGCGAGAATGCTTCAGAATGCAACTAAAGTTTGGGGATTGAAAAGTCCACAGTCTTTAGATCCTTTTGTAAAACTGTTGATCGATGCATTCAGTACAGAAGTTTTCAAAGCAAACAATGAAATACAGACGGTAAATGCCCGAATTTTAGAAAAGCTGGCTAAGCTTCTCACTCCGTCTATTTATACCCATCCAGTTCCTGCCCATGCGGTTGCATTTACCAACCCGACGGAATCTTCGGAGGTTTTACTGGAGCATACGGAGTTTTTCTTCAGAAAACAAATGATTTCTACAGTGAAATCAGAGTCTGATAAGCAAATTAATATTCCTTTTACTCCGGTAGGAAATGTAAGGATCAATAAAGTCCAAACGTCTATAATGTTTGTCGGGAATACATGTTACGGCATAGATGACAGGCTGAATAAAATCCCCATTGCCAGATTTCAGGGAAGACCTGAAGATTACAGAAAAGTTACCATTGGAATTAATGTATCAAAATACAGCAGTGAAAAATTTCCTAAAAATCTAAGTATTTATTGCTCAAATCCGGCGTTTGAACACATGGATTTTGTCTATAAGCTTTTACCTTACATCACAGTTACCAGTAATGGAAATCCGCTGTTTGTAAGGGAAGGTCTTACTTATTTAAAAAATAATCAGACTGATGGTTATGAACAAATTTTTAAAGAGCAGTCAATCCAGAATAAATTGATAGAAGATGTTAAAAGTGTTTATCATCATAAGTTTATAGAAATAAAAGGAATTTCGGAAAGCCTATTTACTGAAGCAGGAAAGCTTCCTGAAAATTTGAGCTTCCTGGATTATAAAGAAGAAATCAACAAGTATATAGACGGAAAAAAATTCTTATGGCTTACTTTTGAGTTTCCGCCTCAGTTTTCCGCTGAGATCCTGGATAATTTTTCATTTGTGCTGAATGCGTTCCCTATTTACAACAGAGGTTGGAAGAAAACGGAATACAGTCTTGATATCATGGGAAATAATATTCCTTTAGTTACGGATGACGGAGAGCATTTCCTGTATGTGGACGAAGTTCAGGACGGTGACGGAAGAAGGTATACCGAAATTCCGTTTACGCCAAACGATGATCTGAAAAAAGGATTGTATACTGTTCGTAAAGGTGGTATGGAGCGCTTTTCCAACAGAAATGCAGTCGATATGATTGCAAGTGTACTGGAGCTCACCAGAGATGAAATCGCAGCATTTTCACTGTTGAACAGGGATAATGTAAAAGGTATTCTGAGTGAAATGTCGGATAAGATGAAATCTATGATTCAAAAAGTCAATAATGCTAAAAGAAGTATTAAACAGGAGCTGAATTATGTGATCATGGAACCTGTTGATAAAACAGATCATACCTATGCGTCGTTTTGGGTGACTCACTCTACATTAGCCAATCATATGCGCCCGGGAACAGAATTATCCAATCAGCTGAAATCTCAAATGCTGGTACTTCTTACCGAAACGATCGGAGGAGCAGAGGAGCAAAAAGGAACGGATAGCATTCAGGCCTATAAATATGCTTTGACGACCCGGGATAAGATCATTTCTTTGGAAGATGTAAAAAACTACTGCAGAATGGTACTGAAGGATGAACTGAAAGAAGTAAGAGTAACCAGAGGGACTATGATCAGTAATAAACCTAAAGAAGGCTTTGTACGTACGGTAGAAGTGGAGATTATTCCTCAAAATTATTCTTTCTATGGAAGAGTCTATTGGGAAAATATGGCTAGTATGCTTAGAAACCGTATTATTTCAAAAGCTATCGACGGAATAGAATACTTAGTCAAAGTAAGCAACGAAGATTCTGATTTTGGAGATTATTAAATCACAGTAGAGATATAAACTAAACTAATGAATTTTTTCGTTGATTGAAATTATAGTTAAAAGGCTTCGACAAACTCGGACAGACAGCTCTAATACTAGCCTGTTTATTTAGTTATGAAATTTACAGTTAAAATTAAATTTTTGTTTGTAAAAAATAGTATTAGCGATGTCATCCTGAGCGAAGCTAGAGGATCTCAACATACGCATTCAAAGGAATTATCTGACATAAAACTAACAGGCTTCGGGAAAACCAAAGGTTTTCCCGAAGCCTGTTAAAAACACAATATTTAAAATAACAGATCCATAAGAGTCACCTCTCTATTTTCTAATAACGGAATAATCTGCTCAGCCACGATATTTTTATAATGTTCAGAATTACGATGAAATTCCACGGCATCATCGTTTTTATATCCTTCAAAAATGATCAGAGTATTTTCATCGGATTTACTTTGATGGAGCTTATAAAGAATATTTCCTTCTTCCTGAGTGCTTTTTTCCGCTACTTCTTTCATCAGATGCAGAACAGCCTCCAGTTTTCCCTCTTTTACCTTCCATTTGGCACAAACATAAACTGCTTTTTGACTCATAATTTTTAATTTATAAGGTAATAATTATGCATTTTTTGCATTAATTAAAGCTACCATTTTTTCACCAACGCCTTTCGCAGAGGCAGGATTTTGTCCGGTTACAATATTTCCGTCTGCAATACTGTTGGCAGACCAAGGTTCTGCAGCATGGAAAATCGTACCTTGCTCCGTTAAAGCAGTCTGAAGATCGAAAGGAACGTCCGGTCTCGCGTAATTGTCCTCTTCCTCAGTAGTGAAAGACGCAATATTTTTGCCATTTACTAAGAAAGTACCGTCGCTTAATGTTACGTTTAACAAAGATACAGGACCATGACAAACTGCACCGACAATACGATTGCTTTCATAAAAACCGGCAATCACTTTTTTAAGTTCGGCAGCCTCGGGCATATCGACCATTGGAGCTAAGCCTCCGGGAACAAAAACAGCATCATATTCATCTGTATTCACGTCTGAAAGTTTTCCTGCATTATGCATTTTTTCCCAGCCTTTTCCTGTCAGGAATTTTAAATTATCAGGATCGTCGGCCAAATTTAAAGCATCTAAAAACGGAGATTCGCCCGTTAAGCTTGCAAAATCAATTTGATAATCAGCTTTTTCGAATTCTGCGTAAGGATGTGCAACTTCTGATAGAAAAGTTCCGGTTCTTCTTTTGTTCGGTCCGATGGTGTTGGCATTGGATACAATGATTAATACTTTTGGTTTCATGACTTTACAATTTTTTAGTTAATTACTATTTTACTTGATTGTTTGAAATCACTTAAATTTCTATAGCAAATGTAGGTCGATTTGATTCCCAGATCAAAGGAGCGAAGTCACAAAAAAAGTGTGATCCGGATCACACTTACAGTTTATTTATTGTTAGAATACAGTCGGCTCAGCGTTTCCCTGCTTACACCCAGATATTCCGCCACATATTTTTTCGGAATCTGAGAAATAAGATCGGGATACAATTTTGAAAATTCTTCATACCGTTGCTGAGGTGTGCTTGATAATAATAGCATAATTCTTTGTTGCAGGGCGATATAGCCATTTGTTAATTTAGTTCTGAAAAAATATTCCATCTTATGAAATTCTGAAGCAAGTTTTTCCCTTCCTTCTAATGTAAGACAGGCAACAGCGCCGTCTTGCAGGCATTCTACAAACATAGTTGCATTTTTTTGTTTAAAAAATCCTATATAATCTGTCATCCACCAATTTTTTTTTGCAAACTGAAGAATATGTTCTTTACCGTCTTCATCAATGTAAAAAACTTTATAGATTCCGTCAAGTGTAAGAAATTCGAATTTCACTTCATCACCTTCATGTACCAAGAACTGATTTTTACGAACATTTTTTAAAGTAAAAAATGTTTTTATATGATCAAATTCTTCGTCGCTGAGGGAAATGATTTCCTCGATATGTTCTCGCAGTCTGTTCATGAAGAGTTTGTATTTATTGTAAATTTAAAGAAAAAGGGGGAGAGTTTTATAATTAAAGAACATTTTACTGTCATATTGGAGATCCTTCGACTACGCTCACAATGACAATGGAAAATACGTTGCATATTTACGCTCAAAAACAGTTAGTATAGAGCTGTCATCCTGAGCGTAGTCGAAGGATCTAACGTCCGGAAAGCTTTAAACTAATTTTTAAAACAAATCCCAACTTAATAAATCCATAAATTCCTAACATTCTTTAACATAAAAAATTCCTAAAAATTCCTTAATTTTGCACATCGTGATTTTCAGGTAAAGTCACACCAAATTATGAGTAAATCAACAGAATATATAGAAGTTTACGGTGCGCGCGAGCATAACCTTAAAAACATCAATGTAAAAATTCCACGTAATGAATTGGTCGTAATTACAGGGCTTTCGGGAAGTGGAAAATCTTCATTGGCTTTTGATACTATTTTTGCGGAAGGTCAGCGTCGTTATATAGAAACTTTTTCTGCGTATGCAAGACAGTTTTTAGGAGGATTGGAACGTCCCGATGTTGACAAAATAGAAGGATTATCCCCTGTAATTGCCATTGAGCAGAAAACAACCAATAAAAACCCTCGTTCAACTGTAGGAACTGTTACAGAACTGTACGATTTTCTCCGTCTTTTATATGCAAGGGTTTCTGATGCCTATTCTCAGACAACAGGAAAGAAGCTAGTAAGCTATACCGAAGACCAGATCCTTGAAACGATCAAAGAAAATTACAAAGGCGAAAAAATCATGTTGATGGCACCTGTAGTACGTTCCAGAAAAGGACATTATCACGAACTTTTCGTGCAAATGGCTAAAAAAGGTTACGGACAGGCGAGAATTGATGGTGAACTGCAGGATATCGAATATGATCTGAAACTTGACCGTTACAAAACCCACGATATTGACATCGTTATCGACCGTTGGATTATTGGCGAGTCAGCTTCAGAAAACAGAATGGAAAAATCGTTGCGGACAGCAATGGAAATGGGAGAAGGACTGATCGGAATTCAAAAACTGGGAAGTACGGAAATTGAATATTTCTCTAAAAACCTGATGGATGCTGAAACCGGTCATTCACTGGCTTTACCGGAACCCAATACCTTTTCCTTTAATTCTCCGAAAGGAAGCTGCCCAAGCTGTAAAGGACTGGGAACAATCAAAAAGATCAACACTGATTACTTTGTTGAAAATCCAAAATTATCAATCAATCAGGGAGGTTTGTTACCTTTGGAAGATATTAAATCTAACAAATGGATTCTCGCTCAGATTAAAAATATTCTTGAAATTTTCGGATTAGGATTAACAACTCCTTTTCAGGATATTCCCGAAGAAGCGTTGGATTATATCTATAACGGCTGTCATAAGGAATTTAATAAAGATTTAAAATACGCAGGAATTACCAAAAAGATCAAGATCAGTTTTGATGGGCTAATTCCGTTTATAGAGGAGATTATTGAAGAAAGAGAATCTTACGAAGCAATCTTACTGGAAAGACATTTCACCACGGAAGAAACCTGTCCTGAATGTAAAGGAACGCGTCTTCAGCCTGGAAGTCTAAGCTTTAAAATTGACGGAAAAAATATTGCTGAGGTCAATGCATTAAGTTTAATTGATCTGAAAGATTGGTTAGCGGATATTAAAGATAAATTTTCAGAAAAAAATAAAATCATTGCTCACGAAATTTTAAAGGAAATTGAAACCAGGCTTCAGTTTTTATTGGATGTTGGTTTGGATTATTTAAGTCTGAGCAGAAGTTCAAAAACGCTTTCCGGTGGGGAATCTCAAAGAATTCGTCTGGCCACGCAGATTGGTTCCCAGTTGGTGAATGTTTTGTATATTTTGGATGAACCGAGTATCGGACTGCACCAGAGAGATAACGAAAGATTGATCAACTCCTTAAAAAACCTTCGTGATATTGGAAATTCTGTTTTAGTTGTAGAACACGACAAGGACATGATTCTTGAAGCTGATGAGGTGCTAGATATCGGTCCGAGAGCCGGAAAATTTGGTGGAGAGATTCTTTGGCAGGGAAAACCAAAAGATTTATTGAAAGCTGATACTATTACGGCGCAATATATCAATGGAAAAAGAAAGATTGAAATTCCTGCGGAAAGACGTAAAGGAAATGGTAAAAATATAGTATTAAAAGGAGCTACAGGAAACAACCTTAAGAATGTAACCCTTGATATTCCTTTGGGAAAACTGGTAGTGGTTTCAGGAATCTCTGGTAGTGGAAAATCCTCTTTGATTAACGGAACTTTATACCCGATTCTAAACAAACATTTTTACAGAGCCGTTCAGGAGCCTTTGCCATATAAAAAGATTGAAGGTCTTGAAAACATCGATAAAATCGTCGATGTAGATCAGACTCCGATTGGAAGAACGCCACGTTCGAATCCTGCAACATACACCGGAATGTTTACCGATATCAGAAATCTTTTTGCAGAATTGCCTGAATCCAAAATCCGTGGTTATAAGCCTGGAAGATTCTCTTTCAATGTGAAAGGCGGAAGATGTGAAACTTGTCAGGGAGGCGGTTTAAAAGTGATCGAAATGAATTTTTTACCAGATGTATACGTTCATTGTGAAACCTGTAACGGAAAACGGTTTAACAGGGAAACATTGGAAGTTCGTTACAAAGGAAAATCGATTTCTGATGTACTGGATATGACAATTGACGAAGCAGTGGAATTTTTCCAGCCGATTCCTAAGATCTTTACGAAAGTAAAAACATTGCAGGATGTAGGTTTAGGTTATATTACTTTAGGACAGCAATCGACCACACTTTCCGGAGGAGAAGCGCAACGTATTAAGCTGGCAACAGAATTAGCAAAAAGACAAACAGGAAATACATTATACATTCTTGATGAGCCGACAACCGGACTTCACTTTGAAGATGTAAAAATCCTTATGGATGCTATTAATCAGCTGGTAGAATTAGGAAACTCTTTCATTATTATCGAACATAATATGGATGTCATTAAACTTGCCGATCATATCATCGATGTTGGTCCGGAAGGAGGAAAACACGGTGGACAGATTGTTGCACAGGGAACCCCTGAAGAAATAGTGAAGTCTAAGAAGAGCTTGACCGGGAAGTTTTTGAAGAGAGAGTTTGAGTAAAAATATAGCTTGATTAATTATATAGAGGAATTTGTAAATGCAGATTCCTTTTTTTATTTTTATAAAAAACTCTTTATACCATGAAAAAACTAATTATTTTTAATTTTATTCTTCTTTTGTTATTAAATATAACTCTGGTTGCAAAAGAATTTATTTTTCCTTTTTATTCAGGTTCCCGATATGAGGATTTTACATATACAGAAATGAAAGCTGACAGTACTTTTGGTTTCGGTATTTTCAGAATTTCATTTTGGTGGATTATCTACTTCATGTTTTTTTCCGTAATAAGTTCTTATATCTATAAATATCTCAAATTCAGGTTTAAAAAAATATGGCTTCTGATTATATTGGTTTCACTGCAGGTTTTTCTTTGCTATTGTGTTAATAGATTAATTTTAACGAATATTTTCGAGTACTTTCAATTTGAAAATTTGGTTATCAGTATTTTATTTATACTCACTTTTTGGTACTTAACAATTTATAAATTTTCAAAAGAATAATGTTTATCAAATAGTATAATTCCAAAGCTTAAGCCTTGTGATATGAGAAATATTTGGATAATTTAAACCATTTTTAAATTCCCAATATTAAATTTTCAATTATTTAAAAATTTAATATTATTGATAATCAATTAGTTGAATTTTAATGTTAACTGAATGTTAACTAAATGTAAAATTAATATGAATTATTTTTAATAACTTTGGTTAAGAGATATAAACAAAATTAATATAACATTTAAAACCAAATAGTTATGAAAGATAAAATTCAAATAATAGTTGCTTCATTTTTAGTTTTCGGATTTATTGGTGTTCTAAATACAGCTAAAGCACAAACTTCTAATGTTATTGAAGAAGTGCAGCTAAATAAAAACGAAGCCACCTTTAATGACATTAGAAGCCGGTTGATGGAAAATTTTGACCTTACAAATACAGATTATAAGCAAGGAACTGTAAATTCAGTCGTGAAGTTTGATATTTCCAAAAACGGAAAAATTGTGAATGTACATTCCAACGGCGACTGCAAAAGTGTAAGCAAGGAAATTGAAACTGTTTTAAGCGAACTGGATTATAGAGTAGACCGTAAAAAAATAAATGAAAATATGGTGGCTTATACTTATGTAATGCCTGTAACAGTGGAAATCAACAACAGATAATATTTTATGAAACCTTTATACAAAGCCATACAAAGTCTGTGTGGCTTTTTCTTTTTATGAAAATCTTACAAATTTTTGAAGTTAATATGTAATGAGAGATAATGATTTTCTTGTTATATTTAACTTACCAAATTAAAACAATATGAAAAATTTTAAAAAACTAACAAAAACAGAATTAAAGTCAGTGTACGGAGGAGAACCTAAACAATACTGCGTTTATTGCGAAAGATTGAATAAAACAGTTTGTAGTACAGTTCCGATCGGGCAATGTCCTTAAGAATTTAAACCGCTTTTTATAAAGCGGTTTTTTTATTGCTATCATTACAATATTAAAAAACACGACTCTATTATTTAGAATTTTATTTTTGTCAGTCAAAGCAAAAAATCAATACATTTGATAGTATAAAAAACTATTGTGAATCCCATTTTAGATGTCGTTATCCGTTCGCTTTGTGTTTACCTCTTCATGGTGGTTGCTATTCGTTTATTTGGTAAAAATCAGCTTTCACAGCTTAATGCAGGAGATGTTGTCTTACTCTTGCTGATTTCGAATGCGGTTCAGAATGCAATGGTAGGTCCGGATACTTCCTTACAAGGCGGTTTGGTTGCTGCTTTGGTGCTTTTTGCCGCTAATTTTATTTTAAAGAGATTAATGTTCAGAAGTCCGTCATTTAAAACTTTTATGGAGGAAGATCCTGTCATTTTAATAAAGGACGGAGTGGTCATTCAGGAAGCCTTGGATAAAGTAAAGATTACGAGGGATGAACTGGAGGAATCCATCAGAGAACACGGTGTAGACGGAATAGAGAAGGTAAAACTTTCTATTCTTGAAGTGGATGGAAATATAAGTGTGATCTCAGAAGATGATAATAATAAGCAAACACGATATTCCAGAATTAAGAGGAAAAATAAAAGAAAATACCATTAAGCAAAATGAATTATGAATTAAGAGAAATGCTTCCGGCGGATGAAGCAAGAGTGTTAGAAATATTTAAACAGGGTGTTGAAGGAGGGATGGCTACTTTTGAAACTACAGTTCCAACCACTGAAGCTTGGAATATGGAGTATTTTAACGACTGCCGTTGGGTTCTTGAAAATGAAAGCAGTGATGTTGTGGGATGGTGTGCCTTGAAACCTGTGAGTAAAAGAGAGAGTTTTAAAGGAGTGGCGGAAGTAAGCATTTACTTTGAGAATAATTATCAAGGGAAAGGATTAGGCTCTGTTTTGCTTAAAAAGATGATTTTAGATAGCGAAGAGCATGGTTTCTGGACCTTACAGACGAATATCTTTCCCGAAAATGAAGGGGCTTTAAAAGCACATCAAAAAAATGGTTTCCGAATTGTAGGGGTTAGAAAAAAAATAGGCAAATTAAACGGAGTATGGAAGGATGTTGTTATGCTTGAAAGAAGAAGCGAAAATGTTTTTTAACAAAAAAAGTAATAAATTTTCTTAAAATTTTCATATAATTCAATAATAATGCACTATTGGCATTAGTCTTGTAAGTTTCGTAATGTAAATTTGAAAATAACTTGCTATGAATTTTTTAACTAAAGTATTAGGATTTTTCTTAATCATCTTTTCCTTTGCTTTCTATCAGGCTTCACCAATGCAGAGAGGTCATGGACATGGAGATGGGCACGGTCATGGTCACGGACCAAAGCATTCAAAACATTATTATTATGGTCCGCCTAGACCTTATTATAGACCCGTAGTTTATCATCGTCCACCGAGACATCACTATAAAAGGTATTACTACGAACCTGTAAGACCAAGATATTACTCTCACAGACCGCATCGTGTTTCTAGACCTGTAATTATAGTGAAATTATAAAAATATAAATGACTGTTGCTAACAGTCATTTTTTTATGAACTTAATTCGAGATCGCTCATTCTTAGGTGTATGATTTGCTTATTATTAAACTAACAAGTATCGTATGCTTTATTTTTTAATTTTATTTTAATAACTTAATGACTGTTTGGGCATTCCTATTGATCTTTCTGTTAGAAAGTTGAGAAGAGCAACAAAATGAAAAATTTAATCAAAATCATGAGTGTATCGGTGTTATTTTTTACCCTTACCTCATGTATGGTTCGAGAGGACTATGTAGGAAGAGCTCCGGCTGGATATAGAGTGTACGGACCTAGATATGGTGATAGAGTATATATTTATGGTCACGGAGGATATTATGGTGGACATCATTATGGGTATCACAGGGGTTTTGGACATCACCATAATCATAGATGGTAATTGAAATAAAAAGCACTGAAAATTTTCAGTGCTTTTGTTTTATTGGTTAAATTAAAATCTTGATTTTTTAGGATTGAGAAAAGTATTAAAGATCATTACTTCCTGTCCGAACTTTTTTTCAATTCTTTCAGCAATATTTTCCAGTTCACTTTTTACGAAATCATCTCTCAGTCCATCATTGTCGAAAAGCAAAAGGAGATTGTAATTTTTCCCTTCTTCAATGTACTCACTGTGTACTTCGGAAAGAATATATTTGTTGACATCCATTAAATTTTCTGTCATTAAAACCAGTGTTTCGTCAATATAATTTTCCCACTCTTCAAGATGAGTTTTCGTGCAGTGGAAAGTTATACTTAATACGCTCATATTTTTATGAATTTTTAAGATTCTTGTGGATAAATTTTACTGCAAAAATCGGCAAATTTTTCGTAAATTAGCCCGTTAATAAAAATTCAAAAAGAATAATTTTCAGACATACAGCTAAGCGTCTGACTATCATTATAATAAAATTTGTTTATGCAAAAAGAAGGAGAAAGATTGATTCCTATCAACATTGTTGATGAAATGAAGTCGTCTTATATCGATTATTCGATGTCGGTTATCGTTTCAAGAGCGTTACCAGACGTAAGAGACGGTTTGAAACCTGTTCATAGAAGAGTACTTTACGGTATGTATGGATTAGGGGTTTTTTCTAATAGAAAATATTTAAAATCTGCGAGAATTGTTGGGGATGTTTTGGGTAAATATCACCCGCATGGAGACTCCTCTGTATATGATGCAATGGTGAGAATGGCTCAGGACTGGAGTTTGCGTTATCCTCAGGTAGATGGTCAGGGTAACTTTGGTTCTATGGATGGTGACCCACCTGCAGCAATGCGTTATACTGAAGCAAGGTTGAAAAAAATCTCTGATGAGGTTCTTTCTGACTTAGACAAAGAAACAGTTGATTTTCAGAATAACTTCGACGACAGTTTGCAAGAGCCGACAGTAATGCCTTCAAAAATTCCAAACCTTTTGGTAAACGGAACTTCCGGTATTGCAGTAGGGATGGCGACAAATATGGCTCCTCATAATTTAACTGAGGCCGTAAATGCAATCTGTGCTTATATTGATAACAGAGAAATTACAATTGATGAATTAATGCAGCACATCATCGCTCCGGATTTCCCGACTGGCGGGATTATTTATGGATATGATGGGGTAAGAGATGCTTTCCATACAGGTAGAGGAAGAGTGGTTCTTAGAGCTAAAGTTGCTTTCGAAGAAATCGGAAACAGAAATGCGATTATCGTCAACGAAATTCCTTATCAGGTAAACAAGGCTGAAATGATTGCAAGAACTGCCGAACTTGTTAAAGATGAAAAAATTCCAGGAATTTATGAAATCAGAGATGAGTCGGACAGAAGAGGTCTTCGTATCGTTTATGAATTGAAAAATGATGCAATTCCTAATGTTGTTTTAAATTTATTATATAAATATACTTCACTTCAGACATCTTTCAGTGTTAATAATATTGCTCTGGTTCATGGTAGACCGGAACAATTAAACCTAAAAGACATCATTCATCACTTCGTAGAGCACAGACATGAAGTTATTGTAAGAAGAACTCAATTTGAGCTTAAAAAAGCAAAAGAAAGAGCACATATCTTAGAAGGTTTCATGAAAGTGATCGGAACGCAGGATTCTTTAGATAGAGCAATCTCAATTATCCGTCACTCTGCAAACCCACAGGCTGCAAAAGAAGGATTGATTGAAGCATTCGAACTTTCTGAAATTCAGGCTCAGGCAATCCTAGATTTACGTCTTGCACGTTTGACAGGAATGGAGCTCGATAAAATCCGTGATGAGTATGATGCAATCATGAAAGAAATTGCAGACCTGGAAGATATTTTAGCTAATGAGCCTAGAAGATTCCAGATCATTAAGGATGAATTGATTGAAGTTAAAGAAAAATACGGCGACGAAAGAAGAACTGAAATCGATTATTCAGGAGGTGAAATGTCTATTGAAGACATTATTCCGAACGAATCTGTAGTTCTTACTATTTCTCACGCAGGCTATATTAAGAGAACTTCTCTTTCGGAATATAAAATTCAAAGTAGAGGTGGCGTAGGAAACAAAGCGGCAACAACAAGAGATTCTGACTTCTTAGAATACATTGTTTCTGCAACAAACCACCAATATATGTTGTTCTTTACAGAAAAAGGTAGATGTTACTGGTTAAGAGTATTCGAAATTCCTGAAGGTTCTAAAACGGCTAAAGGAAGAGCAGTACAAAACCTTATTAACATTGAACCGGATGATAAGATCAAAGCATATATCAGAACAAATAACTTAAAAGACTCTGAATACGTAAATCAGATGAGTGTTGTGATGGTTACTAAAAATGGTACTATTAAGAAGACATCATTGGAAGCGTACTCAAGACCGAGAGTAAACGGGGTAAATGCGATTGAAATTAGAGACAATGATCAGTTGTTAGGCGCTTATTTAACAAACGGAAATTCCCAGATCATGATTGCTACCAAAAATGGTAAATGTATCCGTTTCCCGGAAGAGAAGGTAAGAGAAGTAGGTAGAGGTTCTATTGGGGTTCGTGGTATTGCTATGGAGGATAATGACGAGGCTATTGGTATGATTGTTGTGAATGATGTGGAGAAAGAAACGGTTCTTGTGGTATCTGAAAAAGGATACGGAAAGAGAACAGCTGTTGAGGACTACAGAATCACCAACAGAGGAGGAAAAGGAGTGATTACTCTAAACATTACCGAAAAAACAGGAAATCTGATTGCTATCCAGAATGTAACAGATGAAGATGGATTGATGATTATCAATAAATCCGGTGTTGCGATCAGAATGAATATGGATGAAATGAGAGTGATGGGTAGAAATACGCAGGGGGTAAGAATGATTAACCTTAAGAAAAATGACGAAATTGCAGCAATTGCAAAAGTAGAAATGGATAAAGATGTAGCAGAAGAAGATGAAGAAAATGAAGAAGGAGCAGAAATTGTAGCTGATAACCAGGAAAACAATACAGAAATACCTCAGGTAGAAAATGAAAACGCTGCAGAGGAAACTGAGAATTCTGATTCAGAAGAATAAATTGTACAATTAATATAAAATAGTTATTATGAAGAAACTAATTTTAGGTATGGCTATTGTTGCATCTGCTTTTGCTTTCGGACAGAAAGAGGATGTAAATGCTAAGTTGCAAGCCGCTAACAAAACGGCGATGGATGCTTATAATACAAAGAATTATGCTGTTGCGGCTCCTAAGTTTATTGAAGTATATGAGCTGTTAAAAAGTAGCGGACAGGATGATAAAACCTATATGTATTATGCTGGTCTAAGTTATGCATTAGCTAATAGTATAGATCCTGCTATAAAAATTTATACTGACTTAATCAACTCAGGATATACAGGTGTTCAAACAACTTATTCGGCAAAAGATAAGAAAACAGGACAAACCGTTCCTTTGGATAAAAATACTTTTGAGTTAATGAAAAAAAATCCGGATTATTCTGATTTTAAAACTGAACAGACTAAAAGTGTAGAGCCGGATTTGTACGAAACTTTGTCAACATTACTATTAAATGCCAAGAAAAATGATGAAGCTCTGGCTATCATCGAAAAAGGATTGGCAAAATATCCTAATAATGCTAAGTTAAAAGAATATCAGGGAACTGCATTATATGCATCTGGAAATACAGATAAATTTATGCAGAACCTAAAAGAGCAGTTAGTTAAAAATCCTAATGATGCGACCAATTGGTATAATTTAGGAGTTTTACAATCTAAAAATCCAGCTACTAAAAATGATTCTTTTGAATCATTTAAAAAAGCAATTGCACTTGCTGCCAATGATCCTAAATTGCTTGGTAATGCATACCAAAACTTAGTATATACAACGATTGGAGATGATGATGCTGCAGTAAAAGAAATTAATGGTCTGAGAAAAACTAAGCCGGATGATGCTACTAAATTAATAGAGGCCAGAAGAGCTAGATTTGATCAGGCTTTACCTCACGCTGAAAGCTGGTATAAAGCTCAACCTGGAAATTTAGATGCTGTTTCTACTTTGAAAGATATATATGGTATTACTAAAAATCTAGCAAAGTACAATGAAATGAAAGCTAAAGAAGCTGAAATTCAAGCAAAACAAGCTGCTAAATAATTTCTATAAATATCAGAACGAGATACAAACCGAAACATTTTAGTTTCGGTTTTTTATTTTTTAGTCAAATATTAGATATAATGATTTTTAAGAAAATTCGGTTAACTTTTCCCTTTATTCTCATCAAAAATCAATGTTAAAATTCTCTGCAATTCCGTATCTTTGAGAAAAATTTTTACAAAAATGATCGAGTGGAAAACCGTCAAAGAATACGATGATATTACTTACAAAAAATGTAATGGTGTAGCGCGAGTTGCTTTTAACAGACCGGAAGTTCGAAACGCTTTCAGACCTAAAACTACTTCAGAATTATATGATGCTTTTTATGATGCATCAGAAGATTCGTCGATAGGTGTTGTATTGCTTTCTGGTGAAGGACCAAGTCCAAAAGACGGAGGTTGGGCTTTCTGCAGTGGTGGAGATCAAAAAGCAAGGGGACATCAAGGATATGTGGGAGAAGACGGAAGACATCGGTTGAATATTTTGGAAGTTCAGCGTTTAATTCGTTTCATGCCAAAAGCTGTTATTGCAGTTGTTCCGGGATGGGCTGTTGGAGGAGGACATTCTCTTCATGTGGTTTGTGATCTGACATTGGCCAGTAAAGAGCACGCTATTTTCAAACAAACCGATGCAGATGTTACAAGTTTTGACGGAGGGTACGGTTCTGCCTATTTAGCAAAAATGGTAGGACAGAAAAAAGCTCGTGAAATTTTCTTTTTAGGAAGAAACTACTCCGCTCAGGAAGCTTTCGAAATGGGAATGGTAAATGCTGTAATTCCTCATGACGAATTAGAAGATACAGCTTACGAATGGGCTCAGGAAATTCTGGCAAAATCTCCGACATCAATCAGAATGCTGAAATTTGCGATGAACCTTACAGATGACGGTATGGTTGGACAGCAGGTTTTCGCAGGCGAAGCAACTCGTTTGGCTTATATGACAGAAGAAGCTCAGGAAGGAAGAAATGCATTCTTAGAAAAAAGAAAGCCGAATTTCGGAAAAGATAAATGGATATCTTAAAAAAAATAATTGGTAATTGATAAATGATAACATCGAATATTATTTATCAATTATCGTTTATCAATTATAATATATGACTGATTGGATAAAAGCCGCAAGGCTACGTACATTGCCGCTTTCACTGAGCGGAATTATAATGGGAGCTTTCATTGCTAAATGGAGACTTTACGGTGAAGGCGGAACATGGGACTGGAGAATCTTTGCATTAGCATTGGTTGTGACTTTGTTATATCAGGTTCTTTCGAATTACGCTAATGATTATGGAGACGGAGTAAAAGGAACAGATGCAAAACGAGCTTCAGAAGCAGAAACAAGAGCGGTGGCTTCAGGGAAAATTACCGCGAAGCAAATGAAAAATGCAGTGATTCTTTTCTCTGTTTTATCTTTTGTAGCAACAGTTGCCCTTTTATATGTTGCGTTCATTCCGAATTATATGAAAGAATTTTATATTTTCATCGGATTGGGAGTTGCTTCTATTTTAGCGGCGATTGGTTATACGGTAGGGAAAAAACCTTACGGATATATGGGATTGGGAGATATTTTCGTGTTTATCTTTTTCGGATTGGTTTCTGTATGCGGAAGTTACTTCTTATTTACAAAATCGTTCAGTTGGGATATGTTATTGCCGGGAACAGCCATTGGAATGATGAGTATGGCTGTTTTAAATCTGAATAACATGAGAGATATCGAAAGTGATAAACTGTCAGGAAAAAACAGTTTTGCACTGAGAATCGGATTTAAAAATGCAATGATCTACGAAATGATTCTTCTGCAGCTTCCATTAATTTTAATGTTGATGTTTTTAGCAGTAAACGGATTCTTCCAGACGCAAAACTATTACGTTTTTATTGTGATGATTCTTATGCTTCCGTTAATGAAACTAAGAAGACAGATCATGGCGGTAAAAAATCCTAAAGAACTTGATCCGTTTTTAAAGCAGGTTGGAATTATGACTTTTGTAATGGCAGTTCTTACCGCTTTTGGACTTAATTTTTTCCATTAAAATATAAAATTGTGAATTCAAATGTCTACGTTGAAGCTCAGATGCTGATCAGAAAGCCGGTTCAAGATGTTTTTAATGCATTTATTAATCCGGAAGTGACCACTCATTTTTGGTTTACAAAATCAACCGGAAAATTAGAAGAAGGAAAAACAACGACTTGGGAATGGGAAATGTATGGAGTGAAAACAGATGTTGAAGTAATTCAGATTATTGAAAATCGGATAATAAAAACCGTCTGGGGAAAACCTTCAACGAATGTAGATTACATATTCGAAGAAATGGAAAAAGGGACTCTTGTGATTATTAAAAGCTACGGATTTTCTCAGGAAGGAGAAGATTTGCTGAAAATCATTAATGATAATACAGGAGGTTTTACAACGGTTTTGGATGGCTGTAAAGCTTATCTTGAACATGGAATCAATTTGAAATTAATTGAAGATAAATTTCCATCAAAATAATCATCAATGAGAAATAGTTATAAAATTATTTCCTGGTTATCAATAATTCTATCTGTTGGTTTCTTTTTGTTACTACTTAAAGAATTAATATTTGGAGAATCATCTTTATCAGAAATTGCGATATTACCTATCATTTTAGGAATAATTCTGACTATTGATTTTTTGATCTCTTTCTGGATATTAAAACAGAAGATAAAACCGAATATTTTTATTCAAATATTTCAAACTGTAATCATTATATATTGTTTGTACCTGATCTACTATTACAATAGTGATATGTCAGTGAAAGTAGATCTAGTTATAACTCCATAAATTTTAAAATAAATTAAAAATGAAAATACAATACTTAGGACAAAACTGTTTTTTGTTCACTTACAAAGACAAAACAATCTTGAGCGACCCTTTCTACAACTACAAAAAAGCAGAATCAGGGTTTGATATCTCCGCTCAGAAAATTGATTATATTTTATTGACTCATGCACATGGAGATCATATTGCGGATGTGGCGGAAGTATTAGAGTTTCACTCGGAAGCCACTCTTATAGCTGTTCCTGAAATCTGTGGATATTTCAAAACGGCAAAAAATACAGATGACGTAAACTTAGGAGGGTCGGCAAAAATCGACGATCTTAAAATTTCCATGGTTCCGGCTCACCATACAAGTTCTTTCCCTGATGGAAGCTATGGAGGTGTTCCTGTAGGATATATTTTCAGACTTCCTGAAGGTAGAAACATTTATCTGGCTGGTGATACTGGAGTAATGGCAGATATGGAGCTGTTTCCAAGATTATACGGGAATTTAGACCTTTCTATTCTTCCTATTGGAAGTCATTACACCATGTGTCCGAGAAAAGCGGCTTTTGCAGCAGCAGAATTATTGAAAACACCGAAGGTAATCGGATGTCACTTTGATACTTTCCCTGCGATTGAAATTGATCATGAAAGCGCATTGAAACATTTTGCAGATAAAAATGTAGAACTTGTTTTACCAAAATTAGGAGAGGAGTTCGAATTTTAAAAAATGTTGAAAGGTAATTTGAAAATCAGAATTAAAATGTTGAAGTTTTGAGAAACAAAAAAAGATAATTTTCAAATTACCTCTCTTCAACTTAAACCAATAAAAAATGGCAAGCTACCTAAATCACACCGCTACGACCGATTACCTTTGCTGCGTTCCCACCCTGGAGGGTTCTCAGGAGCTGGTTGTTTAGGACTTGCCGTTGCAAAGGTAGGAATATTTTATAAACTTCAAAACATTATTAAAGAAAAAATAGTTGAAAACTCTAGTAATAGAGCTAAATAATTGAAATTTAGAACAATAATTTTTCAACTTTTTTCAAAAAAATTAGATATGACGAAAAGTCCATCAACATTAGGAATTATACTTTTTATCGCTACAATGCTTGTCTTTTTTGTAGTGTATCACTTTTTCTCAGGAATCAATTATTTTGATATTTCATTGAAAGTCAATGCTTTCGTTTTGCCTATTTTATATGCGGCTACTGCTTTCTGGTCTGTAAAATCTTATTGGAACAACCATAGAAAAGTAAGTTTCAAAGATGCATTCAAAAGAGCGTTTGTTCCGATGTTTATTGGGGGAATTCTTTCTGTTTTCAGTATTTATGCATTCTTAAATTTTGTAGATACCGATGCTAAAAAATTGCTGAATTACCAGTATGTAACCAGACAAAAATCTGAACTTGATGCAGAATACAATTCAGCAAAGAAGATTTTGAAGCATCAGAAAGATATTGATGAACTCGATCAGAAATACAAAGAAGGACTTCAGAGATTTAATCCGCAGGCAATTAAGGGAAAAGATATGCTTACAGCAAGTCATTTTTCAGGATATTTTGCTGCAATTCTGATATTTTACGTAGTTTTGTCAGTGTTTTTTGGGGCGTTTTTCAGAACAAAAACTATTCAACCCGAAACAACTGAAAACCAATAATATTTATTTAAAATTAAATGAACTTATCTATAGTTATTCCGTTACTGAACGAAGAAGCATCTTTGGAAGAACTTTTTTCCAGGATTGATAATGTTTGCCAGTCAAACAGTCTATCCTACGAAATTTGGTTTGTAGATGACGGAAGTACAGACTTATCCTGGAGCATTATTGAAAACCTGAAGGTTCAGCACCCTCAGGTTCACGCTATAAAATTCTCAAAAAATTATGGAAAATCTCAGGCATTACATGCTGCTTTTGAAAGAACAAATGGAGATGTAATTATTACAATGGATGCTGATTTACAGGACTTTCCTGAAGAAATTCCAGAATTATATTCAATGGTGGTCAATGAAAATTACGACATTGTTTCCGGATGGAAAAAGAAGCGTTTTGATAACATAATGACGAAAAATGTGCCGTCAAAATTATTCAATGCAGCAGCAAGAAAAGTTTCGGGAGTTTATCTTCATGATTTCAATTGCGGGTTAAAAGCGTATAAAAAGCAGGTCGTAAAAACAATCGATGTATATGGAGATATGCACCGTTACATTCCGGTTTTAGCTGCGAATGCCGGTTTCAGAAGAATTACTGAAAAAGAAGTTCAACATCAGGCAAGACCTTACGGAACCTCAAAATTCGGAACAGAAAGATTTATTAGGGGATTTTTAGATCTGGTAACCCTTTGGTTTGTAAGTCGTTTCGGTGGAAGACCCATGCATTTTTTCGGAGCGGTGGGAACTTTAATGTTTATTGTGGGTTTCCTTTCTGCGCTTTGGCTGGGAATTTCAAAATTAATTGATGTTGCCAGAGGAATTTACGGACATTTAATTACCAATAATCCTTGGTTCTACATTGCATTGACTATGATGCTTATGGGAACATTGCTTTTTGTAGCAGGATTTTTAGGGGAAATGATTATCAGAACCAACAGAGAGCATAAGAATTATAATATTGATGAAGTGATCTAATTAATTGATGTTTAAAATGAAATTTTTTAAATTATCATTAATTGTTGTAGTCATTTTATCTTCATGTAGGTCAAAAAATGTCGTAGGAGCTTGGGAGTTTATTGAAGTTTATGAAGGAGTTGTAATTAATACTATTGATACTCTAAGAATTAAGGAAAATAACTCTCAAAAAGGAACCGGAACTTTGGTTTTTAATGATGACCAGACTTTTTCATCAATGGATTTGAAAGGTGATTATCAAAAAAGAAAAAGTTTATTAAAATTAAAATATACGACTGATAAAGATACTGTTGTAATGAATATTTCTTATTTAGATAAAAATTATTTATTATTATCATCATTATCGGAAAGGCCTACAACATGGTTTTATAGGAAAATAAAAAATTAAATAGGATGTATTAATTTGAACAATGAGTAAAAAAAGTTGTTTGAACTGTGGTCATTCAATCTCCAATGAGTTTTGTGCTCATTGCGGACAGAAAGCTGACACAGCAAGAATAACTCCACATTCGCTCATCAAAAATGATATTTTAGGATCTGTTTGGCATGTAGAAGCTAAATTTTTCCATACTTTAAAAAATCTTTTGTTCAGGCCTGGAATAACGGCTATGAACTACATCTCAGGGAAAAGAATCAGATACAACAATTTTATATCGTTGTTGCTGATTCTTTTTGGTTTTAATGTTTTAACATATCATTTTTATAAAAAGTTTGCTCCTCCGGAAGTGCTTACAGATGATGTTCTGGATATGATGAATTTCATTTCAAAATATTCCAAGACTATCTTATTTGTGATTATTCCAATGCTTGCCTTTAATGCTTATTATTTATTTAAAAGGATAAAATTGAATATTGCGGAGCATTTTATCATAGGAACAGTGAGTCTTTTAGGAATTTTAATCCTATTTTTGCTAAGTGATATGGTAAGTTTAATAGGTTTATGGAAACCTGTTGAGAAAATTTTCAATATCATTGATAAAATCTTATTCGGTCTTTCTATTCTTTTTCCGGCAATTACTTATTGGAATGCTTTTAAAAATTCATACTCAAAACCAGGATTACTGTGGAGAGTATCAGTTCTTTATGTATTGATGGGAGTAGAAAGTCTGGGTATAATTGCGGTTTTATATGAAATATTTTAATTGAATATGAAAAAAATATTGTACACATTGGCTTTGGTTGCTGTGGTTTCCTGTGGAAAAGTTTCTCCCAAAGGAAAAATTGAAAGGAAAGATGTAGGTGTTTCAGAATTTGTAAATCTGGATCTGGAAGGAAAATTTCGTGTGTTTTATGCAAGAGGGGCTAAAAACTTTGTGGAAATAGAAACATACCCGAATGTTGCTGATAACCTGGATGTTGATGTAGATAACAAAACGCTTTCTATTAAAGAAAAACGGGAGACCAAAGGTGTAGATTTTTATAATGTTACGATCTATTCAAAATATAATCTGGAAAAAGTGACTATCTCAGATTCCGTAGAAATGAATATTTCAAGCGAAATAAAGACGGATAACTTTCGATTGAATTTAAAAAATTACGCTACATTTATGGGTTCGGTAAATACAAGGAGAGCAGAAGTGGAAATGCAAAACCGAAGCCGCGCCAATTTTTTGGGACAAACAAGAAATGCAGTGATAAAGATCTCTGATACAGCAAGTTTAATTGCTCCCTATTGGAAAATAGATAACCTGAATATCTATTCAAAAAATGGAAATTATGCAGAAGTAAATGTAAAAGATTCACTAAAAGGACATATACAGAATACTGCGAAATTCTTATATTATAATGATCCGATCCGAGCCTTTAAAATTGATAAAAATACACGGGTAGAAAATAAAAAACTGGATTAAGTAAATTGCTGTAAATTAAATTACAATTTTGTCATTCTGAATGAAGTGAAATGAAATGAAGAATCTCTTTTAAAGTAAAAAGATTTTCCTTTCTTCAAAATGACAGAGTCTAAAACGAAAAATAAGGAACTTTACAAACTATATAAAGAACAAAATACAAATATGACAACATTAGAAAAAGCGAAACTTTGGTTAAGTGACACATTCGATAAGGAAACGAGAGATGCTGTTCAATTGTTAATTGAGGGCAATTCGCCTGACCTGGAAGATTCATTTTACAGAGAGCTGGAGTTTGGAACAGGAGGGATGAGAGGGATTATGGGGGTTGGAACCAATCGTTTAAATAAATATACGTTAGGTCAAGCAACACAGGGACTTGCGAATTATATGTTAAAGCAGTTTGAAGGAGAAGAAATCAAAGTTGCGATTGCTTATGACGTAAGAAATAATTCAAAAGAATTCGGAAAATTGGTAGCAGATGTTTTGACAGCAAATGGAATCAAGGTATTGCTTTTCAAAAATCACAGACCGACTCCGGAACTGTCTTTCACTGTACGTGATAAAAAATGCAACGGAGGAATTGTGTTGACAGCTTCTCATAATCCGCCAGAATATAATGGCTATAAAGTATATTGGAATGACGGCGCACAAATTGTCCCGCCAAATGATGAAGCGATCATCAACGAAGTATATTCCGTAAAATTTGAAGAAATTAAATTCAATGGAAACGATGATCTGATTGAATGGATCGGAGAGGAGCAGGATGATGTCTATATCGATGCTTGTATTGAAAACTCAACTTATCAGAATGTTGGAAAAGAAAATTTAAATATAGTTTTCACCTCTATCCACGGAACAACATATACAACGGTTCCAAAAGCTTTGGAGAAAGCAGGTTTCAAAAAAATAGATTTGGTTAAAGAACAAATGATCCCGAGCGGAAATTTCCCTACGGTAGATTCTCCGAATCCGGAAGAACCGGCTGCATTGGAAATGGCAATGGATCTTGCTAAAATTACTAACGCAGATATTGTGATCGGAACGGATCCGGATGGTGACAGATTAGGTATTGCGGTTAGAAATTTGGATGGTGAAATTGAATTGTTAAACGGAAACCAGACCAACACAATTCTTACCTATTATATTCTGAATGAATGGAAAAAGCAAGGAAAAATCACAGGAAAAGAATTCATCGGTTCCACGATCGTAACTTCTGATATTTTCTTTGATATTGCTCAAAAATTCGGAGTTGACTGTAAAGTTGGATTGACCGGATTCAAATGGATCGGGAAAATGATCCGTGATTTTGAAGGAAAAGAAAAATTCATTTGTGGAGGTGAAGAAAGTTTCGGATTCATGACGGGAGATTTCGTTCGTGATAAAGATTCTTGCGGAAGTATCATTTTAGCGTGCGAAATTGCGGCTTGGTGTAAAGCTAACGGAAAAACGATGTACCAATACATGATTGAAATTTATCAGGAATTGGGAATGTATTACGAAGGTCTGATCAATCTTGTAAGAAAGGGTAGAGATGGAGCAGAAGAAATTCAGAATATGATGAAGAATTTCCGTGAAAACCCTCCGAAAGAACTAGCTGGTTCATTGGTTAAAGAAGTAAAAGACTTTAAAGAACAGACAAACTTTATTGTTTCTTCGAATGAGAAAAAAGTAATGAATGATATTCCAAAATCAAATGTATTGATTTATTACACCCAGGACGGAACGAAAGTCTGCGTAAGACCTTCGGGAACAGAACCTAAAATTAAGTTCTATGTTTCTGTAAAAGATTCTGTTACCTCCGAAGCAGATTTCAGAGAGAAACTAAAATCTTTGGAAGAGAAAATTAATCAGGTAAAAAACGATTTACAACTAACATGATAATGAGTTATAAGTTTTGAATTATGAATTATGAGTGACAGTATTATTGGGAAAAAAAGTTTTGAATTTGCTATAGAAATTGTAAATTTTTATAAAAAATTCAGTTCAGAGAAAAAAGAATTTATACTTTCTAAACAGGTTTTGAGATCAGGAACTTCTGTTGGAGCCAATGTTAGGGAAGCTTTAAATGCTCAGAGCAGAATGGATTTTATACATAAACTTTCTATTTCTCAAAAAGAATGTGACGAAACAATTTACTGGCTTGAACTTCTGTTTGCAACAGATTATATATCAAAAGAAGAATTTGAGAAGTTAAAAAATCAGGCTACAGAAATTTTAAAAATCATAAGAAGTATAATTATAACAACAAAAAATAAAAACTCATAACTCATCATTAATAACTTATAACATTAATACTATAATTCTAAATTTAAAATAAAGTGAAAGTTTCAAAATTAGCGGCGAACCTGATCGGTTCTGAAATTGTAAAAATTGGTAATGAAGTAAACGATTTAAAGGCAAAAGGAGCGGAGATCGCGAATCTTACGATTGGTGATTTGAATTCTAATATTTATCCGATTCCTGCAAAATTGAAGGAAGAAATTCAGAAAGCTTATCAGAATAATCTGACAAATTATCCGCCTGCAAATGGACTTTTATCTTTAAGAAAAGAAGTTTCCAAAGACTTAAAAACCAGATGGAACCTTAATTATTCACCAAACGATATTTTAATTACTGCCGGATCAAGACCATTAATTTACGCAGTTTACAAAACAATCGTTGATGAAGGGGATAAAGTGGTTTATCCTACACCATCATGGAATAATAATCATTATGCATACCTTACTTCTGCGGATGCTGTAGAAGTGAAGACTACTCCTGAAAATAATTTTCTTCCCACTGCAGATGATTTGAGGCCGCATTTATCTGGTGCTGTTTTACTTGCTCTTTGTTCTCCATTGAATCCTACTGGAACAATGTTTACAAAAGAACAACTTTCAGAAATCTGCGAATTGATTTTAGAAGAAAATAAAAAGAGAGGAGAAGATGAAAAGCCATTATACTTAATGTATGACCAGATCTATTCTAACCTTACTTTCGGGGCAGAACACGTAGATCCTGTTTCTCTTTTCCCGGAAATGAGAGAATACACAATTTACATTGATGGTATTTCAAAATGTCTTGCTGCAACAGGAGTTCGTGTAGGATGGGGATTCGGTCCTTCTCATATTTTGGATAAAATGAAAGCTCTTCTGACACACGTTGGAGCTTGGGCACCAAAACCTGAGCAGGAAGCTACTGCAAAATATTATGAAAACCCAGAAGAAGTAAATGCTTTCGTAGAAGATTTCAAAAATAAATTGGAAGCAAGTTTAAAAGTTCTTCACGGTGGAATTCAGGATTTAAAAGGCAAAGGTCTTGCAGTTGATAGTATCGAACCGATGGGAGCACTTTATCTGACAATCAAATTGGACTATATCGGAAAAACAAAACCGGACGGTACACTTATCGAAAATTCTTCTGATTTGGTATTCTATTTAATCAATGAAGCAGGCGTTGCTTTAGTTCCTTTCTCTGCTTTCGGAGAAGAAAAAACTGAGCCTTGGTTCAGAGCTTCTGTAGGAGGTTTGGCAACTGACGAAATTTCTGTAATGATGCCGAAATTAGAAAATGCTTTGAATAATTTGAAGTAATTTTAAAAAAATCAGATGCTTCGACAGGCTCAGCATGACAGCTCTAATACTAACAATTTATTTTTTGTTTTTTTTAGCAATGTCATGCTGAGCCTGTCGAAGCATCTTTCAAAATAAGAAGATTCATAATTAATAACTTATAACGATTTTAACTTATGAAAATTATCGCAGTCATTCCTGCACGTTACGAAGCAAGCCGTTTCCCGGCAAAACTTATGCAGATGTTGGGTGAAAAAACCGTTATTACGACAACCTATCAGAATGTGGTAGAAACAGGTTTGTTTGATGAAGTATTTGTGGCTACGGATTCGGAAATTATTTTTGATGAAATTGTACAAAATGGAGGAAAAGCCGTTATGACAGGTCAACATGAAACAGGAAGCGACCGAATTGCTGAAGCTGTACAAAATATTGACTGTGATATTGTGATCAATGTTCAGGGAGATGAACCTTTTCTTAAATTAGAGCCTTTGCAACAATTGATTGATGTTTTCCATAATGATGATAATCAGGAAATTTCTTTAGCTTCTTTAAAAATTAAACTTACTGAAAAAGAAGAGATTGAAAATCCAAATAACGTGAAAGTTATTACCGATAACAATGGTTTCGCATTATATTTCAGCCGTTCCGTAATTCCGTTTCACCGCGAAATTTCCTATAAAGTAGATTATTTTAAACATATTGGAGTATATGCTTTCAGAAAATATGCTTTAATCCAGTTTTCAAAATTAGAAATGAAACCTTTGGAAATCTCTGAAAAAATAGAATGCATCCGTTATCTTGAATATGGGATGAAAATCAAGCTTATAGAAACCAATTTTGTAGGAGTTGGTATCGATACTCCGGAAGATCTGGAAAAAGCAAGAAAATTAATCTAACTGCTTAATAATTGGGTTGATTTCATTCAGATGGAAGCGTAGCAGAATGAACAATCTTAAAGTAAATTACATTTTTTGAGTATTTGCTTACACAAAAGCATTTTTACGATTTTACATTCTTACAGATTCACCGTAAAAATCTTATATTTGAATTTATAAATAAAATTAATGAAGAAGTTACTTTTAGTTTTCGTCCTGACATTTTCGTATTTCTCTTATGCTCAGACAGCAAAGGAAATTATAGATAAAAATATTGAATTGTCCGGAGGATTAACAAATTGGAAGCTGTTAAATTCAGTATTACTTCAAGGGAAAGTAATTTTAGGAATCAAAGATGAATATCCGATCAAAATTTATCAGCAACGTCCTAATCTTACCAAAACGGTTCTGACTATTAATAATAAAGATACTGCGATTGAAGGTTATGACGGAGTAAAAGGCTATGCGATGAACTATGCGACCAATAAGCTTCAGGAATATACGGATTATAAGCCTGAAAGTTTTGATAATGACTTTATAGACTGGGAAAATAAAGGTTTTGAAGCAAAATATGTCGGGAAAGAGAAAATAGGAAATATATATTGCTATAAGGTTGAATTAACTAAAAATGTAAACAAGAATATTTATTATTTTGACAGCAAAACTTATATGTTGCTGAGAGAAATAAAAAAAGATGAAACGTTGGATTATTCTGATTATAAAAAAGTTGGAAGCCTTTTAATGCCTTTCAGAATAGAATCTTCAAGTGCGAAAAAAGACGGAGATTATGTAATGTTATTGAATAAAATAGAAATCAATAAAGTATTTCCGGCCAATATTTTCAAATTCTAAATAAAAATATTAAAATGAAAAAAATCTTTTTATTGCTGCTTTCTTTTGTAGCGTTTTTTAATAGTTGTGCTCAGAAAAAAAGTGAATCATCTAAAGCTAAAACTAAAGAACTTATGGGAAAATCAATTTACGATTTTAAAGTTGATGCCTTGGAAGAAGGAAAACAAATCAACTTTGCAGATTTTAAAGGTAAAAAAATCCTTATTGTAAATACAGCTTCTGAATGTGGATTTACCCCGCAATATGCTGATCTGGAAAAGGTATATGAAGAATACAAAGGTAAGGTAGTGGTTATAGGTTTCCCGGCAAATAATTTTGGAGGACAGGAACCGGGAACCAATCATGAAATCGGTGCTTTCTGCCAGAAAAATTATGGAGTGACTTTTCCTATGGCAGCAAAAGTTTCTGTAAAAGGGGATGATACTGCTCCTATCTTTAAGTATCTAACAGAAAAAGAATTAAATGGAGTGAAGAATACTACGATTCTTTGGAACTTCACAAAATTCTTGATTGATGAAAACGGAAAACTAATCGATTCTTTTGTAAGTACTACAAAACCTACGGATGAAGCGATTACAAAGTACTTGAAGTAAATAGAAACTCAAATTTAATGAATTTTCAGGATCAATTTAAAGCATGTATTATTGGTGGAGCAATCGGCGATGCTTGGGGAAGCGGTTATGAAAATGAAACTTTATTAAATGATTCAGAAATTTATTATTGGGGTAAAAAGCCTTCAAAGCTAAGAAAATGGCAAATAACGGACGATACCCAATTTACACTTGCAACTTGCGAAACTTTAGCCAAAGGTAAATTTGATCCTGAAAATTTACTTAATACATTTGTTGATTATTATAAAAATAATAAATTAACTGGTGTTGGAGCATCTACACTTAAAGCTATTTTAGATAAAGAATCTGGTTTTCACTGGAGCCAATGTGGGCGTACAGGTGAATTTGCCGCAGGAAATGGAGGAGCAATGAGAATTGCTCCTTTTGCTTTTTTTGAAAACATTACAAGGGAAGACATTTTTAATGCATGTAAAATTACTCACAGAAATGATGAAGCTTTTGCAGGAGCTTTGGCTGTATATTTGTCTTTAAAAGCCATTTTGAATTCTAACTGGACTGGAAATAACAACCTCTTCGATGTGATTATTCATGAGCTTCCTGATACAAATGTGAGAGATCGATTAATTAAAATAAATGAGCTTGGATCAAGTTTTAAAATTTCTGAAATAGCAGAATTGGGAAATAACGGGTATGTTGTAAATTCTATTCCATTTGCAATTTTCTGTTCAACTAAAGTTGTTGATTTGGGACTAGAAGAAATGTTTCAACAAATTATTAATTCGGGTGGCGACACGGACACCAATGCTTCAATAGCTGGACAAATTGCTGGAACTTTAATAGGATACAAAAATATCCCCCAAGAATTGATTACAAAACTTAAGAATTTAAAAGAATATAGCTGGATTGAAAAGATTATTGATGAAACAAAATTAATGATAAAATAATATTTCTTACTCATTGCTTTTCTCCGCGAAACAAAAAATATTTCCGAGCTTAATGCTGGAATAGCCATTGCTTTTTATCTTTGAAGATTTGATCATAGCTTTAGCTAAAATATTTGTTGGTAAAGGTTTTTGACTTTCTAGTAAACCCAATGTATTGGCGAATTTTATAATTCTGCTTCCTAAGACTTCTCCGGTTCTGTCCGAATCTTTTCTTTCAAGCATTCCGGGTTTAAAAATAGTTATCTTATTAAAATGAAGTTGTTTTACTGCTTCTTCTAGCTCACCTTTCATTTTAGAATAAAAGATCTTTGATTTTGGATTGGCTCCATACGCTGAGACTAAAATATAATCTTCTACATTATTTTCTTTAGCAGCTTGTGCAAACTCATACTGGTAATTATAATCCACTTTTCGTTGTGCCTCTTTGCTTCCGGCAGCTTTTAACGTTGTTCCGAGACAGGAAAATGCAACATCTCCTTTTACAAGATCTTTCCATTCTTCAGGCTTTTCAAAATTCACGAGATGGACGTTGAGCTTATTATTTTGAATATCAATGGGTTTTCTTACAAAAACATCCACTTCTTCAAAATCCTGATCATTGAGTAGCTGATTTACCAGATCTTTTCCTGTAGCACCTGTAGCGCCGATTACCAAAGCTTTCATAAAATAATGTTGTTTGTAGTAATGATGTTTCTTTCTTAAATTTACTAAATTTGACGTAAAGTTTTATAAAAAATATACCATTACCCACAAAATATGGATGCCAACGAAATTTTAGATTACTGTCTTGCCAAAAAAGGAGTTACCGAAAGTTTTCCTTTTGATAATGAAACCCTTGTCATGAAGGTTGGAACAAAAATGTTTTTATTAATGGCTTTAGAAAAGCAGCCTTTAGGAATTAATGTCAAAACGGATCCGGAATGGAGTGCAGAGCTGAGAGAACAATATCCGCAGATTACAGGAGCATTTCATATGAATAAGACCCACTGGAACTCTGTAATGATAGATGGTCTCAAGAGAGATTTAATTTTTAAATTGATCGATCAGTCTTATGATTTGGTATTTAATTCTTTAACAAAAAAAGTAAGGGAAGAGATTTCAAATGCTTAGAACTTAAATTCCTCTGTCAATCTTTTATCTTCATCTAGTCTTTCAATTAATTTTTCCAGTCCTTCGAATTTGATTTCATCATGAAGAAAATCCCTGAATTTTACGATAATCTTTTCATCATAAATATCCCCTTCAAAATCAAGAATGTAAACTTCAACGGTCAGTTTTTCCCCATTAACGGTAGGATTGGTTCCCACACTTAGCATTCCTTTATATTGCTGTCCTTTTACAAAAACTTCAACGATATAAGCTCCTTTTTTAGGTAAAAGTTTGAAAGATTCTGTTTCGATATTGGCTGTTGGATAACCTATGGTTCTTCCTATTTTTTTGCCATGAACAACAGTTCCTGTAACAGAATAGGAATAGCCAAGCATTTCGTTTGCTTCTTTGATGTTTCCTGTTAAAAGTGCATTTCGGACCTTGGTAGAACTGATATTATTTTCGTGAATATTGATAGCTTCCATTTGTTCTACTTCAAAATCAAGTTCTTTTGAAAGCTTTTGAAGCAACTCAAAGTTTCCGCTTTTGTTTTTTCCAAAAGAATGATCGTACCCGATGATAAGATATTTTACATTTAACTTATCAATTAAAATCTGACGTACAAATTCTTCTCCTGTTAAATTTCTAAATTCATCATCGAATTCCTTTAGAAAAAGATTATCAATCCCGTATTTTTCCATCAGATATTTTTTTTCTTCCAATGTATTCAGAAGTTTTAAATCTTCATTAGGATTAAAAACAAATCTTGGATGGGGCCAAAAAGTAAGTATTGCGGTTTCAAGATTGTTCTCAGAACCTATTTTTAGCAATTCGTCAATAATACTCTTGTGCCCAAGATGTACCCCGTCAAACATCCCTAAAGACAGTGCCAAAGGTTTTTGAGAAGTGTAATCTGTGAAATTTTTGAAAACTTTCAAAACGGGAAAAATTTTGACTGCAAATATAAAGCCTTTAAAATTATCTGTTATTATATCGTAAGAGTTATTTTCAAGTAATGATTTTTTATGCCATCTATTATTCGAATCTGATCAACAATTTTTCTATTTCATAGAATCTTTGTAAATTGTGTTGATAAGCAGATTTTTCAAAAAAATAAATATTAAAATCCAAATTTTAAATTCTTCTAAAAGCATGATAAAAATCTCTTTTTTACCAATTGTGAGTTTATGAAGAATCATTATATTTGCACCAAGAAAAAATTTAGCAATGGCAAACCAAATTAAAGGTAAAATTTCTCAAATTATTGGTCCGGTAATCGACGTTGTCTTCAGTGATGTGGAAGCAATTCCAGCGATCTATGATGCGTTAGAAATTACAAAAGAAAACGGTGAAAAAGTAGTTTTAGAGGTAGAACAACATATTGGCGAAGATACAGTAAGATGTATCGCAATGGACGCTACTGACGGTCTTAAAAGAGGGCAGGATGTAATCGGATACGGAAATCCTATTACAATGCCAATCGGAGAGGCTGTAAATGGAAGACTATTCAACGTTGTTGGTGATGCTATCGACGGACTTAAAGATATTTCTAAGGAAGGTGGTCTTCCAATTCACAGACCAGCTCCAAAATTTGATCAACTTTCAACTTCTGCAGAAGTTTTATTTACAGGTATTAAAGTAATCGACTTAGTTGAGCCTTACGCAAAAGGAGGTAAAATTGGTTTGTTCGGAGGTGCAGGTGTAGGTAAAACAGTATTGATCCAGGAGTTGATTAACAATATTGCAAAAGGACACGGAGGACTTTCAGTTTTTGCCGGAGTAGGTGAAAGAACGAGAGAAGGAAATGACCTTTTGAGAGAGATGCTAGAATCAGGAATCATCAAGTATGGTGAAGATTTCATGCACTCTATGGAAAACGGAGGTTGGGATCTTTCTAAAGTAGATTTAGAAGTTATGAAAGATTCAAAAGCAGCATTCGTTTTCGGACAGATGAATGAGCCACCTGGTGCGAGAGCGAGAGTTGCACTTTCTGGTCTTACATTGGCTGAATATTATAGAGACGGTGGAGAAAGCGGACAAGGTAGAGATGTACTTTTCTTCGTAGACAACATCTTCCGTTTTACACAGGCTGGTTCTGAGGTATCTGCACTTCTAGGTCGTATGCCATCTGCAGTAGGTTACCAACCGACACTTGCTTCTGAAATGGGTGCGATGCAGGAAAGAATTACCTCAACTAAAAACGGTTCAATTACTTCAGTACAAGCAGTTTATGTACCTGCGGATGACTTAACTGACCCGGCTCCTGCAACTACGTTTGCTCACTTGGATGCCACTACGGTACTTGATAGAAAGATTGCTTCATTAGGTATTTATCCTGCGGTAGATCCTTTGGCTTCTACTTCAAGAATCTTGGCTCCTGAAGTTATCGGTCACGATCACTATAACTGTGCTCAAAGAGTAAAAGAAATTCTTCAAAGATACAAAGCGCTTCAAGATATCATCGCGATCCTTGGTATGGAAGAACTTTCTGAAGAAGATAAATCAGTAGTTTACCGTGCAAGAAAAGTTCAGAGATTCTTATCTCAGCCTTTCCACGTAGCTGAACAATTTACAGGTATTCCAGGATCATTGGTAGATATCAAAGATACCATCAAAGGATTCAACATGATTATGGATGGTGAATTAGATCACTTACCAGAAGCTGCTTTCAACTTGAAAGGGACTATCGAGGAAGCTATCGAAGCTGGACAAAAAATGTTGGCTGAAAACGCTTAATAAATTAGACACAAGATTTTTAGACCTGAGATAAGAGACATTATTTGTCAAAAATCTTTTAATCTTCAATCTTTTAATCTTTTAATCTAAATTAAAATGAATATAAAAATTTTAACACCAGAATACGTAGTTTTTGAAGGAGAAGTAAACTCAGTATTGTTGCCTGGAAAAAATGGTGAGTTTCACATCATGAAAAACCACGCAGGAATTGTTTCTTCTTTAATTGGTGGTAAAGTAAAATTGTATGCTAATTCTATTGATGAAGCATATGCTAAAAACTTTACTAGAGAAAGCGATAAAGATTCTGTTTTTTCTTATCCAATCAAAAGCGGTGTTGTAGAATTTAATCATGATAAAGGAATTATCCTTTGTGAATAATTAAATGAAAAGCTAAATATATTTTCAAGAAAGTGTAACTTTGGTTACACTTTTTTTATGTCATGTAAAAATCTGATTTTATGAGGAAAAGTTTAATCATTTTATTTACAATACTGGGATTTTTTTTAAAAGCTCAGGAAATTAAAACCAAAAGAGGAATTATCAGTATCGATGGAGTTCATGTAGCTAAAGTTTCAAGCAAATCTAATGAGTATACTTTTTTTGATCTGAAAGAAACTCCCATTTATACAATAGAATTTGTAGATAAAAGTGTAGTTGATTCTGTAAGAGATAGTTATATAAAATTGAACAGAGTTTATAATCGTGATAAAACACTTGAACTCGATTATATTTCACCTTCAGCATTTTCAGGTGAAGAAAAATCGGCAGTCTATACTTCAATTAAAGGATTGAAACTCATTGATAATAAAGGAATTAATGTTAAAAATCTTGATGAACTTTTCACTAATTCCCCTAAAAGAAAGCTAGATACCAAAACTAAAGATGCTTATACTACAAGAAGTAAAATCGATAAACTGAATATTACGGTAAACAGTGTCGGAGAAATTTTAAGTAATGGAAAACCAGTTGGTTACTTTACGAATTTACCTGTCAGCTTTGGATCAGATGATACCGTTTCTGAAAAAACTTTTGTTGATATTGAGGTCTATGATGCCAATAGCAAGTATATCGGAAAATATATAACCACGACTAAACAAATAAAAACTGCCGGTGGAAAAATTTTTACACTTTATAGACAAATGTCTGGGAGAGCATCAATTTTAAAATTTCCGACTTATAAAGCAATTGCTGAACGAATGGCCATTTTGGATCCAAACTTTATCAAAAATCAAGACAAGATAATTGTTGGTGAAGTTAAAAAAGATGGTGTTGAAAAATAAACTACTGTTCTTTAAGAATAAGAAATCCTGAAATGATTTTCAGGATTTTATTTTTACCATTTTTATAAATTTTGAGTTTAAAAATATAAAAATTATAAGCTCAAAATTACACCATTTTCTTTCAACTGTTGGATGGATTTTGAGAACCAGAACAATTCAAAATCTTCAAATTTTTCTTCAAAATTTGTCTTAAGTTGCTGAAGTGTAATACCTTTTGATTTCTCTATAACATATTCTTCCATACTTCTTAACAGCCAGTCCGCGTGATCCTGATCCAGATCTATGGATACAATATTCGTTTTTAAGTGGAATGTAAGTTGCGTGTACGGGTAAGTATATTTCTTTTTTGTTTTTACGCGATTCTCAGCGATTAAGTTTTTAGTCAGAAAAACAACTTTTGAGTTTCCTTTAAATTTGAAATCATTGCTCTCCAATAAACAATCATGAATATGATCCGGATGGACAGTTGTTTTTGGAATTTTAAAATCAAACCATTCCTGAAGAGGAAGCTCAAAATTAATTCCATGCATATAATTAAATAATGATTTCTTTAAACCAAAACTAAATTTTCCATGATCAATTCCGGTTTTATCCGTGAAATCAATATCGTTATTGGCAAACAAGATTTCTTGTTTAATTGGTGTGACTCCAAATTCTTCAGGATTCAATCCGACCGGTGAGTGAGCAGTCATAGCGAACTGATGCCAGAATCCACTTTGCAAAATTCCCATTTCAAATAATTGACGAACCATTTCCAAAGAATCAACCGTTTCCTGTATGGTCTGAGTTGGGTAGCCATACATCAAATAAGCGTGAATCATAATTCCTGATTCAGTGAAATTTCTCGTAACCTGGGCCACTTGTTCTACAGAAATTCCCTTGTCAATTAATTTTAACAATCTGTCACTCGCAACTTCAAGTCCTCCAGAAACCGCAACGCAACCGGAAAGTTTTAATAAAAAACATAAGTCGCGGGTAAAACTTTTTTCAAAACGGATATTGGTCCACCAGGTTACCACAAGATTTCTTCGCAAAATTTCTAAAGCAACTTCTCTCATCAAAGCGGGTGGAGCTGCTTCGTCCACAAAATGGAATCCGGTTTCACCAGTTGTCCGGATCAATTCTTCCATTCTGTCAACTAAAATTTTTGCAGAGATAGGTTCGTAAATTTTTATGTAATCTAAAGAAATATCGCAGAAAGTACATTTTCCCCAATAGCAACCGTGAGCCATCGTAAGTTTGTTCCATCTTCCGTCACTCCACAAGCTGTGCATCGGATTGGCGATTTCTATCACGGAAATATATTTATCTAATTGTAAATCAGTATAATCCGGAGTTCCGATTTCTGATTGTTTATAGTCATGTCTTTTGGAATTGTTTTTATAAGTAACTTCTTGATTTTCAATTAAAAAAGTTCTTTTATATTGAAATTCTTCGCCTTGTTCAGGATGACAAATATTTTCATAAAGTAGCTCAAGAGGAACTTCACCATCGTCTAAAGTGATAAAATCAAAAAATTCAAACACTCTTTTATCCTTTACTTCCCGTAATTCAGTATTGGGAAAACCTCCTCCCATGGCAATTTTTATATCAGGATAATTTTCTTTAATATATTTTGCACAACGAAAAGCTGAATATAAATTTCCGGGAAAAGGAATAGAAAAGCAAACTAATTTAGGTTGAACCGACTCTAATTTTTCCTGAAGAATTTTTAAAGTAAAATCATCAATAAAGCTTTGATTATGTGATAGTTTTGAATATAATTCATCAAAAGAATTGGCACTTTTCCCTAATCTTTCTGCATATCTGCTGAACCCGAAATCTGCATCGATATTTTCAACAATATAATCGGACAGATCTTCTAAATATAAGGTTGCCAAATGTTTAGCTTTATCCTGAAGTCCCATATTTCCGAATGCAAACTCCATATCATCAAGCTGATTAAACCGGGAAGCTTCGGGAAGAAAGTTCATTGAACAAATCTGTCTTGCCAATGTTGGAGTCTTACCTTGTAAAAAAGAAATAACCTGATCAATGGTTTTTGTATATTCTTCTCTTAATGCAAAAATTCGCTGAGAGTTTTCTGAAACATTCTGTAAATCAATTTCTTTACTGAATATTTTCAGAATTCCGTCTTTAGAAAATAATTCCAAAATAACTTCAATACCCAAATCAATCTGGTAGCTTGAAATATTTTTGGTGTTTAAAAAACCTTTGATATAAGCTGTTGCAGGATAAGGAGTATTAAGCTGGGTAAAAGGCGGAGTAATGAGAAGCAGATCTTTCAAGAGAAATTTTTTACAAATTTATTTTAAATAATTGAATTTTTATGGACTGTCTATATTGAATAATATTCTTTTATTTTTGAACTTCAATTAATTTTTTACTTTCCGAAACTACGTTCAAAATCACTCCGATTAAAATTAAAGTAATTCCTAAAAAGAGATTAAAAGTAAATTTTTCATGAAATAGTAAGACACTGATCAATACTGCAACAACAGGTTCCAAAGCTCCCAGAATTGCAGCCGGAGTAGATCCGATATATTTAATGGCATAGACCAGACATAAACTTGAAATGACTGTAGTAAGCAACGCAAAAATTAAAAAGTTGACAACAATATTTACGGACGGAATGATAAAAGATTCATTTCCAAGAACTGCTTTTGCCATAAAAAATCCGGAAGTAAACAACATGGAATAAAACGAAAGCTTAAATCCTGAAGCCTGTATCTTCGATTTGTTTACGATAACAATGTAAAGTGCATAGAATATTGAACTTAACATTACAATTCCTAATCCCAGATAATTGATTTCCATACTATTCCCTTTTAAACAAAGTATAATAACTCCGGCAAAAGCCAGGAATAATGAAAGTATGGAAAGTTTCGTTAATTTCTCTTTATAAAAGAAAAACATGATGAGTGCAACAATAACCGGGTAGATAAATAAAACGGTTGATGCGATTCCGGCTGTAAGATAATCGTATCCTAAAAATAAAAATTCTGAAGAAAGTGCGTAACAAATCCCGAGAATTGCAAATACGAATAATTCTCTTTTACTGATTAGAAAGCTTTCTTTGGAGTATAATAAATATCCTCCGATCATCAATGCTGAAAACAGAAATCTATAAAATAAAGTAATATCTAAAGAAAAGTGTGCATGCTTGATGGGTAATATAAAAATCGGAAGCAATCCATAAGAAATTGCAGATATAATACCCAAAACATAACCTCTCAGCTTCATTAATTATTTATTGTATAAATTCGGTTTTATAGAATATTATTTATAAAAAACCACTGAGGAAATTTCAGTGGCTTTTTATTTTTATTATTAAATCGGTTTGAAACTTAAACCTTGTTCTTCTAATAATTTCTGCTCCTGCTCTTTATAGTAACCACTTACTAATTTGTCATGAATTGCTTCAAATGCCGCAAGAGTTTCATTGATTTCTGCATCGGTATGAGATGCTGTCGGAATTAATCTTAGTAGAATCATTCCTTTAGGTATTACAGGATAAACTACTACAGATGTGAAGATTCCATATTTTTCTCTCAAGTCTTTTACCAATAGAGTAGCTTCTACCGGAGTTCCCTGCATCATTACCGGAGTTACACAAGTATTGGTATCTCCAATATTGAATCCTCTTTCTTTAAGCCCGCTTTGTAATTTGTTTACATTTTCCCAAAGTTTAGCTTTGATTTCAGGTCTTGTTCTCAAAAGCTCCAATCTTTTTAAACCTCCGATTACCATTGGCATTGTTAGAGATTTAGCAAAAATTTGAGATCTTAAATTGAATTTCAGATATCTGATGATTTCTTTATCTCCGGCAAGGAAAGCTCCGAAACCAGCCATAGATTTAGCAAAAGTAGAGAAGTAAACATCAATCTGATCCTGACATCCTTGTTCTTCTCCAGCTCCGGCTCCTGTCTTACCAAGGGTTCCGAAACCATGAGCATCGTCTACTAAAAGTCTGAATTGATATTTTGATTTCAGTTCACAGATTTCTTTAAGTTTACCTTGCTGTCCTCTCATCCCGAAAACTCCTTCTGTGATAACAAGAATTCCACCTCCAGTTTCCTGAGCTACTTTTGTTGCTCTCTGAAGATTTTTCTCTAAGCTTTCAATATTGTTGTGCTTGTAAGTAAATCTCTTACCTGCGTGAAGTCTTACTCCGTCTACGATACAAGCGTGAGAATCTACGTCATAAACGATTACATCATTTCTTCCTACCAAAGCATCGATGGTGGAAACCATTCCCTGATAACCGAAATTTAATAAATAAGCAGATTCTTTCTGAACAAAATCAGCAAGTTCTCTTTCGAGTTGTAAGTGCTGTTCAGTTTCTCCCGACATTGCTCTTGCTCCCATAGGATAGAACATTCCGAATTCTGCAGCAGCTTTGGCATCAGCCTCTAAAACTTCCGGGTGATTACACATTCCTAAGTAATCATTTGCACTCCAGAAAATTACTTCTCTTCCTTGGAACTGCATTCTAGGACCGATAGGACCTTCTAATCTAGGAAAAATGAAATACCCTTCTCCATAGTCTGCAAATTGTCCAAGAGGTCCTGGATTTTCTTTTATTCTTTCAAAAATATCCAACATTTTATTAGTAATTTTTAAGTAAAAAAGCCTTTAATGATCTACAAAAAAGGCTTTATTTGTATAATAAATTTATTTCTTCTTATTTGATGAATTCTGTTTTAAAAACTTCATCGTAATTATGAACACAGTTGTTTATAAACCCTTGTTCCTCCATCCACTTGTCGCTGTACACTTTGGTAATGTATCTTGAACCATGATCCGGATATATTAAAACTACAAGATCATTTTCAGAAAACTCATGAGATTGTGCATATTGTATCAATGCCTGAGTCACTGCCCCGGTTGTATATCCTCCCATAATAGCTTCTTTTAAAGCAATTTCACGGGTTCTGTAAGCAGACATTTCATCATTAACTCTTACAAACTCATCTATTTTATCAAAAAGCAGGGCAGAAGGAATTAAGTTTTTTCCCATTCCCTCGATCTGATAAGGGTGTACATCTTCTTTATGAATTTCTCCTGTTTCGTGGTAGCTTTTAAGGATAGAACCATCGGCATCTACACCTATCACTTTGATATCAGGATTTTTTTCCTTTAAAAATTTTGCTGATCCGGATAAAGTTCCACCAGTTCCAGTGCATGCAAAAAGGTGAGTGATCTTACCTTCTGTCTGCTCCCAAATTTCAGGTCCGGTTGTTTGGTAGTGGGCATCAATATTTAATTCATTAAAATACTGATTGATGTAAACTGAATTTGGTGTTTCTGAAGCGATTCTTTTAGCAACTTCATAATAAGATCTGGGATCGTCTGCAGGAACATTGGCAGGGCATATGTAAACAGTGGCTCCAAGTGCTTTCAGATAAGCTATTTTTTCAGGCTTTGTCTTATCACTTACAGCAAGTATACATTTATATCCTTTAATGATGCAAACCATTGCAATAGAAAAACCTGTATTTCCGGAAGTTGTTTCTACAACTACAGAATCTTCTTTTAACAAGCCTTTTTTCTCAGCGTTTTCTATAATATGAAGTGCGATTCTATCTTTAGTGGAATGTCCAGGATTATATGATTCTAACTTGGCATAAACGGTTGCAGGAATATCTTTCGTAACAGTATTAAGCTTCACCATAGGAGTGTTTCCTATTAGGCCAAGAATATTATCGTAAACATTACTCATTATTTGTTATTTTCAATAAAAATCTGACGGCAAAAATACAAAAAAATAAATAATTTTTAAACTTTTGTTGAATTTCAAACGATCGATTGGTTAAAAAATATTTTTTAATTTATAATTTTCCCTGTAGAGACTTGGCAAATACTACGCCAAATTTTTAAATTTTGTTAAAATCCCCACGGAATGATCTAAAAACGTTATTTTCGCATAATTGATTTTATACTATGAAAAACTGGACTTTTAGGCAATGGAACACCTTTCTCGGATGGGTGATTTTTGTCATTGCATTTTTCACTTATCTTTCGACCATAGAGCCCAATTTTAGTTTCTGGGATTGTGGGGAATATATTTCTTCGGCAGTAAAGCTGGAAGTGACACACGCACCGGGAGCAGCATTGTTCCAGATCGTGGGCGCAGTAGCAGCTATTTTTGCTTTTGGAAATGGTGAAAACTACTCAATTGTTATTAATGGAATGTCTGCATTATTCAGTGCATTTACAATTTTGTTTTTGTTCTGGACGATCACTCATTTTTTAAGAAGACTTCTGAACAAAGATTTTGAAGAAGTAACAAAACATCAGGAAATCTCTATCCTTTTTGCAGGAGTTGTAGGCGCTTTGTGTTTTACCTTTTCAGATACATTTTGGTTTTCTGCTGTAGAAGGTGAAGTATATTCTATGGCTTCTATGTTTATTGCTTTATTAGTTTGGTTGATTACTAAATGGGAAAATGAATATAAAGATGCTGCCAATGAAAGATGGATTATCCTTATTTTCTTCATCCTTGGTCTTTCTGTGGGAGTGCATATGATGTGTATGCTGGCAATTCCGGCAGTTTGTTTAGTGTATTATGCAAGAAACTATAAGTTCACCTGGAAGAATTTTATCTGGGCAAACTTAATTACTTTGGGAATTTTAATTATTGTTTTCAAAATTATTTTCCCATTGATCATGACGATGTTCGGAAGACTTGAGATCTTCTTTGTAAACGGATTGGGACTACCTTTCCATTCAGGAACTATCGTTGCGTTTATCTTAATGGTTGCCATTTGTTATTTCCTTATTAAGTATGCAAGAAAATCAAAAAGAAACGTATTTCAGACGGCTGCATTATCTGTAGTATATATGATTATCGGTTTCTCTTGCTGGATGGTAATTCCGATCAGAGCCAATGCAAATCCGCCAATGAACCTTAATGATCCTGATACAGCAATTGGTATGCTGGATTATTATAACAGAGAACAGTATGGTGACTGGCCAACAATTTATGGACAGAATTATACAGCATTTTTAGATGCAAAAGGAATTGAGAAAAATGAGGATGGAAGCTTTAAAACAGTTAAAACAGGTGACATCTACGAAAAAGATGAAAAAAGCGGAACCTACAGAAAAACGGGAGATCGATTCAACTATGTGTTCAACAAATCGCATGTAAGCTTAATGCCGAGAATGTTTAGTGAAGATAAGCAGGTAATGGCTAACTATATTTCTATGTATGGAGCGCCTGATTTTACATTCAACTATGACAATGCAGATATTGCTGATGATCCTCAGGCAAAACAGATTTTTGAAGAATTAAGAGCAAAATACGAAGACGGAACGATTACCGCTTCAGATTATCTTAAAGTAAAACCTTACGATTTGATTAATGTTCAGAAGCCTTCATTGGCTCAGAATATGGATTACTTTATTACTTTCCAAAACGGATATTATTTTGTAAGATATTTATTCTGGAACTTTGTAGGAAGACAGAATGACCTTGAAGGAAGCACTGAAAATACAAGAGGAAACTGGATCTCCGGAATCTCTTTTATTGATAATGCGATGTGGGGAAATCAGGAAGCAATGCCTGCAAAATATAAAAATGAAAGTACCGTTAAGTTTTTCTTCTTACCTCTAATTTTAGGGTTAATTGGATTCTTTTTCCAGTTAAACAGAGATTTCGGAAGATTCTATGCAATGCTTTCAATCTTTATTATAATGAGCGTTGGGATTATTTTCTATACAGGAGTAAAACCTTTTGAGCCAAGGGAAAGAGATTATGCGATGGTAGGTTCATTCTATGTTTTCGCGATATGGATTGGTTTAGGAGCCGGAGCTATTCTTTGGTTTTTACAGTCTAAAATAAAATCCAATGCCGCAAATATTGTTGCAGGCGTAGTGTTATTAGGAGTTCCTTTTATGATGGGCTTCCAGAATTATAATGTACACAACAGACACAACAGATATACTTCTTACGATTACGGATATTCAATTTTGAAATCTTTGCCAAAGAATGATATTTTATTGGTGTATGGAGACAATGATACTTATCCGGTTTGGGCAATTCAGGAGACAGAAAGATTCCGTGATGACGTGAAAGTGGTTAACTTTACGTTGGCATCGACTCCTTGGAATTTGGATCAGGTAAAAAGAAGAACGTACAATGCAGCAGGAATTCCGGGTATCCTTACTCATGATGACTACAGAGACGGTGTAAATGACCAGATTTATCTGATGAAGAAAGAAGATTGGGAAGGAGTTTTCTCAATGTTGAAACAACAAGGCGCTCCGGAAACAGAATTCCAGTCATTCAGAAAATATCTTACACAGGATTCTATAACATTGAAAGAAGCTCTTAACTTCATCAAAACGAAATCACCTGAAAAAGATGAGCTTTTAAAAATGTACTTCGGAGAAGAAAAATATGAAAAATACAATATCCTTCCGGTAACCAAATTTATCTTGCCTGTCAATAAAGAAAATGCGGTAAAAGCAGGAATCATCAATGCGTCAGATCTTCCAAATGTAGCGAATCAGATTATGATTGATTATAAAGCCAATACATTGTACAAGAGCAACCTGATGATGCTTGATCTGCTTGCTAACTTTGATTGGAAAAGACCGGTAAGCTTCTCTTCAGGAGGTATCTATGACAGTGAAAATATTTTCTATCTTGATGAATATTTACAGTTTGACGGATTTAGTTATAGATTAATTCCTATTCATACCCCTCAAACTGCAGACGGAGATTTAGGAAGAGTAGATGGAAATTCACTTTATAATGTGGTTAAAAACTATAGATGGGGTAATTTTAAAGATCTGAATACGCATTTTGATGAAACGGCTACTTCAAATATTATCAGCTACAGAAGCTCTGCAGGTAGAGCAGCAGCGACATTGGCATTAAGCGGTCAAAAGGCAAAAGCTTTAGAATTACTGGATCTTGCGGCAAAAGAAATTCCTGCAGAAAAATACAATGATCCTCGTTCATTAAGCTCTATAGTTTACGGATATATTGTTGCAGGCCAGGAACAGAAAGCATTGAAATTAGCAGACGTGCTCAAAAAAGGAATCTTTGAAGAATACGAATATTATCTGAAACTAAGTCCTCATGACCAGAAACTGATAGGAAGGGAAATGAGAAGCAAACCTATGGAATATTCATTAGTTGTTTCTGCGGTTACTGATGGATACAGAAAAATAGGTCAAAAAGATAAAGCGTATAATTATCTGGTAAAATCAATAGAGCCTATTGACAGCAGATTCAACAGATTTGTAGAGAATCTTAAAGAAATGGGTAAAGAAAAGGCGATGAAAGAATCTGAAAAAGTACAAAAGATAACGCCTTTCTACCAATATTTATTTGATGTGATGGAACCATACGATTCTACTTACTCCAAAGAAAAAGAACAACAGATTACCAATGCGATTATAAAAGCGACACAATAAGTATTTAAAAACGGAACTTCGGTTCCGTTTTTTTATTTGTTGATAATCAGAAATTTTAAAATTATCTTTGCGTCATTAAAAATACATAATGACCGAACCTCAAAATAAATATCTTCCCATTTATGCTGTTTTCTTTGCAATTATTGTAAAACTGTATTTTTTGCTCACCCATCATATTCAGGAAGATGCTTTTATTACCTGGAGAGTCGCTCAGAACCTTATGGATTATGGAGTTATAGGTTTTAACGGAGCTACTAAAATCTCTGCTTCTACTACGCATCTATATGTTTTTGTATCCTATTTTTTCAATCTGATTTTCGGGAAAGAAAACTTTATAGAACCATTACTTATTTTTAATACCGTATTGTTTACAATAGGAAGTCTTTTCCTTTCAAATTTGATTTTTAAAAACGCTTGGCATCAAGCAATTTTCATATTTCTTTTTGGTATTCTCCCTCCCTCTATTAAGATTTCTATTTTAGGAATGGAATACGGAATCCTGTTCTTTTTAGAAATGACTTTGCTGTATTATGGCTTCAAAAAAGAGCAAAAATGGGCTTTACTTATTTTTCCTGTTTTAATTTTATTTACCAGAATAGATTCAGCCATTTTTTTGGGAATTGTCTTTCTAGTCGATACTTTTTGGAATCGAAAAATAAAATGGAGCTATGTTTTCGGAGGTATTTTAGGAATCAGTATCGCATTAGCTTTTAACTGGTTTTATTTTGGAGAATTGATCAACAATACAATCGTTGCTAAAAAACTGCGCTATGACAACAATTTTACATTACAGCAAAACTGGGATTATTTCAGACTGAATTACGGTAACTTTTGGGGAATGCTTAAATTACCCGGAGATTTGAATCCTTTTACCATTCTTGTGGCTGTTTTTGAGATCGTATGTTTCATTTTTATCATAAGACAGAAAGCACAAACGCAAAGAAATAAATTCTTGTGGATGATTTTTATTTTTGCCTGGACGAAACAGATTATTTTTCTTTCACAGAAAAGTCTTTTCGATTGGTATTATTGGATTCCTCAAATTTTACTTTTTGTTCCGGTTATAGTATTTGTATTAGAGCAGAAAGAAAAAAGAAATATTTGGCTGTGTTCTCTGGTTGTTTTCTATATTCTTCCAATGTTGGCTTTTCAGACGGTACATTCCATTGCCACAGGAAACGGGGAATGGAATTACAGAAGATCAATCGGGCTTTATCTGGATTTATATGAAAAAGACAAAAAACAATGGATTCTGCTTGAACCTGCAGGTTATATTCCTTATTTCTCGGGATTAAAAACAATTGATGAAGTAGGATTGGTCGATAAGCAGATTCAGGAAGAGATCAAAAAAGACAAAGTCAATTATTGGATCAATACGGTAAAGAAAAGAAAACCTAAATACCTGCTTTCTTATAAAGATTTGTTTACCGAAAAAGATGCTGAATATTATAAAACCCATTATAAGCTTTTGAAGGAATTTCGAATTAAAGAACATCTAAACAGCCAGAATAAAATTCTTGATAAAATTTATCATCTGAAACCATCCGGAACAGATTATAACTTATATGTAAAAATTAAATAATATAATCATTCAACAATTCAACAAATTAACAACTTAGCAGCTTAACAATTTAACCAATCTATCAACCATGAAATACTGTGCTTTTCTTCGCGGAGTTAATGTAAAAGGAACCAATATGAAAATGGCAGAAGTTTGCCAGGTATTTAAAGATGCAGGAGTGAAAAATGTTGCTTCCGTTCTGGCTTCCGGAAATATTATTTTTTCATCAGATAAAAAAGCCGGAGAACTAAAAGAAATTCTTGAAAAAGCCATGTCTGAACATTTTTCTTACGAGGCTTATCTGTTCATTAAATCCCAGGAGGAAATAGAACAATTTTGGAAGGGGAACCCTTTTGAAAAAAATGATGATCTTCATTCCTATACTTTTGTCGGAAACGATGGTGTTGAAAAAGTTCTGATGCAGGAATTTGAAAACGCCGTAAAAACAGACCATGAAGACGCTAAGATCGTGAATAATATCTTTTACTGGCAAGTTCCGAAAGGGAATACTTTAGATTCTACTTTTGGAAAGATTTTAGGAAAGAAAACTTTGAAAGATCAGTTTACAAGCAGGAATATCAATACTTTTGAAAAGATTTTAAAGAAATTTTAATTTCAAATCCTTCTTGGATTGAATAGAAAAGATGCTTCGGCAAGCTCAGCATGACAGCCGAATACTATCAATCTTTAACTTAATATTGCTTTGTAACGATGTCATGCTGAGCGAAGTCGAAGCATCCATCCATTCGTATAAACTAAAACTCAGAAAAATTTAGAAATTGAAAGACTAGAGCTATTATCATCATAGTATTAAAGCCTTCAAATAATTTCCGATTCTGAAACTTTCTCAGTATTTTTACTGAACTTTTTAATAAAAAATAAAATGATTCAGTATTTAGATAATATTCATCACAAAGATTCAAAAAACTTTTTCCTTATTGCCGGTCCTTGTATTATTGAAGGCGAAGATATGGCTCTTAGAATTGCTGAAAAAGTGGTAGAACTGACTAATAAATATAATATTCCCTATATTTTTAAAGGAAGTTTCAAAAAAGCCAACAGAAGTAGAGTAGACTCGTTTACGACAATTGGCGAAGAAAAATCTTTGGGAATCCTTAAAAAAGTCGGGGAAACATTCAATATTCCAACAACAACAGATATTCATGAGAACGAACATGCTGCTTTGGCAGCTCAGTATGTTGATGTTCTGCAGATTCCTGCTTTTTTAGTACGTCAGACAGACCTTTTGGTCGCTGCAGCAAAAACAGGAAAATGTGTAAGCCTTAAAAAAGGGCAGTTCCTTTCCCCGGAATCTATGAAATTTGCTGTTCAGAAAATTACCGATTCTGATAATCCTAGAGTTGCGATCATTGAAAGAGGAAATTCTTTCGGATATACAGACCTCATTGTAGATTACAGGGGAATTCCTACGATGAGAGCATATGCTCCGGTTATTTTGGATGTTACGCATTCTTTACAGCAGCCTAACCAAAGTTCAGGAGTGACAGGAGGAAGGCCGGATCTTATTGAAACGGTTGCCAAAGCAGGAATTGCTGTAGGTGCGGACGGGATTTTCATAGAAACCCATCCAACACCTGAAACCGCCTTATCTGATGGAGCCAATATGTTAAGACTTGATTTATTAGAAGATTTATTACAAAAATTGACAAGAGTAAGAGAAGCTATTTTATAATGAAGAAATTTTTATTGTTCTTATCAATCTCCTTTTCTCTATCTGTATATGCCCAGAAAAGAGATTCATTACAATTTTCCTTACCTGAAAAATATAATCTTCATTTGGAAGAAAAACAGGAAAATGATCAGATGATCATGATGGAATATATTCCTAAAGGTCAGAATTGGGATAACTATGATATTATTGTTACAAAATTAGTTACTAAAAATGTAGCTTCAGTTCCGCTACAGACTTTTTTTGATAATATTAAAAAAAGTACTCAGGCAAAGACCAAAAATCTAAAAATAAAAGAATTGGCAAGAAATAAAAAAGATGAACGAGAGTACATTCTTTTTACAATGGAGGCAGATTCTTATAAAGATTCCAAAACTACGGAGTCTCAGATTTATTACTTTACAAAAGGGAATAATGATGTATTTATGTGCATTGCTGCCATAAAAGAAAAGAAATTACCTGAAAAATTTGTGGAAGAATGGTCAAAAGTTTTCCTGCAGAGTCAAATAATAAAATAAAAGTTATAAATTAACCGTTTGAAATTTTAAAACATTTCTTTTGAAAAAACTAGTTTTACCATTGAGCTTAATGGCTCCTCTATTTGTATTTTCTCAGACCAAGAAAAAAGATACAACAACTAGAGTTACCAATATCGAGGAAGTCGTTTTCCAGAGACAGTCAGGAAAAACAACCGACCTTTCCGCTGTAAAGATATCAGCAAAAGATGCTCAGAATGTGGCCAGTATTTCAGGAGGAATTGAAGGGATTCTTAAAACCCTACCTTCTGTAAACTCCAATACAGAGCTTTCTTCCCAGTATATGGTTCGTGGTGGTAACTATGATGAAAACCTTATCTACATTAATGATATTGAAATTTACCGCCCGTTTCTGATCAGAAACTCTCAGCAGGAGGGGATGAGTATCATTAATCCGGATATGGTTTCTACGGTTAATTTCTCAGCAGGAGGTTTTGAGGCAAGATATGGAGATAAAATGTCTTCCGCTCTTAACATTTATTACAGAGAACCTAAAAAGCTTGAACTTTCGGGAGAAGCCAGTCTTATCGGAGGCAGATTAACGGCAGGGTTGGCTTCAAAAAATAAAAAACTGACCGCTTTATTTTCAGGAAGGTACAGAAATACCAATCTGGTACTAAATACTTTAAATGAAGATACGGATTTTAACCCTTCCTATTGGGATTTTCAGTCTTACATCAATTATCATGTAAGCGATAAATTTTCACTTTCATTCATAGGATACTATTCTAAGAATGATTATGAAATGATTCCCAAAGCAAAAAGTGTAACCTTTGGAAGTCTTCAGCAGCCTATTACTGTCAATATCGGTTATGCCGGACAGGAGCAGGATATGTATAAAAATATGATGGGAACATTCTCTATGAATTATAAACCATCAGATAAATGGAGATTTACCTTAGACAGCTTTTCTTATCAGAACAGAGAAAAAGAATATTATACCATTCATTCTCAATACGAACTTCAGACTTTTGATCCGGCGACGGGAGCTCCTGTTGTTTCCTATGATGTAGGAGGTCAGATTGAGAGTGCAAGAAATGATCTTTTTGTAAGAACCTACGGAACGCAGTTCAGAGCGAAATTTTCTCCTAATGTAAATTCGGATTTTGAAGTGGGTTTCAAATATGAAAAAGAGAATCTGAAAGACCTTACGAATGAGTGGAAGTTGGTAGATTCTGCAGGTTACAGTATTCCAAGACCAGCTAATATTCTTAATCCAAGAATGAATGAAGGTGATCTTGAGCTGTTTTACAGCATAGCAGGAAAAAATCATATTCAGCCGACAAGACTATCTGCTTATGCACAATATTCTCAGAAGTTTTATTGGGGAAACAGTAAGGTATTTGTAAACGTAGGCGCAAGAGTTGCCAATTGGAGTTTTAATAAAGAAACTATTTTTTCTCCAAGATTCCAGTTTGCTATAAAGCCTGACTGGGATTCAGATATGTTATTTAAAGTGAATGGTGGTATCTATTACCAATCTCCTTTTTATAAAGAAATCAAAGACTTGGAGGGGAATTTCAATTCTGATATAAAATCTCAGCGTTCTATACAGCTTGTATTAGCAAATGATTACGAATTTGAGATGTATGACCGACCATTTAAGCTGACTACAGAGCTCTATTATAAGAAAATGGATAATCTGATCCCTTATTATATGGATAATGTCAGAATTCGTTATTCAGGTCAGAACAATGCTTCAGGTTATGCATACGGAATAGATACCAGATTATACGGGGAATTTGTTCCGGGTATAGACTCTTGGTTGTCTGCGAGTTATGCAAGAGCCTACGAAAATATTGATGGCAGAGGAAATATCCCGAGACCTACGGATCAAAGACTGAGATTTGCGATGTTTTATCAGGATTATATGCCGAAATTTCCTTCCATGCGTGTAAACCTTACTCTGGTCTATGCCATGGGATTGCCAAACGGAGCGCCTGTATTTACGGACCCTTATCAGTATCAGAATACATTACCTTCATATAAGAGGGTAGATCTTGGACTTTCCAAAGTATTTATTGATAGAAAAGACAATAAAAAAACATACGGTTTCTGGAGCAATTTCGATGAACTGACATTGGGAGTTCAGGTATTTAATGCATTTAATATCAATAATACAGTTGCCAATCAGTGGATTACGGATTATAACTCTAATCTGATGTATCCGGTTCCGGTGCGTCTTACAGGAAGGTTCTTTAATGTGAAATTAGAATTTAAATTATAAATGAAAAGCTTCTGAATTCCAGAAGCTTTTTTTCTTTCCCGAATTTTATAACAACAATACAAAATTCTGTAACCATCCTATTAAAGATATTTTTAACTTTGTCTCAATGAAAAAGATTCTTGCCATACTGTTTTCTGTTTTCTACTTCGGATTCTCTTCCGGAGCAGTTTTCAGTGTACACTATTGTATGGAGGAATTTGCCTCTATAAGTCAGAAAGTTGATGATGTTTGTAGCAAATGCGGAGTTAAAACAAAAAAAGACTGCTGCAAAACCGAAATCAAAGTTGTAAAAGTTGATGATTCCCAAAAATCAGATTTTCTTACAATTGATTTCCTAAAACAAATATCAGAAATTCAGCATTACGATTTTTTCTTTCCTGACCGGTCTTTTTCAGCTACGAAATTTACACAGATTCAAATCAATGCACCGCCGGAAAACCGGTCGGTTCCTATCTATATCAATCATTGTAATTTTAGAATTTAGAATTCGTCAGTCGTTTGATAAGTTTATTATAAGTAACGACATGACCTGTCGCTTTATGCGATTAAAATTCTTATCCTAAAAAATTAATTCTAAAATTTAATACAATGAAAAAATATATCATTACAGCAGCATTATCTTTATTTTCAATCATTTCCCTTTCGGCTCAATCTAAAAAAGATGCTCAGGTTTCTAAGCTTTACCAAAATTATATTGCCATTAAATCGGCTTTAGCTTCAGACGATGCAGACAAAACATCGAAAGCTGCAACAGAATTCATTAAAACGGCTTCTGCAATTGACTATAAGCTGGTTTCTGAAGGAAATTTAAATATCCTAAGAAAAGACGCCACCGCAATTTCTGAAGCAAGAAATATAAACACTCAAAGAGAAACTTTTTTCAACCTTTCAGACAACATGATTGCTCTGACTAAAGAGTTTAAATTATCGGAAAATCCTATTTACGTTCAATATTGCCCTATGGCTGATGGAAGCTGGCTGAGCGATGAAAAGAAAATCATAAATCCTTATTATGGAAGCTCTATGCTTTCATGTGGAAGTGTGAAGTCAGAGATTAAATAATTTATCTATTTTATTTAAAAATAATAAGTTGTATAGTTTTAATTAGAATTAACTTTAATTATTTAATTGAAATTATACAGCTTTAAAACTTCGAAATATTATGAAAAAAATAATAATGTTTCTGGTGCTTTTATTCCCTGTCTTTAGTTTTTCACAGACGACAAAAATCTATTTTACGTGTCCGATGGATCCTGAAATTGTTTCTTCTCAACCAGGGGATTGTCCCAAATGCGGAATGACTTTAAGGAAGAAAACAATTGTTATGAAGCCGAAAGTTGTTACCCAACCGGAAGTGAAAACTGTGCCTAAAACAGAGATAAAATCAACAGAAGTTAAGAATAAGGTTAAGGCTAAGCTTGAGAAAAAAAATGAGGTAAATAAATTTAGCAAAACCGATAAAATTACTATTCCTAAATCTGCTTTAAATAATAAAAACAAAAAAGAAGTAGAATCAAAGTCTCAAACTAAATCTCTACTTCAACCTCAAAAATATACCTGTCCGATGCATCCGGAAGTAATTTCTGATAAACAAGGAAAGTGCCCGAAATGTGGAATGGATTTGGTTGAAATTGAAAATCATGCTCAACTTGAACTTGAACCTGAGACTAAAAGCTCTGTTTTAAAAAGAAATTCAGAAAATGGCAGGATAAGTTTTGGAGGAAAAACAGTCCGTTATGATCTTTATGTAAAAGATACGATCGTGAATTTTACCGGTAAAAATAGGAGAGCAATTGCTGTGAACGGAAAATTGAAGGCTCCGACATTATATTTTACAGAAGGAGATACTGCAGAAATTTATCTTCACAATATGCTGAAAGAAAACACCGGATTTCATTGGCACGGTGTGATTTTGCCCAATGAGCACGATGGTGTTCCTTATCTGACCACAAAACCAGTACAACCTGGAGAAACCCATCTGTATAAATTTAAAATCTCTCAAAACGGAACGTATTGGTATCATTCCCATGAAAGTTTACAGGAGCAGATTGGAATGAACGGAATTCTGGTTTTTCAAAAAAGAGAAGGTGAACCAAAAACAGAATATACAAAGGAAATTCCTGTTTTATTAGGAGATTGGAGCGATGATGATCCCATGCAGATTGCAAGAAGGCTTCATATGGCGAATACGGATTGGTATGCCATTAAGAAAAATGCAGTACAAAGTTATTGGGAAGCCATAAAATCCGGAAACTTCGGAACCAAAGCGCTGAATGAATGGAAGAGGATGGAAGCAATGGATGTAAGTGATGTGTATTACGATAAATTTCTCATCAACGGACAGCCCAGTTCAGAATATTCCCAATTAAAAGCAGGAGATAAAGTCAGATTGAGAGTAGCCAACGGAGGTTCTTCCACCTATTTTTGGCTGAATTTCGGAGGCGGAAAAATAAAAGTGGTAGGAAATGACGGAAATGATGTAGTTCCTGTGGAAGTCGACCGTTTAATAGTCGGTGTTTCCGAAACGTATGATATTGAAGTGACCCTTCCTGAGAATAAAAGCTTTGAATTCCGTGCGACTTCGGAAGACAGAATTGGTTATGCTTCGCTTTGGTTAGGTTCGGGAGATAAGGTTGAAGCTCCCAATTTACCGAGACTAAAACTTTTTGAAGGAATGAAAATGATGAACGGAATGATGGAAATGAGCGGAAATATGAAGCCAATGAATATGACGATGAGCAATCAGATGATGGACATGAATGAAGTCATGTACCCAGAACTTCCTGAAAGCCAGCGCAAAATAACGATGAAGCATATGAATGAAATGATGGGAATCAAAACCAAAGAAAAAGAAAATGAAGACCATTCTGAACATTCTGCTATGAATATGCAGCAAGAAAAATCAATTAAAAGGTTATCTTATAATATTTTAAAATCTCCTGAAAAAACAATTCTTCCTACAGAAAATGTTCGTGAGTTGAAATTTACGCTGGAAGGAAATATGAATCATTATCTGTGGACTTTAGATAATAAAACGGTTACAGAAACAGATAAGATATTAGTGAAAAAAGGAGAAATTCTGAGAATTACCATGTATAATAATTCCATGATGCGTCATCCAATGCACCTTCATGGTCATGATTTCAGACTGATTAATTCAAAAGGAGAATATTCACCGCTTAAAAATGTAGTGGATATTATGCCAATGGAAACCAATACGATAGAATTTGCAGCTAATCAGGATGGTGATTGGTTCTTTCACTGTCATATTTTATACCATATGATGGCAGGAATGGGAAGAATTTTCAGTTATGAAAACTCAAAGCCGAATCCACAGCTTCCGAATAGAAAATTAGCATGGAAAAACTTTTTAAAAGATAACAGAATGATAAGCTCAATGGCTATGCTGGATCTTCAGAGTAATAAACTCCATGCTGAAACCATGACGATGTTCGGACCGAGATGGGCTAATCTTAATGAATTTCATTCCAATTGGGATTTCGATCATTTTGAGGGAAATGTAAAAGTCGGAAGATTCTTAGGGAAATTTCAATGGGCGTTACCTTATGCAGGTTTCAGGATTCAGAAAAACCATGAGATAATGGAAAGACAAATGACAGAAGAAATGGAAATGGACTTCCATGGAAAGAAAAGTTGGTTTGGCCAGCAAACAGCTTCTAAAAATAAAGCTAATTTTATTGTGGGTATGCAATATCTTTTGCCGATGTTGGTGACAGCCGATGCAAGTGTTGATCAAAACGGAAAAGTTTTGCTGGAATTGAGTAGGGAAGATATTCCGCTTTCCAGAAGGTTAAGAGGAAATTTCAGCTTAAATTCTGACGGTGAATTTAACACAGGATTACGGTATATCTTACAGAAATGGGTGTCAGTTTCCGGGAATTATGACAACGAAATGGGATGGGGAGCCGGAATTACTTTGACTTATTAATAAAAAAGACTGTTTCAATGTTGAAGCAGTCTTTTATTTTCTACAGATGTTATTTTAAAAGTTATAGTTCGGCTATTAAAATTGATTCCCTATTTTAAATTTTTAAGTTCATTCAATAACTGATTCTGCTTCTTGATGAAAGTCTCTAAACTGTCGGTTTTTAAAGGGTGGGCATTTTGATATTTTTCGATTTCAGGCAGTGTTTTTCTGATTTTGAAAGCTGTGTATAAATTGTTTATTCTTTCAGCATTTGCTGTAAGCTGGGAAATTAGGGTTTTGATATTTTTTATTTTTAAATTATGTTTTTCAGCATTTATCTTGATTTGATTTTCAAGCTGATGTTTTAAAAGCGAATCGGTAATACTATTGGTCTGATAATGTGCATCTCTGTAATAGGCTTCTGATTTATCAAGAACAACATTATAATATTCAAGAATTTTTCTTTGATGATCATACGATTTTAGCATTCTATCATCAAGAGCAGAGAGTTTTTTATCGTTTTTGATCAGTTCAGAATAAATCTTGTCAATCATATTGTCATCATATCGACTTGAGAAAGACCCTTTTATAGAAGAATCAGTATTATCAACAGCGTTTTCTACAGTTGGTTTATTTTCAAATTTGCTTTCAGTACAAGAAAGTATTAAAAATAGAGTAGAAGTAATAAGTATTTTTTTCATGGATATTATTATAAATGTATTATTGTCATTCCGACGAAAGGAAGAATTTATTTAATTCTTGAGGATTCTTCACTTCGCATTGCTCCGTTCAGAATGACAAATATAATTTAGTTTCAAAATTATTGCAAAAAAAACGGAGTCTGAAAATCAAACTCCGTTAGTAAATTTTTGCGTAAAATTATTTACCTAAATAAGATTTCAAAATCTTACTTCTGGTATTGTGTTTCAATCTCTTGATCGCTTTTTCCTTGATCTGACGAACTCTTTCTCTAGTAAGATCAAAAGTTTCACCAATTTCTTCTAACGTCATCGGGTGTTTTCCGTTCAATCCGAAGTATAATCTTACCAAATCGGCTTCTCTTGGAGTCAAAGTATTCAATGCTCTTTCAATCTCGATTTGTAGAGATTCTAGCATCAGATCTTTATCCGGACTTGGAGATTCTCCTGAACGTAATACATCATAAAGATTAGAATCTTCACCTTCCACTAAAGGTGCATCCATAGACAAATGTCTTCCGGAGTTTTTCATAGATTCCTTGATATCTTCCTCGCTCATGTCAAGAACTTCAGCCAATTCTTCCGGAGAAGGTGGTCTTTCATTTTCCTGCTCAAGGTGAGCGTATGCTTTGTTAATCTTGTTGATGGAACCGATTTTGTTCAATGGTAATCTTACAATTCTTGACTGTTCAGCCAATGCCTGTAAAATTGATTGACGAATCCACCAAACCGCGTAAGAGATAAATTTGAAACCTCTTGTCTCATCATACCTTTTTGCCGCTTTCATCAATCCTAAGTTACCTTCATTAATTAAATCGGGTAAAGAAAGACCTTGATTTTGGTACTGCTTAGATACTGAAACTACGAAACGAAGGTTGGCTTTGATTAATTTCTCAAGTGCTGCTCTGTCGCCTGCACGGATTCTTTGTGCCAATTCTACTTCTTCGTCCGCAGTAATTAGTTCTACTTTACCAATTTCCTGCAAATACTTGTCTAATGAAGCAGTTTCCCTGTTGGTAACCTGCTTAGTGATTTTTAATTGTCTCATCTATTTTTATCCTCAAAAAAGAGTTACTATATATTATACGTATCAAGAGGTAAAAAGGTTACACCTATTTTGATTATTTTTTGTTTAGTTCAACTGAAATTAGAAAAATAGTCGTAAATTATCGCTCCCATGTCATAGAACAGCGATTTTATGATTTACTACTTATAAGAGTTTTGAAAAAATCATACCAAGAAATGTTTTTTTTAAGTAAATTTTAATTACATAAAAATATCAGTTTCTGAGGAATAGTTATTAATAAAAAAGCGAAACCTAGGTTCCGCTTATTATATTATAGTGATAATAAATTCTAATTAATATCTTCTAAAAAAGATCATTTAAAAACTTAGCTAATCTTAAACCTCCGTATAGAAGCTGTCTCTCCATTGTATCATTGAATTTGTACTGATAATCGTACGCCAATTTTGAATCATTAGGAGTCTGGGCATAAATTTTATTGGCAATCTGATGAGAATCATACAACCAGTCTTCTACTGTTCCTGACTGAATTTTTGCTACTTCATCTTTAGATTTGATATCCAGTAATTTTGAATATTCTGTATAGCTGTATTTTTGAGAATCTACCAATTTTCCGTCCCAAACTGAGTGCAAATTTGTTTTTTCTCCAAAATAAGTAACATTTATTTTATTTCCGCCTAAATCATCCGCTCTTCCTACATGTAAAGGCTGTGCGAGATCTCCCATAATGTGGATAAGGAAAATTAAAGCGATTTTTCTGTCTTTTTCAGAGGTTTTTTCATCCTTGATCTGGCTTGACAATACTTTGATCTGCGTATATAAGCTTGGACCAGCCTGCGCTTCTAAATTTTTTTCAAAGGCCTTAAAGTCTGTCTGTGGATCGATGTTTACATAATGCCAAGCAGAAGCCTGTTTCCATGCCCCTGTTGTATCAGATTTGATGAAGTCCGGCCAGTTTGCCCAATAGGCAAGGCGTTCTTTCCCCATTATTTTTTTAATTTCTCTTCTTGCCTTTCCGGAAAGATGATTTTCTGCGATTTCTGCAATAATTCTGTGTCCTGTCAGTCCCCACGCATAAGAATAAAGCGAAGATGCCATGAAAGCTAAAAGCAGAATTTTAGAATAAATACTTTTCATTGTAAATAACATTTTCAGGGTGCAAAGATACGGCTCGCTTTTCGAAATAGAATTAATTATCACAGAATTCTTTCCAGGAATAGTATTAATAAAATTTAATCTAAATAAATATTTTGTTAATTTATTTCTGAATTGTTTTTAAAATAAAAGAAAAAGCTAAAGACATCGCTTAAATTTTTTTTACCGTATTTTCACGGATAATTACCTTGATTATTCTTTTTAATAGGATTAAATTAGTATTTTTAAGGTAAAATTAGTTGAAAAAATATTTTTTCAATAGTACGAGATATATTACCTTTACAAGCCCAAATCACAGGAAACACTATGTATGAGAATCATATTGTAGAAATGAATTACAATAAGCTGCAGACAGATTTCAAAGCTGAAGCTGTGGCTGTGAATCTGTTAAAATACCATAGAGCGGTAAGTAATATTTTTATAGACCGTTTAGGAATTAATGACAGGGCTTACCTTAAGGATATAAAAGGTATTTCAAGTCACTTTCTAGGTTTTGATGAAGAAGTCTTTACCATAGAAACATATCGGGAAGGAATTTATGATTATCTTCCTGAAGGACTGTTTCACCCACCTTCATTAGGAGCTTCCAGAAAAAATATAGAAACCGTTGTTAAAGAAATCCGGAAGCAGAAAAGAGTAGAAGAAGATGCAAGAAAATTCTTCAAACCGTTTGAGCTGGAAATTTTCTTTACTGAAATAAGTGCATTGCTAAAGGAGTTCGATTTTGATATTTCAAGTGATACTGATTCTTTGCTGGATACCATCAGTGAGCTTTGGCCTTTAATTAAGATGCTTGACAAGCAAAATGCCTATATTTTTATTTATATATTACCGTTTTTTCATCAGATCAGAGGAGATAAAAGATGGTTTGAGAGGTGTATGACAGCCTTTCTTCAGATTCCTGTAGAAGTTACCTTTGCTCCCAACGTGATAGATAATATAGAGGAGAATGATGATTCTATGTTGCTGGGAAACTCAAGATTAGGAGTGACTTATATCCCGAGCGGAAGTCATATGGACGGACAAAGGAACTGGGTAGTTAACATTGGACCTATTCCTTATTCAGAGATGAAAAAGTTTATTGACGGAAGTCCGTTTAGAAAAGTTCTTCATACACTATACGATTACTTTTTACCCGTAAGCGTAGATGTGAAAGAAAATTTCATTACGGAAAAACAGGAATATTCTTTTGCTCTGGAAGATGATGAAAGAAATGCAAACCGTCTTGGTTACTCCACATTCCTCTAAAATATTTTATTATATTTACAAACACCAACCTACATATTATTAATTGAAAAAAGACAAATGGAAATCTCTTCAGTAAAAGGTATATTTTTAAGATATATTTTGATGCCTTTAATTGCAGTAATCATGATGGTTATTTTGGGAATAATCAGAAGAAATAAACCTGCCATTAAAATAAAAACCATCATTATATACGTTCTTCTGTGCAGTTTGTGTATAGCTGTACCCGGATTTTTTGGTTTTTCCGGAAATTCTTTTAATCCTTATTGGTATCTGATTGCTCAGATTGTCTATTTCATTTTGGGGATTATCCATGTTAATCTTTTAGACAGATATTTTAAAAAGCACATTGATTCTTTATCGATGAGTATATTGTTTGAGTCAGTGCTTTCTTTAACTTGTATTGTATTTGGAGGCTATCTTTTTACATTGATCTTTAACTTGATGAGCAAAGGAACCGGTTATCCTGTAATGGCTGCAACAAGTGTATGTATATTCCTTGTTCCGTTGGTATTTCATTATTGCTATGTTCAGTTTATCAGTATTCCGGTTGATATCTATAAGACCTGGAGATATTCGCCGGATCAGAAACTTCCCGATTTTGAAGGCGTAGATTTTGACAGATTAATGGTCTTGAATGTGGAATTAAGTAAAAATTTAGAAGAATCCAACCGTTTCAGGATTAAAGCTAAAACCTTACCGACAGGCGTTACTTTTGGTGATTGGTTCTACAGAGTAGTGGATGATTATAATCACAAAAATCCGGGATCTATTATTCATCTCTCAGATAATGAGAATTCGCCTTACTACTGGATTTTTTACACTAAAAAATCATTTTTCAGTTTTAGAAAATATATCAATTTCGATCAGGATATTTCAGCAAACAGCATTTCAGAAAATGAAGTGGTCATTTGCAAAAGAGTAATTCAGCATGAAGAAGAAGGAATTGCTAAAAAATCATAACACACACAAATTTTAAAAGTATTTAATATGATACAGCCAATTAAACATTTTGCGATCAATTGGGTAGACGGAATGAAAGTTTCCCAGAGACATTTGAATGATCAGGATAATTTTTTAATTGATACCATCAGAGATTCTAATTCGTTGGGAATTACCAATTATAATTACGGGCTTTTGCCGATTCCTAATGAGTTTACCGACAAAACTATTTTTGATGTTCATAATACGGCAACAAATGATGTACAACTCGTGATAAAACATTGCAGTGCTGTTACATTAGCCGGATACAGGGTAGAACTTAATGATAGGAGAGTAAGCGTAAAGTCATTGGCAAAATCTATGAACGAGGAGCAGATAGATGGAGAATACTATATTCTGATTTCTGTAAATCCTTTTGATAAGGTTCCTTTTGGAGATATTGATCCTGAAGAAATTCCACCGAGACATCCCAATGCACAATCTAATTACCATATAGAATTACTTCCGGTAAATGCTCTAAACAGCAGTTATTCAGGAGGTAACTATCTTATTGTAGGGAAAGTTGATCTTAAGGGAAATATTGCACAGGTAGATTCTAATTTTATTCCGCCATGTACTTCCATTCAGAGCCACCCTGCATTGCTGAGCTATTACAACGGTTTTGCCAAATCAATTGGTAATCTGCAGCAATATGCATTTAAAATTATTCAGAAAGCATCCCATAAAAATCAGAATACAGCATTAGCACAGAATGTTAAATTTTTGTGTAATACCATGGTGACGACTTTTGCGGATATGTATTTCCAGTTTAGAAATATTACGCCTTGGCAACCCCCGGTATTTATGATTGAATCATTTGCAAAATTAGCCCTGAATTTATACAATTCTACCCAAGTGCTTGTGCCTGCAGAACTGGAAGAAATGCTGAACTATAGTTTAGAATGGAGCGAAATTGCTCCCCATACTTTATTGAACCAGCTGTCAATTGTGGCTGAAACCAATTATGACCATCACAACTGTGGTGAACCTTTATTGTATATCCAGCAGATGCTGAAAAGTCTTGAAACTATTTTCTCTAAGCTGAGCGAACTGGATTATATCGGTCAGAGAAAAGAAAATATTATTGTCAACGAGCAGGAAGTTTCTTCTAATACCAATCCGAAAAGAGGTTGGAGCGTTTTGGATTAAAATCTTTTATTATAAAATAGAATCCCGGGTGAAAATCCGGGATTTTTTATGTACCTGTAAAAAATTAAAAGTAAATTTGTTGTAAGCATTGATAAGAATGAATTTAGATGTTATCAGAGAGGAAACGCCGGGTTGTTCGGATAAGATTTTTTTAAACAGCGCCGGTGCGTCATTAATGCCCAGGTCCGTTGTAAACGCTACAATTGAGTTTTTATATGAAGAGCAGGAGATCGGAGGTTATGAAGCCGTCGTGCAAAACTCGGAAAAGATCGGCTATTTTTATGAAGAGGCTGCAAAGCTGATCAATGCAAAACCTTCCAATATTGCTTTCGTAAGCAGTTCTACAGATGGCTATGCCAAGGCTTTATCAAGCATTGATTTTAAAGAAGGAGATTGCATCATAACGACCAATGATGATTATATATCCAATCAGATTGCTTTTATTTCTTTACAGAAAAGATATCATATTGAAATCATCAGGACTGCCAATCTTCCAGATCACGAGCTGGATCTTGAAGATCTTGAAAATTTAATCAAAAAGCATTCGCCTAAATTGATTGCTGTTACTCATATTCCTACCAATTCAGGACTTATTCAGAATGTAGAAGGAGTAGGGAAACTTTGCAGGCAATATGATGTGCTTTATCTTGTCGATGCCTGCCAGTCTGTAGGACAGATCGTAGTGGATGTTGAAAAAATTCATTGTGACTTTCTTACAGCGACCGGAAGAAAGTTCATGAGAGGACCCAGAGGAACAGGATTTTTGTACGTTTCGGATAAAGTTTTACATCATACAATGTATCCCTTATTTTTAGATAGTATCGGAGCCAGGTGGATTTCTTTTGATGATTTTCAACTCTGTGAAACTGCTAAAAGATTTGAGCTTTTTGAAAGACCCTATCCAGCTCTGGTAGGATTTACAGAAGCCTTACGTTATGCAAACGCTATTGGAATAAACCAGATCGAGAACTACAACCGTTTATTGTCAGATACTTTGAGAACCCATCTGAAGGAAAGTGGTTTCAGGGTTTTGGATCAGGGAAATAGATTGAGCAGTATTGTTACCTTTTGTCAGGCAGACGGAAAGACTGAAAAAATCTATCAGATACTGACTGATAATAATGTATTCTTTAAAGAACATCGTAAAGGAGATGCATTAATTGATTTTAGTTTTAAAGAGGTAGACCATGCCATTCGTTTATCACCTCATTATTTCAATACAATGGAAGAAATTGAAAAAGTTTCGGAAATCTTAAAGAACAGTTTGAAGTAAATTATATCACTGATTTAAAGATCTTTATAAATAATAAAATAAAAAGTAGATTGAAATATTTCAATCTACTTTTTTACCAATATCTTATCAGTCGCTTTTCTGCTTAGAACTTCCTGTTTGCCATCCACTTCTATGGTAATGGATCTGTCGAAATTTTCAATTTTGATGACTTTTATTTTTTTATTCAGGAGCAAATTTCTTTCTGTTAAATAATTAAGAAAAGCATCATCAGAAAGCGTTACAGAAGTGAAAACTACAGTTTCTCCGGGATCACAGTTGCTTAGTTTTTGTAAATCCTGAGCAATAATATTTCCGTCTTTATCGGGAATAGGTTCTCCATGAGGATCAAATTTCGGGTAATTGAGAATTTCGTCCATCTTATCAAAGAAAATAGCAGAATGAACGTGTTCCAGCTGTTCTGCAATTTCATGAACGTTTTCCCAGCCGAAATTCATCTTTTTTACCAGAAACATTTCCGTAAGCCTGTGTTTTCGTACTACCAAAGCAGCTTCACGATGCCCTTTTTCAGTCACGATAAGCGGTTTGTAGGTTTCATAGATCACCCAGCCTTTTTCAGCAAATTTCTTCATCATATTGTTAACACTCGGCATTTTTACGGTCAAGAATTTGCTGAGCTCATTAATCGTTACTTTGCTTTCGACGTCAACCAAATGAAATAAGGCTTTCAGATAGTTTTCTTCGGTTAATGTTGTTTTCAAAATGTTAGATGGTTTTCGTTACAAATCTAACAAAATATTGTGAAATATTGATGCTTGATATTTTAAGTTTTTTTAATTTTACTTTATGAAATTTTCATTCAAAAACGACTATTCAGAGGGGTGTCATCCTCATATTTTACGGGCTCTTTCAGAGTATAATACAGATCAGCAGGCTGGATATGGAGAAGACCGGTATTCTTTAGAAGCTAAAGCATTAATTAAACAAAGAATAAAAAAAACGGACTCAGAAGTTTATCTTGTTTCCGGCGGAACCCAGGCTAATTTAATTGTAATTTCTTCCGTTTTAAGACCTTATCAATGTGCTGTTTCAGCGTCAACCGGACATATTCTGAATAATGAAACCGGTGCCATTGAAGCAACCGGACATAAGATTTTAAGCATAGAAAAAGAGGATGGAAAACTGATTCCCGAAGATATCATTCCTGTCCTGGAAAACCACAAAAATGTTCCGCATCAGGTAATGCCTAAGCTGGTATATATTTCTAATTCTACGGAACTGGGAACAATTTACACCTTAAAAGAATTGCAGGAACTATCAGAATTTTGCCGGAAAAACAATTTATTATTGTTTATGGACGGGGCAAGAATGGGACACGGCCTGACTTCCGAAATCAGTGATCTGACATTGGAAAAGGTTGCAGAGCTTACCGACATTTTTTATTTGGGCGGAACTAAAAACGGAGCTTTAATTGGTGAAGCCATCGTCATCAATAATAAAGAGCTTCAACAGGACTTTGCTTTTAATATTAAACAAAAAGGAGCATTGCTGGCAAAAGGAAGACTGCTTGGAATTCAGTTTTTAGAACTGATGAAAGATGATCTTTATTTTGATCTTGCAAAACATGCGAATCAGCAAGCCATGAAAATCAAAAATGTAATGAAGGAAAGAGGAGTAAAGTTCTTATCAGATACTTACACGAATCAGATTTTCCCGATTTTAAGCAATGATTTAATTCAGAAACTCTCCGAAAAATTTGAATTTTATGTCTGGAAAAAAATCGATGAAAACTTCTCAGCCATCCGCCTAATTACTTCCTGGAATACGGGAGATGAGCCTGTAAATGATTTTATTAAAATTATTCAGAAAGAATTAAGTATTGAGATATAATTGATTAACATAAATCTGAACCATTAAGATTTTGTTTTAAGAATATTAAGTTGATTTCGCTTCATCTTAATTTTGCTTAACTTCTAAATCATCTTAATGGTTCAAATATTTTAATTTTATTTATTTTAAAGCTTTGTTTACTATATTGCAGTCGGCAGTTTCCAGTTTCTGACCATCTTTATAACTGATGTTTTTTTCACTGCTATATTTTACCTGTCCGTTTTCTTCTTTATGTGCTCCAATACCTTCTAATAAAGAATTATTTTTTTGAATAAAGAAAATATCTCTTGAGCTTTTTTTGCCTTCAGATTCGAATTCATAAGTCAGTTTTAAGGTATCTCCGGATTTATAACCTGAAATATCACCTTTGTTACTGTCCTTTTCGAAGTTTTTATAAGACATTTTACCGGTAATGGTTCCCAGATTATCATCAATACTGGCAAATACAGAATCTTTTCCGGTTACTCCCATATAGCAGAATGATTTTGGTCCTAAAGTATCAACTACTTTTTCAGTAGTTGCAGTAGAATCTGCTTCTATTTTTGGAGCTGCTGTTTCTGTTTTTTTGTTACAGTTCATTAAAAAAACGGATACTGTACTTAATAAGATCAACTTTTTCATAATCCTTTTTGTTGTATTAGCTAAATTTCGAAGTTGCTAAAATAATCATTTTATTATTGAATCTATATTAAAAATTATACCTTCAAAAATCCCCGGAAACCTCTTGCTGCGTAATAAGAATCTGCTCCGTTGTGATAAGTGAATACAGTATTGTAACGGCGGTCGCAGAAAATTGCTCCTCCTAATTCTCTGATTGTCGAAGGAGTTTTTATCCAACTCGAAGTTTTCAGGTCAAATTTCCCAAATTTCTGAAGTTGGCGATACTGTTCTTCATCAAGAAGTTCAATTCCCATTTCCGAAGCCGTGTCGATCACGTTATTTTCAGGTTTATTGGCTTTTCGGGCTTCCCAGGCGGGATAATCATAGCAGAGATTTCGGCGCTTCGGACTTTCCTGTGAACAGTCGAAGAAGATATATTCATCAGTTGTTTTGTCATAACTTACTACATCAGGTTCACCTTCTGTTTCTTCCATTTGATTTAAAGACCAAAGTTTTTCAGGATTTTTCTCCAGCTTTGCCTGAATTTTATCCCAATCTAACCCTTCGTGGCGGTTCATATTGTTTTCAAAACGGATTTTCAGAACTTTTAAAAGCTCTTCGCTTTGTTGGAGCGTCATTGTTTTTCTGTTCATATGTTGTTTTGTTATGGTATTTTTGGAAGTTACGATGAGACTTTGTTTTACTGTATATAATTCCCATTTTAATCATTCAACCCTTTTCCATTAAGAATTTCCGGAATGCATTTTTCAATTCTGGAGGTTCTCGTCTTAGGTTGCTTTGCGGACGAAAAATAGAGCAGGTAAGCACGCTGCCTTCCCGGTGTTAAAGCTTGGAAGGCTTCTTTCAAAGTCATGTTTCCATCCAACTGTTGTTGAAATTCTTCGGGCATTTCGAATTCCTTCGTTTTCTTCATCTCAACTTTTGCTCCGGATTCTTCAATCTCTACGGCTTCAAAAATATAAGCTCTGAGAGTCTTTTCCAAATCAATGATCTGCTGTACATCTGTAAATCGGATCTGTCTTGCTGCCTGTACATTTTCAGTCTGCTGAATTAAAATCTTTTCAGGATCTTTCATTAAAGCACCTTTGAAAAAGAGTAGTGCACAATATTCTTTAAAACCGTGAATTAAGAAAATATTTTTTCCTTCATACGTATAACACGGGCATCCCCATTTCAGATCTTCTATAATTTCGGTTTCTAGGGCAATTGCTCTTAGTCTTTCAAATTCTTTTGCCATTGTGTGGCTTTATCAAAGAAGAAATCAACTTTTGGATTCATAATTTATAAGTAATTTTTTAATGGTCAATTGCCAATAGTGAATTGTTAATTTTACAACTAACAACTAATTTCTGAATTATTTCCTGTAAACGGTTATGAGCCATATTGATGCCTTGTGCAAAAGGTAATTTCAGCATCTGATCTCTAAAATCCACTGATTTATAAATCGTCTGAATGGTTATTTTACTTGTGGTATCAGTAATTTTTTCAAATTGTAATTTTCTCATTCTGAACAATTTCGTGAATGGTTCCATTGGCACTGAAAACTATATTGCCTTCTGGATTGGAGGTTTCAAATCGATAGCTTCCATGCGGTTTGTTTTCAAATTTTGTCACTTTTGTACCCATCCATTGTTCGAAAAGTTCAGCTTCTGTATAAGCTTTGAACAATAATTCGATAGGTAAATCAAATTCTCTGGTGATGAAGATTTCCTGCTTTCCGTCTTCGGCGTGTATTTTGGTTTTCAGTTCCATATTTCTATTTTTTTGATTGGTAATTTTTCATTAAGTCTTCCAGTTTGTTGAATCTGTCGTCCCACATTTCGCGGAAAGGTTCGATAAAGTCTGCGATTTCTTTCATTTTCACAGGATTTAAATGATAGATAATTTCACGGCCGTTTTGTTCAGATCTTAATAATTCACATTCTGTAAGGATTTGAAGGTGTTTTGAAACGGTAGGTCTCGCGGTATCAAAATTTGAAGCAATTGCACCCGCAGTCATAGATTGTGCAGCAACCAGCATCAATATTGATCTTCTGGTAGGATCAGCTATAGCCTGAAATACATCTCGTCTTAAATTCATTATGAAGTTATTTAACTACGAATTTATGTGTAGTTATTTAACTACGCAAATGTTTTCTAAGAAATTTATTGATTTATAACAGTTTTGAAAATCTTTAGTATTTTAAATACTAAAGATAAGGCACCTAGAAAATTCTTTGCGCCTTATCTGAAAGGTTATTTTTTACTTCTGATAGATAATACTGTTTGCAGGACAACTGAAGTGATAATCAATGAAATTCCTATATAAAAAGAAATATTGACTTCTTTACTTTCATCAAAGAATAAAAAAGCCATTATAATTGAATAGACAGGTTCTAAATTGAAGGTCAGATTCACCGTAAATGCAGGAATTTTTTTCAAGACTTCAGCAAATATAACGTAAAGACCTACAGTGCAGAACGAAGCCAATAGTAACAAATATCCCATATCTTTTGTATCAGGAATTATGCGTTCTGAAGGAAAAAAATAAAGGTAAACAGGCATAAAAAGCCCCAAAACAATGGTTCCGGAAATCATTTGATAATAATTAATGATCTTAGTGTCAAAGTTTTGTACCAAACGATTGTTATAGATAGTATAAAGAGCACCAATTGCTGAGGAAATTACACCTAAACAAATTCCTAACTGATAAGAAGTATCAAAATGAAAAATAAGACTGATTCCTAAAAGTGTAAATGTACTGAGCAATAATTCGGAAATTTTAAATTTTTCCTGATCAATCAAAGGTTTGAAAACTGCGGTAAAAAAACTGGTAAGGCAATAACAAACCACACCGATGGAAATATTAGAATACTTTATACTTGCATAAAAGAAAATCCAGTGCAATGTGATAAGCAATCCAACTTTGGATATACGGAGTTTTTCCCGAGCCGAAATCGTACAGCCGATTCTCAGCAATTTTAAAATAAAGAATAAAATGATTGAGGAAAATAAAAGCCGGTACCAAACGAGAAGACCTTCATTAAGAGAGATTAATTTTCCGAATACACCTGTGAATCCAGCCAGAATTACGGCCAGATGCAATAATAAATATGATTTTTTCATTTGAAAAATGAACTGTATAAAGATTAGTAATTAATAGATAATCAAAATCTGAAGCGTAAAAAAACAGCTGATATAATTTATCTGCTTGAGAAATACTTCAAATTGAATTTGAAAATATTAGATTACTGGTGGAGGTAAACAGCTCGAATGATTCATATTTATTTCAATAGAGCAAATATAGAAAAAGAGCGTTAAAATATCAAAACGACTCTCCTATAATTAAAAATTAAAAGTCCTATAATTTATATTATGTTAAATTATATTTGTTTCTGGAATTCAAATTAACGGATCAACCCTTTTCAATATCTGTTTGCTAATGCGCTCAGTTTTTTATTTTCAGCATTTTTTGGAAAATATAGATCTCCCGATAGCGTAATTCCGTATCTGTTTTTAAATGTAACTTCTTTACGGATAACTTTATCACTTAATGGGAATGTATAATGTTCTGTTGTATTATTCATTTTTGTTGATTTTGAATTTGTCTGACTGAATGCTTGTTGTGTAAACAGAAGCATTGCTGCTATTGATAATAATTTTATGTTTTTCATTTTTCTTATTCATTATTTTATTTGAGTATTGGCTTCATTGTAAACTTCATCTGTTACAGCTTCCAGCCATCTATTTTCGTTTGTTTCAGGATTTCTGTTTGTAGCGAGATGCGAAAACCAGCTTTTGGAAGTTGCACCGTGCCAATGTTCTATATTGGGGGCAATTTCAACAATGTCTCCGGCTTTAAGGTGTCTTGCCGGTTTTCCTCTTTCCTGGTATAATCCTTCTCCACCCACTACAATTAAAAGTTGTCCACCTGTATGGCTGTGCCAATGGTTTCTGCTTCTTGGCTCAAATGTCACATTGGATAACGGGATATTCAAATCACTGTTTTTCGTTAATGGAGCGAGCCAGGATTTTCCTGTAAAATATTGTGCATATGCCGTATTTTCTTCTCCTGTAGGAAAACTGCTTATTTTGGGAATTTCTGTATTCATTTTATTTTGACTTTTCATAAGGCTGCAGTACATCAGTGAAAGAAATAATACACCAATGGATGTAGCTTTTGTTAGACATTTTAGATTCATTTTCAAGGAATAACTTTAATAATTTTAGCCGGAATACCTCCGACAATTGTATTGTCGGGAACATTTTTTGAAACTACTGCGCCTGCAGCAATCACAGCATTTTCTCCAATAGTTACTCCCGGTAAAATAGTTACATTCGCGCCAATCCAGGCATTTCTTTTAATATGAATCGATTTACCAATCAATCCTTTTCTTTGTTCAGGTTCTAAAGGATGATTTTCTGTAATAAGACTTACTTTAGGCCCGATCAGAACATCGTCTTCAATCGTAATTCCACCCAGTGTAAGAAATGTACAGTCGAAATTGATGAAAACATCTTTTCCTATGCTGATATTCTTTCCATGATTGATGTAGATGGGCGTAAATACAGCAACATTTTCTAATTTTTTATCTACTATCTTTTCCAGCAATTCTGAAATTTCCCCGGGATCGGAGGAATTATTCATTTTTATCAGCAGTTTCTTTGTTTTATACGCTTCTTCTCTTAATCTGCCAATATCTTTTCACCATTCAATAGTTTGGTAAAAATATCTTCGGTGGATTTATCTTTTGGTATCATCTTTAATTCTTTATACAAAATTAATATGAAAGCCCCGCAGTGATATTTCTGCGAGGCTCAAATTAGTTTTCTGAAAAGCTCAGTTTACTAAATAAATGTTAAATTATTTCTATTAAATTTAGACTTGAATTAAATGATTTATGCAAATTCTCTTGTCTCTACAATGATGAAATATCCGGTACGTTCTTTTATCAGCCAATTGCCATCCTGCAAAACGTATTGATCTTCATATTTTACACTGTAATCCGTAATATTTTCTTTTCCATCTGTTTCTCGGATCATTTTGATTTGGGAGAATGAAGCTCCTCTGGCTGTATCTCCCTCTATTTCTACAATATGTTGCCCGTTAAGTGTAAAATATTTTTTTACAAGAGATGCATGACCATTAAATTCTTTTTCAAGATTACCCCGACCTGTAACATCTGCAGCCAAAATATTTCCTATATAAACTTTGTACGAAGCATCCAGCATGAACAACTGCATTTGCTCCGAGATTTTTTTTTCATCACCTAACGTTGCATAAGTATCAATTAGATTTCTTAATTCTGCTTTAATTTTAAAAACTTCTGTTGTCATAATTTTAAATTGTATTGAATTGTTTTTACATGACAAAACTATAGTATATTTGCTTACAATTTATTAGTTGTTACCAAAAGGTTAGTGACTAACAATTATCTTAGTTATGGCGAAAAAAGAAGAAAATCAAATAGATACAAAAGCATTCACAGAAGAATGCAATACCATTTTAATGGCGGTTTCGGATGCATTATATGTAATTGGCGGCAAATGGAAATTAATGATCATCATCGCAATGGCGAGAGGAAACAAAAGATTTACGGAAATTCAGAGGCAGGTTAAGGGAATTTCTGCGAGAGTGCTCTCCCATGAACTTAAAGAACTGGAGTTGAACGGATTTGTTATTAAGAAAGTGGCAGTTGGCTATCCCGTAAGTGTTGAATATGAATTGCTTCCTTACAGCGAAACTCTGGAAGAAGTTGTGGGAGCTCTTACAAAATGGGGAATGCAGCACAGAGAAAAAGTAAAAAGCGAAATGTCTTCTGTTAAATAAATTAAATTTCCGAAGGCGCCAAACCGTATTGCTTTTTAAATGCTGTTGAGAAGTGAGAAGGATTTTTAAAGCCTACTTCAAAATAAACATCATGTATTTTTCTTCCTTCTTCTTTTAGTTTGATATAGGCCATTTCGAGACGTTTTTTCATAATCCATTTTTGTGGGGTAAGATTACTGATTTTTTTGAAATCCCTCTTAAAAGTTGCCAGACTCCGTCCTGTAAATGAGGCTATTTGTTCCATTGAAAGATCATCCATATAATTGTCGTTTAGAAATTCCAGAATGTCTACTTTCCAGGGTTCAGCAAAATCAAATAATACAGGATAAAACTGCTCATTAGTATTTAACAATGCATAAATTCCTTCCAGTAACTTGAGATGGGTAATATTTTCAGTAGGTTTTACATTGCTGTCAAAATACGGAGTCAGTGATTGAAAAAGGCTTGTGATTGCCGCATCAGGATTTATTTTAAAAACATGGGTATCTGAAATATTGATATGTTCAGGAATTTCATTTTTGTTTAAATTACTATAGAACTCACGCAGGATATTTCGTTTGAAAGTAAGAGAGATCCCTTTGTATAAATCATTTCCTTTCCCGTTTTTATACATTTTCAGTCTGTGATCCCTTCGAACAAAAGCGCACTCTCCTGCTTTAAGTTTTATTGTTTTATTTCTGTCTTCAATGATCTGCTCACCGGAATATAAATATACGAGAACATGTTCCGGTGTAGAATGGATGCATTTTGTGCTTTCCTCTGAAAAACAGGAAAGAAAAATGCCTGAATAGCTTATTGTTTGTAAGGCTTCTGACTGATCCATGTTAAAAATAATATTAAAGTTAGTAAAAATATATATTAATAGTTTCTTAGGTCTTTCTCTGAAGCTCAAATATTATTTCTGAGAAGCTCATTAAATGAATAATTTGTATTGTTTGTTATTAAAGGATAGCTATCTCAAAATTTAACAATAAAAAAACCGCTCTTTTAAAGAGCGGTTATACCTTACTAAACTTGGTTTTTTCTTAACAAGTAGATCCGCAAGCAAGTACTTTGATTGTAACGATACCGTTAACAACGCACTGAACGTTGCATAATGTAGTTCCTACTACACCAACAGTACCTACAACAGCACCACCAACTGTTCCTACTACTCCTCCTACTACACCACCAACTACTCCTCCTAGTCCTCCGATAGCACCACCTACGGCACCACCTAAACCATTAACAGCACCTGTGATGTTGTCAAGTAATCCGTTTCCTGAAATAGTTTTCAACTCGTTTCTGTTTAATTTTTTCAAATTTTTCATGTGAATGTTATTTATATGATTAATACATCACTAAGATATGAATAATAATGATATGTTTATATGTTTTTTAAAAAAATAATGATTTTTTTTTATGATTTAATATTTCATTAATATAAACAGTATTTGGTGCGGATTTCATTTTTATTCTATTTTGCTGATTTTCTAAATGTTAAAAAATGTAAAAGTATAAATTGAGCTATTTCTTAAGATTAATTTTTTGTTTAGAAATTGCACCTCTATTTCAATAATATGTGAATAGGTAGTCTTTTAGAGATGTAAAAGTGCTTACTTTAAACAAAATCTGGCGATTTTAGCTTCCTCTTTTTTATTTTTTTAGCCAGGATTGGTTGTCTTTTTTCTCGGATCTCTTTTTTCCGTTGTCAAAATTATATGCAAATCCAACTCCCAATGTCTGTTTCAGCTGCGTTTTCTGAATCTGGTTATGATCATATAATAGATCTAAGGTAACATTCGTAGAAATAAATTTATTGATCTTCATATTAAGAACACCACTGTAAGAAAGCACTAATCTGTCGGGATGGTCGAGATAATTGGAAAAAACGGAACCTGTATTGGTCAGATTGATATTCTCCATGATTTTTACCTTATATATAGCAGTACCTAGAAAACCGAATTGAAATAACGAAGAATCTCCATCATTTTTAAGGCCGTAGGTTCCTGCGTATTGTAAATCCTTATCTAATACAAAGGTCCATCTTGCATTAGCAGGTCTTAAAGTCATTGTAAAATTATCGTTTGGACGGTAGGTAACCCCTGCACCCATATTTAGATAACCAGGTGCCATGAAGTTGGATATTTTTGGAGCTTCAGGATTATTGCCGTCTTCGTAACCTGCTGCAAACTGAGTCTGTAAACTCGCTCCTGCGGAAATATACCAGTGTTCCGCGAATTCTCTACCATAATTAGTAGATAGATTGATAACGTCTTGTGTTTTTCTTGTCCCTACTCCTTTGGTGTTGTTTTGTCCATAGCCTAAAATGATAATATTTTCCCAAAGATCTTTTTCTTTTTCGTAAGTGAGATTGTAATTGACTCCGGCAAGCCAACCAATATTGTTAGCTCCACCGCCTACCCAATTTGAGAAAGCTGCCTGATTAAGCATTAATGTATTCTGACCTTGTATACTCCATGCTTTTGTGGTGTCAATAACCGGAGCTTCAGACTTTTCCTGAGCTGATATGAGGGCTCCCAAAGAAATACTAAGTGGTAATAAAATCTTTTTCATAGTCTATTAATTTCTATAAAATTAAAAATATTATTTCACTTATTGGTTATAAATTGTCATTAATAATTGAGAGAAGTCCGTAAGGTTTTATACTCTTTTACAATAAAGAATAACAGGAAAAGTATTGCGATAAAACCATATGTAAAAAGAATAGATAAAGACAGAGTGCTTACTGTCCAATCAGAAGTAAAGAATTGAGTCATTAATGTCATCAGTGATAACCCGATTCCTGCTCCTAAAAAATAACTGGTACTGGTTAAGCTGGATGCAACTCCGTATTGTTTTGGTTCAGCATCACGAATTCCCAGTATGGATAAGCTTGTAAAACATAATGTCATCCCTATTCCGGAAATACAGGCCGCTCCGGTTAAGACCAAAACCGTTGGATGATCAAGGTAAATAGCAAAAATTAAGCATAATGCTCCTGTAAGCATAAAAGACCAGCCTAAAAGTCCGATTTGTACAGAATTCAGTTTTTTTGAAATAGCGGGAAGAATAAACTTGGCGATCAGAGCGGATAATATACTAAAAGGAACAAGCATAAGTCCTGAATTGGCAGCGCTATATCCCATGTCTTTTTGCAGCATCAGGGAAATGAGGAATAAAAAGGAGATGAAAAAAGCACCCAGAGAAAAAAAAGCAAGATTAGAAGTGACCAGAGATCTGTGAGAGAATAGTTTAAGGTCAATTAGCGGATTGGAAATATTTTTTAAACGGTAAATAAATGTACCTAATAAGGAGAAAGATAAAATAATAGAACCCAAAATTAAAACAGGTTTTTCCTGAATGTGAATGAATTCGTGCGTGCCGTAAGTCAATAGTAATAATCCTAGAACTAAGAGAATACCCGAAACCATATCCGTAGATTCCCGATTCTTGTTTTGCAGATCCGAAGGAAGAAATTTATAAGATAATATGATCGTAATAAAAAGTATAGGTACATTGATTAAAAATACCCAGTGCCAACTCAGATACGTACTGATAATTCCTCCAATTGACAAGCCACTTCCCGATCCGATAGCTGCGAAAGCGCTGAAGATACCTAATGCACGATTTCTCTCCTGATCTTTTTGAAAAGTATGGGTGACAATAGATAATGCAGAAGGCATAATGAATGCAGCACCCAGTCCCTGAAGAGCTCTGAAAATAGCTAAAGTTTGAAAATTAGGTGACAGTCCTGCTCCTAAAGAAGTTAACATAAATATTGTTCCTCCAGTGATGAAAATTTTCTTACGACCAAGCTGATCGGAAAGTTTTCCGCCAATAATTAAAAATCCTCCAAAAAAAAGAACATATAAGGTCTGCAGCCATTGTACGGTATTCGCACTGATTGCAAACTGTGACTGAATAGAAGGTATGGTTAAATTGATAATCGCAATATCCAGTGCTTCTACAAAGGTTCCGATCGATGCTAATATTAAAATAAGGTTTTTTCTGGACTGCATTGTACATGTTTTTGTGTTGCAAAATTAAATTTTATAGAACTTTTTATAAAATTTTAATATAAATTCAGAACGATATTTATATATTTGAATTAATAAAAGATCAATTGTTCTATTTTACAGGCAATTAAAATAATAAAAAGAACGTATGGCTGCTGAAATATATATACCGGATGAGAAAGACCTGTCTATTTTACGAATTCTGCAGAAAGATGCAAAGCTGAGTATTCGTGATATTGCAGTAAGAATTAATTTGAGCCCTACTCCTACTCATGAACGCATAAAGCGGCTTGAAAAGTTGGGAATCATTAAAGGGTACACTGCTGTTATAGACCGAAAAAAAGTTGAGAAAGGCATGATGGTGATCTGTATGGTTGCTCTGAATGTTCATAATAAAAAAACAGCAGGAGCTTTCATTGATCAGGTGGGCAAACTAAAAGAAGTGGTAGAATTTTACAATATAAGCGGAGAGTTTGATTTTATGCTGAAAATCTTGGCGGCCAATATGGATGATTTTCATGAATTCTTCGTCAATAAGCTTTCCGAGATAGAAGGAATCGGACAGACGAAAAGCATCTTTGTGATGAACAGTATTAAAGAAAGCTATCAGATTATATAAAATCAAGGTCTCTGTTTCATTTTCGGAGACCTTTGATTTTTTAATTAGGGTTTCATTTCTAAAACCTCCAGAATAGATTGATAAATATAGTCCAGTTCTTCAGAAGTGATACAATAAGGAGGAACAAGGTACATTACGTTCCCTAAAGGTCTCATAATAATGCTTTTATTCAGAAATTCATGATAAAAGAACTTTCCGATCGTATTAAAATAAGAAGTTCCATGCTCTGTCTTAAAATCCCACGCTAAGATGGTTCCTGTCTGGCGTACATTTTCAACTTGTGGATGCTGTTGTAGAGTTTTAGAAAACTCTTTATGCTTTTTAGTGATTGAATGAATATTTTCCCATGTTTCTTCTTTCAACAAAAGCTCCATGCTGGCTAAAGCAGCAGTACATGCTAATGGATTCGCCGTAAAAGAATGCCCGTGAAACAGAGTTTTGTATTTGTCTTCAGATAAAAAAGCGTTGAAGATCTCATTAGAGGAAGTCGTAATTCCCATAGGCATTGTTCCCCCTGTTAATCCTTTTGAGAAACACATGATATCGGGTTGCTCTGTAAGGTAATCGGCTGCAAATAATTTCCCTGTTCTGCCAAAACCTGTGAACACTTCATCCTGAATCATTAAAATGTTTAGCTCTTTACAAAATTTCATTAATTCGGATAAATCTTCCGGATTGTGCATCAGCATTCCTGCCGCACCTTGAACTAATGGTTCATAAATGAAACACGCGATTTCATCAGCAATATTTTTGATCAGAGACCTTAAGCTTTCCAGGTTGTCTGAGGTTGGAGTTTCAATAAATACAACATCAAACAGCATATCTCCAAAAGGTTTTGTCCAGATACTTCTTCCGCTTACAGACATGGCACCGAAAGTATCTCCATGATAAGCATCTTTAAAAGCTAAGATTTTTGTCTTTTCTTTTCCTTGGTTATATGCGAATTGAATACACATTTTTAAAGCAACTTCTACTGCGGTTGAGCCATTATCGGAATAAAATACTTTTTCCTGATTCTCGGGCAAAAGCTTTAATAAATTTTCCGAAAGCCGGATGGCGGGTTCGTGTGTAAAACCTGCAAAAATTACCTGTTCTAAGGTGTGTAGCTGTTCCGAAACTTTTTGAGCAATATACGGATGAGCATGACCATGTAAGGTTACCCACCAGGAAGAAACGGCATCAATATATTGCTTTCCTTGATCATCAAAAAGATAAACCCCTTTTCCTTTTATAATAGGGATTGCGTCTTCTGCGGTTTTCATTTGCGTGTAAGGATGCCAGTTGACAAGCTTATCGCGTTCTTGTAAATTCATGTTTTAGAAATTAAGCAATTAGAAATTGGCTTTCCAGGTTTCAAACTGATCCATAGCTTTTTCTGCTTGTCTTTTCATTGGTTTTAATCCTAATGTCTGCAGCATTTGCATATCTTCAGAAACTCCGGGATTAGGAGTGACCAATAAAGTTTCTCTTTCTCCTGTGAATATAGAATTGGCGCCTGCCATAAAACACCACCCCTGTTCAAATTCGGTCATTTCAATTCTTCCGGCACTTAGACGAACCATAGATGAAGGCATGACGATTCTTGCCGTAGCAATCATTCTTACCATTTCCCAGGTGTTTGTTTTCTCGTTGTCCTGAAGCGGAGTTCCTTCTACTCTGGCCAATGCATTGATAGGAACAGATTCCGGATGTTTGGGCATGGTTGATAAAGTCAATAGCATAGAAATTCTGTCTTTATGAGTTTCCCCCAATCCTATAATTCCTCCCGAGCAAACAGTAATTCCTGCTTTTCTTACGTTGTTGATGGTATTAATTCTGTTATCAAAAGTTCTTGTGGAAATAATTTCTTCGTAATACTGTTCGGAAGTGTCAAGATTATGGTTGTAAGCATATAGACCAGCTTCCTGCAGTCGAATGGCCTGATCTTCCGTCAACATTCCCAAGGTACAGCAAACCTCCATTCCGAGATCATTGACACCTTTTACCATATCAATTACACGATCAAAATCACGGTTGTCACGGACTTCTCTCCATGCTGCAGCCATACAGAAACGGGATGAGCCTCCTTCTTTAGCTTTTTTAGCGTGCTCAATTACTGTTTCTGTGGGAAGCAGTGCCTGAACTTTGATATTGGTGTGATAACGGGCTGCCTGTCCGCAATACGAACAGTCTTCAGGACATCCTCCGGTTTTTATCGATAATAAAGTGGACATTTGTACTTCTTCGGGATTATGCCATTCGCGATGAATAGTGGCTGCTTTGTATATGAGTTCAAGAAGTGGAAGATTATAAATTTCCTCTATTTCTTCTTTTGTCCAGTCGTTTCTTAATTGCTTTTTATTCATAAGTCTATTTTTTCTAAGTGTTGTACTATGTTTTCTATATTTTCTTTTGTTATTTTTTCTAAGTCTGGGATCCTGATGATTTTTGTTTCCTGTTGAATATGGTTGCGAATTATTCTTTCCGTATCCTTTGGAAAATCTCCGTTCAGGATCAGATATTCTAGCTTTATTCCGCTCTGATTCAAAACTGAGATTGATAATAAGGTATGATTGATGCAGCCGAGGTAATTTCTTACCACCAAAGCAACAGGAAGATTTAGTTTTATAATCAGATCAATAATGAAATCTTTCTCGTTGAGTGGAACCAGTAAACCTCCTGCTCCTTCTACGATTAAATTATTTTGAGTTTCAGGAATTTTAAATTGGTTGAGATCAATTAAAACATTTTCTTCTGATGCAGATTGATGAGGTGAAGCGGCAAGCTGAAAACGGTAAGTTTCAGAATGACAAACAGTGTTCTCTCCTACCCATTCTTTGATTTTCTGACTGTCAGAAAAATCTAAATCTCCCGACTGTACAGGCTTCCAGTAGTCTGCATTGAAATATTTTGTTAAAACCGCCGAACACACGGTTTTTCCGACCTCAGTTCCTATTCCTGTGACGAAAAGCTGTTTTTGTTCTATGTTTTTCGTTTCTATTTCTAAATTCATAATTTTATATGTATTTGGTTATCTTCTGTCATTTCGACGAAGGAGAAATCCTTTTAAGTAAAAGGTTCTTCGCTCCATTATATTTCGTTCAGCATAACAGATTACTTTAAATAAAATCCTTAATAATCTTTGTTAAATCAATAATTTCCTCTTGTGTATTAAAACTATGAAGACAGATTCTTAATCTCTCTTCTCCTTCCTTCACTGTTGGGCTGAAAACTGCATATGTCAAAAATCCGTTTTCAGATAAAGCTTCTTTCAAAGCTTTTAACTGTTGGTTGTCGGGAATGATTATGGCCTGTACGGGACTTTTCTCAGAAGATATGCCGGATGTATTTTGCGTTGTGAAAAATTTAATATTTTCCTGCAGCCGGATAGCTAAGTGTAGATTATCCTTTAAAAAATCATATCCTTTTTGAATGCTCATCCAGAGGAAATCGTGTGCTGATGTGGTGTAGATAAAAGGAGAAGCAAAGTTGATGAGGTAATTGTATATAAGCTTGTCAGTTAAAATTACGGCTCCGTGTGTTCCCAGTGCTTTTCCGTAGGTGATTACAGTGGCTAAAACATTTTTTTGCAGTTGTAGGGTGTTAACCAAGCCATATCCGAAAACACCGAAAGCATGAGCTTCATCTACTATGAGGCTCGCGTTGTATTTTCTGGTGATCCGTACGATTTCCTGAAGGGGTGCAATGTCTCCATCCATTGAATATAAACTTTCTATTGCCACATAACAGTGATTATTTTGCCTTTTTAAAATTTCTTCTAAATGTTCAGGATTGTTATGTTTGAATTTTAGCTTTTTGGCAAGCGACATTTTGCAGGCATCATGCACAGATCGATGAATCATTTCATCGACAATAATGGTGTCATGACGCGTCGGAAGCGTAGAGAGCAAAGCAAGATTGGCGTTGTATCCTGAAGGGAAAAACAAAGCCGATTCGTATTGATGTTCTTTTGCAATATATTCTTCGGTTTCGTTGATAATAGAGCTGTTTCCGCTTATCAACCTCGAACCGGTGCTTCCTGTAAGCAATTCAGGATTTTCTAAAACACTTTTTAATAATAAATTTTGAAAATTTGTATTTCTTGCTAATCCTAAATAATCATTGGAATAGAAATCAATTCCTTCCGGTTTAGGTTTTAAAACCCTTAATGTCCCGTTTTCTTTTCTTTTATCTAAAGCTTCCTGAAAATGATGAAACTTACTAAGCATAATTGAGTTCTAAGATCTCTTGAGAAATAGCCTTGATCCATTGATCATGAAGCTCTTTTTCAATAGTTAAAATGATTTCAGCATGTTTTTTCCAGTCTTCTGAAAATTCATTAAGCTGATTGATCATTTCTTCTAAGTGTCCTTCTTCTTCCAGAATGATGGATTTGACCATAATTTTGGATGAGGTCTTTGTCAGGATTTCCTGGTACAAAGGATATAATTCATCGGCACGGACTTCAATGGCGTAGGTAACGAAAAGATACGCAGCATATTTTAATTCTTCTTTTGTCAATTTAAAAACCTGCTGAAGGTATTTACAGGCTTTAATATCCAATGAATGAAGGTATTGTCTTGTTGCTGTTGAAGCTAAAAGTTCTGTGCTGTTATAGGTTTTGCAAAATTCGGAACTGATCTTCAGGATTTGTTTTTTAAGGTAATATGCATGTCGATGTTCTTCTGCTGCATGTTTTAGCTGGATTAAACTCACTTCTGTAGAGTGTTCACAAGCCGAAATTTTTCTTGCTCCAGCGTTTTCCATAAAGGAAAGAGTATTCAGCCATTTGGCGTGAGTTTCATTCTGCTGAACTATTTTTTCTAAAAGATCGTAAAATTCCATTCTTTTTTGTTTTGGTTCAAAAGTAGTATATTGCCGGATGGTTCAATGGTGCCAGTTTTTATATTATGAATAGTCCGGTTGAAATTCCTTATAAAAGTTTCATTAAAATTGATAGAAATTCTGAAGCTACGATTTATATGCAGATTACCAATCAGCTGATCAATGCTATTCAGAGAGGCTTTTTGCCTTTCGGGACTAAGCTTCCGGGAACAAGAACGTTAAGTCAGATTTTAGAAGTTCACAGAAATACTATTGTTGCGGTATATGATGAGCTTTTTGCACAAGGCTGGGTGGAGAGTTTTCCCAATAAAGGAACTTTCATTATTGGTAAAAACGAAGAAAAATCAATTGATTTCAATACAATTAATCTTAAAAACTATCCAAAATCAACAGGATTTAGCTTTAAAACTTCCAATATTTTAGATAATCCTTTTGAGCATTCAGATTGCGAATTTATTTTAAATGACGGCGCTCCGGATATCCGTCTGACTCAAATTGATCAGCAATCGAGAATCTATAGCTCCACTTTAAAAAGAAGAGCCCATAAAATAGGACATTATAATCAGGACGGAAGCGAGTTCTTTAAAAAGCATCTGGCTCAATACTTAAATTTATCGAGGGGACTGCCGATTTCCAATAATAATCTTCTCATCACCCGAAGCACCGAAATGAGTATTTATATTGTATCCGAAATCTTATTATCAGAAGGAGATACAGTTCTGGTAGGAGCTTTAAGCTATTTCTCCGTGAACATGATTTTCCAGAAAGCCGGGGTGAAAATTGTCACGATTCCTATTGATGATGAAGGAATTGATGTGGAAAAAGTAAGAGAAATATGTAAACGGCAAAAAATAAGGATGCTGTACCTTACTCCACATCATCATTATCCTACAACGGTTACTTTGAGTGCCCAGAGAAGATTAGAATTATTAAATCTTGCCAATGAGTTTGGGTTTATTATCCTGGAAGATGATTACGATTATGATTTTCATTATGATAAAAGTCCTATTCTACCGCTTGCCAGTGCAGATACTAATGGAATGGTGATCTATATAGGCTCTTTTGGGAAATCTTTGGCGCCGGGTTTTAGAACAGGTTTTATTGTTGCTCCTGAAAATCTTATGATCGAGATGAGAAAATATCTCGGGATTATCGATCGGCAGGGTGATATTTTAATGGAGCATGTATTGGGAGAAATGATTGCGGAAGGGGAAATCAGCCGTTATCTGAAGAAATCACTCAAGATTTACCAGGAAAGACGGGATCATTTTGCGTGCCTGATTCAGGAAAACTTCGGGGAGTTTGTCCGTTTTCAAAAACCGGCGGGAGGTCTTGCGGTATGGATGGAACTGGATGTTAAAATAAATCTGATGCAGCTCAGCAGAAACTGTAGCCGGAATCAACTTTTTATTCCTAAAACGCTATTATATCAGAATCAGCAATTAACGGCCATGAGATTGGGGTTTGGAAATCTGAATACGCATGAAATGGAAAAAAGTGTGGAAATTCTTTCTGAAAATCTCAGAAAATTACTATAATAAGAATCATAAAAACATAAAAGGGAAATTATGTCTTTATGATTCTTAAATATTTTTTAATCAAGGATTTTTTTCATCATAAGGTCGGTTTGTTCTTCCTTTCCCAGCCTGAAAATGTGTTTGTTAAATTCCACAAAACCATTTTTTTTATAAAAATTAACGGCTCTCATGTTTTCTTCCCAGACTCCTAACCAGATGTATTTTTTATTTTCTTTCTGAGCGATTTCTAATGCTTTTTCGTACAAAATCTGTCCTACTTTTTTACCGTGATGGCTGCTTTTTACGTATATTCTTTCAATTTCAAGAGAGGTTTCATCTTGTAGCTCTGTCTGGGCTGTTCCTGAATTTACTTTTAAATATCCAACCGGAAGAGTTTCTTCCCAGGCCAGAAAAAATTGTGAATCCTGATGGTTGAGCTCAGCTGCTAATTTATCGAGAGCAAAGCTTTTATTCAGATAATTTTGCATTTCTTCCTCAGAATTGTGTTGAGCAAAAGTTTCATAAAAGGTTTCTTTTCCCAAGCTTTGTAAGGTTGCTAAATCTTGTATTGATGCTTTTGTGATGAGTATTGACATTATTGATTTAATTTAATAATAAGATTTTTGATATCGTTTTCCGAAAGTTCAGTTTTTGTTTTATGATTTATAATTTCCTGTAAAGCTAGTAAATAAGCTGTTTTCAAAGCATTTTCCTGACTTACCAATTTGTCTGGAATGACTCCGACATGTTCCCAATTTTTCCCCGAATAAGTAGAGGTGATTTTTCCGTCCGGAACTAATAACAGATATTTGTTCTGAATATAATAGGGATCGACAGGATTGGCGGCTCCTCCGGTTTTTTCACCAATTACTTTTGCTAACTTTCTTTCCTGTAAAAAATAGGCCAAAGCTTCACCTGCAGAAAATGTTTTTGGGCTGGTAAGAATATAAATGTTTTTGTTGAGATATTTTTTACCTAAAACATTTGACTGTATTCTGTTTTTTACCGTTTTTCCTAAATTTCGGAAATAGGTGGTGTACAAAACGTCTTTTTTATCGAAAAAATAACTGCAAAACTGAATCAATGTTTCACCATTTCCTCCTCCGTTTTCCCGCAAATCGACAATTAAAGAATTGGTATTGGCAACGAAATTCATGGCCGATTCTAAAGTTTTCTTACTGGATTTCAGTTCTGCAAAACCTTTATAATTAATATATCCGATATTCCCTTCCAGCCTTTCAACTTTTTCAAATCCAAAATTCTCAAGACTGTTGCTGAAGTTGTCCTGCTTTTCCCGTTCTTTTTCGTTGATAGGATTTTGAGGGGAATAATTGTCCAAATATTTAACAAAAAAATGTTTGTCTTGTGTTACTGTTCTTAACTTTTGAGTCAAATTTTTAGCAAATTCTTTCTCATTTAACGAATTGAAGTTTCCGGATTTAATTTCGCTTTGAAACAAGGAATCTATACTTTTAAAAACCTTTTCGTCAATATAATTTTCTTTAATTTTCTCCGAAATTTCCGTGAGTATTTTTGTTTTATCATTTTGTGCAAATACTAATGAACACCATAAAACTGAACTTAATAAGCCTATTTTTTTCATTGATGATTTAATTTGATGCAAAAATATCTGCACATCCAATATCATAATTGTAAAAATGGAAACTCAGATAAAAAACCAAATATTTTTTTCTTCTGTATTGACGTTCCTGAAAAATTTTTGAGGCTGTAATTTCGTTAAATCTTTAAAATTTTTAATGAAATGCGACTGATCATAGAAAAGGTTTTCATAAGAAAGCTCCGTTAAATTTTTCATGTTTTTATTTAAAGAAACTGCATTTCTGAAACGTTGGATTTTTCTAAATTCTGAGGCGGGTTTTCCTAAATATTTTGTACAGAGTTTATTTACATATTGTCTCGAAATAGTATATTTTGCTGCAATCTCTTCGATTTTTAAATCAGAATCTAAATCATTAATAATAGACTGAACAGTGGTTAATTCTTTTTCCTGATATTTTGAAAGCCAATATTTTTCCAGCATATCAATCTGATTTTTTCTGTCTTGTTTAGCCAGGATAGTTTTCATGACTTCTTTACAATCCGATGAAATGATTTCCTTTTCTAAAAAACGGCTTTCAGGTGAACTAAAAAAATGATAGATTCCTAAGGGTTTAAAATAAACGGTAATTTCATTGATAGGCTGCTTATAAAGAATCTCTACGGGAGAATTGCAGCGCGAAACAAAGTCTATAATAATATTTTCTTCTTCTGATGCATCAATCTCTATCTTATTTCCATCACGAAAAAATGAAATATTCTCACAAGCTGAAATAATAAAATAATTATCCGGAAAGGTAAGATAATTCAACGTTGTATCGGAATCATCTTTTGCAATAAAATAATATCCTTCAATATATTTTTCAAGAACAGGATGATTGGGTTTGTAGAAATTCACTTTCATTGTAAAATGGCTGAACTGTAGAAAACAATTATAAAAATAAATCTGAAGAAAAGTCTCCAGATTTTAAATTTACGAAAATAGAATTTTATTAAATGCTTCAGAAGCCAAATGAACCTGAACTGTCCAATCGTCTGCGGCATCGCTTCCTGCATCATCAGAAATGTACTTTAAACAAAGGAACGGAATGTTTTCTTTCATAGCGATTAATGCTAAAGGATAGGCTTCCATATCAACAATATTGTAAACGGTTTCGGAATGGTTCATTTCAAAACTGTCGCCACTTCCGCAAACGCCTTCCGGAAGGTCGTGTTTCTTTAGTCCGTATTCCAGCACAGGAGGAATTCCGGAAAGAGGAGTTTCATACAGGCTAAATCCTAGTCCTCTCACATCCATATCCCGCTGGATGAATTTGGTACAGCAAATCACCTCTCCTTTATGAAAACTCTGGCTTCCTGCAGATCCTAAATTTACAATTAATTTAGGCTTTTTCCTATGAATTTCTTTAGTAAGTTCCATAGCTGCATTTACTTTTCCGATCCCTGTAATGAGCTTATTTTTATCATTAAAAACCTTTCCGGCTTCCGAATCTAATGCAAAAACAAAAAGGGTATCTTCAAGAGCAAATTGATGATCGTTATTAATCTTTATCATTTTTACAATTTAAATTTCACATCCATCTGCATCACATGAAGCTCCGTTATCTGAAAGATTTTTCAAAGGAGTTACTGTTTCATTGTAAGTTTGCTGAAGGGCATTTTCAAAAAGTTCGACAGGTTGCGCTCCAGAAACAGCATATTTTCCGTTTAAAACAAAGAAAGGAACTCCCGAAACTCCATTATTTTTTGCTTCCAGAATATCCTGGTTGATCTCGTAATCGAATTCTTCTGATGTTAAAGCTTTTTGTGCTTCTTCTTTGTCGATTCCTAAAGATTCTGCTAATGAAACCAGAGTTTCTACATCTCCTACATTTTTTCCGTCAATGAAATGCGCAATGAAAAGCGCTTCTTCCATTTCGTTGGCTTTATGGTATTTTTTTGCTAAATGCAGAAGCTTGTGCGCTGAAAAGGTATTGGTAATTAAGGCTTTTTCAAAGTTGAAATTAATCCCTGCTCCTTTTCCCATTTGTGAAACCTGAGCTATCATTTGCTGAGCCTGAGCTTCGGGAAAACCTTTCTTTTCCCTGAAATATTCCATGGTATTTTTGGTTTCCCCAGGATTTAAGGTAGGATCAAGCTGAAAGCTCTTCCACTCTATTTCCACTTCATCTTTAAACGGCAGCTTTTCCAACGCCTGTTCAAAATTGTTTTTTCCTATATAACAAAACGGACACATTACGTCCGACCAGATTTCTATTTTCATTGTATTTATTTTTATTCGAATTTATAGTAAATAATTAGTTTAAACGTAATTTTCTGCTAAAGATGATATGAGCTATTAACGCCAATACGCCCATCGTTGCTCCTACCAGACAAACTCCGCTCCACTGTGCATATTGCCACGCGACTGAAGCGGTCCAGGTTCCTAAAGATCCTCCGATGAAATACGAAACCATATAAACGGTATTCAGCCTGTTAACTGCGTTGGATTTGATTAAAAAGTAATTGGTTTGATTCATAATGTGACTGGACTGTACTCCAAGATCAACCAGGATCACGCCTACAATCAATCCCCAATAAGTTTCTCCTGCGAAATAGGTAAAAGCCCAGCTCCCCAGAACAATCAAAAGAGAATACAGGATAATTCTGTTCAGGTCTAAAAAACGTTGCAGTTTTCCCACTTTTGCAGCAGCCAAAGCTCCAACCGCTCCTGCCAATCCAAAACTTCCAACCACCGATGATCCCGCATTGAAAGGAGGTTTTTCCATATGGAAAACCAGCGTTGTAAATAACGCACACATCGATCCGAAAGCCATAGCTCCGCGGAAAGAAGCCAGTCGCAGAATGGGCTGGGTTTTTGCCAGATGAAATACGGATTTCATGAGTTCACCATAAGTTCCCTTAAAATTGGGTTTTAAATCAGGCAGCATTTTATAAACAGCAATCCATACCAAAACCATGATTCCGGCTGCAATACCAAACATGGCTCTCCAACCCCACATTTCCCCAACAATTCCTCCTACGAATCTGGATAAAAGAATTCCCAGCAATAATCCGGACATGACAATCCCGATATTGGAAGATTTTTCTTTATCCGAAGATAATTCTGCAGCAATAGGCACAAATAATTGGGGGATCACAGAAGTAGCACCGATCAGTAAACTGGCTACATATAGCATCCATAATTCCTGAGCGAAAGTCATCCAAAGCAGTGAAGCAAAAACCAAAACCAAATCGATCAAAATTAATTTTTTACGGAAAAGTTTGTCTCCCAAAGGAACAATGAGTAATAAACCCGCTGCATATCCCAGTTGGGTAAGAACTGAAATTTTGCTGGCAGCAGCTTCCGGAACATGTAAATCTTCAGAGATAAGAGCCAGCAAAGGCTGGTTATAATAATTGTTTGCCACAACAAGTCCGGAAATCACGGACATCAACCAAATAACAGTACGTGAAATACCGCTGGTAGAATTCATCTGCATAAATTTTGTGTAAGTTTTGAATTTTGCAACACAAAAATACTCATTTTAAGATTAAGCATTCCTTAAGAGTTCATCGGTTTTACCAATAATCCCTATTGAGAAAAAGCTTTTCCTATTTTAAAAATAATAAGGAACTTTGCAGTATGAAAATTATACCATTAAAAGAAGGAAATTTTTCTACCAGTAAAACTAAAGACTTTACTCTTTTAACAGATGAAAATAAGGATATTGTTAAAGGAATTAAAATGTCGGTCACCCCTTTTTTAATTATTACAGAAAAAGACATTATTCTGCTGGATGCAGGCATCGGATGGAAAAATGAAGATGGAGAAAATGTAATTTCTGAAATACTCAAAAAGGAAAATATTTATCCGGATCAGGTCACTAAAGTTTTGCTCTCGCATCTTCATAAAGACCATATCGAAACAGTGATCACTAGAAATGAAAACGGATTTGAAGCTACTTTTCCTAATGCTGAAATCTATATTCAGAAGCGTGAACTTGGCTTTGCCATGGAAAATAAAGGAAATCATTCTTTTGATTTTGATACGCTGGAAAAACTCATCGAATTAGAAAATATAGTCTGGATGGATGAAGATAAAGGAAACATCACCGAAGAAATCTCCTTTGAGGTTGTAGGGGGACACACTCCATTTATGCAGGTCTTCTGGATCAGAGAAAATAACAAAATAGTTTTTTACGGAGCCGATGATCTTCCACAGGAATCTTATTTGAAATATCATCTTGCCTATAAAAGCGATTTTGATGGCAGAAAGGCAATGGAACTACGATTGAAATGGCAGCAGGAAGCGATCGAAAATCATTGGAAAATATTGTTATATCATGATCTTGAGAAAGCTGTAATAGAATTTTAATCTAACAAGTATTTGATTTTTCCTTTAAGTTTAAAATTAAGAATGGATATGTTTTAGATTTTAACCATTAAGATAAAAGCATTATCTATTTTTTTAGTATCATAGATTAGGTCTTAAATTTCTTAATGCCTCAATGGTATTTCTAAATAAAAATGAGGTTAATTTTAAATAAAAACTCTTCTCTAAATACAGAGAAGAGTTTTTTTTATAATTGAAACATCAGCTTATTTTTGTTTCATTTTTCCGTTTTTAAATCTTTCACTTGCCGTCTGGTAATAAGAAATTGTTTCCGTAACCAAATTGTTATTTTTATTTTTTACCTCGGATAAAGACTCATCTGCTCCGGTAACATTGAACTGTTTTACTCTCTTTCTGTCGTCAATCTGAGTAAATACATTATTCTTTAGTAATCCTAATGTTCTGTAATTTCCAAGGAAGGCTCTTTCCTCTCCTGGTTTTGTCTGGTTAATATCTTTTCCGTACAGACTTGTTTTATAATTCCAGTTTAAATATCCGAATAATGTCGGCATAAGATCGATTTGAGAAGTCAGTCGGTCTATTTTTTCCGGGGTATGGTTAAGATTATAAATAATCGCTGGAATGTGGTGTTTAGCAATATTGATTTCCCATTTTCCTGCACTGCTTGCACAATGGTCGGCAACAATTAAAAACACCGTGTTTTTGAACCAAGGTTTGGTTTTAGCAGTCGCAATAAACTGTCCTAAGGCATAATCGGTATATTTCACTGCTGCATCTCTGTCGCCTTGTGGAAGGTCGATTTTACCATTAGGAAAAGTATAAGGTTTGTGGTTGGATGTTGTCATCACAAACTGGAAGAAAGGCTTGTTTTCGTTAGTGCTTTTATCAGCATATTTGATAGACTGCTTGTAAAGATCCTCATCACAGATTCCCCATGCATTTTCAAAATTAACGTCCTTATCTTCGATAGCATATCTTTTGGTTTTAATTTCATCGGATAATGGATTTCCTCTGTCTCTGTCTACAATATCAAAGCCCTGTCCACCAAAGAAATTGTTCATATTATCAAAATAACCGTCTCCTCCGTAAATGAAATATGGATGATATTTTTTGGATTGCAGCACCGTAGAGATTGAAAATAAATTCTGATTGTTAGGTCTTCTCACAATACTGTTTCCCGGAGTTGGAGGAACACAAAGCGTCAATGCTTCCATCCCTCTTACCGTTCTGGTTCCCGTTGAGTATAAATTCGTGAAGAATATACTTTCGTTGGCCATTTTATCATAATTCGGCGTAAGGTTATTTTTATTTCCGAAAGCGGTTAAAAAATCTGCACTGAAGCTTTCAATCGCAATCATGATGATATTGGGGTTTTGTTCATTCTCCCCTTTCGTAAGCCTTGAAATATCATCATATTGAGCAGAGGTATACGTCTGATTATTTTGTAAAAGGTTTTGTTTTAATGTTTTATAAGCTTCCTGGTCAGATACTTTAGGATAAAAAGTAAGATAATCCAGTTCGTTTGATTTGAAAGCTGTTACAAAAGAAAATGCCCCGTTTTTTCCTAATTCATTTACAATAAGGTTGTTGCTGAATTCAGCCTGCTTGTTTTTCAAAACGACTGCTAAAAGAATGGTAACCACTGCAAGCGGCAGGTAATATTTTAATCTTGAGGTAAATGGTTTTTTATCCGCAAAAGTGTTTCTGAAAACTTTTAATTTTTTAAATATAACGAAGGTAAGAACAATTAAAAGAATCAAAACTCCGGCAATAAGCGGTAAAGGATAAGACTGGTTGATATTTTCTACCACTTCATACGTATAGATAAGGTAATCTACCGCAATAAAATTAAATCTTGCTCCAAACTCATCCCAAAACGGAATCTCTGCCAAAAGGCTGAAATAAATGATGATAAAAATAAGCGTAAAATAGAAATAGCTGAAAATTTTGTCAAACACAGAACCTATGAATCTTTTCGGAAGAACAAAAAGATAGGTCGCATATAAAAGCAAAAACAGGGATCCTATTGTAAAATCAAAAAGAAAACCTGTAAAAAAAGCTCTGAAAAGAGAGACAATACTAAAATCGATATCTTTTATGGAAATAATAAGAAAACCGGTTCTTATCAAAAAAGACAAAGACATGTACAGCACTAAAATACTAAATAAAGCAGAAAACCGACCTTTGAAGATCTTCTGACTTAGATTTGAAAAACTTTTTGAAGACATAGTTATTTTTAAAAATGTAAAGTAACTATTAAATTTTGAAAAAAAATTGAATTTGAGGAAAGATTATAGAAAAACTGGCAATTATTGTCTATTTTAAAACTGTTTTATTCTTTATTTGGTGATTTAGAACCTATATTTGTGCACCTATAACCTATATCATATAAAAAATGAGATTATCAATATCTATTCTTCTGCTTCTAGGTTCTACCCTCTTCTATTCGCAGAAAAAGCTACCTGTTGTGAAATCTAATACGCAAGAGGTAACCATTATCGAGAATAATGAATTAAACACAAAGTGGTTTCTGAATTCTAAAGTGAAACCGGATACTTATATCACGGGAAAAAATGTAAAGTTTAAACAAGTAAAATTAAAAACCGACATAGATTCTATTGAAGTTAAACTAAAACCTACTGAAAAGTTTGATTTTATTGTACTCTATAAAGGTAAAGATTCTTGCCTTACGAGATTTGAAAGCCCTGAAATCAGGAATTTTTCTAAGGTGAAACCTGCCAGAAAAGATACTATTCCTTTTATTCTTACAGAACAAAACAATATAAAAATTAAGGGTAAGCTTAATAAAAAATATGTAGTGGATCTGATGTTTGATACCGGAGCATCAGGTTTTTATCTCATAAAGGATGCCATAAAAAAATACCTGAATCCAAACGGACTGCCATTGACGATGAAAGACATCAGTGATAATGACTTTGCGATAGGAGGTCTGGAATGGCACCATGAGCAAGTCTACCCTATTGAAACTACAGGACATGGCTGCGAAGGAATGTTCGGCTGGAATGCTTTTGATGGCAAAGTTGTGGAGATCGATTATGATAAGAACATCATCATTGTTCATTCTCAACGTCCTAAAATAAGCAAAGATTATGAAAAATTCGAGATGGAGCTTATGAAGGAACACTTCTGTATCAATGCTGAAATGGAAGTTAATAATAAAAAATTCAAAAGCAGATTCTTATTTGATTCCGGATTTCAGAAAACACTGATGCTGGATAATGCATTAATAAAGAAAAGCGGCTATCCTAAAGCCGAATTACCGGTCATTGCGAAAACCGTGATGTACAATTCCAATAAAGACGAAATCCCTGTAGAAACAGTACTTAATGAAAAACTGATATTCGGAAAATATGTTTTGAAAAATGTACCTGCCCAAATCAATTCTTACAGTCAACCTGCGGGTTTTGCCACTCATTTTTTAGGCGGTGAAGTTCTGAAGCGTTTCAATACAATTCTTGATTTTCAGGAAAATGTGGTGTATCTGAAGCCGAATCATTTATTCAATGAAGCATATAGTCTTCCTAAGAATGAAAAATCTTAAAAGAATACGTTTAAAATAGATAACGGGCAAAGAAATTTGCCCGTTTTTTTTATGGATTAAAGATCAAGCTGTCTTTGGAATTCTTCAATATATTTTGCTAAGTGAATTCCATCTGCCAATCCGTGATGGGCTTCTATAGAAACAGGCATGAACTTTCTTCCGTTTCTGATACTGAATTTTCCAAATGCAATTTTAGGGATACACTCTTTAGGATCAAAATTTGTCGGATGTAATATCGCACTGAAAGAATTCCATGGAATTGTCGTATGTCTTATGTGATTGATCGGCAAAACATCATTGCTGATTCCTAAACCTGTTGAATTATGAACGGATTGTATCTGTTCCTGCAGATGTGCATTGAAAGTTTTAAAATCCGGAGAATAATGGAAAAATGAAAACCCGAAGGTTCCGTCCGGTCTCCCGATTGTTCCGCCTACATGCACTTCATCAAATAAAATGACTTTTCCATCAACAATTCTTAATTTTAATTCTTCTACGGTATTAATCGCCACCATCGATTTATAAAGGTAAACAGCATAAAAAGAATATCCTTTTTCTTTGGCGTCATCATAAGCTTTTGTACAGTCAACCTCTGTTGTAAATCCGAAAAACGGACTTTTCATCCCTGAGAAAAATTCAAAATGCTCTTTTCTATTCCAACTTTCAAAATCTATTACCTTCATTGATTTTATTTTTTGCAAATCTCCGTAAGTTTTACGAAATTTAAAAATTATGGAAAAAAGAAATAATGCATACCATCTTGAGCTTAAGGAATTATCATTAAAAGATGGGTCAGAAGGAAGTAAAACATTAGAGTTTAGCTTTGAAAATCATGATGATCTGTTTCACATTTTCGATGTCATTCAATCGAAAAAACTGTTTGAAGATGAAAATACAGCTCACGAATTTGCTTTAGGTGTAAAGCTTTTTACAGAAGTGATGCTCAAAAGCAAAAAACATCCGTTATTTGAAGAATTCAGACCTGCCATGGTGGAATTTATGAAGAAACTGAAAAGTATTTAATGTAATTTTATAGCTTAAATCTTAAATAAGAACGGAATATGGATACTGAGAAAATAGGTTTTATAGGATTGGGAAATATGGGCCATCCGATGGCGAAAAATCTGCAAAAGGCGGGTTTTCCACTGTATGTTTTTAATAGAACTTTAGAAAAAGCGGATGATTTTAAGGAAAAATCAGTGGTTTGTAATACAGTTTCTGATGTGGTAAAAAATTGTGATATTATTTTCACCATGCTTACCAATGATGAAGCAGTGAAAGCTGTTTATGAGGAAATTTTGACTCAAAATGTCACAGGAAAACTTTTTGTGGATATGAGTACCATTTCTCCGGAAGCCACAAGCGGAATATCCAGTGCTGTAAAAATAAAAGAAGCGGGATTTATTGATGCTCCTGTTGCCGGAAGTACAAAACCGGCTGCTGAAGGAACCTTGATCATTATGGTGGGTGGTGAAGAAAAAGATCTTCAGCGTGCTGAACCTTATCTTCAGAAATTAGGAAAAACGATCAAGCATCTGGGAGAAAACGGAAAAGGAATTGCCGCAAAACTTTCCGTTAATTATTTTATTTCAGCTATTTATCAGGGATTGGCAGAAACTGTTCTGTTTTCGGATAAATTGGGCATTGAAAGAAAAGATATGCTTGAAATCATCAATGAAAGTGCAAGCGGAAGCGGTGCTACAAAAGTAAAAACACCATTATTGATCGAAGATACTTATAATCCGGCTTTTGCACTGGATTTAATGTTAAAAGATATTGTACTGGCCAAAAATGCAGGTGCAGATTTTCCTTTATCAAAAACTTTGATCGAAACCTACCAGGCAGCTCATGATGAAGGTTTTGGAAAAGATGATGTGATAGGGATTATTCGGTTTTTAAGTAAAAAGAATCAAGTAAAAAGTTAAAAGTATTTTTTATCTAGTAGTTTAGAAGTGAAAAATAACAGAAAATCTAATTGTTTACTATGAGTTGATAACAATGACTAATGGTTTACAAACTCAATTAAAGAGCTGTTTTGGGGGCAGCTCTTTTTTTCTTATCTAAAATATCGTTTCTTTGTAAAAGAGACTAACTGGTATTTTATGAAAAAATCGGAAGCAACACGCCTGACTATCCTTCAGAAAGCATTTGAACTGATTTATGTACATGGTTATCAGACTACAAGTGTTGATGAGATTATTGCTACCACTCAGGTAACCAAGGGAGCTTTCTATTATCATTTTAAAACAAAGGATGAAATGGGAGTGGCAATTATTAATGAACTTATGATTCCCAGTTTCAAAAATACTTTTATTGAGCCTTTTCAAAGTGTTGTAAATCCGTTGGATGCAATTTATAATTTAATGTACAGCTTATTAATTGAGAATGAAAACCTGAAGGTTGAATACGGATGTCCCGCTTCTAATTTTACACAGGAAATGGCTCCCTGGAATATCGAATTTACGAAAGCTCTAAATCAGCTTTCTCAGCAGTGGGAAAACACGATGATCGAATCTATTGAAAAAGGAAAAGAAAATGGTATTATAAAAGCAGAGGTGAATGCAAAAGAAGTAGCTGTTTTTGTTCTATCCGGATATTGGGGAGTAAGAAATTTAGGAAAATTAGAAAATTCGAAATCGGTTTATCTTGTTTATTTAAAAGGTCTTAAGGCTTATTTTGAAACTTTGAAATAATTTTTTCAACAAAAACATACTAATTAGTATGTTTTGTTTTACCTTTGTCGTGTTCATAAAAATTTGATCATGTATCAGACACTCACCTTTCTGCATTCCACTTTTCGATGGCTGGTTTTACTGAGTTTATTGTATGCTATTTTCAGAGCTTATAAAGGATATTTTTCTCAAAAAATATTTTCGAAAACCGATAATAGTGTAAGACATTGGACTGCAACGATTGCTCATATTCAATTGATTCTTGGAATTACATTATATTCTCAAAGTCCTATCGTTAAATACTTTTGGAAGAATTTCAACGAAGCCAAAGAATCTTTTGATCTTTTATTTTTCGGTCTCATTCATATTTTCCTGATGTTGTTTTCCATTATTTTAATTACCATCGGATCGGCGGTTTCAAAAAGAAAAACATTGGATAAGGAGAAGTTTAAAACAATGCTGATTTACTTTGTTCTTGCTTTACTGATCATTTTTGTAGCCATTCCGTGGCCGTTCTCTCCTCTTGCTAACAGACCTTATTTCAGATAATTATGATTGATTTATTGAAAACCAAAATCGGACGTTTAAGAATTATTGCGATTCTTGAAGGAATTTCTTTGCTGACCTTAGTATTCATAGCCGTTCCCTTGAAGTACGGATTTGGTAATCCTGCTCTTGTAAAGATGATGGGACCTATTCATGGTTCTTTATTTTTATTGTTTTTATTCAATACTTTAAGTGTTGGAGTTGAACAAAACTGGAAGTTTAAAGAAACAACCTGGAAAGTACTTTTAGCATGTATTATTCCATTCGGGACATTTTATATTGACAGAAAAATATTAAGCAGATTATGAAAAATATATTAATCTTCTGTGGAATCGTTTTGTTGATCTATATGGTGTATCGCGTATATAAATACCAGACGCTGGATGATGGCTTGGACCAATTAATTAAAAAGGGAGCCATAATTCTGGATGTAAGAACTGAAAAAGAATACGAAACCGGCCATATTGAAGGATCAAAAAATATTTCTTTAGGGACAATTAGGGAAAGATATACTGAACTTGATCCGGATAAAACGTATATCACGGTTTGTTCACATGGTTTGAGAAGTGTAAAAGTGGAAACCATTCTAAAAGAAAAAGGCTTTAAACACGTGTATAACGGCGGAGCATGGAGTGATCTGCAGAAAAGTTTTAATTTAAAAGTTTCAGAAAATAAATAAGCCGTGAGAACAGTCTACACGGCTTATTTTAATAAAAATCTAACTAGGTCTTTTTTTGATAGTCAATTGTCAATGAAGTCAATAGTGAATTTATAGCAAGTTTTAAATTGACAAGCGTAGCGAATTGACGATTCACAATTAATTACTTAAGATATTTCTGTTTTAAAACGGCAATTTCTCGCGGTCCTATCCCCATTTCTACCTGGAAGAAATTCTCCACACTTCCATATTTTTTATTGATGGCTGCAAAGAAGTTTCTGATCAGTTCCGGCCTTAATTCCATCTGTTGCTTGATTTCTGCTTCTGTCAGTCCCGACATTTTTGAAAGTCCGGAATACATTCCTCTCATTGTTGGATTTTTAGCCAGGTAATAGTTTGAAGCTACATAATCACTTTCAATGACGTCTTGGGGAACTCCTAAAATATTCAGGAATAAAGCTGATGCCATTCCGGTTCTGTCACGTCCCCCCGTACAATGGAAAAGCAATGCTTCATCCGGTTTTAAAGTCAGTAACTGTACAAATAAAGATCTGTACCTTTCCCCAAAATAAGGCAGTCCTCCTTCTCCGTACATATCAAACAGAAAGTTTTTGTCTTTTAGGAATTTAACCATATCTTGAGCCGTAGGAAGATTATTGCTTCCTGCCGGGCAAAGTAGATAGTTGGTATTCTGAGGTAGCCTGTCCGGAGCTTTTTTAGCTTCTTCAACTCCTCTGAAATCGAGAACCGTTACAATTTTTTTATCTTTAAAGGTTTTCAAATCTTTATCCGATAATTTATCAATGGCATCACTTCTGAATACTTTTCCCAATGCTACTTCTTTTCCGTCAGAGGTTCTGTATCCTCCGGTATCTCTGAAATTGTATGCTCCTTCCATTTTTACAACACGACGAAGGCTGTCTTTAATTTGTGCATTTACTCCTGTTCCTAAAGCTGTTATAGCCATTATTAATACTAATTTTTTCATATAATTTTAAAATATTTGCCAACGAATTCCCAATTGTCCTCTGCTTCCGTACCATTCATTGGAAGTGATTCTTTTTTTGTTGTCTCCCATATAAAGTCTTAAGCTTTCATTGCTTAGGTTGTTGAGTTCAATAAACAATTTAAGTTTCTTGCTGATGTCATAGCTTGCAGAAAAATCAATTGTAAAGTTTTTGTCTGACCAGATGTAATATTGAGGACCAAGATCCTTATTGATGGTTTCTAAAGACTTTCCTCTGAAGTTTCCGGCAAAACGGATCATTACTTTGTTTCCTTCATAGTAAAGAATAGTATTAAAAAGATTCTTCGACTGATTAGGAAGCGAAGTACGGTCTGTAGCGATCAATGCTCCGTTGGCGTCATTTCTTGAAACATCAACTTTAGAATCGATATAGGTGTAGTTAAACTCTACCCCAAAACCACTCCAGAAACCAGGTAAAAAGTCAAAACGCTTATTGATTCCCATTTCAAAACCAAGAAGATTTGAATCTTTAAGATTTTTGGCCTGGGTGACCATATAATCCGTTCCGCTAAGATTCATAATGGAGGTGTCCTGAAAAACGATGTCTGAAATCTTTTTATAAAAGACACCTCCTGAAAGAATACCAATATTGTCAAAATAATACTCACCCATCAAATCAAAATTGTGACTGAAAGTCGGTTTTAAATCTGGATTTCCTCTGGTGATCTTGTTCGGGCTGGTTGTATTATCAATACTTGAACCCGGTGACATATCTCCGAAATTGGGTCTGATGAACGACCTTGTATAAGCAAATCTTATGTTTGATTTTGGTGAAATAGTATATCGTAAATGAAGCATGGGAAGAAAAGCATTATAATTACTCTCTACAGTTGATGGGCTGATTACCGTGGAAGCAGCACTTTCTTTAGTAGCTTTTGAACCGTATAAAGTCAGTCTTGTTGTTTCGTTTCTGAAACCTCCGACAATCTTAAATTTATCACTGGCTTTAATTTCTGCCATGGCATAAGTTGCAAAAACATTTTCTTCCCCGGTGTAAACACTTGTTGCATTGGCATCTGCACTAGAAAAATCTTTAAAGCCATTCTGCTGCAGAAACTGAGGAGAATACATCTGGAAAAGCTGATCTTTTGTTGGCGGATTCATGATGTATGAACTGTAATCGCCATTCATCCCGTTTAGAAAAGTTGTTCCTTTTGGTGGCTCTGTTGTAGCTAATTGAGATAGACTCAATAATGAAGAGGTGGTAGGAATATAAACAGCATTATATCCATAAGTACTGTTTCTGTCCTTTTCACGATATTTTGCCCCGATTTTTAAGGTAATATTTGAATTGACATCATATTTCAGGTTTAATCTTGCGATTTTGTCTCTTTCATTATTATCTAATTTTGCAATCACCAATTGAGAAAGCAGCAATTTATCTGCACTCATCACTTCGTTTAGATTGGTTGTTTCTGAACCGTAATCTAAATATTCTCCTCCAACTCCATTCGGTGAGTCAAAACTCCAATACCGTTTCCCATCATTCGAAAGATTGGCAAAGCCTCCGGTAATTTTTTGTCTGAAAGTGGCAATAGGAAGTCCTTTTATATCATTGGTCGGAGGCGTATTAAGAAAATATTTAGCCTGATAATCACTTAACATCCAATCTAAATTTAGTTTTTTAGAAAGTGAATGCTCTCCCCCTAATTCCATTCCGTATAATTCGGTTTGATAATGAGAATATCTGAAATTATATTGATAGCGGCTGTTGTTGTAATCTACATAAGATTCATAAACCGGACGGATGTCATCAAATTTATTGAACATACCGCGGAAATAGATTTTATTATTTGCATTAAACTTATATTCTAGTCCTCCATTTAAACCTATCGTTCTTCTTGTTCCCATGTACCGCTTCATCATAACCGTACTGATGGAATTTTTTTGAACATTATTGGAAGAACCAGTATTGTAAGTCACATCAAACGAATCTGCTCCCCATTGTCTGTCCCAGATTGCACCTGAAAGGATAACTCCTAATTTGTTTTTAAAAAAACGGTCACCATACACAATTGATCCGTTATAGGTAGCGTTCTGTGAAAAAGTATTATAACCTCCTGCTCCACTTACACTCAAAGTTTTCTTTGCGGGTGCTGTTCTTGTAATGAAATTAATGCTTCCACCAATCGCATCACCGTCCATATCCGGAGTTACTGCTTTTGAGACCTGTACAAATTGAATCAGTTCAGAAGGAATAACATCCAAAACAAACGATCTGTTTCCTAAAACATTCGCACTGGGAAGCCTGTTTCCGTTGAATAATGCTGAAGTCCATGCAAAAGGAGTTCCTCTTACCGTTGCCTGATCTGCCTCACCATGATATCTAGCCACTGCGACTCCCTGAACCCGCTGTACCGCTTCAGCGGCATTTCTGTCCGGCAGTTTCCCGATCGCATCGGCTGCAATCACTTCCATAATAGCGTTGTTGTTTTTCTTGATTTCGTAAGCTTTGGCTTGAGTTAAAGCATTCGGCCTTGAAATAACCACCTGCTGAATATCGCTTACCTTTTCTTTATTCTTTTTTTCTTCAGGCGCTATCGTAATATATCCGATATCATTAGTTCCTTCCTTTATGGTGATAGGAAAAATTTTTGTTTCATAACCGATATATTCTACTTTCAGATTGATCTCTCCTAATCTCGGAGCAAGAAGGCTGAAGTCTCCGTCTAATGAAGAAACTGCTTTTGCATCAGCATCTACGATTGAAATATTAGCTCCCGGAAGAGCTCCGTTTGTTTTCCCTACTATGGTTCCTTTGATAGACTGTGCATGAATGGTTCCCAAAGAAGCCATCAGGAAAAATGCAGATATCTGAATGATTCTTGACTTTTGTTTTGAAAAACCAACTGAATTGTTCATAGATTTTTTTTGATGCAAATTTGGGATGTCAATCGGTTCTATTCGTCCGAAGGAAAAAATCAAATTCTGTAGCGTGTCGCTTGTTGGAAAAGGACTTTTAAGGTATTGATTTTTAGTTGTTTGTGGTTATTGAACTGTTTGTTATTTATTTATGAACGCAATATTAAATTGAGAACACAATTTTTAATAGATAGATAACAGACCTGGGAATGATAAAATGATGATTTTGTATTTATTTTGTGAAAACCTAAGGAAGAATGCAATATATAGTTATTATTGGGGCTTTTCAGGCTGTTGTGGCGCTTTGGCTTTTGCAATTCAGAGAGAAAAAATCAGTATCAAATTATCTGTTTATTTTTCTTCTTTCAGCCATTGCTGTTCATTTGGCAATTAAGTTCGTTATTTTCAATTTTATTCTTGACGAAAGTATCAGACAGCAAATGAATACGTTTATTGGAGTCTGCTATGGTCCTTTGATCTATTTATATGTTCTGAGTAAAACAAAAAAGGACTTTTCCATTGCCGGTAAATGGTTTATTTTTATTCCGCTTTTTGTACTCATGATCGCTTATTTTACCATTTCCTGTGTATTTGTGATTTTAAATCATGTCGATCAGAAGCTACTCGATTTATACAATAATTTCAGTTTATATTTAATATTTACAATCAACTTATATTATCCTTTAAAAAGTATTTTAATAGTCAGAAAAACTGAGGTTGAAAAGATTGAATACGATGTAATTACAAGAATTTCCTACTGCATTCTTTTTATGGAATTCGGAGTCATACTTTCCAAAACAATGCTTTATATGTTTCCTGAAGAAGCGAATATAATCAATCTGTCTATACGGACTGCCGCTTATTTTTTACTGTTGGTGATCTGTCTTTTAATTGTAAGAAAAAGCTTAAAAACCGATCATGCTTTTATTCAGCAAATCGATTCAAATATTACAGATCAAATACCTGTTAATCATGTTTTTAATGAGAATGCTTTAACATTCAATACAGTTGATTACGAGATAAAATTCAGTGAACTCTGGCAAAAGATGGATCAGTCGGTAAGACAAAAACAGTTGTACAGAGACTGTGATCTGAATCTTGATCAACTTGCTCTGCAAACGGAAATCAACAAGTATCAGATCAGCGAAATGCTGAATGCTTATAAACACAAGCCATTCTACCGCTACATCAATGAATATCGCATTGAATACTTTAAAAATATAGTGGAAAAGGCTATAGAAAAAGATGAAAATATCAATTTCCTGTCCTTTGCCTACGAAGCTGGTTTTAAATCGAAATCATCTTTTAACCGTTATTTTAAAGAAATAATTGGTAAAACACCTTCAGAATACTATAAAAGTGCTGTCAATGAAAATAAACAGCCCAGCTTTGAAATTAGTGCATAAAAAAAATCATCTCCTAAAAAGAAAATGATTTTTATATTTTCGAAAACAATGAATATTGTTTTATTTATCTGTTACAAAATTCTTTTTTGCCAGTTCTTTTCTTACTCGGCTCAGGCTTTCAGGGGTAATACCTAGATAAGAAGCAATCATCCACTGCGGAACTCTTAACAGCAAATCCGGGTACATATTTATAAATCTCAGATATCTTTCTTCTGCTGTTTCTCCTAATAAAGAATTGATTCTGTTTTGAAGACTTCTTACATGCTTTTGCAGCAGAATATCATTTTTTGAAGCAATATTTGGGAATTGTTCTACCAGTTTTTTAAAAAAATCAGGCTGTAACAATAAGACTTCAGAATCTTCTACCGCTTCAATATAGTAAACTGATTTTTCATTGAAATAAAGGCTGCTTCTGTCAGAAATCAGCCAGCTTTCCGGTGCAAACTGTATGATGTGCTCTTTTCCGTTTTTATCAATAGAATACATCTTGATCAATCCCTTTTCTACAAAGAAATTGTATCGGCAGACTTCCCCGTATCGCAAAAGGAAATCATTTTTAGCTACTTTTTTTATTTCATAATGAAGGCTGCATGTACTTACATTTTCTACGGGAACTTCGAGAATGTCTGCTAAATAGGTGTTAATATTTTTCATCATGATACTTGATTTATGGATATGCTTTGATGGGAAGCATCATTTATTGCTTTTCCGTTTTCTATGACAATCAATTGCGGGCTTTCATGCCTTATACCAAGATCTTCCGCAATCTTATTGGACAAAGATCTGTAAGCGAGTAAATCTAAAAAATAAAGTTCTGCTATATCATCTGTCTGCTCAAGACTTTCTATATCCTTTTCAAAATTCCTTAAAACTGTTTTGCTGATAAAGCAACTGGTGGAATGTTTGAATATGGCAATTTTACGGGCATGAGAATTTTCAATGGCAACTTTCAGGTCATCTTCGGATTCTATTCTGTTCCAATATGATTTCTGCTCTTTTGGCTCTTCTTTTCCGCCAAATATTTTATCAAAAAAACTCATACATTAAATTGTTTAAGATGATGGTCGAGATGTTTGTATTCTAAAAACCCCCAGTCCTTTTTTTTCATAGTTCCAAAAAGAACATGTTCTTTTGGTAAACGTTCTTTTTCAAAGGCTTCCCAATAAAGATCCAATGTTTTTAAAAGATGGTTTTGGGCTTCTTCAAAATTACACTCAAAATTAACGATTAGTTTTTGAAAAGTGGGCATATTATGAGGAATTCCGTTATTAAAAATTTGCATTTCTTTTTTTGTGGCAATCCCTATAGCCTTGAAAATATAATTGATCTTTTGAAGTTCAATTTTCTGAAGAGGAATTTGTAAGACCAAATCGCAGTGATGCAACATTTGAGCAACATTCATTTTACCCCATTTCCGTTCGGAATCGGCAGATAGTTTAGAGATTCTTAGTATAATCTCATCAAAAAAGTATTTGTTATGGAGTGTTTTTTTTACCAACCTTTTTCGATCTTCAGATTTTCAATGTGTGCAAAATGATGATTGCAATGCCACGCGTACAAAGCGGCACTGTTTTTTAGAGTATAATTAATATTTTGTTCCGGATGGTGAAAAGTTCTGTTAAATTGTTCTTCAGAGAGACTTTTCAGCAAAACCGCCCATCTTTGGTGGGTGCCTTTGATCATTCTTAAAGCCGGTTTTACAGGAATCGTTGCACTGTCTGCCAATTCAGCCCATTTTGCTTCTTCATAAGGCTTTATAGTAGGATTATCTTCCGTCAATGCCAGTTTAAATCTTGTAAAGCTGTTGATATGGCTGTCTGCAATATGATTGATAAGCTGTCGTACAGTCCATCCTCCATCTCTGTAAGGTGTATCTAATTGTTCATCGGACCAGTTTTCTACCAGCTTTTTTAATCTTTTAGGAAAGTCGCTGATTGTATCTATGGCATCAGATAATTGTTCACGGGTTATATTTTCTGGCTGTAAAAATTCGCCTATCGGAAATTTTTTTAAATTTAAATCATTCATGACTGATTATTTGGTTGAGTAGGTTTAATAAAATTACGGAATCTTTATCTTTTAAATAATAAAGCATTTTGTTTTTATAATGGTCTTCCAGAGAATAAATAATAAAATGATGATGATATTTTTTTATTCTTACATCTTTCAATAATATTTCTTTTTTGTCAAATGTAATTTTATCCTTAGCAATATGAATTCCGGAAATATTGAATTTCTCATTACGATTAAACATTTCGAGGTAATTCTTAACAAGATCATCGATGAAATTATTCCATAATTCATCAACAATATCGGCATACAGCTTATGTTTTTCCTGTAATTTTCTTCCGTAAAAGAGTTTGAAAAATATTTTAAGTTCTTTATTGGACGTATCTCGGATAAATATCTGGTATTCCCTTCCAATAGTCATTCTGTATCCTCTGATGAAATGAATGCCATAGCGGATTCCTGCAATATCTTCCCTGCTAATAGTAGTGAAAAGATCATTATTCCGATCTTTATTTTCAAATTTCACAGAATTTTGGTCGATGGATAATGTTCGTTTCCTTGTATCAAATAATCCGCGAACAATAGTAAATGTTTTCATAAACGGTAATTTGTCTGTGAAATTTAATTTCGGACAAAATTTTAAGAATTAGTTTTCGTAAATGTACCAAAAATTCGAGAATATCAGAATATAAAAAAAGCTTCAATTCTATGGAAATTGAAGCTTTGTATGGAAAATCAGGTCTTAATAACCGTGTAAATTAATATCCTCAGTTCTTTGCAAAGTAACCTTTTTTCCCATTTTTTTCTGGATTACACGAAAATGATGTAATTCATCATCGGTAAGGATACTGATTGCAGTTCCTTTTTCATGAGCACGCCCTGTTCTTCCGATACGGTGAACATAGTCTAAAGGAGAACGTGGCAGTTCGTAATTGATAACATAAGGCAAAGCATCAATATGAATTCCACGGCCGATTAAATCTGTGGCAACCAAAATCTGAGCACCTTTTCCTTTAAACTCTTCTAAATTATTTCTACGTGCACCCTGCGATTTCTGGCTGTGAATGGCCACTGCTTTTATTTTGTTCTTTTTTAGTTTTTCTACCAGATTATCTGCAGATCTTGTAGAGGAAACAAAAATCAATGCTTTTTCAATGTTTTTTTCTTTAATTAAATACCGTAAAAAAGGACCTTTATTTTCCGGAGCAACGTGATAAGCCAATTGCTCAATATTATCAATTTCAACTTCTTCTTTTTTGATTTCAATGATTGTAGGATTGATAGATAAACGTTCCTTCATTTCAGAAACTTTATCATTCAGCGTCGCAGAAAATAACGTTACCTGCTTTGCTACGGGCATCATGGCAAAAAGCTTATTCATTTCTTCCCCGAATCCCAGCTGAAACATTTTATCGGCTTCATCAATCACCAAATGCTGAATCCGGGAAATACTTAAGGCATTATGATCAATGAGATCCAATAAACGTCCAGGTGTGGCAATAAGAACTTCTACGCCATGCATTCCCTTCATCTGCGGATTGATGGAAACACCTCCGTAAACAGCCATTGTACGGATTTCCCGCTTTAAGTCATCTGTAAAAGCTCTGAAAACTTCATCAATCTGAATGGCCAGCTCTCTTGTTGGAACCAATATTAAAACCTGTATATTACGGTCCTTTTTAATTTCTGTGTTTTGTAATTTTTCTAAAATAGGCATTACAAAACAAGCTGTTTTCCCGGAACCGGTCTGTGCAATTCCCATCAGGTTTTTTCCCTGTAAAATGACGGGAACAGCCTGTTCCTGGATAGGAAAAGGCTTTAAATAACCCAGTTTTTTAACAGAACGAATAATATTGGATGATAATCCCAGAGATTCAAATGACATAAAACTTATTTCGTGCAAAGATAAGCTATTGATCTCTGAAATAGCCAAAATAGATTGGCTTTACTGTTAGAATGCCGATTTGGCCGAAAATTCAGATTTGGACAAATTTTTGAAGATTAGTTTTTGTAAATTTATCAAAAATTCGAGAATTCTAAATATGAAAAAAGCATTAATAATAGTCGATGTACAGAACGATTTTTGTGAAGGAGGCGCATTGGCTGTTCCGGGAGCAAACGAAATAATACCTTATATTAATCTTCTGATGGAAGAAAACGAGTATGATCAAATCGTACTGACACAGGATTGGCATCCTGCCAATCATAAAAGTTTTGCCAGTAATAATGGCAGAAAAGTAGGTGAAAGTATTATTCTAAATGGTATTCCTCAGTTTATGTGGCCGGATCATTGTATACAGGGAACTTTTGGAGCTGAATTCCATAAAGATTTAAACAGAGATAAGGTAACGCATATCGTTCAGAAAGGTAAAAATACTGAAATTGACAGCTACAGCGGTTTTCAGGATAATAATCACTTTATGAAAACAGGATTGGATGATTTCTTGAAATACCATGAAATTCAATTGGTGGAAATTGTTGGATTAGCGATGGATTACTGTGTGAAGTTTACCTGTTTGGATGCCGTAGCTAACGGATATATTACCTGTTTGCATTTTAATGGAACAAAAGCTGTAAATGTGAAGCCCGACAACGGAAGAGATGCTATTTATGAAATGATTGAGAAAGGCGTGACTGTTCTTGGCTAATTATAATCTTACATTGTCATTCTGACGAAGGAAGAATCTAAAATGTAAGGATTCTTCCTTCGTCAGAATGACAGAAATAACAAAGACACTGAATTATTCAGTGTCTTTGTTTATTTTAAACTTTGAAGTATAAATTATGAAAATTCATAACTCATCATTCAAAATGTATAACTTTTAAAGCATTTTAAGATTATTCACTTCCAGCTCTGTAAGGATTCTCCAGTGTCCTCTCTTAATATTCTTTTTTGTTAATCCTGCAAACATTACCCTGTCAAGAGCTTCAACTTCATATCCTAGTCGTTGGAATATTCTTCTGATAACGCGGTTCCATCCGATATGGATTTCAATACCGACTTCATTTTTAGGCTTTCCTTCGATGAAAGAAATCTGGTCTACAACTGCTACTCCTTCATCCAGACGAATTCCTTCTGCAATTAACTTCATATCTTCATGTGTTAGTTTCTTATCTAACGTTACATGATAGATTTTTTTAGCATCAAATGAAGGGTGAGTCAATTTTTTCGTCATATGCCCATCATTCGTTAAAAGAATAACTCCTGTTGTGGATCGATCTAGCCTTCCGACAGGGAAAAGACGATAAGGAGAAGCATTGGCTACCAAATCCATTACCGTTTTTCTGGCTTTATCATCTTTTGTAGTAGAAATATATCCTTTAGGTTTGTTCAGAAGAACGTAAACCGGTTTTTCAGGAGTAATGTTCTGTCCGTCAAAAACTACTTTATCTGTTTTCTGAACCTGATACCCCATTTCAGTTACCACTTTTCCATTGACTTCAACTAAACCTTGGGTGATTAGTTCATCAGCTTCTCTCCTGCTGCAAACTCCTGAGTTTGCGATATATTTATTAAGACGGATTGTGTCCTTATGAACATCTTTTTCAATCTTGTTTAATCTTCTTTTTTGTACGAAAGATTTATTTTTATCTTCTCTGTTTTCTGTTCCTGGCCTTTTTCCGTATTTTAGGCTGCCTCTTTCGTATTTATCTCGGGTGTCAAAACTATTAGGTCTACTGCCCCCTCTTTTGGGTGCAGATTTACCAAAAGTCTTTCTCTCTTCACTCGAATTGGTAATAAAATCTGTTTGTTCAGTTTTTCCAAATTTCTTATCCATTCTGTCTTGGTAACTTGTGCTACCACTCCTTTTGGAATCAGAATTTCTTTCTCCTGCTTTAGGAAAAGATTTTTTAAAGGATTTAGGTCCAGAATTTCCGGATCTTGAAGCGCGAGAATCATCAGAATTATTTCTAGTTGAAGTTCTTGGTCTTTTGGGTTTTCCTGAATTATTGTCTCTGCTCATGCTAAAATATTTTTGCAAAGATAGTAATTTAGTTACGAGTTAAAAATTAAGAATCATAACTTTGCAATATAGTTTTATAATTAACCCTACAGAAAATCTGGAAATGATAACAATATTAAATGATAATTTTTCTCAGTTAAACGAATTCTTACACGAAAAATCGTTTAGCAAAATTTTTATTCTGGTCGATGAAAATACCCATGAATATTGTCTTCCTGTTCTTTTAGGAAATATGGAGACCGATTTGGGGTTTGAAATTCTGGAGATAGAAGCGGGAGAAGAAATGAAAAATATCCAGACCGCTAATCAGCTTTGGGAAATTTTGACAGAAATGCAGGCCGACAGAAAAGCTTTGGTTATTAATCTCGGCGGTGGTGTAATTACGGATATGGGAGGTTTTGTAGCATCTACCTATAAAAGAGGAATTCAGTTTATCAATATTCCTACCACCCTTTTGTCAATGTGTGATGCTTCTATAGGAGGAAAAACAGGAATTGACCTTATGCATTTTAAAAATATGGTGGGAACCTTTACCTTCCCTGAACAGATCTTTATATATCCTCAATTTTTAGAAACTCTTCCTTTTAAAGAGTTGAGAAGCGGGTTCGCCGAAATGCTTAAACACGGATTGATTGCAGATAAATCGCATTGGGAAAACCTTATTTACATCAATAAGCTGGATACTGAAAGTGTGATTCCTTATATTGTAACATCCATGAATATTAAACAGAATGTTGTAGATCAGGATTTTCATGAGAAAAATATTAGAAAAACCTTAAACTTTGGACATACTATCGGACATGCGATCGAAAGTTTATGTCTTAGTCAGGGAAATCCTATTCTTCATGGTGAAGCAGTTGCTGCTGGGATGATTTGTGAAGCACATCTCTCTTATCTTGAAGGTTTACTTTCAGAAGATGATTCTAAAATGATCATTGAAAAGATTCAAAAATATTATCCTTATTTAGATATCAGCGATTTTAAGGATGAAGACATCTTTGCCTTACTATTAAATGATAAGAAGAATGTAAATAGCAATATCAACTTTTCTTTACTTTCCGGAATTGGAATAAGTGTTTTTGATCATCAGTCCAGTCAGAAAAACATACTTGAATCATTAAATTTTTACAGAAAATTAAATAATGCTTAGTTAATTTGACTCATTTTTAAGACGTTTTTAATGAAAAATAAAATTTAGAATCGTTCTAAAGATTATGGATGTTTTATTTTTATTTTATTGAATATCAGTTTTATATAAATTTTAACCGTCAACAAAATTGACGGTTTTTTTATTGGTTTTTACTTGTTTTTATTTTTGGCAAGCAATTTGAAAGATACTCTGCGTCTGATGAAAAACTCAGGCAGTAGTAAAATTTAAAATTAGAAATAGTAGTATTAAAAAATTAAAATTATGAAAAAGTTAATTTTAGGATTAGCAGTAACGGCAAGTTCATTGGCGTTTGCGCAGCAGACAAAATCTTCATCTAGCCCGGTTCAGTTTGGTATTAAAGCTGGAATGAACGTTGCTTCATTATCTAAAGATCAGGGATTGGATGATCAGAAATCTAAAATTGGTTTTAATGCAGGTGTTTTTGCTAATATTCCAGTTGCTAGTTCATTCAGTATCCAGCCGGAGGTTTTGTATAGTGATTTAGGAGCTAAAGTAACTACCAAAGATGTTATTTTAGGAAACACTTATACCACTGAGTCTTCAAGAAATTTAGGATACATTGCAGTACCGTTAATGTTCCAATATAAGTTTGTTCCTAACTTCTATTTAGAAGCAGGTCCTGAGTTTGGTTTCTTAGTGAGCGCAAAAGATAAATTCAAAAGCTCTACAAACGGAAACTCTAACGGTTCTCAAACTGCAGAATTGAATAAGGATGATTTCAATACATTCAATTTCGGAGTTGGTATCGGAGCAGGATATTATTTTACAGATAATATTGGTCTTACTGCAAGATATGTTGCCGGAGCGACTGATATTTATAAAAACAACAACGGAGATGCTGTAAGAAATAATGTATTCCAAGTTGGATTAGCATTTAAATTCTAATCGTTGGGTATTCTCAAAGACAAATTTTAATTCAATATAAAATGTCATACTTACATGTAAGTATGACATTTTTTTATGATAAATGTATTTGAAAGCCTTTTATTTATACTTTATTTTTGCTTTTAAATGAAATACGGTTAATTTATTGTTGATAATAAATTAAATTAATAAATTTTGGCAAGATATTTGCATGTTGAAGTGTAATAATGATACAAATCATTAATTGAAAAAAAATTAATAATTATGAAAAAAACATTCTTAGGAATTGCAATCGCAATTAGCTCACTAACATTCGCTCAGCAAAAAGCAAAAGCATCATCTTCACCGGTATCATTTGGTGTAAAAGCAGGTCTTAATGTTTCCACTATTTCTGGAGGAGATTCTAAGGCTAAAGCTGGATTTTATGGAGGTGCATTTGCAAATATTCCTGTTGCATCAAGTTTTAGTGTTCAACCAGAAATTTTATACAACGGAGTAGGAGCAAAAGCAGATGGAATGCAGGATTTAAAAGTAAATTTAAGCTACATTTCTGTTCCTGTAATGCTTCAGTATAATGCTCTGCCGAATTTTTATTTAGAAGCAGGACCACAATTTAGTTTCTTAGTAGATTCTAAATTCAAATATCAGTCTGTATCTGTAAAAGGTAATGATTATATCAAAGGTTTTGATTTCGGAATCGGAATTGGTGCAGGATATTATATTACGGATAATTTCGGAGTGACAGCAAGATATGTTGCCGGTGTAGTAGATATTGCTAAAAAAACAGGAGGAGTTCAGCCTGAAGGAAAAAATAATGTATTCCAGATTGGTTTAGCATACAAATTTAACTAGACAGTTTTGATTTCAATAGAGAAAGGTCAGGTTTCCATTACGAAACCTGACCTTTCATTTTTATTTGAATTATTTTTAATTGAATAATTCAAATTCTTCTCCTTTCCCTACAGGATATTCTTCTGTGAAACATCCGAAGCAGTGATTGGCAGAACCTAAAATATTCTTTAAATTATCTATGCTTAAGAATTCTAAAGAATCTACTCCTAAATAATTTCTAAGTTCTTCAGTAGTCATATTGGCAGAAATCAAATCGTCTTTTGATGGAGTATCAATTCCTAAATAACAAGGTGCAATGATTGGAGGAGAAACACTTCTGAAGTGAATTTCTTTTACTCCTGCGTCTTTAAGGATTTTAACCAATCTTTTAGACGTTGTTCCACGAACGATAGAGTCATCAATAATTACGACTCTTTTATCTTTGATTTCAGAAATAATCGGGTTTAGTTTAAGGTTTACTACCCTTTCTCTCATTTCCTGAGTCGGTACGATAAAACTTCTTCCGATATATCTGTTTTTAATCAGAACCGGACGGAAAGGAATTCCGGAAGCTTTAGCAAAACCAATGGCAGCAGGAACTCCGGAATCCGGAACTCCAATGACAACATCAGCTTCTACAGGTGCCTGTTCCCAGATTTTCTCTCCGGATTTTTCTCTGATTTCGTAAACATTAATATTTTCTAAAGCCGAGTCAGGTCTTGCAAAATAAATGTACTCGAAAGAACAGATTCTTTGCTTTCCTTTTTCTTCATCTACCATGTACGAGTGAAGTTTTCCAGGTTCATTTTCATTGGTATAAATGATTTCTCCCGGTAAAATATCACGAACATACTGAGCTCCAACAGCATCTAAGGCTACAGATTCTGAAGCCACAACATAAGAATTTTCATTGATGGCTCCTAAAACCAAAGGTCTGATTCCGTTGAAATCTCTGAATGCAAAGAATTTATTTCTCGTCATTCCCACAACTGAATAAGCTCCTTCAATTTTTTCCATGGTAGCTTTGATGGCTCCACGAAGTCCCAAATCAAGATTCTTTTGGATTAATCTTAAAATAACTTCAGAGTCTGAAGTTGCTCTGAAAACTACTCCTTCAGCTTCCAATTGAGCTTTCAGTTCTTTTGCATTGGTAAGATTACCATTGTGTGCAATCGAAAGAATAATCTGGTCATATTCGTTTTTCGCGAAAAATGGCTGGAAATTATATTTCTTTTTATCTCCTGCAGTCGTGTAACGGGTGTGACCGATTGCAGAATTTCCCATAAAAGTTTCAGGATCTGCGATCTCTTTATAAACGTCCAAAACCAAACCTTCATCTTTCATATTGGTGATTTTTCCATCTTTTAAGACAGAAATACCACAAGCTTCCTGACCTCTGTGCTGTAAGGCAAAAAGCCCGAACTGTGAAAGAGAAAACGTATCAAGATCATTGTCAGAATACATTCCGAAAATCCCGCACTCCTCATTCGGAGCATCCAGTCTTTCTTCTTCCTGCGTTCTGAAAAGATTTCTTCCGTACGTTTGGGTTTCAAACTGTTTTAAATATTCACTTTTATGAATGTCTAAACTTTTCATTTCTATTTTTTCTAATCTAGATTTTATTTTGATAGATCTTTAAATTAGATGCCACGTTTAATATTATGTTAAATTAAGCTGCATCTTGTTTAAATCTAAAATCTTACTTGTTAAGAACAGTTTTTAGCCTGTTGTAGATCTCAACGTAAGCTTCAGTAACTTCACCAAGATCTCTTCTGAATCTGTCTTTATCCAACTTCTTCATGGTGTCTTTATCCCAAAGTCTGCAAGTATCAGGAGAAATTTCGTCAGCAAGAATGATCTCACCGTCTGAAGTTTTTCCTAATTCAATTTTGAAATCAACAAGGATGATGTTCATTTTATCAAAAAGATCGATCAGGATTTCATTAATATCTGAAGTTAATTCATACATTTCGTCAAGCTCTTCATAAGTTGCAGCACCTAAGAAAACCGCGTGGTGATCGTTGATTAACGGGTCTCCCAATTCATCCTTTTTGTAGCAGATATCAAAGATGGTAACCGGAGATTTGATTCCTTCTTCAACTCCTAATCTTTGAGCCATACTTCCTGCAGAATAGTTTCTTACCACCATTTCCAAAGGAATAATAGATACTTTTCTTACCAATTGCTCTCTTTCGTTCAATTGTTTAATGAAATGAGTCTTAATCCCTTTTTCATTCAAATATTCAAAAATCAAAGTGGTGATGGCGTTGTTCATTTCACCTTTTAAATCAACAGACCCTCTTTTTTGAGCATTAAATGCTGTAGCGTCGTCTTTAAAACGTACTACTACTTGATCAGGATTATCGGTAGCAAATACTTGTTTTGCCTTCCCTTCGTACAACATTTCTTTCTTTTCCATTTCTTACTAGATTTATTTTATTGTTTAATTAAAATTCCTGTTAAAACAGCCATTCCAAAGCTCAGCAATGTACCGATTAATACATATTCTGTCAGTTTTCTTTGTTTGGCCTGTACCAAGTCGCTGAATCTGAAAACAGATTTGGCAGCCACCATAAAACCTACGCCTTCCCAGTGATTCACCATAATAAAAGTGAAAACGAGTAAACGTTCTAAAATTCCAATATACTTTCCTGCACTGGATAGAGATTCAGTTTGTATATTGCTTACGGTCTCCGGAACGGGCGTCCATGAAGACAATAATATTTTAATAAAAATTGAAGCAGGTGTTGTTAAAAACAATACTGCCATCAGTATTTTTAAGAAGTTCTGATTTTTTAAAAATTCAATATTGAATTCATTATAATAAAAAGAAACTCCTGCAATAACTACAATATGCAAAGCCTGATCAATGAAAAACCAGTTTTTTTGATTTTTAACAGTTTGAAAACTCAGCTTCGCGGCATCAATAATAAAGTGTGAAATTCCTACTAAAATGGCTACCCACCAAAGTTCCGGATTCCAAAGGAAAATAAAACTTAATACCGTATGAATCAAAACATGAAGGTACAAATATTTACTCTTGAGTTTTTTACTTTCTTTATCTGCAACCCAAGAATTTGGCTGAAGAATAAAATCTCCGAGTAAATGTGCCAATATGAGTTGAATAAAAATCATCTTACAGTTCTGAAATTTTCTTTCTAAAATATTGATTGGTTTCTACGATAAGTTCGTAGTTGGCGCGTTTAAGTCTCTGGCTTATTGAAGACTGAGATATATTAAACCTTTTTGCTAAGTCTTCTTGTGTAATGTCCTGATTCATAATCATTTCGTGAATGATTTCTGAAGTTGCCATGGTCCAGTTGTCAAAATCCTTTGATGACCATTTAAGAAGAATATTCAAATCTTTATTTACAGAATCATTAGAGGTTTTGATGGCAACGGTATGACCGTCATTTTTTAAGTCATTAAGAAGCCTTCCGGAATACACATAGGCCGTTCCGTTGGACTCAGTGATTTTTTCAGACGAAAAGTTCTCTTCACCGATTCCTATGGCTATTCTTACATCTAAATTTTCCTGACTTTTTATGAGTGATTTTATGGCTAAGAAATGCCAGAAAACGTCATCAATATTACATTTGAACTGAAACTCATCTCCTCGGTAGATTTCCCATGTGTGAGGAGCGCTTCCCCAATTTTCGAGAAGATTTTTAAGTTTGGTAATCCAAACTTCCGTTTCCGCGTGTTGTGAATTTATAATATCTCCGGTAATGACCGCTATCATTTTGCAAATATAAGCATAATTACTTATAAATAAAAAATATAAGCGGAAAGACTTATAGATGTTAATTATTAGTGAATCTACTTATATCAATAATGTTTTATCAAAAGATTTTTAATAGATGTAGATGGTATTAAAAAGTAGCCTTAGGTTTTACCTCATCTTCTACCTTCAAATCTACATTCACCTTATTCTGTGCAAAATTCTTCATAAACTCTGAAGGTGTTTTCTCAGTATATTTTTTAAACATTCTGTTAAAATAAGTCACATTGTTGAAACCACAGCTGTAACTGCATTCTGAAATACTTTTATCCTGCGCCATCAACAAACAGGCTTTATTAATCCGATAACGATTCACAAATTCTGTGAACGTAATCTGAGTTGCTTTTTTGAAAAAATTACAGAACGCGGGTAGCGTAAGATTGGCCAGTTTTGCGACATCTTCAATATCAATTTCCTTATCATAATGATGTTCAACATAAGTGAAAATATTTTCCAGACGGGTTTTGTTCTTTGAGATAATGGTATAAGGCATAATTTCCTTGTTTAAAAGCTCGTAATTTTCGCATTTTGAAAGCTCAAACAAGATTTCCAGTAGCAATAAGTATCTTTTATACCCTTCTGACTTCAACATTAATTTCAATTTTGGAAGCATTGTTTTATGTACTTCATCATGAAAATGAATTCCGTATTTAGAAAGTTCCAAAAGATTTTTAATAGACCTCGCCTCTACTTCCTGTTGTGGAAACTGTAAAATTTCTTCTTTGAACTGAAGAACGATTTCCTCGTGAGGATCGATAGAGTTTAATCCAAAGCCTGAATGCGGAATATTGGAACCAATTAATACCAAATCCCCATTCGTGTAGTTACTTTTATGATATCCGACGTGTCGTGTTCCGTTCCCGGAAATTACACATACAAGCTCAATTTCGGGATGATAATGATATTCCCATTTAAATTCTGAAATCGGAGAATTGTTGTGAATCGTCCGAAAAGAGCTCTTTTCATTGGGAACTACCCTTTCAAAAGTGACTTTCATTTATTTAATCAAATTTTGTTCTCTAAAATAATAATTATATTAATATAGTTCAAATATTGATTTATAATGTTAAATTAATGTGAAGCTGAATGCTTCTATCTTAGCCAACAAGAAATTATATGAATGAAAAATTTCAATATTAAGGCGGTTTTATTTTTAAATTATTTCGTTTTTGCAATTCTTCTGAATTCTGTAGGAACGGTAATTCTGCAGGTTCAGCAAAACTTCGGAATTTCAAAATCCCATGCCAGTGTTCTGGAAGGGTTCAAAGATCTGCCGATTGCGATCTGTTCATTCATTCTGGCGTCGTTTCTACCAAAAATAGGAATAAAAAACTCTATGTTAATCGCTTTGCTTTTGGTAAGCTGTATGTGTTTTGTAATGCCTTTCGCCAATGATTTCTGGTTTTTTAAACTCTTATTTTCCATTGTTGGAATTTCTTTCGCGTTAATTAAGATTTCAGTTTTCACCTCCATCGGATTGGTGACGAATACAGATAAGGAACATTCAAGCTTTATGGGTTATCTGGAAGGTTTTTTTATGATCGGCGTATTAATGGGAAATGTTTTATTCAGTTTGTTCATAGATGACCATGATCCAAGATCAACCCACTGGCTGAATGTATATTGGGTTTTAGGAGGTATTTCAACCTTGTCATTTTTGTTTTTATTTTTTACAAAATTAGATGAGCATGAAGCAAAAAGTGAGAAAACGGATTTACTGGGTGATTTAAGAAACAGTGCGAGTTTATTTGGTTACAGAAAAGTATTGTTCTTTTTATTATGTGCTTTTCTTTTCGTTTTGGTTGAACAGAGTTTCCAGACATGGACACCGACTTTTTATAAAGAAATTTTAAAAGTTCCGACTTCGATGAGTATTCAGGCGGGAGCGGTTTTAGCGGGAGCGTTTGCGTTAGGAAGATTTTTGTCAGGCTTTTTCTCCAAAAAATTTAGCTGGATCTATGTTGTTTCTTTTTGTGTGGTGGGTTTTGCAGTCAGTATTTTATTGGTGCTTCCATTGACTCACAATATTCATATTAATACTTCTACAACTTGGATGAATGCTCCATTGGTTGTGTATTTATTTCCATTAATGGGAGGGTTATTAGCACCAATTTATCCAAGTATCAATTCAGTGATCTTAGCGTCCATTCCAAAATACTTACATAGTGCAATGTCAGGTTTGATCGTGGTTTTCTCTGCAATCGGAGGAACCATCGGATCCGTTATTACCGGTTTTGTGTTTCAGGAATTTAGTGGGCAACAGGCTTTTTACCTTTCATTAATTCCTCTTTCCTTGTTGATTATTTCGGCAATTTTCATGAATAAATTAAAAATAAACCATAAAAAATAAAGATGAACAAACAATTATATATCAATGAAATTCAGGCTCTGTTTGACGATGTTCAACGATCGAAAATCTTCGAGGATCAGAAGATGATGACTGATGCGGTTCCGTTATTTCCGATTGATGAAATTAATATAAAATACGAAAAGGAAAAACAGTTCGAGAATTTTGATCTGAAAGAATTTGTCCTATCCCATTTTGACTTTTTAGGAGCGAAAATATCTATTCAGAGAGAAGATCATTTGCCGATTGAAGAGCACATCGAAAAACTTTGGGATGAGCTGACCAGAACAGCTTACGAAGAAAAAGGAACATTGCTGAAACTTCCAAAGCCTTATATTGTTCCGGGAGGTCGTTTTAATGAATTTTTCTATTGGGACAGTTATTTCATCATGTTGGGGTTGCAGGTTTCCGGAAGAGTGGAGATGATGGAAAATATTATTGAAAACTGTTCTTATTTAATTCAGACTGTTGGTTTTGTTCCTAATGCGAGCCGGACTCATTTTTTAAGCCGTTCTCAGCCACCTTATTTTTCATTGATGTTGGATCTGCTTTTTGAAACCACAAAAGACGAAAATATTTACATTAAATATCATGATACGCTAGAAAAAGAATATGCTTTCTGGATGAATGGTGTTGAAAAACTGGAAAAGGGTTCAAGTTCAAAAAGAGTATTGAAAACGGTTGACGGAGATATTTTAAACAGGTATTATGATGCAGAGAATGAACCCCGTCCCGAAAGTTATTTAATTGATATTGAAGATGCCGAAAATGCAGGTGAAGAATTTTACAGAAATATCAGAAGTGCCTGTGAATCGGGTTGGGATTTTTCCAGCAGATGGTTTGGAGATGGAGAACATATACAGACTATTGAAACATTGAACTTAGCGGAAGTGGATCTGAACTGTCTGTTGTTGCATTTGGAAACTACACTGGCGAAATCCTCATCACTTCAGAACTTAATGGAAAAGGAAAATGTTTTCAAAGAAAAAGCACAAAACAGAAAACAAATGATCAACAAGTATTTCTGGGATGAAGCTTCCGGAATTTACAGAGATTATCATACGAAGAAAAATACAACAACCTCATCTGAACATATTGCTGCTCTTTATCCTTTGTTTCTTGGATTAGCAAATGAAAAACAGGCAGAATCAGTCGCAAAAAATATGGAAGAAAAATTCCTTTATCAAGGCGGTTTGGTTACCACTACAAAGAAAACCGGACAGCAATGGGATCTTCCGAATGCATGGGCGCCGTATCAATGGCTGGGTTATAAATCTATGAAAAGCTACGGTTTTGATGACTTAGCGGAAAAGATTAAAAACAACTGGTGTGCAAATGTGGAAAGAGTGTATAAAAATACAGGAAAGCTGATGGAGAAATACAATGCATTAGATATAGAAACTGTTGCGGGAGGTGGAGAATATCCTAATCAGGACGGTTTCGGATGGACAAATGGTGTTTATCTTAAATTGAATCAAAATTAAAACTAACTATAAAAAATTAAAGGCTATGAAAAAAAGATCGATTTTCTTACTTGCCGGAATTGCGACACTTTATTTTAATAATACGTACGCTCAGGAAAAGACTCCACAGGATTCTACGAGAACGGCATCTATTGATCAGGTGGTAATCACAGGAAACTCCAATCCAAAAAAGAAAATAGAATCCAGTACGGCGATTTCTACTTTTACAGCGAAAGAAATTCAGAAACAAAACCCTATTAGCGCGGCTGCTTTATTGCAGAGAGTTCCTGGTTTTGCAGTGGAAACTTCGGGTGGTGAAGTCGGAAACAACCTTTTTGCAAGGGGTATTCCTTCCGCAGGAGCTTATGAATTTGTACAGGTTCAGGAAGATGGACTTCCTGTTTTTGAAGACGGAGCTTTGCAGTTTGCGAATGCAGATAACTTTTTCCGTGTAGATAATTCGGTAAGCAGACTGGAAGCATTGAGAGGTGGTTCGGGATCTATTTATGCCAATAATTCTCCTGGAGGTTTAATTAACTTTATTACAAAAGAAGGAAGTAATGATTTTAAAGGGACTGCAAAACTGGAGACGAGTACTTATGGTTTAATGCGTACTGATGTTAATTTAGGAGGAGCTTTGATACAGGATAAACTATTCTTTAACGTCGGTGGTTTCTACAGAACAGATAACGGAATCCGAAAAACAGGCTTTAAGGCTAATAATGGCGGACAAGTCAGAATGAATCTTAAATATGTTTTTGATAAAGGCTATGCAAAGGTTTATTATAAGAAGCTTGATGACAGAAATACATTCTTTCTTCCTATTCCTTTGGTGCAAAATGGAAATGATCTGAAAGAATTCCCGGGTTTTGATTCTAATTACGGAACATACAGTTACAGAGCGATCAGCCAGTTGAATATTCCGCAAGCCGGAGGAGGATTTTTCAATAGAAATTTAGAAGACGGAATTCACCCGAGAGTAGATGTGTTAGGTGCTGAGTTTAAATATGATCTGGGAGGTAATTTCTCGGTGATTAATAAAACAAGGTACACGAATATCAATATGAACTATACCGGAATTTTCCCGGCAGGAGGACCTCAAACAATGGCTGATTTTGCAAAGTCGGAAGGGATTACAGGAAATAATTATCAGTATTCATTAGTAAGCAACGGAGCTGTTGTGAACCCGGCTTATGTTCAGAAATTAGGTTTTTGGGCGATTGATAAGCAGATGAATAATTTTGTCAACGATTTACAATTTAATTATAAATTTGACAAAGGAAATGTAACAGCAGGATTTTATAAATCTAACTGGAAATCTCATCAATACTGGAACTGGAGCAATATTTTAACAACAGCAACAGACCGACCTGAACTTTTGAATTTAGTTGATACTTCATTAACTCCAACAAGTACCGGATATTCAAAAACGTATAATGGCGTTACTGATATGTCGTTTCTGGTTAGAGACTCTCAAATCCAAGGGAGCTTAAATGATCTTTATCTGAATCTGGATTATAATATTACGGATAATTTAAGTTTCAATGGAGGAATTCGTTACAGTAAAGATTCTTATCAACAACTTCAAACCTGAATAATTCCGGGCTCACAACAGACGGAACCCATTCTTTCTTAACAACCACTGCTGATGATAATATGGCTGTGCTGGGTAATAGATATACGTATTGGTATTACGATGTGAATAGGGTTTCTTTCACAACGGCTTTGAATTATAAAATCAATAAAGAAAATGCGGTGTATGCACGTTTTTCTAATGGTTTCAGATCGCCGAATGAAGAAGCGTACTATAACAATATGAATGATTTGTCTGCTATAAAACCGGTGACGACTAATCAGTTGGAGGTTGGATATAAATATTACTCAAGAACATTTGATGTAGCGGTGATTCCGTTCTACTCTACTTTGAAAAATCTTTCGTTCACAGATGTTTTCTCTGACGGAACTTCTGAAAATAAATTCGCCAACACCACTAACTTTGGAGTTGAATTGGAAGGGTATGCAAGATTGTTCAACAATTTGCTGGAAGTGACTTTCAACGGAACGATTCAAAATCCTAAATATAAAGATTTTACAGGAAGAAATTCTGATGGAACCGCATTTAATTATGATGGAAATACGGTAAGAAGAATGCCGAAATTCTACTTTAATATTGCTCCTGCAGTCAATATTACCAAAGAATGGAGAGCTTATGTGAGCATGAATTATTATGGAAAACGTTTCCAGGATGAAGCGAATACGGACAAGAATATCTTGCCTTCATTTTCAGAATTTGGGGCAGGAACTTCTTATCAGTTTGGAAAAATAAGATTTGCAGTTGACGGAACCAATATTTTCAATACCATCGGTATTACAGAAGGTGATCCAAGATCTCCGCTTACAGGAACGGGAGATATCAGAATGGCAAGACCTATCATGGGAGCTGCTGTAAGAGCATCCATTACATTAGATTTCTAAAATTAGTTTCTCTATCAATTAAAAAAACCGTCAGATATTTTCCGACGGTTTTTTTTGTTGTTATTTTGAAAGTGTAAATCTATTTTTTAATAAACGGATAGGTTTTATCATCCAGTTTTAATAAATAAGAACCTGTAGATAAATGCTGAACAGAAATATTCTTTTTGTTTTTGAATGGAGTTTTTTCTGTAGAAATCACTTTTCCTGAAAAATCTAAAATCTGTGCTGACTGTATATCTTCAGTTTTCCCGCTTACGAAAATGTTCTCATTAGCTGGATTTGGATAAATTTTAAATTCTTCTTTACGGAAAGTGATAAGATCTGATGTTGATAACGATCCTAAGTTCTGGCAATAATTGCTTGCATAAGAATCCCATTCAGAGAGTGTAAAACTTGTTGTTGGCTGATTTATGCTTGCTTTTCTGTATAAAGAAACATTACCTAAGGTTGAAAAATTATTTGTGCCAGAAATTCCAATGGCATCTACGGTTGCTGATTTATACCTTAATTCCACATACTGGCTTCCTGAATACGTCATTTGCGGAGCTGCTGTCACAAATTTTGCCTGATTGATGGTATAGCACGAAAAATTAGCTTCAGGATGCAGGACTACAAACGTTTCATTATTCTGAACAATTCCTTCCAATTCGTAAGGAGCCGGAAAATAATAATTGCTTCCGCTTGCAAACTGAATAGATAACCTGTAGTCGCTCAGATTTACAGGGTGTCCTGTTTTATTGGTAATTTCTAATCCTTTATTGTTGGAGGTTCCTTCCAGGTATTTTGTTACCATTAGATCTTTAGCATAGGTGTCGGATGCTAAAGTTGTTGCATAGGCAATATTGCTGTCGGAAGAAAGCAAATATCCGTTGTCATAGGCTTTTACTGTAAAAGTATAAGCTGTTGAAGGAGTCAAATGATCTACGCTGAATGTTGTGTTTTTCGTTGCTCCGACAAGCGTTCCGTTTTGATAAATATTATAACCGATCACGTCTGTGCTTGAACTTGGAGTCCAGCTTAATGTGGTGAAGTAAGCACTGTTTTGAGTTACAGTTAAATTAGTGGGAGTTTGCGGTGCTATAGTATCAGGAGTCTGTCCCCAGATTGCATTTACCCATGTTGGATTATCAATAAAAGGGTTTCTGTTTTTCTGAATAGCGTATACTTCATTATTTCTGTCTATTTCCCTTTGAGAAACAGGATCTTGCTGATGCCACTGAAGAAGCATGGCGATATAAGCCGGATCAAAGGCTCTTTCCTCGGTTCCATCCAAAGGATTGGTATCAGAAGCAGGATTTGTATTGTTGTTGAAATTGAAAGTGCCTAATTTACCTTCGTATCTTACTGCAAAATATAATAAGCATCTTGCTACATCCCCCTTAAATTCATTGATGGGTTCGTAAACACGGCCTGTATAAGCTATTCCCGGAATGGCACAGTTTCCGATTTTGGAAGTATTGGTAAATGTATAATAAGTTGTAGAACCCGCAATTCCATAGGGATAATTACTTCTCAACTGATTTATTCTAGCATCTGTAGGAACTACATAAAATAAATCTGAATACATTGGATAATTACTGTAGAAAGTACTTTGAGGCATCATGTGTTCACGGTTCCAGCCCTGCCCTTCTGCGCTTGCACTTCCAATGATATTTGCTGTGGTGTATTCATAAGCATCCGGTCCTGTCGGAATTTCAGAATAGATGTCTAGTAAAATAGTAGTGTTACTGGGTCCGTAATCATAATATTTATCCAAATCAGTCTGATTGTAATAATTGGTAAGATCACTATAATTCCAGTTGATATTCTTTGCAGATATAATGTCGTGGAGTTTTGATTTCAGGGCATAACCGCTTAAACCGGTTGTGCCATTATAATACCCTGCCGGAGCTTGCGCTGTAAAATATGATGAAATCAAAATTACAGGAAGTAGAAATTTTTTCATGTTTTAGTATTGGGAGGCAAAATTAGTAAATTAATAAATTTGTTTTTAAGAAAAATTTATTAAATAATCATTAAATATTAGAATGTAAGAATTTGAAAACTAAAGATTTGTTAATCAATTGCTATGGCGAAAATAATTTTTTGGGCGTTCCGTCAATTTATTTATCTTTGGGAACTAACTATTATCTATTATGAATACAGAGACTATTGACAACATTAAAATGATAGCGGAAACAGCAAGAGAGTTTGCTGAGAAGAATATCAGACCTAATATTATGGAGTGGGACGAAAGCCAGACTTTTCCTAAAGATTTGTTTCATCAGTTAGGTGAAATGGGTTTTATGGGAATTGTTGTTCCTGAGCAGTACGGAGGTTCTGGTCTTGGTTATCATGAATATGTTGCGATTCTTGATGAGATTTCTCAGGTAGATCCTTCTATCGGTCTTTCTGTGGCAGCTCACAACTCTCTTTGTACCAATCATATCTACGAATTCGGAAATGAAGAGCAAAGAAACAAATGGCTTCCTCAGTTGGCTTCGGGTAAAGTAATCGGAGCTTGGGGATTAACAGAGCATAATACAGGTTCAGATTCGGGAGGAATGTCTACAACAGCGGTAAGAGACGGAGATGACTGGATCATAAGTGGAGCTAAAAACTTTATTACTCACGCTATTTCAGGAGATATTGCAGTGGTAATGACAAGAACAGGTGAAAAAGGAGCTAAAAATAATTCAACAGCTTTTGTTTTAGAAAAAGGAATGCCTGGTTTTACTTCCGGTAAAAAAGAAAACAAACTGGGAATGAGAGCTTCGGAAACAGCAGAATTAATTTTCGATAATGTTCGTGTTCCGGATTCTCACCGTTTAGGAGAAGTGGGTGAAGGTTTCAAACAGGCTATGAAAATTCTTGATGGAGGTAGAATTTCTATTGCTGCATTGAGTTTGGGAACAGCTAGAGGAGCTTATAAATCAGCTTTAAAATATGCTAAAGAAAGACATCAGTTCGGGAAATCAATTTCTGAATTCCAGGCGATCAATTTCATGTTGGCAGATATGGCAACTGAAATAGATGCTTCTGAATTATTGATTCAGAGAGCGGCGACATTGAAAAATGCTAAACAGAAAATGACAAAAGAAGGAGCTATGGCAAAACTGTATGCTTCTGAAGCTTGTGTAAGAATTGCTAACAATGCAGTTCAGATTTTCGGAGGATATGGCTATACAAAGGACTTCCCTGCCGAGAAATTCTATAGAGACTCTAAGCTTTGCACGATCGGAGAAGGTACTTCTGAGATCCAGAGATTAGTAATCGGTAGAGATATTACAAAATAACTGTTTTAAAAGTTAATCAACATAAAATTTCTAACTGTAAATGAGATTAGAAATTTAGAATTATAATATCAATAACTGAATAGCATACGTATTTTGCGTATGCTATTTTCTTTTTATGATGCAATAAGATTTCAATCATTTTCAATGTATTGCATAATATTTTGAATACATAATCTAAAATTTTCTTAAAAAAATTTGTTTTTCGTAATATATTTTTTATTAGCTTTGATATTCCACAAACAAAATAAAGATTATATGAGAAAACAATTATCGATGATCGGAGTACTTCTGATCTCAGGAATTTCTTTCGCGCAAACCGACCGTCTTTGGTCCGAAGGTTCTAGAAAAACAAGTTCGGAAATCTTTGAAAACAAATCTTCTATTACTACTCCCCGGATTTTCAGTCTGGACATTAACGGACTGAAAAATGTTCTTGCAAAAGCTCCAAAAAGATTGGCAGCCGGAGAAAAATCTCAAATTATAGTTTCTTTCCCGAATTCTGAAGGGAAAATGGAAAACTTTAAAGTAAAAGAAAATTCGAATTTTGATCCTGCACTCGCTGCAAAGTACCCCGAAATTAAGTCTTATGTAGGAACTGGTCTGGAAGATCCTAATTCTACCGTTTATTTTAGTATTTCCCCTTTAGGATTGTCTTCAATGGAGATTTACGGAGATAAATCTGCTGTTTTTATCGAGCCTTATACAAAAGACCTTTCCACTTATGTAGTGTATAAAAAGTCTGATAAAAAAGATGATCTGAGTAAATTTGAATGCAGCGTAATTGACGTAGCTCAGAAAGGAGCTGCAAACACCATGAATCTTGCTGCAAGACCGAATGCGGATGATGCGTTATTGAGAACATTCAGACTGGCGTTATCTTGTACAGGAGAATACACCACCTACTTTGGTGGAACAAAAGCCAATGCTTTGGCAGCCATGAATAATACAATGACACGTGTAAACGGAGTTTTTGAAAAAGATTTTGCGGCTAGAATGGTTTTAATTGCTAATAATGATGCTGTAATTTATACCAACGCTTCTACCGATCCTTATTCTGCAGCCTCAGGAATGAGTAATTGGAATTCACAACTTCAATCTACTTTAACTTCAGTTATCGGTGAGGCCAATTATGATATAGGACACTTGTTTGGTGCTTCCGGAGGAGGTGGAAACGCAGGTTGTATTGGCTGTATCTGTACAAATGGTTCAAAAGGAAGTGGTTATACTTCTCCTGCAGATGCAATCCCTTCAGGTGATAATTTTGATATAGATTATGTAGCTCACGAAATGGGGCATCAATTTGGAGGAAATCATACATTTTCTTATAATAATGAAGGAACAGGGGCTAATATGGAGCCTGGTTCAGGATCTACGATTATGGGGTATGCCGGAATTACAAGCCAGGATGTTCAGCCGCATTCCGATGCATTTTTCCATGCTATCAGTGTTCAGCAGATCACTAATAATATAAAAGCCAAAACCTGCTCTGTGAATACGGCTACAGGGAATTCAATTCCGACAGCAAATGCAGGTTTGGATTATACTATTCCGAAAGGAACACCATTTGTGCTAACTGGTACAGGAACTGATGCAAACGGAGATTCGTTGACTTATATCTGGGAGCAGATGGATAATGCTTCATCCTCACAAACCGGTGCGAGTTCGGCAGCAAGTGCTACAAAAGCGACAGGTCCTACTTTCAGATCATGGACTCCGCAAACAACTCCAACAAGATATTTCCCAAGAATGGCTTCTGTGTTGGCTGGTGCAACTACAACGGCTGGTTCCGAAATTACAGTGGAAGCTCTATCTAATGTAGCAAGAACCTATAATTTTAGATTTACGGTTCGGGATAACAGAGCCGGAGGTTCAGGTAACAATTCGGATGATGCCGTAATTACAGTAAATGCGACAGCCGGACCTTTCAGTGTAAGTTCACAAAATACAGCAACCACATATTCAGGAGGTACTTCTCAAACGGTAACATGGAATGTAGCAGGAACTACGGCTAATAATGTAAACGCAGCCAATGTGGATATTCTTTGGTCTACAGACAGCGGAAATACTTGGACTACTCTATTGGCAGGAACTCCAAACGACGGAAGCGAAGCTGTAACCATTCCTAATGTTTCTACAACAACAGGAAGAATTATGGTGAAAGGCTCAAATCATATTTTCTTCGACGTCAATAACGCAAATATTACTGTAAATGCAGGTTCAGGATCTTCAGATACTGTGGCTCCTACAGCACCTACATTAGCAGCTTCAGGCACTACTTATACAAGCACAAATCTTTCTTGGTCGGGAGCGACAGACAACGTAGCAGTTACAGGTTACGATGTTTATCAAGGCGCTTCACTGATCGGTTCCACAGCATCTACTTCTTATACTGTAACAAGTTTGACTCCATCTACAACCTACAGTTTCACCGTAAAAGCAAAAGATGCAGCAGGAAATGCTTCTGTTTCAAGTAATACGGTAAGTGTAACAACTTTGGCAGGAAGTACGGTTTCTTATTGTTCAGCTTCAGCAAATAATACAGCGGACGAAAGAATCGGAAATGTGAAATTTGGAACAATTAATAATACATCAACAGGAACTGCAGGATATGAGAACTTTACTTCCATTTCCACAAATGTAACCAGAGGTTCTGCCTATACAATTTCTGTAACTCCGGTTTGGACATCAACAGTGTATAGTGAGGCATATGCTGTTTATATTGATTACAACGGAGATGGGGATTTTGCAGACAGTGGAGAATTGGCTTGGTCTAAAACAGGATCTACAACTACACCTGTAACAGGATCCATTACTATTCCGTCAACAGCAACACTTGGAAACACAAGAATGAGAGTCATGATGCAGTACAGTTCTGTACCTTCATCGTCTTGCGGAACATATACGTACGGACAGGTTGAAGATTATACCTTAAATATTGTTTCATCAGGAAGAGGTGATGTACTGAACACTAAAGACTTGATAACTGATATTAAATTGTATCCAAATCCGGTACGAGATATCTTAAATGTTTCAAATTCGACCTCAGAAGATTATAAAATCTTCGATATGGGTGGAAAACTAATTAATTCAGGAAAACTAGAAAGAGGCTCTGTAAACGTAAGCAGTCTTATAAAAGGCGCTTATATTATTCAGATTGGAGAGGCTTCTAAGAGATTCATTAAAAACTAATAACGTTATTAAATTATGTATGACTGCCTGTGAAAACGGGCAGTTTTTTTATTGAAAATCATTGATACTCTTTCGATTATTAATTAAGAATCAGGTAAATGTGAATATTAAATTTTCTTTTAAAAGTAATTATGAATGTACTAATGATAATTTTTTTCCGAAAATCACTGACAAATGAATTTTTTATTTAATTTTATCCGCGGAATTATTTCTATTGTACCACCTATCCTACTGCACTGAAAGGACTTTCTAAAATTATTTTGAAAAAAACGGGTGATACTCTTCTTGCTTTTTGATTTACTTAGATCTTTCCAGTAAAATAATAGTAAATCATATAAGAATGAGATTTTGTTAAGAACGAGATAAACTATTATGCAGTCGTCTTCATCTTACATAATTTAAAATTTTTATATGAAACATTTATTTAAGTATTTATTTTTTTTATCAACGGCTTTCTTATCAATTGCCTGTAATTCGGACAATGAGGTAGAACCGCATATCCCCAATGTTCAAACGGTATTCTACAAAAGTGCCAACGAATTTGCGGCAACTTATGATTCCGGAGGAAAAGTAAGTCAGCCAACAAGAGATCGTATATTTACACTCTATAAGCAAGGGAAATGGGGAGAATTAGAATCTCTTTTTAAAGCAGATAATTTAAACGGAGGATGGCCACCCGCGAACGGAGGATACAATATCATTGATGATATACCTTTCCAGGCCGGACAAAAATTCGACAGATACAGTGGTGCTATCGGTACTTATAACGGAACCGGAGTTCCTACTTTAGGAGGAAGTTTTACAAGTCCGATTATTAACGGATATACATACACATTCTCACAAAGAGCCTTAAATCAGCCGGAAAGTGCCTATGATTTCTATTACGAAATTGAGGTATTAAATAATTCGCTACCTTTCAAATCTCAAATTGCAGATGTTATTCCTTGGTTTGGTCAAGTGGGAGGAGGTGTACAGACCATGTGGAAAATTTCGATTGATGCTACAACAGGATATCAGAAAACATGGAATAAATTAGCTCAAGAGGGGTATATCAAATTGACCATCAAAAAAAGCCCGAGTGGGAAATATAATAATTTGGTGGGTACAGTGATACAAAAATAGACAAGCCTGAATGCATTCAATAGTAAACAAAATAATTCTAGTAAAGAAAGCTCTTATTGCAAAAAATTACTTTAGCAATGATGAAATTATTCCATCGGCTGTGGTGAAATTCACCTGCAATAACTGTAACCACGTAAATACAGTTGAAATAACTCCTTACGAATCAGGGTTTCCGATTTTTCAGATCTATAATGAAGATAAAGTACTGGCTAAAGCTGAGCTTTTAAATAATAATGTTGTGAAGGAGACTTCACCGGGAAGAATTCATTATGGAGAATTAACAGTGAATGACTTACCTACATTATACTTTGGAACTCATTGCGAATCCTGTCAATCCAACTATATAGGAGTTTTCAGCTATGGTGAAAAACAGCCGGGATTAACGGTTTTAGATATTTCTGGTATTTGGGAGTATAAAGATTATAATTAGAGAGATAATTGGTTGTCATTTCGACGGAAGGAGAAATCTAATTGATGATGAAGAGATTCTTCATTTCATTCAGAATGACAATAGATAATTTGAAAAAATCTACAGTTTAGAACTGTGGATTTTTTTTATTGGAAGATGCAGCAATTCAAAGGGATGGGATTTTATTCCAAGAAGCGTTGTAAATTTCTCGAAATCGTTTTTTATATTTGCTTTAAATAAAAAATATTCATGGATAAAATTGATAGTCTGAACCAAGTAGCAGAATTCCACACCACTTTCAAAGCCCCTATTTTAGATACCCCACAAATTCCTTCTCCGGAAAGATGTAACCTTAGAGTAGAGTTGTTGCAGGAAGAATTAAATGAATTGAAACAAGCAATTGCAGATAACAACATTGTAGAAATTGCTGATGCGTTGTGCGATTTACAATATGTTTTGAGCGGCGCAGTATTAGAATTCGGACTTGGCAGCAAATTTGTAGAACTATTCAACGAAGTTCAGCGTTCCAATATGTCAAAAGCTTGCGATAATGAAGAACAGGCACAGGAAACCGTTGAATTTTACAAAGCAAAAGACGTAGAATCATTTTATGAAAAATCGGGTGAGAAATTCAATGTTTACAGACAGGCAGATCATAAAGTCCTGAAAAATAAATATTATTCTCCGGCTGATTTGAAGACCATTATCGAAAAATAATATGAAAAAACTCATTACAAATGTTGCCGTGATTTCCTGTTTAGCTTTTACAGCTCAACAGTTCAGTGCTCAGAAAGTAGTCGTAAACCGTGAGGTTGAAACAACAAATGATGGCAAAATGCTTTTAGGAAACCAGTTGAAAGAACAGTTTCTGAAAGCTCCGTATGCAGACTGGTATGTGAAAGAGCATGATGAATATGCGATGGATCAAAAAGCGATTACCGATCTTAAAAAGGATAAAATCAATTCTTATAATATTACCGTTTTCATGGGAACCTGGTGTGAGGACAGTCATAGAGATTTCCCGAGATTAATGAAAATTCTTGAGGAGGTAAAATATCCGGAAAATAAACTGACCATTATTGCGGTGAACCGTAAAAAAGAATCTCCGACCGGAGATGAAGGTCGTTATAATATTCAGAAAGTTCCAACCATTATTGTTGAAAAATATGGCAAAGAAATCGGAAGAATCATAGAAATGCCTACCACGGGATATATTGAAAGAGATTTAGTGAATATTCTGAAGAAAGATGACCAATCGGTAATCAAAGAAATTTTAAAATAACAGATTTGAAAAATACCAGATTCATAATACCTTTCATAGCGGGAGCCCTGCTGATGGTTTTGTTATTTTTTGGATTGAAATCCTGCCTGAATCTTGGAGGAAAAACGGAGCAGTCAGATTATTACATTCTGACCAATCAGATTTCCAAAATGAATAAAATGGTGGTGATCGAACAGAATTTTTCTTCCATGCAGAAGACGAAAATGGGATACGAATTTTTCGGAAAAGAAGTTTCCAGCAACAGCATTATTACGTATACCAAAACTAATGCGCAGGTTTCTTACGATCTTAATAAAATGAAAATTAAGGTTGACTCCATCAATAAAAAATTAGTCATTACAGATCTTCCGGAAGCTGATATAAGAATTACACCAAGTGTGGAGATTCAATCACTGGATGACTCTTTTTTTAACAGAATTTCTGAAAAAGATATCAGGAATGTTACCCAGAAAGCAAAAGAAACTGCCGTTAAATCTGTAGATCAGAATAAATTAAGATCAGAAGGACATAAACAATTAATGGAAAATCTGAATAATATTTTTGTTTTGGCAAAAGCATTAAATTATAAAATTGAAGATCAGACAGGAAAAATTGGTATATTAGGTCTTTAAAAAATAATACCATGACAACAGAAAACGAGCAAAATTCTAAAAAAGAAGAAAATACAGAAGTTAATCCTCGTAAGAAGGTTGAAAAAGAAGATCTTCCTAAATCAACAGCGAATAAATCAGGGAAAAACGGCGGCTAATTCACTTCAGTTTCTTTTTGGCAAGCCCTTTGAATGATATGAACCATAAAAATTTAAAATTATGGACACCAAAGGAAATACAAAAGGAAAAGAATCTGCCAATAATGCAGAAACAAAGAAACAAAATCAGGATTTTCCCAATATTCCTGCTTCGTCAAAGAAAACGAATCCGCCTGATATTGATAAAGAAGATGTTCAGAAATCTTCAAAAAACAAATCAGGAAAAACAGACAATACGAAAGAATAATCTTATTAAATACAAAAGGTTCGGTCTCTATGAGACCGAACCTTTTTTCAAAAAAAAATATAAAAATAAAAGTCAAACACAGTAATGAACTGACAGCGGTCAATTCGCTTCGCTTGTGAACTACCCTAACTATTTGACGAATTGACTCACGAAGCAGAATTGATTCGTCATTTTCTATACAATTGTTGATTTTCCGATCTTAACATTTTCAACATTATAATATTTCTCAGAATATTTAATATAATCTACGATAAAGCTTCCGACTTCACTGGTAGAATAAGGCTGTTCAGTATTGAGATCTATCGTAACATATTTATTTTCTATGGCATGCTCTACAGATTCTCTTAATTTCTCTGCGGCAGCATCCAGTTTTAAATGATCAAGCATCATTGCTGTGCTCAAAATTGAAGCAACCGGATTGGCAATTCCCTTTCCTTTAGCTTGCGGATAAGAACCATGAATAGGCTCAAACATTGCGTTTTCATGACCAATGGAAGCAGATGGAAGCAATCCGATAGAACCGCCAATTACACTCGCTTCATCAGAAATAATATCTCCAAACATATTTTCTGTAACGATCACATCAAACTGTTTTGGATTTAAAATTAACTGCATTGCTGCATTATCTACAAACATAAAATCAAGTTTCACATCAGGATATTCTCCAGCAATTTCTTTGCATACTTTTCGCCATAATCTGGAAGTATCCAATACATTCGCTTTGTCAATCAAGGTTAATTTTTTTCTGCGTTTTTGCGCCTCCTGAAAAGCCATGTGAACGATTGGGGCGATTTCATCACGGTTGTACTTACAGATATCATAAGCATAGCCTGCTTCTTCATCAGTGAATTTTTCACCAAAATAAATTCCGCTCACCAACTCTCTGAAAATCTGGATATCTGTACCTTCAATAATTTCTTTTTTCAAAGGGCTTTTTTCAATTAAAGAATGATACGTTTTCAATGGTCTTATATTGGCAAAAAGCCCTAATTCTTTACGAAGCTTCAATAAACCCTGTTCAGGACGTACTTTCGCATCGGGATTATTATCAAAAGACGGATCTCCGATAGCACCAAAAAGTACAGCATCAGATTCTTTACAGATTGCTAAAGTCTCATCCGGTAAAGGATTTCCTGTTTTAAAAATGGCTTCTGCTCCTACCAATCCGTACTTAAATTCAAATTTATAGTGGAAAGCTTCTTCGATAGCCTCTAAAATTTTAATACTTTCATGTACTACTTCAGGTCCAATTCCGTCTCCCGGAAGAACAGCAATTTTAAAATCAGTTTTCATATACTTTTTGTGTTTTTAATTCAAATTCATGAATAGCCTGTTTTCTGCTGATTAAAAAATCAATATCATCATAACCATTTATCAGGCATATTTTTTTATAAGAGTCAATTTCAAAGCTTTCTGTTTTATCATTGAAAGTGATTGTCTGTTTTTCAACATCTACCAAAATTTCTTTTTCAGGATTTTCTGTGATGCTGTTCATGATTTCTTTCAAAAATTCTTCGGAAACTTTTACAGGCAATAATCCGTTGTTTAATGCATTTCCTTTAAAAATATCTGCAAAAAAACTTGAAACAACGACTTTGAAACCATAATCCGTTAAAGACCAGGCTGCGTGTTCACGGCTGCTTCCACAACCGAAATTATTTCCTGCAACAAGGATTTCACCGCTGTATTTTGGATTATTCAGGACAAAATCTGAGTTGGGCTCATTCGTATGAACGTTGTATCTCCAGTCTCTGAAAAGATTATTGCCAAAACCGTTTTTATCAATACTTTTTAAAAATCTGGCAGGGATAATCTGGTCTGTATCTATATTTTCTACCGGCAAAGGAATTGCGCGGGATTTGATAATGACTAATTTTTGCATGGTATCTGAAATCAAATAATTGTAATGTGTTTAGTTTAAATTTTCAAAGATGGATATTCTCCCTTCAATAGCTACCTTTGCAGCGGTTAAAGGACTTGCTAAAATTGTTCTGGCCCCCTGTCCTTGTCTGCCTTCGAAATTTCTGTTGGAAGTGGAAACGCAGTATTCCCCTTCCGGAATTTTATCATCATTCATGGCTAAGCACGCTGAACATCCCGGTTGTCTGATCTGAAAACCGGCTTCGTTGAAAATTTTATCTAAACCTTCTTCAAAAATCTGTTTTACAACCTGTTGAGAACCTGGAACGATCAAAGCCTGAACATGCTCCGATTTATTTTTTCCTTTGATATAATTCGCTGCTGAACGGAAATCCTCTATTCTTGCATTGGTACAGCTTCCGATGAAAACGTAGTTTACTTTAATGTCGGAAAGCGCTTGACCTGCTTTTAGTCCCATATACTTCAGAGCTTTTTCTTCAGATTCATTCTGTGGATCCGGAATATTTTGATGAATTGAAATTCCCATTCCCGGATGGGTTCCGTAGGTTATCATGGGATAAATTTCAGCAGCATCAAAAGAAAATTCGGCGTCAAAAACAGCTCTATCATCTGTTTTCAAGGTTTTCCAGTATTCTAATTTTTCTTCCCACTCCTCTCCTTTTGGCGCAAAAGTTCTGCCTTTTACATATTCAAATGTAGTTTCATCAGGAGCAATCATTCCTCCTCTGGCTCCCATTTCAATGCTCATATTGCAGACTGTCATTCTGCCTTCCATCGACATTTCTTCGAAAACGTTTCCGGCATATTCACAGAAATATCCCGTTCCACCATCGGTTCCGACTTTTGAAATGATATATAAAATCACGTCTTTCGGTTGAACATTTTTATTGAGCTTACCATTTACGGTAATTCTCATTGATTTTGGTTTGTTCAGCAGTAAACATTGGCTGGCAAAAACCTGTGCTACCTGACTGGTCCCGATGCCAAAAGCAATCGAACCGAAAGCACCATGGGTTGAAGTATGACTGTCGCCACAAACAATGCTCATTCCTGGCTGTGTAACTCCCAATTCAGGAGCGATGATATGAACAATGCCTTGATAAGGATGGCCTAATCCGTATAATTCAATATTGTTTTTCCTGCAATTTTCTGTTAACTGTTCTACCTGATTTCTTGATGATTCATCACGAATGGGTTGATCCTGATCTAATGTCGGGACATTGTGATCGGCTGTGGCTACAATTTGCTTGGGTCTGAAAATCTCAAGATTTCTGGATTTCAGTTCTGCAAAAGCCTGTGGACTCGTTACCTCGTGAATCAGGTGTTTGTCAATATAGATGATTTGTGGCCCGTTTGGAATAGTTTCTACAACATGAGCATCCCAAACTTTATCAAAAAGTGTCTTTTTATCGTTATTCATTTTATTTACATCAATAAGTCTACCCTATTTTTCTCGTTGCTTTTTCGATGATTGAACTTAAATCATCATTATTAACCTCTTTTTTCATATCGGCAACTTTTAAAAATTCCTGATATAAAAAATCAAGTTCATTTTTGGTCACCTCAAAACCAATATGTTTGAATCTGTAAGCTAGTGCGGAACGTCCGCTTCTTGCTGTCAGTACAATAGTTGAAGTATTTACGCCTACTTCTTCAGGATCTATGATTTCATAAGTTTCCCTGTTTTTAATCACACCATCCTGATGAATTCCCGAGCTGTGGGCAAAAGCATTCGCACCAACAATTGCTTTATTAGGCTGAACCGGCATTCCCATCAATTCAGAAACCAAAACGCTCATAGGATTGAGCATTTTGGACTGAACATCAGTATATAATTTTAAATGTGGATGCTGTCTAAGGATCATTACTACCTCTTCCAAGGCCGTATTTCCGGCTCTTTCACCAAGTCCGTTGATCGTACATTCGATTTGTCGGGCACCGTTTACAATTCCTGCAATAGAATTGGCGGTTGCCATTCCTAAATCGTTGTGACAGTGACAAGACAGAATAGCTTTGTCAATGCCGTTTACATTTTCTCTCAAAAATTTTATTTTTTCTCCATATTCTTCAGGTAAACAATACCCTGTTGTATCTGGAATATTCAGCACTGTTGCTCCTGCTTTGATAACAGCTTCACAAACTTTTGCCAAATATTCATTGTCTGTTCTTCCTGCGTCTTCAGCATAGAATTCCACATCTTCTACATACGTTTTGGCATATTTTACAGCCTGGACTGCCCTTTCAATAATATCTTCTCTGTTGGAGTTGAATTTGAACTTAATATGAGAATCGGAGGTTCCGATTCCTGTATGTATTCTTGGTCTTTTAGCATATTTTAAAGCTTCAGCTGCTGCATCGATATCTTTCTGATTGGCTCTTGTCAGTCCACAGACCTTTGCATTTTTTACCAGTTTTGAAATCTCCGAAACGGAATGAAAATCTCCTGGACTGGAAATCGGGAAACCAGCTTCAATAACATCTACTCCAAGCCCATCCAGTTTTTCGGCGATCATTAATTTCTGTTCGGTATTTAATTTACACCCCGGAACCTGCTCTCCATCACGCAGTGTGGTATCAAAAATTTCGACTTTTTCGGAATTCATAATGAAGTTTTTACTTAATTTTGATTCAAAACTAGAAAGTTGAAAAGGTTTTTGGTTTTCAATTTTTATAAAAATTACAATAGTCAAAACATGAATTTTTTATTTTAATTTTTTGATTATCAATATTTTAAATTCTATAAATTTACAATGGCAGAATTGCAGAAAGATTTTTTATTTGTATTGATTAAGTCATTAACAACCTCCGAAAAAAGGCAATTTAAGCTCTATGTAAACCGTCTCGGAATTAATGTAGATGCAAAGTTTCTACTCCTGTTTTCAGAAATCGATAAGATGAATGAATATGATGAAAATATTATTATAGACAAGAAAATTTCAACGAAACAACAGCTGTCCAATCTGAAAGCTCATCTTTATAAGCAGATTCTGGTGAGTTTAAGAATGAATCCGAGCCATCAGAATTATAGGATACAACTCCGCGAACAGCTTGATTTTGCAAATATTTTATATCAGAAAGGGCTCTACAAACAGGCTTTGAAAATCTTGGATAAAACGAAACAGTCCGCTTTAGAATTAGACGAAAAAAGTATTGCTTCGGAAATAATAAATTTAGAGAAGGTAATTGAATCACAATTCATTACGAGAAGTATTGAAGGGCGTGCAGAGGAACTGATCCGGCAGTCTACGGAAATCAGCAAGCAAAATCATTATGCCACAGAATTGTCTAATCTTTCATTGAAATTATACAGTGAAATGCTGACGCATGGTTATGTGAAAAATGATGAAGACCGGGCAGAAATTATGAATATATTTGATGCTCAAATTCAGAAAATTACTTTTGAAAAACTGAATTTCACCGAAAAATTATGGTATTTCAAAGCACATGTCTGGAAAAACCAACTTCTTCAGGACTATAAGTATACCTTGAAATATGCCTATCAATGGGTGGATCTGTTTCATAAAAATCCTGAAATGATAATCAGCCATCCGGTCTGGTATGTTAAAGGAAATACTTACCTCTTGAAAATTCTTTTTCTCTATGGAAATATTGATATTCTTGAGGACAGTTTTAAAGAATTTAATGAAAAGGTATCTTCTTCAAGTTTTGCTCAAAATGAAAATATACAATCGCTTGTATTTCTGACGTATTATAATACTTTGATGAACATTCATTTTGTGAAAGGTGAATTCTTTTCAGGCTCTAAACTGATCCCGGAAATTGAGCTTAAAATGGAGCGTTTTCGTGATAAAATTGATGAGCATCATTTCATGATTCTTTATCTGAAAATGGCGGCTATGTTCTTTGGAAGTAAAAAATTTAAAGAGACTGTGAAATATTCTCTAAGAGTGATTGAATCTAAGGGAAATGTACAGGAAGATTTACTGTTCCATACCAGAATTTTGATTTTAATGGCCAAATATGAATCTGGAAATGATGAAGATTATGATGAGTTTATAAAAGCGACCTTAAAATTTGCTAAAAAAATGAAAAAACCTGATGAATTTCATTTTGAGGGAATTAAATTTTTTAAAAACCTGAATAATTTAACCCCGGACAAGCAATTGAATTCCTTTAAAGATTTTGATAAAAAGTTAGAGGTCTTTGCTGAGAATGAATATTATCGTAGATCTTTGTTTTATATAGATATTCACGGTTGGGTAAAATCTAGAGTAAGAAATGTGGATGTGATTGAAATTATTAAGGAAAAAGTAAGATATAAAAGGCGGCACTGACAGTTTTCTAAGAACAGTCTAATACACTATTTTATTAATCTTAAAAAGTAAAGGATTACATTGAGTAATCTTTTTTCGCTAAAATTATATTACAATTTTTTTGATCTGCAATACAATAAACTGAATATTACAAAACTTATTGTAAATACTACGATCAAAAGATTGTCATTTATATTAATATTGAAAAATTTCACAATAATCTTAATGATCAAAACAATCACGACTAAAATAATGATATTTATTACTAAGTTTTTGATGGTCATAAGGATAGCTTTTAAACATCAATATTACTAAATTTCTTCTGAAAAATACAGTTTGAAATTATTCTTTTGCTTTTGCCAGTTCAGAATTAATGAATTCGATACTACTGTTTTCAAACGCTTTTAGTAATTGCGGAACGAAATCGCTGAAGTTTCAACATTTTCGTTATAACCGATTGAAAATTTTGAAGTGTTTTTCTATGAAAACCTGAATATGGAAATAGTAATTGTAAAGACTGAAAATATTTTTTTCATTATTTAATATTAATTCTGGGTTTAAGTACATGCGAATATAGTATTTTAACTAAAAAATGCGTATTTTTGCATCTTAAAATTTCTTAGTAAACAATGATAAAAATTACACTTCCAGACAATAGTGTCAGAGAATTCGAGGCAGGAGTTACTCCGCTAGATGTGGCAAAATCTATAAGCGAGGGATTGGCTAGAAATACCATTTCCGCAGTTGTAAACGACAAACAAGTAGAGACAACCACGCCTATCACCACGGATGCTACGGTACAATTGTTAACCTGGAATGATGATCTTGGAAAGAAAGCTTTCTGGCATTCTTCTGCCCACCTTTTGGCGCAGGCTATCCTTGAGTTTTATCCTAATGCTAAGCTGACTATTGGTCCTGCAATCGAAAAAGGATTCTATTATGATGTAGATTTCGGTGACGAAACTTTATCAGATAAAGATTTTGAGAAGATTGAGAAAAAAGTATTGGAAAATGCTAAAAAAGGCTCAACGTTCTCATTATACCCTGTTTCTAAAGAGGAAGCATTAAAAGTATATGCGGATAATCCTTATAAGGTGGAATTGATTTCAAACCTGAATGATGGAGAAATCACTTTTGTAACTCACGATGATTTCACAGATCTTTGCCGTGGAGGACACATTCCGAATACAAGCATTGTGAAGGCAATGAAGATTTTAAATGCTGCCGGAGCATATTGGAGAGGAAACGAAAATAACCCTCAATTAACGAGAGTATATGGTATTTCTTTCCCGAAACAGAAAGATTTAACAGAATATCTTGAGCTTTTAGAAGAAGCTAAGAAAAGAGATCACAGAAAATTAGGTAAAGAACTGGGGATTTTTGCTTTTTCTGAAAAAGTGGGTCAGGGATTGCCTTTATGGTTGCCAAAAGGAGCTGCTTTAAGAAAGAAATTAGAAAACTTCCTTTCTGAAGCTCAGAAAAAAGCAGGCTATGAGTTCGTTATTTCTCCGCACATCGGAGCAAAAGAATTATATGTAACTTCAGGACACTGGGATAAATATGGAGCAGACAGTTTCCAGCCTATTAAAACTCCGAATGAAGGAGAAGAATTCATGCTGAAGCCAATGAACTGTCCGCATCACTGTGAAATTTATAAAACTTCGCAATGGAGCTATAGAGATTTACCTAAAAGATACGCTGAATTTGGAACTGTTTACAGATATGAGCAAAGTGGTGAGCTTCACGGCTTAACGAGAGTTCGTGGATTTACTCAGGATGATGCACATTTGTTTTGTACTCCTGATCAGTTGATGGATGAATTTAAGAAAACGATCGATTTAGTTCTTTATGTTTTTGGTTCATTAGGGTTTGCTGATTTTACGGCTCAGATTTCATTAAGAGATCCAAATAACAAAGAAAAATATATCGGAACCGATGAAAACTGGGAAAAAGCTGAAAATGCAATCGTAACGGCTGCAACTGAAAAAGGCTTGAATACAGTTACTGAATATGGTGAAGCGGCATTCTATGGTCCTAAACTGGATTTCATGGTAAAAGATGCGCTAGGAAGAAAATGGCAGCTAGGAACTATTCAGGTGGATTATAACCTACCGGAGAGATTCGATCTTTGGTATACTGGAAATGATGGAGAAAAGCACAGACCGGTAATGATTCACAGAGCACCATTCGGTTCTATGGAAAGATTTATTGCGATCCTGATTGAAAATACAGCGGGAGATTTCCCATTGTGGCTGGCTCCGGATCAGTTCATTATTTTACCAATCAGTGAGAAATATGTAGATTATGCTAAAAAAGTTTCTCAATTACTGGAAAATCACGATATTAGCGGATTAATTGATGACAGAAACGAGAAAACGGGTAAAAAGATCCGTGATGCAGAATTGAAAAAGATTCCATTTATGATTGTAGTGGGAGAAAATGAAGAAAATGATGGCACAATTTCTGTAAGAAGACGTGGTGAAGGTGATTTAGGAGTAATGAAGATTGAAGATTTTGTTACTTATTTTAAAGAAGCATCAAAAACAGGATTTGAGTTTAATGCTTAAATCAAAAAAATATCATTCTAGAAAATTTAAAAATTAATTTTGTTCAGAATGATTGATAAAAAATAGAAGATTAACCAATAAAATTATAATACAATAGCACAAAGATTTAACAACAGGGGCCCACAGAGACGTCCGGTACAAGAGGACGCTCACTTGATCAACGATAAAATTCGTGTGAGAGAGCTTCGTTTAGTGGGCGATAACGTAGAGCCGGGAATCTACCCAATCGACAAAGCAAGACAGATTGCTGCAGAACAAGAATTGGATTTAGTAGTAATTTCCGATAAGGCAGAACCGTTTATTGCAAGAATATTAGAATACAAAAAATTCTTATATGAGCAAAAGAAAAAGCAAAAGGAACTAAAAGCCAAGCAGGTAAAAGTTGTAGTAAAAGAAATCCGTTTCGGACCTCAGACTGATGAGCACGATTACGAATTCAAGAAGAAGCATGCTGAAAAATTCCTTGAAGAAGGTTCAAAATTAAAAACCTACGTATTTTTTAAAGGCCGTTCTATTATCTTTAAAGATCAGGGAGAGATCTTACTTCTAAAACTTGCTCAGGAACTGGAGCACGTTGGAAAAGTAGACCAGCTTCCTAAGCTTGAAGGAAAAAGAATGATTATGATGATGAGTCCTAAAAAGCCGGCTAAATAATCTACAGCCAGATCATGAAGATCTGATTACAATAATTAAAACCTCAAAGTAATTTGAGGTTTTTGTTTTTTATGCTATTAAATTTTAAAAATAATTTTTTATTAACATAACTCAATAAATTATTAAAAATTGATTACTATTTTGTATAAATTGATAATACTTATTAATTATGTATTAAAATTTATCATAAATCAATATTTTGATAAAATTTTTGCTATACATTTGTTTTAGAAATAAGAAACAAAAAATTATTTAAACCAAAGAATAACAAATTAAACAGCAAAACATGAGCACACTAAAATTAAAAGACGGAACAGAGATTTTTTACAAAGACCAAGGAGCAGGACCAGTATTGATGTTTCACCACGGATGGCCTTTATCTTCAGATGATTGGGATGCGCAGGTAATTTTCTTTTTACAGAGAGGTTACAGAGTGATTTCTCACGACAGAAGAGGTCACGGAAGATCAAGCCAGAATATTTATAACCACACGATCGAACAATATGCTTCTGATGCAGCAGAACTGGTTGAATTTTTAGATCTGAAAGATGTTATCCATATCGGACATTCTACAGGAGGTGGTGAAGTAATCCGTTATGTTAACAAATATGCTAACGGAAGAGCTAAAAAAGCTGTTTTGATCAGCGCTGTTCCTCCAATTATGGTTAAAAGTGAAACGAATCCAGACGGAGTTCCGATGGAAGTTTTCGACGGCATCAGAGAGCAAACTTTGAACAACAGAAACCAATTTTATATTGACTTGACGTTCCCTTTCTACGGATACAACAGAGAAGGCGCTAATGTAAAAGAGGGTGTACAGAGAAACTGGTGGAGACAGGGAATGATGGGCGGAATCGTGGCTCATTATGACGGAATCAAAGCATTTTCTGAAACTGATTTTACCGAAGATCTGAAAGCTGTGGATATTCCGGTTCTGGTACTTCACGGAGAAGATGATCAGATCGTACCCATCGAAAATTCTGCTATCAAATCAGCAAAACTTTTGAAAAACGGAAAGTTGATTACGTATCCGGGATTCCCTCACGGAATGCCAACTACGGAGCACGAAACAATTAATAAAGACTTATTGGAGTTCATCCAGTCTTAATTTTGTCAATATATTTAAAAGAAAACTACAATTGGAGATACCGATTGTAGTTTTTTATTTAATCATCAAAAAGCTTTTGTATGTTACTGCTGAGATTAATTCCGGTTGGAAATTTTCTTTTCAAGTCTCGTTTTTTTTTCTTAATTTTGCAGACTATTATTCCTAATCTATTTAGGAATAGCCAATACAGATATTGATAACAAAACAATAAAAAGCAAAACAATGCCAAAATTAAAAACGAAATCAGGTGCTAAAAAGCGTTTTGCTCTTACTGGTACAGGTAAGATCAAAAGAAAAAATGCTTACAAAAGCCACATCTTAACTAAGAAAGAAACTAAGCAGAAGAGAAATCTTACTACTACTTCTTACGTAGCTAAAGTGGATGAGAAAAGCGTTCAACGTCAACTAGCCATTAAGTAGTTTTTATAAATCTATATTCGGTTTATAAGAATTCAAACAAATTCAACAATTTAACCCTGAAATGGAGCAGCTAAGTGCAATGAAACAGTTTGCCGCACATTTCAAAAAAACAATTTAAATTATGCCAAGATCAGTAAATGCCGTAGCTTCAAGAGCACGCAGAAAGAAAATTTTTAAGCAAGCTAAAGGTTTTTTCGGTAGAAGAAAGAACGTTTGGACTGTAGCTAAAAACGCGGTAGAAAAAGCAATGCAATATGCTTACCGTGGTAGAAAAGAGAAGAAAAGAAACTTCAGAGCACTTTGGATCACTCGTATCAACGCGGGAGCTAGAGTACACGGAATGTCTTACTCTCAATTTATGGGAGCTCTTAAAAAGAACAACATTGAGCTTAACAGAAAAGTTTTAGCAGATTTAGCAATGAATCACCCTGAAGCTTTCAAAGCAGTTGTAGATCAAGTAAAATAATGTAAAATTTTTGTTATCAATATAAATCCCGGGTTTTTTGCTCGGGATTTTTTTATTATTTACATTTGTCCTTTATTAATAAAGTTTAAAATCGAGGATTTCCAGTGAAAAAGATCAGTACTCTCCTATTTTTATCAGTTGTCGGATTTTGCAGTAAGGCACAAAGTTTTATTCAGGCTTATCAAACAAGAGCCAACCAGGTTTCCCAAACGAATGTTACGACTCTTTTACAGGAGTTTGGCAATTTAGGAGTGAAAACTACGGGTTCTACAGCGAATACTGATGCCTTGAATTGGTTGAAAGCAAAATACCAGTCGTTTGGTTATACTACAAGCCAGATTACGGAAGATTCTTTTACTTATGGAAGCTCAATATCCAAAAACCTTATTATTACCAAAACAGGAACTTTATATCCCAATACGTATGTCATTATCTGCGGTCATTACGATACAATCGTAGGTCCTGGGGTAAGTGATAACGGAAGTGGAACTTCTATCATATTAGAAGCTGCAAGAATTTTAAAAGATGTTCCTACGGAATATTCTATTAAATTTATTCATTTTTCAGGGGAAGAGCAAGGTTTGGTAGGAAGTACACACTATGTAAATAATGTAGTATTCCAGAATAATGTTCGTCAGCTGGATTTACGCGTAATATTTAATATTGATCAGGTAGGCGGCAAAATAGGAAATACAAACAATACAATTAATTGTGAAAGCGATCAGAGCGGACAGACCGGAAATAATGCCCCGTCTTTAGCAATGACGCAACAGCTGGCAAACTGTACCACATTATATTCACCACTTCAAGTAAATATGTCAAATGCTTATTCTTCAGATTATATGCCTTTTGAGGGAAAAGGAGACATCATTACCGGCTTTTATGAAACAACAAGAAGCTACAATGAGCATACCGCAAATGATACATTTGCCAATGTAGATCCTACTTATGTTTTTAATGTAGGAAAAGCTTCGGTGGGTGCACTTCAGCATTTTGCAATCGCCAGTACAACGTTGGGAACATCCGATATTACAATCAACAGACTTGATGGAGTTAGGATGTATCCTAATCCTGCAAAAGATATTCTCAATATTGAACTTCCTAAGGATATCAGGAATTTTAATTTTGAAATTACGGATTTGTCAGGAAGGTCTTTGCTGAAAACAGAAAACGAAACAAAAGTGAATGTTTCGATGTTGAAGAGAGGGGCTTATTTAGGAATCATTAAATCAGAAGGTAAAACTGCGGTGAGAAAGTTCTTAATTAAATAAGATTATCATCTATAAAAAATAAGAGCCAATTAATATAATTGGCTCTTTATTTTTATCCTCCCGTAGTACCGCTTTTTGAAGCTTCATTAATGGGATTCTTTCCTCCGCGCGTTCCTCCTTTCTGAGAAAGTGCGGTTAAATTTTCTTCCTCATTTTTAGGTAACTGAGGATTTTCCTTTTTTTCGTTTTCTGACATGGTTTTCGTTTTTAATTAAAAATAAAAATACGATTTATTTATTACGAATCATCAAAATTTCTTCAATATTTTCTAAACTCATATTTTTGGCTTTTAATAAAATCAAATAATGATAAAGTAAATCTGCGGCTTCATTTTTAAACAGATGATCATTATTGTCTTTGGCTTCTATTACCAATTCTACAGCTTCCTCTCCTACTTTTTGGGCTATTTTATTGATTCCTCTTTGAAATAATGAGTATGTGTAAGAGTCTTCAATTTTTTCTTCAATTCTCTGGTTAATTTTTTCTTCAAGTTCATAGAGAAAACCTTTAGCATTTTTATCTCCAAAACAACTGAAACTTCCGGTATGACAGGCTACATTTTTTGGAATGGTTTTAATTAAAACTGTATCATTGTCACAATCCATTTCAATACTTTTTACCGTTAAAAAATTGCCGGATTCTTCCCCTTTCGTCCAAAGCCTGTTTTTTGAACGGCTGAAAAAGGTCACTATTCCTTCGTTTTTTGTTTTTTCAAAAGCTTCTTCATTCATGTATCCCAACATAAGAACCTGCAATGTTCTGTCATCCTGGATAATAACTGGAATTAAACCTTCTCCCTTATTAAAATTAATGTTCATCGTACTGCAATTTTTTTAGATTTTAATTCATTTTTTAAATCCTGAATTTTTATTTCTCCAAAATGGAAAATACTTGCTGCCAAACCTCCTGTCGCTTTTGTTTGAGTAAAAACGTTCTCGAAATCTTCAATTTTTCCAGCTCCACCGGAAGCAATTACCGGAATATTTACGTTTTCGGAGACCAATTTTGTAATTTTTATATCAAAACCATTTTTGGTTCCGTCTCCATCCATAGAAGTCAAAAGAATTTCTCCGGCTCCCAGTTCTTCTGCTTTTCTCGCCCAATCCAACGTTCCTAAATCCGTAATTTCTCGTCCGCCTTTCACATGAACCCAATCAGAACCATTAACAAACTTGGTATCAATGGCAACAACAATGCATTGTCTTCCAAATTCTTCGGCTAAATGAGAGATCAGCTTTGGGTTTTTCACTGCGGAAGAATTGATGCTTATTTTATCGGCTCCGGCTTCCAGTAGCTTTCTGACATCTTCAATCGCTGAAATTCCACCACCTACGGTAAAAGGGATACTGATTTCCTGAGCAATCTCTTTTACCAATTCAATAAAAGTTTTTCGTTCTTCAATGGTGGCTGTAATGTCCAGAAAAACCAACTCATCGGCTCCTTCATATTCGTATTTTTTTGCCAGTTCAATTGGATTTCCGGCATTTCTCAGATCTTCAAAGTTAATTCCTTTTACCGTCGTTCCGTCTTTGATATCCAAACAGGGAATAATTCTCTTTTTAAGCATTTTCAATCAATTTCTGCAGTTCTTTCAATTCAATTCTTCCTTCATAAATCGCTTTTCCGATAATTGCTCCGGAACAGCCGATTTCTTTCATCTCATAAACATCTTCCATGCAGGAAATTCCACCACTTGCCACTAATTGGACTGAGGTTTGGTTTAAAATATCCTTATATAAATCTGTTGAAGCTCCTTCCAGCATTCCGTCCTTTGAAATATCTGTGCATATCACATTTTTTATTCCTTTTTTCTGATACTGGAAAATAAAATAAATAACATCCTGATCACTTTCTTCCAGCCAGCCTGAAGTTTTGATCTTTCTATTTTCACAGTCTGCACCAAGAATAATTTTTTCTGCACCATATTTTTTGATTAAATCGAAACAAAACTCAGGATTTTGGACAGCAACGCTTCCTATGGTGATTTGTTTCGCTCCTGAATCAAAAGCAATCTCAATATCCTTCAAGGTTTTTAATCCACCTCCAAAATCTATTTCCAGAGAAGTTTCTCTCGCAATATTTTTCAATACTTTCTGATTGACAATATGTTTGGATTTGGCACCATCTAAATCGACCAGATGAAGATATTTTATTCCAAAATTTTCAAATTCTTTCGCTACTTCAACCGGATTTTCATTGTATATTTTTTTAGTTCCGTAATCTCCTTTTGACAGACGGACACATTTTCCTTCGATAATATCAATGGCAGGAATAATTTTCATAACTAAAGTTTTAAAAAGTTTTCTAATAGTTGATTTCCAATTTTTCCTGATTTTTCAGGATGAAACTGCATCGCATAAAAATTATCTTTTTGCAGAGACGCACTGAACGGCAGAATATAATCACAAACAGAAGTTGTATTTTCCGAGAGTTCGCAATAATAACTGTGAACAAAATAGACATCGCTTTCCTCTTCAGCTCCGGAAAAAATGGTTGATTTGAAATCTGAAATTGTATTCCATCCCATATGCGGAACAATATCTTTCGCCGGAAACCTCTTTACGTTGATATCAAAAATTCCCATTCCTACCGTGCTGCCTTCTTCATTGTTTTTACACATCAATTGCATCCCTAAACAAATTCCCAAAACAGGCTGTTTTAATGTCGGAATTAACTGATCCAATCCTTTTTCCTTTAAATTGCTCATTGTAGACGACGCTTCTCCGACTCCCGGAAAAATTACTTTATCTGCCTTTTTGATCAAATCAAAATCATCCGTAATGATTGATTCTGCTCCCAATCTTTCCAAGGCATTCTGTACAGAATTGACGTTCCCGCCATTGTATTTTATAATCGCTATCATAAGCTTCCTTTTGTTGACGGTAAATTAAAATTCTGATCAGATTGATTGACTGCCATTTTGGTTGCTTTCGCAAAGGCTTTAAAAATAGATTCAATCTTGTGGTGTTCATTTTCTCCTTCTACTTGAATATTTAAATTGCATTTAGCAGAATCTGTGAAAGATTTGAAGAAATGCTCAAACATTTCAGTGGGAACATCTCCGATCTTTTCGCGTTTGAAATAGGCTTTCCAAATTAGCCAGGAACGGCCTCCGAAATCAAGAGCAACTTGTGCCAAACAATCGTCCATCGGAAGCAGGAAACCATATCGCTCTATTCCTTTTTTCTTTCCTAAAGCTTTTAAAATGGCTTCTCCTAAAACAATTCCTGTATCTTCAATCGTGTGGTGCTCATCCACCTGTAAATCTCCATTTACTTTAATTTTCAGGTCTAAATTGCCGTGTTTAGAAATCTGTTCCAACATATGATCAAAAAAATGTAAACCCGTTGAGATTTCAGAATTTCCGCTTCCATCAAGATTAACTTCAATTTCAATATCGGTTTCATTGGTTTTTCTGGAAATTTTAGATCTTCGTGGAATCTGTTTTAAATATTGGTAAATTTCACTCCAGCTTTCAGTCGTTAATGCTGCATTTTCATTCTGGTCCTTACTAATGAAAATTGCTTTTGAACTTAAATTTTGGGCTAACTGAATGTCTGTTAACCGATCTCCGATCACAAAAGAATTTTCGAGATCATAATTTCCGTAAATGTATTTTCCCAACATTCCGATTCCGGGCTTTCTGGTAGGTAAATTTTCGTTTTCAAAGCTTGTATCGATCAGAATATCATTAAAAATAATTCCTTCATTTTTAAATGCTTTGAGCGTCTTTTCATGAGGTTGTATAAAATTTTCATAAGGAAAACTCTCCGTTCCCAAACCATCCTGATTGGTTACCATGACGAGTTCAAAATCAAGTTCTTTCACAATTTTTGAAAGATTTTGAAATACACCGGGATAGAATTCAAGTTTTTCTAAGGAATCTACCTGGAAATCTGTTGGCGGTTCTATAATCAAAGTTCCGTCGCGGTCTATAAATAATACTTTTTTCATGATTAAATACTTTTTAAAACCTGAATGAATTGAATGTTCTCTTCCCGATTTCCCACATTCACTCTGATAGAATTCGAAATTTGCGGGCTTCTTTTGCTGGTCAGAATTTTATTTTCCAATAGTTTTGCGTAGACCTGTTCTGCATTTTCAAATTCAATAAGAAAGAAATTGGCATCGGTCGGATACACTTTTTTGATACATTTTATTTCTCTGAATTCATTTTTCAGCCAGGAGATTTCATTTAAAGTATTTTCTAGGTTTGATTTTGCAATTTCTTGTTTATTAATTATTTCAATTATTTTATTTAAACTTAATGAATTGACGTTGTAAGGTGCTTTTACTGTATTAATCAGCCTGATTATTTTCTCGGAAGAATAAGCAATACCAACTCTTGTTCCAGCCATTCCCCATGCTTTTGAAAACGTTTGAAGCACAATCAGGTTCGGATATTTGTCGAGTAATTCAATGCATGATTTTTTTCCGGAAAATTCTATATACGCTTCGTCCACTACTACAATCCCTTTGAAGTTTTGAATATAAAATTCAATGTCTTCAATAGAATTTCCGGTAGGATTATTCGGAGAACACAGGAAAAAAATCTTGCTTTTGAAATCATTTGAAATCGCAAGAAAATCATCTTTTACAATCTCAAAATTTTCATTTAAATCTAGTTTTATTACTTTATTTTCATTGATAGAGGCATAAAAACCATACATAGCAAACGAAGGATTCATCATTAAAATAGAGTCATTTTTCGGCTCACAAAAAACCTTGATAATCAGATCGATCAACTCATCACTTCCGTTTCCGACTGCAATTTGATCCGGTGATATATTCTTTACCCCGGAAAGTTTTTGTTTTAACTTCTTCTGAGTGGAATCTGGATAACGGTTCATCTCACCAAACGGACTTTCATTGGCATCCAGTAAAACTGGGTTCTCAAATTCATTGGTATCTCTAAAGCTTACATAAGGCTGCAATTCCAGGATATTCTTTCTTACTAAATTATTGATATTGAATTCTTTCATTTTCTTGTTTTTAATCTTATACTTACTGCATTTTTGTGGGCAAACAGCCCTTCTGCTTCTGCCATGATCTCTATTGTTTTCCCTAAATTCTGAAGACCTTCTTTTGACAGGTTCTGAAAAGTGATTTTCTTTACAAAGCTGTCTAAAGAAACTCCGCTGTAATTCTTTGCAAATCCGTTGGTAGGAAGCGTGTGATTGGTTCCGCTTGCATAATCTCCGGCACTTTCGCAGGAATAGTTTCCAAGAAAAACGGAACCCGCATTTTGGATTTTCGGGATATATTTTTCAAAGTCATCCAAAGCTAAAATCAAATGTTCCGGAGCATATAGATTGCTGAATTCCATAGCATCCTCTAATGTTTGTAATAAAATAAAATGACTGTTTTTCAGCGCTTCTTTTGCGAATTCATTTCTGGGAAGCTTCTGAAGCTGGATTTCCGTTTCTTTAATTGTCCGGTTAAAAATTTCTTCATCCGTTGTAAGAAAAATTACCTGACTGTCACTTCCGTGTTCGGCCTGAGACAGCAGATCTGCAGCACAGAATGCAGGAATTGCTTTTTCATCTGCAATCACTAAAACTTCGCTTGGTCCTGCAGGCATGTCAATAGCAATATTATAGTTTTGGGCGAATTCTTTCGCTGCAACAACGTATTGATTTCCCGGTCCGAAGATTTTATACACATTGGGAATACTTTTTGTGCCTAAAGTCATGGCTGCAATGGCTTGTGCTCCGCCTACTTTAAACACTTGAGTCACGCCGCAAAGTTTCGCGGTATATAAAATGGCCGGATTAATATTTCCTTTTTTATCAGGAGGAGTACATAGAATGATTTCTTTACATCCTGCCAACTGAGCAGGAATAGCAAGCATTAAAACTGTGGAAAATAGTGGTGCTGTTCCTCCAGGAATATAAATTCCAACTTTTTCAATTGCTCTGTTTTCTCTCCAGCAGATTACTTCTTTTGTAGTCTCAATTTTTTCTACTGTGACAATTTGTGAGGCATGAAATTTTGTAATATTGTCTTTTGCCTGTTGAATAGCTTGTTTTAATTCAATACTGATGAAATTTTCAGCATTTTTTATCTCTTCTTCAGAAACTTTGATATTTTTAATTTCAACTCCATCAAACTTTTTATTAAAATCAAGCAGTGCCTCATCTCCATTCTTTTCGACTTCTTTAAAAATATTGGCAATAATTTCCGAAAGTTTCTCTTTTTGTAAAGCTGGTCTTTTTACCAGTTCAGTCCAGCTTTCTTTTTGAGGATATTTGTTAATTTTCATATTAAATTACCATTTTATCGATTGGAATTATTAAAATATCTTGGGCTCCTTTTTCTTTAAGTTCGTCTATAACTTCCCAAAAACGTTCTTCATCAATCACCGAATGAATACTGCTCCAGCCTTTTTCCGCTAAGGGAATTACAGTGGGACTTTTAAGTACTGGAAGTGTTTTTGAAATGAGTTCAATCTTTTCATTCGGGACATTCATCAGAATGTACTTTGAGTTTTTGGCTTTTAAAACAGCCTTGATTCTGAACAGGAATTTCTCCAAAATGATGATTTTTCCCGGGCTTAACTGTGACGTTTTTGCCAATACAGCTTCAGATTTCAAGAGGGTTATTGTTTCTCTTAAACCGTTTTTGAATAAGGTGCTTCCTGAGCTTACAATATCACAGATTCCATCGGCAAGACCTATATTGGGGGCAATTTCGACTGAGCCTGAAATAACGTGAATATCTGCTGAAACATTATTTTTCTGAAGAAAGTTTTTAAGTGTATTCGGATAAGATGTAGCTATTTTTTTCCCTTGAAAATAATTGAGATCATCCGTTTCAATTTCCTTTGGAATGGCTAAAGAAACCCTACATTTTGAGAAGCCCAGAGGCTGAATAATTTCAATATTCTTTTGTTTTTCGACTAAAAGGTTTTCCCCGACAATGGCAATGTCCACCACTCCGTCTTCCAGATATTGAGGAATATCTGAATTTCTTAGATACATGATTTCCATCGGAAAATTATCTACAGAAACTTTGAGCTGGTCTTTTCCATTGTTGATGAAAATTCCACAGTCTTTGAGGAGCTGAAGAGATTCTTCGTAAAGTCGTCCGCTTTTTTGTATTGCTATTTTTAATGTACTCATTTCACTTTTGTTGTGTCTGAGCAAATAAAATGGTTGAATTGAAAAAATTTCCCGGGATAAATTTAGAAACAAAAAAACCGTCTATTTACTCAGACGGTTTTTAATTATTTTGATTTTTAACATATTACATCTCAATCAATTCCGTCTAGCAGATATGATGGTGATAATGATGTACTGTTAAAAAATTCGGTTTCATTGTTGAAATTTTGTGGTACAAATGTAGGACTTATTTTTAAACTTCCAAGAATTTTAAGAAATAATTTTTCTGTAGAGACTCATAAGTTCGTTGGTAATAGGTTCGTCATTGAACTTCTGAACGAACTCAAAACTCTTTTCAGCGCGGCGTTTTCTTTCGGATTCGTTTTCCCACAAAAACTTTATTTTTGACTGAATATCTAAATAATTTTTAGGTTCAATATACACAGAATCTGGACCTCCTGCTTCCGGAAGACAGCTTGTATTGCTTGTAACAGTAACCGTTTTTGAGAAAAGTGCTTCTATCACAGGAATTCCGAAGCCTTCAAAAAAGCTTGGATAAACAAAAATATCGGCTAATTTATAGAGAACGGCCAATTCATCCATAGAAACACCTTCTAAAAAATGAATCTGCTTTTCCATTTTGTTCTTCTGAATGAAACCTGCTACTTTCTGAAAATATTTTGTTTTCTTTCCGACTACAACCAATGGAATATTCGTTCCGCTTATTGCTTTTACGATATTTAGGAGATTCTTGCGATCTTCTATGGTTCCTACATTTAGAATAAATCTTTCAGGCAGGCCGAATTTTTCTTTTGTAGCCTGAATAAATTCTTGGGACTGCTGTTCTTTAAAAGCTTTATGGCAACCCTGATAAATCACTTCGATCTTCGAGGCCGGAACTTTTAAAAACTGAACAATATCTCTTTTCGTCTGTTCTGAAATGGCAATGATTTTATCGGCAGTATTTGCTGCTTTTTTAAATTTCCAAAAATGGATTTTTTGATCAAAAAAGGAATAGTACTGCGGATATCTTATAAAAATAAGATCGTGAATCGTTACGATTTTTTTGATTGGCTTTTTATCCCATTTCAAAGGTAATTCACCGGACAATCCATGGAAAATATCTGCATTTTGTTTCTGTGCATCCTTCCCCATTTTGAACTGGCGGGACATATTTCCTTTCGAGGTTTCGACAAAGTGAACATTTGGATTTTCTAAAATTTCTTTCCCTCTATCCGATTTATTTTTATGCAGCAAAATATATTCGTTTTCTGGAAAATATTTTGACAAAATACGAATGAGATCCCGGGAATAGTTTCCTAATCCTGATGTGTTATGGAAGAAACGTTTTGCATCATAAGCTATCTTCATTCTCAGGTCTTATGATGTTTTGAGTCAGTTGTTTCTTTTTCCAGTGTTCGGATTTGTCTTTATAAAGGAAGAATTTACCAAGCTTGTATTTGAACTGCATTTTGTTGTCGTAATGAGGTCCCAAAAACCGGTGCGGAATATTTGGATTTTCTTTAAGACATTCTTTAATTGAGTCTGTGTACACTGTTGGTCCAGTTGTTTTATGAACATTATGAGGATATGGGTTGTTTTTAATATTGTCCAGTATATTCTCTAATGTTCTCTGTAAAAATGGGTGTCCGGCTTCATACACCAGACCCCATTGTACATAATATGTTGGTGGATCTTCATCCGTTACTAACGCAGTATCATCTTCGCGAATCAGCTTTCGCAAAGGAATATTAATTCCACTGTCGATATCCAGATATACTCCTCCTTTTTTGTACAGGATGGCATATCTGAAAAAATCTGCTTTAGCCGCACCTATAGTTAACCTGTTGTAGGCTTTCAGATATTCAGGCGGAAACTCATCTTTAAAGAATTCGGTAATCCTTTTGTCATCATAGAAATGATACTGATATTCAGGATTTTTCTTAAGCATTCTTTTTATATGAAACCTCGTAAGCCACGGGAGCTTATCGGTTTTAAAGGTCTGAAAGATCTGTTTAGGAATGGCCATAGTTTTGATATGAATTTAAACTGCTACGTTGTTTTCTCTCAATGCATCATTAAGAGATGTTTTTTTATCTGTAGATTCTTTTCTCTGACCGATGATCAAAGCACAAGGAACCTGATATTCTCCTGCAGGATATTGTTTTGTATAACTTCCAGGAATTACTACTGAACGTGCAGGAACTCTTCCTTTAATTTCAATAGGTTCCGGACCTGTAACGTCGATAATTTTAGTTGAAGCGGTTAATACAACATTGGCTCCCAAAACAGCTTCTTTTTCTACGTGAACTCCTTCAACAACGATACATCTTGATCCGATGAAACAATCGTCTTCAATGATTACCGGTGCAGCCTGAAGCGGTTCTAAAACACCACCGATACCAACACCACCACTTAAGTGTACGTTTTTACCGATCTGTGCACAGCTTCCCACAGTAGCCCAAGTATCAACCATTGTTCCTGAATCTACATAAGCTCCGATATTTACATAAGAAGGCATCATAATGACTCCCGGAGCAATATAAGCTCCCTCTCTTGCAATCGCATGAGGTACAACTCTTACTCCTTTTTCAGCATAGTTTCTTTTCAAAGGCATTTTGTCGTGAAATTCAAACGGACCTACTTCAATAGTTTCCATTTTCTGGATCGGGAAATACATTACGACAGCTTTTTTCACCCATTCATTTACCTGCCATCCGTTTTCTGTAGGTTCAGCTGTACGAAGCTCTCCTTTATCAACCAAAGAAATAACCTCTCTAATTGCCTTTTGGCTATCTTCATTCTGCAATAATTCTCTGTTGTCCCAGATATTTTCAATTGTTTGTTGTAACGACATGTTTCTACTTTAAAATTATTTTGCCAAATATACAAAAAAGTTCATCTTATTCTGAACCATAAGAGCTACAAAAATTTGATTATTGCGTCAGTTTTTGACCTTTATAGAAAACGTGATGATTGGAAAAATCAATTTTATAAAATCTTTATTTATAAGACTCTTTGAGCATGAAGATAAGCCTTATTCCAGTATTTTTCGTTGAGCGAAGAGATGATCACTCCTTTTGATGTGGAGGCGTGAATGAATTTCACTTCGCCATCACTTCCGATATCATGAACGATACCCACGTGTGAGACCCTGCTTCCTCCTCCTGTTGCAAAAAATAAAAGATCTCCGGGTTTTACGTATGTAATATCTATTTTTTCTCCGGCTAAAGCCTGATCTGATGATCTTCTGGGAAGTTTAAAATCGTTTTCTTCGAATACCTTTACGGTAAATCCGGAACAATCGAAGCCAGAAGAATTATTTCCTCCGAATTTATATGGAGTGCCCATATACTTTTCTGCGTCCCTTAAAATGTCATTAATTGATTTGGAAACTTTTCCGCTGAATTTGGAATCCAGTTTTCGAAGGCTTTCGGTTCTTGCTACTGATTTATTTTTTGAATTCTTTTCAGTAACACTTTTTGAACTTCCACAGGAAATGATAATTGATGATACAATCAGTAAAACAGATAATTGTTTTATTCTTAAATGATTTTCCAATAATCCCAATTTCATGCGTTTCCGATTGTTTAATGATGTATTGCAAATATATAAATTTAGTACATTACATATTATTGAGGATTTGTTAAATTAAACAGATTAAAAACATTTTTTTCTTTAAAAACAAAAAATCCGGAAAAATTAATTTTCCGGATTTTATTATATATTTTTAAATCTTATTTTTTATCTTTTTCGCCACTCCATGTTCCTGATCTTTCAGGTGTAGGAACTGAATTTACCCAACTTCCACTTCCTTTTTTATCAGTGTTAAGATTTCCTCTGAATTGTCCGTCAGACGGAAGACCCACTGCAGCATTTAAATCTCCGGAAGAATTAACATTTCCGGAAATATTGTAATTTTCCTGATTCACATCAGAATGCATTGTTCCGGTCACTTTTCCATCACTTGCTACAACAATATTCCACACTCCTTTATCACTTCCTTCATATGTTCCATGCCAAGTCCCGATAAAATCATAAATGCTGTCGTCATCCGAACTACATCCGATAAATAAAAAAGCTGTTAATAAGAGTAAAAAAAGTTTCTTCATAGTTTAATAAAAGTTTTATGAAATAAATCTTGTTGAGTTTGAATTTGGCAAATATATAATTTTAATTTAATTTCTTAGGCTTTTTGAAATGTTTATTTTTCAGTAATTAAAGAAAGATTTAATTTCAATTGATATTGTAATCAAATTCATAATAATCAGTTTTGTGAAAAACTATTTAACAAATTATTTATAATAATGATTGAATTTTGGAAATAATTTCTATTTTTGCAACCACGAAACGGACTGGGGAATTAGCTCATCTGGCTAGAGCGTTAGACTGGCAGTCTAAAGGTGACGGGTTCGATCCCCGTATTCTCCACAAAAGAGTTGCAATTAATTGTAACTCTTTTTTTTATGAAGTTATTTTGTCTAAATTATTTGTTATCCGCGTTCTTCAGCTGTAAAACCCGCTGCAAAAAAGATTGATGGGTAATTTTTTCTTCCGCCTCATTGATAGCTTTGAGTAAATGGTTTTCATTATCAGCTATTTCACCTAATACTTTTGAGATAATTTCCCAGACCGGTTTCATTTTTTCTATGAGTTCCATTCCTTTAGGTGCAATTTCTATCAGGCGCTTTCGTTCGTCGGTTTTATCTTTTTTGGACTGTATCATCTGCTGTTTTTCAAGCTCTTTCAAAAGACTGATGGTGGAAGGATGGGTATAGCCTATTTCGTTAGCGATTTCTACTACGCTGAGTGTCTGTTTATGATGCAGGGTAAAGATCACCGGAAACCATTTGGGTTCGAAATCGATTCCGAATTCTTTATAAATTAAAGCTCCGTCCTTACGCAACTGTTCACTGAGGCGCTGCAGTCTTGTTGATAAAGCGAGGGTTCCGGATTCATTAATGACATTCATAGTTTATGATTTTAGATCTAAGAAACAAAATACATTATCGGCACTCATCAAAGGGAATTTTGCAGGTAAGTCTTCCTTGTCAATGATTTTAAAGTGATTCCGTTCGTAAAAACGTAGCGCAGCTTTGAGTATCGATACCGTTCCCAAATATACTTCTTCTATTCCATTTTCATGACAGTAAGTAATGAGCGTTTCTAATAGTTGCTGAGCGATATTGTGTTCTTTTCCCCTGAAATCCTTTTTTACAAACATTTTTCGGATAGCAGCGGCATTTTCATCAAACTTTACCAATGCAATGGTTCCCACAAGTTCATCATTAATAAAAGCTCCCCAGAAATTCCCGCCACTGTTTAGATAAAAATTTTCAATTTGCATAAGATCGGGTTGATCTTCTATCGTGATCGGAACATTGAATTCTTTTTGCTGAATATTCAAAACAAGGTCTATAACTGATTTTGAATAGGTGTTGTTTATTGTTTTGATTTCTAACATTGTAATTATTTATGTACAAAACTACGTAGTTAACTACATATTTACAAATAAAGATGAAAAATTATATTTAATATATTGATAATGAGTTTTTTAAATTAATTTAAGTTTTAAATGGTGTAGTAAAGTAAAGTGAGATACTTCATTGCATTTTGTTTCATTCAGAATGACAGAGAGAGTTATTTTTTTTTGAGTTATGATTAAATTAAAATAAAAAACGTGCATTGAAGTTCATCAATACACGTTTTACTTACTTAAATATTAGAATTTATTTCCAACCACCTCCAAGAGCCTGGTAAAGCTCTACTCCAGCCTTCATTTTACTGTATTTTGCATTGGCAATGTTCAATTCCGCATTTAATGAATTGACACTTGCATTTAACACTTCAAGATAATTGGCCATACCATAGTTCACCAATTCCTGAGAGTAATCTACAGATTTTTTATAGGAATCCAGTTCTTTCTGCTTCAGTGCGATATAAGAATCCTGAACTGAGAACACGCGGATTGCATCTGAAACTTCTTTTCCTGCAGTAAGAACTGTTTTTCTGAAATTCAGATAAGCAGTTTCCTGATTGGCAAGGCTTACTTCATAATTGGTCTTGATTGTTCTTTTGTTTAAGATAGGCTGTGCTAAACCTGCTACAACACTTGCAAACAAAGAATTGACACTGAACAGGTGATCGATATCCATAGACTGAAGACCTCCGCTACCTGTAATTTTTAAAGTAGGATAAAACTGGGCTTTTGCAGCGTTTGTAAGCTCAAAAGCGTTCATTAAGCTGTATTCCGCTTTCATTACGTCCGGTCTGTTTGATAACAACTGAGCCGGATATCCCAATTTTAAATCAATCGGAACATTTTGAGCTTCCAAAGATGATCTTTCAATTGAATGAGAAGGTTCTCCCATCAATAAGCTCATTGTATTTTCCAACAGCTGAATCTGGGTATCGATGTCAATTAATAAGGATTTTGCATTATACACTAAAGCCTCACTCTGCTGAACTGCTACTTCTGTAACGGTTCCTGAAACTTTTAAAGCTTTGGTGGTTTCTAAATTTTGCTCACGGACTTTAATAGTTTCTGTGATGATTTTTTTCTGCTCATCAAAAGTCAATAACTGATAATAAGCAGAAGCAATGGAAGCAATCAAATCACTTTTTACTGCTTTGTGAGCGGCAACTGTTCCTAAATAAGTAGCTAACTGAGCTTTTTCCTGGGCTTTTAATTTTCCCCAAAGATCAGCTTCAAAACCAATACTTGCCGTAATGTCAAGCTGGTTGATATATCTTCTTTGCCCGAATAACTGTCCGGTTTGTGTATTCAAAGACTGGGTCTGGAAAGTATAGCCGGGACCAACCGTTACTGTCGGTTCATAAGCTGCTTTACTTTGTTTTAAATAAGCTTCCGCAGAATTGATACTCTGTAAAGCAATTCTTATATCCAGGTTGTTTTCCAGTGCCTTTGAAATATGCCTCTGAAGGATAGGATCTGTAAAAATCTCTTTCCAGGAAACATTAGAAATGTTTGTACTGTCAGCAGGAAGCATATCTGTACGGTACAGCTTTTCGTCAACAACATGATCTGGTCTGTGATATTCTTTTCTCGCCATACAAGAGGATACGGCAGCAAGAATTGCGACTGAAAATGTTATTCCTTTTATGATGTTTAATAAACTCTTCATTCTTTAAAGGTTTAAAGTTTTAGGTTTAAGGTTTCGGGCTCTGGTTGTTAAACTTTGAACTCAGAAACCTTAAACTAACTTAATTTTATTCTGCTAAATTGATTTCTTCTTTTTTAATAGGCTTAATTTTCTCCTGCAAGTATTCAAAAATTACATATAATACCGGAATTACGAATAATCCCAGAATCGTACCTATCAATAATCCTATTGCCGCACCGGTTGCAATGGAACGGTTACCAACCGCACCAATTCCACTTGCTAAAACCAATGGCAATAGACCAAAGATAAATGCAAATGAGGTCATCAGGATAGGTCTTAATCTTGCTTTTGCAGCATTAATGGCAGACATAACGATCGTTTCACCGTGGTGTCTTCTCTGGACAGCAAATTCAACAATCAGAATGGCATTTTTAGCCAATAAACCAACCAACATGATCAGGGCAATCTGGAAATAAATATTGTTTTCCAAGCCCATGATTTTCTGACCGAAATAAGCTCCCATTACCCCAAGAGGAAGAGAAATTACCACAATAAGCGGAAGAATATAACTTTCATACTGTGCAGAAAGAATAAAGTAAACGAAAATTAAACTTAATCCGAAAATCAATAAGGTTTGAGATCCAGAATTTAATTCTTCTCTCGTTAATCCTGTGAATTCTACAGCATAATTCTGGTTCAAAGTTTCATCAGCTACCTGCTGAACAGCCGTAATGGCATCTCCGGAACTGTATCCCGCGGAGTTGGCCCCAGTAATTTTCACCGAAGTAAATAGGTTGTAACGGCTTACAGATTGTGGCCCGTATGCCTTTTTCATCGATACAAACTGAGAAATCGGTGACATTACGCCTGAACCTGTTTTTACATAAAGTTCATTAAGGTTTTCAATGCTTTTTCTGTTATCAGGAAGAGCCTGAACCATTACCCTGAACTGTTTTCCATATTTGGTAAAGTCAGCAGTGTAAATTCCTCCGATATAGCCCTGCATGGTAGCAAGAATATCACTTACAGAAACTCCCATCTGCTTAGCCAATGGTACATTTACCTGCATTTCATACTGAGGATATTTTGTGTTGAATGAAGACTGTGCAAATTCGATTTCTGGTCTTTGCATCAATTTACCGATGAATTCATTCATTTTATTATCTAAGTCAGCATATTCTCCCCCCGATTTATCCAATAATACCATCTCAAAACCCGCACTGTTACCGAAACCGGGTACACTCGGTGGCTGGAAGAATACAACTTTTGCATCAGGAACGGCTCCTGAAATTCCGAATAACTGTTTGGTGATGTCTTCAGAAGTCTGTCCGCCTTGTTTTCTTTCGTCAAAAGGTTTCAGTTTAATGAAGGCAAGACCATTGTTACTCCCGTTTCCGGATAAGAATCCTCTACCGGTAGAAATGGTAACGTTTTGTACTCCAGGAACTTTTAAAGCTTTTGCCTGAAGGGTTTTTAACGCATTATAGGTTCTTTCCATAGAAGCTCCCGGAGGAAGCTGAACATCAGTAAAGATAATCCCTCTGTCTTCTGTAGGTACGAAACCTTTTTTCATGGTAGAACTTGCCCAATATAATATACCGGCTGTTACCGCAAAAATGATTAACGTAACCCATTTATGTCTCAATAAGAATACGAATCCTTTTCCATAACGTTCAGTAGCTGTTTTGAAAGCAATATTGAACTTATAGAAGAATTTTTGAAGGAAGTTCAGATTCTTATATTCTGCATGATGTGCTTCGTGAGGTTTTAGGAATAATGAACATAAAACCGGACTTAAAGTTAAAGCGTTAATTGCCGAAATGATAATCGCAATAATAAGCGTGATCCCAAACTGTTGGTAAAATACTCCGGTCGGACCTGTAATAAATGTTACGGGAACGAATACAGCTGCCATTACTAAAGTAATTGAAATAATTGCCCCTGTAATTTCATCCATTGCTTCTACGGTAGCTTTTTTAGCATCGGAAATACCATGTTCCATCTTGGCGTGCACGGCTTCGACGACGACAATCGCATCATCAACAACGATACCGATAGCCAATACCAAGGCAAATAACGTTAATAGGTTTAAGGAATATCCAAATAAATTCAGGAAGAAAAATGCTCCCACAATAGAAACCGGAACCGCAATTGCTGGAATCAAAGTCGATCTGAAATCCTGAAGGAAAATGTAAACAACGATAAATACCAGTATAAATGCTTCGATTAGAGTATGAACTACTTTATCGATGGATGCTTCAAGGAATTCGTTGGTATCAAAGTTAAATGTATACTTAATTCCCTGAGGGAAAGTTCCTTCTGCAGATTTTAGATAAGCTTTAATGTTTTTAATAATCTCCTGAGCATTAGAACCCGGTGTCTGGAAGATCCCCATACTGATGGATGGATTGTTCCCGTTTTCCCCGATTCCTGTATAAGACTGACCTGCCAATTCTACTTTAGCAACGTCTTTCAACATCAGGTTTTGTCCGTCCGGAAGAGCTTTAATGATGATATTATCATATTGTGCCTTATCGTTGAATTTACCAACATATTTAATGATGTATTCGAAAGAGCTTCCACTGTTTTGTCCGATAGAACCTGCAGCCGCTTCTCTACTCTGCTCATTGATTGCATTGGTAACATCAGTTGGAGTTACTCCGTAAGCCGCCATTTTAGCAGGATCTAACCAGACTCTCATCGAGTAGTTTTTACCTCCGAAAACATTGGCATCACCTACCCCGTTAATCCTTTTTAGGTTGGGGATAATATTAATATTTAGGAAGTTCTGAAGGTATACATCGTCTAAATCTTTGTTTTCAGAGTAGAAAGACATATACATCAAGGCACTGGTCTGCTGTTTTTGAGTAACAACCCCTGAACGTGTAACTTCACTCGGTAATAAAGGAGTTGCTCTTGCAACACGGTTCTGTACGTTTACCGCTGCAATATCCGGGTCGATTCCCTGCTTAAAGAATACCTGGATCTGAGCTGAACCATCGTTTCCGGCCGAAGAAGTGATGTAATCCATACCTTCTACCCCGTTGATCTGTTCTTCCAAAGGTACTACAACACTTTTCATCACGGTTTCTGCATTGGCTCCGGTGTAGTTCGTTGAAACACTTACTGTAGGAGGCGCAATATCAGGATACTGTGTAACCGGTAGTGAGATCAATCCCAAAACCCCGAGAATCACAATCAAGATTGAGATTACCGTGGATAAAACCGGTCTGTTTATAAAATTTTTAATCATTTTAGAATTTCGGTTTTATTGATTGAACAAGACTATCCATTTTTACAGGCTTTTTGATGATTGCTGTTCCAGGTTTTAAACCTCCGATACCAGCCGCGATGATGGTTTCATCTTTGTTGACACCTGATTTAATTAAAGCTAAATTGTCGATTCTATCAATTACGTTGACCACCACATTTTTAGCAGTATCTTTTTCTACTTTATAAACGTAAACAATACCTTGTTGTTCGTAGGTAGCACTTTCAGGAACTACTAAAACATTCTCATATGTTTTTGGAAGTCTGATTGTCCCACTGTTACCATTGCTCAAAAGTTTCTGAGGATTGGAGAAGCCGACTCTGAACTGAATCGTACCCGTTGTAGCATCAATCTGCCCCGTCATTGTTTCAATTCTACCTTTTTCACCGTAAATACTTCCGTTGGCCAATTGCAATTCTACCAAGGGTAGATTTTTAATTTTTTCAGGTAAAGAAGCACCCGGAGATTTTTCAAGGAAATTAAAATACTCCTTTTCATTCATTGAAAAGTAAGCATACAATTGTGAAGTATCTGAAATTGTAGTTAGAGGAGTCTGATCTGTAGGGCCTACTAAGCTCCCTACTTTTAAAGGAAGTTTCCCGATAACCCCCGAAATAGGTGCACGAATAACAGAATATTCGATGTTGGCTTCTACTCCTTTATAGTTGGCAACCGCTTGTCTTTTGGCTGCATTGGCCTGTTGTAATTGAGCCTGAGCCTGAGCAAGATTTGCCTGAGCTGTCTGCAGCTGAACATTGCTGATGATATTTTTCTGAACAAGAGGTTTTAGTTTGTTCACCTCCACCTGAGCTGCATTTACAGAAGCCTGAGCTGCTGCAATATTAGATTCAGCAGCACCGATTCCTGCTTTGGAAGCAGCTGCATTTTCATTTAAAATGTTGGTTTCAAGGCGGAACAAAGGCTGCCCTTTTGTAACGTACTGCCCTTCATCTACCAAAACCTGCGTAATATAACCTTGTATTTTAGCCCGAACATCATTATTTATTTTTCCCTGAATGGTAGCGGGAAAAGTCTGATAGCCGACTATATTTTTTGACTCCACATTCACTACAGGATATGGTTTTGCACCATCCTGTTTCGGAGCTTCTTTTTTGCAGGCAGTGAGCGAAAGCGCTGCAATAGAAAGTATAACTAGTTTACTGTTCATTTTATAGTTTATTAAGAGATTCCTGAATATTAATTATGTTTTTATTTAAAAGCGCTTTGTAAGCCTCCATTTTCTCATTATACACATCGTCATGATTTTTTTTAAACCGATCTAAGTCATCTAGTAGTTTTAATTCGTCTTGCATCTTTTGAACTATTTTTTCAAATCTTATCTTCTTATATTCATCATTGATGAAAAAATACCGTTTTCGTTCGTCCATTTTATTATGATCTACAATAAGCTGAGCTTTCAGTAGTAAAGAAATACTTGTAGAAACCGAGCTTTTGCTTGCAGAAAGAACTTCCACAAACTCATCAAAAGTAATTCCTACCCTCTCATAATCGAAAAGCAGGTAGGCATAAATTTTAGAAGCTAATGGAGGTACGTTGAAAATGGTGCCATAAAACCTTACAGCATCCTGAAAAATTTTTTCATCAATCTCTATACTCTTATGCATGGTATATAAATTTGAACAAATGTAAAAATTAGTTCAGAACTAAACGAACAAACCCAATAGAGTTTCTCGATATTGGGTCTTTTAAAAATTCAATGAAAGATGATTTAACTTTTTGATTAAATTATAATCTTCTCAAAAGCTTTTCTCATTCCGCCGGCTAGGCAAACCTCTCCGCAATAAGAATATCCTTTTCCCTCAAGAATTTTTAACATGGCTGTATTGTCAAAGTTGGTATCAACTTTAACGCTCTGAATTCCATTAGATTTGGTGAATTCCTCAATGTGGTCAAAAAGCTTTTTCGCCATTCCCTGTCCTGCAAATTTTTCATCTACAGCAACTCTGTGTACCACAACGAATTCCCCATCGCTCAACCAGGCTCCTTCTATGGTGCTGTAGGCAGGTTCATCATTAATGATCAATGCACTGTAAACAGCAATTTCACCGTCTACGGTCATTACATATCCAAACCCCTTTGCAATATCACTTTCTACTGTATCCAAATTGGGATACCCATTTTGCCATTGTGAACTTCCATCTTGTCTTCGCCTTTCAATAGCCTGTTGCAAAATAGTCCAGATCTTATCTCTGTCTTCAATGTCTGCCTTTCTTAGTTTAATTTCTGAATTCATTGCTGTGAAATTTTAATTAAAAGATTAAATTTTAATTAAGTAAAAAATATGCCGTTTATCAAAGTTTGAGATGCTTCGGCTTCGCTCAGCATGACATCTCTAGTACTAAATGTCACTTGTGCACTGTCATGCTGAGCCCGCCGAAGCATCTACTATCTTTCAATTTTTAATAATCTTAATATAAAAGTTTAAAAATTTGAATTAAAAAACCGAAAACTAATTGAGATTAATTTTCGGTTCGAAGTAGTAAAATTTAAAATTATGAAATTGTTTTTTATTGATTTTCACTTTGTTGAAGATATGCATCTATGATATCAAATGCTTTCTTCTCATCCTGTAAATCTACCATCACTTTCAACGATGTTGCTGTAGGCGTTGTCGTAAAAGTCAGATAATTGTTTTCTATCGCATTTACAATTTGCGCATCGTCCAATTTAGACTTGATTAACTGGATTTCTGTGGATTTGTCACTTTCAAAAACTGATACTCTTGTGCTTCTTTCCATATTCTTTTTCGTTTGAGTATCTAAATATATGACAATTTTTTTTAAATCCCAAATCCGGATTTTAAATTTTGTTAATATTATTTTCTATTTTTTCTATTGCAAGCTGGATTTCTTCCTTCGTTACATTTAAATGAGGTCTGAATCTAAGTGACTGATCTCCACAGGAAAGAATGATCATGCCGTCATTCCATAATTCATCTCTTAGAAAGTTTCTTTGCTCGGCAGTAGGAAGATCAATCGCACACATCAATCCTCTTCCTCTTGCATTCAATAATTTCTCAGGATATCTTTCTGCTAATTTTTTTAATTCTTCCAATAAGTAATCTCCTACAATTCTTGCATTTTCTACAAGGTTTTCCTTTTCAATCACCTCCATTACCAACTGAAAGCGAAGCATATCAATAAAGTTTCCTCCGAAGGTAGAATTGATTCTTGAGCTTTCCCTGAAAACATTATTAGGGATTTCATCAAATTTTTCTTTATTCGCTAAAACTCCGCAAACCTGTGCTTTTTTTCCGAAAGAAATAATATCCGGTTTAGCTGTGAAATGCTGGAAAGCCCACATTTTTCCTGTAATCCCGATTCCGGTCTGAACTTCGTCGAAGATCAATAGAATTTCATGATTATCACAGATTTTTCTCAATCCTAGCAGGAATTCATCTCTGAAATGATTATCTCCACCTTCTGCCTGTATAGGTTCGATAATAATACAAGCTACTTTATCAGGATTCATCAGAATAGCTTCTTCAATCTGAATTAAAGCCAGTCTTTCATTCTTGATGGTTTCTTCCAGATTTTCTTCTGTGATTGGGAAAGTTAACTTAGGATTTAAGATTCTTGGCCAGTCAAACATTGGAAAATATTGGTATTTTCTCGGGTCGGAAGTATTGGTTAGACTCAGGGTATATCCGCTTCTTCCGTGAAATGCCTGTCTGAAATGGATACAGATTCCGGCTTCAGTAGTAAGGCCTTTTTCAAAATTCTTTCTGGTTTTCCAGTCGAAGCAAGCTTTCATTGCATTCTCTACTCCTAATGTTCCTCCTTCAATAAAAAAAGCATATTGCAGTTCTTCTGGAATCACGACTCTTTCAAAAACTTCTAAAAAATGGGCATATTCTTCGGAATATACATCTGCCAAAGTGGGTTTATTAACAGCCATTTTTCCCAGCCACGCCGATTTTTCAACGATATAGGGATGATTATAGCCTATAGAAGCTGAGGCAAACATCGAAAACATATCTAAATATTCTCTGTCGGTAAGTTTATCATATAACCAGGATCCGTGAGATTTTTCAATATCCATTACGAAATCAAAACCATCTGCCAAAACGTGTCTTCCTACGGTTTCTTTTACTTTGTTTGCCTGTATATCAATTGTTGTGTGTTCCATATTGTATGTGATTTAAAATTTAAAGATTTAAAAATTAGAAGATTTAGCCTCAACTTTTAAATCTTTAAATAACTTAAATGGTTAAATTATTTTTTTTATAAGTCAAATTTAATTCCTTGTGCTAAAGGAAGTTGTGCTGTGTAATTTATAGTGTTGGTTTGCCTTCTCATATAATATTTCCAGACATCTGAACCAGATTCTCTACCACCTCCTGTTTCTTTTTCGCCACCGAAAGCTCCTCCAATCTCAGCTCCGGATGTTCCGATGTTTACGTTGGCAATTCCACAGTCTGAACCTGCATGAGAAAGGAATAATTCTGCTTCTCTTAAGTTTTGTGTCATGATCGAAGATGATAATCCCTGAGGAACGTCATTTTGGATGGCAATCGCTTCTTCCAGCGTTTTGTATTTAATTAAATATAAAATCGGTGCGAAAGTCTCGTGCTGAACGATTTCGTAAGAGTTTTTCACTTCAGCGATACATGGTTTTACATAGCAACCTGATTCGTATCCTTTTCCTTTTAAAACTTCACCTTCAACGATGAATTTTGCGCCTTCTTTTTTACCTTTTTTAATGGCTTCCTGATACATATTTACCGCATCCATATCGATAAGCGGTCCCACATGATTAGTTTCATCCAAAGGATTCCCGATCTTTAATTGTCCGTACGCTTTTACCAGTCTGTTTTTCACTTCATCATAAACGCTTTCGTGAATGATCAGTCTTCTCGTGGAAGTACATCTTTGACCAGCTGTTCCAACAGCTCCGAAAACAGCTCCGATAATCGACATATCAATATCTGCATCTTTAGAAATAATAATCGCGTTGTTTCCTCCTAATTCAAGGATTGATTTTCCAAATCTCTGAGCAACATTGGTAGAAACCATTCTTCCTACTCTAGTAGAACCAGTGAAAGAAATTAAAGATATTCTCTTATCGTCCACTAATTTCTGTCCGATTTCATGATCTGCAACCAATACACTTGAAATCCCTTCAGGAAGATTATTTTCCTTTAAAACTTCATTCATAATATTTTGACAGGCAATAGCGCAAAGTGGCGTTTTCTCTGAAGGTTTCCAGATGGTAACGTTACCACAAATCCATGCTAAAGCTGTATTCCATGACCAAACCGCTACCGGAAAGTTAAAAGCGGTGATGATTCCCACAATTCCCAGCGGATGATATTGTTCATACATTCTGTGCCCGGGTCTTTCAGAATGCATTGTATAACCGTGAAGCTGTCTTGAAACCCCTACTGCAAAGTCACAGATGTCGATCATTTCCTGAACTTCTCCTAAACCTTCCTGCAGAGATTTCCCCATTTCATAAGAAACCAGTTTTCCAAGATCGTCTTTGTACTGTCTTAATTTTTGTCCCAGTTGTCTTACAATTTCCCCTCTCTTAGGAGCCGGAATCAACCTGAATTCTTTAAAGGCTTTTTCTGCCGTTTCAACTACCTTGTCATAATCTGATTCTCCGGAAGTCTTGATTTTGGCAATTAAATTACCATCTACAGGTGAAAAACTTTCTATTGTTTTTCCTGATGCGAAATATTTTCCGCCTACCGAAGTTCCTTTGTTTTCCTCTTTAATTCCTAAGTTTTTCAGTGTTTTTTCGATTCCGAAATCCTTTATTTTTTTAGACATAAAAATTTTACTTTTCGTTTTCTCTAAAGATAAAAATATTATGCGAACCTCAAAATTTAATTTTTTTTAACTTATTTTTTATTTGGACTAATTATAAACGTGATTATCTTTGTAAGGTAAATATTTGAATTTCAGAAATGGAAAATAACAAAGATGTAAAAGAATCTGAAGAACTAAAGAAAAATTCTAAATGGAAAAGTCTGGTGAAGAAGTTTGGAATCGGAGGAATTATATTCTTTACAGTGAAGGGAATTATTACTTCTACCCTTATTTATTTTCTGGGCAAAAATTTCTGGACGGTAATCAGCAATTATTTTACTACAATTTTTGATTAATTTAATTGATATATGAAATGTAAAAAGCAGAGAAATTTCTCTGCTTTTTCTTTATTAAAAATTTTTTATTTCTGTCATTCGGATTTAAAATTCAATGGATTTCTCCTTCGTCGAAATGACAGTGCCTAAATAAAATTTATTCTTTTTTCTTTCTTCCCGAGTTGATTAAGTTTTGATGAAGCAAATACTCAATCTGTCCATTTACACTTCTGAATTCATCATTGGCCCATTTTTCCAGAAGTTTGTAAGTAGACTCATCTATCCTGATTACAAAAGATTTTTTGCTTTTGCTTTCGGAAGAAGCTTGAGTTTTATCAGATTTCATATTTTTAATTTTCTATTTATCTGCTTAATGCAGATTGTTTCAAAAACATTTCTGCTTTGTTGAAACGGCAGATTAATTATACAAAGTTCCTGCATTTAAGATAGGAGTAGCCGCTTTCTCACCACATAAAACAACCATTAAGTTGCTTACCATGGCAGCTTTTCTTTCGTCATCAAGCTCGACAATATTTTCTTCGGATAGTTTTTTTAAAGCTAAATCTACCATTCCGACTGCTCCTTCCACAATCTTGGTTCTGGCTGCTACAATTGCCGTTGCCTGCTGTCTCTGAAGCATGGCACCTGCAATTTCAGAAGCATAAGCAAGGTGTGAAATTCTGGCTTCTTGGATAACAATTCCTGCTTTTGAGAGTCGGTCTGTAAGTTCCTGCTCCAGAATTAAATTGATTTTATCTCCTCCTTCTCTTAAGGTAATCGGAGCATGGTCATCTTCTAAGTTATCATAAGGAAAGCTCATTGCCAAATGACGTACAGCTGCTTCACTCTGCATTTTTACAAAATCTGAATACCGTTCTACATCAAATGCTGCTTTGTAAGTATCTCCTACTTTCCATACCATAACAACGGCAATTTCAATCGGATTTCCCATTTTGTCATTTACCTTTAAAGTTTGTCCCTGAAGATTCTCTGAACGTAAACTGATTCTTTGAGAAGAGTATAATGGGTTAATAAAAAATAACCCGTTTTCTTTTACAGTTCCTACATATTTTCCAAAGAAGTTCAATACTCTTGAGTGATTAGGCTGAATAATCATCAACCCTTTCATGAAAAAACAAAATGCAAGAAAGCAAAGGACAGAAAGGATAACAAAGGTAATGTTTCTGTCAACTCCTGTTATAAAAAGATAAATAGCGGCTACGAAAAGTATTAAGCATATTACTAAAGCTAAATAGCCGGACATTGGTTTTAAAACTTTTTCCATGATATGATTTTTAGTTTGATATTATTTTGATATCATAAAGGTATTATTAAATTTTGAATAATTTTCATTTTTTTGAATTTATTTCTATGATGCCACAACAAAAAAATCCCGGGAGAAATTCCCGGGATTCATATATTGATTATTGATAATTTTTAAATTTACTTTTTAGTCAATGCTTTAAATTTAATGTAAGAAACAATGGACAACGTTAACATTGTTGCTAATCCAATGTAAACCCAAGCCGGAACCGGAACCGGATCTCCAGCTGCATAAGAGTGAAGTCCGCTTAAGTAATAATTAACTCCAAAATACGTCATTACCATTGAACAGAAAGCAAACATAGTGGCTACGTGAATAGCCCATCTGCTTCTTAGCCCAGGAACTAATCTCATGTGCAATACAAATGCATAAACCATGATTGAAATAAATGCCCATGTTTCTTTTGGATCCCAACTCCAGTATCTTCCCCAGGATTCGTTGGCCCAGATACCTCCTAAGAAGTTTCCTACTGTTAACGCAAATAAACCTATTGTTAAAGACATTTCAGAAACAATGGCCAATTCTTTCAATGTAGTGTCGTGGTGAATTTTGTATGTTTCTTTATTAGATATAATATAGAATACTAAACTGAGTACGGCTATAATCATTGATAAGGCAAAGAAACCATAACTTGATGTAATGATGGCAACGTGTACAATTAGCCAGTAAGATTTTAACACAGGTACTAGCGGTGTAATCTGCGGATCAAGCGCTGAACCTCCGTGAGCAAATCCCATCATAATGACTGCTACCATGAATCCAGCTGCCGGAATTAATGCATTTGCGTTTCTATAGAGTATTAAACCTGCAGTAATCCCTACCCATGAAATAAAGATGATTGCTTCATATCCGTTACTCCAAGGAGCGTGTCCTGAAATATACCATCTTGCAACTAATCCTAAGAAATGGAAAACGTATCCCACAATTCCGAGAACAATAATTGCTTTAATGGCTTTATTTAAGACTTTTTTAGGTTTAAATAATTCAACAAATCCTAAGATTAATAATAATCCTCCGATAATGGTATAGAAAATCAGTAATTTGAAGTTAAGGTTTACTTCATTCATAAAGACTTCAAGATCAACTTTAGATTTTGAAGGAACTACTGCTTTCCCCCATTTCTGCTGATAATCGGAAAGTTTTGCCAATTCTTTATCTGCTTTGCTCCAGTTTCCTGATTGCTGTGCCTGCAGAACTTCTGCAAAATAAGGTCCCATTACCTGCTGAGACTCCATATCCGGTTCAAATTTTTGGTCAAGCCAAGAATGCCAAGTATGATTCGCATCATTTTTTACCGGAACAATTCTCATAAACTGTCCACTGAAAAATTCATTAAAAATCTGAACCCTTTCGTTTACAGAGATTACTTCTTTGTCATAATTGGTCTGTTCAGCCGGTTTTTTACGGAAGGCAATATTGTAATCATGCTCAAGAATATAGGTTAAATTTCCATTGGCATCTGCCGGGAAAAGATTCATTAGTGAAGTATATCCGTCTTCATTAGCTTTTGTCTTTTTTATTAATTCATCACCACCTTTAGGTCCGATTTTAATCATGGGAACCATAGTCCAGCTCGGAGTATCTGTGTTGATAGATAGGAACCACTGATTAGCGGTTAAATACTTTCCGTCAGTTCCTTTGAATTCATCTTTTTTGTATAATTTTCTTAAAACATCCAATGCTTCAGTATTGATCGGAACAATTCGTCCTTCAAAATTCTGAACTAAAAGGTACCCGAATTTATCTGCATGTTCTTTACTGATCTTATTTCTTGCGATGATTTCGTCTGCCGAAACCATTTTCATTTTTGTGAATGGCTGTGCACCTTGTGGCTGAACTGCTTCAGATGTAGAAGTGTGATTATGATTTTCTCCTTCCACATGTATGTGTTCTCTGCTTCCGTCCGTTGTACCGTGAGTCTCAATTTTTTGAGCATTTAAACCTAAGCTTAAAAATAGTAACAATACCGCTGCAATTCTTTTCTTGTTAACGTCTTTCAGTATTTTATTCAATTTCCAGAAATGAGTTCCTTTCCAGAAGAAGATAAAGAACATTCCACCAAATAATAAAGTATAACCGATATAAGAGATCAGAGTTCCCCAATAATCGTGATTTACAGAAAGTACGGTTCCCATTCTGTCCGGATCGAAACTTGACTGGAAGAAACGGTAACCTTTATGGTTGAGAACATGGTTCATATATATTTTATAAGGAGTTTCTTTGCCTTCATCAATGATTTTTACATGACTTTCATAGGCACTGGGAGATGAACTTCCGGGATAAGTTTCCATCACGAAATCATCCAGTTTAAGGGCAAAAGGAGTATTGTAAATTTTTGGTCCGAAACCGATCATGATGTTCAGTCCATCCATAGTTACCTGTTTGTAAGCATTTGGATTTCCTTTTTCAACGGATAAATCTACCAGTTGTTTCGTTTTAGGACCCTGAAGTTCAACGGTAAGCATATCGGGAACATTCTGGTCTTTCTTTCTGTCTCCTTCAATGGCCATTAATCTTCCTTTTTTCAATCCTTCAGGAACAACAAGTTTTAATTCATTGATCGTGTATAAACTTCTTAAAGCAAGAGGCTGAAACTGATCTTTTACAGTATTTCCGGTGGCTTTGGTTGCCATGGTCATATAAGCTGCATCTACGGGAGTTTTAATGAATAGTTGCCCGTTTTCATTTTTAAACTCAACAGCCCCTTCGATAGGTCTGTTGAAGGTTACCAATGTTCCGTTGATTGATTTTGTTTCTCCCGGTTTGATGTAAATATTTTGTCTTCCGGTATTTCCTGTAGAAACCAGGTGAAGATATTCAGCTCCATTTGTTTCGGCCACTAAACTGTCTTTCTTTCTCTGAATGTACTCTTTTGCGACCACCTTCACTTCTTTTCCGTGGAAATCATAGGTTGCGTGAAGATCTTTGTGCAGAGGAGACATTAAATAAGGAATGTCCTGATAATTAAGCACGTCACCTTTTTCTTCGATCTGTACTTTAAGAAAGGTTTTGTCTGTTACAATCTCATTAGAAGTCTCTCCTTCTCGGATGTGCATCTGACCTTCAAAGCTGATGTATCTTGTGATAGCACCTCCGATAAATATTAAAACAAAGGCTAAGTGAAAAACCAGCACCGGCCATTTCTCTTTTTTCCAAAGTCTGTATCTTGCGATATTTCCAATGAAGTTTAAAATAAGCAGTAGCATGATTAATTCAAACCACCATGCTTCATAAATGAGTGCTTTTGCTGTTGGGGTTCCGTAATCATTTTCTAAGAACGTTGCATAAGCCATCGCAAATGCATAAACCAGCAGCAATACAGCCATTGTCCTGGTTGAAATAAGAATATCCTGGATCTTCTTCATGATGTTATATACTTGACATGCAAAAATAAGGATGATTAATCAAAAGGTAGACAAAAAAAACTGTCATTTATCAGTTGAAAGCCTGTAAAACCTTATTTTGATTCGTTCTTAATAGTATTGAAAATATTGAGAAAAATTTAAATATTAATATCCTATGGGTAATAATTAATAAAAGCTATTAAGTTTATTGTAATCGTCTATTTATTATGGAGTGAAAGTCTTCCATATTTCAGCTAAAAAAGCACGTGTTTTTAATAAAATACTATTAAATTAGAATCTAAAATTTAGAAATCAAAATTATCTTTTAATGTCTAAAAAACATTAAATTTGCCCACATTGATATTATGAATAAGACGCAAACAAAAACACAGGAATCGCCTGATAAAGGCAAAATATTATCGAAGCCGCGTATATTCTTCGGGCTTATATTTATACTTTTTTCTATTATCCTTACGTTTTCGTTCATCTCCTATCTGATGAACTGGAAATCAGATCAAAGCCAGGCAGGAACCATGCTTGATAAGACCATAAAGTCATCCAATCTTTTCGGGAAGGTTGGAGATTGGCTGGGAAATATTTTCATTTTTGAAAGTATCGGGATTGCATCTTTTATCATTGCGTTTTTAGTATTGGTTTTCGGAACGCTTATTCTGAAAAAGAATTATTTCAAACCGTGGAAAACCATTGGACATTCTTTGTTTTTCATTTGCTGGCTTCCTATTTTCTTTGGTGCTGCATTTACAAAACATCAGGGAGGTGTATTAAGCGGAGTTTACGGCTATCAGATCATGGATTCTTTAAATGCGCTTATCGGAGATGTCGGAATGTGGTTGGTATTGGTAGCAAGTATTGCCTTGTACTTTATTTTAGAATTCAACCTGCGTCCGAGTGCTGTAAAAGCAAAATTGGGTGAGATAAATGAAAATACCATCGGAAGAGTAAAATCTATGATGCCGAGTTCTGATGAGAACTTTGAGGCAGACGAAGAATTGGAAGAAGAATCTGTTGAAAATAATGTAACCGTTACCGAAATGGTGACTCCAAAAATTACTGAAGAGCCTGTAAATACGGCAAAAGATTTTACGGAAATTCCATCTTCTCCTGTTATTGAAACGATTTCTACTCCCAATCAGACATCTTTTGAAAATGATAAAGAAATTACTCAATCCATTAATTTAAATCTTAATACGAAACCTTCAACTCCTGTTGCAAGTCCTTCAGAAGCTTTTGATATTACTCCTTCAAAACCTTTGGCTCAAAGCGATGAGAATATTAAATTTAATGTAGAAGTTGCTCCCGTTATTGATGTGTTGGACGAGTCTGATAAAAAATCACAGGAGCTTGTAGAAAAACACGGACTGTATGATCATAAATTAGATCTTGCTAATTTCCAGATGCCACCTGTAGATCTTTTAAAGGATTATGGAAACGAGGAAATTTCGATCAATAAGGAAGAATTAGAAGAAAATAAAAACAAAATTGTAGGTCTTCTTAAAAACTTTAATGTAGGAATTGCTGAGATTAAAGCTACGATTGGTCCGACGGTTACTTTATATGAAATTGTACCCGAAGCGGGAATCAGAGTAGCAGCCATTAAAAAACTTCAGGATGATATTGCATTAAACCTATCTGCTTTAGGAATCAGAATTATTGCACCAATGCCTGGGAAAGGAACAATTGGAATAGAAGTTCCGAGAAAAAATCCTACCATGGTTTCTATGCGTTCTGTAATTGGTTCTCAGAAATTCCAAAATACGGACATGGATCTTCCTGTTGTTTTTGGTAAAACGATTTCCAATGAAATTTTCATGGCCGATTTATCTAAAATGCCGCACTTATTGATGGCGGGTGCAACAGGTCAGGGAAAATCGGTAGGAATTAATGCGATTCTGACTTCCCTACTCTATAAAAAACATCCAAGCGAATTGAAATTCGTCATGGTGGATCCTAAAAAAGTGGAACTTTCTTTATATTCAAAAATTGAAAGACATTATCTGGCAAAACTTCCGGATGCAGAAGAAGCAATTATTACAGATACCAATAAAGTAATCAATACGCTGAACTCTCTTTGTATAGAGATGGATACAAGATATGATTTGCTTAAAAATGCGTTTTGTAAAAACCTGAAAGAATATAACAAAAAATTCTCTGAGAGAAAACTTAATCCTGAAAACGGACATAGATATTTACCTTATATCGTTTTGGTGGTAGATGAGTTTGCCGATTTGATTATGACAGCCGGAAAAGAAGTGGAATTACCGATTGCCAGATTGGCACAGCTTGCAAGAGCGGTTGGTATTCACTTGATTGTTGCCACACAAAGACCTTCTGTAAACGTTATTACCGGGATGATTAAAGCTAACTTCCCTGCGAGAGCTGCGTTCAGAGTAATCTCAAGTGTAGACTCCAGAACGATTCTGGATTCTCCGGGAGCAGATCAGCTGATTGGTAAAGGAGATATGCTTTATTTTAACGGAAACGAAATTTTAAGGCTTCAGTGTGCTTTTGTAGATACTCCTGAAGTGGAAAGACTGGCTGAGTTTATTGGTGAACAAAAAGGATATGCTTCTGCTCTTATGCTTCCTGAATATGTTTCCGAAGATTCAACAAGCACAGTCGGAACTTTTGATCCGAACGAAAAAGATGCTTTATTTGAAGAAGCGGCAAGAATTATCGTTTCTACACAACAAGGGTCTACTTCTATGCTTCAAAGACAATTGAAATTAGGATATAACAGAGCCGGGAGAATCATGGATCAGCTGGAAGCAAGTGGTATTGTTGGAGGATTTAATGGAGCTAAAGCAAGAGAAGTGATCATCGGGGATCTTCATTCTTTGGAACAGTTTTTGGAAGATCTGCGTAAATAGAGGAAAAATGATTGTTTAACCTTTATAAGTCTAAAATATCTATATTATTAAATTAAAAAAATGAAAAATATTATTTCAAAAATTATACTGAGTGGTTTAGTTGTGGGAACAGTAGGATTGGCAAATGCACAAAAAATTGATGCAAAGGCTAAGAAAATACTGGATGATGTAACTGCAAATTATAATTCTAAGAAAAATTCTTATTTCAAATTCTCTTTTGGAAGCGGCGTGAATGGACAGATTACCAAAACAGAACCTGGAATCTATTATGCAGCCGGAGATAAATATAAGCTGAAAATCATGGAAACAGAACAGATTTTCGATGGAAATAAGATCTACAATATTAATACAGAAGATATGGAGGTTACCATTGCTAAACCTAACGGAAGCACTGCGATGTTCTCCCCTATTAACTATCTGACAACATACAGAAAAGATTATAATGTAACCTACAGCGGCAAAAAAACTGTAGACGGAGTAAGTGCAGATTTTATAAAACTGACTCCTGTAAAGAATAACGGACTGGAAGCAGTTTATATTTTTGTAAACTCTGCGAAAAAACAAATGTTAAAGCTTGAACAGCACGGAAACAATAAAGATATTGCCGTTATTTCTATAAAAGAATACAAAGAAAATCAAAATCTGGATCCCAATATGTTTGTTTTTGATAAAAATAAGTTTAAAAATTATATCATCACAGAATTATAATCTTAATATCTATAAAATATATAAGTCGCAAAGAACAACTTTGTGGCTTTTTTTTTAATTTTGGCAAATGTTTAAAATATTAGACCGCTATATCATAAAAACCTTTTTTGGTCCCTTTTTCTTTATTTTCAGTGTATTGTTTTTTATATTCATTGTCAATATTATCTGGGTGCAATTGGGGCAGTTTATGGGAAAAGGGCTTACTACTTTTCAAATCGTTAAGCTTCTGTTTTATCTCGGAGTAAGTGTTATCAGTATGGTATTACCGCTTACCATACTTTTGGCGAGTATCATGTCTTTTGGAGAATTTGGAGAACGCTATGAGCTTGCTGCCATGAAAGCGGCAGGAATTTCGCTAACCAGAGTAATGACGCCGCTTTTGGGAGTTGCCACAGTACTCGCAATTATGCTTTACTTCTTTTCCAATGACATTATCCCCGACTTTCAGAGGAAAGCAAAAAATATGCTTTTCAACATTGCCCAGACAAAACCGGCACTGAATTTCACTCCCGGTCAGTTTATTGATCAGCTTCCGGGATATATGGTGAAATTTGATAAAATTTATGGTGAAGACGGAAAAGATATAGAAGGTGTTTTTGTTCATAAAAAGGCAAGTACTTTCGAAAATCAGCAAACGATCGTCGCTAAAAAAGGAAAGTTTGTGACTCCCGCGAATAAAAACTTTCTGAAACTTGAATTGTATGATGGTTATGTAACTGAAGACAATTTTGCAGGTAAAGGAGAGAATGCAAGACTTAAGCAGCCTGATCAGGTTATTAAGTTTGATACCCTGGTTTCTCACTTTGATGTCAGCGAGCTTATCAATAAAGCGATTGAGGAAGAACAAATCACGGATGATTACCGTTTTCAGACGTACAGTGAGCTTAATAAAACGATTCAGAAAAGTAAAAAAGATAATTCATCTTACTTTAATACCGTAAATGGAGATGTTCTGAACCAGGTGAATTCTGTGGTAACCTACATGGATAAAAGCAAGTCTAAAATTGCAGCGAAGCAACAGATAAAGCTGGATACTGTAAAAGCAGAGAAAAGACTGGAAATGATCTCTAATGCTTATACCAGAATAGATAATTTAAAAGCTACTTTAGAAACTAAAAACAGTGAAATAAATCCGAGTATAAAATATTTTAGCAAAGTGGTCATGTATCAGCAGAGAATTGTGACCTACTCTTTTACTTGTGTTATATTCTTTTTGATTGGGGCGAGTTTAGGATCTATTATCAGAAAAGGTGGGATGGGATTGCCTGTAATTATAGCTATTGTTATTTTTATTATTTTCTACATTATCAATGTTGGAATGGAAAACATAGCCTGGGCAGGAAAAATGAATCCTTATCTGGCTTCCTGGCTTCCGAATATGGTTTTGTTCCCTTTTGGAGTCTGGATGACTTATAAAGCCCTTACCGATTCTCAGCTTTTTGATGCTGAAAAATATAAATCTCTTCTGAAACCTATTACGAAAAGGTTCTCAAAAAGTAAAGAACATAAAAGATATCAATAATTTAAAATCCGGGTTTTCCGGATTTTTTTATTTGTGAACAATTGACAATAGACTGAATTTGTATGATCAAAGCTTTGCTTTTTTATTAGGATTCATTCTTTTCATATGATTAGAAAATTAACTGAACTTTTCTACTTCAAAATAAAACGCTAAATAAGATGATCAAAAATAAATCTTAATACAGTATTTAAATAAAAAAACCTGCTTACAAGCAGGTTTTTTATAATATATAAAATAATCTTAGTGTCCGGATTTTGTATTGGCATCGTGATGGACATGACTTAAATATTTGGTACAGTACGCACCAAAAATTAGGATCACGAGATAACAGAAAACAGGAATGATAAAAGAGTGTTGCACTCCAAAATGATCAGCAAGATATCCCTGGAAAATAGGAACGATTGCTCCCCCTAAAATCGCCATTACAACTAGTGAAGAACCCTGACTGGTATATTTTCCTAATCCTGAAATAGCTAAGGTGTAAATATTCGAGAACATAATAGAGTTGAAAATACCAATTCCTAAAATACTGTACATAGCAAGTTCTCCGTGATTCAGCATTGCAGAGATAAGGAGAACTACATTTACAGCTGCAAAGATTGATAGTGTTCTTGCAGGCGCTGCTTTTCCAATAAAGAAAGCAATAAAATTAAGAACGATAAATACTAAGAAGAAACTTATTTGTGCAAACGTTAAGTTTACAATACTGAAAATAACAAGGAAAACCAAAGTGGCTGCACCCAGCATATAAATAGCTTTCTTTGCCTGACTAATAGATTGATTTAACGAAATTGCCCCTAAGAATCGACCAATCATCGCTCCGCCCCAATAAAGAGAAAGGTAGTTTTTACTTACAACTTCATTAAGGTTCATCACCTGAGGCTGTTCCAAAAAGCTGATGATAAAACTTCCTACCGCTACTTCTCCACCAACATAACAAAACATGGCAAAAACTCCGAATTTAAGGTGAGCGAACTGGAAAGCTCCAAAACCTTTTTCAATTTCGTCCTCTGCAGTCTGGAAAGAAGGAAGCTTCACTCTTGAAATCAATAAAGCCACCAAAAGTAAAATTGCTGCAAAAATTAAATAAGGAATTCTAGTTGCTACAGCACTGAAGGATCCATCTGCGGCTGAGAAAAATTCAAAAATCAAATGTCCGCCCAAAACAGGAGCAATAGTGGTACCGAATGCATTGAATGCCTGTGTCATATTCAATCTGCTGGATGCAGATTCTTCTGATCCTAAAAGAGAAACGTAGGCATTGGCTGTAATCTGTAAAACAGTAAATCCTAATCCCAATACAAACAAAGCTCCCAAAAATAATCCATAAGAAGAAAAAGTAGCTGCAGGATAAAATAAAATACATCCTAAAGCCGCCAGAAAAATCCCGAAAAGAATTCCTTTCTTATAGCCTACTTTGTTGATGGGATCCCCGCTCGAAGTGGAGATCAGGAAATAAATTAATGAACCTATAAAATAAGCTCCGAAGAAACAAAACTGAACCAGCATAGATTCAAAAAAAGTCAGTTTGAAAAGCTGTTTCAGATAAGGAATAAGGATATCATTCATACAAGTAATGAAACCCCACATAAAAAATAAAAGCGTAATGGTAATAAGAGGAACGGTATAGTTCCTGCTTTTGGTTTTTACTTCATTCGTCATAATCATTCATTTAAAATAAAAAGAGCTTAAAGGTAATTCCTTTTTATTTGATTTTAAACTTTTAAATCCCAAACTTTTTATTAAATGTGCATATAATTTGTGAGAAAAAAATAAATTTCACTAAACTAGGAAGTAGAATTAGACTGATCTCGGAAATTAAATTTAACTTTGTGTTTCAGATTATACCAGTATTGTAGTATGGATTCTAAACAACAATTTTTAGATAAATCTTTAGAAGCGAAAGAAATATTCCTGCCCCATTTATCAACAGATCCTGTGATCTTTGGGTTTGATAATAATGAACTGAAAGTTTTGCTTCTTAAAATGAACTATAGAAAGCAATGGATGCTTCCCGGAGGTTATATTCGTAAAGATGAAGATTTGGATGAAGGCATTGTAAGGCTTTTGAAAGAAAGAGCTGGTGTAACAGTGTCCTACCTTGAAGAATTTGGTGTTTTTGGGAAAAAGAACCGAAGCGAGTTTTACTTTGAAGATTTTGATGAAACGTTGTTCCAAAAACAAAGATTTATTACCATTGGTTTTTATGCGCTTTATAATGCCACTGCGCTCCATCCTGTAGCCGATGAAATGAGTGAAACCTGCGAATGGATTTATTTAAGTGAACTGTCTGGAATAGAATTGGCAATGGATCATCGTGAAATCATTGAAAAGGCTTTGCTTACTTTAAGAGAAAAAATATCTATTAAACCCATCGGATATAATCTTCTACCCGAAAAATTTACTTTACCTGAACTGCAAAAATTATATGAAGCCATACTAGGAAAAGAATTAAACAGAGGAAATTTTTACAGAAAAATCAAAAATCTCGGGATTCTGAGAAAACTCGATGAACAACGTCGTGGAGGAGCCTATAAATCTCCTGATTTATATAGCTTTGATGAAGAAAATTATAAGAAAGCCTTAGAAAATGGACTTAATAGCTGGTAAATAGAACTCATATGTGATGGGGCGTTAAAAATTTCAATAAAAAAACATTAAAAACATTAAAAACATTTAAAAATTTAATTTAATTAAGGATATTTTTAGAAACTTCTTTCTTAATTTTGTATTAATACAAATAGATACACAAATAGATGAAGTTTTTACGTAGAATGTTCCCTTCTAAGTACGAAAATATTGTTACTCACCAAGATTTTTGGGATTGGTTTACGACCTACCAGAAAAAACTCTGGAAAACAGTACATAACGGAGAAAAGATAGAAGAATTTTTTTTTGATACAATGATGTCAAAGCTGAATCAGATTAAAGACGGAATTTATTTTCTTACAGGAATGTATGACAGCCAGACTGCAGAACTGATTTTAACTGCTGATACGAATATTAAAAATATTGTCTTTGTCGAAGATCTTATAAAATCAGCTCCTGATATTAATAATTGGAGATTTACAGCATTAAAACCCGAAGTTGATGTTTCCAAATTCCAGATAAAAATAGAAAATCACACCTTTACTACAGAGAATCTGTTTTTTTATGCCACTCGGGATGACAATTATCCCGACGAAATAGATCTTACAATAGTATATGATAAATTCAACGAAGCAGAAAAAAATGTAATCATAAACGGAGTATATATCTATCTTAATAATCTTCTGGGCGAATTATCTTCGGCAACGATGATTGATCATTTGCAGATAAAAGGAAATAGTCTGGAGAATGTAGAACTTATTCCGATTGATAAGCTGAAAGATTATCTGACATGGAGAGAAAGTGAGTTCGAACAAAAATATCAGCATAAAAGATATTCTGCTCAAAAAGACAGTTGGGGAAGTTTTGAAGCAGCTCTCAGCAATGGAAAACCATATTTTGCAATCGCCAATACCACTGTTTTGGAGTGGGATGATAAAGCCTCCCATCCTTGGGTTTTGAAGATAGAGATCCGCTATGAAGGAAAAGACAATCGCGGATTGCCAAATCCCGAAGATATGAATCTAATGAATGCCTTTGAAGAAGAACTGAATACTATTCTTATTGATACAAAAGGTTACTTGAATATAGGTAGAGAGACAGCTGATAGCCTGAGAGAAATTTTCTTTGCATGCAGAGAATTTAGAGAGTCCTCCAGGATTACTCATGAAATTATCACCAAATATTCAGATAAATTAAAAATTGAATATCATATCTATAAAGATAAATACTGGCAGACTTTTGACAGGTTCAAATATTAGCAAAATAAAAAGAGGCTTTCAATCGAAAACCTCTTTTATTTTATATTCTTGTCAGAAAGTTATACTTTCATGATGTCAGCTTCTTTCGCTTTCAAATGCTCATCACACAGTTTAACATATTTGTCGGTAAGCACCTGGATTTCGGCTTCCACTCCTTTTACAACATCTTCGGAAACACCATCAAGTTTTTTAAGTTCTTTTAAACCATCTTGTCTTGCATTTCTGATTACAATTTTAGTGTTTTCAGTCTCCACTTTAGCCTGTTTTGCCAAATCCCTTCTTCTTTCCTCCGTTAATGGCGGTACATTCAGGATAATATTGATTCCGTTATTGGAAGGTGCAAAACCTAAGTTTGAATTAATGATTGCTTTTTCAATATCATTAATGGCTTTTGCATCCCAAGGTTGAATAGAAATCGTCATGGCATCTGGTACAGAAACGTTAGCAACCTGGTTGATTGGAGTCATTGCTCCGTAATATTCTACCATCACATCCTGAACCATAGTTGTAGAAGCACGGCCTGCTCTAATTCTTTGAAATGCATGATCCAAATGCTTTACTGCTGCATCCATGTCCTGTTGTACAGATTCTAATATAAGATCTAATTCTTCCATTATATAATAAAAATTTGATAAATTACACATTTAATGAGATTCAGGTTAAAAGTTTAATTTACTTACAAACTTTATAACCTCCGTTCTACTTAGCTCTTTTTACTTTTACCTGGCTCTTTATTTTAGAGATCAACTAAAGTACCCACATTTTCTCCGTCAACAATTCTTTCCAAATTACCATCTTTATTCATATCGAATACAATAATTGGCAATTTATTTTCGTGGCTTAAAGTAAATGCTGTCATATCCATTACTTTAAGATTCTTAGCATAAACTTCGTCGAAAGATAATGAATTATATTTTACGGCGTTTTCATTTTTTTCAGGATCGCTGTCGTAGATTCCGTCTACCCTTGTTCCTTTTAAAATTACATCTGCCCCAATTTCGATCGCTCTTAATGTGGCTGCGGTATCTGTTGTGAAATACGGGTTACCTGTTCCCGCTCCAAAAATGACTACTCTACCTTTTTCAAGATGTCTTACAGCTCTTCTTTTGATGAAAGGTTCAGCTACTTTATCCATTTCAATAGCAGACTGAAGTCTTGTTTTTATTCCCGCGTCTTCCAATGCACCTTGTAGAGCCATTCCGTTGATCACTGTGGCAAGCATTCCCATATAATCTCCCTGTACTCTGTCCATCCCTTTCGCAGCTCCGGCTACTCCGCGGAAAATATTTCCTCCTCCAATTACAATAGCAATTTCACACCCTTTATCTACCACTTTTTTAATCTCCGAAGCATATTCCTGTAGCCTTTCGTTGTCAATACCATATTGTCTGTTTCCCATTAAGGCTTCACCACTAAGTTTTAGAAGGATTCTTTTATATTTCATCTTTTATTTTTAAGAGTTTATTTTACAATCAAATTCTTTTAAATTTGATGCTGCAAATATAATCATTAAAAATATTGCAAAAAGAAAAATATTTAGGCGTAAATAATGTTCTAAATATTTTGATACGTACGAAAAAGAATTATTTTTGCATTAATTATAAATTGAATTGAAGAAAATTATCATTTTTTCATTATTTCTGTCAGGAATTGTTTCTTTTGCACAAACAGGAACAAATGTTTATCCATTCTTAAATATTCCTGTATCTGCTAGACAAGCAGCTTTAGGAGGAGATGCAATTACGATAAGAGATTATGATGTTTCCTTTGCAATCGCAAATCCGGCATTATTAAATAAAGATTCAGACCAGCAACTTTCCGTGAACGGAGCAGCTTATCTAGCCGATTCAAAATATGGGACCATTGCCTACGCTAAAGATTTTGAAAATGGTCACATGGCTACGATCAATGCCCGTTATATGAGTTATGGAAATATTCCAAGAACAGACGAAAGCGGTTTTGAAAACGGTCAGTTTTCAGCTTCGGATGTTGCAATCGGAGCAGGATATGCTTATCAGTTTGAAGAAGACTGGACGATTGGAGGTGGGCTAAACTTTATCACTTCAAAAATTGATAATTATACGTCTTCTGCTATTTCAGGAACTGCAGGAATTACATATCATAACAAAAAAAGCAAAGAAACTGTCTCTGCGGTGGCAAGAAATTTCGGCTATCAGTTCAAATCATTTAATGGGACAAGAGAAAATCTTCCCTTCAGAATAGATTTAGGATACACAAGGATTTTGAAGACGATTCCTTTGGCGGTTACCATTACTGCTCATGACATCCAGCAGTTTGATATCTCTTCTCAGTATAATATAGACGGACAGGAAGTGAATATCGGAAGAAAAATTGCCGATCACTTTTCTATCGGAGCTGAACTCTTCCCGGAAAAAAGCTTCAATATAAGATTAGGGTATAATGTGAAAAGAGGAAACGAATTGGCTGTTGCCGATCAAAGAAACTTTTCAGGTCTTTCGGGTGGTTTCGGAATTAAGCTTTCAAGATTCAGAATAGATTACGCTCATGTAAGATATCACAACTCTTCTAATGTCAATCAGATAGGAATCTCTGTAGACCTTACAAGCCATGCCGGATATTAATCAGCATTCGAAATTTTAAATATAAATACGATGAAACCCTGAGAAAATCTCTCAGGGTTTCTTGCTTTTTAAGAAAATTTCTTGAAATTTGCAGTATGAAAAAACCTGTAATTGCAATTGATGGGTACTCATCTACCGGAAAAAGTTCAATATCTAAAGTTATTGCTGAAAGGCTTGGATTGATTCACTTAGATACAGGCGCCCTTTACAGAGGAGTAACCTGGTTTGCTCTTCAGAATTGCCTTAATGAAGATGGAACGATCAATTTGGATGAATTATTTTCTTCATTTGACCAGATTGAACTGGAATTTAAAAATGTGGGAACAGAACTTGTTCTTTTTCTTAATCATATTGATATTTCTAAGCCTATTAGAACCAATGAAGTTTCAGATAATGTAAGCATGGTTGCCAAACAGAAAGAAGTGAGAGATTTTTTATTGCAATCGCAACGTTCTCTGGCTGAAAAAGGCGGAATTATCATGGATGGAAGAGATATAGGAACGGTGGTTCTTCCCGATGCAGATTACAAATTTTTTCTTACGGCAAGTATAGAGGAGAGAACTAAAAGAAGATATCAGGAACTGATAGGATTAGGAATACCGGCCGAGGAACAGCAGGTAAAAGAAAATCTGATCGAACGTGACAGAATAGACAGTGAAAGGGAAATTGCGCCATTAAGGCAGGCCGATGATGCTATTGTCATAGATAACAGCCTTTTGACCAAGGAACAGACTATAGAGAGTATATTAGCCTATATTCAGAAGATTTAACAATTTTTAATAGCCTTTTTCCGCTTTTGGTATATTAATTGTAATTATTTTTATCGAAAACTAATTTTATTAACTATTAAAAAAACAAGAAATGTCTAGAAAAGGAAACAATACAGCTGGAATTTTAGCAGGACTTCTTGCAGGAGCTGCTGCAGGGGTTATTTTAGGAATGCTTTATGCTCCGGAAGAAGGAAAAGAAACAAGAAAGAAAATTAAAAATAAAGCGAATGATCTTAAAGATCAGGCTAAAAATAAGTACGGAGAAGTTTCTGAAAAGGTAAAAGATCAGTATGGCAGTATCTCGTCTACCTTTAAAGAAACGGCAAGCAGCGTGGCTCATACAGTAAAGGATGGCTATGATAAATACAAAGATCAAATTGTTGCTAAAACTACAGATGTTGTAAAAGATGTAGAAGCAGAATTGAATGATCTGAAATCATAAATAATTTATTTTTTGAGTAAATTATAAGAAGGAACTTTGTGAACTAAAGTTCCTTTTTTTGTAACTTTAAACAAAAACAATGATAGAAACTATTAAAGAATATGCGTCGAAGAGGATAGATCTGCTGAAACTGGAAGCCACGGAAAAGTCTTCGCTTTCTGCGGGTATTATTACTTATCTTGTTATCATGCTGGTTGCTTTTGCATTTTTCATTATTCTTTTTAATTTTGGAATTGCATTTCTTATAGGAAAGGCACTGGATAATACTTCTTACGGTTTTTTAATTGTTGCTGCATTTTATTTCGTTATTATGATTTTCATTGTAGCTTTCAAACAAAAAATAGTATATTCTGTAGCAGATAAGGTAATAAAATTTTTAAATCATTAGACCATGAGTGCAAAATATGAGAGCATACAGGAGTTAAGAATCAAGAAAAAATTATTAAAAAATGAAATTAATGATTTGGAAGGACTATTAACTTTTAAAAATACAAAAGAAAGTTTAAGCGCATTTACCAACGGACTTACAGACCAATATCTGCAGGAGAAAGTAGATGAAGATGGAGATGAAAAGATTGTTTTAAGAAAAGATGTAATTGCCAAACAGCTTGCCACTGAAGTGAAAGATGTATTTATGAATAAAAATACAGCGTTAGGAATTGCGACTTCTGCATTTAAAGGAAACGCTTTGGATAGTGTGGTAAAACTGGGAGTAACCGCTCTTGTAGGAAACTATGCAAAAAAGAATATGGGGAGTTCTAATTGGAAGAAAAAACTGATCGGTGCTGCATTAATTTATATTGCTCCTATTGCATTAAAAATGGTAAGAAAAAAACTGGAAGAATATCAAAAAAATAAAAGTGTTTCAAGCCTGGAACAACTTATATAAATTAAAAACCGCTCAAAAAGCGGTTTTTTTATTGCTTTATTTTAATATTGGAGATGCTTAGATTTCCGTCAGTATAACATTTCTAATACTTTCTGTTTTGTGGCTGTGATTTTTTACAGTGTCATGGTGAGCGAAGGCGAAGCATCTAAATTTATTTAGAAAACAATTGACCTAAAATAATTCCTGCTGCCATAGAAACATTCAGGCTTTCTGTAGATTGAGATTTTCCGAATCTAGGGATGGTAATGTTTTTCTGAAGTAATTTTTCAGTTTCAGAGCGCATTCCGTTTCCTTCATTACCTAAAATTAAATTTAAATTTTCAGGCCTTTCAAATGTATAAAGGTTCTCTCCTATCATATCCGTTCCTACGTTGATATTTTTCGTATTGGAAAGATATTCTGTTAGACGAGTATAAAGAACATTCACTCTTGTAAATGATCCCATGGTTGCCTGAATTACTTTAGGATTATAAAAATCTACCGTATCTTCACTGCAGACGATCTGTTCTATTCCAAACCAGTCTGCCAAACGGATAATAGTTCCTAAATTCCCAGGATCCTGGATACCATCCAAAACAAGCTGAATTTTTTTGTCTTCAATTTCAGTTGGCTCTTCATTTAACCAGCAAACGGCAACAGAATCTTTAGGATTCATAAGAAAGCTGATCTTTTTTAATTCATTTTCAGAGACATGAGTAACAGGTACATTACTGTGGTCCAGTTTTTGTGGATCGGTAGAGAATATTTCTTTAATTTTAAAGTTAGAATTGAAGAGTTCTCGAATGGTTTTATTACCTTCAACCAAAAACAAATTGTATTTTTGTCTGAACTTCTTTTTATCTAAAGACTGTAAAATTTTTATTGTATGAGCTGTAAGCATTTTATGAATTCTCCTCAAAAATATTATAAAATTATATCATTTGCAACATTTGTGGGGTTGCTTTATGCTTGTAGTACCACCAAAAAAGTTCCGGACGGAGAATATTTGCTTACTAAGAATTCATTGGAGTTTGAAGATGGAAAACAGCCTTTTGACAGTGAATTAAAAGGATATGTGCAGCAAAAGCCGAATAAAAAACAGTTTCTTTTTATGCCCTTAAGTTTATGGCTTTATAATGCTGCTGATCCTAAATATGACGAGTTCTTTAATGAATATATGAGTTATCCCAATGAAATGAGAAATCAAAAGCTCAGAGATTCTCTTTTCTTGAAATATGATATGAAAAGCAGTCTTGGGAAAAGCTTATTTTGGGATAGACTATATCATAACTGGGGATCTGCACCTGTAATTTTAGATCCTACAAAAACTGAAAAAGGAGCAGAATCTATTGAAAACAGAATGGGTTACAGAGGATATTGGGATGCCAAAGTGAACTTTAAAAATGTGACAGATTCCACTTCCAAAAAAGCCCAGACCATCTATTATATTAAGCATAATGATCCGACGTTCATCAAAGAATATTACTATAATATTCCGGATCCGGGAATAAAAGCAAATTATCAGCTCAATATAAACAAAAGTCTTATCAGATCCGGACAAATCCTTGATCAGACTATATTGGAAAAAGAGGTAAATAGAATTAATGAACTAATGAGAAGCCAAGGATATTACAAATTTAATGCTTTCGGAGAAGAAGTCGGCTTTGTAGCAGACTCTTTGAAGAGCACTAAAAATGTGCCTTTGACTTTAGAAATCCATAAAGATTCTGTAAACACGCCTTATAAAATTGCTACCATAGGAAACGTAGATGTAGCAATCGTAGACAGAATGAGTGATTTTCCCAAGAATACAAAAAAAGACAGTTTACGAAGAATAAGGTTTCATAAAATAAACGAGCAGTATAAAACTCCTGCATTATGGAGATCCATTATTGTAAGTCCGAAGTCTATTTATGATCAGAAGCAGCTTGATGTAACCAAAAGGAATATCCTGTCAATGAATAACTTCAGTATTCTGAAGGCAAAGGATTCTTTAAGACGTGGTGGCGGAACTGCTCCAAATGATAGTATAGTTGATGTTCTTTATGTTTTAAAACCGCTTGATAAATACGATATTAAAGTGGCTACAGACGTGAATTATTCACCGCTCTTAAATTTTGGAGTTGCACCATCGGTAGATTTAACGACCCGAAATGTTTTTGGAGGTGCAGAAAACCTATCGACGAGTGTTGCAGGGACTTTTGGGTCAATTAAAAACCCTAAAAATTTGGATAAAAGGATTCTGGCGTACGAGTTAACAGCACAGGTAGCGCTTAATTTCCCTAGATTATTAGTTCCTTTTAATTATTATAAACTGATTCCCAAACGTTACACTCCTACTACTTCCATTCTTTTAGGATCATCTATTCAAAATAATATAGGACTGGGTAGAATCAACTTTAATACCGGACTTAATTTTGCGGCCAATGTGAATGACAGGATTACCCATAAACTAACATTATTTAATCTGCAACTGAGTTTAACAAAAAATAAAAGTGCTTACTATGATTACTTTGTGAATGATGCTATAATCAGAGAAGAAGTTTTTAAGGATTACTTTTTATTTGATCCCGCTACAAAGCTAGATTATGATAATGGATTACTTTCAGGAGATGATGTATCGGGGATTATTATTAATAATAATGACTATAAAAACAGCCTCAGTACACAGCAGGCAAATAATCTGAGCAGTTTCCATCAGTCTTTAATTAATAAAGACAGGCAGACACAGGATGTGATTATTTCTTCAATGATCTACAATTTTATTTATAATGAAATTGGAAAAAAAGATTATGAAAACCCTTTCTATTTTAATGGTAAAGTAGAATTTGCAGGTAATATTCCAAGTCTTTTTAATCAAAGAAGAGAAGAAAGCGGTATCGTGGCATCCAATCCGCAACGTACTATATTTGGAGTTGCATACTCACAGTTTGTGAAATTTGATTTTGATATAAGAAAATACTTTAAGTTTGGAGAGCAAACTTTAGTTCTGAGACAATTCATGGGAATAGGAATTCCTTATGGAAACTCTTCTTCAATGCCGGTGATTCGTTCATATATTAATGGAGGACCAAATGATATCAGAGCTTGGACTGTCTTCGGAGGTTTAGGACCTGCAAATTCTCAGGTAGATGAAAAAGTACGTACATATGTAATGGATAACCTGAAGCTGACTACCAATATAGAATATCGGGTTCCTTTTAATGATATGTATGAAGGAGCTGTTTTTACCGATATTGGTAACATCTGGAGTTTAAGGGATAATGGATTTAATGATCAGTTTAAATTCAATAAATTTTTAAGTCAGGTTGGTGTAGGAAGCGGTGTCGGAATAAGACTAAATATCGCTTATATCAAGCTGCGTTTTGACTTTGCCTACAAAATCTACGATCCGAACAAACCTCAGGGAGAAAAATGGCGATTTAAAGAATTCAATCCTTTGAAACCTACCTTTAATATAGGTTTCGGTTATCCTTTCTAATCTGGGGAAATTCCTAAAATATAATATACTACAGCGGCCGTTCGGGCAAAGACTTCTCTGAACTGGTTTCTGTAGTAGCTTTCCGGCTTGTTCACATCCTGAGCATCAAATCCTAATGCATTCATATTATTATTCCTTGCAAAAAACAACGCGCGGAGATTATGAAAGCCTTGTGATACGATGATCACATGCTTACCTTTATATACGTTCTTGCAACGTAAAATACTTTTGTAGGTGTTGAATCCCTTAGGATCTTCGATAATAATTTCTTCAGGAACTCCCTCTTCGTATACCAGATAATTTTTCATCGCCGCAGGTTCATTGTATCCTTTGCTTTTTTCCCCGCTTACAATTATTTTCTTTATTTTACCATGATGATAAAGCAAAGCAGCTGCGTCCATTCTTTTTGTAAAATAAGGATTGGAAACTCCTGATCTCATTTTAGGTGAAGTTCCCAGCACAAGAGCAATTTCTCTTGGAGGTATTTTGGAGATTTTGGTATATGTTCTTCCGTTGGTAAGCGCAAAAACCCAGGCATTCGCCAAGATAATCAATAAAACGCTCAGCTCTATTGATGATAAAATAAGTCTAAATATGTTTTTTAGAATTCTCAACTAAGATCAAAGTTAAGTTTTATTTTTTTACTTTTAGCAATAGACATACAAGCTAAAATATGCCCCTTCTCCTCTTCTTTTTCTGTTAAATATTCGTTTTCAAGCAGCTCAACCTCTCCTTCTTCCAAAATGCATTCACAGCTTCCGCAGATTCCTGATTTACATGAATAAGGTACAGGAAATTTCTGAATAAGCAATTGTTGGAGAATTTTTTCTTTGTTGGTCGGAAGTTCAGCTTTATAGTCTTGTCCTAGTATTTTGAATTCCATTTCTACATTTTCAATGAGTGGGAATTCTTTTTCAACAGGATAAATATCATCATTAAACTCTTCAAAAAGTTCAAAATGAATGTTTTTTTTCGGAATTCCGTGATGGTAACAGGCATTGGCTAAGGTTTTAATCATTTCTCCTTTTCCACAAATCAAAACATCATCCACCGCATCCCAAATCGTCGATTCTTCATCTGTATCATCTAAATGTAGAATTTGATTGATAATTAAAGCTAATTTTTTTTCATCCAGCCTTCCATAGAACAAACTATTAGACGTTTTTTCCCGGGAAAAAAAATAGAAGATCTGTAGCCTGTCTCCACAAGTTCTTGCAAGATTATCCAATTGCTCTCTGTAGATTAAATCTTGTGAACTTTTATTTCCAAAAAATAAAAACAGTCTTGTTCTGGGTTCGTTATGAAGAATATTCTTAAAATGACTTAAAATGGGAGTAATTCCTATTCCTGCAGCAAAACCGACAATTGTTCTGAATTCACTGGGTTTAGAAACCAGTGTAAACCTGCCGCTCGGTTCGCTCACCAGCAATTCATCCCCTACATTATAATTTTTAAATAATTGAGAAGTTGCTCCATCTGGAGAATTTACTTTTATCCCCAAAGAAATTTTTTTCTCATAAGGTGCTGAAGTCATTGAATAATCATTAATCACATCTTCACCGTGAGATTTGAACTTTAAGCTTACGAACTGCCCTGCTTCAAACTTAAAATTTGATTTTAAATTCTCAGGAATCTCAAACTCCAGAGAAAAAGTATTTTTGGTCAGTTCTACCTTTTTCGCTATTTTTAACCAATGAAACTGTGTCAGTTTCCCCTTATAGATTTGTTGTTCCATACTTCAATATCAAAAATAGATAAAAAATAATTTATGAAGAAGATAATTTTATCCACGCTTGTTGTATTTGCTCTTGCAAGTTGCAAAAAAGAAAGCCAGAAAAATGATGAAACTACTGTTGTGGCAGATTCTATTTCATCTCCAGAACCAACTTCTGTGGCTGCTCCGTTGAAAATGCTTACACTGGATAAAGTTTCAGAATATTTAAATAAAAAAAACGACACCTTATATGTAACCAATTTTTTTGCTACATGGTGTGGTCCTTGTATAAAAGAAATACCGCATTTTAAAAATAAAATAGAGGAACTAAAAGGAAAACCGGTAAAAATTACTTTTATAAGCCTGGATCAGAAAGAAGCATGGAATGCCGAAGTTCCCCGTTTTGTAGCAGAACAGGGAATTCAGAATCATACGTTTATTGTAGACGGACAGCTTATGGATGGGAATTTCTTCAAAAATAATTTCAAGCAGTGGACTGGAAATGCTATTCCTTTTACATTCATGAGAAAAGGTGATAAGACTGATGAAACATTAGGTATGATCAGTGAAGAACAATTAAACGAGAAAATCAATTCTTTCTTAAAATAAACTTTAGACTCTTAGAATGTCGTACAAGTTTAAAATCCTGTGTTTAGTTTTAATAATCGCAATTTTTCTGACTGCTATTATCAATCTGAACACAGGATTTTTAAGTTTACATCTTCATGATTTTTTTCAGGATTCAGCCAATAGCCAAATTGCGGAAATTCGTGTAAACCGTGTATTGGTAATGATTTTAGCTGGAATCTCAATTCCGACTTCTGGCTTTCTGATGCAGGAATACTTCCAGAATCCTTTAGCAGGACCGGATATTCTTGGAATCACTTCAGTAGCAAGTTTATCTGTCGCTTTTTATATTTTTTTTTCACATGACATTCTTATTCCTGAATTTCTTCAAAACAGCTTTTTAAGTTTAGCCGCAATTGCAGGGAGCTTATTATTAATGTTGGTGTTATTATCAATGTCCAATAAGTTTCAGGATAAATCATATTTAATCATTTTTGGATTTCTGGTTTCAGCTTTTGCAGGTGCTATTGTTTCCCTGCTTCAGTTCTATGCGGAAAATCAAAGTCTAAAAAACTATATTTTATGGTCTTTCGGAGCTAATAATATGGTTTCAAGAAATCAGATTTATGTATTATCTGTTTTAATTTTACTGGGTCTATTTATTTGTTTTAAAAGCATAAAACCACTAATTGGAAATTCATTAGGGAATTCATATGCGCAAAGCTTAGGAGTCAATTTAAATCAGCTGAAAATATTGATTATTGTTGCTTCTTCAGTGCTTTCAGCTTCTGTTACGGCTTTTTTAGGACCTATTTTATTCATAGGAATTATTGTTCCGCATTTTTGCAGATTAATTTATAATCCTGCAAAACTTTGGCAGCAATGGATTTTAAATATGTTTTTAGGAATGCTCATCATGTTATTCTTTTCAATAATAGCAGAAAAAACACAGATTCCTTTAAATGTAATAAGCTCTGTTTTCGGAATTCCTGTAATTTTGATGATGCTTTTGAAACAAAATAACATTTGATTTTTAGTTAATCGCAAAGGCGCTAAGTTTATTTTGCAAAAATAATGTTTTTAAGGCGCAAGGATTTTATCTATGATAAAATTTAAACCTGCATATTTGTAAAGTTAGCACATCGCTTGCTGAAAATCTTCGATTTTCTTGCGCCTTAAAAAGGGTTGAAAATTAGAAATCTTTGCGCCTTTGCGATTAGCAAAAAAAACAATAAATAAAGAACACAATACAAATGACAGAAAATGAACTTTCAAAAGTAGTTTTTGAAATAGGATTAAAAATACACAAGAAACTTGGTGCCGGATTATTTGAACATGTTTATGAAGAATGTATGTTTTATGAATTGACAAAGGCCGGGCTTTTCGTAGAAAAACAAAAACTTCTTCCAATTATCTATGAAGAATTGAAAATTGAAAATGCGTTCAGATTAGACTTGATTGTTGAGAATAAACTAATCTTGGAAATCAAAACTGTTGAATATATTAATCCCACTCATAAAGCTCAACTTTTGACTTATCTGAAAATGACAAATTGTAAATTAGGATTACTTTTAAATTTTCAATCTGATGTTTTTAAAAGCGGTTTAACAAGAATTGTCAACTTTTTGTAAATAAGCATAACAAAAATTTGACTTTGTCAAATTCCTTGCGCCTTAAAACATTATTTTTGTAAAAGAAACTTAGCGTCTCTGCGAAAAACCAATAAAAATGCACCTACAAATTCACCAGGCAAATATCGGCTACAATAAAAACCTAATTTCAAATGCAAATGCTTATTTGAATTTAGGAGAAGTATGCTTATTGATCGGTAATAATGGTGTCGGAAAAACAACTTTAATCAAATCGATTTTACATCAGATCCCGCTTTTGAGCGGAGAGATTTCTATTCATCATAAAAATGTAAAGAATCTTTCGGTGAAAGAAATTGCAGAACATATTGCAGTCGTTTTTTCAAAGTCTGTTGTTCCGCAGAATTATACGGTTGAAGACCTTATTTCGCTGGGGAAATATATTTATTATCCTTTTTATTTTGAGCTTAAAAAAGAAGATCGTGAAGAAGTTTTCCATATTATAGAGCAACTTGATTTAGTACAATATAAAGATACCTCGCTTAAAAATCTTTCAGACGGAAATCTCCAGAAAGCTTTTATTGGAAGAGCTTTAACGCAGCACTCTCCTGTTATTATTCTTGATGAGCCTACAACACATTTAGACGAGAAAAATAAAATCATTATTTTAAAAACACTTCGGAAATTAGCACAGGAACAAAATAAGCTTATTCTTTTTTCTTCCCACGACTGGCGTTTGGCGAAGGAGTTTGCAGATAAAATCTGGTATGTTAAAGACCATCATTTATATTCCGGAATTGTTGAGGATGTTTTGCTGCAACATGAGGAACTCACCAATGCTTCCTTATTTCAAATTAACGATCAGTTTGTGGCTCCAAAAATCACAGCTCCCAATTTTTATAAAGAAATGCTGTATTCTTTGCTTCAAAAAAACTTCCAAAAAGATCTTTCTGCCCTACATTTTGAATTTGAGAACAACTTTTGGTTAATTTCTACTGATTCTTCAAAGTATCAATGTGAATCTTTTGAAGAAATCGTTAATTTAGTGAAAACCATTTACTAATCCTCTTTTTTCTTTGTATATTCCATATGTTATGCATGCATAGTATTATGCTTGTCATATCAATTAACCTGTTTATTTTCAGTGTATTAACAAATTTTAACGTTAATAAATATTATGCATGCATAATATTTGCTAAATTTGGGTAAAACCATTACAAAAAAATATTGATGGATAATAAGGATAAAATAGAAAACGTAGACTTAATTTTAAAACAGACATGGTTAGCTGTTTCTAAAATGTACACAGAATTGGCTCAGGAGCATGATTCTACGGCAGTACAAGCCCTTACTCTTCTTAAAATTGATCCTAAAGAAGGAACAAGAAGTACGAATCTAGGTCCTAAAATGGCTATTGAGCCCACCTCTTTGACAAGGATTATCAAACTGTTGGAAGATAACGGATATATCTATAAGGAAAAAACAACCACTGATAAACGTGAAGTAATCATTAAGCTTACGGATAAAGGTCTTAATTCCAGAAATATGTCTAAAGAAGTTGTGGTCAATTTCAACAAAAGAGTGATGGAAAAGATTCCTCCTGAAAAGCTGGATATATTCAAAGAAGTGATGTGTGAAATCATGAAAATAGCCACAGACTTAAACAACAGAAAATAAATTTTGCGTTATGTCATTCTCTTAGAATGATGGAAAAATTAAAACAATTACAAATAATAAATCAAATGAAAAGAAGAATCAAACACGTTACAGTTCTTGGTTCAGGGATTATGGGAAGCGGTATTGCAGCTCACTTTGCCAATATTGGTGTAGAAGTTTCGCTTTTGGATATCGTTCCTTTTGAATTAACTGAAGCAGAACAGAAGAAAGGTTTGACCAAAGAGGATAAAGCGGTAAGGAACAGAATCGCTTCTGAAAACTTTGAAAAACTTAAAAAGGCAAGTCCGGCTCTACTCTATTCTCCGAAATTCGCAGATAGAATCAAGGTTGGAAACTTTGATGATGATTTACCAAAAATAAAAAATACAGACTGGATTATTGAAGTGGTCGTAGAGAGACTTGATATTAAAAAATCAGTTTACGAAAAGATCGAACAGTTCAGAAAGCCAGGAACATTGATTTCTTCCAATACATCGGGAATTCCTATTCACTTATTAACAGAAGGAAGGAGTGATGATTTCAAACATTATTTTGCAGGGACACACTTCTTTAATCCTGTAAGATATCTTCCTCTTTTAGAGATTATTCCAACAAATGATACAGCTCCGGAAATTATAGATTTCTATATGAATTACGGAGCGAAATTCTTAGGAAAAACAACGGTTTTAGCAAAAGATACGCCTGCATTTATTGCCAACAGAATCGGAGTATTTTCAATGATGGATTTGCTTCATAATGTTCAGAAATTGGGTTTAACGGTTTCTGAAGTTGATAAATTAACAGGTCCGGTTATCGGACGTCCAAAATCTGCGACATTCAGAACTGCGGATGTTGTTGGTCTGGATACTTTGGTGATGGTAGCAAATGGAGTTCGTCAAAGTGGCGCTGAAGCGAATGATTTCAACAATGTTTTTGCACTACCTGATTACATCCAGAAAATGGTTGACAATAAATGGTTAGGTTCAAAAACGGAACAGGGTTTCTATAAAAAAGTGAAAAATGCAGAGGGAAAATCTGAAATTCATGGATTAAATCTTGATACGTTAGAATATGAACTTCAAGGTAAATCTTCTTTCCCTACTTTAGAATTAACCAAAAATATCGACAAACCGATCGACAGATTTAAAGTATTGATTGGTGGAAAAGATAAAGCCGGAGAACTTTACAGAAAGTCTTTAGGTGCATTATTCGCTTATGTTTCTCATAAAGTACCTGAAATTTCTGATGAAGTTTACAAAATCGATGATGCCATGAGAGCTGGTTTCGGTTGGGAAAACGGTCCGTTTGAAATTTGGGATGCTGTTGGCGTTCAAAAAGGTATTGAATTAGCAACAGAAGCAGGTTATCAGGTTTCTGACTGGGTTAAAAACGTGGAAACTTTCTACAAAGTAAATGATGAAGGACAAAGTATTTATGTAGATAAAAACTCAGGAGAATACAACAAAATTCCTGGGCAGGATGCTTTCATTATTTTAGATAATATCAGAAAAAACAAAACGCTTTGGAGCAATTCTGGTGCTGCAATCGAAGATTTAGGCGACGGAATTATCAATTTTGAAATCCGTTCTAAAATGAACTCTTTGGGAGGTGAAGTATTAGATGGATTAAACAGAGCTATTGATTTAGCTGAAAAAGAATATGACGGTTTAGTAATCGGAAATCAGGGTGCAAATTTCTCTGTGGGAGCCAATTTAGCAATGATTTTAATGATGGCGATCGAACAGGATTGGGATGATTTGAACATGGCAATCGCTTACTTCCAAAAATCTATGATGAGAGTTCGTTACTCCTCTATTCCAGTAGTTGTTGCTCCTCACGGAATGACGCTTGGTGGTGGTTGTGAAATGACAATGCATGCCGACAGAGTGGTTGCCGCAGCAGAAACTTACATCGGATTGGTTGAAACCGGAGTTGGGGTAATTCCTGGTGGTGGTGGAACAAAAGAACTGACTTTAAGAACGTCAAGAGAATTCCATAACGATGATGTTAAAAATAACAGACTTCGTGATGCTTTCATGAATATCGCAATGGGTAAGGTAGCAACTTCAGCTTACGAAGCTTATGATATGGGAATCCTTGAAAAAGGAAAAGATATCGTTTCAGTAAGCAAAAACAGACAGATTGCAGAAGCTAAAAAAGTTGCAAAATTATTGGCAGAACAAGGTTATACTCAGCCAATCGAACAAAGAGTAAAAGTTTTAGGTAAAGATGCATTAGGAATGTTCTATGTAGGAACCGACCAAATGTTAACAGGGAACTTCATCTCTGCACACGATAAGAAAATTGCAGATAAATTGGCCAATGTTATGGTGGGAGGAAATCTTTCTGAACCAACCGTCGTTACTGAGCAATATCTATTGAATCTTGAAAGAGAGACCTTTTTACAGCTTTGTGGGGAAAGAAAAACTTTGGAGAGAATTCAGTATATGTTGCAAAACGGAAAGCCACTTAGAAATTAATCATCTAATAATTAAGAATTAAAAATGTCAAAACAAGCATATATAGTAAAAGGATTTAGAACAGCGGTAGGAAAAGCTCCTAAAGGCTCCCTTCGTTTTACTCGTCCCGATGTAATGGCGGCAACCGTGATTGAAAAATTAATGGCTGAACTTCCGCAATTAGATAAAAACAGAATCGATGACCTTATTGTAGGAAACGCAATGCCGGAAGCTGAACAAGGCTTAAATGTAGCTCGTTTAATTTCCTTAATGGGTTTAAATACCGACAAAGTTCCCGGAGTTACCGTAAATAGATATTGTGCATCCGGAAGTGAGGCGATTGCTATTGCTTCTGCAAAAATTCAGGCGGGAATGGCTGATTGTATTATTGCTGGAGGAACAGAATCCATGTCTTATATTCCGATGGGTGGTTACAAGCCGGTTCCGGAAACGGATATTGCGAAAACAAATCCTGATTATTACTGGGGAATGGGTTACACTGCGGAAGAAGTTGCAAAACAATATAATATAACAAGAGAAGAACAGGATCAGTTTGCTTTTGAATCTCACATGAAAGCTTTAAAAGCTAATCAGGAAGGTAGATTTGCTAACCAGATTGTTCCGATTCCTGTTGAATATAATTTCCTTGATGAAAACCAGAAACTGCAGACTAAAAAGTTTGATTTCTCTGTAGATGAGGGGCCAAGAGCAGATACTTCTTTGGCTGGTTTGGCTAAATTAAGACCCGTTTTTGCAAACGGAGGAAGTGTAACAGCCGGAAACTCCTCTCAAATGAGTGACGGAGCAGCTTTTGTAATGGTAATGAGTGAAGAAATGGTGAAAGAATTAGGACTTGAACCAGAAGCAAGACTAGTAGCTTATGCAGCTGCCGGATTGGAGCCAAGAATTATGGGAATGGGACCGATTTATGCCATTCCAAAAGCTCTAAAACAGGCTGGTTTAGAATTGAAAGATATTGAACTGATCGAATTAAATGAGGCATTTGCATCACAATCTGTTGCTATAAAAAAAGAATTAGGCTTAAATCCTGATATTTTGAATGTCAACGGAGGAGCAATCGCTTTAGGTCACCCTCTTGGATGTACAGGAACAAAATTAACCGTCCAGTTACTTGACGAAATGAGAAAACGCGGAAACAAATACGGAATGGTTTCTATGTGTGTTGGAACAGGGCAAGGAGCGGCTTCAATCTTCGAATTATTATAACTAAAAAAAATACAAAATATAATGACAACACTTAATAAAACACTGAAAGGAGGTGAGTTTTTAATAAAAGAAATTCAAGCTGAAGAAATCTTTTCTTTGGAAGAACTTTCTGAAGAACAAAAAATGCTTCGTGATTCTGCGAAAGAATTTATAGATAGAGAAGTTATTCCTCAGCACGATCGTTTTGAGAAAAAAGATTATGCCTTAACGGAAGAAAAAATGCGCCAGTTAGGTGAAATGGGATTGTTAGGAATCACCGTTCCTGAAGAATATGGAGGTCTTGGAATGGGATTCGTTAGTACGATGTTGGCTTGCGATTATGTTTCAGGAGGAAACGGATCATTAGCAACAGCTTACGGAGCACATACGGGAATCGGAACACTTCCTACTTTACTTTATGGAAGTGAAGAATTGAAAAAGAAATATCTTCCGGATTTAGCTACCGGAACAAAATTCGGAGCATATTGTTTGACTGAACCGGACGCAGGTTCTGATGCTAATTCTGGAAAAACAAGGGCAAGATTGTCTGAAGATGGAAAACATTATATCATCAACGGACAAAAAATGTGGATTTCCAATGCAGGTTTTGCAGATACTTTCACTTTGTTTGCAAAAATTGATGATGATAAAAACATTACGGGTTTTGTTATCAACCGTTCTGAATTAGAAGACCCAAACAGTTTATCATTTGGTGAAGAAGAGCACAAATTGGGGATACGTTCGTCTTCAACACGTCAGGTTTTCTTTAATGATATGAAAGTTCCTGTTGAAAATATGTTAGGGGAAAGAAACAACGGTTTCAAAATCGCTTTGAATGCGTTAAATGTTGGTAGAATCAAGTTAGCGGCGGCTAATCTTGACGGACAGAGAAGAATTTTAAATCACTCTATTCAATATTCAAATGAAAGAAAGCAGTTTGGAGTATCAATCTCAACTTTTGGGGCGATCAGAAAGAAAATTGCTGAAATGTCAACCGGCGTTTTCGTAAGTGAGGCAGGTTCTTATCGTTTAGCAAAAAATGTTGAAGATAAAATTGCAGAATTGGTTGCAGGAGGAATGGATCATCAACAAGCTGAATTAAAAGGTGTTGAAGAATTCGCAGTAGAAGCTTCAATCCTGAAAGTTTTTGTTTCAGACCTTACTCAAAATACTGCAGACGAAGGAATCCAAATCTATGGTGGAATGGGATTCTCAGAAGATACTCCGATGGAATCTGCATGGAGAGATGCCAGAATCGGTAGAATTTATGAAGGTACGAACGAAATCAACAGATTGTTGGCTGTTGGAATGTTGATCAAGAGAGCGATGAAAGGAGAATTAGACTTATTATCTCCGGCAATGGCGATCAGCAAAGAATTGATGGGAATTCCATCATTTGAAGTTCCTGATTACTCTGCATTCATGAGCGAAGAAAAAGCGATTATTGCGAATCTTAAGAAAGTATTCTTAATGGTTTCCGGAGCTGCTCTTCAAAAATATATGATGGATATTGAAAAACAGCAACATTTATTACTGAATGCTTCTGAAATTCTTAACCAAATTTACATGGCAGAATCTGCTGTATTAAGAGCTGAAAAACATTTCTCTCCTGATTCTGTGGAAGCGGCAATGGCTCAATTAAACCTTTATAAAGCCGTTGAGAAAATCATCGTGGCTGCTAAAGAAGGAATTGTTTCTTTCGCAGAAGGTGATGAACAAAGAATGATGCTTTCCGGATTGAGAAGATTTACAAAATATACCAATCATCCGAATGTAGTGGCATTAACAGAAAAAGTTGCTGCTCATTATATTGAGAAAGGAGCTTACTAGTCTTTTAATATATAAATTTGATTTCTAAACGTCCCATTTTTTGGGACGTTTTCTATTTTCAAAAAAGAATTTAAATGTAATAATTGGATCTTCTGAGGTGTCTTATATAAATCAGGTAAATTATAATTTTTTATAATTCTAAAAGTTCATTCAAAAAATATAACGCATGAAATTATTATTGATTCCCATTATATTTGTTTCTGTTGCATTATCAGCTCAGAGTATAGAGAAAAAAGTTCCTTTGCTTAAACCTAAGAAAGACACTTTAAATATGAAAGTTGCTGATCTTAATACTACAAAAAAAATTAAGCAAAATGATATGTATAAAATACTTATTGTAAAGCCAGAAAACCCGGAAATCTACGCTTGTCTGAAAGATAAAAGAAAAGATACGACAGAGTATAAAATTTTAAACTCTACTCCTCCCGAAAAAATAAAACTTCTTTCAAAAAAGAAATAAATTGTTTGCAATTGTAAAATAAAGAACCGAATGCTTACAGAAATCCTTGGATTAATCCTATTTTAATAAGCTCTTTGCTGTTCTTGCTTTTAGTCTTCTTTAAAATATTTTTGTGATGGGTACGAACTGTATGATAGGAAACCACAATGGTATCCGCGATTTCTTTGTCGCTGTATCCTTTGATTAATAATACAAAAACCTCCAGTTCTCTTTTGGTAAGACGGTCGGTAATATTTAAGGCAAACAATTCGGGGCGCAGTGTTTTCTGATAGAAATCGTGCCTTGTTCCGATTCCGGAAACAGTTGCAACATAATTATTTTCATGTGAAAGATGGTGAATATTGGTATGAATATTTATGGTCTGCAAAAGCTTTCCGTTTTTATCTTTTAGGGTATGGATAGCTTGGTGATTAAACATTTCGTACGTATTTTCTTTTGTTTTCATACGAAAGCAATATCCGGATTTCAAGTTCATTTGATATTCAAATCCAATTTCTTTATACATTTCCAGGGTCCAGGCTTCAGCTTCCATTACAAAAGCTAAATCATCCGGATGTATAAGATCTATAATATCTTTTAAATGTTGAGGATATCTGTTCAAGCTGTGCATGGATAAGATATTTTCGCTGAAATTACTCAGGGTACTGTTTTCAACATGCAAGGTATAGTAGTAAAACGGACCTAAAGTAAATAATTCGGCAATAATTCGTTCTATTTCAGGAATAGTTTCTTCAACATGCTGATTAGATAAAACTTCCGGATACCTATCCCAAATGTCATTCAGGATATGTTTTACAGGTTTCATAGGCTAAGTTTTATATAAAAATAATTAAAATTTTGTATATAAAATGAAATATTGATATATATTGTTTGATAAATGTTTTTCAAAATTATGAATCTGTTAATTTTGAGTAGTGGTATTTCGTAGAAATTAGAATAATTTGAAATTTTTAGTCAAAAAAATAAGTTTGAAAAAGCTTTATAAAAATTGTGGAAAAACAGATAAAAAAATTAAACACAAATGCTTTTAGATGTTAAAGCATTTTTTATTTTTGTAATCTATTTCATTGAAATGACAAAAGAAGAACTGCTTCATAAAGCAATTAAGATAGCTACTAAAGCACACAAAGGACAAACCGACAAATATCACGCTCCCTATATAGCTCATGTAATGCGTGTAATGGAATATGGTAAAACAACCGACGAAAAAATAGTGGGTGTTTTGCATGATGTCGTTGAAGATCATCCTTCGGAATTCAGCCTCGATTATTTAAGGAATGAAGGCTTTCCTGAATATATAATTTTCGCAATAAGCTGCCTGACAAAATATGATCCGGAAGAAGATTATGATGAATTTATCAAAAGAACTGAAAGGTCTCCTTTGGCGGTCGCCGTAAAAATGAATGATCTACGGGATAATATGGATCTGAGAAGAGTGAACAGAGAACTTACTCCAAAAGATATTAAGAGATTTAATAAATATCTGAAAGCTTACCGCTATCTTATTGATAAGTATTAATTTTCCGATAAAGATTAAATAATAAAGGCATTAAGAAGTGATTTTCTTAATGCCTTTATATTATGTTGTAAAACTTTAAACAATTAATCTGCTCCAGGATAATCAAACGTTTTTACAGGATGATTGGTGCCGTCTATATTGATGTTTAAAGCAAGATAAAGGAAATGTAAGTTTTTATTTCCTGCTGCTTCAAACTCCCTCTGCCAAAGGTATCCGGAAGCAACTCCTATACTATTGTCAATCTGATAACCAAATCCTCCATAGACTCTGTTTCTTGCAAATGTAGGTTTATTAGGACTTACAAAAAATACCTCATCATAGGCATTGGCAAACACAGTTCCTTTTTTCACTTCTTTAGCATTTAAAGGAACACTCACATTTAAACGATAACGATAACGCATTCTCTGTGAGCTTTTATCAGTTTGAGGCTCATAAAACCAGCTTTTCTCAGCGCGAAAACGATTTTCAAATTTTACGATTCCCTTTTTTACATCAATGACGTCCTGCAACCATATTCTGAACTCCTCTTTGTTGATTGCATGATTTTTGTAGGTTGCATATCTTCCTAAACCAATGAAGGGTTTATGATTTTTTGTAAGATTGTATCCTACTCCTCCTTTTATCTCATAATAATCGGGGTAAGTAAACTCATCAATACTTCTCATCTGACCTTCTGCATAAAGGAAAAATTTCGGATGAAACTTGTAGGTTAATGTCAGTGCGCCAAATCCGGAAAGATGTTCCTGGGCTTTAATAAAAGTAAGACTTAAAAATAAACTAAGACTTAGAAAAAGTTTCATCTCTAAAAAATTTTTGCAAATGTAATTGAATTAACAATTTCGTAATATTAACTTTAATTCATTATCAATTAACATTTACTTAATATTGAGATTGTAAGTAAACCCTAGATGAAACCATCTTTTTGGCATTTTCACACCAAAAGTTTCAGTATATTCTGTATTGGTTATATTATTAATTAAAACATACACTGAAAAGTCTTTTTTAGCGAAACTTATTTTTTCGTCCAGTAAGTTGTAGCTCCCATTATTTAACCTTTCATTGTATCGGTAGACAAGCTCGTTGGTGAAACTTTTCAGAAACTTGGTTTCCAGTTTTCCGATAAACTGATGCTTCAGGTTGTCTAAAGTATATCTTGAAACAAGATCTTTCTGCTGTTTAAAATCATTGTCCAGATAAGTGTATCCTGCTGAATATTTAAGCCAATTAAATACCTGATGATTTATTTCGATCTCTATTCCTTTGATTTCCATATCTCCCACATTTTGAGCATACCAGATAGGATCATTTAAAGATGTTTTTGTCCAGTCGATCGGATTGGTTGAACTCCTTAAGAAACCGCTTACTTTGGCTAAAATATCTTTAGTCTGATACTGATATCCAATTTCTGCATACAGGGCGCTTTCCGGCTTCAAATTAGGATTTCCATTTTCCGTTTTACTCATGTAATACAAATCTGTAAATGTAGGAACTCTGTGGACTTTTGAAATGTTTCCATAGACTTTGCTGTTGCTGGTAAAGTTATATCCTACATCTAATCCAGGATAAAAAAAGTTGCCTGCATTGGAATAATTAGCCCATGAAATCCCGGGAGAGATATTCAGTTTTTTATCAAAAAATGAGAAATAATGCTCAAAGAAAACCTGGGATACAAATCGTTCTCTGTTTCCCAGATTATTACTTGCCAGAAATTCCTTTCTTAATTCTACTCCGATACCGGTTGTTCCTAATGCCCAATCATAGCTTGAATTCACTTCCCCGCCTACATTATTACCGATGTGCATATTTCTGTAGATCTCAGGTTTCTCACGGTTGTAGAGATACATATCCTGTCCTCTTCTCCAGTATACGTTGGAATTGAGCTTAAACTTTCCGAAGGTCTGTCTGTGAGCCAAACTAATAACAGAAGCCTGAAGTTCTTCATATTGCTCAGTTGCCAAAGGAGATGAATAAAATCCGTTGGCTCCAAACTTCTTCTCTGAAAAACCGGCCTGTAATCTTACATCTCCATCTTTTATTTTTAATTGACTCTGATAAAAAATATTTCGGATAGCATAATCCGTATTATGCATATATCCCTGTGAAGAATTTGAACTCATATTTAATGAATTTGAAAACTTCTCGCCTCCTAAATGAGCACTAAGCCCTAATCCATACGTTTCAAAATCTCCTGCTTCAGCATTAATTTTTACTTTTTTACCGGGATTAATTTTTGTGATAATATTAATAGCTCCTGCATAGGCATTTTGACCGAATCTTCTTGCGGCAGGTCCCTTGATGACTTCAATTCTTTCTACATCTGCCAAATCAACTGGAAGATTCAATGAATTGTGACCAGTCTGGGAATCATTCATCCGGATTCCGTTGATAAGAAGAAGAACCTGTTCAAAAGAACTACCTCTGAAAGAAACATCACTCTGCACCCCATTAGCTCCTCTCCTTCTGATGTCCATACCGGCAACCTGCTGAAGAACCTCATCGATACTTTTTGCAGGAGAATTTGCAATTTCCTCTTTTGTAATAACAGTAATATTCTGATTGGCAGATTTATAAGGTGTAGAAATGAATTTCCCCTGAATTTCAATCGTTTCAATGTCAGACGTTTTTTCCTGAGCTTTCACAAAAAATACAGATCCAATAAGGAAGAGACTGCCTATTTTCTTAATCATAACGGTATTTACTTTTAGTTTTTTGGTCATTTTTAAAAGTTTCCAAAAGTAGCGGAGTTTACTTACACCACAAAATGATTGTTGTCATGCGGTTTAAAAACATTTAAAATTAAACTATTTAAGCTATAGAAATTTTAAGATCAAAACTCGGAAAGAGATCTGTTTTGTGGTGACGATATTCCCGTAAAAATTCGTAATTTTGTTAGTCTTAATTTTACTATGGCTTCAACTACAGATATAGATATTAAAAAACAGATTTTTGTTAAGAATGCACATCTTAATAATCTGAAACACATAGATGTACTCATCCCTAAAAATAAATTGATTGTCATCACTGGAGTTTCCGGAAGCGGAAAATCTTCATTGGCTTTTGACACCATTTATGCAGAAGGACAGAGACGTTATGTTGAGAGTTTAAGCTCTTATGCGCGTCAGTTTTTGGGCAAACTGGAAAAACCGAAAGTTGATGATATTAAAGGATTAGCTCCTTCCATTGCTATTCAGCAGAAGGTCATTTCTTCGAATCCCCGTTCAACGGTGGGAACTTCAACGGAAATTTACGATTATATGAAGCTTCTTTTCGCAAGAATCGGGAAAACATTTTCTCCGGTTTCAGGTGAAGAAGTTAAAAAAGATTCGGTTTCTGATGTGGTAGATTTTATTAAAGCTTCTAAAAAAGATACTTCCTTTTTACTGACGGCTCCTTATGAATATGATATCGCAAATTTTGGAGAAAACCTAAATGTCTTAAAACTTGCCGGGTTCACAAGACTGGAAATCAACGGAAATGTTGCAGGAATAGAGGATTTGGAAAGCTTTGGTTTTACACCTGAAAAAGGTATGGAAATTAATCTCGTGATCGACCGTTTTTCTTATGAAGAAGACGAAAGTTTCCTTCAGAGATTAGCAGATTCCATCCAAATGGCATTCTATGAAGGTCGTGGATATTGCTCATTAAAGAATATTGAAACCGGAAAAATTAAAGAGTTTTCAAATAAGTTTGAGCTTGACGGAATCGAATTTTTAGAACCCAATGTTCACTTTTTTAGCTTTAATAATCCGTATGGAGCCTGTCCTACTTGTGAAGGCTATGGAAAAGTAATCGGAATAGATGAAGATTTAGTTATTCCCAATAAAACATTATCCATTTTTGAAGATGCTGTTGCTTCCTGGAAAGGGGAAAGTATGAGCGAATGGAAAAAAGACTTCATTAAAAAGGCAAAAGATTTCCCTATTCATAAGCCGTACCATCAACTGACCAAAGAGCAACGAACTTATCTTTGGAAAGGTGACGGAAGTAAAACCTTCCCATCAGTCAATAACTTCTTCCAGATGCTGGAGGAAAATTTATATAAAATCCAGTATCGTGTAATGCTTTCCAGATATCGTGGTAAAACACTTTGCCCGACTTGTGAAGGATTGAGATTACGTGAAGAAACAAGCTGGGTGAAAATTGACGGACACAATATCCAGTCGATGATTGAACTTCCTTTAGATGAGCTTTTTCCGTTAATAAAAAGCTTAAAGCTATCTGATCACGATCAGGAAGTGGCCAAAAGGTTATTATATGAAATCACTACCCGACTTGAATTCTTATTAAAAGTAGGTTTAGGATATTTGACTTTAAACAGAACCTCCAATACCCTTTCAGGAGGAGAAAGCCAGAGAATTAACCTTGCAACCAGCTTAGGAAGCTCTTTGGTGGGTTCAATTTATATCTTGGATGAACCGTCAATTGGATTACACTCCAGAGATACGGAGAATCTGATCGAAGTATTACAGAATCTCCGTGATCTTGGAAATACAGTCATTGTGGTAGAACATGATGAAGATGTGATGAGAGCGGCAGATTATATCATTGATATTGGTCCGGAAGCAGGATATTTAGGAGGTGAACTTGTTTTTGCTGGTGATTATAAAGAACTCAAAGATGCAGATACTTTAACCTCAAAATATCTGACAGGCAGACTGGAAATTGAGGTTCCTGCAAAGCGCAGAAAGGCCAAAGAATGGATCAATATAAAAGGTGCCCGTCAAAATAATCTTAAAAACATAGATGTAGAGGTTCCGTTGGAAAATCTTGTAGTGATCTCAGGGGTTTCGGGAAGCGGAAAATCTACGTTAATGAAAGAGATTCTTACCAACGATATCCAGATTCAATTAGGAATGGGTGGTAAAAAAGGAGATTATGATTCAGTGGAGTTTCCCAAAAAACTTATCAAGCACATTGAACTGATCGACCAAAACCCAATCGGGAAATCTTCAAGATCCAATCCTGTTACCTATCTTAAAGCGTACGATGATATCAGAGATTTATTTGCTAAGCAAAAGGTGGCAAAAATGATGGGGTATAAACCTAAACATTTCTCTTTCAACGTAGATGGCGGAAGATGTGATGAATGTAAAGGAGAAGGTGTTATTAATGTTTCGATGCAGTTCATGGCAGATATCGAACTGGAATGTGAAGTTTGTAAGGGGACCCGTTTTAAGAATGAAATTCTTGAAGTAAGGTATGACGAGAAGAATATTTCAGATATTCTTCATATGACTGTTGATGAAGCTTTGGAATTTTTCAAAGATAATCATGAAGATAAAATCGTGACCAAATTAAGACCTTTACAGGATGTTGGTTTAGGGTACTTACAGCTGGGGCAGAGTTCTTCTACCCTTTCCGGTGGTGAAGCACAGCGTGTGAAGTTGGCTTCTTTCCTTGTAAAAGGAGTTACTACAGACAAAACGTTATTTATTTTCGATGAACCTTCTACAGGACTTCATTTCCATGATATTCAGAAATTACTAAAATCTTTACAGGCATTAATTGATTTAGGGCATTCAATAATCGTCATTGAACATCAGCCGGATATCATTAAATGCGCAGATTATATTATCGATATCGGCCCTGAAGCAGGAAAGTATGGTGGTGAAGTTGTTTTTGCGGGAACACCTGAAGATTTGGCAAAAAATAAGAAATCACATACAGCGAAATACATTAAGGAAAAGCTGGAAAACTAAAATAGAACAGAGAGTAATTTTTACTCTCTGTTTTTATTTACACCATTAAGAAATTTAAGATATTAAGATCAATTAAGAGGAGAACATTCTAATTTCAAGCGAAATATAAAGTTGACTTAATCATTAAAAATCTTAATGATTAAGTTAAACATTATATAAAAATGGACTTTGCTTAATAAAAGTCTCATCATCAATCTGAGAAACTAAAAATTTTCCTAAATCTGTTGCCGAGATATTTTCTCCTTTACAGTCTTCCAGAGATGTTTCTGTCCTTAAACTTTCATCTGTTAAATTGATTAAAGGAAGTCTTACCAACGTCCAGTTTAGATTGCTTGCTACGAGAAGTTCATATTCTTTCTGTTTGTCTGCAGTTGTTTTTGGATAATGTTGATACATCCAATCGGTGGCCATTTTCACCTTTTCATTTTTATTGTCAAAAGGTGTATCGACGTTCAGTCCTGTGGTGACGATGTATCTTTTAATTCCGTGAAAATTCATTGCTTTAATAATGTTTTTCGTGGCATCACTGAAGATTGATTCTTCCCCTGCAGGTTGTCCCAAAGTACTGATGACGAGTTCACAATCTTTAATTAACTTCTGAATAGCGTCGTAATCTCTCGCGTCCCCTTTTACAACTTCTGTCAAATGGCTTTGAAGTGTAAAATTCTCTGGATTTCTTAATAATAGTTTAAGGTGATAATTATTTTTTAAAAGTTGTTGAACAAGATATTTTCCCGATTTTCCTGTTCCGCCGATTAGAGCGATTGTATCTTTTTTCATAGTATTCTCTTTAAAGGATTGGATTTACAAAAACTAAGAAAACCAATAAGGTAATCTTTTTGTTTTTGCAGTAAAATAAAAGATTTAAGGGTTCAATGAATTTGAACCTTTAGATTTTCAGACCGTAAAACTGTTCTGAAATTTGGGATATTATTTATAAAGAGATTTTGATCGAATAAAGATATAAAAATTTAAACTTAAAATTTACCTTTGTTATGTAAAAAGTTCGGGGTGAAAAGTATGAGTGCTTATCCACAATAAATTGTTAGTAACTTGTTAATTTTAACATTAAATTAATGTTTTGTATTAAAATTATCACTACATTTACTATGTAATACTACTAAAGTGGAAACATATTTTGCTTTTTTCAGTTTTGAAATTGCAATTAAATTTATAAAAATTTAAGCACAGCATTGTCGGCTGTGCTTTTTTATTGTTGTCTAATTAAAAAAATGAGATGTATTTATCTACTGAATCCGTTCCTAAAGAACGGATTCTTTTATAACTAGTTGAATGACTGTTTATAACTCAAAGGTCGTTATATTCATTTTCTTTTTAAACAGCTTATTGAAAGACTGGGAATGTTCAAATCCTAATTGATAAGCTACTTCAGAAACTGAAAAATTGGTTGTAGTAAGATATTCCTTGGCTTTCTCGATCAGCTTTTCATGAATATGTTGCTGAGTATTTTGCCCCGTCAGATTTCTAAGCATATCACTTAAATAATGGGTGGATAGATTTAACTCTGAAGCAAGAAATTCTACTGTAGGAAGGCCTTTTGTTAATGTTTCCTGATTATTGAAATAACTTTCCAGAACATCTTCCATTTTAGAGAGCAGATCATGATTTACTACTTTTCGGGTAATGAACTGTCTTTTATAAAAACGGTTGCTGTAATTCAATAGAACTTCCAGATAAGAAATAATAACGTCCTGACTTATTTCGTCAATAGCTGTATTCAGTTCTTCATTGATATTATCGAGTATTCCGACAATTAAAGCCTTTTCTTTTTCAGACAAATGCAGAGCTTCATTGGTATCGTAGGAAAAGAAACCATATTTCTTAATATTCTTTGCTATAGGGTAATTCCTTAAAAAATCCGGATGAATAAATAAGGTGTAGCCATAATATTCGGCATTCTCATCTGTTGTCAGGATCTGATTGGGAGCCGTAAACATCATTCCGCCTTCATTAAAATCATAATAGCCCTGTCCATATCCCATTTTACCGTTTTCAGAAAACTTGTAGGAAATCTTATAAAATCCTAATGTAAAACTTCGGTAAAGAAAATCTTTATTCGTGCTCATATTTCTGTTATCCACTAAACTGATAAGCGGGTGAAGAGGTTTCGGAACTTTCAAAATCTGATGAAGTTCTGAAATTGATGAGATTTTTAAAGGAGAACTATCTTTCTTTTCCATAATTAAAGGTATTAAAAAGAATTAAGTTGAGTATATCGGCTTTTCAAATGATATACTCAAACTGTAAAAAATTAAATAAACTTCTTGCCGAGCTGTTCTCTGAATGCTTCAGCTCCTATTTCCAGACGTTGCGCATATAAAGCTTTGGCGTCTTCCCCTGCAACGTATCTCAGCTGTTTTTTTCCGTCTGTTGCTGCTTCATATACTACATCTGCAATAAGTTCAGGTTCAGAGGCAGCCTCCATCATATCTTCTGTATTTGAGAACATCGTATCTATCATGGTTTGATATTCCGGTTGTGTCCCCATATCTAGCGAACGGCTGATGAAATCGGTTTTAATTCCTCCCGGAGAAACCGTTTTTATATCAATCCCTAATGTATTTAATTCGTAAGCCAAACTTTCACTCCATCCTTCCAAAGCCCATTTTGTAGCATGATACGTTGAACTTAACGGAAAAGCAATTAATCCACCGATGGATGTGGTTGTAATGAACATTCCGCTTTTTCTTTCTCTGAAATAAGGAATGAATTCTTTGGTAACACGGATAACCCCTAATAAATTAGTATTTAATTGTTTCAGGATCTGATCATCATGTAAAGCTTCTAAAGGTCCGATTAATCCATATCCTGCATTATTGAAGACCAAATCAATATCACTGTATTCTAACGCTTTTTTTACGGTTGTCTGAATTTGTTCTAAATTGGTAACATCCAGTGGAAGAAGTGTAATGTTTTCCAATTGATTCAATTCTGTTTCAGCTTCCGGATTTCTCATCGTTGCAATCACGTTCCACCCTCTACTTTGAAATAATTTTGCTGTTGTTTTTCCTAGTCCTGTTGAGGCTCCTGTTATGAAAATTGTTTTCATTTTTTTATTGTTTAAAAATTACATGACAAAATTCCGTACTTATGAATAGATTAAAGTTGCCAAAACGGATATTGATGTAGCCAAAATGAAATTGGTCTGAAAGTTTCATTCTGTTATGATATTCTGACACCTAAATATAAATCATATGAAAACAAAGCAAATATGGGCAAACCTGCCTATTTCAGATCTTGAAAGAACAACAAAGTTTTATGAAGAACTGGGCTTTACATCAAATAATTCTGTAAAGTCTGATCAGTTGATAAGTTTTTCGTTTGGAGAAAATAATTTTATTATTAATTTTTTCCTGAAGGATATTCTTGAAAGCAATACTAAAATGAAGTTTTCGGATCTGAAAACCGGAAATGAAATCATTTTCAGTCTTTCTGCAGGAAGTAAAGAAGAAGTTGAGGAATGGGTAAAAAAAGTTGAAAAAGCTGGTGGTATAATTTCTACGACGCCTTATGCAATAGAAGAAGGATATACATTTGGATTTTCCGATCCGGACGGGCACGCATTCAATGTGCTCTATTGGCCGGGAATGTAATAATCATAAAAAATACCGAAGATCCATAAGAATCTCCGGTAAAATTTGCTAAATATGATTGTGATTAATTACGATTTTAAAGTCCAGATTGAACCGTTTTTAGTCGTAAGTTTTTCAAGAGTTCCTTTAGCGGCGAGGTCATTTAAAAGTCTCTCGCTCTCCACTCTTGGTGTTCCTGATAATTCTGAAAATTCTTTTGCTGTAAGAGAAGGATATTTCGCGAATAAACTTTCCCAGTTTTTAGAATATTCAGATTTTTTTGTATCTGAATTTATTTTTAAGATAGCAGTTTCGTAGAATGCGTATGGTTTTGAACCATACACTGTTTCTCTGTTCCCACCTCCATTGGTAAAGAACATCGTAGGAAAACCACGAACGCCCATTTCTCTTGCCAGTTTCAGATCTTCCTGGAAAAGGTCTTTTGCTTTTCCTTCAAAATCTGCTTTTAGCTTATGGGTATCCAATCCAACTTTTTCAGCCGCAGCAGCAATATGTTCCCATTTTGCGATATTTTTTTTCTTTAAAAATACCATTTCACGAAGCTCTCTCATAAAATCCAACGCTTTAGATTTATCCTGAAGCTGAGCTGCTTTAAATGCAATAGAAGGAGGATAAGAAGAGTCTAGCGGATCTTTTAACCAAACATCTCCATCAATTGGCATATCATAATATCCGCTTACCTCATCCCAGTGGTGAGCAACATCTGAAGGTTTACTGATTCCTCCACTGTTGTAGCTCCAGTCCGGAAGAAGACCTCCCATTCTGTATTCTATTTCTACACTGTTTCCGTATTCTAATTTTAACTTTCTCAATTGAGGTTCGATTCCCCAGCAAGAAGAGCAAATGGGATCGGTAAAATAAATAACTTTCACTGGTTTTTCATTGGTTTTGACATACCCATTGTCCGTCTTTTCTCCTGGTGTCTCACAAATCCCTGTTGCAGGATCACATAATAATGGGTTAGTAGTTTTGTTTTCCATTTTTTTACTTTTATCGTTCTGTCCCTTGCAACTGCCCAAAGTTATAGTTAGGTACAAGAATGTTAGTATTTTGTAGTTTATCATTCTTTTAGTTATGATAAGATTTTATACATATTTACTATTGTATGCAAAGCTAAGATTTAATCATTACATTTTCACAATAAATTTCCTTTTGGAAACTAGTTTCCTCTAGGAAACTACCTGATTATTTTTTTATACATTTACAACTTCAAATTTTAAAGAAGGTTTAAATAACTAAGGAATGAAAAAAGTAGCCAATTTAAATACAACATTAGTCTGCAAAAACAGAATGAACGCTATTAAGGATGCTATGGAGATTCTATCCGGCAAATGGAAGTTTCATATTCTGGGCACTTTACTGCAGGGAGGAAGTATGCGTTTTATGGATTTGTTGAGAGAAATTGACGGTATTGCCGCCAAAATGCTTTCAAAAGAACTTCAGGATATGGAGATCAATCATCTCATCAAGCGTACTGTACTGGATACAAAACCTGTAACGGTAGAATATGAAGTTACCGAATACGGCAGAACTATTGAGCCTATTATTGATGAAATTGCTAAATGGGGCATTGAATACAGGAAATCTCTTTATCAGAATTAAAAAACCGACAATAAATCTGCCGGTTAAAAAAACAAAAATTGATATGGATATGATTAGATATGTGTTTTGATATTTTTGTTGATGCAAATTTATATTTATTTAGAATTAATAAAAATAAAAACATTCTGACATTTGTCAGGATTACAAAATTTTATATCCGATCATATCTTTTTTATATGTTATTGATCAAAAAATTCTCCGAAATGCCATAAAATACCGGAAGGATCATGAACAAAACATTCTTTTCCCCATGTCATCATTCTGACCGGAGTTAATCTTACTCCATTATATTTATCAAGGTTCAATTCCTGCAGATTCTTCCAAAACACATCAACGTCTTCTACTTCAACAAAAATCATGGTATTATCGATCCAGTCTTTTACATAGGCGTCTTGTAGATAAAATCCAATTTCATTCCATTTGAACAGGGATAATTTAGGCTCTAAAATAATTTCTTTAAATCCTAGATCTCTGTAAAAATTACGGCTGATCTCAAAATTTTCTGATCCTATAAACGGGCGGATAGATTTAATTTGCTGTTTCATAATTGATAGTATTACTTTAAAATAAAAAGGACAAACTGTATTATTTACAAATTTGTCCTCGTTTTTTCTGACTGCAGATTATTTTTTATCTACTACAATTCTTTCCTTTCTGTTAGCCAATTCCCAGGCTGTTGCAAACACCAACTGTGTTCTTTTAGCTAATAAATTGTAATCTATTTTTTCAACATCATCCGTTGGTTTGTGATAATCTTCATGAATTCCATCAAAGAAAAATGCTACAGGAATATTGTTTTTGGCAAAATTATAATGGTCGGATCTGTAATATAACCTTTGAGGATCATTAGGATCATCATATTTATAATTGAGTTCCAGATTATTTGTTGTTTTATTAGCTGCTTCATTAATTACTTTTAACTGAGAGCTTAACATATCCGAACCGATTACATACACGTATTGTTTTCCTCTGTTTTCAGGATCATCGCGCCCGATCATATCAATATTTAAATCTACCACAGTATTTGCAAGAGGAAATACCGGATTATCGGTATAATACTCTGACCCGAACAAACCGTGTTCTTCTCCGGTCACATGAAGAAATAAGACTGATCTTTTAGGGCCTTTTCCAGCTTTTTTAGCACTCTGAAAAGCCTTTGCAATTTCCATTACGGCTACAGTTCCGCTTCCGTCGTCATCCGCGCCATTATAAACAACTCCGTTTCTTGTTCCCACATGATCATAGTGTCCGGAAATCACAACAATTTCTTCAGGCCTTTCACTTCCTTCAATAAAAGCCAGTATATTTTCAGAATCAGGGAGATTTCCGCCTCCTCTCTGCTTCATAAAATCAGCCGGAACTTTCTGATAGTAAGATCCTAAAGCTTTTGGATAAGAAATTCCTAAACTTTTATAATAATTAATCATGTATTCACCTGCTCTTTTTTGTCCGGGACTTCCGGTATCTCGACCTTCCATTTCATCGGAAGCGATTACATATAAGTTTTTCTTTAAATCTTCTGCTTTAATTTCTTTATAAGCAGACTGAAACGCTTTATTGTATATAGTAGGAGAAACAATAGATGAACCGGAAGTTTCCATAGAAGTTTTAGAAGCTCCGCAGCTTGTAAGTACAACAGCGGCTAATACAGGAATGATTACCTTTTTCATGTAAAATAATTTTCTTAAAAATAGCAAAATATATTTATTCTTTACTGAAATCTAAAATTTATTATATTTGATTTAAATGCAAAATGAATGGTAGAAATTTACGGATTTAATCATTATTCTTTTTTTACGGAGATGTCTGAGCTTTCCAGAAAGCATGGAAGCTTCGATCTGTCTCTAGGTCTGCCTGATTTCGAAATAGACAGCAGATTACGATATTACCTGAAAGAATCAGCAGATCATATTAGCCACAGCTATGAATCTCTTGCCGGAAATGATGTGCTGATCGATAATATTATTAAGTTTAATGCTAAAAGAAAGAATACTATCTTCATAAAAAAAGAGGAAGTGAATATTGTTCCCTGTTCAACTTTTGCTTTATATACTTCTTTAAAATCTATTCTTAATCAGGGAGATGAAGTTATCGTGATACAGCCCTCTTATTACACCTATGCTCCTTCAATTGTTCTTAATGGGGGGAGTCCTGTCTATTATGATCTAGAATGTGATTTTACCATTAACTGGGAGAAACTTAAAAGCTGTATTTCTGAAAAAACTAAAGCGATTATCGTAAATTCTCCTCAAAATCCCACCGGAAAGATTTGGAATCAAAATGATTGGAATCAATTGTATGAGTTAATCAAAGACCAGGAAATTTACCTGATTTCAGAAGAAATCTATGATATTTATTGCTATGACAATATTGAACATTACAGTTCTTTTCTTCATCCAGACTTGAGAAAAAGGACTTTTTGTATATTTTCTTTCGGAAAAATGTTTCATGCAACAGGATGGAAAGTCAGTTATTTGCTTGCGGCAGAAGATTTATTGAAAAATTTCAGAAGCTATCAGCAATACATTTCTTTTAGTACGAATGCTCCTGCCCAATATGCTATTGCCAGATATCTCCAGGTATTTGATCCTGAAGAAAACCGGAAAGCAATGGAAAATAAAAGGAATATTTTTAATGAACTTATCCAATATACTCCTTTGCAGGTTGAGCAAAAGGCACAGGGAAGTTTTTTTCAGATCGTTAACTTCAGAAATGTTTCCAAAACAATGACAGACGTAGAATTCTCCAAATGGCTGACTGTGGAGAAAAAAGTATCCTGTCTTCCGGTTTCAGCATTTTACAATTCTAAAACAAATTCAGATTATATAAGGTTTAGCTTTGCCAAAAAAGATGATTTAATTATTGATGCTTTGGAACATTTGCAAAAAAATCTTTAAAGAATATTCTTAAGATTCTATATAAAAAGCACTGCGATTGCAGTGCTTTTTAATTTATTATCGTTTTAATTAGAAAGAGAGAACTCTCACATCAATTCTTCGGTTTTTAGCCATACATTCATCAGTATCATTGGCTGCACAAACAGGATGCTGTGAACCATATCCTTCCGCTTCTACCCTATCTGCAGCAATTCCCAATTCCAGTAATTTCAGTTTTGCAGTTTGAGCTCTTAGATTGGATAGTTTTTGGTTGCTTTCCTCATTTCCTGAATTATCTGTATATCCTCCAAGTTTTATTTTCAAATCCGGATAAGCCGTCATAATTTCAACCAAATTCAACAACTGAGCTTCTGAACCTGCTCTTAAATCACTTGAACCTGTTTCAAAATAAAGGTTTTCGATGGTGTACCAATTATTTGGGTCTAAAACTTTCTGATCTTTTTGTTTCACAGAATTATACAACTGATAGAGTTGACTTCCTTCCCCTATCGAAATTTTCTTTCCTCCTTTTAATTCGACTTCTTTAATACTCCCTGTATCATAAACAAAATCACCATTTTCGTTGATGTATCCTTTTACTTCTTTTGGAGCTAATGAAACTGCAGCATTATGAGTATCTATTGAAGAACTAAGGCCAGCAATACCTGTTAAAGCTTCAATTTTTGCTTTTCGGTTAGCCTCAATCTTATCTTTATGTAAAGTTGCCAAAGTTGGAGCAATGACCAGCGAAACGATTGACATCAATTTAATAAGGATATTCATTGAAGGCCCAGAAGTATCTTTGAAAGGATCTCCTACAGTATCTCCCGTTACCGAAGCTTTATGAGGCTCTGATCCTTTGTAGTACGTCTGTCCATTAATATCTACACCTTTTTCAAAAGATTTTTTTGCATTATCCCAAGCTCCTCCTGCATTATTCTGGAACATTCCCATTAAAACGCCGCTTACAGTTGCTCCTGCCAAAAATCCGCCCAATACTTCAGGTCCGAAAATAAATCCTATTAATAACGGTGAAATAATGGCAATTGCTCCTGGAAGCATCATTTTTCTGATGGAAGCGTCGGTAGAAATAGCAACACACTTTTCATATTCAGGTTGTGCCTTTCCTTCCAGAATCCCCGGAATTTCACGAAACTGTCTTCGGACTTCTTCCACCATTGCCATTGCAGCCTGTCCAACTGCGGTAATAGCTAAAGAAGAAAATATAAAAGGAATCATCCCCCCGATAAATAATCCAGCCAGAACATCGGCTCTGTAAATATCTATGCCATCAATGCCTGCAATTCCCACAAAAGCCGCAAACAGAGCTAAAGAAGTCAATGCTGCTGAAGCGATTGCAAATCCTTTTCCTGTTGCTGCAGTTGTGTTTCCGACAGCATCTAAAATATCTGTTTTTTCACGGACTTCTTTTGGTAATTCACTCATTTCAGCAATTCCTCCTGCGTTGTCTGCAATAGGACCAAAAGCATCGATCGCCAATTGCATTGCTGTAGTAGCCATCATACCTGCCGCCGCAATAGCGACACCGTATAATCCTGCACATAGATAAGAGCCATAAATTCCACCTGCTAAAACAAGAATCGGAAGAAATGTAGATTCCATACCCACTGAAAGTCCACCGATAATATTGGTGGCGTGACCTGTTGAAGATTGTCTTACAATGCTTGAAACTGGTCTTTTTCCCATGGCGGTATAATATTCTGTAATGATACTCATCAATGTTCCTACCACTAATCCTACCATAATTGCTCCAAAAACACCCATTTTAGTGAATTCCTGGCCTCTAAGAAGCATTTTCTCCGGTAAGATATAAGTGACCAGAAAATAGGATGCTATAGCGGTAATAACTATACTTCCCCAGTTTCCTAAATTCAGCGCGTTTTGTACGCTTGAAGTTGATGAGCCTTCATTGTCATTAATTCTCACAAATAAAGTCCCTATAATAGAAAAAATAATTCCGGTTCCTGCAATCAGCATAGGAAGAAGAATCGGTGCAAAACCACCAAAAGAATCCTCGGAAACAGTTTCTCTTCCTAAAACCATAGTTGCTAAGACTGTAGCGACATAAGAACCAAATAAATCTGCGCCCATCCCTGCAACGTCTCCCACATTATCTCCTACATTATCTGCAATCGTTGCCGGATTCCTTGGGTCATCTTCCGGAATTCCGGCTTCTACTTTTCCTACTAAATCAGCTCCCACATCTGCAGCTTTTGTATAAATTCCACCTCCTACTCTTGCAAATAGTGCAATGGATTCTGCACCTAAGGAAAACCCTGTCAAGATCTCGATGGTTCTTTCCATTTCATGGGAATCTACAGGTGCATCTGCTGCAAAAATCTGTTTAATGATTAAAAATAGAGAACCCAATCCTAAAACAGCCAATCCGGCAACGCCCATTCCCATTACGGAACCTCCCGTAAACGAAACTTTAAGTGCTTTTGAAAGTGAGGTTCTTGCTGCTTCTGCGGTTCTTACGTTGGCTTTGGTCGCGATTTTCATGCCTATAAAACCGGCCGAAGCTGAAAATATTGCTCCTACAACAAAAGCAATCCCAATGCTCCAGTGTGAATTGGCATTGCTCATTCCCATCACCGCTAAAAGAATAGCTACAATTACTACGAAATAAGTTAAAATTTTGTACTCGGCTTTTAGAAAAGCCATCGCACCGTCAGCGATATGTCCACTGATAACTTTCATTTTGTCATTTCCGGCATCCTGTTTACTTACCCAATTGCTTTGAATAAAGGTATACAGCAAAGCAATGACACCAAAAATTGGTACTAACACAAATAAGTCCATAGTTTAATATTTTTTTGGTAATAGAAAATTAAATATAATAAATAATTCCTATGGATTTTAAGAAAATAATGAAGCCGGATAAAAATAATACTATAGTATCTTACAAAACTTCAATAAAAAAGGATAAATGAATTTTCATTTATCCTTTAATTTATAATCAAATAAAGAGAATATTATCCTCCATATTTATTAGCATAGTCATCCTGAGATGCTTTGATTACTTTTTTCGCATGATCTGCACCGTAAACTTCCTGGATTCTACATTTTGCAGGCTCATCCGGTAAGTTTTTATACGTTAAGAAATAGTGCATTAATCTTTTCACTTCAGCTTCAGGCAATTCAGAAATATCTCTGTAGTGACCGAAAGCGTGGTCTCCAATCATTACAGCAACGATTTTATCATCCGCTTCTCCTCCATCAATCATTTTGAATCCACCGATTGGAATAGCCTCCATCAATAAACCTCCTGAGTGAATATTATGAGAGCTTAAAACACAGATATCAAGAGGGTCATGGTCTCCCATGGTAACATCATTTGCTCCTCTTTCGATTGCTAAGTTCATTACCGCCTGATCACAGTAAGTCCTGGGAACAAAACCATACAATGCAGGAATAATATTTGAGAATTTCTGAGGCCTGTCAACCTTTAAAAATCCTGTTTCTTTATCTACTTCATATTTAATAGTATCTGAAGGAACGATCTCCACGAAAACATTTACAACATTTGGCGCATCTTCTCCCGCAGAAATCCCATGCCATGGATGTGCTTTAAAATTTGGAATCATTTTATTTAAAATTTTATTTTTTTAGTTAAGCTATTATTAGAATTTCTCTTCTCAGATCTTCAATGGTTATTGAGATATAGTCTTCACTCTCCATATAATTCATAATGAAAATGGTCTTGAATTCTTCAAGATTGCTATTTCCATTTAATCCACCATATGTTTTATGAAGCAAATCTATTACTGCATTTTTAGAATCAACAATATTTTGCCATGAATTTTTCGTAATATATAATTGTTGAGAAGAATTATATTCAAACTCTTCGTTGATTGTCTTTTCTGTAAGGAAAATAAACTCGTGACTCGCCAAGTCTTTGTCAAATCTTTGAATCAGGTTTGAAGGTTTTATTCTCTCCAAAAACAAGGTCATTCTTTCATAAGCCTGAGTCTTATTTTCAGAATTTGATTTTACGGAAAGTAATTTGATTTCCTGTTCTTTAAGTCTGATATAAGTAAATACAAACTGTCTTAGTAAAACCAAGAAAGGGATTGCAATAATTAATGCAAATGCATACGGCAGATATCCTGAAAAATTTGTCATAATTTGAGGTAGCAAAATTACTAATATTTTCTGAATTTATGATTAAAAACACATGATTGTGTAGGATAACTAAAGATTATATTTTATAAATTTTCTTTAATATTTTATTCTGAATAAAATTGTAGTCGTGAAGCTCTGCACCAAAGCTTTTAAAGAAGCGTTCGATTCCAGGAATATTGCTTCCCATAAAATTGAAGCTTTTCTTATGAATATAATGACTAAGAATTTTATCTATTAAAAAAGAAGCCCCGTCTTCCTTTTTATAAGCTTCATCATTAATCAAAGCCAATAATGAAAATTCCGTTTTTTCCGAAACTAAAATGGCAATATTTATTAATTGTTGATCCAGATAAGCCGCAAAGAGCTTCAGCGAATTATTACGATCAAGAAAATTGAGATAATCTTTAAACTTTTTAATATCATTTTCCTTTGTAAGCCCTTTAAAATTATTTTCGATGAATGAAATATGCTTTGTGTTTAATTCTATTTCTTTATAAATAAGATGCTGTGCACATTTAACTGTTGACTTCCTTCCTTTAAAATATTTCTTTCTTCTTAAAATTTCGTAATCTGAAATGGGAATTATATAATTTTTTCTTTTTTCAGCACTCGAAGAAAATGAGTTATGCTGATTAAAAGAATAATAAAATATTTTATAATTTTTTTTTAGAGCTTTTAAAAACTGATCATTGATCTCCGAATTGTCACTTGATGAGAAAACTCCTAGTTGCTGACAAAAAAGTGGCGTGATTACGAATTTTATTCCAAATTTTTTAATTAATGGAATAGGCAGCACAGCTTCATAATCCCTATAGACTAAGATTTCCCAATTTCCGGAGAGCTCATCAAGAACTTCTTTTTTTGCGTACCAATTTTTCTGTTGAGAATTCTCTAAACATTGAGTATATTTATCAAAGTCAATATTTTCATACTTTAATTTCTTAATCATAATAATCCTTCGTCTGAAAAACTTAAGTATGAACTCTGTGTAATAATTAAATGATCTAGTAATTGAATACTTAGCATATTTCCGGCTTCTTTTATTTTTTGCGTAATATCAAGATCGTCTATACTGGGTTTTAAATTACCTGAAGGATGGTTATGGGCAATGATAATTCCAGTGGAATAATGATCAAGAGCTGTTCTGAACAAAACCCTTATATCTACAATAGACTGGTTTATTCCGCCTTGTGTCAGCTGTGTAAGATGAATAACTTTATTGCTCTGATTGAGAAATATAGCCCAAAATTCTTCAGTCCTTAGGTCTGATAAATGATTTTTCAAAATAAGATAAGCATCGTTACTGCTAGAAATTATACGTTTTTCCGGAAGCTGCTGATCGGCTCTTCGCCTTCCGATTTCCAAAGCGGTTATAATAGAAATGGCTTTAACTTCTCCGATTCCTTTAAACTTCATTAAATCTTTTAATGAGAGTAAACTCAGCTGATGCCAGTTATTATTGACTGATGCTAAAATTTTTCTGGCAAGCTCTATGGCTGTTTCATTTTTATTTCCACTTCCCATAATAATGGCTAATAATTCTGAATCAGAGAGGGAGCTCTTACCTTTTGATAAGAACTTTTCACGCGGTCTGTCGTCTTCAGCAAGAAATTTAATAGACATTTTGAGAATTATAAATAAATTATAAATTTAATAAAAAGCGTATAAAATAATAGGTTGCTCTGACATATCTATATATTTGGTAGTTTTATCCAGTGCATTCTTTGAAAGCATCGGACACCCAAAGCTTAAACAGGCAGGATTCGTAGATTCATGATCCGGAATGCAGTAGTAGGAATGAAGAACAATAGACCTTGATCTTGCATTACTATTGGTTTTATCCAATCCGTCCAGTCGGTAAGCTTTACCAAATTTTCCAATATAACTTTCCTTTATTTCGTATTTTCCTAAAGACGATTGATGTGAACCATCAAGATTACTGAACTGTAAAGTATTTGAATTTTTAACAACAGAACCGTCACCATGAGCTACAATGGCTTTTTGTAATATCTTGTCACTCTTCAGATCATAAACGAAATACCTGTACTTTCCTGAATGAATTTTAAAATTGATAAAAACAGCTAAATCCCGGTTGTAATCTTTACCTTTAATATAGTTCTTAATTTCCAGAACCCTTGATTTTGGCAAGTAATCAACAGTATGATTAGCCTGAGATTCAAACTTTGAACAGGAAATAATAAGAAAAAATAAAAAAATAAAGGGTTTCATCATTTGCTGGAAAGTTTATTCGATAATCATTCCGTCTTTCATCACTAGTTTTCGATCGGTAATTTCGGCAAGACCAGGGTTGTGGGTTACAATCACGAAAGTCTGGTTATATTTATCTCTTAAATCGAAAAAAAGACGGTGAAGATCATCTGCATTTTTTGAATCTAAATTTCCTGTAGGTTCATCTGCAAAAATAATTTTCGGAGAATTGATTAAAGCCCTGGCTACAGCAACTCTCTGTGCTTCACCTCCGGATAATTGATTAGGCTTATGATGCAATCTCTGCTCTATTTTTAAGTCTTCAAATAAGGCATAAGCTTTTTCAATTGCTTCTTTTTCATTGGCGCCCGCAATTTTTGTTGGAAGTAATACATTTTCTAAAGCTGTAAATTCAGGAAGTAATTGATGAAACTGAAAAACAAAGCCAATATTTTGGTTTCTGAATTTAGAAAGCTGTTTATCATTCATATTAATGAAAGATTCTCCTGCAATGGTTATTTCAGTATCAAAGTTTTTCGAATTGGTAGGAAGATCTAAAGTTCCTAAAATCTGTAAAAGGGTAGATTTTCCGGCTCCCGATTCTCCAACAATAGACACAACTTCTCCTACTTTTATATGGATATCAACGCCTTTCAATACTTCTAAATTTCCATATGATTTATGGATATTTCTTGCTTTAATCATGATTCAAAAATAGTAAATTGATTTGAGATATGAGATAATTTTAAAGCGAATTATACTATGATAAATTAATAATGACACCATTAAATTAAGTGTCTTTGAGATGCTTCGGCTTCGCTCAGCATGACAGTGATTCTCTTAACAAGAATAATATGATTACTCTGGATAATTTTATGTGTCATGCTGAGCGAAGCCGAAGCATCCTTATCAAGCTTATGATATTATAAAAAACGCTCCTCAAATCGAGAAGCGTTTTTTTATATTTAAAACTTTAGAAAATTACAGTAACAAAGTTAATGGACTTTCTAAATACGTTTTTAATGTCTGTAAGAACTGAGCACCCGTGGCACCGTCTACCACTCTGTGGTCACAAGCTAATGAAAGCTTCATGATGTTTCCAACCACGATCTGTCCATTTTTCACAATTGGTTTCTCAATGATAGCTCCTACTGAAAGGATAGCAGAGTTTGGCTGGTTGATGATACTTGTAAAGGTTTCAATTCCGAACATACCCAAGTTTGAAATTGAGAATGTAGATCCTTCCATTTCATTTGCTTTAAGACCTTTAGATTTCGCTCTTGAAGCCATATCTTTCACAGCAGCAGAAATTTGAGTATAGTTCATCTGATCTGTATTTTTAAGTACAGGAACCACCAATCCGTCAGGAATTGCAACCGCTACACCAACATTAATATTTCCTCTGTGAATGATCTTATCACCTGCCCAGCTTGAATTTACCTGCGGGTGCTTTCTTAAAGCAACAGCAGTTGCCTTAATGATCATATCGTTGAATGAAATTTTAGTATCCGGCAAAGAATTGATCTCTTTTCTAGCTTCAATCGCTTTATCCATGTTGATTTCTACCATTAGATAGTAGTGAGGAGCAGAGAACTTACTTTCAGAAAGACGTTTTGCGATAATGTTTCTCACCTGTGAATTCGGAGTTTCTGTATCTTCACCCTGTACAAAGCTTAATGCAACTTGCGCCGCAGGACTTGCTGTCGGAGCTGAAGCTGCTGGTTTCGCAGATGGCTGATAATTTTCAATATCTTTTTTAACGATTCTTCCGTTTTCACCAGAACCTTGTACACTATTGATATCAACACCTTTATCCTGGGCCATTTTTTTCGCTAATGGGGAAATGGCAACTCTGTCTGTAGACGAAGAACTTACAACTGGAGCAGCAGCTTTTTCCTCTGCTTTAGTTTCTGTTTTTTGTTCAGCTGGTTTTTCTGATGATGAAGCCGCAGGTTTTGCAGCACCCACTCCTGAAACATCTGTTCCAGCAGGACCAATAATAGCTAAAACACTATCAACCGGTGCAGCACCTCCTTCTTCTACTCCTTGCTTCAATAATACTCCATTGAATTCAGATTCAAAATCCTGAACTGCCTTATCTGTTTCGATCTCAGCAAGAAGATCTCCTTCTTTTACTGTATCTCCAATATTTTTGTGCCATTTAGCTACCTTACCTTCCGTCATTGTATCAGAAAGTCTAGGCATTGTAATCACTTCCACTCCTGCAGGAACTTCAGCTGATGCTTGTTCCGGAGCTGCAGGTGTTTCTGTTTTAGGCTCTTCTTTTTTCTCTTCAGAAGTTGCAGCAGGAGCAGCTGCTCCGCCTGTTAATCCTGAAATATCCTCTCCTTCATTACCAATAATTGCTAAAACAGAATCTACAGCTGCTGCATTACCTTCTTCTACACCTATGTATAAAAGAGTTCCTTCTATTTCAGATTCGAAATCCTGAACCGCTTTGTCTGTTTCAATTTCGGCTAAAATATCTCCTTCTTTTACTTTATCTCCTACTTTTTTATGCCATTTAGCCACTTTTCCTTCCGTCATTGTATCAGAAAGACGTGGCATTGTAATCACTTCTGCCATAATATATATTGATTTGATATTCGAGATTCGAGATTTGAGATTTGAGATTAGGGAAACTCAAATTTCAAATGTCAAATTAATTATTAATTTTAGTTTTCTAATTTATCTAAGAATGGATAATTTTCCTGAGCGTATACGTACTCATAAACTTTTTCTGCATCCGGATATGGGGAATTTTCCATAAATTCTACACACTCTTCAACGAAATCTCTGGATTTGTTATCCATAGCTTCCAATTCTTCTTCTGTAGCCCATCCGTTTGATAAAATTCTTTGTTTGATCAACTCGATGGGATCATCATTTTTGTGAATCGCTACTTCTTCTTTAGATCTGTATGGTTCAGCATCAGACATTGAGTGACCTCTGAAACGGTACGTTCTCGCTTCGATGAAAGTAGGTCCGTCTCCTCTTCTTGCTCTTTCGATAGCCTCGTAAGCAGCTTCAGCCACTTTTTCAGGATCCATTGCATCTACAGCAAGACAAGGCATTTCGTAGCCTAATCCTAATTTATAGATATCTTCGTGGTTGGCTGTTCTTTTAACAGAAGTACCCATTGCATATTGATTGTTTTCAACAACAAAAATTACAGGTAATTTCCAGTTCATAGCCATGTTAAACGTTTCATGCAAAGATCCCTGTCTTGCTGCTCCGTCTCCGAAGAAACAAATGTTTACCGCTTTTCTGTCAAAATATTGGTCTGCGAAAGCAATACCCGCTCCCAAAGGAATTTGACCTCCTACAATACCATGACCTCCGTAAAATCTATGTTCTTTACTGAAAATGTGCATAGATCCACCCATACCTCCTGACGTACCTGTAGCCTTACCACAAAGTTCTGCCATGATTCTTTTAGGATCTACTCCCATCGCCATTGGATGGATGTGACATCTGTAAGCAGTGATCATACTATCTTTAGTTAAATCCATTGCATGCGTAAAACCAGCAGGAATAGCTTCCTGACCGTTGTACAAATGTAAAAAACCTCTGATTTTTTGTTTTAGATAAAGAGAACGGCATTTGTCTTCAAACCTTCTCCACATAGTCATATCTTCATACCACTTCAGGTATACCTCTTTAGAAAATTCTTTCATGTGTTGAGCTCTTGCTTATTTATTATGAAATAGTTGAGCAAAATTATAAAAAAAACTTTGTTTTTATTGTATACATACCAATTGTTTTTTTAGTTATAATATTATATTTACATTATCAAACTGAAATATGGAAGAAAAACAGCCTTCATTTATACTTAAAGCATCAAAAATAATCTCAGATTTATTTAATCCCCTACTTTCTTTATTTATATTCTTTCTATACATGAGTGTAAGAAATTACTCATTGAAAGATTCTTTATATTACTTTTTACCAATACTGTTGATTATTATGATTCCTGTCATTGTTTGGCTGGTCTGGAATGTAAAAACAGGAAGGTATACCAATATGGATGTTTCGAACCGGGTACAGAGAAAGACTTTATATGTGTTTATAGCCGTTTGTATTATTGCTTATATTGTTTTCAATTACATAAAAAACGGATACATTGATTTTGTCATGCTATTTATTCTGATCCTTCTTTTCGCTCTGCAGATCAGTAATTTTTTTATTAAAAGCTCTATGCATACTGCATTCAATATATTTGTTGCAGCTTTGTTTTTTGCGATTAATCCAGTTGCAGGACTTATATGGCTCGGAATTGCGGCTTTAGTAGGGATTACCCGGATTATTTTAAAAAGACATAGTCCGAAAGAAGTATTCATGGGAGCTCTTATCGCTTTTATGGTATCTTTTATTTACCTATATTGCAATATACAATTTCAACATTAAGACTCTACTATGAAAATAAATCATCTCACTTCTGCAGAAGAAAACTTAATGAAGCTCTTCTGGAAGCTGAAATCTTTTTATCTAAAAGACATTATGGAAAAGCATTCTGAACCGAAACCCCATCAGAATACAGTTTCTACTTACCTTAAAATACTGGTTGAAAAAGGATATTTGTCTACGGAAAAAGAAGGAAGAATTTTTAAATATACGGTTCTTGTACCGCTGGAAGAATATAGAAAATTTTTGTTAAGAGAGCTTTCCCTTAATTTCTTTAATAATTCAGGGAAGGAAGTTTTGGAATTTTTATTTAATGAGAATCTGATCTCTCAAAATGATCTTAAAGGATATTTTGATCTGAAAATAGAACTTAAGCCGGCGAAAATAAAAGAACCTAAATTAGAATATGCCGAAGAAATATTGAATCCTAAAAAAGATAAAAAGAATAAAGAAAAGAAAAAGAAGAAGAAAAAAGACTAATTCTTTAAATAAAAGACATAAAAAAAGCGGCTCCGAAAAGCCGCTTATATTTTTTACCAACGGTTTCCACCGCCGTTACCTCCTCTGTTGTTACCGTAACCACCACCGTTGTTTCCACCACGGTTGTTTCCATAACCACCACCTCTGTTGTTATCGAAACTTCTTCTTGGTTTTTCTTCTCTCGGCTTAGCTTCAGATACGTTAAGTACTTTCCCGTTAAGTTCTTTCTGGTTAAGAGCTTCAATAGCTTGAGCTCCTTCTTCGTCACCCATTTCGATGAAACCGAAACCTCTAGAACGACCAGTTTCTCTGTCTGTTACAATCTTAGCAGATGTTACATCGCCAAATTCAGCGAATAAGTCATGCAACTCATATTCTTTAGTTGCGTAATTGATGTTTGAAACAAAAATGTTCATTTTAAATAAAATTAAAAAATTAATAAAAATTTGGCATATAAAAGAAAAACAACATAAATTAATGAACAAATATTGATTCCAAATATAAACGATTGCAAGTTACAATTAAAAATTACAAATCAAAGCTTTTTTATAATTAATTCTCACTTAATATTGAATTTGTTAAATCTAATTCTTATAAAATAATATTTATCAGGCTTTTATTAGTAATTGAGAAAACAAATTATTGTTTTTTAATAACTAAATATTAATTAACTGTAAATACAATTTTTTAACCTTAAATTTGTGCTGCAAATTATTAAAAATATGAACTATCATACGAGAAAATGGGTAAAACCCGAAGATTTGAACCCTAATCAGTCACTTTTTGGAGGACGATTATTACAGTGGATTGATGAAGAAGCAGCATTGTATGCCGTGATTCAGCTGGAAAATAAAAAAGTAGTTACAAAATTCATATCAGAAATCAACTTTGTAAGCTCTGCAAAACAAGGTGATATTATTGAAATTGGGATTGAAGTTTCAAATTTTGGATCAACTTCGCTTACCTTAAGATGTGATGTACGAAATAAAATGACCCATCAAACCATCATTACTGTCGACAGAATTGTAATGGTAAACTTAGATCAGGACGGAAACCCTGCACCACATGGAAAAACAAAAGTTGAATTTGTAAAAGACAGATTGCTAAACAATCAGGATCAGCAATGAAAATTTTCATAAAAAATATGGTTTGTGGAAGGTGTATTTCTGCCGTTCAGTCTATTTTTAATGAAAATCGAGTAAAAATCAAATCTATCAATCTTGGTGAAGTGGAAACAGAATCCGATGTTTCCGAAGAAGATCTTCAGTCCATTGAAAAACATCTTTCGGAAACAGGTTTCGAAAGGATAAAAGATTCTGCTCATCAGCTTATTGAAAAAATTAAGGCTCTGATCATTACAAAAATCAGCGAGCTTGATATTGATGAAAACTTCCTTCTTTCAGAGTTTTTAACATCAAAAATTCATAAGGATTACAGTTCTCTTTCAAAGACTTTTTCTCAAAATGAGAATGTCACATTAGAGCAGTTTTTTATTCTTCAAAAGATTGAAAAGGTGAAAGAATTACTTTTATATAATGAATTTACACTGACAGAAATTGCAGGAAAACTTGGTTATAAAAGTGTTCAGCATTTGTCATCCCAATTCAGAAACAGTTCAGGTTTCACTCCTACTGAATTTAAAAAACTGAAGATCCACAATCGAAAACCTCTGGATCTTGTCTGAAAATAAAATATATTAGAGTTTTGAAATTCATTGATAATCAAAACTCTAATCCTTCCTGCCAAATTCTATAAACATTATCCTTAAATTTATAACAACCTTCATGTTGCGTTTTGGAAATTTGTACTGTAAATTAAAAGGATTATGGAAAAACAATATAAAATACTCGGAATGACTTGTTCCGGCTGTCAGAAAAAGATTTTTGAAAAGCTGAATAGTATTGAAGGGATAAGTGCTGATGTTGATTTAGAAACAAATACAGCAACCATCACTTCCGAAAAAGATATTGAATTAAATACTTTAAATAAAGCGCTGGACGCAATCGGAAACTATAAACTGGACGATCCTGACAATTCTCAAAAAGATTTTGTAAAACCGCAGGACAGAATATCTCCATCATCTGTTTATTATTGCCCGATGGAATGCGAAGGTGATAAAGTCTATTTCCAGCAAGGGAAAAGATGTCCGGTTTGCAATATGTATCTGGTTCCTATTGAAGAAAAGCTGGCAAAAGATCCTAATCATAAGCCAACCTACTCTTCTGCCCATTTACCTGAAAATTTCAAAGATAATATAGGAAAATATTATTGTCCTATGTTCTGCGAAGGAGATAAGATTTATAATGAGAAAGGCGATTGTCCTGTTTGTCATATGCATTTGGAAGAAATTACGGAGAACTTGGTGAAAAATGCGGGAACTCATTCGCATCACCATACTCATGATCACGGGCATCACCATGAAGCTCCGAAAATTACCGATGAAATGGCAGGCAAATATTACTGTCCAATGTATTGTGAAGGAGATAAGGTGTATGACAGGAATGTAGGTTGTCCGGTTTGTGGAATGGATCTGGTAAAATATCCTGAGAAAAAAGTGGCAAAATATACCTGCCCGATGCATCCTGAAATTATAAGTGATGAGCCGGGAAGTTGTCCTATTTGTGGAATGGATTTAGTAAGAATGCCTGATTCAAATGAAGGTGAAGAGGATGAAACATACATCATTCTGAAAAGAAAATTCATTATTTCTCTGGCTTTCACGCTCCCTGTTTTTATACTTTCGATGGGAAGAATGTTCATTGATTTCCCTTTTTCTCACCAGATTCAGGGCGTTATTGAATTTATTTTAACACTTCCGGTTCTATTTTATTCCGGGTGGTTTTTAATAAAAAGAGGCTGGGTTTCTTTTAAAACCTGGAATCTGAATATGTTTAGCTTAATTGCTTTGGGAGTTGCTGCAGCATTTATTTTCAGTATTGTTGCTTTGGTCTTTCCGGATATGATCCCCCATGAAATCCGTGGTCATGATCATGAAATTCCATTGTATTTTGAAGCGGTCTGTGTGATTTTAACATTGGTGATCTTAGGTCAGCTCATGGAAGCTGCTGCACATAAAAAAACGGGAAATGCCATCCGTGAACTGATGAATCTTTCGCCAGATGAAGCCAATCTTATCGTAAACGGAGAAGAAAAAAAAGTTTTGCTTTCTCAGGTAAAAATCGGAGACTTATTAAAGGTAAAACCGGGAGAAAAAATTCCTGTTGACGGAAAAATAACAGAAGGAAGCTCTTATGTTGATGAAAGTATGATTACAGGAGAGCCTATTCCGGTTGAAAAAAGCATTAATGATAAAGTTTCTTCAGGAACTATCAACGGCAATCAGGTGTTCATTATGAAAGCTGAAAAAGTGGGCGATGAAACTTTACTTGCTCAGATCATTAAAATGGTGAATGAAGCCAGCAGAAGTAAGGCTCCGATTCAAAAGCTTACTGATAAAGTTTCAAAAGTTTTCGTTCCTACTGTTATCTTGATTGCGGTTTTAACATTTATTCTTTGGCAAATTTTCGGTCCGGAAGGAAAAAAAAGCTTGTTTGCCTTTGTGAATGCTGTGGCTGTTTTAATTGTTGCCTGTCCTTGTGCATTGGGCTTGGCTACACCGATGTCTTTAATGGTTGGAATTGGAAAAGGGGCTAAAAACGGAATTCTTATCAAAAATGCAGAAGCACTTGAACAAATGAATAAGGTAAATGTTTTAATTACCGATAAAACAGGAACTTTAACAGAAGGAAAGCCATCTTTAGAATATATTGAAACGGTTGATGAAGATAAAAATTCAATCCTGAAATTAGCCTATTCCTTAAATCAGAATTCTGAGCATCCTCTATCCAATGCGGTAATCAAAAAAGCAAAAGAGCAAAATGTTTCTCCTGAAAAAGTAACAGATTTTGAAAATATTTCAGGAAAAGGAGTTAAAGGAAATATCAACGGAGAAACGGTTTATTTAGGAAACGAAAGTCTGATAATCTCTCATCAGATATCAATTCCTGAAAACTTAAAACAAAAGGCGTTTGAAGTTCAGTCAAAAGCACATACTATTTCTTATATCGCTCAGGGAAATACGGTTTTAGGATTCATTAGCTTTACTGATAAAATAAAAGAAAGCTCTAAAAAAGCGGTTCAGCTGTTATTAAGTGAAGGTATAGATGTCATCATGATGACCGGAGACAATGAACATACTGCAAAAGCGGTTGCTGAAGAATTGGGAATCAAACATTTCAAAGCCAACTGTCATCCGGAGGATAAATTAAATGAGGTTAAAAAACTTCAGCAGCAAGGTAAAATCGTAGCCATGACGGGTGACGGAATCAATGACTCCCCTGCTTTGGCTCAGGCTGATATTGGAATTGCGATGGGAACAGGAACCGATGTTGCTATCGAAAGTGCCGAAATTACTTTATTAAAAGGTGATATTTTAGGGGTGGCCAAGGCAAAGTTACTCAGTGAAAAGCTTTTAAAGAATATTAAGGAAAACTTATTCTTTGCTTTTATTTATAATGTTTTAGGCGTTCCGATTGCGGCAGGATTATTGTATCCTTTCTTTGGAATTCTTTTATCACCTATGATTGCTGCGGCAGCAATGAGTTTTAGCTCATTATCGGTGATTTTAAATTCTCTACGTTTGAATTCAGTCGATTTAGATATTAAGTAAATATGAAAAAAGAAAGTCTGTATATTGGTTGTTCAGGATTTTACAATAATGACTGGAAAGGATCATTATATCCTGAAGATGCAAAAAGTAAAGACTTTCTTTCTTTATATTCTCACAAATTCAATTGTGTAGAAATCAATTCAACTTTTTACAGGAATCCAACAGCTAAAACCCTTCTGAAATGGAGAGATGAAACTCCTGAAGATTTTAAGTTTTTTATTAAAATTCCGAAAACAATTTCTCACGAAAAGCGCCTGAAAGACTGCAAAGAACATATTACCGAATTCTGTGCTCATATTCAGGATCATCTTAAAGATAAGCTTTCCGGCTTTCTTTATCAATTCCCGCCTTCTTTCAAAAATTCGCAGGAAAATATTGATGTTATCCTTCGTAATATCAATTTTGCTTACTTGAACGTCATTGAATTCCGTCATGAATCATGGTGGAACGATGAGATTTTTAAAATTCTGGGAGATCACAATATTATTTTTTCCGGTGTAAGTTTCCCGGGAAATTTACCTGAAGATGTTATCATTAATCATTCTGAAATTTTGTACTACAGGCTTCATGGGAAACCTATTCTTTACAAATCCGAATATACTTCAGAATTCCTTAAAGATCTCGCTGAAAATATTATAAATCTGAAAAAGAAAACCTTTATTTTTTTCAATAATACATGGGGAACAGCTGCGATTAATAACTCTTTATATTTAAAGGAATTACTGAAATAAAATTTAGTTATTAAAATATCCTTAAAAAGCCGAATTCAATTAAATTCGGCATGTAATTTGTTAAGAATAATTTAGAAAAATTAACTTTTTTTTAACAATTTAAATTCCTCTTAATTTTATGAAAAAAACTTTTGCGGAAAAGTCTAGAAACAAGACTTTTCTTGGGATGTTTGCATTGGTGAGTGCAACTTCAATCTTATTCAACGGTTGTAACCGTAAAAACGACAAGAAAGAATCAGAAAAACTGATTTCTCAGGAACATCCCGTCGCAAAAACAGTTCCTAAAATTGATGATGAAAATGTCGATTCGGACAAAAGAGTTATTTATCTTACATTTGATGATGGACCAAATCGCGGAACAGTAAATCTTCTCAAAATTCTTAACAAGAGAAATGTCTGTGCAACTGCTTTTATTGTTGGAAAACATGTATATGGAAGCAAAACACAAATGAATGACTTTGAGCTTTTGAAAAAGGATCCCTTGATAGAACTGGCAAATCATAGTTTTACTCATGCCAATAATAAATACACCGATTTTTACAAAAATCCGCTGGCTGTTGTCCACGATTTTGATACGGCAAAAGACAGCTTGAAATTATACGATAAAATTGCCAGAACTCCGGGAAGGAATATCTGGAGGCTTACTAATACAAACGTGACCGATCTTAAAAGTTCTACCGAAGCTGCTAATAAACTTAAAGAAGCAGGTTATAAAGTAATTGGCTGGGATCTGGAATGGAAACCTGGTCAGAAAATGGCTCTGAAAGGCAGTCATGAGGCTATGCTGAAAAAAGTGGACAGTATTTTTTTTAATGATTTAGAAAAAACTTCAAGACACCTCGTTTTTCTTACGCATGACCAATATCTTACAGATTCTGACTCTATTAATGAACTTGATCTTTTTATTGAGAAACTGCAGAAAAGTAACCGCTTTGTTTTCAGAAAAATCTCTGAATATCCTAAGATCAATGAGGTTTTGAATTAATTTAAATATTTTTGGTTGCCTGTCATTCTGAACAAAATGAAATGCAGTGAAGAATCTTTCTGTTAAATGAAGCCTGATCTATATTAATCCGAGATTCTTCCTTCGTCAGAATGACAGACAATCATTTTTCTTTACTTCTACATGGTAAACTGATTTTAAAATTTAGAAATTAATTCGTTTTTTGCTTTTAAAATTCAGAAATTTGCAATCATGAGCATTCAGGAAAATTATACCCGTATAAAAACTCAGCTTCCGGATCACGTAGAACTGGTTGCTGTATCAAAAACGCATCCGGTTTCAGCCATTCAGGAAGTCTATGATCTTGGGCAAAGGGTTTTTGGAGAAAACAAAGTTCAGGAAGTAATGGAGAAATATCCTCTTCTTCCTAAAGATATTCAATGGCATCTGATAGGACATCTGCAGACTAATAAAGTAAAATACATTGCTGAGTTTATAGATACTATTCAGAGTGTAGATTCTGAAAAATTAATTTTGGAAATCAATAAAGAAGCCATAAAGTATAACAGGAACATTAAAGTTTTACTTCAGGTAAAAATTGCTGAAGAAGAAAGTAAATTCGGGTTAGAAATTGATGAAGCCAAAAGATTATTTCAAAAATATACAGACGGAGCATTTTCAAATATAGAAGTTACAGGATTGATGGGAATGGCAACATTCACCGATGATGAACAGCAGATCAGAAAAGAATTTTCAATATTAAAAAGCCTTTTTGATGAACTGAATAAGCAGAAATCTCTACAAACATTATCGATGGGGATGAGTGACGACTTTCCTATTGCGATAGAATGTGGGGCCAATTCAGTAAGGGTCGGTTCTGCCATTTTTGGAAGAAGAGATTATACGCAATAGATTATTTAGGTATGGTTTTTGCTAATAATTCAATCAAAAATTTCTAAATTTGCAACTATGCAAAAAATCCTTATCGTAGAAGACGAAAAAGCAATATCGGGAGTTCTTCACAGTATTCTCTCAGATGAACTTACTGATTATGAATTTGTAATCGCCGAAGATGGCCTTGAAGGCTATAAACAGGTAGAGAAAGAAGACTTTGCATTGGTAATTTCTGACATCAAAATGCCCAAACTTTCAGGAACTGAGCTTTTAAAGCAAAGTTTAGCACTTAAGCCTGAAACTACTTTTATTATGATTTCGGGACACGCAGATATTGATTCTGCGGTTTCATGTTTAAAGGAAGGTGCTTATGATTTCATTTCAAAGCCGATTGACATCAACCGACTGATTACAAGTGTTAAAAATGCTTTAACTAAAGAAACACTTAAAAAAGAGAACAAAAATCTTCAAACTGAAAATAAAACGCTTAAGAAAAAAGTAAGCAAAAAATACCAAATGATCGGTCAGTCCGCCGGATTACAGAAGATTCAGGACATGATTGAGAAAGTTGCTGTTTCTGATGCCAGAGTTTTGATTACAGGACCCAATGGTGCAGGAAAAGAGCTTGTAGCACACGCCATTCACAATCAAAGTGAAAGAGCGAGAGGCCCGATGATTGAGGTAAACTGTGCTGCCATTCCTTCTGAGCTTATAGAATCTGAGCTTTTTGGTCACGTAAAAGGATCTTTTACAGGGGCTATCAAAGATAAACAGGGAAAATTTGAACAGGCCAACGGAGGTACTATTTTCTTGGATGAAATTGGAGATATGAGTCTTATCGCTCAGGCAAAAGTATTAAGAGCATTACAGGAAAGTAAAGTTTCTCCCGTAGGAAGTGATAAAGAAATAAAAGTTGATGTAAGAGTACTTGCTGCAACCAATAAAAATATGCAGAAGGAAATAGAAGCAGGAAGATTCAGAGAAGATCTTTATCACAGACTTTCTGTGATCGAAATCTATGTACCGCCATTGGATGAAAGAAAAGAAGACATCAAATTATTGGTTGAGCATTTCTCCGGAATGATCGCCGATGAGCACGGTACTGCAACAAAAAAATTCGATGATAAAGCGATTGAAGCCTTAAAAGCACTTTCATGGACAGGAAACATCAGAGAACTAAGAAATGTTGTAGAAAGATTAATTATTTTGGGTGGAAGCACTGTGTCCGCCGAAGACGTTGCAAGTTTTGTAAGGAAATAATGTAGATTATTACTTAATATAAATTATAAAAATTGCAGTACCATTTGTTACTGCAATTTTTTTTTGAACTCAAACTACAAACTATATGAATTTTAAATTATGAGCTTTTTAAATAAAAAATATACAAAAGAAACTTTGGCACTTGCCTTACCGGTAATGCTCACCCAGGTAGGACAGGTGTCGGTCAATTTATTTGACAACATTATTGTAGGAAAATTATTGGGAGCAGATGCATTAGCTTCCGTATCATTAGGAAATGCAGTGTTTTTCTCTATGTTTGTTTTAGCATTGGGATTCTCATTTGCCATTCCTCCATTGGTTTCCGAAGCCCATTCGCAGCATGACCATAAGACCATTAATTCTGTTTTCAGTCACGGATTTATCATTAATATGTCTGTAGGGATTATTTTAATGGGAGTTTTATTTCTGGGAATGCCACTACTCTATCATTCCGGGCAGCCCGCTAAAATTATTCCTGATACGGTAGACTTTTTGACCATTATGGCAGTAAGTATTGTTCCGTTTATGGCATTTCAGACCTTAAGAGAGGTGTCCGAAGGTTTATCTTATACCATCGGAGTAACAAAGGCTACGATCATTGCCAATGTGATTAATATCGTCCTTAATTACGTTTTTATTAAAGGGCTGTGGATATTTCCTGAAATGGGAGTAAAAGGTTCTGCATTGGCAAGTTTAATTGCCCGTATCTTCATGGTCGTTTTCCTTTACATCGTATTGTTGAAGCAGCCTAAAACCAGACAGTATATCAAAGCTTTTTCCTTGAAAATTGAGGTTTTCTCGAAAAAAATGTTTGAAAAAATGGTGAGATTGGGGCTTCCTACGGCATTGCAGATGTTTTTTGAAGTTACTGCTTTTGCAGGAGCGGCATTTATCTGTGGCTTGATCTCCGCACACGATATAGCATCCCATCAGATTGCCCTGAGTATGGCTTCATTCACCTTTAATTTATGTGTCGGGTTCAGTGTTGCATCTACTGTAATGATTGGAAGGAAATTGGGAGAACAGAACTATGTGGAATTAAGAAAAGTTGGGATCAACAATTTGAAAATAGCTTTTATTTTCATGTGTATTTGCGGAACCGTCTTTATTTTAGGCAGAAATATCCTTCCTACTTTTTTTACTAAAAAAGAAGAAGTGGAAGTAATTACCCTGGCCTCGAAGCTTATGATTATAGCGGCATTATTTCAGTTATCAGACGGAATTCAGGTTACAGCTTTAGGAACATTGAGAGGTCTTCAGGACGTAAAAATCCCATCCATTTACACTTTTATTGCGTATTGGGTCATTACAGTTCCTTTAGGTTATTTCCTTTGTGTAACTTTAGAAATGGGAGCATTCGGAATGTGGATCGCATTAGGATTAGGACTTACGATTTCAGCATTGTTCCTAGTAAAAAGATTCCTCAATATGTCAGCCAGAAAAATTAAACTCAATTCATAAAATACTTAAAGACCCTTTCAAAGGGTCTTTTTTGTCACGAACATTCATTACTCTGTGAATTAGATAAAAGATATTTGTATTTTTGTTTATATTAATATTTATAAAGACTGTTACAATTTCAATGAAAAAAATATTTCTCTTATTAAGTATATCCTTATTCTCCTTTTATCAATCACAAACGAACAGGTTTATCTATGAACTGCAATTCAGAACAGACGAAAGCCAGGAATATCGAAAAGCTTTAATGAATCTCGACATCAGTCCAAAATCGGTTAAATTTTACGATAAGGATTTTGCAGACTATGATTCTATCAATAAAAGTTCACAAATGGGAAATTCCCATCACAGTACAAAAACAGATCAGGTAGTCGAAAGACAGCCCAATTCTTTTAAAAATAATTGGTACAGGGATTTTTTTGAATATTTTGTAATAAAAACAAATGATGAAATGAAGTGGAATCTTTTGTCAGACACTCAAATCTACAATGGTTATACACTGCAAAAAGCCACCACTAGTTTTGGAGGAAGACAATGGACGGCATGGTTTTCTAAAGAAGTGGATATTAAGGAAGGTCCATACAAATTCAGGGGACTTCCGGGACTGATCTTTATTATTGAAGATGATAAAAAGGACTTCAGTTATAAACTGGTTAAAAATATAAAACTTCCGGAAACTTATAGTACAAAGGACTTTGTTGAAACTCATTATGGGAAAACTGCGTTGCCTATTTCTAATGAAAAATTCAATAAATATGTTGAGGATACGTATTCTGATCCTGTAAGAATGTTTTCTAACGGCGTAAAAAACGGAGGGTCTACTTTTGGAAAGGAAACAGTAGAATCTCTAGAAGAATTGAATAAAAAGAAAGCTATGCTGCAGAAAGGAATTAAAAGCCGATATATTTATATTGAAAAAGATAAGGAACCTAGGTTCAATTAATAAAAAACTCGCTTAAAAGCGAGTTTTTATATTTTTATGTAATTCTCTTTCCCAAAATCACTAAAGTTCTGTCTATACCATCCAATACGGCTACATCAGGAAGTATTCCCCAATCTTCAAACCCAAAATACCGGAACAATTTTAAACTAGGCTCGTTATGAAGGAAAATAAAACCTAATAACGTTTTAATACCCAGTTTCCCCGCGTTGTCAATGCAATACTGAAGAACTTTCTTTCCAAAGCCTTTTCCTCTGCTGCTTTCATCCATATAAATGCTCATTTCAACAGTTCCGTTATAAGCAGGTCTCCCATAAAATGAAGAAAAACTTACCCAGCCAATAATATTATGTTGTTGGTCTTCAATCATCCAAAGCGGCCTTGTTTGCGGATTATGTTCCCCAAACCATTTCAGTCTGCTTTCTACAGATATTTCTTCTGTATCTGCAGTTACCATTCTGGATGCAATCGTTGAATTATAAATTTCAACGATTTTGGGTAAATCTTCAATAGCCGCATTCCTGAATGTTAATTCTTCCATTTTATCAATATCCTTTTTGCAAAGATACATGAAGATTTGAGTTCTATTGCAGCCAATTATTCATCGCGGTCTTTCTCTTTTAATTCCTTAAAAGCCCTGTTTAAGCTTCTTACTGTGATTCCCAGATAAGCCGCCATATCTTCTTTTGAAATTTTCATTTCTTTAGACTTTACTTCAAGAAGCTGAGACAAAGTGTGTTCTGTGGTATGCAACTGCTGGTAAGAAGCTCTGCTTGAGGTATTGAAGATACGGTCTGCAAACACATCAAGTAATAAGTTATTCAGCGTCAGATCATTTTTAATTAAAGACTGAAAATATGGAATTGTCATAGAATAGACGGTAACTTCTGTAATGGCTTCAATGCTACAAAGACAAGGAACGTTTTTAATAACCTCTATTTCACCAATAATTTCCCCTTTCCCTAAAAATTCAACAATATATTCTTTATCATTCTCTTCAACGAAATAACATTTCGTAATTCCACTTTTAATAAGCATTATTTTAGTGGAGACTTCATTTTGTGTTAAGATCTTTTCTCCTTTTTCAAAAGATTTTAATACAATATTATCTTTATGATCCTGATTTTCATAAAGCTTTTCTAAGTAATCTAAAAATGGTTGATTCGTACGTAACATATTTTACCGGGGACAAATGTCCTTTTCTGTTTTGTTTTTTATACTGATTTTTGTGAGCGAAAATTACAAAAACTAAAGTAAACTAAATATGAATAATGAAATAACTACTATTGCTTTTGATGCAGATGATACTCTTTGGATCAACGAGCCCTATTTTCAGGAGGCTGAAAAGGAGTTTTGTATGTTGCTGGAAGATTATCTTCCTCAGCATTCTGTTTCCCAGGAATTATTAAAAACGGAAATGAAAAATCTCCATTTATATGGTTATGGCATAAAAGGATTTATGCTGTGCATGATTGAAACGGTAGACAAGGTTTCCAATGGTACTGCCTCTTTACCATTGATTAATAAAACGATTGAAATTGGTCATGATCTTCTTCAAAAACCGATTGTGCTTTTAGACGGAGTTAATGAGACTTTAGAACATTTAAAAGGAAAATACAGACTGGTCGTTGCTACAAAAGGAGATTTACTGGATCAGGAACGTAAATTAAAAAAATCAGGATTACATGACTATTTTCATCATATTGAAATCATGAGTGATAAAAAAGAAAGTGATTATCAGAAACTTTTAAGACATCTGGATTGTAAACCTGAACATTTTTTAATGTTAGGAAACTCTATTAAATCGGATATTTTACCTGTTTTAGAGATTGGGGGTTTTGCCGCTCATATTCCATATCATGTAACATGGACGCATGAACAACATGATCTTAAAATAGAACATCCCCATTTTATGGAATTGGAGAATATTAATGGCATTTTGGATTATTTATAAAAAAACTCGTTCATAAAGAACGAGTTTTTTATGGATTATTTTTTCAGACATTTCTCTAAGAACTGATCCTGTTCCCAAAGCAAATGTAAAATATTCTCTTTGGCTGCATAGCCGTGAGCTTCTTTTGGAAGAAGAACCATCTTTACAGGAGCTCCAAGATTTTTCAGTGCCTGGAAATATCTTTCTGTCTGTAAAGTAAATGTTCCCGGATTGTTATCTGCATCACCATGAACCAATAGCAATGGTGTTTTCATTTTATCCGCATTCATAAATGGAGACATAGTGTTGTAAATTTCAGGAATATCCCAGTAATTTCTCTGTTCGCTTTGAAACCCAAATGGAGTCAGAGTTCTGTTGTAGGCTCCACTTCTTGCAATTCCGCAGGCATAGTCTTTAGAATGAGTTAAAAGGTTCGCGGTCATGAATGCTCCATAAGAATGTCCTCCTACAGCTACTTTATTCCTGTCAATATAGCCCAATTTATCTACTGCATCTATGGCTGCTCTTCCATTCGCTACCAATTGAGGAATAAAAGTGTCATTAGGTTCCGTTTTTCCTTCTCCGATAATCGGGAAAGCGGCATCATCCAATACAGCATATCCTTTTGTTGTCCAATATACAAACGAACCGTAATACGGGAAAGTAAAGTCATTCGGGTTTTGCGTACTTTGTCCTGCTGTATTTTTATCTTTATATTCTGTAGGATACGCCCAGATCAAAAGAGGTAGCTTTTCTTTTTTAGCTTTTCTGTCATAATTTGCAGGCAGATAAAGCGTCCCGGAAAGGGTTACTCCGTCATTTCTCTTATAGGTAATTACCTCTTTATATACGTCTTTTATACTTTCAAAAGGATTTGCAAAGCTGGTAACCGATTCTGTTTTATTTGATTTTATATTCCGTTTAAAATAGTTCGGATATTGACTTGCGGATTGTTGTATTGTAAGAATTTCACCTTTGGACGGGTTTAGAATATCAATGATTTCTTCTTTTTCATTCTTCAGGTTAGAAGTATACAATCTTTTTTTCTTCAGCGTTTTAATATCCATTTCGTCAATGAAAGGATGCTGTCCGTCTTTTGTGAATCCGGCTCCGATTAAATACGCTTTACCGCCTTTTAGATCCAGCACTGTTCTTCCGAATTGATTTTTGGTGGTATTGAAATTTCCCGGATCGCTGTAAACATCCTGATAATTTCGGTCATCAATCACTTTAGATTCATTTGTATTAAGATCTATCAGAAAGGACTTTGTATTTCTTGTGTCATACCATGATTCATGCACAATGGCATAATGATCATTCGTCCAACTTACATCTTCATATCGCTGCTTTGTCTTGAAGAAAGACTTCGGAGCGGCCGTAAACGGAGCTTCCCAAGTGAAAATTTCATCTCTGTATTCAGCTGCTTTTGACTGATCTCCTCCATCCAAAGCTTCTGTATAAACCAAAGTTGCAGGCATATCACTTCTCCATCCCATATCTCTTTTCCCGGTTCTTACTGAAGAAAAACCTTTGGGCATAATTTCATTCAATGGAGTTTCGTTGACTTTTTTTATCAGATTTCCATTCAGATCATATACAGTTGTTGTCATTGGAAACCTGCTCAAAGGAACGATATAAGAGAATGGTTTTTGAATCGTTGTTGCCATCAAATAGCTTCCATCCGGAGAAAAGCTCAATCCCGCAAACATATCCTTTTCTTTTACCTTCTTTAAGCTTCCATTGAGATCAACTTTGTAAACGTCTGAAGTTGTAAGTATTTCGAAATTCTTTTCATCCTGAGGATTTTTCAAAAGATCCTGATAGGTTCTGTTCTGAGAAACTTTTCCATCTGAAGTAGAAACAATAGGACCGGTCGGAAGGTCTTTGCTTGAATCAATTAAAGCCTCCCTGTTTTGGGGTAATATTTTGATCAATAGATTCTGGGAGTCCTTATACCAAACATAAGGTGAGCCTAAATTAGCATTTAAATTATCCGAAGTGATTTTCTTTGCAGTAGCTGTTTCCAGATCCACAATCCAAAGCTCTACCCCTTTGCTGGTTGTATTGGTAAAGGCAAATTTCTTTTCATCCGGAGAGAAAGAAGTATAGGCAATTTTAGCGTTGGAAGGCAGGTTCTTTACCTGAACTTCATTTTTCTCAGCTGTTTTTCTTACCTTAAGGTTATTCAGATAGGTAATACTGCTTGAAATATTGGTGACAGGATTAATTCTCAGTCCTCCCAGTTTCATTTCCTGCTGGCTCAGATCTTCAAGGGTTTTATAAGTCGGACGGTAGGTGAAAACAATCCAGTCTTTTTTGCTGTTCATTAAAACACTTGGTGGTCTTTCATAATCAGCCAGTTTTAAAATTTCCGGTGAAGGTTTTTGGTAGGTGATACTTTCCTGCGCGTTATAGAAATTAAGAAACGCAAGAAGACAGATTGTTAGCTTTATCTTCATTATAATTTCATTTTTTACGAATTTAATGAATTTAATGACATAAAAAAAGCAAGAAAAATTTCCTGCTTCTCTTATTTTATATCAAAAGACTACCAATCTGAAGATCTTTTTCTTTTTTCAATCATATAATCTACGGAGATTTTGCCAGCTCCAAAGGAAACAATCAATAAATAGACAGACAGGTAGAGTAAGCTTAATTCTCTTTTTTCAAACAGATCCGCTCCATGTACTACAAAAGCTGCAATGGCCATTGTAAAAATTAAAAAACCTGTTGCCACTCTTGTAAAAAGTCCTAGGATTAAAAGAATAGAACATACAAACTCTGCAAATACGGTTAAGATCAATGAAATCTTGGGTCCGAGTCCTATGAAGTCAAAAAACTTTATTTCACCACCTTCCAACAACTGCTGAAGTTTGGGAAAACCATGAGATAACATTGCAAAACCGATAAATATTCTTACCACTAATAAAACTAAGTCTACATAGACAGGAGTCGTTTTCGAGTTTGAGTAGCTCATTCAATATTAATTTAAACTTAAAGATAATAAAAATCTTCTAATCTAACGATGAATATTGAATTTTTAGTCTATCTGTATCCGAAGTTTTTTAGATCTCTGTCATTTTTTCGCCAATCTTTTTTCACTTTTACAAAAAGGTTCAAATGAATTTTTTTAGCAAAGAACTTTTCAAGATCCAGCCTGGCTTCTGTTCCTACTTTTTTAATAGCTTCTCCTTTATGTCCGATGATAATTCCTTTCTGGGTATCTCTTTCTACATAAATAATAGAATCGATGAAGATAATCCCTTCCTTTTCCTTGAACATTTCGGTTACCACTTCTACAGAATAAGGAATTTCTTTTTCATAATTCAAAAGAATTTTCTCTCTGATAGCCTCGTTTACGAAGAAACGTTCCGGTTTGTCCGTGTACATGTCTTTATCATAGTACGCAGGATTTTCCGGCAGCATTGATTTTAATTTAGGAAGAATAACATCCGTGTTGAAGGCATTAAGCGCAGAAATAGGCAGAATTTCAGCTTTAGGAATTCTTTCATGCCAGTCTGAAACCAGTTTTTCCAATCCTTCCTGATTGGTCTGATCTACTTTATTTAATAATAATAGAACCGGCACCGGAATTTTATTTAATTTATCAATTAAAAACTCCGAAGGTTCTGCTTTATCGGTTACATCTACAATAAAAAGAAAAACATCTGCATCCTGTAAAGAATCTTTCACAAAATCCATCATTTTTTCCTGCAGTCCATATTTAGGATCCAACACTCCGGGAGTATCCGAGAATACGATCTGAAGGTCTTCTTCGTTATAAATTCCAAAAATTCTGTGACGTGTTGTCTGAGCCTTTTGAGTAACAATTGCCAGCTTCTCTCCCATCAACTGATTGAGCAAAGTCGATTTTCCGGCATTTGGCTTTCCAACTATATTTACAAATCCTGCTTTGTGCATAAAAATTATATTACGGACTGCAAAGTTACTAAAACAAAATCGTCTTTCCCGATTAATAGAAAACTTCTCTGCAAAAACTGTTAAAAGAATCCGATGAGTATTCTATTTCACCGAATCTTTATGAATAAGTTTGGCTTTAAAGGTAACTCGTTCACTATCCTTTTTATAACAGGTGATTTCATCATCAATCAGTTTTATGATCGTTTTTGCCATGTCTTTTAATGGCTGCTTCACATACGTAAGCTCAATCGGGAAAAGTTCATAGGCTTCTGCTTCATCAAAGGTAATCATCGAAAGATCTTCAGGAACTTTGATGTTATGTTTAATGAAATAGCTCATTCCCGCGATTCCAAGCTTGTTACTTGTAAAATAAACGGCTGTTCGCTTAGAAAGATCAAGCTGTTGCTCAAGCGCGTTATGGATCTCTTCTTTCCTGTTTTCCATGCCTACCAAAACCTTTTTGTAGCTGATTCCGCTTTCAGGAAAATGTTTTTCAAAACCATATTGCCTGTCCAAAAGATGGGGAACTTCTGTATTGTATCCTACATAGAGGATTTCTTCAAAATTTTTAGCTTTCAGAAAATCAAAAACCTGTTCCGAAACTTCAAAGTTATTGACCAAAACACCCGGCAAATGAATGTCTTTAAGGTAACGGTCAATCGTAACCACCGGATATTCATCTTTAATAAGCTTTTTCAGGGTGTCATTTGAGTCTATAATCGGAGCTACAATCATTCCGTCAACCTGATGTTCTGCAAAAAGCTCAGTTAATTGTTTGAATTTTTCAGGATTTTCATCTGAACTTCCGATAAGAAGCGTGTATCCTAATTTTATGGCTTCATCTTCGATACAACGGGCCATCGTAGAATAAAATCCATTTGAAATATCTGCTAAAATGAGTCCTATCAGTTTGCTTCGGCTCATTTTTAAGCTTTTAGCGATCTTATTAGGAACATAATTGATAGAATCTGCAATTTCTAAGATTTTTTCTTTAGTTTGCTGACTTATTCTACTTCCTTCTTTTTTGTTAAGGACATAAGAAACTGTTGCAACGGAAACACCCGCGATTCTTGCGATATCTTTTATGGAAGCTCTTTTCATTATATAGTTTAAGGAAAAACAAAAATATTCGATTAAATCATTAATAAACAATAGGTATTTTCTTTGAGGATTTTAAAAATAATTGTACTTTCGCGGATTTTTTCAAAACCTTTACCAAACAATTAAATACCTCATAAACACCTATTTACAAATATAATAAAAAATCATTATTTTGATAATAAGCTAGAAAGCGATATTTCTATTTTTAAAATGTCTAATTTGCCTTAAACGTTTATCTCTAATTATTGTAAATATTTTTTTTAATTCTTTTTAAAAACTAATACTTTTGATGTCATTGAAGTTCTTATTATGAATATTGATGAAATCATAAACAACATCTACCCTCTTCCGGATTCTTCCCGTGAAAATTTAAAAAAGCATATTACGGAAGTTTCCCACCCCAAAGGAAGCTGTTTAATGGAAGCTCAAAAAGTTGTTCCTTTTATTTATTTTGTAAAAAAAGGTATTGTAAGAGCTTATGCATCTACCGAAGATAATGATGATATTACTTTTTGGTTCGGAAGTGAAGGAGAAACTGTCATTTCGATGAAAAGCTACGTGGAAGATAAGCCGGGATATGAAAATATAGAATCATTGGAGGATTGTGATTTATATAAGCTTGAAACGATACATTTGAGAGAGTTATATAATCAGGATATTAATATTGCCAACTGGGGAAGAAGATTTGCTGAAAAAGAACTTGTAAAAACGGAAGAATTAATTATTTCCAGGCAATTTAAAACGGCATTAGAGCGTTACAAAGATCTTATGAGGGATAAACCCCACCTTTTGAAACGTGTTCAACTTGGTCATATTGCTTCTTATCTTGGAATTACACAAGTAAGCTTAAGCCGGATTCGGGCTGAAATCAAATAACTTTTTCATACATCTAACTTAAAACTTATTTCATTTTTTAACAAATGTAAAATTTGGACTCTAATAAAATCCTGAACTTTGCCACAGAAATTAATGAAAAATGAATTGGATTATCTTAATTATCGCAGGATTATTTGAAGTTGCATTTGCATCATGTTTAGGAAAAGTAAAAGAAACGACAGGAACTCCTATGTATCTTTGGTTTACAGGTTTTCTGATCACTATGACCATCAGTATGGTATTGTTGATTAAAGCTACACAAACGCTACCTATTGGAACGGCATATGCTGTATGGACCGGAATCGGTGCTGTAGGAACAGCATTAATGGGAATTTTCTTTTTTAAAGACCCGGTAAGCTTCTGGAGAATTTTCTTTATTGTTACCTTAATTGGTTCTGTAGTTGGATTAAAGGCTGTTTCTCATTAATAATAATTAAACTTTAAATCATAAAAAATCGGCTTCAGAATCTGAAGCCGATTTTGTTATTTTTTCAAAACAATGGGTAAGATTTCATTGTGTCTTAACCCATATTTTTTAATTTCTTCTTCCGAAAATTTCTGAGAATAAAAGTTAGGTTCTGTCTCAAACCCTGCTTTTTGCAAACGCTCAAAATAATCCATTCCGTACCAACGAACATGATCGTATTGTCCGAAATGCTTCTGACGTTCTTTAGGATCTTTTATGGAGAAATCCTCATAGGTTTTTTCTAAAGAATTCTTCATCGGAACCTGTAAAATTCCCCATCCTCCCGGTCTTAAGACTCTGTACAGTTCACTCATCGCTTTTGCATCATCTTCAATATGTTCGAGAACATGGTTACAGAAAATAATATCAAAGCTTTCATCAGCAAAAGGAAGATCCAGAATATCTGCTTTTACATCTACAATCGGAGAAAATAAATCTGCAGAAATATAATCCAGATTGGTCATTCTCTTGAATTTTCTTAAAAATTCCTGCTCAGGAGCAATATGTAAAACTTTATAGTTTTTAGTAAAAAAATCTGTTTCGTTCTGAAGATAAAGCCACATCTGGCGGTGTCTTTCTAGACTTAAAGTTCCGGGAGACAATGCATTTTCACGCTGTTTTCCATATCCGTAAGGAAGAAACTTGCGATAAGATTTACCATCAATAGGATCATAAAACTTGTTTCCTTTAAAAAACTGATAAATAAGCGGACGTGCCCAGATACTCATTTTAATAAGCAAGGGACGCGGAATTTTATTTAATAAAAGCTTCGTTACTTTTTTCATTAAAAATCCAGTTGGAATGGCTTTTCTTCATCACTTACAATTCCTAGAGCATCATAAATATACTGGAATGTAGAAAGCAATACAGGTTTTCCGTTAATGACCGCTATATCGTGTTCAAAATGAGCAGAAGGCTGATTGTCCAATGTTGTTACCGTCCAGCCATCATTATGGAATTTTACTTTTTCTGTTCCAAGATTGATCATCGGTTCAATTGCAATAGTTAAACCATCTTTAATCACTTTTCCGCTTCCCTGTCTTCCATAATTGGGAACCTGAGGATCTTCGTGCATCTGTCTTCCCACTCCATGACCAACAAGCTCTCTCACTACTCCATAGCCTTCTTTTTCACAATGTGCCTGAATGGCATGGGAAATATCTCCAATTCTTTTTCCTCTGATACATTGTTCGATTCCTTTATAAAGGGATTCTTTAGCTACCTTAAGTAGTTTTTTCGTTTCCGGTTTTACTTCACCGATCTCAAAAGTATAAGCGTGATCTCCTACGAAACCATTTAAAATAGCCCCACAATCAACAGACAGGACATCTCCTTCTTTAATTTCTTCTTTGCTTGGAAAACCATGAACCACCTGTTCGTTTGGTGAAATACACAATGAATAAGGGAAACCTCCATATCCTAAGAATGCAGGTTCTGCCCCATGGTCTTTAATAAAATCGTGAGCTAATTTATCTAAATACAAAGTGGTAATTCCCGGTTTGATTTCTTTAGCCAACATTCCTAATGTTCTTGAAACCAACTGAGCACTCTGTTTCATAAGACGTAATTCGTCTATTGTTTTTAATTGAATCATGTTCTAATTTATAAATGTAATAATATAACAGTGTATCAGTGTTTCATACATACTGATTGGTAGATTGTTATATTGGTAAATTGCTACATTATTTTTTATTTCTACCAGAATAATCCTTTTTTCTTTTCTTTCTTTAGTTTTGAATAGGCTAAAACTTCTTTACCATCTACACGAAACTCTATTCTTTCTTGAATAATGTTATAGATCTCTCCCCATCCCGGAAAACCACCGATATTTCTGTCATCAATAAACCAGTCTGCATCCAATTTTCTGGACTGTGTTTGAGGATCAAAAACCTCTCCTTCAAAGCTGGAGTTGACAGCATAAAATTCGATTCCGTTTTTCCTGCAGAATTCTACAGCCTCGTCCAAAGTTTTTCCGTGTCTGTAGGTCCACAAAATAAGTCTGTACCCTTCAGCCTGAAGCTTTTTTAGCGTTTCAAAAGCAAAAATTTTCGGTTTTCCAATGGCCGGATATGCATCATCTACAATAGTTCCGTCAAAATCAACCGCAATTTTCTTATTATTCATCATTTCGATTATGATTTAGATTGGCAAAGATAAGAAATAAAAAGAGTGCTAAAAATACTTAGCACTCCTAACTTTATAATTTAATGAATATAGAACTAACTTTTCACCCAGTTGAACTGGAATTGTAAATCAGGTGTTGAGATTCTGTCTGTAATTTTCTGAAGTCTTGAAGGAAGTTTCATTAAGTACTCCTGAGCTTTTTCAGCTTTTTCATTAAGACCTTTTACATGTTCAATCTTCCATTCATCCAACAAATCTTTCAAAATATTGATATAATCCTGTCCGGTATATACCATGCATCTTTGAGCAGCATCAGAAAAATGTCCCCAAAGCTCACCGGCTTTCTGACCGGATTGTCTCATCATGTGAGCAGGCATTACGATTTTTTTACGCATCATGTCTTCAAATGCCAAGATCATTTCAGACGGATCGATTTCTAAAATTTTTGTCACAAAATGCTTATATGCTTTAGCATGTCTTGCTTCATCTGCCGCAATAACGCCACACATCTTAGCTAATTTCCCGTTCCCGGACTGTTTTGCCAGTGTACCTACTCTTCTGTGGGAAATATTGGTTGCTGTTTCCTGAAAACTTGTATACACAAAGTTTCTATAAGGATCCATGCTTGTTCCTAAATCGAAACCGTCATTGATTAAATATTGAGTCGTAACTTCTACTTCTCTCATATTTACTCTTCCACACAGATATAAATATTTACTTAACAGATCTCCGTGTCTATTTTCTTCAGCCGTCCAAGCTCTTATCCAGCTTGCCCATCCTACCTGCTTCTCTTCCTGATCAATTCCGTCTACTCCCATTAACCAAGATTCGTAAGAAGGCAAAGCTTCTTCTGTAATACAGTCACCAATTAATGTTACGAATAAATCGTAAGGCATTTCACGGGCAAAAGTCTGAATTTCTTCTAAGTCGTGCTTAAAATCTTCACTTGAAGGATCAGGAAGATAATCTGAGGGTTGCCAAATTTTTTCAATCGGCGTTAAAAATTTATCCAGAAAAGAACCAACTTCCTTTCCCAAAATTCCCATGACTTCTTTCCTTACAAGCGTTTGATACATTATTTGAATTTAAATTTAATTTACAAAGATATAATATTATTTATTATTTAAGACATAATATTATGTTAACTCTTTCTGATTTTAATCATAAAAAATGCCATTATTAAAGTAATAACGGCATTTTTTTAACAATATTATTAGCTTACTAAAATATCTCCTGTCATTGTTTCAGGAGCTTCTATTCCCATTACTTTTAAAATAGTAGGAGCAACATCTCCTAGTTTTCCTGGCTTCAGATTCCATGTATGATCTTTATCCATCACAATAAAAGGAACCAGATTGGTAGAATGCTGTGTATTCGGTGTTCCATCCGGATTGATCATTACATCAGAATTTCCGTGGTCTGCCAAAATGAAAACTGCATAACCATGCTCGTAAGCTGTTGTAGCTACTTTTTCGATACAAGAATCTACAACTTCTGCTGCTTTTACTGCTGCTGAAAAAACACCTGTATGACCTACCATATCAGTGTTCGCAAAGTTAAGACATATAAAATCTGCAGTCTCATTTTCCAGTTCGGGAATGATTGCATTGGTAATATCATAAGCAGACATTTCAGGTTTCAGATCATAAGTAGGAACATCTTTTGGACTTGGGCAAAGCAGTCTTCTTTCGCCAACAAATTCTTCTTCACGACCTCCTGAAAAGAAAAAGGTAACGTGAGGATATTTCTCCGTTTCAGCAATTCTGATCTGTGTTTTATGATTTCTTTCCAACACTTCTCCCATAGTCTCATGCAATACTTCTTCATCGAAAACAACATGAACATTCTGGAAAGTCTTATCGTAATTGGTTAGCGTAATATAATAAAGGTTAAGTTTTCTCATGAAATATTCCGGGAAATCTTTCTGAGAAAGCACTTCTGTAATTTCACGACCTCTGTCTGTACGGAAATTGAAACAGATTACCACATCATTATCAATAATTTTAGCAACCGGAACTACATTTCCTGTTTCGGTTGTATTGACCAGAATAATGGGTTTGATGAACTCATCCGTCACATTATTATCATACGATTTCTGAATCGAAGCCAAAGCGTCTGTAGATTGTTCTCCAATTCCTTCTACCAATGCATCATAAGCTAGCTTTACACGCTCCCATCTTTTATCTCTGTCCATCGCATAATATCTTCCGACAATGGTTGCCAGTTTTCCCGTAGTAGACTCCATGTGGTTCTGAAGTTCTTCGATAAAACCTTTTCCGGAATGCGGATCGCAGTCACGTCCGTCTGTAAGCGCGTGCACGAAGACATTTTCATTTAGCCCAGATTCATGCGCTGCTGTTAAAAGACCTTTAAGGTGATTGATATGTGAATGTACTCCTCCATTGGAAACCAATCCGATAAAGTGTACTTTTTTGTTCTCTTTTTTGGCATATTCAAAGGCATCCTGAATAACTTTTTCCTGTCCCAGAGTTCCGTTTTCAACCGCCATATTCAGCTTTACCAGGTTTTGATAAACCACTCTTCCTGCTCCCAGGTTCATGTGACCTACCTCTGAATTCCCCATTTGTCCAGCCGGTAAACCTACCGCCAAACCACTCGCTTCAAGCGTAGTATGAGGATAGTTTTTAAGACAGTTATCTATAAATGGTGTGTTTGCTTTATCTAGTGCTGAAACGTCCGGATTCATTCCCAATCCCCATCCGTCAAGAATGGCCAATATTGCTTTTTTTGACATTATGTAAACTTTTGTACTACAAATTTATTTATTTTGAAATGAATGAAAGAATTGACAGGCTTAAATTTTATTTAAAATAGTAATCTTTGTATGTATCGTAACAAAAGAAAAATTTGAGGTTTGAAAATTCCAGTTAAAATTTAAAAAAATCAGTAATTTCATCTATTTGGAATTGATAATAACTATTTTGGTCCTATGAAAATTATTAATAATAAATATCAAAACCTGTTTAAAGTCTATGAAATTCTCTTGAAGAAAAATGTAATTGACATTAAATCTATAATAGACTGGGCGGATAAAGTTATTGATTCTCCCAATGGACTTGATCATGATATCATTGAATTAGCAACAGGCTCAAGAAATATAAGTGACGTGATCTCAATTTTAAACTGCAATGCTCAAAACTTTAATATTGAAGTCGTTTCAAGAGCTGTAATTGGTATACTTTCAAATCTTTTGGAAACAGAAAATGTAAACATGCGCAAGGTTTCATTAATAATTAATGAAATTACTTACTATAAAGGATTGACAGATTTAGAAAATACATTTTTGTATGGTTATGGAGACTTTTATGATTTGGCTCTTCAAAAAATTTATGGAGATTTAGAATTAATTAGTAAAGAAATAAAAGAGTTTATATCTTTTTATAAAGGGTTTCATCTTGAAAACTATGAAGATTGGGAGCAAATTAATAAAAATGTAAAAGAAGGACTTCCTGAAAACTTGGAATTATTAAAAGTTAAATACTATTCATAAACTTTGAGAATAAAGTTTACGTAAGATTAAAACCTATCTGCCTGTCTTTTCTTTCTTGGAATTTTATTAATTTTGTTTCATGGATTTAAGAGATCAATTGAAGAACCTTTTTCCTGATCATGATGAGCAGGATTTTGAGATGCCTGAAGAGCAGTTCAAGCAGAAAGAACCCTTGGTATGCAAGTTTGAGAAGAAAGGCAGAAACGGTAAACCTGTAACGATTGTTGAAGGTTGGGAAGGAAGCGAAGAAGAACTGAAAAACATCTCAAAAAAAATAAAAACCACACTTGGAATAGGTGGTTCTGAAAAGGACGGAACGATTATTATTCAAGGTGACAATCGTGATAAAATAATGAATATCCTTAAGGAGATGGGATATAAAACTAAAAGAGTCGGCGGGTAAATTCTAGAAATAAATTTGGGTTTCCGGCATCATGGCTTTTAGTTTTTCAATGGTTGCTTTTTCCATTGGATTGCCCGTTAATATTAATGTTTTAAGGTTTTTCAATTGTGAAAATTCAGTTGGAAGATCTTTTAGACTATTATTGGCTAGATTCATACTGACTACATTTTTCAGACCTTTTACTTGAGGTGAAATTTCTTTGATGTTATTCTGACTTACATTTAAAAATTCCAGATTTTTTGCTTTAAATAGATCATCCGGAAGTTTGGATATTGAATTTTGCTGTAATTCTAAATATTTTAATTGCTTGGGAAATTCTAGTTTCCCTAAATCTTTGATCTGATTGGAGGCCAGATTCAATGATTTTAAATTTTTAATTTTATCTAAATCTTTAGCAATAAAACTGATCTGATTTCCCTGTAAATTAATTTCCTCCAAACTCGGGATTTTTAATAATGCTTCAGGAAATACGTTCAGATTATTGGCGTCAAGATGGACCACTTTCAGTTTCTGAAGTTTTGCCAGATTTGGATTAATGCTTGTCAGTTCATTTAAATTGATCGAAAAGCTTTCCAATTTCTGAAGTTCCGCAATTTCATTAGGAATGAATTTAATGCTGTTTTCATTCAGATTTAAAATAGTGAGTTCTTTTAGTGTAAAAATAGACTCATCCATTTTCTCAAATTTATTTTCCATCAAATTCAGAAAAAAAATTGATGGTAGCTGTTGAATTTCAGTTGGAAGATTAAACATTGTTTTTCCTCTCAAACTTATGCTGTAAACAGTCTGTCCGCTTTTCAAGGCGTCTTCTACACTCGTATAGGTAGGATATTTCACCGGATCTATCTGAGCTTTTGCCTGTGAAAGCATAATTATAAAAAAAGTGAAAAAGATTTTTTTCATACTTATAAAAAAGCCACCGGTAAGTAATGTACCGGCAGCTTAGAATTATTAAGATTTATTTTTTCAACAGCTTTACTGTTTTCTGGAATCCATCAGCTTCGATATTTAAAATCAAAACTCTTGAAGATTCAAGCTGCTTTGTAAAGTCTAAATCTAAAGCATTGTTTGTTCCTGAAAACTTCTGAGTGAACACAATTTTACCATCCATACTGTAAGCTGTTACCGCAATATTTTTCAATCCTTTTGGAGAATTGATTTTCACGATTCCTGAAGTCGGGTTTGGAGCAACTGTTACTTCAGTTTCTGCATGTATTTCACCTGTTCCGAGAGATCCTGCAGTTCCTAAATTATTTTTAAGAGCTACTACGATTGTTGCTGATTTTCCAATATAATTGATTGTATTTCCTGTAGCATCAATATCTGTAGATATCGTAGAATCCGGGTGCTGCACGGAGAAGAATCCAAACTTATGATCCGGGGTAAAAGTAAGACCGGTTGGTTCAGAACCTGCAGGCATAGAAGCGAATAATCTCACTTTTGGGTTAGCCTGAGTATGATCCGGAGCAATTACCCAGATATAATTTTTTCCACCATCCTGTAATACCCAAAGGTTTCCAAGTTCATCGAATGTAAGGTTGTCGTTTCCGTCTCCCCAGGTTTCAGTTTTTGTTCCCTGTGCCGTTGTAAATGAATAATTTGTTGTAAGACCTCCTACGAAAGTTTCAACCTGAGAAGCCGTAGTTCCGTTATCCTGTAATCTGTAGACTTTATTCAACCCTTTCGCTGTAAAGTAGATTTTACCATCAATCGGACTAATGTCAACGTCTTCGATTCCGTTGAAAGAAGTTCCTCCCAGAGATTGTGCTAAAGCCGTTGTATTATTCTGGTCTGCTTTGGTTTTGTTAGGAACCTGAATCCATGTTGCTGTTGTTGCAACAGGATCTCCGTTACTTAATCCCTGATCCAGTTTTAAAACAAATAAATTCCCTGATGAAAGGTTGTTCGGAGTATCCATTACATATTTGTATACCATATGAGTTCCTCCGTCCTCACCATAATAAGCTGTGGTTCCAGCATTATTGATCACCACATTTTCATGATTCATAATTCCCATCTGCCAAAGTTTTCCTTTAGAACCATCCGTATTTTGAGAAATTACCTGAGCAGTTGCAGGATCGATTTCTACCAACCATCCGTAATCTTTCATTCCGTCACCATTTACATCACTTGAAGTCGTCTGTTCTTCGGCTGTAACTACTGTTCCCCAAGGTGTAATACCTCCTGAACAGTTTCTGATCGTCTGAACCAGACTCGGAGCAGAGAAACTTACCGCTCTGGATCTTGTTAACTGCCAAAGCTTTGTAGAAGTATTATAATTAATTTCAGCCATGGTTACTCCTCCCGGATTGGTTTCGTGATTGATAGAAAGATATCCGTCTGTAGAACTTCCGCTTTTAGGAACATATGCTGTAAAGTCATTTTGTCCTCCTACTAATCCCCCTCCTTCTGTATAGTTATCTCCTTCTTTTAAAATCAACTGATAATTATGCTCTACAGGAATAATCAATTTATTGGTTTGAGCTGTAGGAACAATAGACGTAAAGCAGCTGATATGATTCGCATTACATGGCACCGGAGTTGTTGTTGATACAACAGTTTTTAGATAAGCATCTATTCTTAAATCAGAACTCGTTGCTCCTCTGTTGTGTAATTCAACAGAGATTCTGTTGTTTCCGTTCACGAATTTTGATTTTGGAATAGAAAATATATTATATACACTTTCTGCTGCTCCGTCAATAGTTGTACTGGATAATGTACTGAACGTAATGGCTCCGGTCGGCATATTATCTCTCACTACTTCCTGGCCGTTCAGATAAACAACGATTCCGTCATCTCTCATCACTCCCAGTTCCATTGTATCAGAAAGATCATTCAGATTTACTGTAAAATCTTTTGCAAAATAGGCAGTAATAAGACCACTGTTAATTGTAGTCGTTACAGGATCACCATATCCAAGAGGTCCATTTCCCTGTGACCAGGTAGAAATGTCAAAATTGGTGTCTTTCCACTGATCTGCCAATGCTGTATTGGCGTCATTGTATTTCCAAGCGGAATTTTTGTTAAAGACAAAAGTCTGTGCATGAAACACAGAACTTGTCATCAATGCAAGAACTGCAACTGTTAGTAATTTTCTTTTCATTTTTAAATTTCGATTTTTTAGACACTGCAAAGCTATTTTATTGCTTCGAAGCCTCTATTAATAGGACTTTAAATCAGCCTTGTTAAATATTAATTAATCGAAAACCTAATGTTAATCAAGTTAACAGAGTGTTAATTAAGTCTACACATTGTGAGTTTTAAAATAAAAACAACCTGCATTTAGAATTAAAATACAGGCTGTTTACTATAATAGAAACTGATAACTGACTTTTATTTTTTACTTACATCCGTTAAAGAATTCAGAAAAGCAATGATTTGTTTTATTTCCGTGGGGGTTAAATTTAACTTATCGGGAGCCAAAGTCTGATTCTTAATTTTCAGTCCAAGACCTTCCCCTCCTCCTTCATTATAAAAGTCTAAAACTTCTTCCAAAGTATTAAAAGCTCCGTTATGAAAATAGGGTTTTGTTAAGGCAATATTTCTTACGGTAACTGTTTTAAAAGAGTTTTCATAAATCCATGAGTTTTCTTTTTTTACAGGGCTGTTTATCCTTCCTTTATCTGTATCAAGTTCAAAGGGTTTATGGCTAATTGGCTTTTGTGTGATTCCTAAAACTTCAGACTCATTTTCATTAAAAAACGGCGGAACCAAGCCCGAGAAATTCGGGGCAAAATGACAGGTAGCGCAATTAGCTTTTCCCATGAATAGGTTGAATCCTTTTTGGGCATCGGAAGAAATATTCTTTTCGTTTCTCATAAACTTATCAAAATCGCTTTCATAAGAATATAAAGATGCTACGTAAGAACTCAGCGCTTTAGAAAAGTTTTCTTTACTCACTTCTCCGTTTTTTAAAGCTGCTTTAAAGGCTTGTCTGTATTCTTTTTTTGTTTTTAATTTTTGAATGATGCTTTCATAGCTCGTATTGAATTCATCTTCATTATAAATGACATGTTCAGCCTGCTGTTCAAGATAGAAAGCTCTTAAATCATAAAAAAATCTTTTGGCAAAAACAGCATTGTATAATGACGGTGAATTTCTCAGCACGGTTTTTCCTTCTACGTTGCTTGGAGATTTCACTTTTAAATCTGTGAATGCATTTTCAGGTAAATGACAGGTCGCACAACTCATTTTTCCATTGCTGCTTAAGTTTTGATCATAAAAAATTTCTTTTCCCAGCTTTCTCAGATCAGCATTATCCTCTTCTTTTTTTAACAGCGTATAAAAATAAGGATCTAAAAAATCGCTGCTGAATAAGTTTTTATTACTGACATTCCATCCTGAAAACTCTTTAAGATCATCACTTCTTCCATCCCATTTTCCAAATTCTTCATATAAAGGCTGAATATATTTTTTGTAAAATTCTATTCTGTCAAAAGTTTCAAAATTATTATTCTTAGAAAGATATTCTATACCTTCTGTAAGAATTGAATTTGCTTTCTGAATGTTAAAGTTTTTAAAGTACAAATCATCGTTCACATATTTTTTTATACCGATAAAAGCATGAGCCGTTTCTTCAGAGGTATTAAGTGAACCCGGGGTATCAAATCCTGTAACACCCAGACTATAAATTCTGATCAGCTCAATTCTTAAGGGTAATGTTCTGTTATTTCCTTTACTCAAGCCATTTTTAACTGAGTTTAAGTAAAAACCTGCATATGTATTATACAAGAAGTTGGTAATTGTTTTTATTTCTTCTTTTTGTTCTCCTGCTTCATCAGAGAATATTAACTCATCCAAAACCTGTAATCCTTCAGGAGGAAGAGTATAAGACTTTGTTCCTGCTGCTTCAATATGGAATAAAGGAGCTGCATTGAGCTTGGATTTTGTAAATTCAGGATAATGATAAGCAACATAAAATTCAATTTCTTTAAAAGAATTTCTTGTCGCTTTTAATGATTTTTGAAGGTCTTCCAGTGAGATTTTATCCTCAGAAAACTGATAGGCATCTGACTTTAGCTGTTCAAGTTTTGTTTTAAAATCAGCTAATCCTTTATTGATGACAGTATTTTCGGTTTCGATTCCTTTATATTCAGGATTGAATGACATGATTGCAAAACCGATTAAAAGAATCACAATAAGCAGCGGATAGGATCTCATGAATTTTTAGCCGCAAAGCTATTGCCTGCAGATTACGACAATTTTAATTTTGGATTAACTAATATTTATATTTTAGGTCATTTAAATAACCTCCTTGTAAAAGAATTTTTATTAATTTTAAACCCCGAAATCAAATTCATTATACTTGAGCGGTCGGTTTCTCTATCGACACTGGTTTTAAAATAATGATGAGAAGATATTTGGGGAAGGATTTTAAAATTGATTCAAATTACGGTTTAAACTATAAAAAATATATGTATGCTAAATAAACTTGCAGCTTCAGAGTTGGTTCTGAACGATGATGGAAGTGTTTATCACCTAAATCTTTTACCTGAAGACATTGCTGAAAAGATTATCCTTGTTGGAGATCCGGATCGTGTGGCAAAGGTTTCAAAATATTTTGACAAAGTAGAAATTAAGAAAAATAAAAGAGAATTTTATACTCATACAGGAACTTTAAGAGGTGAAAGAATCACAGTAATGTCAACCGGAATCGGGACTGAGAATATTGACATTGTGATGAACGAGCTGGATGCTTTGGTAAATATTGACCTTAAGAACAAAGAGTTTAAAGCCGAACATTCTTCACTGCAATTATTCAGAATGGGAACCTGCGGAAGTGTAAATCCGGATGTTCAGGTTGATAATATGCTAGTTACTCAAAATGTTGTCGGATTGGACGGGTTAATGCATTTTTATCAGGATTATGAGTTTGAAAATGAATTTTCTAAAAATTTCCTGGAGCAGTTTCCATACCCAAAAATCAAGCCGATGCTTTATTTCGCTAATTGGGCAGAAGAATTGGGGGAACTTTATAAGGATGCAAAATATCACGGAAATACCGCTACTTTCCCTGGATTTTATGCGCCACAAGGAAGACAGCTTCGTTTAAAAGCTGTTGATGACAAGTTTTTGGAAACGTTAAATGATCTTGGAGTTACCAATTTTGAAATGGAAACTTCTGCCATCTATGCATTGTCTAAACTTTTAGGGCATAAAGCGATCACCGTAAATAACGTAATTGCCAACAGAAGACGAGGAGAATTCTCTGCAGACCATCATGCTTCTGAAAAGAACCTGATTGAATGGGTACTGGAGAGAATTATTAAATAAGCTAAAGAGTTTGAGAGTTTGCAGAATTACTTATTTCAATAAACTCTCAAACTCAATTTTTCATTATTTCGGTTTCAGTTTATATGATTGAATTAAAAGTCTATCAAAAGGACAAAAGATGGTGGAAAAACATAAGTTTTCCAACTTATTCCTTACTTATTTTTATCTTCATTTTCTCAGTACTCCAGATTTTTAAAATTGATTCTCAATATCTTTTAATTCCCATTATTTTATATATTATTGGTTTAGTAATCTACCACTCTTATGAATTCGAACCATTGTCAGGAAAAGTAATCGGAAAACTATATTTAAAAGATAAAGTTATATCTGTTTTAAATAGGGAAATTCATTTTTCTGAAATTAAATATATTAATATTGATGCCAGTTATTACCGTGGTTTTAATAAGGACAAAGCGTCTTATGATAATACAGGAAGAAAATATCATTCAGGAAATAATAATTATTACAGAATTATTCTAAAAAACAATGAGGAAATAAGAGGTGAATTTATTATAGAAAGAGAAAATCAATTTTTAGAAGTAAATGAATATTATAAAAATTTAAAAAAGATTTTTACAACGTGAAACTAATTAAAAAAGGATTGCGTTTTGCAATCCTTTTTTGTTAATATGGGCAGTTTTTCTCATATTCTCCTATAATGTTTATATAATAATTTAGAATAAAATCATGTTTGCCTTTTACAATAAAATCTTTTTTATCCTTCCCCTTTAGATTATCATTTTTTGCTGTCTCTCTTATTTTTTTCATATACTCCGGATATCCCTGCCTAAATGTTGTATAAAAACCTTCCGTATCTAATTTTTTATAAAGCTGATCCAAATACTGCGAAAAATGGGTACATTTACCACCAGCTTGCCTAAAACCTGCAACAAACCTCTCATCAACTTCTCTGAAATTAAGTATTCCGACTCTGTCCAAGTCAAAAGGCATTATAGCATATGGATCATTTTCTCTTTTTAAATACAATAATGTAGTGTTGTAACTGCAACTGCTTTCGTTTTTATTATAGCATAGATAATGGTCATATCCATAAATATTTATTTTTCCTTCGTGTAAAATTGGCAACATAGCTACATAGTTTTTATGAACCAAATTCATTTTAGAGTCCAGCTCCAGAATTTTTAACTTTTCATAACCAAGAATTTCATCCTCATATTTATCTTTAACCTTAATTTTTTTCACTTCGTTAAAAGCAATTTTCTTTACTTCAGATTCTGATGAAGTTTTATATTCAAAAACGATGTCGGTTGAATAAATGGAATGTTTGGTATTAGATTGTGCTACCATTCCCTGAAAACGTTTGGTTTTAGGGAAATAAATTCCTTTCATAAGAACATTTTCAATTTCACCATTTTCACGAGTGATTTCTACGGGAATAAAATCACTTTCATTTCTGTTTTTTTGTGCTTTAATAGAAAAAATAAAAAGGAAAATTAATAATAAATAGATTTTCTTCATATTGATAAACGCTAATGATCTCAAAAATACTATATTTTATTCTCTCAGAAAACAATCTTCCACATGATCATTCACCATTCCTGTTGCCTGCATATGAGCATACACAACCGTAGAACCCATAAACTTAAATCCTCTTTTTTTAAGATCTTTGGATAAGGCATCTGAAATCTCTGTTGTAGCAGGAACATCTTTTAACGTTTTAGGATTGTTATCAATGGGTTTACCGTTTACAAAGCTCCAGATATATTTTGAAAAGCTTCCAAATTCTTTTTGAACCTCCTGAAATTTCTGTGCATTATTAATGGTAGCCAACACTTTTAATCTGTTTCTTATAATGCCAGCATTCTGCATCAGTTCTTCTACTTTTTCATCAGAATAAACAGCAATCTTTTTATAATCAAAATCATCAAAAGCTTTTCTGAAGTTTTCCCTTTTTGTAAGAATGGTATACCAGCTCAATCCTGCCTGAAAGCTTTCCAGAATTAAAAATTCAAAAATTGTTTCATCATCATATATTGGTTTTCCCCATTCTTCATCGTGGTATTTTCTATACAGATCGTCTTTTTCACACCATCCGCAACGTATTTTCTCCATGCTTGTTTATTTATTTAACCTAAAGATAAATATTGATTGTAAAAAGATAACAAAAGTTTATGAAAAATTTAACATCGTGCTAGAACTTTAGGAATGGTTATTGTTTATTTCATAACAACAAACACTATAAATATTAATATTATGAACAATTCAGAGTATAACAAAGCTGAAAATGCAGTAAACAACACAGAAAATTCTTTAAAAAATGCAGCAGATAATGTGAAATGGAAAGTTGAAGAATTGGCAGACAAAGCAAAAGATTACATCAACGAGAAAAGAGCCAATGATGAAGAGGCAAAACATGAAGACTGGCTTGACAGGGTAAAAAATAATGTATCCGATGCGTGGGATGATATTAAAGATAAAGCCAATGATGCATGGGAAAAAACCAAAGATGCTGCAGAGGATGTAAAAGCAGAATGGAATAAGAAAACAAATTAGAATTTCAGTTATATAAATATTTTCAAGAAAACGGAGCCTTTTTTACAGAAGGCTTCGTTTTTATTATGTTCTAAACACAAATTATTGCTACATTTGTAGGTAAATAAACATTAAAAAATTATGTCATACGGTTTACTTAAAGGCAAAAAGGGAATTATTTTTGGAGCCCTTAATGAACAATCAATCGCATGGAAAGTTGCAGAAAGATGTCATGAAGAAGGTGCTGAGTTTATCTTGTCTAATGCTCCTATCGCTTTGAGAATGGGTGAGCTTAACGGTTTAGCTGAAAAAACCGGGTCTGAAGTAATTGGTGCAGATGCTACTTCTGTTGAAGATCTTGAAAAACTTTTTGACGCTGCAATAGCAAAATTTGGGAAAATCGACTTTATCCTTCACTCTATCGGAATGTCTATCAACGTGAGAAAAGGAAAACATTATACAGAAATGAATTATGACTGGTTGGAAAAAGGCTGGGATATTTCCGCTGTTTCTTTCCATAAAGTAATGCGTGTGGCTTGGGAAAAAGACTGTATGAATGAATGGGGAAGTATTTTGGCGCTTACCTATATTGCAGCACAAAGAACATTCCCGGACTATAACGATATGTCTGATAATAAAGCTTATCTTGAAAGCATCGCAAGAACATTCGGAAACTATTGGGGAGAAAGAAAAGTACGTGTAAATACTGTTTCTCAGTCTCCAACAATGACTACTGCAGGAAGTGGAGTAAAAGGTTTCGGAGGATTTTTGGGATATGCTGAAGATATGTCTCCACTAGGAAATGCTACGGCTCTTGAATGTGCAGATTATTGTGTTACGCTTTTCTCAGATCTTACTAAAAAAGTAACAATGCAAAATCTTTTCCATGATGGAGGATTCAGCAGTTCTGGAGTGACTCAGAAAGTAATCAGTAAATATGATGCTGAAAATTAATTTATTTTAGCTTTTAAAGCTTTTTAATATATAAACCCGTGTTTAAAACATGGGTTTTTTCGTTAATTTGAAATTGATTGAATTAATAATAATCAGATCTATAAATTGTTTCGGCGGAGCCAAAGGCTCCGCCGAAACTTATTAAAAATGTTAATATGAAGTATCTATAAAATTACGGTCTGTATAGAATGTGCAGGTGCAGCAAGTTTGGCAGCCATTCCTTGGATCCATAAATTGGCATCGATATCATTGTCCGTATCATTCATGATTACGGTAACCAATTGTCCGTTTTCATTCATAAAAGTAGTTGACGTTAAAGCTACCCTATTAGAAGAGCTTCCAATTCTCTGCGCATTGGGCTTAATGAATTTTGAAACATGCCCTACATAATAGTATTCATAGGTATAATGAACCTCTCCTGTTTTGGTATTGGCAATAATCGGGGCAAAGCAGAAATTCCCTACATGATTTGGTCCTCCGGTTTCATCAAGAAGTACGTTCCAGTCTGTCCATAGAGCTGTTCCTTTATTGAAATCATTAATCATATTTCTACCGTATAATTCTCCCAATTTTACATCATAGATTTTAGAAAGATCAAACTGTTCTTTACAGCCTTCTGTAAAAGCTAGAAACTTATCAGGAAAAGCTCTTTGTGTTTCTGCCAAATTATCAAAAAGCTGGGTCTTATTATTCCATGTTTCGTACCAGTGATAACCAATTCCTGATGCATATTTTGCTGTTTCCGGATCTCCTAAGGTAGTAGTGGCTCTCTGATAGATTAAATCCCTGTTATGATCCCAAATCATTACTTTCTTAACTTTATATCCGTTTTTCCATAGGGTTGGACCTAAATTATTCTTCAGAAACTCTCCTTCTTCATCAGCTGTATAAATACAGGATTCCCAACTCTGTGTTGCCATAGGTTCATTCTGAACAGTCAGTCCCCAAATATTGATTCCTCTTTTTTCGTATTCTTTAATGAATTTTACATAATAATCTGCCCAGGTTTGATAATACTGATTTTCTAACCTTCCTCCTTTATATAAGCTTTGATTGGATTTCATCCAGGCCGGTGGACTCCAAGGTGAAAAGTAAAAGGTAAAATCTTTCCCGATTGCTTTCTGAGCTTCTTTAATCATGGGAATTTTATACTTTTCATCATGTGCTACATTGAATGTTTTTAAAGAGGTATCATTATCCTGAACATAGGTATAGGAATCGCTTGAGAAGTCACAAGAGTTCATATTGGTACGGACAACAGTATATCCTAATCCATTTTTTCCGTAATAGGCTTCAAGGATTTCCTTTTGCTTATTCTGAGGCATTTTATAAAAGGTTTCTGCGGCAGCATCTGTAATGGCTCCTCCTATTCCTATCAGCTTCTGGTATTTAAAATCCGGATCTACAAAAATACAGGCATCCGTTTCTTTAGGCTGTCCGAATTTTTCAAATTTAACCGTTCCTTTATCTGCCATTTTTTCATTGGTCTTAGAATCGGTAAGGTATACCCTGGCTGTTTTACCCGCATTTTTTTTCCAGTAATGTTGTGCATTTGCATTGAAAGCTATTCCAATGACAAAGCAACTTACAATTAGCTTTTTCATTTATTTCTTCTTCGTTTTACATTTAACCACCGCGTCAAAAATTATTTTGAATTTCTACCATCCTCCAAAGGAGGAAAATTTCTTTATGTATAATTATTTATTTTGGTAGACTCTTACATAGTCTATATAATATTTCTGAGGAAAAATACTGTCATCAATACCTTTTATTCCGCCCCATAATCCTCCAACTGCGAGATTCAGAATGATAAAGTAAGGTTTATCAAAAGGCCAAGTTTCATATGTTTTAGTTTCATTTTCATAAGAAAAGAACTTCTTATCATCAATATAAAAATCAATTTTATCAGGAGTCCAGTCCGCTTTATAAACATGAAACTTTTCACTGGCGTCTTTTACCTGTAACGTATCCGTTTTTTGGTTGGCCTTTACATGGTTATAATTTTTTGTATGTACGGAAGCATGTATAAATCCCTGATTATATCCTACATGTTCCATAATGTCTATTTCCCCGTCATTGGGCCACTTTTTTAAGTCTTCACTCAGCATCCATATGGCGGGCCAGGTTCCACGACCTTTAGGAAGTTTAGCTCTTACTTCAACAGTTCCGTACTGAAAGGCAAATTTTCCTTTTGTAAGCAATCTTGCCGAAGTATATTTGCTTTCTTCCCAGTTTTCTTTTCGTGCTTCTATGATTAAATTCCCTTTTTCTACCCTTGCATTTTCCAGACGGTCTTTCGTATAAAACTGAGATTCTTCATTTCCAAAACCATGCCCTCCCACATCATAATTCCATTTGGAAGAATCTGGTAATCCTTTATAATTAAATTCATCATTCCAGATCAGTTTTCTTTTGGAATCAGGCTTATTTGAAGTGCAATTCAATGATGAAAAGATCAGGGTTCCTCCTACAATTAAATGAAAAATATATTTTACTCTCATGATTTTAAAATTAAAATTTGATTTTGTCACTCTGATAAAGAAGAATCTCTATTATGAATTAAAATAGATTCTTCAATTCGTTTCTCCACTTTCAGAATGACAAATCTACAGTTTAATTTTTATGTTTTCTGCCGCCAAAAGCGGGTTTTATCCCGCTCTTAGATCTAAACTTTTATTATTATTTTGACCAATTAATTCTTTTTGTCTGTACATTTTGAGAATCTGTCCCGATCATGATATCGAATTCACCGGATTCCCAATCGAAATTCAGGTCATCATCGTAGAATTTCAGATTTTCGGGAGTCAGATTAAAAGTAACCGTCTTACTTTCTCCTTTTTTAATAAAAACTTTCTGGAAGCTTTTTAGTTCTTTTACAGGTCTTACTACTTTCCCAAATAAATCTCTGATGTATAATTGTACCACTTCTTCGCCATCATATTTTCCTGTATTGGCAACGTTGACACTGATTTTTAAAGTCTGATTTCCTTTAAGATTAATTGAGCTTAAGTTCATATCAGAATATTTAAATTGAGTATAGCTCAACCCAAAACCGAACGGAAATTTCGGATCATTATCCAAATCGATATAGGCAGAAACATAATTCCTATCCGTATTGTTTTTCGCCGGTCTTCCCGTATTATAGTGATTATAATAAACAGGAATTTGTCCTTCTGTTCTAGGGAATGTCATTGGAAGTTTTCCTCCCGGATTTACTGTTCCGAAAAGAACATCCGCGATTGAATTTCCTGCTTCCGTTCCCAACCACCATGTATACATAATCGCCGGAATATGATCTGCGGCCCAATCAAAAACCAGTGGTCGTCCTGCATTGATCATTAACACAATAGGTTTCCCAGCTTTTGCAATTTCTTTTAACAGATCTTCCTGAACCCCAGAAAAATGAATATTGCTTCTGCTTTTCGCTTCCCCGCTCATTGCCGGACCTTCACCTAAAGTCATGATCACCACGTCTGCTTTTTTTGCTGTTTCTACAGCCTCTGCAAACATCGATTTGTCCTGATCATCAACATTAGCTCCTTTTGCATATAATAAGGTAGAATTTTTGTCTAATTGGTTTTTAATTCCATCAAACTGAGTAATAATTCTCTGGTTATCGTCTTTGAAAGCAATTGACCAGAATCCGTGATTAGCAGAAGTTTCTTTTCCGAAAGGACCGATCAACGCAATCGTTTTGGTAGACCTTGAAAGAGGTAAAATATTGTTTTGGTTTTTAAGTAATACAATACTTTTTGAACCAAATTCTCTTCCGAATTTCCTGTTTTCCTGATTATTTAACTGTTCTTTTTGCCTCTTTTCATCACTAAATCTGTAAGGATCATCAAATAATCCCATTTCAAACTTTTTGATCAGAATTCTTCTTGCCGCCTCATCAATAAATTTCGGATCTACTTTTCCCTCCTGCACCAACTTTGGAAGTTCGGCCATATAAGCACGGCTTTCCATATCCATATCACTTCCTGCAAGAATTGCTTTCTCCGCGGCTTCTTTATTGTCTTTTGCATATCCGTGAGGAACCATTTCACCAATGCTGCCCCAATCTGAAACTACGAATCCTTTATAGTTCCATTTGCCTTTTAATAAATCTCTCAGAATATATTTGTTGGCTGTTGCCGGAATTCCGTTAATATCATTAAAAGAGTTCATAAAAGTAGCCACACCTGCTTCTGCAGCTGCTTTGAAAGGTGGTAAATAGGTTTCGTTCAGTTGCCTTAAGCTCATATCTACAGAATTGTAGTCTCTTCCGCCAACTGCTGCTCCGTACGCTGCGAAATGTTTTGCACAGGCCATGATAGCGTCAAGATTTCCAAGTCCCTTTCCCTGAAAGCCCCTTACTCTTGCCAAACCGATCTGAGTTCCCAAATACGTATCTTCACCAGAGCCTTCCATTACTCTTCCCCATCTCGGATCTCTTGCAATATCTACCATTGGCGCAAAAGTCCAGTGAATTCCATAAGCGGAAGCTTCGGTTGCTGCAATTCTCTCTGATTTTTCAATTAATCCTAAATCCCAGCTTGCCGCCTGTCCCAGATTTACCGGAAATGTGGTTCTGTATCCATGAATAACATCCTGACCAAACAATAAAGGAATTCTCAACCTTGATTGCAAAGCGAGCTGCTGAAATTTTCTGGTTTCTTCTGCTCCTGCCACATTAAGCATGGAGCCGACTTTTCCCTGTTTTATTTCATTCAAAACACTTGCAGAATTAGAATTCTGAGGACCAGTTGCATATTCGAAACCACTATATTGAACCAACTGCCCTACTTTTTCTTCCAGTGTCATTTTAGACAACAGCTCAGTAACTTTCTGGTCAATTGTCTTTTGTCCGAAAATATTGAATCCAAATGCTGTAAATGCTAATAAGAAATAAATTCTCTTCATGATTTTATTTTAAAAAATATAGGTTGCAACGGAACTTCCTGCAATCTTTACAGAAGCTGTTTTCTGGTTGTATTTAATATTGAATGTTTTATCCGTCGAATTACTATTCTGAACAATCAAAACCGTTTTTCCGGCAGGTGTTTTAAAAGCTACCGTTGAAAGGTTATCTGGTTGCGTAGAAGCAATTCTCTGAGAATTTGCAGGGACAAATTTGGAAGCATGGGCAATAATATAATAAGCCACATTTTTGTCATATGCTGTCGCACTATTAATGGTAATTGCTCCTTTACATTGTGTACAGCCACCCGGTGTATGAGGTCCAAACGAGGCATCGTTTGCTACATTCCATTCCAGTGCTGTCTTACTCCAGTTTCTCATTGAACCAATAATAACGTTTTTTATATGCCAGTCCAAATCTCCTGAGAAACTTCCTGTAGAACTCGTCCATTGCTCAGTAAAATATACATTTTTATTGGGAAATAAATTGTGAACGGTACTCAATGCAGAAATGTCTCCCGCATATAAATGGAACGCAGAACCGTCTACATAAGGGTTTGCTGCAGCATCATTTAAAACCGCCAAAGGATAAGCCGGATTGTCACAATTGTGATCGTAAGCAATGATTTTTGTGGTAATGTTTGCCGCCTGGAAAGCCGGTCCCAGATTATTCTTAATAAACGCTGCCTGATCTCCGGGAGTCATATACATACTTGGATTATTCCCGGGATGTAGTGGTTCGTTTTGAGGAGTAATGGCATCAATTTTAATTCCTTGAGCCTGCATTGTCTGAATATATTTTACAAAATATTGAGCATATGTTCCATAAAATTCAGGTTTTAGACTTCCTCCTGTACTGTTCCCATTATCTTTCATCCAAACCGGAGGTGACCAAGGCGTTGCCAAAATTTTAATATTGGGATTAATCATCAAAATGTCTTTTAGCATCTGAATCACTGCCTGGTCTTTCACGATACTAAATTGAGAAAGCGTAGGATCTGTCTGTCCCGCCGGAAGATCATCATAAGAAAAAACCTCGCTGTTCAAATCTGAAGCTCCAATGCTGATTCTTAGGTAGCTCACTCCAATTCCTGAACTACCGAATAGATCATTTAATAACTCCTGCTTTTTGGTTGTATTCAGCTGATTGATTACCTGAACACTTCCACCTGTAAGTGTATATCCAAATCCATCTATATTCTGGAAAACCTGTGAAGCATCTACTTCTATTGTCGTTCCTGTATTTGAAGTTCCTGAAAAATAAGCTGTACTTTGTTGCTGTAGTTTCACCGACTGATCTCCTTTTGTTAACCAAACTTGTACTGGATCTCCAGAGGCGTCTCCGTTTCCTCCTGAACTATCAACATTTCCCGTTACATCAGCACTACTGCAGTTAAAAAAAGAAAGAAGTGCTACACCGCAAAGTGCAGCACCTCTAAGTACGAAACTATATGAATATTGTGAAATCATATCAATTTAATTTTCGTGAAGATTATTGAGTTCTACGGAATTCTACTTTATCAATACTTAAACTATTAACAGTTCCTCCTCCGCATTTAATTTCCAGATAAACAGTTCCTGTTGTTGTAGCTGTATATATTCCACCATTTTTAGAAGTATTGCATCCTATAGATGAAACTTTTCCTTTAAATTTACTCGTTCCACAACCGTCCCAAGTATTGATATTTCTATAAACAGTTCCACTAATATCATTTCCTGTTACCGGAGCTGTATTTAAAACATATACTTCAAACCATGTATTTACCAAAGGTGTATCTGAAGAAGCAACCATATCAATTGAATATTTCTGTCCCGCCACTACATTTACAGCCTGATAAATACCTTGTTGATTACTTCCACTGGCAACAATAGTAGCTTTACCGTTAGCAAAAACCCATTGAGCCCCTGAAGTACTGATTTTATGAATTGACCATTTCGCAACTTCATCTGGAGTATCGAATCTTCCTCCTAAAATCATATTACCAGAAATCGGATCTGAGGTTGGCACAACGACTGTTTCACTTGCAGTACCACCTACAACTCCTCCAATACCAATTGCATTATGCTGAATAACATAAGTTCCTGCATCTGGAAGAAAAAGATTTTCCTCACCTTTTCCATTATTAAAACCATCATCATCAATATTCCAACTTGAATTTATATAATTATTATAATTTCTTTTTAATAAATAATGATTTTCAGATGTTTTAGTAACTTTAAATGAGGCATCTAAAGTTCCCTGCGAAATACCATTTCCTTCCCCATCAATACTATCCGGTGAACAGCTTGCTAAGAAAAAAAACGCAGACCCTAGCAAAAGTCCTTTATTTAAATATTTGGTTATCATTTTTAATTTTATTAATAGTTAGGGTTTTGTTTTAAAGCTGTATTTGTAAGTTCATTAAAAGGAATCGGAAGTATTTCGTTTTTGCCTGCCGTAAATCCTCTTGAACCTAATTTTGCAGGAGCATCACCCCATCTTACCAAATCGAACCATCTGTGACCTTCACCTGCAAGCTCTCTTCTTCTTTCGTCTTTAATTGCCTGCATAGAAACCGGAACTGAAGTTAATCCAACTCTTGACCTTACAGCATCCAATAACTGTTGTGCTCTTGCGCCCGATCCCCCTAATGCTTCAGCTTCCATCAAATAGGTATCTGCTAATCTGATGGCAATGTAATTTTGACGGAAGTTAAGTTCAACAACTCCAGGTAAAGTCGTTTCGTCTTCTGTTCGAGGTAAATATTTGTTTAAGAAATATCCAGTGTCCTTAAAACCTGCAGAATATGTAATTTTATTTTGCTGTACTAAAGCTTTAGCATTAAAAATTGTGGCATCTAAGCGAGGATCTCCCTGCATGAATGTAAATAAATCATCTGTTGCTGGATTGAAGCCCCAACCTTTATGAATACTTGGAGCTGTATTTACAACAGGTGAAGTATCTACTTTCCCGTAAGAAATAATACCAACCATTTGATTAACAGAATTTCCTTCGTCTTTTCCTGTTCCCCAGAACCCCCAATCTGCATTACTCCCGTTAGTATGCATTACCTCTAAAATCGATTCTGAAGTAAATTTATTATCAATTACCCAAAGATCTGCAAATTTAGGTACCAATTTATAACCATACTGACTAGTTCCTCCAGGAGTTCCATTTACCTGAGCAAATTCAGCAGCAGCCAGAGTATATTTTTTATCATAAAGATAAATTTTTCCTAAAATAGCACGAGCTGAGCCTTGTGTAATTCTTCCCAATTCAGCTTTATTGGAAAAAGAAATAGTCATAGGAAGGTCATTAATTGCTGAAACAATATCACCTTCTATTTGAGCATAAACATCTTCGGGTTTTGCTTGAGGAATATTATAATAGTCGTCTGTAACCAAAATAGGTTTTAAAACCATCGGGATATTTTTAAACATCCTGAGTAATTCAAAATAATATAATGATCTCAAAACTTTAGCTTCCGCAATAAATCTTTTTCTGGTTTGGTCACTCATATTTGCATTAGGAATTCTGTCTAATAATAAATTCGCTTTTGCAATTCCTTGATAATAATCCTTCCAATAACTAGCAGGCATAATGACAGAATTTATAGAATAATTTGAAAATCCCTGAATTCCCGCACCATCAGAAGAGTTTCCTCCTCCTGAATAAAAATCATCCGAAGCTCCGTTAAAAAATGTCACCATATTTTCAAAACCTCCTGAATATTTTCTAAGCATATCATAGGTGGCAACAAGACCAGAATACGCTTGTTCTTCATTCTGAAAATAGTTGCTTGAATCGAAAGTTCCTGTATTCTGAACATCTTCAAGATTACTGTTATTACAAGAAACAGCTCCCAAACCAATTCCTGCAAGCATTAAAACAGAAACACTTTTATATATAAATCTCTTATTTTTCATTTTTCTTTTAATTAAAATTGAACATTAGCACCAAAAAGGAAAGTTCTTGCTTGTGGGTAGTAAGCTCTGTCAATACCAAATGTATCACCACCTGCAATTTCAGGATCGTAACCTGTATATTTTGTAAAGGTTACAAGGTTTTCTCCTGTTACATAAAATCTTATTTTAGAAGCTCCGATAGTTTTTGCCACATCTTTAGAAAGAGTATATCCTATCTGAACCAATTTTAAACGTAGATAATCTCCTTTTTGAAGATAATAATCAGACATTCTGGTATAGTTTTGATTAGGATCATCTTTTGTAAGTCTTGCAATAGTATTTGATGTACCTTCACCTGTCCAACGGTCAAGAATAGCAGTCTGATAGTTAGCTTCAGGAATATCAAGTCTTCTTAATCCCTGGAAAATCTTATTGCCGGCTTGTCCTTGTGCAAATACCATCACATCAAAATTCTTATAATTCATATTTAGAGTAAACCCAAACGTATATTTTGGCACTGAATTACCAAGATTTACATAGTCATTTTCATCGATCTTCCCATCTCCGTTTGCATCTAATCTTTTAAAGTCACCTGGTTTAGCATTTGCTTGAACCAACCCTCCACTAGAATTTCTATAGGCATCAATTTCTGCCTGGTTCTGGAAAATACCAAGATTTTGATATCCGTAGAAAGAACCATAAGATTGTCCAACCTGCAGTCTGGAAACTGTACCAAGAGTTTGGAATGAAGCAAAATTTACATATTCTTTACCTCCTTCTAATCGGGTAATTTCATTTTTCAAATAGGCAAAATTACCATTTGCTGAAATCCCAAAATCCCCCCAATTCTTTTTGTATCCAAGAGTTACCTCTACTCCGTCATTATTCATATCCCCAATATTTCTCCATGGATTATTAATCAACCCTAAATATCCAGGAACTTCAACCTGTCTTAATATATCGGTACTTTTCTTTCTGTAAACATCTACACTCAAATCGAAATTTCTTAAAATCTTAAGATCTGCAGCAATATTGAATTGTGATGTTCTTTCCCATTTTAGATCAGGGTTTTCCAAAGTACTTGGTGCATATCCAACGTGGATGATGTTATCCCCAAAAGTATAGTTGCTTCCAGCCACCAAGAAGTTTGCAAACTGGAAATCTGCAATGGCATCATTACCTAAAACACCATATCCTCCTCTTAATTTAAAGCTATTTACAACATTATTTTCAGGCCAGAAATTTTCATTAGAAACGTTCCAACCTAAAGACATTGCCGGAAAGTTTCCCCAATGGTTATTTCGCCCGAACTTAGAGGATCCGTCTCTACGGATTGTACCTGTAAAAAGATATCTATTATCATAATCATATACTACTCTAGCAAAATAAGAAGCTTTGTGTGTTTGTTTTCCATCCCATGCATTTGATGTTTTATCAGATGGCGCAATATCAAAATTGAACGATGCTTCTTGCCAGTTATTTGTCGGAAGATTTTTATATGTTGTATTTTGTCCGTAAGAAATATTATACTCATAATATCCTTGACCTAATAAAACGTTTAAATTATGTAAACCAAACTTATTATGGTATGTAAGCGTATTCTCTGTATTCCATTCAAATTTTCTTTGAATTTCTCTAAATAAATTATTTGTAGAGTTAGAATTAGCAGAACTTAAATATGATTTTGGTGTAAAAGCCTGATTTCCCCAATAAGAAAGCTTTCCATTCATACTTGATTTAAAATTGAAGTTTTTATCAATTTTCCAGTCTCCAAAAACATTTGCAATAATATCATCAGACCATCTGTATCTTCCTCTTTGAGTTTCCTGAAATGCCAAAGGATTTGTCATCTCTTTACTTACGTAATGCGAAATTCCATATGGGTTCCCATTGGGATCTCTTATAATATTGGCATTGTTTGTATAATCACTCGGAAAAGGCTGACTAGAAATATTATCAACAACAACAGGTGTTGTAGGATCTAAATTAATGGCAGAGCTCAAAGGCCCTCCAAACTCATTATTATCATTTATTCCTTGCGCTTTTACGTGAGTATATGCAAAAGTTTGTCCTATCGTTAAGAACTCAAAAACTTTATGGGTTGAATTGAATCTTGCATTAAGTCTTTTGTAATTTGAAATATCTCTCATTACAATACCTTCCTGATCATAATATCCGAATGAAGTAAAAAATGTAGACTTATCATTTCCTCCACTGATGCTAAATTCATGAGACTGTCTTTGCGCTGTATTGAAAATTTGTTTTTGCCAGTCCGTTCCCGCTCCTAAAGCACCAGGATTGGGAAACATCGCAGCTTTTCCATCATTAGCATTGGCTTCATTCATAATCGTTGCATACTGCGTTGCATTTAGTAAATTTAATTTTCTAGCCGCACTTCCTACGCCAAAGAAACCATTATATGAAAGATTCATTCTTCCTTTTGATCCTTTTTTAGTGGTGATAAGAACTACTCCTTTTGCAGCAGAAACACCATAAATTGCAGCAGAAGCTCCATCTTTTAAGATTTCCATTCCTTCAATATCAGACTGACTCAGCCATCCGATATTATCTACTACAATTCCGTCTACTACCCAAAGCGGATCATTGCTTCCTGCACCAAAACTTGTAATACCACGCACACGAACGGTAGGAGCACTACCCGGTTGCCCAGAATTTGAAATTACACTGACACCAGCAGCTCTACCCTGAAGTACCTGTTCTGGTCTTCCCGCTGCAGGAGCATTTTCAATATCACTGGCTTTAATACTGGAGATTGCACCCGTCACATTACTCTTCTTCTGAGTACCATAACCGATCATTACTACTTCCTCAATTTTCTGCTCTTTGGGAAGAGTGTCTTTCTTGGTGTTTTGAGCACTGAAGTTAGCAGTAAAATACAGTACTGCAACCAGCCCTAAACTTCTTGATATTTTTACATTCATATACAGTTAGTTTTTTAATTCTCAAATTGAGACAATAAAAATATATTTTTTTTTAAATAATTAACATTTTATTAATAACTATTTTAATATTTCGTTTATTTTTGGGACTTCAAAGGCATAATTTTTCTTAAAATAAACCTTGAATTTTTATAAAACAGAACAAAATAAATCCCTAAAATGACGACCAAGCTCTCAAAAATATCCCTTCCCTTAAAACTAACTTTCCTGATTTTCTCGATGGTTTTAAACTGCATGGGCATTGTGATTTTACAGCTTTCCGAGGCGAAAATCACGTATGATAAGCTGGGATTTCTGGAGTCATTTAAAGATATTCCGGTTGCTCTTATTTCACTTTTCGCCGTTAACTTTATCAGCAAATTCGGAACAAAAAAATCATTGATTTTGGCATTAAGCATTGTAGGAATTTGTTCGCTTATTTTACCTTTTGTAGAGGTATTCTGGTTTTATAAGCTTTGGTTTGCCATTATCGGAACCTGTTTTGCCATCGGTAAAATATGTGTATTCGGAGTGATTCGTAACAATATTTCTGATGAAAAATCCTTGGCAAAAACCATGAATAGCGTAGAAGCTTCGTTTATGATTGGTATTTTTGTAGTAAACACAGGATTTGGATGGCTCATCTCAAGTCAGTTCTCTCAATTTTGGAAATTTGGATTTGTAATGATTTCTGTTTTATCAGCCATCACTATTTTTCTATTTTCAAGACTTGAAATTTCCGAACCGATAAAAAAAAATAAGGAAAATCTTATTAAAGAGCTTTCAACGTTTGTTAGTCCTTTCATTCTTACCTTTTTGTTCGTTCTGTTTTCAATCGTTTTTGTTGAACAGAGTTTTAATTCCTGGCTACCTTCATTTTATAAAAACCATTTGAAAGTCAATTCATTTTTTGCACTTCAGGCTTCATCTTTTCTGGCTCTTTTCTCTTATGCAGGAAGAATGATTACATCCAATATTATCCATAGATTTACTTTGTCAAAGTATTATATTTTATGCCTTATACTGATTGTTTCAGTATTGTTAATCATTATTGGCATTCAGTTTCTAGGCGAGGGAAATTCAAAAATATTATTGTTTTTATTTCCTGTTATCGGCCTCTTTTTATCACCGCTCTACCCTGTTATCAATTCAAAAATGATTACCCGTGTTGATAAGGAGAAAGTGAATATTTTTACTTCCTTAGTCGTTATTTTTTCATCTTTAGGAAGCTCTGTCAGTTCTATTATGATGTCAATCTTATTCAACAACCAACTGCTAAACTATTATTCAGTCTATATTTTATTTGCTGTACTCGTTTTAATTTCAATAAGTTTACTGTATTTTAGTATCAGTAGAAAAACATTAGAAAAATAATTTTATTTTTACTACCATGAAAATCAAAGACACAAAAAACAAACAAAACCTTCAGGAACTTATTGATACAAAAGACTTTGTGGCTCATGTATCTGTAGATTGCACCATATTTGGTTTTCATAATAATATCCTGAAAGTATTGCTACTGAAGTATCATGATCTCAATCTGTGGTCACTTCCGGGCGGATTTGTATTTAATGATGAAGATCTGAGAGAAGCTGCAGCACGTGTTTTATATGAAAGAACACATCTTAAAGACATTTTCCTGAAACAGTTTCACACTTTTGGAAGAATTGACCGTACTGAAAATAATGTACATCAGATTTTGCTTCAGAATAAAGGCATCGAAATTCCTAAAGATCACTGGATTTTTCAAAGATTCATTACAGTGGGATATTGCAGTTTGATTGACTTTTCCCTTGCTAATACTTTCCCGGATGCTTTTAACGAAACCTGTGAATGGTTTGAAGTGAATAAACTCCCTCAGATGGCATTTGACCACGACAGGATTATAGAAACGGGTCTTGAATATCTTAGAATGAACATCAATACTGAAGTTGCAGCCAGTAACTTGCTTCCTGAGAAATTTACCATGAAAGACTTGCAGTCTCTCTATGAAACCATTTTAGGGGAAAAATTCAGAAGGAACAATTTTCAGCGTAAAATACTGAGCCTTAACATCCTTGACAGGCTCGAAAAATTGTATGATGGCTCTGCAAACAAAGCTCCTTATCTGTACAAATTCAAAAGTAAGGTTCATAATTCAGCCAATCAGTATCCTATTTCAAATGATAAAGAAGATGATGAGTAATTCAGTAAATTTTGATTCAAATTAGGTCAAAAAAATCAATTATCATAAGGCATTAAAAAAAATTTCTCTGGAATAGTGAAAAGTATTATTTTTAGAAAAATTAAATTACAATGTCATATTATCCTCTTACATCCATTCCTGATTACTATGGAATAGATGCTTTACTTACCGAAGAACACAAACTTATACGCCAATCGATAAGAGAATGGGTAGAGAGTTTTGTAATGCCACAGATTGATCATGCTGCACAAAATCATACAGATATTCCCGGCTTAATGAGAGAATTGGGAAAAGCTGGAGCATTGGGTCCTTATATTCCGGTTGAGTATGGAGGTTCAGGGCTTGATCAGATTTCTTACGGTTTGATTATGCAGGAACTGGAAAGAGGAGATTCTGCTGTACGTTCTGCCGCTTCTGTACAGAGTTCTTTAGTCATGTTCCCGATCAATGAATTCGGTTCTGAAGAACAAAAAAAGAAATACCTTCCCAAACTGGCATCCGGAGAAATGATCGGTTCTTTTGGGTTAACTGAGCCTAATCACGGTTCAGATCCAGGTTCTATGGAAACCTATTTTAAAGATATGGGAGATCATTATCTTTTAAATGGTGCTAAAATGTGGATCACCAACTCTCCGCTTTGCGATATTGCTGTAGTCTGGGCTAAAAATGAAGAAGGGAAAGTTCAGGGATTGATCGTTGAAAGAGGAATGGAAGGTTTCACCACTCCGGAAACGCATAATAAATGGAGTTTGAGAGCTTCAAAAACAGGTGAACTGGTTTTCAATGATGTGAAAGTTCCAAAGGAAAATTTACTTCCGGGAGTCACAGGATTGAAAGGACCTTTATCTTGTCTGAATTCAGCAAGATATGGAATTTCCTGGGGAGTAATCGGAGCTGCAATTGACTGCTATTGTACAGCTGTTCAGTATTCGAAAGAAAGAAAACAATTCGGAAAACCAATCGGATCTTACCAGCTGCAACAGAAAAAGCTGGCTGAATTCTTAACTGAAATTACGAAAGCTCAATTGCTTTGTCTGCAGTTAGGAAACCTTAAAAATGCTCATAAAGCAACTCCTGCTCAGATTTCTATGGCCAAAAGAAACAATGTAAAAATGGCTATTGATATTGCAAGAGAATCTCGTCAGATCCTTGGAGGAATGGGAATTATGGGAGAATTCCCGATGATGAGACACGCTGCAAACCTTGAGTCTGTCATTACTTACGAAGGAACACATGATGTTCACTTGTTGATTACAGGACTAGATATTACAGGAATTAACGCTTTCTAGAACCTAGAGAAATCTATGAAATAAAAAAGCCTTAGAAATTTCTCTAAGGCTTTTTTATTGTTAATTTTATACACGCTGTCATTCCGACAGAGGAGGAATCTCTGCAAAAAGGATAAAGATTCTTCACTCCACTTCTGAACTGCGTTCGTAAACCCTTCGGTTTATATTCAGAATGACAAACAGTTTTTTATAGTGTACCGAAAGAAAGGCTAATTTGAATAGCTTTTAATTTCCTCAACAAAATTAATATTCGGATTCAGAATTTCTTCAATCAAACTTTTTATAGATTTCATTGCATCATCAATATCTCCTTTTTCAAACTGTAAGGAAACGACTCCTTTTTTAGCTTCGGCAAAACTCCAAATCCCGGTTTCTATCGGAAGTCCCCAAAACTCAGGAAGATTCTGTACAACATATTGATAAATACACAGCTGCAATGCCTGTTTCCGGTCGCTGTTATGAAAATATTCACTAGCATTATCCTGATCAATTTTTACGATCAGATTTTTAATTTTGGCTGTTTTATAATCGATAATTCTCAGCGTTCCGTTTAATCGGTCGATACGGTCAATAAATCCGAAAAACGAGATTTTCTCTGATTCATCGAGATAAAAATCTACATTTTCAAACCGTTTTTCAATATCAAGAATTTCAAGTTTATTTCCGTTTTTAACTAAATCAAGATCGTAATTCAGAATGCTTTCAATCACTTTTTTAGCAATAGCTTTGTGAATGAAATTCATTCCTTTTTCATAGAATTCCGGTTGATGTTTTAGCTTATCAATAGCAATTTCAATATATTTATCTATTTGTTTAATTGAATCTTTTAAATCATTTTCTTTTAACACTTTACCTTTTAAAACCTCATATACTTCTTGAAGGGTATAATGCACCAGATTTCCATAATTTTTAACCGATAATTCTTCTTCAATTTCATCATTTTCGGAAGTGTTCAAAATCTTGGAAAGATAGAAATCAACCGGATTATACAGATAACTTGTGAGGTGAGAAGCAGAAACTTTTTCTTTCCATTTTTCAAGCCGTTCCAGAACGATAGGTGTTTTAGTAAATTCAATTGGTTCGGTAATAATCGGTTCAGATGAATTCTCTATGATCAAGTATTCAATCTTATGAGAACTCTCCATTTCGATCTGAGTGATAAACCTGCTCTTTTCTCCTGAATTCACTCCCGAACTTAAGGCATTAAACAATAAATGTACATTCTGAGCATCCTGAATTAAACGATAGAAATGATACGCATAAATACTATCATTCTCTAAAAAGGTATGAAGATCAAAAAACTTTCTGATATCAAACGGAATATAGGTGTTCTGAGAGTTTCCGAGCGGCAGTTTCCCTTCATTGACAGAAAGAAGAATCACATTCTCAAAATTCAATAAACGGGTTTCCAGAAGTCCCATGATCTGAAGTCCTCTTAACGGTTCTCCCTGGAAATCTATACTCTCAGAATTGATGTGCTGATTAATTAAAATCTCCAGTGTTTCCATCGTGATTTCAAAATCATACGGACTCAACTGGTTTTTTATAATCCTAAAAGAATTCTCAAAGTGAGATACGTTTTCGTATTGAATATCATCTATTTCCAGCCATTTTACCTGCTTACAGAAATCAATAAGGGAATCCAGATAAACAGCTGTAGAATCTGCTTTCTGAAGCAAATTGTAATATGACAATTCTCCTAACAGTTCCTGCAATAGTTTTCTTGATATATAAACAATATTCCGCTCTTCTATTTTCGCTTTGAACTGATTAATAATCAATTCGTCTTCGACAGATTTCGGAAGTTCTTCAAGAATGGGAAAAACATCACGGTAGTAGTAAGAAGACTTGTTTTTTTCAAGTTGTTTTTGTAAGTAAAAAAGTTGTTTTACAGCATTGGAAAATGACAGGTTTTTTAAAGGAAATCCCATCGTAATATTCAGATTCTGAACTCCATGCATGACATCCAGGCTTGCAGGAAGCAAATTTTCGTCCAACAGAACGACTGCGGTATTGGAATAGGTTTTATTTTCTATTTCCTTAAAAATTTCAGGCAATACCTTGGTTTGGGTAATATTTCCTGAAACTTCATATACTTTTATATTTTTTGGTTGATTAAAATCATCTTCGATCCAGTTAAAAGCTCTGTGATCATTGAACTCTTTCCATGTTTTATGGTTTCGTAAAAATTTTCCGGCTTCCTGCCTTTCATCATCAAAATAATAATGATCGGCCTGAAAGAAGCATTGCCCTTTGTTCCATTGTAAGAGGCTTCTTACCAGCTTCTCTTCGACAGGAGTAAAGGCATTGAACCCGCAAAACACAAACTTTTCTTTCGTATTTTTAGCAAAAGCATCAATTTCGGCTTTTGCCGTTTCGTGGATCATTCCTGAAGTCGCCCAGTTTTTTTCTTGTAATTTCTGTTTCAAAACCGGGAGGAAAACATTCATATTCTTCCAGAAATTGAGGAATTTTTTTCTAGGAACATCATCATCTTCACCCAGATTCTGTGCCCAGTCTTTAATCCTTTCTTCGTCAAACATATACTGCAAAACAGCCTGATCACCGTCCGAGAACTTTAGGATATCATCCCAGTCCTTCTGTAAAGTCGGAAACCATTTCAAAAAATCCGAAAAATTGTCTCTTGGAATAAGATTAAGACTTTTATAGACATCAAAAGCAAAAAGCCACAGAGAAATCCCCTGAATAAGTTGTTTGTCAGCAATTTGATTGATAAGCTCTTCTACCGTAAAAAAGTTGGGTAAAAAACCTGAATAATTATTTTCCTCTAATATTCTTCTGATAAAAACGATGGGACGTTTTCCAGGCAACACGATATTAAACTCAGAAAGGTCAGAACTCTGAGCTAATAATTCGTGAATGATTTTATTGAGGAACTTCAAGTGGTTTTAAAGTTTTTTAAATTTTCTAATTCTGAAGATATTAATTCGTTGTATTCTGCCTGTTTCTCTTTATTAATACCGTGTTCGGTAACTTTATCGTAGGTAATCTGAAAGTTCTTATAATCGTTTGATACCGTCTGATAAATCCCTTTAAAGTATTTATCGAAATCCAAAGAAGTCCTGATTTTTTCTTTGACTTCTTTTCTTAATTTTCTGGCAAATATTTCCGCAATATCAAAGTGTTTTTGTTCATGTAAAAGCACATAGTCATTGATTCTTTTTGTGTCTTTCCATGATTTGTCTTCGTTAAATATCGTCTCTACATTAAATTCAATCGCTGCTTTCGGATTACTGGATTTCACCACTGAATATTCCCATCCGCAATGGGTATAAGCAACCACGTCAGGATTGCTTTTGCGGTTAACAGTACTTTGAAAATTATCCCATTTTAATTTAATATCTTCTTTCCAGGTTATTTTCTGGCTGAATACCTGAACTGAAAATGAAAAACAAATTAAAACAACAAATTTCAGCATTATATTTATTCAACTACAATTTTTTTCGTAATCCACGTATTTCCTCCGTTCCAGAATTTAAAGGTATAGGTTCCTTTTTGTTGAGGATTGAAATTAATTTGGCTTGCAAGTGTTTTAGTTGATGGTTGACAAGCTCCGTCTGTTTTAAATTTATAGGCTGTAACTGATCTTGTCACATTATCATCATGAATATAATCATAACCATAAAAACCTTCACAGTTAGATTGATATGCAGAATAAGTCTTAATACTCTGAATGGTAAAAACATCCATTGTGTCATTGATAATCTTTACACTATCAATTTTTACTTTTTCTACTCCTTCTACAGTCTGATAATCATTATCATCATTACATGATGTCAAAATTAATCCTAACATCACCACAGAAACACCAATATTTAAAAACTTTTTCATAGCCAGTTTATTAATTTTGATTTAGAAGTATAAATTTATGAATTAAAATTGCCTTTTGAAAGATAGACTACTTTTTTTGTATCAAAAAACTCTCCTTCAAAATAATTTTTAAGACTAAATATCTCACATTTCAGTCCTGCAAGTTCTTCCGCAAGATCACCTCCTTTTAAATAAAGAACACCATTATGCTTTGCGTTGAACTGTTCTTTTTCAAATTTTCCTTTAAGCCATCTCAAGAATTCCGGCATTTGGGTAACCGCTCTGCTTACTACAAAATGAAATTTCTCTTTCAGCTTTTCAGCTCTTCCGTGTATAGCCGTTACGTTTTTCAATCCAACACCTTCTGCAACTGCATTGACAACACTTATTTTTTTTCCGATGGAATCAATCAGTGTAAATTCTGAGTCCGGAAACAATATCGCAAGAGGAATCCCCGGGAAACCACCTCCTGTCCCAATATCCAGTACTTTTGTACCCGGCGCAAATTCCATCACCTTGGCAATCCCTAAAGAGTGTAAAATATGTTTTTCATATAATGATTCCGTATCTTTTCTGGAGATCACGTTGATTTTTTCGTTCCATTCATTATAGAGATCTTCCAGTTTAGAAAACTGTTCAATCTGCGTCTCAGTAAGATCAGGAAAATATTTTAATACTAACGATGTAGACATATCAATTATTATAATCTGCAAAAATAAGTTTTTATTGGCTTTAGTCAAATATTTAAATTTCTTCTGGCCCTATTTCATAAAAAAAGACCATCAACAGACGGCCTTTTCATTTATTTTCATTCTTTTTCAATCGGGTTATTGGCCCTGCGAAGCTTTTTGGCAATTTCATCGTCCGGATTGCCACTTTTCAATTCTTTAAGATCAAATTTCGCTACATACCCATCTTTAAAGTGAATATTCATTGCACCTACATTTTTATCAACACTCATAGCCTCTATATCATCGGCAAGATTGGGTGTGTAGGTCATGATGGTTTTCCTGTAGTCTTTCCAGTTCATTTCCTTGTTGTTTTTCGGAAGAAAGGCAAAAACCGTCTTAATTTTTTTGATCTGTATTAAATTAAAAATATGATTCCCTTCATTGTCTTTGAGACTTACAATAAGTCCCGGAAGTCCTATGAATTTATAAGGCCCGTCATTGATAGGATATTCTTTGCTGAACCAGGCTTCCCAAACTCTTCCTTTATAGTTCGCAGTTGCTTTTTGGCAATTGATATTGTTGATTTTTAAAAACTCCTTTTCAATATTCCATTTTTGAGGCTCATCTTCAATTACCAAGAGATTGGCTGTTTTATATTTATCATAGAATTTTATACTTTTTTGAGCATAGTCCTTTTCTACGATATACCCAAGATTCTGGTCATACTTTTTACCATTGTATAACACTGCAGTATTTTTTGTACTGTTATAAGCCGAATCTCTTTCATATTTCGCAGCATTATAAAAATAAGATCTTTTTCCGTCCGAATCCAGATTCATATAATCCGTTACAAGGGAATCTATTTTACGATCAGGTTTCATTTTATACTCGTACACAAAACGATAGTTCTGAGCTGAGCAGAAAGAAATCATTAATAAAAATAAAATTTTATACATTCAATTGTTTTTTATCGTTTGGTACTTACAAACATCTCCAAATCTAATGATTAAAATTCAAAAAAAATCAATCCTGGCTTATTTCTATTTCCCGAGAGAATTTTATTATATATATTTGTTAAAATTCAAAAAAATTCATGACTAAACTTTCAGATAGAGTAAACAGGTTAGGTTACTCACAGACTTTTGTAATGTCTAACAAGGCCAGAGAAATGAAAGCCAGCGGCATAAATGTAATCAGTTTAACATTAGGAGAACCGGATTTTGATGTTCCCGACAATATAAAGCAGGCTGCATTTGATGCCATTAATGAAAACTACAGCCACTACTCTCCTGTTCCGGGATTTTTAGAACTTCGTGAAGCGATTGCTCACAAACTTAAAAGAGACAATCATATAGAATATAAACCTTCACAGATTTGTGTTTCCAATGGCGCTAAACAGGCTATTTTAAATGTTTTGGCAGCCATTCTTAATGATGGAGATGAAGTCATATTGCCTAATCCGTACTGGGTAAGCTACGATGAAATGGTAAAAATGATGGGTGGAAATTCTGTAATGCTTCCTACTTCATATGTTACGGATTTCAAAATTACAGCCGAACAGTTGGAAGAAGCGATCACAGATAAAACAAAAGCTGTCTTATTCAGTTCGCCTTGTAATCCTTCAGGTGGCTATTACACTTATGACGAGCTGAAATCTTTAGCAAAAGTGATTGCCAAATATCCTCACGTCACTGTAATTTCTGATGAGATCTACGAATTCATCAACTACGAAACCAAAACAACTTCTATCGCACAGTTTCCAGAAGTTTATGAGCAGACAGCCGTAATCAATGGAATGTCTAAGGCTTTCGCGATGACCGGCTGGAGAATCGGTTATTCTGCATGCCCTGAATGGTTGGCTAAAGCTTGTGAAAAAGTACAGGGACAGATGACTAGCGGCGCCAATACAGTAGCTCAAAGAGCTTCAATTACAGCTTTACTGACAGATCCTTCAGAATACAGATATATGATTGACGCTTTCAAAAAAAGAAGAGATCTTGTATATGATTTAATGAAGGAAATTCCAGGATTCAAAGTGTTACTTCCTAAAGCTGCTTTTTATTTCTTCCCGGATATTTCTCATTATATAGGAAAAACGCTGAATGGTACTGAAATCAAGGATTCCGATGATTTTGCTATGTTTATTTTAGAAAACGCTCACGTAGGATGCGTAGGTGGTGTTTCTTTCGGGAGTCCGGAATGTATCCGATTTTCTTATGCAGCTTCTGAGGAAGAGTTGAGAGAGGCCATGAAACGTATTAAAAACTTATTAGACCAATTCAATTAAACCAAATCAAAAAATACAAAATGAACTTTTTTAAAAAAATCAGTATTGTAACCAGTATTGCCGCAGCAAGTTTCGTCGGCTATGCTTACGGACAGGATTTTCAGTGGAAAGAAGCCACATCAAACGGATATACTTATAAATATGTTACCAATGATCCCACTGCAGCCAGATATTATAAATTGAAAAACGGACTTACGGTGATCCTGAGTCCTACCAATAAAGATCCCAGGATACAGACCTATATTGCTACAAAAGCGGGGAGTAAAACAGATCCCGCTGATCATACAGGTCTTGCTCATTATTTAGAGCATATGCTTTTTAAAGGGACGGATAAATTCGGTTCAAAAGACTGGGCAAAAGAAAAGCCGATTCTGGACCAGATCGATGCCCTGTATGAAAAGTATAATTCGACAAAAGATGAAAATAAGAGAAAAGAAATCTATAAAGAAATAGACAGAGTTTCCGGAGAAGCAGCAAAATTTGCCATTGCGAATGAGTATGATAAAATGATGGCCGGAATGGGAGCTGACGGAACCAATGCTTTTACGTCGTTTGAACAAACAGTTTACACAGAAGATGTTCCTTCTAATGTGGTGGATAAATTTCTTGCTGTACAATCAGAAAGATTCAGACAGCCTGTTCTGAGACTTTTCCATACTGAACTGGAAGCAGTATATGAAGAGAAAAACAGATCTTTAGACGATGACGGAGATAAAGTATACGATATGATGTTTGCCAGTCTTTTCCCAAATAACAATTACGGAAAGCAGACTACCATAGGAACCATAGAACATCTTAAAAACCCTTCTCTTAAAGCAATCCGTGAATATTTCAACACGTATTATGTTCCCAACAACATGGGAATCATTATGTCCGGAGATTTCAACCCGGATGAAGTGATCGCTAAAATCGATAAAGCTTTCTCTTATATGAAGACTAAATCGATTCCTGAATATAAAATCGGACAGGAAAAACCAATCACCTCTCCTATTGTAAAGGAAGTTGTAGGACCTAATCCTGAAAACGTAATGCTTGGTTTCAGATTTCCGGGAGCAACTACTAAAGATGCAAGACTTCTTAATTTGGTAGGTAACATGCTTACTAACGGACAAGCGGGTTTAATTGATTTAGATCTTGTAAAAAAACAAAAATTATTAGCAGCTTATGCCTTTCCGTATGTATTGAAAGACTATTCTGTTCTTTTATTACAGGGAAGACCTACAGAAGGTCAATCTTTGGATGAAGTGAGAAGTCTTTTGCTTCAGGAGATCGATAAATTAAGAAAAGGGGAATTCTCAGACGATCTTATTGAATCCATCGTGAATAACGAGAAGAAAAATATCATTCAGAAGGATGAAAAATATTCTTCCCGAGCCAGTATTCTAATGGATGAATTCACTTCCGATATCGACCATAAAGTTTCTCTGGAATATGTAGACGAAATCTCCAAGCTTACTAAAAAAGATATTATGGATTTTGCTGCAAAATATTTGCAGGCCAACAATTATGTTGCGATCTATAAAAGAAAAGGAGAAGACAAAAGTATTGTAAAAGTTGATAAGCCAACTATCACTCCTGTTTCTGTCAACAGAGAAGACCAGTCCCCATTCCTTAAAAAAATCGATGAAATGCATGAGAATGCAATTTCTCCGGTATGGCTGAATTATGATAAAGATATCACTAAAAATAAATTAGGAAATATTGATGTATTGTCTGTTAAAAATACAGATAATGCTTTATTCAGATTATACTACCACTTTGATTCAGGAAAATGGAATAATAAAATCCTTCCGCTGGCTGCAGAATATCTTCAGTATTTGGGTACTAAAAACAAATCTTCTGAAACCATTAGCAAAGAGTTTTACAAATTGGCTTCAAGCTTTAATGTAAGTGCGGGTAATGAAGAGACCTATGTTACACTGGAAGGACTTAATGAAAATTTTGATAAAACAGCTTCTCTTTTTGAGGATCTTATTAAAAATTGTCAGGCCGATCAGGTTGCTTTAGATGCGTACAAAACAAGACTGAAAAAAGCCAGAGCCAATGCAAAGCAAAACAAAGGTACCATCATGGCTGGATTGAGAAACTACGCACAGTATGGAGCTCAAAATCCATTTAATAATGTACTAAGTGATGCTGAATTAGATGCCTTAAAAGCTGAAGATCTTATTAACGTTCTTCATGATTTATTTAATTATAAGCATAAAGTATTGTACTACGGTCCGAAATCAGGGAGTGATCTTTTAGCCTCTTTAAAGCCTATTCATACTCTTCCTAAGGATCTTAAGGAACTCGCAAAAACAAAAACATTTGTACAGGTTCCTACAGATAAGAACAAAGTTTTGTTTGCCCATTATGATATGGTACAATCTGAAATTTTCTGGGTAAGAAATGCAGATCAGTACAGTGCTGCTGAAACTCCAACGGTTAATTTATTCAATAATTACTTTGGTGGCGGAATGGGATCTATTGTTTTCCAAACGATTAGAGAATCTAAAGCGCTCGCTTATTCTACTTATTCTTATTTTGCTTCGCCAAGTAAAAAAGAAGATAAAAATATGGTTTTGGCCTATGTAGGAACTCAGGCTGATAAATTCAATGAATCCACCACTGCCATGAATGAGCTTCTAACGACACTTCCAAAATCTGAACAGCTATTTGAAACAGCCAAAAGCGGATTAAGAAAATCGATTGCTTCTGAAAGAATTACCCAGGACGGAATCATTTTCTCTTACCTCAGAGCTCAAAAGCTTGGAAACAATATTGACGTGAGAAAAAATGTGTACGAGCAAGCTCCAAAACTTTCTTTTACAGATATCAACAGTTTCCATGACAATGAAATGAAAGGTAAAAACTATACCTATTGTATTGTGGCCTCTCAGGACAAAGTAAACGAAGCTGATATGAAGAAGCTGGGTGAAGTAAAAAAACTAAGTTTAACCGAAATATTCGGTTACTAAATATGAATGAAAGCTCTGAAATCAGGGCTTTTTTCTTTATAATCAATCAAAAACAATTATAGATTTTATTTATCGAAATCAATTTGTTCGATAGATGAAATATTGATATATTTGCAACAGAAAATTTAAATATAAAAACGAGAAAATTATGTCTTTAGTAGGAAAAAAATTCCCGAATGTAACAGTAGATGCAATGTCTGAAATGGGTGATGATCTTAAAATCAACGTATTCCAGGAAGCTACGGAAAACCAACAAAAAGTTCTTTTGTTCTGGTACCCGAAAGATTTTACTTTCGTTTGCCCGACTGAGCTTCATGCTTTCCAAGAAGCTTTAGGAGAGTTCGAAAAAAGAAACACTAAAGTAATCGGTGCTTCTTGTGACACCAACGAAGTACACTTCGCTTGGCTTAACGTTTCAAAAGACAACGGAGGTATTGAAGGAGTTACTTATCCGCTTTTGGCTGATACTCACAGACAACTGGCAAACATTTTAGGAATTGTAGATCAGGATTTCGAATACAATGAAGAAGGTGAAGAAGTTTTCACTGGTTCTAACGTTACATACAGAGCAACGTATCTTATCGACGAAACTGGAAAAATTTTCCACGAGTCTGTAAATGATATGCCTCTGGGAAGAAACGTAAAAGAATATTTAAGATTAATCGATGCTTATACTCACGTTCAGAAGCATGGTGAAGTTTGCCCTGCAAACTGGGAAGAAGGAAAAGAAGCGATGAAAGCTGACAGAACTTCTACTGCTGAGTATTTGGCTAAGAACTAATACAATGTGTTAATTTGAAAATGAGATAATTTGAAGATTAATCGCATTGATTACTTAAAAATTATCTCATTTTCTATTTATTAGCATTTTCAAATTATCCAATTTCTAAATTTTCAAATTAAAATTATGTATACAGAATTAACAGAAGATACGCTACAGAATATTGTAAACGATAACGAAAAGGTTGTTGTACAGTACGGAGCTACATGGTGCGGAAACTGCAGAATTATGAAGCCGAAATTCAAAAAACTTGCTTCTGAAAACGACAGCATCCCTTTCCTTTATGTAGACGCTGAAAAATTACCCGAAAGCCGAAAACTGGCTAAAGTTGATAACCTACCCACTTTCGCTATTTTCAGAAACGGTGAATTGGTCAACCAGGTACAGTCTAATCAGGCAGAAAGTTTAATTAACTTATTTAACGAATTGTAATTATGAAGTTACCCGTAATCAGACAGTTTTATCAGAATCAGACTCCTGAAAACCTAGAAAAAACATTAGAAGTTCTGGAAAGTTTCTGCGAGTTCAGAGGAACAAGCGAAGAGGATTTAAACGTTGCAGGAGAATTAATTACAAATATCTGCGGAGCTTTGGAAGTCCACGCCAACGTACAGAACGGTATGAGTGAAAAGGACGCTTTAAACTCGTTTGCTCAAAAGGTTTTAGGATCTATTGACAAGTAAACCAGATTGAAAGATTTAGACATTTCAATCATTAAAAGACACAAACTTCGCGCGGAGTTTCCCTATATTTTTTCAATAAAAAATCCCGATGAAAAGACATCAGGATTTTTTGGGTTTATAAAAATGAATTATAAAGTTAGTAACTTATAATTCATAACTCATCACTTCAACTAGCTTCTTCTGCTCATCAAAATTCTAAGAATATACCAGAACAACAACATAATAGATGCAAAAAGCTGTAAAGAAGCTCCTACATACTGATTGGTTGTGTATACATTTTTCAGTTTACTTGTTTCATACAAAATACTTGCAGAAGCCAAAACTACCATTCCTACAGAAAACCAAAGCCCTAAATTGAATCCGAAAATTGCTCCGGCAACAATTAATCCCAATGAAAGGAAACCTCCGATAATAATGATGTTTCTTAAAAAAGAAAAATCTTTTTTAGAAGTAAAAGCTACCAAAGATAATCCTGCAAACATCGCAATAGTAAGCATTGCCGCCTGAAAAATGACGGTTCCTCCTCCTGAATAACCTACTGCCATATAAAGCAGAGGAAGAAAAATTACAGCTTCCAGTACAATATAAAATCCTAATCCTAAATATTGGGTTGATCTGCTTTGGGATAAAGACCACTTATTAGCCAAAATAGAAGCCAGCCAAAAAACACCGATAATTAATAACCAAGTGTATTTCTGCCCGAACATCATGGCAATAAGTTCAACAGGAACTACATTTAATAATACCGTTTCCACCCCAATAAATGCAAGAATGGATAAAGCAACGTGCAGGTAAGTTTTTTTGTAAAAATTCGCTTTTTCTATCTCTGAAGAATGAGCGACTAATGCATCTGTCATCATAGTTAATGTTTTATTTAATTTAAATATTCAATCTATTTCTTAAAAGGTTTTACCCCAAGAATCTTTCCGCTTTCTTCAAACACTACGGTTACCAATTCCGTCGGAACTTGTGATTTGTCATCTGAATACCTGTACTGAATCATCGGATAAGAACTTCCGTCAATCATAGGTTTATATCCCGATTTGAATATTTCAAGCTTTTTATTGAAATGAATATCCGTTGAAAGCTTTTGATATACTTTATCAGTTACAAATTCTTTAGCTTTCGCAGACAACAGTTCATCAGACACTTTGCGGTCAGATGATTTTAAAGCAGCCAGAAATTTAAAAAAATTATTATTATAAGAAGTAATTTGATTCTTACTTAATTCTATAAGCTTTTCTTTTTGCCCGGTATTTTCAATCTTCAGGCTGGTCACTTTTTGTGCAAACCCAAGCTGAATACAGAAAACAGCCAATACAAGAACTATTTTTTTCATATAATTTTGTTGATTCAAGTGATGAAGATACAAAGAATTAAATAACTTCTAAAAATTTCATTGTATCCACATTATCAGCATAAGTGTTCAGTCCCGGGTTTTGAGCCTCTCCAAACAGAACGGAATCCAATCCTAATTCATCTTTTGCCACAATACATTGAATATTTTCTTCATTTTCTGCAATGAAATTTTTCACATCTTCCAAAGAAGAATATCTGCTGAAATTAATCACAGAAAGCGAACTGAACAATTTATCATCCTCTTTCAGCATCACAAAATTATTATCCCAGAATTTATCCTGATTTAATAGGTAAACAGCTCTGTTGTAATCATAATTATTGGCATATTTATTATGATTGATAATATCCTGAAACCCTAAGAAGCTTTCAAACAGTCGGTCGATCACAAAATCCTGTGGAATGAATAATCGAGTCACATTTCTGCATCCTAATCCGAAATACTGGAAAATATCTTTAGCCAATAACTGTAATTCCTCATCTGTTTCATCACCTTTCAATACCGCTACAGATGTTCTGTTTTTTCGGATGATATTCAATCGGTCTTTAAAGTAATACTCAAGATATCTTGCCGTATTATTGCTTCCTGTAGCAATTACAGCATCGAAATTTTCCAGTTTCTCAACAAATTCGAACTGAACATTTCCTTCCGAAAATTCATTCCACTTATGTAATAAAAACGGAATCATATATCTGTCTTTTGATGATAATTTGATCACAGGAATATGGTTGCTCAATACTACGGAAATCACATCGTGAAATCCAACCAAAGGAATATTTCCTGCAAGAATCAGTCCTACTCTTTTTGAGGTTTTGGAGGCTGTATATTCTTTAAGCCAGTTTTTGATGTTTTCTTCAGTCAATATATCCGCCCATTGCTGCAAAGCGAATTTGTGGTTTTCAATCGTAAACCAAGGGTTTTCAATTTCGGATTTCTTTAACAATAATTCAAAATCAGAATCATTATAATCTTCTGATTTCTTTGATAAAAACTCTTTTAGATATCCACTAAGCTTAATAAGTCCTAAAACTTGATTTTCAATATTCATAATTACGTTTAAATTGGGGAATATTTTGTAATTTTGTGCAAATTTAAAAAAAATTAGCGATGGCTATTAAAATAACTGATGAATGCATTAATTGCGGTGCCTGTGAACCAGAATGTCCAAACAATGCAATTTATGAAGGAGCAGTAGACTGGAAAGCTTCCGAAGGTACCGAATTGAAAGGTACCGTTACATTACCATCAGGTCTTACCGTAGATGCAGATGCACCACAAGAGCCTGTAAGTGATGATGTTTATTTCATTGTAACCGATAAATGTACAGAGTGTAAGGGCTTCCACGAAGAGCCACAGTGTGCAGCGGTTTGCCCTGTAGATTGCTGTGTTCCGGATGAGGATCATGTAGAATCTGAAGAAGCATTGCTTAATAAAAAAGCATTCTTACACGGTGAATAACATACACCGTCTCATACATCATGAGACGGTTTTTTTTACCAAATATCTCAAATATCCAAAGTAAAACTAAAAGTACAACTGTAAACACAAACGTTTACAAAATCAAAAAATAAAAATATGAGCAAAAAGCACAACTTTAGCGCAGGACCATGTATCTTACCTCAGGAAGTTTTCGAAAAATCGGCACAGGCGATTTTAGATTTCAATGGAATCGGATTATCACTTCTTGAAATTTCGCACAGAAGCAAAGACTTCGTTGCTGTAATGGATGAAGCGCGTGCCATCGTAAAAAGGCTGATGAATTTGGGAGATGATTACGAAGTTTTATATTTAGGAGGCGGTGCAAGTCTGCAATTTGCTATGGTTCCTTATAATTTGATGAAAGTTGGCGGAAAAGCGGCTTATCTGGATACCGGAACATGGGCTGCAGGAGCTATTAAAGAAGCTAAAAAAGTAGGAACAGTAGACGTTGTAGGTTCTTCAAAAGAAGAGAACTACTCTTTTATTCCGAAAAATTATACGGTAGGTTCAGAATACGATTATTTTCACTGTACTTCAAACAATACCATCTATGGAACTCAGATGAAATCTTTCCCTGAAGTAGATACTTTGATGGTTTGTGACATGAGTTCAGATATTTTCTCAAGACAATTGGATTTCTCTAAATTTGATCTGATCTATGCCGGAGCTCAAAAAAATATGGGACCTGCAGGAGTAACTTTAGTTGTGATTAAAAAAGAAATTTTAGGGAAGACAGGAAGAGAAAATATGTTCTCAATTCTTGATTATTCTCAGCATATCGCCAAAGAATCGATGTATAATACTCCGCCGGTATTCCCTGTGTATGCTTCTTTGCTTACCTTACAACACCTGGAAAACAACGGAGGAATTGCTGCTGCTGAAGCGAGAAATGAAGCAAAAGCAAAACTTTTATATGATGAAATCGACAACAATCCTTTATTTGAAACGTTCTGTGTAAAAGAAGACCGTTCATTGATGAATGTTTCTTTTAAAATTACAGATGAGAGTAAAAAAGAGGAATTTGATGCTGCATGGAAAGCTGCTGGAATCAGCGGATTGAACGGTCATAGAAGTTTAGGAGGATACAGAGCTAGTTTATACAATGCTCTACCTATTGAAAGTGTACAAGTTCTGGTAGATGTGATGAGATCTGTAAATAATTAAAATACTAAAAATCAATTATTTAAATACCAATTGATGTTATTTTAAATTTTCTTAATTTGCGCAACTATTTAAATTTTTAATAATTCACCTTTTGAATATTTAAATTAAAATAAAAACCATGAAAGTTTTAGCTAACGACGGTATTTCGAAAGCAGGAGAACAGGCATTGAAAGATGCAGGAATTGAAGTATTGGACAACAGGGTTGCTCAGGACCATGTGATCAATTTCATCAACGAAAACAATGTAGACGTTCTTTTGGTAAGAAGTGCTACGAAAGTCAGGCAGGATCTTATCGACGCGTGTCCGAATCTGAAGATTATCGGAAGAGGCGGCATAGGAATGGATAATATTGATGTGGAATATGCTATTGAAAAAGGAAAATATATCATCAATACACCAACTGCATCTTCAAAATCAGTTGCAGAATTGGTTTTCGGGCATTTCTTTTCTCTGGCAAGATTTCTTCATGAATCCAACAGATTAATGCCATTGGAAGGAGATACTCATTTCAATGTGATGAAAAAGTCTTTCAGCAATGCTCATGAGCTTTCGGGGAAAACTCTGGGAGTTATAGGTTTTGGAAGTATTGGTCAGGAAGTAGTAAAAATAGGAATTTCTTTAGGAATGAAAGTTAAGGTATTAACAAGAAAATCCAGAACAGAAATCCTTACGTTAAATTTCTTCGACGGACAATCGGTGAAATTTGAAATCACTTCTACCAATGATATGGATGCTTTCTTAAAGGAAGCAGATTTCATAAGCATCAATACACCACAAACGAACGAATATATTATAGACGCTCCGCAGTTGGAAAAAATGAAAGACGGCGTTTATATTGTAAATACAGCAAGAGGCGGTGTTATCAATGAAGTGGCTTTGATTGATTTCATTGAATCCAACAAAGTAGCAGGAGCGGCTTTGGACGTCTTCGAAAACGAGCCCAATCCTGAATTACCGCTATTGATGAATCCTGCTTTATCACTCTCCCCTCACGTAGGAGGAAATACAGTAGATGCTCAAGAGAAAATAGGGCTGGAACTTGCAGAACAGATTATTAAGATAAAAAACGAACTATAAAAGAGAATATGCCTGTTTTTAAACCATTTCGTGGAATAAGACCTCATAAAGATTATGAAGCTACTTTTCCTACTCATCCTTTAGACAATTTTACCCAATCTGAAATTGCTGAAAAAGCACAGGTTGAAAATACTTATATCAATATGATAAAGCCATATGTTGTAAGTAAATCCAAAGATGTCGACAGGAACTTAAGGAAAATAAGAACTACTTTTGAAGAGCTTCTTAACGAGAAAGTCCTTGTACAGGATAGCTCGGCTTACTATCTTTATGAGCAAATATATCCGAATAAACAGGTATTCAGAGGACTTTTAGGTCTGAGTAGTATTGAAGATTTCTGGAGCGGAAAAATCAAAAGACACGAAAGTACAATTCCACAGAAAAAAGAAAAACTGGCTCATTATCTTGAAAAAGTAAACTTACAGGCAGAGCCGGTATTGTTGACCTATCCTTCCAATTCAAAAATAGAATTATTGATGAATCACGAAGAGAAAAATGTTCCTATCTTCAACCATGTAGACAGTATTGGAATCCGTCATAAAATCTGGAGAATTGATAACCGTTTAAAATTACAGCAATTTAAAGAAGTTATTGATCAGATCGATTCTTTTTACATTGCAGACGGACACCACAGAATAGGATCTACCGCACTAAATGCAAAACGCCTAAAGGATAAAAATAAGAAACATAACGGGACTGAACCTTATAATTTTGTATACAGTTTCATTGTTTCCAACCAATCCATAAAGATTCACGATTATAATAGAATTATCAGTGATCTGAATGGCTTGAGTTCTGAAGAATTTCTGTCAAAACTTGAAAAATATTTTTTAATTCACGAAAAAGAAGAGACTCCATACTACCCTTCTCAGAAGTTTCATATCTCTATGTATCTGGATGGAAAATTCTACTCTCTGCATGTAAAGCATGATCTTCGTTCCCAGGAAATGTCTCTGGATAACCTGGATCATCATCTTTTGGATAAATATATTATTAAAGATATCCTTCATATAGAAGATTCTGACAGCTCAGATAAAATTTCATATATCAAAGGAACATCCAATCTTGAAGGAATCAAATTACTGAAAGAAAGTATTGACAATGGAGAAGGAAAAGTCGGATTCGGAATCTATCCGGTAAGCTTTAATGACATGATCAAAATTTCAGATCTTAAGTTGAGCATGCCGCCAAAATGTACCTTTATAGAACCCAAATTGGTAACAGCTTTATTAATGTATGACATGAAGCCTTAATTCATAAATTTTTATTTATTTTTATACTTTGAAAAGAAATAGGTCAGTATAAAAATGAAGAAATCATTACTTATCATATTTCCACTCTTTTTGAGTGGATTTTTATTTTCTCAGAAGAAGCTGGTCAAAAAAACAGCTTCTCCGGCTAAATATAACTATCATACTGAATTCAAAAGAATCTCAGACGAGGTTATGATCAATGGAACTGCCTATGACAATCTTGGTGAACTTACTAAAGGAATTGGTCCTCGTTTCAGTGCGACGTCTGGATATACAAAAGCTGTAGACTGGGCTGAAAAACAGTTTAAGGAAATCGGAGTTGAAACCATCTGGAAACAGGAAGCAAAAGCTCCCATATGGATAAGAGGAAGAGAATCTCTGCAAATAAAAGCATCAAATGGAGAGTGGAAAAGCATTAAGATGCTTTCTTTCGGAAATTCTGAGGGAACAGGCGGAAAAGATCTCACCGGAGATATTGTTTTAATCAATACAACCGGCCAACTTAATTCTTTATCTATAGGACAGTTAAAGGATAAAATTGTTTTTGTTAACCTCCCTTTGGATCCAACCATTGTTAATACCAGCGATTCTTATTTAATTACGGCAAAATCAAAATTGATTTCGGCTTCTGTGATTGCAAAAACGGGAGCAAAAGCCTTAATCATAAGATCATTGACTACAGCTTATAACGATATTCCCCATGCTAAAATGGTTTACTACGAACCAGATGATAAAATCAGAATTCCGGCGATGTCCATCGGCACAAAAACCGCGGATGAGCTTGAACAACTGTTGAAAAAGGAAAAAGTTACAGCAAAGATCAATATGACTGCGGAATCGAAAGGCGAAACTGTTAATCCGAATGTTATTGCAGAAATTCCCGGTAAAAAAGATTCTAAAATTATTCTTTTAGGCGCTCAGCTGGATTCGTGGGATTTTGGAGAAGGTGCTATTGATGACGGTACCGGTGTCGTACAATGTATTGAAGTTTTAAGGACATTGAAAGCTCTTGGCTACGAAAATAACCACACGATAAGAGTTGTTTTATACGCGAACAGTGAAAATGGCGGACAAGGAAGGGAAATGTATGCTTCTTACGTAAAAAAGAAAGAGGAGAAACACATCTTCGCTTTAGGAACCGATGCAGGTGGATATTCTCCCAGAGGGTTCTCATTGGATATGTCACCGCAAAGAAGAAGACAGATCTTTGAGTGGAAAAATTATTTCCTTCCTTATGGAGTATATGACTTTGACCAGACGGATGCTATTCAGGATATTTCTCCCCTGAAAAAGCTGGATGTTCCCCTTGCTGAACTTATTGTAGATACGCAAAGATATTTCGACTATCACCACTCTGTTCAGGATACTTATGATAAAGTAAATAAAAGGGAGCTTCTTTTAGGCTCAATAGTAATGACACAAATGGTACTTATGATCGATCAAAATTGGTAAAATGAAAAAAATTATAACAACAACTGCTCTCTTGCTAAACTTATGCTTAATTGCACAAAGCAAAGAAGACTCAATACAATTCAGCAAGATTTCAACCGAAATTTTAAATAACGGAAAAGCTTATAACGAGCTTAGAAATTTAACCAAAAATATAGGACACCGTCTGAGTGGTTCTGCCGCTTATGAAAAGGCTGTTCAATGGGCAGCGCAACAACTCAGAGACTCAGGAGCTGATAAGGTTTGGTTACAGGAAGTTATGATTCCTGTTTGGGAAAGAGGAAAAGAATCTTTGCAGATCAAAACCGATGCAGGCAAATGGAAAAGCTTAAAAATGCTTTCTTTAGGAAATTCTGAAGGAACGGGCGGAAAAGACATATCCGGAGAAATTATCATGGTAAAATCTATGGATGAGTATGAAAAATTATCCCCGGAAAAGGTAAAAGATAAAATTGTTTTCTTCAACTATCCATTTAGTCAGTCTTATATCGAAACGTTCAAAGGATATAGTGACGCATCAAAATACAGAACAACAGCGGCTTCATTAACCGCGAAAAAAGGTGGAAAATTTGCCATTATCAGATCACTTTCTTCGGCTTTTGATAATGTTCCGCATACCGGAGCAATGCGTTATCAGGACGATAAAAAAATTCCTGCAGTTGCCATTGGAAATACTACAGCTGATGAACTTGAAAATCTTTTAAAATCTCAAAAGGTTACCGCAAAACTAAACTCTAACTGCGGAATGAAAGGCGAAAAGCTCTCCCACTCCGTTATTGGAGAAATTACCGGTAAAAAAGACAAAAGTGTCATCGTTGTCGGCGGACACCTTGATTCCTGGGACGTCGGAGAAGGCGCCCATGATGACGGAACCGGAATCGTTCAGAGTATTGAAGTGTTGAGAACATTCAAAAAGCTGGGAATTCCAAATAATCATACGATACGGGTGGTTTGTTTCGCTAATGAAGAGAATGGCGTAAAGGGAGGAATACAATATGGAAAAGCAGCCAAAGAAAACAATGAAAAACATCTGTTTGCCATAGAATCGGATGCTGGAGGATTTACTCCGAGAGGGATTGCCCTGGAAATGGATGAAACAAAAAGAAAGCTGATCCAAAGCTGGAAAACCCTGTTTCTGCCTTACGGAGCCTATGATTTTGAAAATAAATATTCAGGAACAGATATTTATCCTCTTAAGGACATGGGAGTCCCTGCCGCAGAACTTGTCCCGGATTCTCAAAGGTATTTTGACATTCATCATACCGAAGAAGATACTTTTGAAAAAGTCAACAGAAGAGAGCTGCTTCTTGGTGCAACGGTAATGACACAGCTTATTTATATGATTGATAAGAACTGGTAAAAATGAAAAAATTCTCCGTATTAGTTATATTACTATTCAATTTTACAGTAATTAATGCCCAAAAGAAAATTTTTGGAAAATATAAAAATGAATTTGGAGAAGTTTTAACTTTAAATTCAGATAAAACTTTTGAATATTCATGGAGGTTTGATCTTGCATCAAGTTGGAATATTGGAACATGGAGGGTAGAAAAAGGAAAATACATTCATTTAACAACAAATGAAATTAAAGATACTCTAAAAAATCAAAATAAGATTGAGTTGGTTTTATCTAATGACCGAAAATCAAACAAGATAACTAATGAAGAACAAGCAATGAATTCAATTTCTGGAGGTGGACAAAGTAGAAATTTACCTCCCAAAAAGCTTTTAATTAAAAATCAAAAACTTTTTCCTTACTCAAAATCCGGGGAAATTCAAAGTAAGAGATTACAATCTCTGATGGATAGGAATATTTTCTCAAAACCTTGGTTTGAAAAAGTACCGGAAAATGAATATTAAAAATAAAATAGTTCAGAAATTCTGAACTATTTTGTTTTTATACCGATTAAAGATTAAAAATCCTTACACAATTTCGCTTGTTAATTCTCTTGAAAGTAATTTTTCATGCATAGGCTTCAAAAGATCCATTGAGCCTGTTTTTACCGTACATTTGCCCTTGAAATGAACTAATATTGTACATTGTTCAGCTTGTTCCAACGTGTGTTTGCATATTTCGATCAGTGAATCTATCACATAATCAAAAGTATGTACATCATCATTATGTAAAACAAGTTTGTATACTTCATCCGTATCATCCAATACGAGAACTTCTTCTTCGTACTGCCGCTTCGGATTTTCGTAATCTTCTATATGGTTATGAAAAAACATACTTATAAATTTTAAACTTCACCTATTTTATCTGCCAGTTCATTGATGTTATTGGGTTGTTCATAGACCAATTCTACAAGCTCCACACTCTTATTATTCATTTTCAGAATTTTGAAATGATAATAATCCAGGTCAAATTCCTGATTTTCTTCCGGAATATCTTCTAATGCATGAAGAATAAATCCAGCCAACGTATTGTATTCGCTTTCTTCTGAAAGAGGTAATTTTTTAGGTATAAACTCGTTGATTTCATCCAATGGCTGAGTAGCCTTAACCCAGTAAATATTCTCTCCTATTTTATCAACAACCTTATCTTCATCATCCTCTTCATCCTGAATTTCACCTACGAGCTCTTCCAAAATATCTTCAAGCGTAATAATTCCTTCGGTTCCACCAAACTCATCAATTACAATAGCCAAATGCTGCTTTTTCTGTTGAAAAATTTTCAGTAGATCCGAAATCTTTTTACTTCCAACCACAAAGAAAGCATCACGCATCAGTTCCTTTAGATCTTCATGATTAAGTTCTCCCTTTCTTTTTACAAATTCCCTGATGATTTCTTTAGTATATAAAATACCAATAACATTATCTATCGAATCCTCATAAACCGGAATACGGGAATATCCGCTATCCATAATTTTGTTGATAATCTCATTGATATCTTCTTCAAAATCAATAGACGTAATATTCTGCCTCGGAACCATGATCTGTTTTGCAGAATGATCTGTAAAATCGAACGCATTTTTAATGATCTCATAGTTTTCCTCCTCAATTTCACCGCTGTCTGCACTTTGTTTTACCAAAAGCTGCAATTCTTCTGTAGAATGGATTTCCTGCTCAGAAGCCGGATGAATTTTAATCAGTCTTAAGAAACCATTAGACATGGAGTTCATCAACCAGATAAACGGTTTGAAAATCGTATAAAAAACTCTCAAAGGAACAGCCGTTGCCATTGTAGTAGCTTCAGATTTTCTGATGGCAATTGATTTAGGAATAAGCTCACCAAAAACAATATGCATAATGGTAATCAATACAAAACTAATAATCAATGAAACCGAAGTAATGGATGACTGACTAAGATTGATATTAAAAGAATGAAAAATATTTTCTACAATATGGTGTAATGCACTTTCTCCTACCCAACCTAAAGCCAGGGAAGCCAATGTGATTCCTAATTGTGTTGCAGACAAATACTCATCAAGATGCTTGATAATATGCTCTGCCTGCTTTGCCATAGAGTTACCTTCTGCGGCTTTTAGCTGTATTTGTGAATAACGAACTTTAACAATTGAAAATTCTGCGGCTACGAAAAAGCCATTAAGTAAAACAAGTAATAAGGCCAACAAAAGCCTGACTATGTCCGAATCCATTTAGAAATTAATATAAATTTATTATACAAAGATATACAAAATAATATTATTAAAAACCCTGTCTTTCCTATAAACCTTAAAAACAGTGGTTAAAATGATTTTCTTACTCACTGAAATCCAATTATATAATTCGTTCATTTTTATTTTGTGAAACTGAAATACTCTAAATTGATAAAAGGACCGGCTATAAAATTTTGAATAGCCGATCCTTTTTTAAATATGAAGAAATTATGTTATTTTTCTATTGTTTGATTTTTAAGGGTTGCCCCTGCTATTTCTTCTTTATTTTGCTGTGTTGAAGCTGTTTTTTCTTTATTTTCATTTGTTTTTACATCTTTATCTTTTTTAATTTCAGATGCATCTTTAGGGCGGGTATATTCATCAATTCCTAGACGAGGAGATTTACCCATTTCTACAGGATGAAGATATTTTCCTCTCATTTCAGGCTCTTTATCAACTTCAGGAATTACCCGATGGGCATTGGCATAATTATCTTTTCTAATTCCTGTTACCTGCCAGCTTACTTTTACTGAAGGTTTATCTGTTCTTATCATAAAAGCATTATCTTTTATTTCCTGAGAAACAATAGCACTGGCAAAAGTTCCGATAACAGTCAGTTGGTAACGGAAGTCTTTGTTTAAGGCATCAAAATACCCTGGTAATTTTACAGTAGCATATCCATTGTCATCCGTGGTAATATTTCCGTTATAGATATTCATCATATCCGGACTTTCAACAAAACTATGGTATAGATATTTATTTTCAGGGTCTACAGGGTGATCGATTTTAAAGGTTCCACTACCTTTTGAAATAGATCCTGTAATTTGTACATTTCCAGAGAAATACCCTGCGTAATTGGTCGTTGCTCCTGTAGCATATCCATAGACTCCGTAACGCGTTGCTGGTACTGTTGCCCCACCAATTGTATTAGCATATCCATAGACACCATATGTATTACCACCACCCGTAGTTGCAGCAAAAGATGAATTTTTATTATACCCTACAACTCCGATTCCATTAATGGAAGCCCCTTCAATTCCGGCAGTATTTGCAGAACCATAAACCCCGATATCCTGATTTCCTGTACTGAAATTAGTATTGGCATCACTTAAATTCACTCCCTGATACCCTACACCATGCACCCCTGTTCCATAGTTGGATGTGTTGTATGAACCATTAATACCTCCTTTTAATGCTGCCGCAGCGGTGTAAGAATACGCCACAATAGCTGCATTATCATCCAGCCCTGTAACAGGTGTTGCAGGCTGTTTCACTTCTAATCTTGCGGTAGGAGTACTTGTTCCGATTCCGGAAGCTCCATTGGAAACGATAATTCCACGCCCTGTTGCTCCTCCGTCAAAAAAGCCTGCGACTCCTGCGCCTGTGGCAACCCCCCAGATTCCGTTTCCTGTTCCTGTACTTACCCCAACTGTTCCTCCTAAAGTTCCCGTAGACAAACCATATACTCCATTCTGAGATCCACTCACTCCGATCACACCAATTCCTGTTGTAGATTCTCCATATACAGAACCTGCAGTAGCAATAGAAGTAGAAGGAGTCCCCACTAAAGTTCCTCTAATGGTATTGCCAATTGATCCGGCTGTCACCTGAAATTTTATATTAGGACTTAATGTACCCGTATTCACCCCAACACTTGTTCCATCGTCTGTTAATTGTGAATTACCAAGGGCATTGGCAGAAGTAAATTTTGATAGTGTATTGGCTGTACCACTTATTCCTGACGTAGATTTAGCAAATAACGCATAAGGAACACTTAAAAGTTGAGAATTGGATATAAGGGTATAATTGGTTCCACCTGCAGGGTCAATTTCTATTTTAGCAAAATAAGGACCTGAAGCCCAGTCTATAGAAGAAAAAGTACCTGTAACAGGTGTTCCTGAACCTATTTCTAAACTTAAGAGACCACTAGAACTGGTAAGTGGATTGGGAGAGAAAGTTTCCTTATATATTTCTGTACCTGCCGGAGACGTTTTTAAAATACTAATTCTTACTCCAATAGCCTGATTAGTTATTAAAGCATTGCTTGCGTTTCTTACTACCGCCTGATAACTCATTTTTTCAGGTGATTGTGCTTCAAAATTTTGAAATAATAAAAAGAAATAAACCAATATGGCTGATTTCATTAAGTGAGAGATCTTTTTCATGATTGTTATTTTTGCATTAGTTTTTAATGATTTTCCGTTTTTTATAATACTTGTGAATTTATAATTCTGAAATAACGATGTGAAATGAAGAATCTATTGATATAGATTTCTCCTTATCTCGAAATGAAAGACTTGTAAATTGTATTCTAACGGATGGATAATTAGTTTTTAATGATTTTAAAAACTTTAATACTTCTTTTAGTATCAAGTACATTCAAAATATAAACTCCAGAAGGCTTTGAAGTAAGGTCAATAGAGGTTTCAACCTGTTTTATTTTATCTTGAAAAATATTTCTTCCTGAAGAATCAAACAGTTGGAAATTTAGATTCCTTAGATCCATTCCCTCTATTTTAAGAAAAAGTAAGGAAGAAGTTGGATTAGGATAAACTTTCATGCCCAATTCTATACCTGGATATTCGCTTGTTCCCAAAGTGATGATTTCATAAGGCTGTTGAACTCCTTCAATGAGTATTATGCCTCCGCCATTTATCTGATGATAAAAAGGCTGACCTATCGAATATGAAACTGTATTGCTAGCATTTGTAATACTCCCTCCAGAAGCATTTACTGATTCCTGGGCGAAACCTAAGCAGAAAAATAATAGCAATAAAAACGAAAAGTATAATTTTGTTTTCATAGGTAAGTTAGTTTTTCAGTTTTTAATTCAGCAAATTTACGTTATAAGTGAAAAAATAACAATCGTGAAAAACCCATTTTTGCAGTCGTGGATTCCCGAAAACAAAAAAAGCATCGAATAAATTCGATGCTTCCTGTATTATAGAAATTATAAATTCTATTTCATTGATTAATTCTTTAAAGCTTCAGCTCCTGAAACGATCTCAAGGATTTCGTTTGTAATAGCAGCTTGTCTCGCCTTATTGTAGAAAATAACAAGATCATTTTTCAATGATTGTGCATTATCTGTTGCTTTATGCATTGCTGTCATTCTCGCTCCGTGCTCAGAGGCTACAGAATCCAAAACCGCTTTGAACACCTGAGTTTTAATTGATTTTGGAATTAAATTATCTAAAATCTCATTTTTATTAGGTTCAAAGATATAATCAGTTTCCACTTCTGATTTTTCTGTTTCAGGCATTGAGATAGGAAGAAGCTGTTCTGCAGTTACTTCTTGTGTTGCAGCATTTACAAATTTATTGTAAATCAAATAAACTTCATCAAACTTACCATCTCTGAAGCTTTTCATCACTCCTTCAGTAACGTTAGCAACTCTGTCGAATGTAAGATTGTCAAATACTGCACTTTCGTTAGAAAATACGGTTCTGTTTCTTCTTACCGCATCAAAAGCTTTTTTACCAATGGTAAGAACCTCAATTTCATACTGAGAATTTTTCTGAAATTGGTTATTAAGCTCTTTTACGATGGATGAGTTAAAAGCACCTGCCAAACCTCTGTTAGAAGTTACTGCAATGAAAAGAACTCTTTTTACCTCTCTTTTTTGAGCATAAATAGAAACCTGATCAGGATCTGAACTTGAATTTACATTCTGGATGATCTCCTGAAGTTTTTCAGAATAGGGTCTCAACATTACGATAGCATCCTGCGCTTTCTTTAGCTTCGCTGCCGAAACCATTTTCATTGCACGTGTAATTTGCATCGTAGATGAAATTGAACTGATTCTACCTCGTATTTCTTTTAAGTTTGCCATATTTGGGTTAGTTGTTGGTTGTCGGTTGTTGGTTGCTAGTTTTAGAAAATTCTGTCAACTATCAACCAAAAACCATCAACTAATTTTTAGTTATATTTAGAAGCTAAATCATTAGCCGCCTGCTTAAGAACTCCTGTAATATCGTTATCGATTTTTCCAGCTTTGATAGCAGCCATTGTATCAGGGTGCTTAGATCTTAGGAATTCGATATACTCGTGTTGGAATTCTTTAATTTTGTTCAATGGAACGTTTCTCATTAAGTTTTCAGTTCCAGCGTATACGATCGCTACCTGACTATCTACAGGAAGTGGTGCATTTACCGGCTGCTTAAGGATCTCTACGTTTCTTTCTCCTTTAGAAATTACCGCTAAAGTAGAAGCATCAAGGTCTGAACCGAATTTAGCAAACGCTTCTAATTCTTTATATTGAGCCTGGTCTAACTTAAGTGTACCAGAAACTTTTTTCATTGATTTGATCTGAGCATTACCTCCTACTCTAGATACAGAGATCCCTACGTTGATCGCTGGACGAACCCCTGAGTTGAATAGATCAGACTCCAAGAAGATCTGTCCATCTGTAATAGAGATTACGTTGGTTGGGATATATGCAGAAACGTCACCCGCCTGAGTTTCAATGATTGGAAGTGCAGTTAATGAACCACCACCTTTTACGATTGGTCTTAAAGACTCAGGTAAATCATTCATCTGGCTAGCAATTGTATCATCAGCGATAACTTTAGCAGCTCTTTCCAATAATCTTGAGTGAAGATAGAAAACGTCTCCAGGATAAGCCTCACGTCCCGGCGGTCTTCTCAATAGTAGAGAAAGCTCACGGTAAGCAACCGCTTGTTTAGATAAATCATCATAAACGATCAAAGCTGGTCTACCAGTGTCTCTGAAGAATTCACCAATAGATGCACCTGCCATTGCAGAATATACCTGCATTGGAACCGGATCTGATGCATTAGCTGCAACGATTACCGTATATGCTAAAGCTCCTTTATCAGAAAGAGTTTTAACGATTTGTGCTACAGTAGAAGCTTTCTGACCGATCGCAACATATATACAATATACAGGCTTACCAGCGTCAAAGAATTCTCTTTGGTTGATGATGGTATCGATCGCAACAGTGGTTTTACCAGTCTGTCTGTCACCAATGATAAGCTCTCTTTGACCTCTTCCTACAGGAATCATCGCATCAATAGCAACGATACCAGACTGTAAAGGTTCAGTTACCGGTTGTCTGTAGATAACTCCAGGAGCTTTTCTTTCCAATGGCATTTCGTATAATTCCCCAGTAATAGGACCTTTACCATCGATAGGGTTACCAAGAGTATCCACTACTCTTCCTAACATCCCTTCTCCTACTTTGATAGAAGAAATTCTGTTTGTTCTTGTTACTGTATCTCCTTCTTTTACTAATTTACTTTCACCTAGTAGAGCAACACCTACGTTGTCTTCTTCAAGGTTTAGTACAATACCTTCTACATCACTAGAAAATTTCACCAACTCTCCATATTGTACGTTTTCTAACCCGTATACACGAGCGATACCATCACCGATGGTTAAAACTGTACCTACTTCCTCAACATTAGATTGAGTATCGAAGTTGGCCAATTGCTGTTTTAAGATCGCAGATACTTCTGCCGGATTTATTTCTGCCATTGTATGGTTGTTTTTCTTTTTTTAAATAATTTTTATCTTCCTACGCTGATATTGAAACCGTTTCTTGGTTTTGACTCTTGAATGATAACCGTATTAGTTCCGTTTGAAGTGTTTGCCATCTCGTCTCTCTTTTTAGAGTACTCGAATCCTGCTTTTTTAGATAAAATCTCAAGTCTGTTCATATCTATAGAGCCGTCTTCTTTTATAACTCTACCACCATAAATCATCTTTACAAAATTATCGGTATTTTCACATCCCATCAAACAATGCGTAAGATCAGTTTCAAAATATACCGTATTAAGATCCGCAGACATTACTTCAAAGTAACTAACAATACCCATTTTATTATACTTATAATCAACCTCTTTAGGATCTTTATAAGTATTGAACTTTAAATAAAATAAATCTTTACCGTCTAAAGACATGATGTTGTAACAATCATCAGCTACCGGGTCTTTAGAAACTTTCACATATTCTTTTCCGTCTACTGATACTATATCTTTTTTAATCTTAATTTTTTGTCCAAAACTTAAAGATGCTATTATCAATGCAAAACCAAATAAAACTTTTTTCATCTTTGTGTTGTTAGTTTAATTGAAAATCTTTTTTAACTTGGTTAAGTTTAGTCTTCACTGATGCATCGATCTGTTGATCTCCTACTCTTAGAATATATCCACCTAAAATTTCAGGCTTGATAATTCTTTTTAAATCGAAGTTGGCACTTGTGTTTACAAGGTTACTTGATTTTAGGATTTCTTCAATATTAGCATTGGAAATTTCTGTAGCCGTAGTAAGAGTAAGTCTCTGTACTCCGTTGATATCTTCAACTTTGTTGATGAACTCCTGAGCAATATTTTTTAATTGGGATTCACGGCCTTGCTTAATAACCAGTTTAATCAGGTTTTGAGAAGATTGTGATAAACCTTTAAAGATTTCTGATGCTACTTCAATTTTCTTTTTAGAATCGATGTAAGGAGTAAGGAAGAATTTATTCAAATCTTTAGACTCTGCCATTACTTTTACTACATCTTTCATTTCTGAAAATACAGCAGCTGTCTGGTTTGTCTCGTTTGTAAAATCAAGCAAACCCTGTGCGTATCTTTTAGCTACTTTAGATGTAAGCATTCTTAGTTAAGATTTGATTTGTTTAAATAATTTTGAACCAACTCATTCTGAGCTTCGTTGTTGTCTAATTTTTGCTTAAGGATAGATTCTGCAATATTTACAGAGATGGTACCAATTTGAGTTTTAATATCTGCCATAGCAGCATTTTTCTCAGCATTGATAGTCTGTTTAGCAGATTCAATTAGTTTATCTCCTTCAGCTTTAGCAGCATCTTTAGCTTCTGCTACGATTCTATCTTTAATATCTCTAGCTTCTTTAAGGATCGCATCTCTTTCGATTTTAGCTTCACGAATGATTCTTTCGTTATCCTCTTTTAAAGTTTCCATCTCTTTTCTAGCTAATTTAGCTTGATTAAGAGCGTCAACAATAGAAGTCTCTCTATCATTGATAGATTTTAAGATAGGTTTCCAAGCGAATTTACCTAACAAAAATAATAATGCTAGAAAAATAACAGACTGGATGATAAATAATCCCGACGAAAACTGATGAATTAATTCCATTATATAAATGTATAAATAATTATTACTTTTTTTCTTAAATAACCACTATCTGTAACCAACCGTTACGGATAGTGGTTTTTGTTTTGATTAGTTTACTGCGAATAGAGCAGCAAACGCAACACCTTCAACAAGTGCAGCTGCGATAAGCATAGCTGTTTGGATTTTTCCAGATTGTTCAGGTTGTCTAGCGATAGCTTCAAGAGCAGCAGCTCCGATTTTACCAAGACCGATACCTACACCTAGTACTACGATACCAGCACCTACAATTTTAGGGATTTCCATAATATATAATTTTAAAAAATTTGTTTCTAATATTTAATTTTAATTAGTGAGCTGCATGATGTTCATGCTCGTGCTCTTGTACTGCCATTCCAATGAATAAAGCCGATAACATTGTAAAGATATATGCTTGTAAGAAAGCAACTAATACTTCCAATAAGTATATTACTAATGTTAAGAATGGGAACGCAACACCAGCAATAAAATTCTTAAATACATAAATCAATCCGATCAAACTCATTACTACGATGTGACCTGCAGTCATGTTCGCAAAAAGACGAATCATCAATGCAAAAGGCTTAGTAATTGTTCCTAACAATTCGATTGGCAACATAATTAACTTCATTGGAACCGGAACTCCAGGCATCCAGAAGATATGCTTCCAATAATCTTTATTAGCTGAGAATGTTGTAATCAAGTAAGTAAGGATAGCCAAGAAGAATGTCATTGTAATATTACCTGTAACATTAATTCCGAAAGGCATTAATCCTAACACGTTTAAGAATAAAATAAAGAAAAATACGGTTAAAAGGTAACCCATAAATCTTTTATATTTATGTCCAATATTTGGAATAGCGACTTCATCTCTTACGAATATAATTAATGGCTCCAAAAATCTTGCAGCACCTGTAGGAACAACAGATTTTTTATATGATTTAGCAATCCCAGCGAACAACAGCAACATAAAGATCGATGTTAATAAGATAATAAGTACACTCTTAGTAATTGAAAGATCTAAAGGCCTCTCATTAGTAGGAAAACCATCTTCACCAAGTGTCAACGTTCCAGAAGCATCAGTTTTGAAAATTTTCTCATGGTGTAATTTATAATAAGAACCATCAACTTCAGTCACCTCTCCGTGCATGAATCCTTCTTTACTATTACTCATAAAAGAGTGGAATCCGTTATCATAAAAAATAACTGGAAGTGGAAAACCAATATGATGACCATCTTTATCCACCATCAATGTAAAGTCGTGTGCATCTAACAAGTGATGATCGATGTACTCTTTGTTTTCTTTACTTACTTTGTCTTTCTCTGAAAGCTCTGTAGTAGCAGACCCTGCTTCAGCAGTGGCTTCACCGTGCTGTGCAGACACTAAGTTTAATACAAAAATACTGTAGAATAAAACTGCGAATTTCTTAAACATTGATAGGTTTTTTTCGTTGTGCAAAAATATGATATTTTTTTTAGTTTCAATAATTAATTTTCCTGTTTTTTGTCATGATTAATCAGCTTAATCGCGTAGTAGGTAAGCAGTGTTGTCAGGACAAAATAGGGGATGATAAAATGAAATTTATACCCCGGAATAGTCTCAAAGTTCAATTTCTTTCTAATTAAATACATTAAAACAAATTTTAAAAGAATCAAACCAATAACAGACAACCCTAAAAATTCAGGTACTACTTTATTGATTAAAATAATCAATGTAATCATCATCATGAACATCACGCTCAAGAATAAATAAAATTTCACAATAACAATTTCATCCAGATGAAAAACAAATTTCCATAAAAAGAAATGGATGAGAAACGTTAAAAAGAATAATACTGCAACCAGAATATTTGGATTAGCTTTCATTATAAAAAATTATTTTCACCTAACATGAGTTAGGCTAATTTTAGTTTATCGCAAAAATAGACTTTTTCTATTGTATTTTTTCATGATTTGATTTTTATCATCTCATCATTACATGTTTAACATCTAAAATATTTTATATCCTACTATAATATTACGTGTTATACAGGTTGATATACTAAAAAATTCCTTATTTTTGCACACTTATAATTTACAATCAATATGTTTAATAGTTTACAGGATAAATTAGACAAAGCGCTTCATAATATTTCAGGACGTGGAAAAATCACGGAAATCAATGTTGCGGAGACCGTAAAAGAAATTCGTAGAGCATTGGTAGATGCCGATGTTAATTATAAAGTTGCAAAAGATCTTACAAAAAGAGTTCAGGATAAAGCTTTAGGACAAGATGTTCTTACTTCGCTTACTCCGGGACAATTGATGACAAAGATCGTTCATGACGAATTGGTAGATCTTATGGGAGGTTCTCAGGAGGGGATCAACCTTTCCGGAAAACCATCCGTAATTTTGATCGCAGGTCTTCAGGGTTCCGGTAAGACAACTTTCTCGGGAAAATTAGCTAATTATTTAAAGACAAAAAGAAATAAAAAACCTCTTTTGGTTGCTTGTGACGTGTACCGTCCGGCTGCGATTGACCAGCTAAAAGTTTTAGGAGGACAAATCGGAGTTCCTGTTTTCACAGAAGAAGGCTCTATGGATCCTTCAAGCATCTCTCAGAATGCCATTAATTTTGCGAAATCCAATGGCCACGATATCGTAATTGTGGATACAGCAGGGCGTTTGGCAATTGACGAGCAGATGATGAATGAAATCAAAACAGTTCATTCCACTATAAAACCAAACGAGACATTATTCGTTGTTGACTCAATGACGGGTCAGGATGCTGTAAATACAGCAAAAGCATTCAATGACGCTTTGAATTTTGACGGGGTTGTTTTGACGAAGTTGGATGGTGATACCCGTGGTGGAGCCGCTTTAACGATTCGTTCGGTAGTTGAAAAACCAATCAAATTCATCTCTACAGGAGAGAAAATGGAAGCTTTAGACCTTTTCTATCCGGAAAGGATGGCAGACAGAATCCTGGGAATGGGAGACGTTGTTTCCTTAGTAGAAAGAGCTCAGGAACAATTTGATGAAGAAGAAGCAAAAAAACTCCACAAGAAAATCGCTAAAAACGAGTTTGGTTTTGATGATTTCTTAAAACAGATCAATCAGATCAAGAAAATGGGTAACATGAAAGATTTGATGGGAATGATTCCAGGAGTTGGAAAAGCAATTAAGGATGTTGAAATCAGTGACGATGCTTTCAAACATATCGAAGCAATCATCTACTCGATGACTCCTGAAGAAAGAAGAAAACCTTCTATCATCAATACTCAGAGAAAAAACAGAATTGCAAAAGGTGCAGGAAGAAAAATCGAAGACGTAAATCAGTTGATGAAACAATTCGATCAAATGGGTAAAATGATGAAGATGATGCAGGGACCTCAAGGAAAGCAAATGATGCAGATGATGAGCAAAATGCCAAATATGCCTGGAATGGGTGGAATGTTTGGAAAGTAAAACTTAAGAACATCTAATAAATATAAAATCCGACTCAACATTGAGCCGGATTTTTTGTTTCTTCAACTAAAAAAGTTTGATTATTTATCTCCTTTTTGAGCTTTAGCTTTGATGAAATAAGAGAAACCTACATTTACACCAAAAGTTTTGGTATTTGTTTTTACATCTACATTGCTGTAAGTTTGTTTATTTGAAAACTGATCATAAGAAACTCCCAGGTTGATCCCTAAAGACTGAGTAGCCATATAAGTCACCCCTCCTTTCACTTTCCATGCAAGACCATCTGTTGTGGTTTCATCAGCAGTAGAAACGCCTAAAATATCCATCTCTCCTTTGTTTTTTACAGAAGCATAACCAATTCCAGCTCCTAAGAAAGGAACAAGTTTGCTATCATTTGCAAAGTAATAAGTTGCAGTAGGCATAGCCGAAAAACTAGTCATAGTTGTTTTTGTTCCGTCATATTTTGTTGTAGCACTTACAAAACCTAAGTCAACACCTACCGCTAATTTATCGATTACAAAATATCCTGCAGAAGGAGTAATTGAGAAAGTGTTGACTTTTGGACCGTCTACTGAATTTCCATCTGCTTTAATAGTGGTTGTTACATTATTAAAACCCAATCCTGTAGCTCCGCTGATTACCCAGTCTCCTTTAGTCATCTGAGCATTTGACAAACCAAAAAGTGCAACTGCACACGCAAGTAATAATTTTTTCATAGTATTTAATTTAAAAAATATAGTTTATTATTCTTTATTATTTTGCAAAAATATATTTCACTCCAAAAGAGATTGAAGATAAGTTTAAACCAAAATTATAATTGTTAAGAGCTTTAGCACCTTCCTCTTTATACTTGAAGTTTTTGTATCCAAACTCTCCTATCGTTGCTTCAATAGACCAGTTTTTATTAAAAAAATAATCTAAGCCTGGTTTTACATTCACTCCGATTGAAGTATATTTTTTTTCAATAGAGAATGTTTGATAATCTGTGTATCCATACATTCCATCCATATAAGTTACTAGTGCATCCTGACTCATTTTTCCAAATTCCATTGGAATTTCAAGCTGGCCAAAAATATATAAATTATCTGATAAAGTCCAGTATTTTCTTATGAAAGGAGCTACTACAACAGCATTTTTCTTTCCCGTATAGTCAACAATAGTAGCAAAGGAGCCGCCGCTATAAATTTCGTTATTTTCTTCCTTTTTGTTAGTAAACCCTAAGCCTGTTCCAACAGCTAAGTTTTTAGCTACAAATACTCCTACTGTAGGTATTATTTTGAAGTCTTGGATTGTAGTATTAGTATGTTTATTCTCTTCTTTAGAATAATTTACCTGTCCTGAAACATATACTGATCCTGTTTTAATCTGGGCATTAGAAAGCCCAAAAAACGTAATAGCGCCCGCTAATATGAGTTTTTTCATGTTATAAGTTTATAATGAGAAAAAGCCCTAAGAAAACTTAGGACTTTTATTTTTTAATGCTTTTGGCTTAAATTATTTAGCGAAAACATATTTAACTCCGATTCCAACTGATGCTAAATCAAGACCGAAATTATAGTTATCTACACTTTTAGCGTTTTTGTACTTGAAATTACTGTATCCAAAATCTCCAATAGTAGCTTCAAGAGTCCAGTTTTTGTTTAAGAAATAATCTAAACCTGGTTTAACAGACACTCCAAAAGAATTGAAGTTTTCTTTAGTAGAACCAAATCCTGAAACTTCGTTTTTATCAGTACCAAAAGCCATTGGTACAGAAAGTTGACCAAAGAAATAGAATTTATCACCTAAAGTCCAGTATTTTCTTACGAAAGGCTCTACTACAACAGCTGAAACTGTAGATTTAGTTTCTGGCGTAGCACCCTCATTTTTTCTAACATTTGAAGCATAACCTACTCCAACCCCAACAGCTAAGTTTGTTCCAACGAAATATCCTACTGTAGGTACTAATTTTAAATCACTTGTTTTAACATTAGTATTGTTATCTTCGCTTGCAGCAAAGTTTAAAGTTCCTGACAAATATGTAGTTCCTTGAGCGATCTGTGCATTAGATAGACCGAAAAGTGCAATAGCACTTGCTAATAATAATTTTTTCATTTTAATAATTTTAATACTTTCTGACTGCAAATTTATAGTGGTCTATTCTAATATTAAAATTTGTTAACATGATTAATATCACTGTTAAAATTTGGTGTTTTCCCGAAATAAAGCTAACTAAATAGAGGTTCTTAATTTTTTCACAATATTTTGAATAAGAAAGCTACAATTTATTAATTAAAAACAAAAAAGATTATTTTTCATACTATTTTAAATTGTGAAATCAATGGATCAATATGATTTTACTGATTAATTGATATATTTTAAGATCTTTTTAAAAAATAATCTATATACTTAAATATGTTTATAACATAAAGCAAAAAACTCCGTCAAAAGACGAAGTTTCTATATATATTTTCTCGGTTTTATTTTAGAAAGAAATTTACACCAAAATTAATCGCTCCAAAATTAAATCTGTCGTCATGCCAATAAGGTCCATGATCTTTATATCTGCTGCTGATATTTTGGAATCCTAAATACAGTTCTGTATTTTTCATCTGATATCCTACTCTTGGTGCCACATATAAACCGCTATTGATATAATTTTTAGTAGAAATAGCTGCTCCTAAATCCAATCCAACAAAAAGCGGAATTTTAGCAAATCGATATTTTCCTGATGCCGCAATAGGAATGAAACCAAAGTCATCTACATGATCTTTTCCAAAAAAATGAGAATATCCCGTAGTAGCTCCAATATCCAATCCTTTGGTAATATTCCACATATAAGCAGCATCTACGCCTATAGTAACACTTGCAGCGTCTGCAGCATCACCAAGTGGAGCTCCAATATGACCACCTAACCTAAAACCTTCCTGCGCATGCGCCATACCACCAAACAGTGCAAAAGCACCTAGTAATAATAATCTTTTCATTGTTTAAAATTTAAAATGTTGTTATAAAAGCAGGTATAGCAAACTGAATGCCGTTTATGAAAAAAGCAGGACAAAAATGTCCTGCTTTATATAATTTTGAAGGAAAAACACTAGTTTCCTCCGAATTTGAAACCTACTCCAATTTGAGCAAAACTATTGGTTACTTTCCCTCCGCTTCCATCATTAGAAAGGTTGGATACTCCCAAACTATATCTTCCATCAATGAAGAATCCGTTCTCAAACATATATTCTACTCCTACAAATGGAGCAATGTTTAATTTTTTGATATCATCTTTAATATCTACTTCACCAGAATCTCCATCAACTGATATATCAGCAAAATCGGAACCGATCACAGTTTTTTGCTTAGCAGAAAGGATAATTCCAAAGTTAGCACCTGCAGCTACCGAGAAATTTTCTGAGATAAAATATTTTGCAGAAACCGGCACCAATAATGTTCCTAAATTAACCTTAGTCTGCTCACCTACGAACATAATTCCGGCATTTATTCCATCAATTTTTTCTTTAGCTCCCAATGGAGAATATAAAACTTCAGCCTGAAACCCGAAATTATCATTGATTTTATATTCTGCCATACCTCCAATGTAGAAAGTATATTTGGGATCCATATTTCTTTTTCCCGCAGAATCTTGATTTTCATCAATTTTTAAAGTTGACATTGCAAATCCAGCTTTTGGTCCGAATCTGAATTCCTGTGCGTAAGCACTACTTCCCATGACAGCAACTGCTGCAATAAGTAAAAGTTTTTTCATGATATATTTGTTTTTTCTAAAAAATTAGCGAGCAAATATATCACTTTTTGCGGATTTATCAAGGGTTTTCAAAATTTTATAGAAAATTAATCTCTCTGTCTCTTTTCTTCTTCGTTATATGCTAAAATAATTTTCTTAACCACAGGATGTCTTACAACATCTTCTTCGGTTAAATGTACAAAACCGATCTCTTTTACACCTTGAAGAATTCTCATGGCTTCCTTCAATCCTGATTGTTGTTTTGGAGGTAAATCTATTTGGGTGGGATCTCCTGTAATAATAAATTTAGCATTCATCCCCATTCTCGTCAAAAACATTTTCATTTGAGAATGTGTTGTATTTTGAGCTTCATCCAGAATTACAAAAGCATCATCCAGAGTTCTTCCTCTCATAAAAGCTAATGGAGCGACTTCAATTACTTTTTTTTCAATAAAACCCTCTAATTTTTCATGAGGAATCATATCGCGGAGAGCATCATACAAAGGCTGTAAATATGGATCTAATTTTTCCTTCAGATCACCCGGCAAAAATCCCAAACTCTCTCCCGCTTCTACGGCAGGTCTCGTTAAAACAATTCTTTTAACCTGCTTATCTTTCAAAGCCTTCGCTGCCAAAGCAACGCTTGTGTATGTTTTACCCGTTCCCGCAGGTCCGATCGCAAAAACCATATCCTTTTTCTCAGTTTCCTTTACTAATTTTTTAAGATTGGTGGTTTTAGCTTTAATCACTTTACCATTTACCCCTTTTACAATAATATCCTGATCAAATACAAGCTGTTTTTCGTTCTCATCTTTTAAATTGAGAATGTTTTCAACGTCTTTAAGTTCAATAGAGTTATTCTTGGAAATAAATTTTACAATATCATCAAGTTTCTGTTTAAATATATCCAACGCTTCCTGATTCCCCATCGCAAAGATAAAATGATCTCTTCCTGTGATTTTAAGGGTAGGAAAGCTTGATTTTATTAAATTGAAAAATTGGTTATTAACGCCATAGAAGATTTTCATGTCAATATCTTCCAAATCATATGTCAATTCAAACATGCAGTATTTTTATTTTTAGATTTTAAATGTAAAGCTTTTTTTGAAATTTTTATCAAATTCTTTTCCAGAATATTTCGGGCTTTCTTTTTATTTTAGATAAATTTGCAATTCTATTATTCTACAAACAATCAATGTCAATTATTACCCTTACTTCAGATTTCGGAAATTTGGATTACAGAGTTGCCGCTGTAAAAGGCAGCATTCTTTCTCTGAATCAGAAGGTTAATATTGTTGATATCACCCACGATATTCAGGCTTTCAACCTTATCCAGACTTCATATATTGTAAGAAACGCTTATAAACATTTTCCAAAAGGCAGTATTCATATTATTTCTGTCGACAGCTTTCAGCACAAATCAAGAAAAAATATTTTATACAAAGCAGATGGTCATTACTTTATTGCGGCTGATAATGGCCTTTTAAGTTTGATATTTTTCGATATTAAGCCGGAAGCAATTTTTGAAATCACTCTAAATAACAGGTTTGATGATATCGTTAATTTTACTTCAACAGATGTTTTCGTTCCGGCAGCCGTACATTTAGCGAACGGAGGACTTCCCGGAGTTATCGGGCGGAAAATTGATACCGCCAAGCAGCTTTTATTCCCGAAACCTGTATATAACGAATCTGAAAAGATGATCATCGGAGAAGTAACCTATATTGATAATTTCGGAAATATCATTTCAAATATCAGTAAAGATCTTTTTGAAAGTGTTGGAAACGGATACGAAAACTTCACTATTAAATTTAGAAACTTAGCCCTTTCAAAAGTTTTTTCTAGCCATACGGAAGTTGTTTCGGATTGGGAAAGAGAAACCGAATATCATGGTCAGTCCGCAGCAATCTTCAATGACAGTCAGCTTTTGGAGCTTACCATCTATAAAGGGAGCAAAAAAAACGGTGCAAAAAGCTTATTCGGAATGAATGTAGGAGAGAGTATTTACATCGAATTTTCATAAAATTATACATTTCATAAAAAAACCGATTTTTTTTATATATTTGTCAAAATCTAAAAATTAAAAATGGCAGAGTACAAATTATTGCTTCCTTCCATGGGAGAAGGTGTTATGGAAGCTACTATTATCACTTGGTTATTCAATGAAGGCGATCACGTAAAAGAAGATGATTCCGTAGTAGAAATTGCAACAGACAAAGTAGATTCAGACGTTCCGACACCTGTTTCAGGGAAAATCGTAAAGATTTTGAAGCAGAAAGACGAAGTTGCAAAAGTAGGTGAAGCTATTGCTATTTTAGAAATTGAAGGAGAAAGCGGCAATACTGCTGCAGAAGATGTAAAAACTGAAACTCCGGCAGCAACTCCGGATGCTGAAACTTTAAAAACAATTGAACAGCCTCTTCAAACGGCTGCTTCAACAGAATTTTCAGGAGATCTTTATCTTTCTCCACTTGTAAAATCAATTGCACAACAAGAAAATATTTCCGAATCTGAACTGAAAACGATTAAAGGGAGCGGTTTAGAAGGAAGAATTACAAAAGAAGATATTTTAGCTTACGTTAAAAACAGAGGAAATCAACCTGTTCCACAAGCGGCTCCTGTACAGGTAGCTTCTACTCCACAACCGACAGCAGCTTCTGCTCCGGCTTCTACCATTCCTGTTGCAGCAGGTGACGAAATCATTCCGATGGACAGAATGAGAAAGATCATCGCTGAAAACATGGTGAAAGCTAAACAAATCGCACCGCACGTAACTTCTTTCATTGAAACAGATGTTACCAATGTTGTAAAATGGAGAAACAAAAATAAAGCTGTTTTCGAAAAACGTGAAGGTGAAAAACTAACGTTCATGCCTATTTTCGTGAAAGCTGTTGTAAAAGCAATCCAGGATTTCCCAATGATCAACGTTTCTGTAAATGGTGAAAACATCATTAAAAAGAAAAATATCAATATTGGTATGGCAACAGCTTTACCGGACGGAAACCTTATTGTTCCTGTGATTAAAAATGCAGATCAACTGTCACTTTCAGGATTGGCGAAAGCAATCAATGATTTGGCTTACAGAGCAAGAAATAAAAAATTAAGACCTGAAGATACTCAAGGAGCAACGTATACAATTTCTAACGTAGGAAGCTTCGGAAACCTAATGGGAACTCCGATCATTCCTCAGCCACAGGTGGCTATTCTAGCTATTGGAGCAATCGTTAAAAAGCCTGCAGTTCTTGAAACAGCTGACGGAGATGTAATTGCGATCAGAAACTTAATGTTCATGTCTCACTCTTATGATCACAGAGTGGTAGACGGATCTCTGGGCGGAATGATGTTGAAACACGTTCACGATTACCTAGAAAACTGGGATCTGAATACCGAAATTTAATTATAGACTATGAATGATAAGTTATAAATGATTTTGATTGTCATATTAAACTTATCTGAATATCTTTACAATACAAAACCTTCGATTTTTTCGGAGGTTTTTTTATTGACAGAATCTGTAACATTTTACAACAACTCCTGACAAACAATGTAATAGTATACTTTTTTCAATTGTCTTAAATAAAATATGAATCAACATTCTTAAAAATATATGAAACAAATTCTCCTGACCGCTTTAGCTATAAATATTTCTGCCACTGCTTTTTCGCAGCAAACCAATCAATTTAAATTAATTGATAATTACTTACAAGAAGCTATCAAAACAAATCAAATTCCCGGTTTAGCGATTGGTGTCATGAAAGATGGTAAAGTCATTTTTGAGCAATATTACGGTACAGAAAATTTGGAAGATGCTAAAAAGGTAAGTCCAAGTTCAATGTTCAGAATATATTCTACTTCAAAATTAATGACCGATGTGGGCGTTTTTCAACTGATTGAACAGGGAAAACTTTCTTTAGAAGATAATGTTTCGAAATATGTTGACAATCTTCCAAAAGAGTGGCAGAATGTAAAAGTAAAAAACCTTTTGACCCATTCTTCAGGAATGCCTGATTTTGTTGCATTTAGTGATATTTTGCCCGAATATTCAGGTCCTAAAACCATTGAACGTTTGAGTAGAGAAAAAATGGACTTTGAAACAGGGAATGAATTCAGATATAATCAAACGAATTATATGCTTCTTTCAATGATTATTGAAAAAATTACCGGACAGTCTTTTGAAGATTTTATTCTCAATAATCAATTTTCTGATTCTAAAAATCAAGTTGTTTATTCATCCAATGCTCTTGAAAAAATCCCAAATCGTATTACAAAGTATAATTACAATTCGGACACTAAAAAATATGTAAAGTCCACCGATGTTGAAGGAAAAAAAGCATATCCGGGAAATGGAATAGCTATTACTCTACCTGCCTTTTTAAAATGGAGCAACCATTTAAGTAAAACAGATTTCTTACATCAGAAAACGAAAGATATGATGTGGCAACCGTTTGAATATGGAAATAAAAAAGATGTTTTTGCCTATGGCTGGGAAATCAGTAAAGCCAATAATATTCCATCCTATGGTTTTTCTGGCGGAAATGTGAGTGCCTTCAGATTTTTCCCACAAAATAATATGGCAATTATTATGATGTCAAACGGATATAACTTTTTTCCCGAACAATATCATATTATTAATCATGTTGCAGCCATTGTAGATAAAAATTTAACTGATAATTATCTGTTAGCAGAAGAATCAATTATCGCCGGGTTTGCCAAGCTCAACAATCCGAATGCTGAAAAAAACTATTACGCCATTAAAGCAAAAGATCCAAAATGGAATTTTGAAGGTACATTAAATAATATCGGTTATATTTTAATAAGGAATTCGAGAATTAATGAGGCTGTAAAAGTTTTTGCTTTAAATGCCAAAGAAAATCCCCAATCAGCAAACGCTTTTGATAGCTTGGGTGAAGCATATTTTTCAACTAAAAACTATACTTTAGCTTTAGAAAACTATAAAAAATCTTTAGAATTAAACCCTGAAAACACCAACGCAGGAAATATGATTACCAAAATACAAGATGTAATGAAAAAGAATTAATATTTAACTTTAAATCAATTAAAAATCAATCCTGGCGAAAGCTGGGATTTTTTATTTAGCATCAACAACTAGTCTTTTAGTAAAAATAGTATTTATACCACATTTTAAAATTAAAAATAATTCAAACAAAATAATAATTAATTACCAAATTCACAATAAACCAAATAGGTTTTACATTCATAAAGCCTTCTTGGAAATTTAAGATATTAGCATTACATTTAAATCCAATAATATTTAATACAATGGATCTTGATTTCAGAAAACTGAATGGTAATAAACTTTTTGACTTTTCCAAAGAAGAAGAACAGTTGATTTTTGAAATTTACGATAAGCTTTTCGAGGTTTATAACATTTCAGTAGTTCATATTGAAGATTCATTATACAGTAAATTCAGTTCAGATATTCAAAACCCTTTTTCACTATTCATCCCAAGGATCTGTTATTTTATTACTGATAAAGACCAAAAACATTCTTTTTATCTTTTTGTAGTCAGTAAAATTCAAAAAACATGGAAAGGCGGTAAAATGCCTGTTGAATATGACACTTTGCAGCTTTGGGGATTAAAAGATATAACCGAAGATTATGGTTATATTTCTGTTCATAAAAAGAAATTAATAGATAAAGTGGCAGGAATTTTCAACCGTTTTTCGATCAACTTTAATGACCGCGATTTTAAAGACTTTTATGTTTTAGGAAGCGATAAATTTAAAACAATGACTTTTTTAACTTCAAAAAGAAAAGAAATTATACAATCTTTTCCTGATGAAGATTTTGAACTGGAAGTTAAAAATAACATTCTAAGTTTCGGTTTGCCCAAAGAACTTTCTATAGATAATGCTTTGATTGTTTCTAAATTTCTACACGAAATATAAGATCTGCAAAAAACACGTATTTTTATATCTCAAACCTCCCAAATGCTGAAATTTTTATCTCTCATCCAAAGATCTCTGAAAAAATCTTTCGATAATATCCGGAATGAACAACTGAAATACAATCTGCTTCAGGCGATTCCCTTTTGGATTGGTTCGGTGATTACGGGATTTATTGCCGTAATATATGCTAAATGTTTTGCATGGGGTGAAAATCTTCTTCATTTCATTCTCGACTGGCATTCATGGATGATTTTCATCATTGCTCCGATTGGCTTTGTCCTTTCATGGTGGTTGGTAAAAGAATTTGCTCCTAATGCCAAAGGAAGCGGAATTCCACAGGTAATGGCTGCTGTAGAGCTGGCTAATCCGAAAGAGCATAAAAAGATCCGAAGCCTTTTGAGTTTAAAGATTATTGTTTTTAAAATTATTTCATCTGTTGTTTTGGTCATTGGTGGTGGCGCAGTTGGTAGAGAAGGTCCTACTATTCAGGTGGCAGGTTCCGTTTTCAGAAAAGTCAACGAATATCTTCCTGAATGGTGGCCAAAAATCTCCAAGAAAAACATGATCATGACGGGTGCTGCAGCCGGACTTGCGGCGGCTTTCAACACTCCTCTTGGAGGAATTGTATTTGCCGTGGAAGAACTTTCTAAAACGCATATCAATTACTTTAAAACAGCTTTATTTACCGCTGTTATTATTGCAGGATTGACTGCCCAGACTTTAGCAGGCTCTTATTTATATTTAGGATATCCGAAAACGAATGATGTTTCATTAATAGTAATGTTTCCTATTATTTTAGTTGCGGGAACTGCAGGAATTTTAGCCAGCCAGCTTTCCGTAACCATGTTAAAAATGAATGACTGGAAGAAAAGAAAACTAAAAACAGACAGAGCCAACGTTGCTTTTCTGGTTGTTAGTGCTTTAGTTATTGCCTCGGTAGCATTCTTTATCAACAGAGAAATTCTGGGCTCAGGAAAAGAAATTATGGAGCGGGTACTTTTTACAAAAGATAAACATGAAGAATGGTATGTTCCTGTTTTAAGAATGTTAGGTCCTGCCCTATCGTTTACCTCCGGAGGCGCAGGTGGAATTTTCGCTCCTGCTTTAAGCGCCGGAGCAAGTATCGGATCCGTGATTTCCGGATTTATTCATTTAAGCCCCAATGAAACCAACGTAGTGGTTCTCGCCGGAATGGTTGCTTTTCTGACCGGGATTACAAGAGCCCCGTTTACATCTGCCATTATTGTCTTAGAAATGACCGACAGACATTCTCTGATATTCCACCTTATGTTAGCAGGAATGGTTTCTTCAATCGCTTCCATTCTGGTGAGCCGACATTCGTTATATGATGTGATAAAAGTAAATTTCCTGAACGAAATCAGGGCTGAGAAATAAGATTGGCTGCAAGTTTCGAGTTTCGAGAAGGGGTTCTATGAAATTTTTTTTGACTTATTCACATTTACAATCAATAAAATCTACTTTCATATTGCATATTACAAATATATTTTCTACTTTTGCACCTCGAAATAATTAACAAATTCATTTAACATTATGAACAATTACGAAACTGTTTTCATTTTAACTCCCGTTCTATCTGAGTCACAGGTAGAGGAAGCAGTGAACAAATTTCTAGATCTTTTAAAAGAAAAGAACTGCGAAATCGTTGCTAAAGAAAACTGGGGATTAAAAAAATTAGCTTATCCGATCCAATTGAAAAAGAACGGATTCTACACTTTAATCGAATTTAAAGGAGAAGGTACTGTAGTTGCTGATCTAGAATTAGCATTCAAACGTGACGAAAGAGTAATTCGTTACCTTACTACAAAACTTGACAAACATGCTGTTGAGTACGCTGTAACTAGAAGAACTAAAGTAAAAGCAGCTAAAGCTTAATTATTAACCCAATTTTTTAAAACGACAAGACATGGCAATAGATGAAATGGCTAAACAAGCCTCAGCTGGAGGAGAATCAGAAGTAAAATTCCTTACTCCACTAGATATCAATACAAAATCTGAAAAGAAATATTGTAGATTCAAAAAATTCGGAATTAAGCACGTTGATTACAAAGATCCTGACTTCTTATTACAGTTCGTAAACGAGCAAGGTAAAATTTTACCAAGAAGATACACTGGAACTTCTTTGAAATACCAAAGAAAAGTTTCTGCTGCTATCAAAAGAGCTAGACACTTAGCTTTAATGCCTTACGTAGCTGACTTATTGAAATAAGACAAAAAAATAAATGAAAGAAGAGAGCAATCTCTTCTTTTGTTGCTGAATACATAATTAATTCTAACTTGATTTTAGACATCTAAAATCTAAAAAGGACAACAACAATGAACATTATTCTAAAAAAAGACGTAGAAAACTTAGGTCTTGAATTCGACACAGTAAGCGTAAAGCCTGGTTATGCAAGAAACTTCTTAATCCCTCAAGGATTTGCACTTTTAGCTACTCCTAAAAACATTGCAGCTTTAGAAGCTACTTTAGAGGCTAGAAAAGAAGAAGAAGCTAAATTAATCGCTGCTGCAACTGCTGTAGTTGAGCAATTGAAGAAAACTTCTATCACTATTCCTGCAAAAGTAGGTTCTGGTGACAAATTATTCGGATCTATCAACAATGCAGATCTTTCTGCTGCTCTAGAAAAAGCTGGAGTTTCTGTTGAGAAGAAATACATCAAAATTCCAGGGAACACAATTAAGAGAACTGGTAAAGTAACTGCAAACATCAGATTGCACAGAAACGTTGAGTACAACTTCGAATTCGATATCGTATCTGACGCTCCGGTAGAAGCTCCAAAAGCAGCTCCTGCTAAAAAAGAAGAAGCTCCTTCTGAAGAAGCTTAATCAAGACGAGATTTTTCTCAATATATAAACCACTTCTTTTGAAGTGGTTTTTTATTTTATATGGTGACGATTTTAATCATCATCTTTAAGTTTGTGCAGATATTCTGTAGGAGGGATTCCAATTACTTTTTTAAAGATATTGCTGAAAGAGGAAAGACTGTTGTACCCTACCATCATGGCAATTTCATACATATTGTACTTTCCTTCCAACATCAGTTCCAACGAACGTGTAATCCTCAAAGCACGTAAAAAACGAATATAATTCATCCCCAAAATTTCTTTAAATTTCCTGGATAGAGTTCTTGTGCTCATTCCGAATTCTTTTGCCGTAGATTCGATGGTTAAAGGCTTTTCAAGGTTTGCATGAATATATTGTGCAACCTTCAATAAAGTTTCATCATTAGGAAAGGGATGCTGAACAGGAAATGCTAATTTTTTATCTCTTTTTTCAGGTAAAATTCCTTTTAAGGCTTTAAGGAAATAATATTTTGAACCGTCATTTTTTGTGATTTTCCCATCCCAGTCTTTGGTGTATAAAATCATCTCTCTAAGAAGATGGCTTACAGAATAGATATTGATTTCATCAAAAAAGCCACTTTCATTGTCTTCTTTTTTAAAATAAAAATTATACAAATCTACTTTCGGACTGGTCGAAAAAATATAATGAGGCGTTCCTGCCGGAATCCACATAAAGCATCTTGCAGGTAAATACCAATGTTTCAAATCTGTAAAAACATGTACAATACCGCCTTCTGCATATACTAATTGTGCAGAGCTGTGATGATGAATCTCTGTTTTTACATCTCCGGTTAGAACATGATATACGTAAAACGCAGCATCTTCTTCTTCAACGGCTCCAAAATGACTATTATTCATAAAATAAAGGTAGGAAGAAAATTTCAATTTGGCGTAAATGAACAAATCTTTTTCTGTTTTCACAAATCGTGTCCTATGCTTCACCCCGTAAATTTGCAGTATCAAAATCAATTTAGCAAAAAACCTTTAATTAAATTATGAAAATGATATTTGACGCACACAGATATCACTGTATTGCGTTGTGCTTATTATTGATAAGCAACCTTTTTTATTCACAGATGACCGATTATCAGCATCTCAGCTTACAGCAGGCTGTTGAGATTGGACTAAAGAATAATAAAAATATTCAGATTAGTCATCTAAAAAACGAAATGTCCGAAACAAAGGAAAAAGACCTGAAAATGGAAAAACTTCCGGATATTGAATTCCATACAAGCTACAACCAGGTTACCAATCTTTTTCAGCAGGAAAATGGCGTATTCGGAAAAGCTACAAAATATGATATTATCAATGGAATGTATGATTTTACGCTTTCGGCTTCAATTCCGGTGTATATGGGTGGTAAAATTAAAAATGCTGAGAAAAAAGCAGCTATTGACACTGAAATTTCATCATTAAAAACCCATCAGGATGAAAGACAGCTGACTATGGAAATCATCACGGCTTTTCTTCAGATCCATCATTTAAAAGAACAGCAGGGCTTGATTAATGACAAAATGAAAGAAGATTCTATAAACATCAAGCAGGTGAAAGCTTTAAAAGCAAATGGAGTTGTTACCGTAAATGAAGTTTTAAGAACCTCTTTACAGCTTTCTAATCATAAAATGAGCTGGACGGAGCTGGATAATGATATTCAGATTGCAGAGCATAAGCTTAAGACGATTCTCTCTCTTCCTGAAAACCAGGAGATGCACGTCAATACTGAAGACCTGATTTCAGAAAATGCTGAAATTCCTTATGTAGATGAGTTAACGGAAACTGCTTTACATAAAAACGAATCTGTAGAAATGGCTCATAAAAATCTTTCGCTTAAAGAGCTTGACCAAAAGATTACAAAAGCAAATTACTTACCCAAAATTACAGCCGGTGGAGAGTATTTTCTAAAGTATCCGAATATGATGTTTTTTCCTCCTGAACCTTATGCATACCGTTTAGGAATGATCGGAGTGAATCTTACCTACCCTATTGAAAGTTTGTATAAGAATAAGTACAAAATGCAGGAAGCCAAAGAAAATATTAACCTGGCAAAGCTTCAGATTGAAGAAAATGAAGAAAACATCAGACATAATGTGTATGAAGCTTACAAAAAGTTCGAAGAAACCGACCAAAAAGTACAGATTGCCGAAGAGGCAATTACCCAGGCTAAAGAAAACTACCGGATCGTAAGAACTAAATATGCGAATAAATTAAGCTTAATCACAGAATTAATTGACGCTGATAATGCTTATCTGGAAGCTCAATCGAATCTTATTTCCGTAAAAATTAACAGACAACTTAAATATTACCAACTCCAATATACGATTGGAAACTTATAAAAACTATGGCAAAGAAACAATTAACACAAAAGGAGAAAAGAATCAACAAAACGATTACTTTACTGGCCTGGATCCTCATTATCAGCGGGATCACTGGAATGGTAAGCTTTTATCTTTTTTCCAGAAAAAATGTTACGACCAACGATGCGCAGATCGAGCAATACATTACCCCGGTTTCCAGTAAAGTTTCGGGTTTCATCAAAACCATTAAGTTTAACGAAAATCAGTTTGTACATAAAGGGGATACTTTAATTGTGATCGACAATCGTGAATTTGTAAACCAGGTGAAAATGGCCGAAGCAAATCTTAATGCCAATTCAGAAAATATCAATACAATTGAAAGCGGCGTAAATACTAAAGCCAGCGACACTAAAATCATTGATGCTAAAATAGCTTCTGCAAGAATTGATATATGGAGAACTGAACAGGATTTTAAAAGATATAAAAATTTAGTTTCTGAAGATGCTGCAACCGAACAGCAGTTTGAAAATGTGAAGGCATCCTATGAACAGGCAAAAGCCAATCTTTTAGCTTTAGAACAGCAGAAAAATGCAGTGAGAGCAAGCGTGAACGAGCAAGCGACGAAAGTTGCCCCGGTAAAAAGCCAGATCCAGCAAAGTTCTGCCAGTCTGAACAATGCGAAACTTTTCCTTTCCTATACTGTGGTTACAGCGCCTTATGACGGCTGGGTGGGAAAGAAAACCATTCAGGAAGGTCAGTTGATTAAAGAAGGTCAGGCTTTGGTTCAGATCGTAAGCAAAGAAAAATGGATTATTGCCAATTATAAGGAAACGCAGCTAGGACAGATCGATCAGAACAAGGAAGTGATTATTACAGCAGATGCTTATCCTGACGTAGAATTCAAAGGAAGAATCGTTTCTGTCTCACCCGCTTCCGGTTCTCAGTTTTCTTTGGTAAAACCCGATAATGCAACAGGAAATTTTGTAAAAATAGAACAAAGGTTTCCTGTAAAAATTATCCTTGACAACAATCAGCATAACGAAAAATTACTTTCCGGAATGAATGTTCTGGTAAGTGCCAAAAAGATATAATTTGAGAAACCGAGGAATTGAGAATTGATGTGGAAGAACATGTATATTAGATTTTAATTTTTTCAAATTCCTCATTCTCAGATTTAAATTAACCATTAAATATTTTTAGCGAAAAGGCAAAGTTCAATTTTGCCATCTTACCTTTACTTTTACATATTGCTCTTTTGTCTTTTCGCTTTTCATTTATAAAATAAAGCAACTTTACAATTCGTCAATTTATACGATTTTGTTTAAAAATCATGCAACACAATACAATTTATCATAAATGGGTACCACAATGGCTGAAGCTGCCGCTTTTAATTCTGGCGCTGTTTCCCCACCTGATGCTGTTGTCGCTACTGCATTCCAATAGCGCCTTCACATCTTCTTTTATGGATGTAGATTCAGATGACATCCAATACTTAATGATTTTGATGTACGGGACATTTGTGGTTACCCTTTTAGTTATACAGCGATTCATGGCTTATTTCAGCGTGAAATATTATACATTGCTTATGTCTTCTGTATCCATTCTTATTTTATATGGACTTTCTGTTACCAATGATTATCATATCATTCTCGTCATCCGTTTTCTGGAAGGAATCTTCGGGGTAATGGAAGGTGCTATTTTTCTGCCACTGATTGTTGCCGAACTCAAGACAAGACACGCCAAAGAAATTGCTTACCTGTTTATGTATACCATCATTCTTACGGGGGGAACTCTTACAACTTCTCTTCTAAAATCGAGCATTGAAGATTATGATTTCAAGCATATGATTTTAATGATGGTGTATTTTCATGTTTTTGTACTCATCATTGCCTTTGCTATTTTCAATAAGAACAGATTTTTTCCAAAGAAACCTCTTTATCAGCTGGATATTACAAGCTGGTTTTTACTTTGGGTATGTCTTCAGGCTGGCGGATATGCATTAATTTATGGAAAAAGACTGATGTGGTTTGAATCTGATCTTATTGTTTTTTGTTTTCTAATTTTTTTATTATTCGGCGGATTGTTTATGCTGAAACAGAGAAATCAGCCACGTCCTTTCTTCCATTTCGAAGTCTTCAGTTCTAAAAACGTAATTGTAGGAGTTATTCTTTTCTTTATTTTTTACATATTGAGAGCTTCTATTAATAATGTATACAGTGTTATGGCAACAGTTTGGAAATGGCCTTGGGATTATATTGTAAAAATCCAGTACTGGAATGTTGCCGGAAGTCTTTTGGGTGTTTTTATTTCTGCTTTATGTATTACAAAAGGGGCTTCTTCAAGATTAGTATTCTTTACGGGATTTCTGATATTGGCGATCGATTCAGCCTGGTTTACCTATACTTTTTATCCCGACACTACTCTACAGACAATTTGTCCACCGTTATTTCTCCAGGGAGTTGGTCAGGGATTACTTTTTACACCTCTTGTATTCTTTTTAATTGCAGGAATGCCCGAAGAGTATGTTTCCAATGCAACTGCAGTAGGAACGGCAACCAGATTTTGGACAACAGCCATAGGATATGCTTTAATGCAGAATTTAATGCTGTTTTTAACATTAAAACATTCTGATTCTTTAAGTTCTCAACTGACAGATACTAATCCCGTTTTCTATTCTCAATGGAATCAGATATTTGGAGGCAATCTATCAAAACTTCCGATCAATGATTCATTGTCTGTAACCACAGGCGTTTTTAAAGCTAAAATTAATGCTCAGGCGATTCTTCTTTCTAATATGGAAATTTTCACCGGCTTATTCTGGCTGGCTTTGATTACCGCTGTTATTGTTTTACTCTATCATCCGGTGAGAATTGCAGTACGAAATATTATGTAAGTTTCTAATTTCTAACTATTCTCCCCAAAAGGTCCATACCGAACCATTGAAAACAGCCAGTTGTTTCTTCACAGTATCATAAACCATCATCCCGGCTGAAGGAGAAATAATATTGAGATGTGGACTGGCAACTTTAGGTAAAATCATCGCTTTGTTACTGTCTTCCAATACCAAAATTCCTGAAGTTGCCGTTGGTGTCCCGATAGCCACTTTTGCAGCCGGATTTTCATTCAACGCATCCTGTAGAACTGAGTCAGCAACTCCAGTTCCATCAATAGAAAGATCAACCCAGGCACTATTTTGATAAGATTTCACTTTTTTATCTGACAGATCAAAGACTAAAGTGCCATTCACTGCATTTTGTACGCTCGCTAAATCTGTTACCCATGGAAGAACAATTCCACGGTTAGCATTACCAAACTCTATCGAAGAAGATTCCGATTCAACAGTGGTTTTTCCTATTGCAACCTGCGAATAGATAAAACCAGAAGCCATTAAACTTATTATTAAAACAATTTTTTTCATTTTGATTTAATTTTAAAATTAATCAGGACATGTTTGATTATTGAAACATCTCCAACCTGTAGCAGTTCCATCAATATTCACCTGAAGACAGTTTTGGGTAGTGTTGTACACCATCATTCCTTCTTTCAGATCTGCCACAGGAATAGCTGCGACCTGAGCATCTGTAAGTCTGTTTAATACAAATCCTTTCGTTTTAGATTCCAATACCATCCATGCTCCTTTTCTAGCTTCGGGCCAGTTTGTCCCTCCTGAATTAGCTCTTCCCAAACCTGTAATTCCCAGATTGGAAGAAAGTACGGTTCCTGCATTTACAGCAGGTTTGTAGCAAGGTAAAGTTCCTCCGCCTGGAACAATTATGGTATCATTGGCAGTGTCACAATTGGTTGGATCTGCTTGCTGACAGATCTGATAAACCAAGCTATAAGTTCCTGCCGGTGTTCCTGGAGCAACGGTAACATGACCATCAGTCGTGTTTAGGGTAATATTTGGATTTGATGTTGAAATCTGGGACATGATAACATTGGCAATGGTTGCTTGCGGCCCATTATAAGTTTCAAAATCATTATCAAGAACAATTCCGGTAGATGTGCTTCCTGCATTAATTGTATAAGAATCATCCACTGCCATTGGAGGTAAATTCCCATTAATGGTAGCACAAAATCCAGGATTGGTAATAAGCGGGGCACTGCATGAATTGGTAGAAGCACAATCAAAAGTTACATTGGTAAGATATGTAGGATTACTATTCATAAAAACTGTACTTGGATTTGAAGCTCCTGTACTTCTTTTAAAATCGAGATTAGGTCCCATTACAGAATTGTTTACCTGAATGGCATTATTCACTTCAATATATCCTTTTTTAGAAGGCGATAAAGGGCCAACAATAGCAGCATTACCTCCTTGATATTGATTAATGAAAAGTTTTCCTTCATTATAAATCACCGCATCTGAAGGCGCATTGTTCATATTTCCGGTTGAAGTAAAAACACCGAAATTATAAATCTCGCTTGAATTTCCTGATAAATTAATATCTCCTCCTGCAGTAAAAGTCCCGGTATTATAAATAGATCCACCATTGATATTAAAACCGCTATTGGAAATAATCGTTCCGCAATTGATATAAACACTGTTTTCATTATTGCTGTAATTTCCGGTCAAAGAAATAAAACCACTGGATCTATTTCGAAATTTTGTAACAGCGGAATTACTCATATTCATATTTCCATTGATATCAAATGTTCCGTAATTATCAATGGTATTGTTGGTATTATCTCCGAATTGTAGAACTCCCAATTCTATAAGACCTTCATTTAAAATAATATTCTGCTGACCATTCATTGTAAAATTTCCGTTCCCAGAGCTCATAGATACGCTTCCTGTACTGAAAACATGAACATTAAGATCCGCAACAACAGTAATAGCCTGGCTAAAAAGAAGTGTTCCGTGAACATCAAAATAAGTCATGGCATTATTAACTCCGGAAATATTATTCTGAAATGTTACCGTAGTTCCGGAAGCAATACATACCTTTACATTAGCTCCAAAGCTTGGATTATTAAAAGTCATATTAGATGACAAACAGACCGTTGCATTATCCGGAAAATGAAAATTGGGGTCAGTTGGATTTGTGATCGTGCAGCCTGTACATTGGGCTTGTAACACGTAACTGATAAAAATGAAAGTTAGAAGTACAATTTTTCTCATTTTTAGTAATTTGGGGATAATAAATATACATTTTTTTTATCACAAAACAATGAAATAGCAATATTTTTATTATGTTAACAATATATTCAAATATCCTTAACTTTATCAATACTATTTTATAGGATATTAGATTGAAAAGATAATTAATCATTTACTTTATGGAAATTCAAGAAATTGTTCAAGAGCAGAAAGATTTTTTCAAAACCCAGGAAACGAAAAACATTAGGTTTCGTAAACGTTATCTTGAAAAACTGAAAAATTTAATCCTTGAAAATGAAGATCTTTTATACGAAGCTATTGATAAAGACTTTGGTAAATCTAAGTTTGACACTTTCACTACAGAAATTTCTTTTATAATAAATGACATCAATTATTATCTCAAAAATTTAAAGTCACTTTCCAAACCCCGAAAAGTCAGAACCAATCTCGTTAGTCAAATTGGAAAAAGCAGAATTCATCCGGAACCACTGGGAAATGTTTTGGTGATAGGAGCCTGGAATTATCCGTACCAACTATCCTTATCTCCCGTAATTGCAGCTTTGGCAGCCGGCAACTGTTGCATTCTGAAACCCAGCGAAATTGCGGAAAACACCATGAAGATCATGTCGAAAATCATCAATGAAAATTTTCCATCAAAATATGTATACGTTTATGAAGGAGGAATTGATGAAACAACGGAACTTTTGAAACTCAGATTCGATAAAATCTTTTTTACAGGAAGTACGAAAGTGGGAAAAATTGTTTACAAAGCCGCTTCAGAACATCTAACACCCGTTACTTTAGAATTAGGAGGAAAATCGCCTGCAATTATTTCTAAAGAAGCTAATCTTGAAATTGCAGCCAAAAGAATTGTCTGGGGTAAATTTTTAAATGCAGGACAAACTTGTGTTGCTCCCGATTATTTATGGGTTGAAAGAACTATTCAGGAAGAATTTTTAGCTTTATTGAAAAAATATATTCAGGAATTTAAATATCAATCTGGCTCAAATCATTACACAAAGATCATTAATCAAAAGAATTTTGAACGACTGATTAACTTAATTAACAACGATAGAATTTATGTTGGCGGAAGTTATAATAAAGAGCAATTATATATAGAACCAACCATTCTAAATAATATTGACTGGAACGATAAAATTATGCAGGAAGAAATTTTCGGACCTATTTTACCTGTAATTTCTTTTACTGATTTTAACCTAATTTTAAATGATATTTTAGGCCATGAAAAACCACTTGCTGCCTATTTATTCACCAATAATAATGAAGAAAAAGAAGCATTTGTTAAAAAGATTTCTTTTGGTGGAGGCTGCATCAATGACGTGATCATGCATTTAGGAAATGAAAACCTACCCTTTGGAGGAATAGGAAATTCAGGAATAGGAAGTTATCACGGAAAATTCGGTTTTGAGACCTTTTCCCATCAAAAAGCAGTGCTGGAAAAGGCAACCTGGGGAGAACCCAATATTAAATATCCTCCTTATTCAGATAAGAAATTAAGTTGGATCAAAAGATTTTTATAAAATAAAAACCGGAAAAAATTTCCGGTTTAAACTTATGATTTATTTGGAGTCCATCGGTTAAAGAACTCTTTTACTTTTTCAAGACTGTATCCTTTTCCTTCTTCCAATACATCACTTGGTTGTATATGGATCATTTTCCCGTTTTTATCCAATACAATAAATACAGGATAACCAAACTTATCACCAGGATTACCATATTCAGCAAAGATCTTTTCATTCTTGTTCTCCGGAGAATAATTTAAATGATAATACAGGTAATTCTTATCCACTACATTTTTCAGTTCCGGAGTAGTCTGTACATACTGATTAAATCTTAGACACCAGATACACCAGTTCCCTCCTGCCTGAATCATAATATTTTTCCCCTCTTTTTTTGCTTTTGCGATCAGCTTATTAATATCTGCCTGTGCATCAGCTTTAGGGTCATAAGGCTTAGGAAGTTTTGCCTTTTCTTCTGCCGCAGCTTTCTTCTTTGCTTCCAATTCTGCAGCATCACTTTTCACCAACAAAGCTTTGTCTCCCGAATTTATTTCTTCGGGTGTTTTTCTAATTTCTTTATTCTGAGCCCAAACTATACTGCTCAGAGCTACAAAAGCTATTAACGACACTTTTTTCATACTATAAAAATAAAAAAATAATACTTATTACCTGCAAAAATGAAACCATATTTTTATTATCCTTAAATTTGCATACTTTATGAATTTTTTAATCAAAATACTTTATTTAATTTCAAAGATCCCGCTTAAGATATTATATATTTTTTCGGATATTATTTTCTTTTTAAACTACTATATTGTAGGCTACAGAAAAAAAGTCATCTTACAAAACATTAAAAAATCCTTCCCTGATAAAACAGATGAAGAAATACAGGCCATCTTAAAAAAATTCTACCTCAATTTTTCTGATTATCTGGTGGAAACCGTAAAATCGTTTAGCATAAGTGAAACAGAATCCAGGGTAAGAATGCAGCATATCAATCAGCATTTATTTCATGAAGCTAAAGCAGAAGGTAAGAATATTATTCTCATGGCAGGTCATGTTTTTAATTGGGAATGGATGAATGCTTTGGCCACATTAACTCCTCAAAAGAATTCTCATCCGGTTTACAGAAAAGTTAACAGCAGTTTTTGGGAAGATCAGATGAAGAAAGTTCGGAATAAATTCGGAAATGAAGCTTTGGAAGCCAATGAGGTAATTTTAAATATCTTCAGAAATCAAAATGACGGCGAATCAATATATATGTTTGTTGCCGATCAGACTCCGCACGTTGCCCACGTCAATTACGGGTTGAAATTCCTTAACCAAAGAACTCCGGCTTTCATTGGATATGATAAACTGGCGACAAGAATGGATCTTATTTTCATTTATTGTGAAATGAAAAAAGTAAAAAGAGGTTTTTATCAGGTAAATTATCACCGAATCTATCCGGATGGAGAAAAATTTGTAAAAAATGAAGTAGTAAGAAAGTTTCACAAATTATTAGAAAACACAATCCATAAATATCCTGATAATTATCTTTGGTCACATCGAAAATGGAAATATCAGGATTCTATAAAAACTTATGACGGCGAATAATGATAGAAAATTCTAAAAAGCTTGCAGTTGTCATCTTAAACTGGAACGGAAAAAACTGGCTGGAAAAATTTCTTCCAAGCGTGGTTCGGTTTTCTGATGGTGCTGATATTTATATAATTGATAATGCATCAACAGATGATTCTGTAGAATTTCTAAAACTTAATTTTCCATCTGTAAAGATTGTCGTTAATTCTAAAAACTCCGGCTTTGCAGGAGGATATAATGAAGGGTTAAAGCAAATTGATGCAGAATATTATTGTTTACTGAATTCTGATGTAGAAGTTACTGAAAACTGGATTGAGCCTGTTTTAAGTCTTTTTGAAAGAAATCCGGATATTGCAGCTATTCAGCCTAAAATCCTTTCTTATACCGATAAAAGTAAGTTTGAATTTGCCGGAGCTGCGGGAGGTTTAATTGATAATTTAGGCTATCCTTATTGCAGAGGAAGAGTGTTTGATGAGGTAGAAGAAGACAAAGGACAATATGATGATGAAACGGAAATCTTCTGGGCTTCAGGATGCTGTTATTTTATTCGCTCACAAGATTTCTGGAATCAAAATGGTTTTGATGAAAGATTTTTTGCCCATCAGGAAGAAATAGATCTTTGCTGGAGACTGATTAATTCAGGAAGGAAAATTTATTATACCGGAAAATCTAAAGTCTATCATGTCGGAGGTGGAACCCTAAATAAGCAAAGTCCGCAAAAAACCTATTTAAACATTCGGAACAATCTTTCTATGATGCTGAAAAATTTACCTTTTCCCAAATTAGTTGGATTAATTCTCCTAAGATTATGTTTAGATGGAGTTGCCGGATTTTATTTGGGTTTGAAACAAGGATTTCCGCATCTTTGGGCTGTTTTAAGAGCACATTTTGGATTTTATGCCCAAGCTTCAGGAACCTGGAAACGCAGACAAAAATATCAGAAGAATAATTTCTACCAATCAAAGTGGCTGATTTTTAAACATTTTTTATAATTAATGAATTTAGTTTTCGACACTTATTACTTTGATAAGGACAAAGCCAATACCATTTGTCTGGCTTTTGAAAATTGGGAAAGTCCATTTCCTGATCGCAAGTTTTCTGAAATAAAAGAAGGCGTTGAAGAATATGTTCCTGGGCAGTTTTACAGAAGAGAGCTCCCTTGCATTTTAAGTCTTTTAGAGAAAATTAAACCCCAGATTGATAAAATTTCCTGTATTATTATTGATGGCTTTGTTTATCTTGATGATGATATGAGTCCTGGTTTAGGAAAGCATTTATATGATGCTTTAAATAGTGAAATACCAGTAATTGGTGTAGCAAAAACAAACTTTGCAACTGTAGAAAAATATAAATTAGCTCTAAAAAGAGGAAGCAGCGAAACACCTCTTTATATTTCGAGTGTAGGAATTGATATGAATAAAGCCCATGATCTCATTAGAAAGATGCATGGAGAACATAGAATGCCCACTTTATTAAAGAAAGTAGATATCTTAACAAGACAATTTTAAACGATGGATTTCTGCGCGATAGATTTTGAAACAGCCACTTTTGACCGTAACTCTGCCTGTGAGTTGGGGATTTGTGTAGTGCAGGATTCAAAAATTGTAGAAACAAAAACATGGCTAATAAAACCTCCGAGTTTTCCTTATTTCAGTCAAAGAAATATTGATGTACACGGAATTTTACCTCAAGATGTAAAAGATGCTCCTACATTTGAAGATATATGGTACGAAGTTGAAGAAATGATGTACGGAACATTGATGGTGGCACATAACGCTAGTTTTGATGCGAGTGTATTACGAGGCTGCTTGGATCATTACGGAATGTTTACTCCCCAATTAAATTATCTTTGCAGTATACAGCTGGCAAAAAAATCATGGAATTATCTTCCAAAATATGGGTTAAAAAATCTAGCGGAATACCATCAGATAAAATTCAACCATCACAGAGCAGGAGACGATGCAGAGGTTTGTGCAAAAATATCTTTATTAGCTTTCGAAAAATTATTTTTGACCAGTAATGAAGAAATTTCGGAATACATGAAAACTAAGATCAAAAAGCTTTGATTTTTAGTGCTTACACAAATTTGCATCGATGGTGAGCAACTATTTCATTTAATTACTCAAGACTTCAGACAGCAGATTAAATTTCGGAATATCAATTTCAAAATTTTCTTTGGTCTGTTCATTTCTTACCAAGTATTTACCACTCATATTCCCTACTCCGGAACGAAGCATTACATTCGAAAAATAAGCGAAGTTTTCGTTAGGTTCTATTAGCGGAGTCAAACCAATAACTCCATCTCCTACAATCTCTGTATAGCCGAAGCCAACATCGAAAATCAACCATTTTCTTTTAAGAATCTTAATAGGAAAATCTCCCTTATTTTCAATCACAATGTTATATTTGAAAACATAACGGTTTTCTGAGGGATAACTGTTCTTACTATCATATTCAGGAATTACTGAAACTCTGATATTAGATGTGATTTTAGAAAACATTTTTTTTCATTTTATTTATTAAATACAAAAATCTCGCCTTTTTCAAAGCGAGATTGTAAATATTTTATAATTCTGTAAATTATAATCCAAGACCTTTTCTTTCGTCTCCACCCATTAAAATTCCAACCGGGTTGTCGATCGCTTCTTTTACCGCAACAAGGAATCCTACAGACTCTTTACCGTCGATAATTCTGTGGTCATAAGACATTGCTACATACATCATTGGACGAATAACAACCTGTCCGTCAACAGCAACTGGTCTTTGGATAATGTTGTGCATACCCAAGATTGCAGATTGAGGAGGGTTAATGATTGGTGTAGACATCATAGATCCGAAAGTACCTCCGTTTGTAATCGTGAAAGTACCACCAGTCATTTCGTCAACTGTGATTTTTCCGTCTCTTACTTTGATTGCCAAATCTTTGATATTTGCTTCAACGCTTGCAAAAGACATATTTTCAGCGTTTCTCAATACCGGAACCATTAATCCTTTAGGACCTGAAACCGCAATTGAAATATCGCAGAAATCATAGTTTACTTTGAAATCTCCATCGATAGATGCATTTACATCCGGATACATTTGTAATGCTCTTGTTACCGCTTTTGTGAAGAAAGACATGAAACCAAGTCCTACTCCATGTTTTTGAGCAAATTCTTCTTTATATTGTTTTCTTAGTCTAAAGATCTCAGACATGTCAACTTCGTTGAAAGTAGTTAACATTGCTGTTTCATTCTTTACAGAAACTAATCTCTGAGCGATTTTTCTTCTAAGAACTGAAAGTTTAGTTGTTGTTGTAGATCTTGAACCTGTAGCAGAAAGTGGATTTCCACCAAATGCAGGAACAGCCGCTAATTCAGCATCAGATTTAGAGATTCTTCCATCTCTTCCGGAACCTGAAACCTGAGAGGCATCGATACCTTTTTCGTCAAGAATTTTCTTAGCAGCAGGAGACGGAGCACCTGTCGCATAAGTTTGAGGTGCAGCAACTGGTTTTGGAGCTTCCTGTTTAATTGGTTCAGCCGCTTTCGGAGCCTCCTCCTGTTTTGGAGCTTCTACAGCAACAGGAGCAGCGCTACCCGCAGGTTTTGCAGCATCCATATCGATTAAACAAACCACTTGTCCTACTTGTACCACGTCACCTTCCTCAGCTTTCAAAGTGATAATACCACTTTGTTCAGCAGGCAATTCAAGAGTTGCTTTATCTGAATCTACTTCAGCGATGGGTTGATCTTTTTCTACATAATCACCATCTTTCACAAGCCAAGTTGCAATTTCAACTTCTGTTATTGATTCGCCCGGTGAAGGAACTTTCATTTCTAAAACTGACATATCGTATTTTTTATTTTTTTATTGATTATTATTTATAATTAAGCCGTTACAGGTCTTTTTACAGGAGCATCATTTCTATCGAATACTCTGTTGATCACTGCATTTTGGTTTTTCTCAAACATTTTGTGGCTTCCCGGAGCCGGAGCACCGCTTGGGACAGGAGCAATCACCTGGATTCCTGTATCTCTGAAGTTTCTTAAGATATAGGACCAAGCTCCCATGTTTTCTGGTTCTTCCTGAGCCCAAACAATTTCTTTTCTGTTTGAATATTTTTCGAAGATCGCTTCAATAGCATCCGTCTGAAGCGGATACAGCTGTTCGAATCTTACTAATGCGATATTTTCAGCATTAAGTTCTTCTTTTTTAGTCAATAATTCGAAGTATAATTTACCTGAACAAAGCACTAATTTTTCTATTTTTTTAGGATCTGCAGTAGGATCATCTAAAATAGGTTGGAATCCTTTATTTGAGAAATCTTCAAGCGGAGAAACCACTCTTGGATGTCTCAATAATGATTTTGGACTCATTACGATCAACGGCTTTCTGAATGACCATTTCAATTGTCTTCTTAACAAGTGGAAATAGTTGGCAGGAGAAGTAATATTCGCCACTACCATATTTTCATTCGCACAAAGGGTTAAGAATCTCTCTAGTCTTGCTGAAGAGTGTTCTGCTCCCTGCCCTTCTGAACCGTGAGGCAATAACATTACCAAACCATCCTGAATTTTCCATTTTTCTTCTGCTGCAGCCAAATATTGGTCAACGATGATCTGAGCGCCATTTACGAAATCTCCGAACTGAGCTTCCCAAATTGTTAAAGTATTAGGAGAAGCCATTGCATATCCGTAATCGAAACCAAGAACTCCATATTCTGAAAGGTGAGAATTGAATACATCAAATCTGCTTTCAGAAACATGTCTTAACGGGATATATTCTTCCTCCGTATCTTCAGTTTTTACAACAGCATGTCTGTGAGAGAATGTTCCTCTTTCCACATCTTCTCCTGAAATTCTTACGTTGTGACCTTCTACAAGAAGTGTTGCATAAGCGAGCCATTCTCCAAGAGCCCAGTCTAATGAATTTGCTTCAATAGCTTTCAGTCTGTTTTCGAAAAGTCTCGTGATCTTATTCAGAAACTTTTTATCTGCCGGAAGTGTTGACATTTTAACTGCCAATTCTTTCAGCTTCTCTAAGTCATATTTTGTATCAACAGCTTCCTGAACAGCTCCTCTCTTTCCGATCGGATAGTTTGTCCAGTCTTCTGCCATGAAGACATCCATTATGTTTTTCTCAATTTCTTTAGAAGCATCAAAGTCTTTATCTAAAAGTTCTTTAAAATCTGCCTCCATTTTAGCAATAACATCGTTTGAAGTAATGCTGTCCTTTAATAATTTATCTTTATAAATTTCTCTTGGATTCGGGTGCTTAGAAATTGTTTTGTATAGATTAGGCTGTGTAAATCTTGGCTCATCTCCTTCGTTGTGACCATATTTTCTATATCCTAACAGATCGATATAAACATCTTTACCGAACTTCGCTCTGAAATCAGCCGCAAAGTGGATCGCGTGAACTACAGCTTCTGCATCATCAGCATTTACGTGCATTACAGGAGATTCTGTAACTTTTGCAATGTCTGTACAATATGTTGAAGATCTTGCATCCATATAGTTGGTTGTAAAAGAAACCTGGTTATTTACCACAATATGAACCGTACCTCCGGTTTTGTACCCTTCCAAAGTCATCATCTGAGCCACTTCATAAGCAATACCCTGTCCGGCAATAGCTCCGTCACCATGAATAATAATCGGTAAAACTTTAGAGTAATCTTTGTATTTATCATCTACTTTCGCACGGCAGATACCTTCTACAAGAGCTGCAACTGTTTCAAGGTGAGATGGGTTTGGTGTCAGGTTGATCGAAACTTCTTCTCCGGAAGCCGTTTTGATTTTTTTGGATGATCCTAAGTGATATTTAACGTCACCTGAAAATACATCTTCTTCAAATTCTTTCCCTTCAAATTCTGAGAAGATTTGCTTGTAAGATTTTCCGAAAATATTGGTCAATACGTTCAATCTTCCTCTGTGAGCCATTCCTAATACAACTTCATCAACACCCAGTTGAGAAGATCTAGAGATCAGCTGATCCAATGCAGGAATCAAAGTCTCCCCTCCCTCTAATGAGAATCTTTTCTGACCAACAAATTTTGTATGAAGATAATTTTCAAACGCTACTGCCTGATTTAATTTTAGTAAAATCTCAGTTTTTTCATTCGCCGAAAGATTCGGATGGTTTTCGTTAACCTGAAGCCACTGCTTGATGAAATCTTTTTCTTCAACGTTGTTGATGTGCATATATTCTACACCGATAGAATCACAGTAAATGTTTTCCAGGTGTGTAATTAGCTCCTGTAAAGTTGCAGGACCTTTCATTCCTGTTTCAACAGCACAGTTGAATTTTGTATTTAAATCGGACTTATCCAGACCGAAATTCTCGATATCTAAAGTCGGAGTATAGTGTCTTCTTTCTCTAACAGGGTTTGTCTTTGTAAACAAATGCCCTCTTGTTCTGTATGCTTCAATAAGGTTTACTACCTTAAATTCTTTCTTGATATGTTCAGGAACCTCTCCGTTGACTGCTGCCTGAGAAATTTGCTGTACTGCAGGAGCAGATGAAGCTGAAGCCTGAATGTATTGAATACTTTCATCATCACCATAGTTCTCCAAGGCAAAATCGAAACCTTGAAAGAAGGCTTTCCATGATGGTTCTAAAGAGTCCGGGAATTTTAAATATTGTTGGTATAAATCCTCAATTAATTGAGAATGAGCTGCGTTTAGGAATGAAAATCTGTCCATTATTACAGTTTATCTATTATTAAAATTTATTTGTAGAATTAATCCTCAAATTTAATAAAAAAACCGATGTGAAACAGTGCTAACTTATTAAAAATAACTATAAAAATGATAAATTTCAGTAATTTACTTATAAACTGATAAAGATAACTTCATATTCACATTCTGATCATCCATAGGTCGCTCTATGAAAGTCTGGCGAATATCTCCAAAACGCATTTCGTCTTTTTTTGCTTTCTGAATAAGCTGCTGAATTGCCTGTATTCTTCCGGCATAATTTCCTTTATAGTAAACAACATAATCCTGCGTAGGATTTATTGTCCTGAAGCTAAAGTTGTTATCTGTAACCCCAATTTTTTTAGATAGCGGAATTCCGATAAAATAAGAAACCTCTTTATCTTTGTAATTGTCTGCATCTGTTATCAAAACAGGGTAGCCGAATTCGTCTTCTTTTTTACCCAAATCCATGGTTACATAGTTATAAACTTTGTTATAGTTCATAACCACGTTTTTATATAAAGCATCTTTTTTATTGGAGGTACTGATATTAATTCCGAGTAATATTTTCTCTTCCTCTTTTTCAACCATAAGACTGTCGTATTTTATAGCAGCCATCTGATGGTCTTTTTCTACTTTATTGCCTAAAACATTCTTCAGGTTTGCCATACTTTTATCAATATTTTCGGCAAATCTATCTTCTGTCCAAAAGTTTTCAACTCTTCTCAGTACCGAAAGCTTAGGCGTATGAACATACCATATAATTTTAGTTCTTTCGGGAGAAACTGCTTTAAATTTCACATCAACTAGCGTAGGATTTTCATTTTCATCTTCAAAAAGCTGATATTTTAAAGTTTTATTTGGGTTTTCATAGCGGATAAACATTTCCCCTTCCCTGTCGTTTTTAGTATCTACATAGCTTATTGAACTCCCTTTTCCTTCGTAAGGGGTGTAATAATCTATATTTATGCTTTGAGAGCTCGTAAAAAAATTGTTCCAACGGGTAAAATGCTGCAGGTTGTTGAATTGAGAAAAGACTTTATCTAAGGGATAATCAATTTCTTTTTCAATTTGAAAATTTTTATTTTCCTCTACAAAAAAATACATGGAAGAAGCATAAGCTCCCACCAAAAGAACAATAAGTACAGCTAAAATCTTGAAAAAACGCATTTCACAAATGTAATACAAATAAAAAAAGTGACCAATATACTCGATCACTTGTTTATGTTAAAGAATTATTATCCGATATGAGTTCCCGGAGGTAAAACGGCACCTTTTTTCACCACTACAATTCCGTCCTGAACAGAATAAGTTCCATAGTCTCCATCTTTTAAATGTTTCCCTCCTATAATCCTCACATTATCTCCTATATATGAGTTTTTGTCCAAAATTGCCTTTTCAATATAGCAATACTTTCCAACACCCATATTGGGATTTCCTTTTTTATTATTTTTCAGAATTTCATCTGTATTTTGATAAAAATCCGAACCCATAATGTAAGAATTCACAATTGTGCTGCCTTTATCAATTCTTGTACGGTTTCCTATGATTGAATTTTCAATTTTATCAGCCATAATGATACATCCGTCTCCAAATATCGCCTTGCTTACATAGGAACCATTAATTTTTGAAGGAGGCAACATTCTCGCTCTTGTATAGATTGGAGAAGTAGAAAATAAGTTGAATTGCGGCAGATCCTGACATAAATCTAAATTGGCTTCATAAAAGGACTCAATAGTACCAATATCTGTCCAATAACCTTCATACTGATAACTCATGGTTTTATATTTCCCAATTGAGCTTGGAATAATATCTTTTCCAAAGTCGTCTCCGGCTCCTTCATCAAACATTTTTTTAAGAATGCTTTTTGTAAAGATATAAATCCCCATGGAAGCGAGATATTCTTTCCCTTTATGTTTATTTTCTTCCGAAACTTCAGATTTTAAATTGTCTAAAGCATCAAGAGCAGGCTTTTCTACAAAAGAAGTAATATTTCCTTCATCATCAGAGCTTAAAATTCCGAAACCTGTTGCATCTTTAGCATGTACAGGAATCGTTGCAATGGTAACATCACTCCCATTTTCAATATGAAAATCGAGCATTTCTCTAAAATCCATCTGGTACAACTGGTCTCCGGAAAGAATCAGAATATAATCATAATCATATTTTTCCAGATGCTTCATCGACTGGCGAACGGCATCTGCAGTTCCCTGATACCAATTATCGTTCTCTACGTTTTGTTCTGCAGCCAGGATATCAACAAATCCTTTACTGAAAATATCAAAATGATATGAGTTCTTGATATGTGAATTAAGAGATGCTGAATTAAACTGTGTTAATACCAGTATTTTATTCAGTCCCGAGTTTAAACAATTTGAAATAGGAATATCCACCAATCTGTATTTTCCTGCGATAGGAACAGCCGGCTTTGATCTTGTAAAGGTCAACGGAAAAAGTCTTGTTCCTCTTCCCCCTCCAAGAACAATAGAAATTACATTGCGATTCATATATTTTGTATTTTTTTAACTATTACCATATAATTTTAAATACTTCTCTGCAGATTTTTCCCACGCAAAATCAAAGCTCATATTGGCATGAATAAGATCTGTCATGACTTCTTTTTGATTATAAAGACTTAATGCCCTGTTCATAGCATGAATCATATCATCTACTCCAGGAAAAGCAAAATTAATTCCCGCTCCTCCCGTAGAAATATCAGCTACAGTATCTTTTAAACCTCCTGTATATCTTACGACAGGAATTGTTCCGTATCTCATTGAATACATCTGGTTCAAACCACAAGGCTCTACCCTTGATGGCATTAATAAAAAATCTGCTGACGCATATATTTTATGAGAAAGCTGCTCCTTATATCCCAAATCTAATGCAAAATTGGTATATGTAGCATCACATTCCTTCAATTTATTTTCAATATAAGGATCTCCTGATCCTAAAATAATAATATTTAAAGCTCCGTAACTTTGCTTTATACTCCTCCAAACCATATCCGGTAATAAATCCGCTCCTTTTTCTCCTGCAAAACGACCAATAAAAGCAAATAGAGGAAGCTCTGGCTTCAGGTTGTATTCTTTACAGATTTTTTCTTTATTCTTTTTCTTTCGTTCAACAACATTTTCTATATTGTAATTAAAGTCCAGCATAGGGTCGGTTTCAGGATCCCAAACTTCATTATCTATTCCGTTGATGATACCATATGCTTTTCCAAATTCCTGACGGACCAGACTTTCCAACCCTCTGAAACTTATAAACAGTTCTTCTAAATATCCTTCCGAAACCGTAGTAAATGCATTGCAACACTTAATCATTGTTGCCAATGGATTAATCTGACCTTTCCAGTCTAAAAGTCCCCATTTATAGTAATCAAACGACGGGATATATTTAGCCATCTCCCAGTTCATATTTCCCTGATATTCGCCATTATGTATCGTACCTATCGTTTTTACTCCTTTCAAAAAAGCAAATTCAGGACAATGCTCAGTCATAAAAGGGATTAATCCTGTATGATAATCGTGACAATGCAATACATCCGGACGAATTTCCATTGCACTCAACCAATGTAAAACACCATGTTGAAAAGCAATAAACTGAAAGTTCTCATCAGCATAACCATAAGGATTTTCCCGATCTAAAAGTCCTGGAATCTTAACCATGAACAATTCAAATCCCAAAGCGTTGGTTTTCTCCTTTAATACCTGCACCTGAAGCATATTCGGCCCCTGATGAATGAACCCATCAAAAACTATGTCAAACTCATGATTGTATATAAAAGATTTGTTATACCAAGGCATAACCACTTTTGAATCAATTCCTTTTATTTTGTTCTGATATTTGGGGAGAGCGCCTACAACATCTGCCAATCCTCCTACTTTTGCTACAGGATAACATTCTGTACTTAGATGATATATGGTCATATAATTTCTATAAATGTTTTATGTTTATCTAAATTTAGCGTGTTATTTTCTAAATTTACTTCTATGGTTTTTGTACTTCTTGTCTTTTGTCTGTTTCAGGATAACCCCTGCAAGAGGTGGTAATTTTAAGGCTATTGACTTCGGATGACGCATATACTCTTCATATTGTTCACCGAATACTTCCGGCTCTACTCCGCTTCCTGAATATCGTTCATCATCTGAATTGAAAATTACTTCCCAATGTGTTCCTGCTTTCACTCCTATTTTATAATCGATAACTTTAGGTAAAAGATTAAGGATGATCATAAAAACATCATCTCGTTTTTTCCCTTTTCTCAGGTATATGTATACCGAATTTTCCAGGTCATCTGCTTCAATCCATTCGAAACCATCTTTCTGGAACTGGTTTTCATAAAAGGCAGGGCAATCTTTATAAATAGAGTGAAGGTCTTTAACTAGTGTTTGCAATCCCTTATGAACAGGATATTGTAACAAATCCCAATCCAGGCTTTTAGTAAAATCCCATTCACTGGTCTGCCCAAACTCATCGCCCATAAAAAGAAGTTTTGCCCCGGGATGAGTATACATATAAACAAATAATGTACGGAGATTGGCGAATTTTTGCCACTCATCTCCAACCATTTTATAAATAAGGCTCGACTTCCCATGAACAACTTCGTCATGAGACAATGGCATCATATAATTTTCATTATACATATACATGGAAGCAAACGTAAGCTTATGATGATTATATTTTCTGTTTGTAAACTCTTCTTCAAAATAATCCAGCGTATCATGCATCCAGCCCATCATCCATTTCATTCCGAAACCGACTCCTCCGTCATGAACAGGTTTTGTCAGCATTGGAAAGTCTGAACTTTCTTCTGCGATAGTGATAATGGCATTACCAAATTCTTTATAAACAGCAGTATTAAATTCCTGCAAGAAAGCTTTCGCTTCAAGATTTACATTCCCTCCAAAAATATTGGGTTCCCATTCTCCTTCATTCCTTGAATAATCGAGATGAAGCATAGAAGTAACTGCATCCACCCGTAATCCGTCTATATGATACCGATCTAACCAGAACATGGCATTTGAAATTAAGAATGATTTTACTTCATTTCTTCCATAATTGAAAATATAAGATTTCCAATCCGGATGAAAACCCTTTCTGGGATCTTCATGTTCGTATAAACAAGTTCCATCAAACCTGTGAAGACCATTCGCATCTCCCGGAAAATGAGACGGAACCCAGTCTAAAATAACTCCTATATTCTGCTTGTGAAGTTCATCAATTAAAAACATTAAGTCCTGAGGAGAACCAAAACGTGAAGTTGCCGCATAAAAGCCTGTAATCTGATATCCCCAACTCGGATCATAGGGATATTCCATTACCGGCATGAATTCCACATGGGTAAATCCCATATCTTTAACATAAGGAATCAATTCTTTCGCAATATCTCTATAATTCAGAAAATTATTGGATTCACTTTTTCTCCAGGAGCCCAAATGCAATTCATACACAGAAATCGGAGCCTCTATGTTGTTTTTTCTCCACCTGTGTTGCATCCATTCTTTATCATTCCATTCGTACCAGTTAGTAGAAACCAAAGAAGCTGCCTGTATATTCTGTTCCCAGCTCAATGCATAAGGATCACTTTTTTCCAAAATTTCACCATGAGCTGTTTCAATGGCATATTTATATAAAGTTCCCCATTCTAATCCTTCAATAAATCCTTCCCAGATTCCGGATTCATCCCACCGTGGATATAGAATATGATCTGTTGAGTTCCACTTATTGAAATCTCCTATTACAGAAACCTTCGTTGCATGAGGAGCCCAAACTGAAAAATAAACGCCAGAAACTACTTCTTTATTTACCGAATGCGAACCGAATTTTTCATATAGCCGATAGTGTTTACCTTCTTTAAAAAGATAAATATCATGGTCCGTAAAAAGAGTATATGTTTTAACAGAATTCATATTCAGACGATTTCGAAATATTAGCATCAGAAAAAAGGTATTTCAAAATCTATTATAATTTTAAAATTTGGATGTCACTCAAATATATGACTTTCTACTGTTTATTTTAAAAGTTTTTATCATTAAATTTAAGTAATAGCTTTTTGATGTTTATATGAGATAATGAAATTAAGTTACAAATTAAATTTTCAATAAAACTACTCAGTAATTAAGAAAAAGAAAACTTTAACATTATTTTATTACACTCAATTCTATTTTGGCACACAATTTACTTACATATTATTATCAAATCTTAATTATTAACTTTTAAAACAAGAAATCATGGGAAATAAAACAAATGGCTTATTAGCGTTATTAGGTTTAGGAGCTTTAGCATATTGGAAGTATAAGAAATCTACTCCGGAAGAGCAGCAGGCTGTAAAAGATAAAATCAATTCAGCAAAAGATAATCTTAACAAATGGGGGAATGATATAAAAAATAAAGCTAATGAGGTAGCTTCTCAGGTTCAGGATAAAGTGGATGAAACTAAAGCAAAAGTTCAGGATTCCAACTTTTAATAAACTAAAAATTTAACATTCATATACACAACAGAAAAAGCCATCATAATGATGGCTTTTTCTGTGCTTTTAAAGAATAGACTAAAGGAATTTTGTTTCCGAATTGAGGAATTCTCCACTTTCCTTTCTCAAATTCTTCCACATGTTTGAAACAACGATAAGGTGACCAGTCATATTCATGAAAATCCTGTAATTCAATACCATTTTTTATCAAGTTCTGAATCACTTCTTCTAAAGAATGGTTCCACATGATGTACTTCTGTTTAAGATCTGCAGACTGATCGGCATAAGTTCCTTCATAGGTTTCTATTATGGGTTTTTCATTAAAATAATTATATACTACTTTAGTAAAATCATCATCAAACATCCAAACAACAGGATGAAATTCTGCCATAACAAATTTCCCGTTTTCTTTCAGAAAATAATTGATAATGTCCGCCCACTTTTTTAAATCCGGTAACCAGCCAATTGTTCCGTAACTGGTAAAAATAATATCGTATTTTTCATTTAAAAAATCAGGGAGGCTATATACATCACTGCAAATAAATTCTGTATCCGTTCCACATTTTTGAGCTAAATCTTTAGCTGTTTCAATAGCTTTATCCGATAAATCGATCCCTGTAACCTTTGCTCCCATTCTCGATAAGGAAATTGAATCCTGCCCAAAATGACATTGTAAATGCAATATTTTTTTATCCCTAATATCTCCCAAAAGCTCAAGTTCTATCGAGTTTAGAGACGTTCTTCCCTTCATAAATTCATCTACAAAATAAAAATCTGATTGTAGATGAAATTCTACTTTTGCATCCCAAGATTTTCTATTGATTTCCAGATAATTCTCCATTATGTTATTTATAATACAAGTTTAGTTATTTTAACAAATATATCACAAATTAATGAAAAAAATTCTAGCCATTGTAAAAATTCACATTTTTTTTACGCAAATTCACAGATTTATAAACAAAAAAATATATACATTTGTAAAACTACCATTAATAAAAACTAAAACCACCATTATTCAAATAAACCGTGCACATGTTAAATTTAAAAAAAGGAGATTTTTTTACTCTAAAAAAAAACACTGGACAAAATCTTACTGACTTCTGTTTAGGAGTTAGTTGGGGACAGGTGAAATTACCTCTGCCTTTTTATCTAAGCCTTTTTAACAGAAAAAGTTTAACAGAAATTGATCTTGAATTAACTTGTATTATGTTTGATAAAAATGGAAACAAACTTGACTGGATCCATTCTCCAAAATACAACAGCTGGCTTATTCAGAATAATTTTCCATTAGGAAAGCTTTCTTCTAAAGATGAAGCCTTGAAACATCAGGAAAATGATAATTCTTCTTTAGAAAGTTCTGACAAGAAATTAATCAAAATAAATATTGAAAAGATCAGTACCGATATTGATCAAATCTTTTTTTATCTCCATATTAATCCTAGAAAAATTAAAACAATAGATTTTTCTCTTGTACCTTTTGTAACAGCTCAGATATTTGAAGGAAATATCCATCAAATCAAGACAAAACATTGTCAATTTGAAATACCAAAGAGCAGTGAATCGGTAAAAAAGGGCACGTTACTTGTGGGAAGACTTTTTAAAATAAGTCATGAATGGAAATTTGAAGCAATCGGTAAAAACTTGTCGGATAAAAAATATGCTATGGAGAAAAAAGAATATGAGTATTTTTCATAAGTAAAACGTAAATAAAATATATAAAAAAATTCCGGCTAACTTCTTAGAAGATCAGCCGGAATTTTATTTTATAATTTGAACTATGCTAAAAATTCTTGTAGAGAAATGATTTTTTGTTCACCTGTTTCTAAATTTTTTAATCTTACAGTTGAATTTCCTATTTCTTCTTCCCCTAAGAAAACCAGGTTTTTAATTCCCTTCTTTTCCGCATAGGTGAATTGCTTGTTCAGTTTTGCATTTTCAGGATACAGCTCTGCCGAAATTCCTTTTTCTCTTAGTTGACTAATCAATTTCAAAGCTTCCAGCGTTTCTTCACCTCCAAAATTAGCAAACAGATATTCAATATTGGCTGCTGCTTCTTGAGGGAAAAGGTTAAGCTCTTCCATAACCAGATAAATCCTGTCCAAACCAAATGAGATTCCTATTCCGGGGACATTTATCACTCCAAACACTTCGGTAAGGTTATCATATCTTCCGCCACCGCCAATGGATCCCATTTGGGCTTCATCAGCTTTTACTTCGAAAATAGCTCCGGTATAATAATCTAAACCTCTTGCCAAAGTAATATCAAAAACAAGATTCTGGATATCAACACCTAAATTAACAGATTGCGTAAGTACAAATTCTAATTCTTCTACTCCTTTTAATCCGGTTTCATTGCCTTCAAATTTTTCTTTCAGTTGAAGAAGATTTTCTAATGCATCGTTGGATTGATTAAAAAGGAAATCCAATTTATCAATCGAATCTTGAGTAATTCCTCTTTCTAATAGTTCTTTTACGACTCCATCTTTCTCAATTTTGTCCAACTTATCTAAAGCTACAGTAAAATCTATCAGTTTATCCGTGATTCCTGCATATTCTGCTAAGCCCGAAAGAATTTTTCGGTTATTGATATGAATGGTTACTGAAACATTAAGCTGTGAAAAAGACTTTAAGTACAACTGGACCAGCTCCACTTCCTGCCAAAGACTTTCACTTCCCACAACATCTGCATCGCACTGATAAAACTCTCTGAATCTTCCTTTTTGAGGACGATCTGCTCGCCAAACCGGCTGAATCTGGTAACGTTTATAAGGAAATGTAAGTTTTCCTTGATTCATAGCCACAAATCTTGCAAAAGGCACAGTAAGATCATAACGAAGAGCTTTATCCGAGATCTGAGAAGTCAGTTTCTGATGGTTTTTATTTTCCCAGTCTTCCTGATTCACTTTTGAAGTGTATTCACCTGAATTTAAAATTTTAAAAATTAAACGGTCTCCTTCTTCACCATATTTCCCAGTCAATGTAGACAGGTTTTCAAAACTAGGCGTTTCTAATGGCTGAAAACCAAATAATTCAAAATTTTTCTGTAAAATATTGATAATGTATCTTCTTCTGGAAACTTCTAAAGCTGTAAAGTCTCTCGTTCCTTTCGCTAAACTTGGTTTCATTGTATAAATGACAATTGATAGTTGATAATGATTGTGTATGCAAAAGTAAGGATTTACAAAGACTTTCCGTCATCAAAAAGCCAAAGAAATACATTCTTTGGCTTGGAAATAATAAATCATCATTTGTGTTTGCTTTGATTATTATTTACTCAATTTTTAATTATATACTTTCTAAAATGTCTAAAATTTCTTCTCCATAGTTTTCAATTTTATGTTTTCCGAAACCTTTAATATCTAATAATTCTTCTTTTTTAGCTGGTTTATATTTAGCAACAGAAGTCAGTTCTTTATTAGTTGCAATAAAATAAGACGGTAGATTTTGTTCTTTAGCTTTTTCAGATCTCCATAATTTTAATGCATCTAATATTTTAACATCATCTTCATTCAGAGGTTCATCTTCTGCAGAATATTTTACAGGTTTAGAATCTTTTACACTGTTTACCGAATGTTTTACTTCATCATAATAAAAGATGACCGACCAAAAATTTTCATCATGTACAAAAGCAGTTTCAACGTTTAGTATTTGATGCTCACTCAGAAACTGATCAATATTTTTTTGATCGATCCGTAAAAATTCTTCTGCAATTCTAACTTTTAAAACTTTAACTTTCATCTGATTTGTGTTTTTAATTATTTTACTAGATCTAACAGTAATAATATTATTTACTTCCTAAAAGTAAGATCTCATCTACTCTTATTTCTGTAATATATTTCTTTACCCCATCTTTGTCATCATACGATCTATATGTTAATTTTCCCTCTATGGCAATTTCTTTTCCTTTAGGAACATATTTCTGGAAAATCTCAGCTGTTTTACCAAATGCTACCAGATTGTGCCATTGAGTTTCCTCCACCTTCTCTCCTTTTGCGTTGGTGTAATGATCATTCGTAGCTAAAGACACACTTGTCTTGATATTTCCGTTTTCGAAGTTTGTAATTTCAACTTCTTTTCCTGTGTAACCAATTAATGTTACTTTGTTTCTTAGTGACATAATTTTATTATTTTTTAATTTAACAATCAGATAAGAGACGCTCACTGTTTTTCTCAAATCTCTGTTGCAAAGATTCTGGAAATCTGTCTATTGAATCGGTTAAAAATCATTTAAATTCATTTGTAGTCGTTTGCAAACGGATATTTTGTATCTTTAGCTTATAAAAAAGAAAATTGTGAAGAAAACTTTTAAAAGAACATTAAGAGTCTCAAAATATGTAATCTATAAAGAAACCCTAATAGACTACAAAGAGCATTTCTGGTCATTTTTAGGGGCTTTCTTTGGAATTGGAATAATTGCTTTTATTCAGTCTCATACATTATCGGCAACAGAAAACATTTTTCTTATTGGTTCTTTTGGAGCATCCAGTGTTTTAATTTACGGAGCTATCCAAAGTCCTTTAGCTCAACCCAGAAATTTAATCGGAGGGCATGTTCTCTCTGCTTTGGTAGGAGTTACTATTTATAAAATTGTACCGGACATCATCTGGCTTTCTGCTCCTTTAGCCGTTGCTTTTTCTATTGTTTTAATGCAATACACAAAAACTTTACATCCTCCGGGAGGAGCCACTGCACTTATTGCCGTAAGCTCTACAGGAAAAATTCCTGAATTGGGATATTGGTATGTTTTATCTCCTGTTTTATCCGGTTGTATTATCTTATTGATTGTTGCTTTGTTTTTTAATAATTTAACGCCTAATAGGAGCTATCCTAACCATACAAGGTTTAAGAGATTATTGAAGAAAAAACATTCACATCCACACAAAATGAAAAAATAAAAATTATGAATTGTCTAGAATGTGGTGAAAAAATCATCGGAAGATCCGACAAAAAATTCTGCAATGATGCCTGTAGAAACGCCTGCAATAATAAACAGAATAAAGATTCTAATAATCTGATGCGTAATGTGAATAATAAGCTACGCAAAAACTATCGTATTCTGACAGATATAAATACGGAAGGAAAAACTAAAATCGCAAAAGCAAAGCTGGATGGCTTAGGTTTTGATTTCAACTATTTCACCAATATTAAAGTTTATAAAAACGGAGCCGAATATAAATTCATCTATGATTACGGATATAAAATACTGGAAGACGATTATATACTCATAGTAAAAAATCAAGCATAAAGATTTGCTATATGAAAGAAATAGTACTGATTACAGGAGCCGGCGGATTGATTGCCCAAGAGTTAGCAAAAAAAATTGAAAACAACTATGAGGTGAGATTCCTGACTCGCAATAAAAAACGGGCTAATGAATACGAGTGGAACATAAAAAAAGGAACCATTGATGAATCTGCATTTGAAAATATTTCTCATATTATTCATCTTGCAGGAGCCAATATTTCAGAAAAAAGATGGACAACCGAAAGGAAAAAAGAACTCATTTCCAGTCGTGTCGACTCGGCACAACTTCTTTTAAACACGCTGAAAAGAAAAAACATACAGCTTAAATCCTTTATTTCTGCCTCCGGAATCAATTATTACGGAACAATAACTTCTGAAAAAATATTTACAGAAACAGATGATCCCGGAAATGATTTTTTAAGTGAAGTTGTCATTCTATGGGAAAGAGCTGCAGACGAATTTAAACAACAGAATTTAGCTGAAAGGGTCGTAAAAATAAGAACCGCCGTTGTACTATCTGAAAAAGAAGGTGCCTTAAAAAAAATGCTTCCTCCTATCCAGTATTATATTGGCTCTCCTTTAGGAACAGGAAAACAATATATGCCATGGATTCACATTAATGACATTTGCTCTATTTATGAATTTGCCTTAAAAAATTCACATATAAATGGTGCTTACAACGCGAATTCTCCGGAGCATATAACTAATGAAAATTTAACAAAACAAATTGCTAAAACAATACAAAAACCTTTATTCATGCCCAATCTCCCTGCTTTTGTATTAAAGCTTATCTTTGGAGAATTGGCAAATGCCTTGTTAGAAGGCTCCAGAGCTTCTTCACAGAAGATTCAGGATGCAGGTTTTCGCTTCGAATTCCCTAATTTACAAAACAGTTTAGAAGATTTATTATCAAAAAAAGTATAAAATCTACCCATGCAAAATCCAAAAATAAAGATTAAAAACACAGAAATATTATCTGACAACTGGTATACTTTGAAAAAGGTAACCTTTAGCATTAAAAAGAAAGACGGCAGTGAAGAAACCCAAAGCAGAGAAGCCTATGACAGAGGAAACGGAGCCGTGATTCTACTCTATAATACCATTCAAAAAACAATTATACTCACCAGACAATTCCGTTTACCTACCTACATTAATGGCAATGATGACGGAATGCTGATTGAAGCCTGTGCAGGATTATTAGATAATGATCACCCTGAAGAATGCATAAAAAGGGAAACAGAGGAAGAAACCGGGTATAAAATATCTGAAGTACAAAAGGTATTTGAAGCCTATATGTCTCCAGGTTCAGTTACCGAAATTCTTCATTTCTTTATCGCTGAATATTCCAATGAAATGAAAATAACTGATGGAGGCGGCCTTGAAGAGGAAGGTGAAAATATTGAGGTTTTAGAACTTTCTTTTGAAGAAGCACTTCGCCTGATTGACAAAGGCGGCATTAAAGACGCAAAAACAATCATGTTAATTCAATATCTCCGTCTGAAAAATATTTTATAAAGATTCTTACAATACGTAAAAATTAAATTTTTAAAATTATGAAACTTTTATTATCATTAAGTCTCTGTTTATCATTAAGTGTTTATACTTTCGGCCAAAAAACAGAAGCATTAAGCTCTAAAGATCAATCTATTATACAGCATTTTAAAACTGAATATAAAAAGAAAAACTATAAAAAATTTGAAGGAAAGATAAATGTAAAAGATACCCAGGTATTGTTTGATGATAAGGTTATTTTCTATGATAAATCAGATAAAATTACAGCTTACATCCTACAACATGGCCTTATATATCCGCAATTATTAACCGATTATCAAATGGAAAAATTCCTTGCTGAAACCAGGGATAAGACTCAAAAGAGATTTTTGAAGCTTCAGAAAGATCCTCGTGCCGGTTTTGATGTAAACAATGTAAAACTGACCAATACTAAAGAACTGACCTTTGCTAATTCCAGTCCTAAAGCAAAAAGGTTCAAACTAACTTTTAAGGATAACAGAATCAACAGTACGATCATCTACTTGATTGAGCTTACCAACAAAAGTGCGAAAGAGAATACCCCACTTGAAGATTTTATAAAGGAATCAACTTTGACGTATTTAGATCAAACTGAATAAAAAAATCCCTCTCTTATTTTAAGAGAGGGATTTTTTGTTAGATCTTATCCAAAACCTTCTTCGGTAATATTTTTGTTAATTCAGTTTTAAATTCTTTTTCAAGGATTACAAATTTCCAGTATTTCCTGTCTTTTGAAACAGCACAAGCTTTCATATTGGCGTTAATCAGATATGAACCTTCGTCGGCTAAATATTTTACATTATTTTTGCCATATTTACCTATCAAAGCTGCATTCATTTGCTTTTTCATATCATCATTCAATGAGTTTACATTACATTTCATTTTAAGATAATAGTTGACGATAGAGAAATATTCACCACTAATTAATTCCGGTTTCTCAATATCCCCGAATTGCAAATCCTGTACATCAATCTTCATAAAAGGATTGTTGTAGGTCAAATTCATAATCTGGGTCATTTGTTCTTTGGCAACAATGGTAAAAAATTTAGGATAGATACAATTTATTGACTGATCTATTTTCTTAGTTTTAATTGTATTTACAAAATAAGTAAGGTTTTTCTTAATTGATATATCATCTGGATTAGCTTTTGTTTGGCCAAAAGAAATGAATGACAACAGGAAAAATAGAAACAGAAGTGATTTGGTTTTCATCATTTTTAATATTAGATTCTTAAGATTCTTTACAAGAATAGATATTCGACTTTTCTGGTAATCTCTTTACCAAATATGTCGAAGGTTTTAGATAAATCGTTACAGAATATATTTTCGTTAAATAAAAAAGCCATCCTTACGGATAGCTTTCACTATTTTATATTTTAAAATTTCTCAAGAATTTTTTCCGGTACGATCCCCACAATTTCGGACTTATATTTTTTATCCAGTACCAAAAATGTCCAATCTTTCCCTTCGCTTGAGATTGCACAAGCTTTCATCCTTGCATTAATTAAATAATAATCATCACTAGCCAAATATTGAACATTTTCTTTCCCATATTTTAAAATCATTGCTTCATCTATTTTTCGTTTTACAATATCTTTATTCGGATTTGAATTCCAGTCAATCTTCAGCTTAATTCTAAAAGAATAATTTATTATTGAAAAGTACTCTTTATCTATTAATTGAGGTTTTTCAATATTATATATTTTAAAATCTTGAATATTTACCATCATACTTGGATTATTGTAAGAAACATTCAGAATCTTGATCATTTGCTCTCTTGTAATTAAATCTAAATATTTAGGATAAATAAAATTTACGGCATTCCCTATATTCTTTGATTTAATATTTTAAACCATGGCAGTTAAAGATCTTTTTATCCCTGATTCATAATCGATTTCTTTTGTTTGGTTACACGAAAAAATTGAAAAAAAAGATGTTATAAAAATTATTAGTTTAAATTTCATTATTTATATATTGAATTATAGTTGTTAAAAAAGCCATCCTTACGGACGGCTTTTAAAATATTTTAAGATTAGATTATTTTACTTTTACAAGCTCAACATCAAAAATCAACCAAGCATTTGGCGGAATTACTCCTCCTGCTCCTCTTTCTCCATATCCCATTGCAGGAGGAATCAATAAAGTAGCAGTTTCACCTTCTTTTAATAAAAGAATTCCTTCATCCCATCCTTTGATTACTCTTCCCATTCCGATTGGAATTTCAATAGGCTCATTTCTCTTGAATGAAGAATCAAATTCGGTTCCGTCTACCAATTTACCTGCATAATGTACAGATACATTATCCCCAGCTTTTGGAGCTTTTCCATCAGTTGTTTTTGTGATTTTATAGTAAAGACCAGATTCTGTTTTTTGCATTCCGGCTTTTAAATCTTCAACCATTTTCAACTGGTTCGCTTTAAATTCTTCTTCTTTTCTTTTCTTATCAGCTTCTTCTTTAGCAACGAACTCCTTATTTTTCTCAGCAATTTTAGCTTTTCCTTCGTTGAAAGTTTTTGCCGGATCATAGTTTTTGTATTCATCACCTTTGCTGAAAACAGAAACTTTTTCTAAAACGATATCTGTTTTAGGCTTATCCTGAGCTCCTTTTTCTACGTTGGCAATCGCATCGATTACATCTTCACCTTTTACTACTTTTCCAAAGATCGTATGTCTTCCATCTAACCAGGGTGTAGCAACTTCAGTAATGAAGAATTGAGATCCGTTAGTATTCGGTCCTGAATTCGCCATAGAAAGAATTCCTTTTCCTGTATGCTTAAGGTCGTTTCTTTCGTCTTCAAATTTATATCCTGGATCTCCCATTCCTGTTCCTTGAGGATCTCCTCCCTGAATCATGAAATCCTTGATCACTCTGTGAAAAATAGTTCCGTCATAGTAAGGAACTCCTTTCGCTTTAGCTTTGTTGTCGATTTTACCTTCTGCAAGACCAATAAAGTTCGCTACAGTTACAGGTGCTTTCTTATCTTCAAATTTTACAATCAGGTTTCCTTTTGTTGTTTGAAGATTGGCATAAAGTCCGTCATTAAGACCTTCGTAAGTTTCTTTGTCTACGTTCATTTTTTTATAAATTGGGGTACAACTCATCAGCGAAATACTTGCCGCTGCCAGAATTATATTCTTGTTAAACAATTTCATTTATTATAAAGCTTTTAATTTTATGATTAAAGGGATGTCGTTATCAATTTTCTTCTCATCCCCGAAAGTTCCATAAGCCAGAGAAGATGGAACCAAAAGAGTAACTTCCTCACCATCATGTATAAAACGTAAAGCATTTTCTACCGCTTTTAATTCATCAAAATGTCCGAATTTAGCATCTCTTCTTGCAACAGGCTGATCATAAATTTTAGTCTGATCAAAATCGTAAAGATCATAAGAGTAAGAAATCAGACTTTCATCTGCCCTTTTTTCTCTTTTATCAAACCCCTGAGCATTTACCCAGTAATTAAGCTGTGTGGGGTAAAACTTCTCAGTTTGCCCGCCAATCCAATCCTGAATCTGGTTTCTTTCCAATGTGTTGAGGTTTTTCATTCTTTCCCGTGAAACATCCAGATCACTTTTGCTCAGAACACCACCTACAGGAGGATGTGCCTGTTGTGTATTTCTATTGCAGCTCAATAAGCCCAATACAGATATGAAGAGTATTTTTTTCATAAACATTTGCGAAAATACACATTTCGGGAATTAATTACAAAAGTTGGTTAACTTATTAGATAAAAGTTATACAACTTTTACAATAATTTGATTTTAAATTGTTATAGCTTTTTCAATGTCCAGATTTTCTAACTGTCATTCTGACGAAGGAAGAATCTCAGACAATTACAACCACAGATTCTTCAATTCACTTTGTTCCTTTCGGAATGACAGTACAACAACTCATTTAAAACAAAAAAAGCCGGGAAAAATTTCCCGACTTTATTTAGATTTTATTGAATTGAATTTATACTGTTTCCAATACGTGATCTACCAGTACTCTCCATCCGAATGTATCTTCAGAAAGGTTTGTCTGTAAACTCACTAAATCATTTTTCAGAGTTTCAGCATAGCTTTCTTCAGAAGAAAGTTTTGGTAATTCCAATTTTTCTCCTTTATATCCTAAAGCCTGGAAAACGGTAGTTACAACTGCTGTTCCAACTCCCCAAACTTCTTTCAATGTTCCGTTTCTCTGAGCTTCTACAACATCTTCTACTTTAATTGGTTCAACTTTTACTTCAAATCCTCTTTTCTTCGCCAAAGCAATGAAACTATCTCTGGTAACACCATCTAAGATCTTTTCAGAAGTCGGTGGTGTAAAAATAGTATCATTAATTCTTACAAACACATTCATTGTTCCACTTTCTTCGAAATACTCATGAGTAGCATCATCTGTCCAGATAATTTGATCATATCCTTCTTCAATAGCCAACTGAGTCGGATAGAAAGATGCAGCGTAATTACCTGCAGCTTTAGCGGAACCTACTCCACCATTTGCAGCTCTTGAATAATGATCAGAAATTTTCACAGAAACAGGCTCAGTATAATACATTTTAGCAGGTGTTGCTACAATTGCAAACATATATTTGTCAGATACTCTTGCTTTTAATGCTTCTTCCGTAGCAAAAATCAATGGTCGTATGTATAAAGACATTCCTTCTCCCTGAGGAATCCAGTCTCTGTCTATATCTACCAAAGCCTTCAAACCATCCAAAAACATTTCTTCCGTTACTTCGGGCATAGCAAGACGTTTCGCTGATTTATTGATACGTTCAAAATTCTTTTCAGGCCTGAAAAGGAAAACCTGCCCATCTTTGTCTTTGTAGGCCTTCATACCTTCAAAGCAAGCCTGTCCGTAATTTACTCCCATCATTGCTGGTGTAAATGGTATTGGACCATAAGGAACTAATTTCACATCACCCCACTTCCCATTTTCATACTCACAAATCACCATATGATCAATAAAAGTATTTCCAAATGAAAAATTATTTGGGTCGAATGTAGAAATTCTGGAGTTTTCAGTTTTTTGAATTATCATTTCTAAAATTTTTTATGATGTTCTACAAATTTAACATAATTTTCTAAATATAAAAATTTTAGAGTAAATTTGTGAAAAAATAGCTTGAAAAGGGAAGTAAAAACGACAAACGACGGAAGCAAAACACTGTTTATCAATGAATTAAACGAAAATTACCATTCTCACCACGGCGCCCTACAGGAAGCCGAACATGTGTTTATTAAAAATGGACTAAATTTAACAAATGATTACGAAATTAATATTTTAGAACTAGGTTTTGGAACAGGTTTAAATGTTTTGGTGACAATTAATGAATATTTAAAAACTGACAAAAATCATATCATCAATTATTTTTCACTCGAAAAATACCCCATAAATGAATCCGAAATTAACGATTTGGCTTATTTTGAACATTTTGATCACCCGGAATTAAAAAATATTTATCAGAAAATTCATTTGGCAGAATGGGAAAAATCAGTTGAAATCACTAAAGGATTTAGTCTTAAAAAGATACAATGTGACTTTTTCGACCTGGAAAACATTGTGTTACCTAAAATAAACCTGGTATATTATGATTGTTTCGGAGCAAGAGTACAGCCGGATCTTTGGGAAAAACCCTTATTTGAAATGGTAGCCAACAAAATGCAGGTTAACGGACTTTTAACAACCTATTCTTCAAAAGGCAGCGTAAGAAGAATTCTACAGGAACTGAACTTTAAAGTAGAAAAGAAACAAGGTCCTCCGGGAAAAAGAGAAATGATTAATGCCATTAAATTCTAGAAGTTAGAAATTAGTAGAGCCTGACCATTCTGTTTAAGAACAGCTATTAATAGTAAATACCTCTAACTATTTTCAACATTAATTTCGGGCTTATATATTCTCACAATCTCTATAATTTCCTTATTTTAGCCTTACAAATTATTATATATGATAGATAAGATAAACATCAGAGTTTATGCTTGTGTTGTAAAAAACAAAAAAGTATTGACTTTGTTTGAAGAATATGCCGGTGAAGCTTTAATGAAATTTCCGGGAGGAGGACTGGAATATGGGGAAGGAGTTTTGGAATGCCTTCATCGTGAATTTGAAGAGGAGCTCAATGTAAAAGTCGAAATTGTAGAGCACTTTTATACTCAGGAAGATTTTTTAGTTTCGCGTTTTAGGGAAAACGAACAACTCCTTACTATATATTATATTGTAAATATTATTAACGAAGAAGATTTTCTTATTCTCGACCCTTGTATCGAAAAAACAGAATGGATTGACATCGATCAGCCTCATAATCCATTTCCTTTACCTATTGACAAAATTGTATTTGATAAATTAAAAGAAAAATTCCTGTAAAGTTATTACAGGAATTCTTTTTTTATATAATAATGATTATATTATCTGCCGACTTTAAACTGATAGGCACCAGGATAAGGCTGTAAAAACCCCGAATTCCAATTAGACTGCAAAAGAGACTCTAAAAACTCATCTGTTCTGTTCACATGAGGATTATACTGATCCTTTAGATCAATATCTGCCATTTTACCTTTTACATTCCACCAAAATGCACTCCATCCTCCTCTCAGTTCTTTTATAATCTCATAGACGTTTTTACCCGTTGCTCTATTCATAAGCTTAGCAAAAACCTGTCCTTCTGTTGTCGTTAAATCTCTTAATTGTTTTTCGTATTGATCAGCCAGCATATTCTGCCGGTCTCTCACATATTTTCTCTTCGCTTTAGTATCCATATTAGTCATCTCCTTCTGAATATCGCGATACTGCCCCAAAGCGGTTATAAATAACGGATAAACTCTATATAGTTTTTTATTAAGGAAGTAATAGTAGTTCTTATCTAATTGGTTATTAAACTTAGGTTTGTTCAATAACGTCAGCTCATCCATTACAACTACGGTTTCACCATTTATTTCATAAAACTTGGCTTTCTGCCGTTCATCATAATAATATTTATTACCAAATTCATCTACTTTCAACAATTCAGGAGGATACTGACTTAAAGGTATGTACCTTAAAGAATCTTTTTGCCCGAAAACACTCACCCCTAAAAAGAAAAGAAAAAGGCAAATAATTTTATTAAAATTCATTATTTTTACACTTATTAGAACAAAAATTACTTACAAAAATCGTTCCTTTTTATGAAATTTGAAAAGAAATCTTTAAAGTTTTTAGAAAAATACTTAAATACAGCATCTCCGACTGGTTTTGAGCATAAAGGCCAAGAAATTTGGATGGATTATATAGGTCAATATGTCGATAAAATCGAAGTTGATCACTATGGTACCTGTTACGGAATTATCAATCCTGAAGCAGAGTTCAAAGTAGTGATAGAAGCACATGCAGATGAGATCTCATGGTATGTCAACTATATTACAGATGACGGATTGATCTATGTAATCCGAAACGGAGGTTCAGACCAGACAATCGCCCCCTCAAAAGTAGTTCATATCCATGGAGAAAAAGGTATTGTAAAAGGTGTTTTCGGTTGGCCGGCCATCCACACCAGAAGTGCAAATCAAAACGAGCCTACTCCTAAAATTGAAAATATCTTTATCGATTGCGGTGCTGTTTCCAAAAAAGAAGTTGAAGATTTAGGAATTTACGTAGGATGTATGATTACTTATCCTGATGAATTCTTTGAAATGAATGACAGGTATTTTGTCTGCCGTGCTTTAGACAACAGGATCGGAGGATTTATGATTGCCGAAGTAGCAAGACTTTTAAAGGAAAACAAAAAGACCATTCCATTCGGATTATATATTACCAACTCCGTTCAGGAAGAAGTAGGTTTATATGGTGCAGATATGATTGCAGATACTATCAAACCTAACATTGCCATTGTTACCGATGTTACTCATGATACAACCACTCCAATGATCGAAAAGAAAAAAGAAGGCGATCAGAAATGCGGAGCAGGTCCTGTTGTTTTCTTTGCTCCAAGCATTCACCACACCATCAGAGAACTGATTATTGATACGGCAAAAACAAAGAAAATTCCGTTCCAACGAGCTGCGGCAAGCAGAGCCACAGGAACAGACACCGATGCTTTTGCCCATTCTAACGGCGGTGTACCAAGTGCATTAATTTCCCTACCTTTGCGCTATATGCACACTACAGTAGAAATGGTTTCTAAAGAAGACGTAGGAAATGTAATAAAGCTTATTTACGAAACACTTCTTAAGATACAGCCGGAAATGAAACTGAAGTATCATTAATAGAAGAAATAAAAGTAAAGTAAAAATGAAAACGAAGCTTATTGCTCCTTCCCTTTTATCTGCAGACTTTGGGAATCTGCAAAAAGATATTGAAATGCTGAACAATTCTCAGGCAGACTGGCTTCACGTAGACGTGATGGACGGTAGATTTGTTCCTAACATCTCATTTGGTTTTCCGGTGATGAAAACGATTCAGCAGCATGCCAAAAAATTTGTAGATGTTCATTTAATGATTCTTGAGCCTGAAAAATATGTTGAAGAATTCATCAATCATGGTGCAGATTTAGTTTCTGTTCATTATGAAGCATGTACTCATCTTCACAGAACGATTCATCATATTCAAAGCTTAGGTGCAAAAGCGGGAGTTGTTTTAAATCCGTCTACTCCTGTTTTAATGCTTGAAGACATTATCGCTGATGTAGACCTGGTTTTATTAATGAGTGTAAACCCAGGATTCGGGGGACAGAAATTTATCGAAAATACTTACAAAAAAATTGCAGAAACTAAAGATTTGATTCTAAGCAACAACTCTACAGCTCTCATTGAGATTGACGGAGGAGTAAATCTTGACAATGCAGCAAAACTTTTCGACGCAGGAGCAGATGTTCTGGTTGCCGGTAATGCAGTATTCTCAACGGAAAATCCCGAAAAAACAATTGAGTTGCTAAAAATCTAATTGTTATTTACATAAAAAATGAAAAGGCAGCCTTTCGGTTGCCTTCATTGTTTCCTCAAAAAAAACAGAGTTGATATTGTTATTAGTTTAATATTGAATGGATTATTTCTTTCTAAATTCTGCTGTAAATCTCGCAAAAAAATTTAATCTAAGACACAGTAAAAACACGGAAATCACTCCAGTATTTTTACTGTATTTTTTTAATAAAAGGTTTATTTTACAACGTGGCTACTTTTCTTATTTTAGCTGAAAAATAAACAATGAAAAATAAATTGACCAAGATTTTTTTATTAAGCACAATCTTCACAACTTCCTACTTCAGCGCCCAAGACACGCCATCTGAAAACAAAAAAATGGAATGGTTTCAGGATGCTAAACTAGGAGTTTTTATTCACTGGGGGATTTATTCTGTAAATGGTATTTCTGAATCATGGTCATTTTTCAATAATTATATCAATCATGAAAACTATATGAAGCAGCTTAACGGGTTTTCTGCTTCGCAATACCATCCTGAAGACTGGGTGAAATTGATTAAAGATTCGGGAGCAAAGTATTCGGTAATTACCACAAAGCATCACGACGGTGTCGCTCTTTGGAATTCCAAGGCAGAAAAAGCAATAACTATCCCTAAAAATTCTTTAGCCCAAAAAGACGTATTAACACCTTTTGTAGCAGAGCTTAAAAAATCCGGTTTAAAAACAGGTCTCTACTACTCTCTTCCTGACTGGAGCCATCCTTATTATGATAGTAAGACCAGAACTGAAAAAAGATATAATATAAAAAACGATACTCAACGTTGGCAAAACTATATTAACTATTATCAAACTCAGCTCAATGAGCTTTCTTCTCAATATCAACCTGATCTTTTATGGTTTGATGGAGATTGGGAACACACCTCGCAAGAATGGCACGCTCCCGAAACTCTTGAAAATCTGAAAAAGTTCAACCCCAACATCATTATTAATTCAAGACTTAATGGTCATGGTGATTATGAAACTCCAGAGCAGGGAATTCCGGTAATCAGCCCAGAAAACGAATTTTGGGAACTTTGCTACACCATGAATGATTCATGGGGATTTCAGCCTTTTGACACGCACTATAAAACTCCCAATATGATTGTAAGAACATTCGCAGATGTAATTAGCATGGGGGGAAATTTATTATTGGATATCGGACCTAAATCAGATGGAAGCATTCCTAAAGAACAGATCGAAATTTTGAAAAATCTCGGAAGGTGGACTTCAAAATATCATGAAGCGGTTTACGGAACAAGAAAAGGTCTGCCTTTTGAGAATTACAAAGGAAAGTCTTCCATTTCAAAAGACAGAAAAAAATTATTCCTTTATCTCGAAGAAGCCAAAGATTTCACAAAAATTTACGGGTTAAACTCTAAGCCTGTATCTGCAAAAATTATTGGAGACAACAATGCTAAATTTGATTGTAAAGCGGACAACTTTGGAAATATTACTATTTATTTTTCAAAGGTAAAATTTGATCAGGATGCGACTGTAGTTGAACTTAATTTCAATGAAGAAATTAAGGTTTTCAAGACAATAAAAAAAGAAGAACCTTCCTTACAAAAAATTTTAGAGGATCAAAAAACTAAAAACGCTGCCTATGAAATTGCAGAGGAATTATACGACGGAAAAAACATTTTTAATAATTCAGGCTTAACCAATGACGGGCTCAACATGAAAATTCCAACCAGTTCAAAAACCAATAAGGAAACTTTAAACTGGATCAGCAAGCACGCCGAAGCTCTTTTTGAAACCGAAAAAGGTTTACCAGACGGACACTACTCCGGAATAAGCGCTCTTTCAAAAGACCAGCAGACGATTTATCTTTTTGTAGAAGGTACTCCAACCGGTCCTCTTGCATTAAAAGGAATTAAAAACGGAATTTCAAGAATCCGTATTGTAGGAGATGGCTCCATGATTAATCATAATATTTACAACAAGCTTTACTGGAGTGACACACCGGGAATTGTTTATATTGATATCCCAAAAGAAAGACTGGATAAAAATATGACTGTTATTGCTGTCTTACTTGATCAACCTATTGAGTTGTACCGTGAAAAGGTAAAAGCTATTGAAAGCAACTTATAATATGTATAAAAAAGAAAGTCCGGAGAAAATCTCCGGACTTTTTATTTTTTGAAATCTTTTTCTTAGAAAATTTCTCTTCCTGAAAAATGAAACTGAGCTTCAATAAGAGCGTTTTCATCAGAATCTGAACCATGCACAGCATTTTCTCCAATGCTTCTTGCGAACATTTTTCTGATTGTTCCTTCAGCAGCTTCAGCAGGATTTGTAGAACCAATTAAAGTTCTGAAATCTTCAACTGCATTTTCTTTTTCTAAAACAGCAGCTACGATCGGTCCTGAGCTCATAAATTCTACCAATTCTCCGTAGAACGGTCTTTCAGCGTGTACTTCATAGAATTTTTTAGCATCAGCAACAGTAAGCTGAGTCAATTTTAGAGCTTTGATTTTAAAGCCTCCTTCAGAGATTTTACCTAATATCGCACCGATATGTCCGTCTGCAACAGCGTCCGGCTTAATCATAGTGAATGTAATGTTAGACATAAATGTTATATTTTTTTTAAAGTGAGCAAAATTACAAAAAAATATCCGATTTTAATTTTAATTTTTTTTTAACATAAAATTAACTTTTTGAATAATTCGCAATCATTTTTTTGGCACAGTAATTGTTTATTCTATTCCGATTCTCATGTTTAATTTGAGTTTTCATGGTTATTAGTTTTTACCCAGCTTCGGCTGGGTTTTTTGTTATTAATAAACAAAAGTCATTTTTATTGATAATTTCGCAAAAATTCCAACAAATAAAAATATAATAAATCGACTATTGCTTCATTATCAAGCAACAATATAATAGAAGACGAAAAAATTTAAGATTAAATTATTTTAAAGAAGCTTCTTCTGCTTCATCCATCAGCTTCAAATAAGTAGAATATCGGGAATGTTGGATTTCCCCGGTCTCTAAACTGTCCAAAACGGCACATTTTGGCTCATTAATATGAAGGCAGTTATGATATTTGCATTCTTCTCTCTTTTTGAAAATTTCCGGAAAATAATGTTGCACTTCTTCTTTTTCAATATCAATCATGGCAAATTCACGAACTCCGGGTGTATCGATTACGTTTCCGCCAAAGTGCCAAAAATGCATTTGAGCAAAAGTTGTGGTGTGTTTTCCTTTTAAGTGGGTATCTGAAATCTCAGAAGTTTTTAAATTCAGCCCCGGCTGCAAAGCATTGACCAAAGTAGATTTTCCACATCCTGAATGTCCGAAAAATACAGAGGTTTTATCTTTAAGCAGATCCTGTAGCTGATCTAAATTTAATTTTGAATAGGAAGAAATTTCCAGAGAATCATATCCAATTTCGTTGTAAAGGAATTCTATATCTTTTACAATCTCAATTTCTTCTTCGTTGAGTACATCAATTTTATTGAATAAAATAAGCGGAGTTATATTGTAAGCTTCACAGCATGCCAAAAATCTATCAAGAAAACCTAAAGAGGTTTCAGGATGTTTTAAAGTAAAAATAAAACATGCCAGATCGATATTGGAAGCAATAATATGTGCTTCTTTTGAAAGGTTTACAGATTTTCTGATGAGATAATTTCTGCGAGGCTCTATTTTCGTAATCCACGCAATGTCATCCTGTTCCAGTTGAAATTCCACAAAATCTCCTACAGCAAGAGGATTGGTTAATCTGGTTTTAATCAATTTAAATTTTCCACGAATCCTGGCTTCAAAAATTTTTCCGGTTTCTAATTCTAAAACCTGATACCAACTTCCTGTAGATTTAATGACTTTTCCTTTCATAAACAATATTGCTGCAAATATAAGGAATTAGGAGATAGAAATAAGGCTTAGTATTTTAGAGAACCAGAATTGTTTACATTCCAACTCCCCTACAACTAAGCCTTATTTAATTAAAATCTAAAAACTACTATCTGTTGATCATAATATTATTCTGAACTTCAATAGATTCTTCATGAATTGCTTTGAAAACTTTTTCTATGAATTCCTGTGACATTCCTGTTTCCAGTGCTTTCTGAACAGCGTATTCGGTAATCACTTTCCAGCGTTCCGGCTGAAAAATCGCAATATCATTTTCTTTTTTAAGTTTACCGATTTTCTCGGAAATTTTCATTCTCTGAGAAAGCAGCTCAATCAATTGAAAATCAAGATCGGAGATCAATGTTCTGTGTCGTCCCATTTCTCCTTCAAATCCTGCCAAATCAGTACTTCTGACTTTTAAATTGCCAATCAGTTCCGCTAAAACTTCCGGTGTAATTTGCTGGGAAGCATCACTCCAAGCTTCATCAGGATTGCTGTGCGTTTCAATGATTGCTCCTTGATAACCTACATTCAGAGCTTCCTGTGTAATATCTGCCAAACCTGTTCGGTTTCCACAAATATGAGAAGGATCAATCAACATCGGAATATTAGGAAACTGGCTCTTAAAATCTAATGCGATCTGCCAGTTCGGATTGTTTCTGTATTTTGTTTTCTGGTAGGTAGAAAATCCTCTGTGGATCACTCCTAAATTGGTAATTCCCTGTCCTAAAAGCCTTTCTAAAGCTCCAATCCATAAAGCAAGATCCGGATTTACAGGATTTTTTACCAGAACTATTTTATCTGTTCCTCTTAAAGCCTGAGCAATTTCCTGAACTGTAAAAGGATTTACCGTAGAACGGGCACCGATCCATAGAATATCTACATCTGCTTCTAAAGCTGCAAAAACGTGATGCGCATTCGCTACCTCTGTAGCCGTTTTGAATCCATATTCTTCTTTTACTTTTTTCAGCCAGTTTAAACCAATTACCCCTACTCCTTCAAATCCGTTTGGCTTTGTTCTTGGTTTCCAGATTCCTGCACGAAAAATAGGCACCTGAGCTTTTGTTTCTTTAATTCTTTTGGCCGTCTCCAACATTTGAGCCTCACTTTCCGCACTGCATGGTCCGGCAATCATCATGGGTTGAGCGAAGTCATTAATCCACTCGTTTTTTAAATCTTTTAAGTTCATATCTTTATTCTATTGTATTCTTGTTTGTTTGTATCCATAGGAAATGCATTATAAAATTACTTTATAATTCTTTTCAAAAAATGCCGTTAAAGTTTTTAAAGGAATCAGGATTTAAATGAAAGATATTTCAGTATTCCTGTATTTTTTGAGAAAGAAATTCAGATTAGCAATACCAATAAAATCGGTAATAATTTCTGAAATTTCTAAAATAGGTAAACGAAAAGCTAAAATAACCGCTAAAATAATCAGCGGGTGCAAAAGTAGACTGGTAAGGTGTAAACAAATTTTTCATTGTTAAAGCGTCTATTTTCAGCTATTCTTTGTTAATTTATAGTTGTCGAAAAATGATTTTCCGTTCAAATATTTGACAAATATATAAAATTTATGTCAAATCAAACCTCATTAAATCATCAAGATCTTTCAAAAGAGGATTTTTTTCTATAAATTTTTCGAAGATTTTTCTTTTTGTCATCACTTCTACCTTGAGATTTTCGAAGTCTCTCTTATATTCAACCTCGATAGAATAGTTGTGGACTTTTCTTTTAAAATGGTTGAAAAACTCACCGCTTACTTTATCAAACTCTACTTTTGCAGAATCTGAAGGATAGGAAACCGTAATCTGATTTTCACCTGATTTAAACATTTTGAATGTTTTCACCGCATTGAAAATGAAAGAGTCTTTCTTCTGTAATTGTTTTAGCATCAGATTCCATTCCATCTGAAGATCAGTATCGGTAAAATGATGCTGCGGAAGATCTTCTGATTTTACCGCTACATTTTCGTCTACTTCTACTTTTTCTTCCCTAGTTAAAAAAGAATTAATACTGAACCCTGATGTAGAAGGACGTTTGGATAATGGCTTGGATGTTTTTACGATAACATTTTCTTCCTCCTGAACAGAAACGACGGCTTCAGCCTTTTTTTCTTTTATTTCCTGAGGTTGTGCCGGTACTGGAATTCTAACTTCTTGCTTTTCTTCAAGAAACGGAGCTAATATTATGAACTTTTTTTTTTTGTAACGTCACCATTAGCCGTTAAAGAAGCCAACTGCATTAAAGCGATTTCTACAGTAAGCCTAGGGTTTTTAGAATTTTTGTAATTAATATCTGCGTGATTACAAATTTCAATAGCATCTATTAATTGTTGTGCATTCCACTTTTGGGCCTGTTCTACAAACTTTATCTTTGTCTGCTCCCCGACTTCTATTAATTCTATCGTAGAGGCATTTTGAGCCATCATTAAATCTCTGAAATGATTTCCTAAGCCTGCAATAAAAATATGCGGATCAAATCCTTTTTTTACAATTTCGTTGAAAGAGAATAATACTTCTGGTATTTTATTTTCTTTAGCTAAATCAACAATATTAAGATATTGATCATAATCCAGAATATTCAATACTTCCGCAGCTTTAGCCAGCGTAATATTTTTTTGGGAAAAAGTAGAAAGCCTGTCAAAAATGGAAAGCGCATCTCTTAATGCTCCATCTGCTTTCTGAGCAATTAAGTATAAAGCGTCATCTTCATATTGCACACTTTCTTTCTGAGCAATATTCCTAAGATGCCCCTGAATACCTTCAATGGTAATTCTTTTGAAATCATAAATCTGGCAACGGGATAAAATTGTAGGAATGATTTTGTGTTTCTCCGTGGTTGCCAAAATAAATATCGCATGAGCAGGCGGCTCTTCCAATGTTTTAAGAAAAGCATTAAAAGCTGCAGAAGACAGCATATGAACCTCGTCGATAATATATACTTTATATTTACCAACCTGAGGAGCAAAGCGAACCTGATCTATTAATTCTCTGATATCATCTACAGAGTTATTAGACGCGGCATCTAATTCATAGATATTATACGCAAAACCATCTTCTGAAACAGAACCGTCTTTTTCATTGATCTTTCTAGCCAGAATTCTTGCACAAGTCGTTTTTCCAACTCCTCTAGGTCCGCAAAAAAGCAGAGCCTGAGCCAATTGGTTTTCCTCGATTGCATGCTCTAAAGTATCTGTAATATGAGATTGCCCAACAACGGTATCAAACTCTTGTGGGCGGTACTTTCTTGCAGATACAATAAAATTTTCCATTGGTCAAAAATAAGAAATAAAGTTTTAATCTGAAAGCGTAAAGGTTTCAAATTATCCACAAATTATTTTCTTACAAAAAAACAATAGTTTTATTTTTGTTTTTTCTGGTAGGCATAATCAATAATATCAGCGATAGCTTTTTCAATTTCCTGTCTTCCTTCGTCTGTTTTCAAATCGATACCACAGAATTTGCTGGCATTATGCCCTGTATAAAGATTTAAATAATAAGCACCGGAAACAAGAAGCGCAGCAATCGCCCTGTATCTTACCGAATCCTCCGGACCGAAATAAGGATCTACTATATTAGTAAAAAGCATCTCTCCCATTTCTTCTCTTTCGTCCGCAATTTTCTTAAGGATAGGCTTGCTTTCAGAAAGCCCCCAAAGTATAATTTTCTGAAGTTCTTTATTTTTTTTCAGGTTTTCATATTGGCTAAGAATAGCAATTTTAGACAATTCTTTACCGCCATCTGAAATGTCAACTTCCACATTATCCTGGCTCACTCTGCTCAAATAATCCTGAGATTTGATATACTCATCAATAAGCTTATCGGTGCTTCCGAAATATTCATAGATCAGTTTTTTATCAAATCCAGCGACTGCAGCAATTTTACTTACTTTCAGTCCTGAATAGCCTTTTACTCTCAAAATTTTTCCAACTGCGGCTAATAGTTTTTGTTTGGTCTTTTCTTTATCTCTGATAGGACCTTGTACAACTTTTCTAGGCATGTTTATTATTTTTTTGCAATATGCAATTTATTTTTTATATCCTCAAACGCACTCAACGTTTTGTCAAGATGCTCTTTTTCGTGTGTTGCAGTGATACTCATTCTTATACGAGCATCTTTTCTCGCTACTGCGGGATATATTATCGGATTGGTATAGATTCCGCGATCTAAAAGAAGCTTCCCTGCATCTCCGGTAATATGCGGATCTCCAATTTTAACAGGTATTACAGCAGAACAAGTCGTTCCTGTATCTAACCCCATATCATCTAATCCTTTTTTGAAATAATTGATATTATCCCACAGCTTTAAACGCCAATGCGGCTCTTCATCTATTAGTTCAATAGCTTTAATGATTCCTGTAGCAGTAGGAGGCGGAGTTGTTGCTGAAAATATTTGCTGACGGGATTGAAATCTGATAAAATTAGTCAGCTTTTTATTAGCAATAACATATCCTCCAAGATTCCCAAATGTCTTACTGAATGTTCCTGTAATAATATCAATTTTATCCAGTAACCCAGTATCTTCAATCGTTCCTCTCCCTGTTTTTCCTAAAATTCCCACTCCATGAACATCGTCAATCATTAAGTAGGCGTTATATTTTTTCACCAATTGATATATTGCTTCGATTGGTGATGTATCTCCATCCTGGGAGTACACTCCATCAATCACTACCAATTTGGTACGGTATTTATTTTCTGAGCTCTTTAAAATTTGCTCTAAAGCTTCCAAATTATTGTGCGGAAATGTTTTCCTATTGGTAAGAATACACCCTTCATACACACTTGCATGCACCCCCATGTCTACAATGGCAATATCTTCTTTTTGAAGCAATATCTGTAATGTGGCGCTATTTGCAGTATATCCGGTAGTAAAAATTACAGCTTCGTCTTGCGACCTTCCAAAAAAAGAAGCTATTTTTTCTTCCAAATCCTTGTGATACGAATAATATCCTCCAATAAGAGGAGTCGCTGCAGTACCTGCACCAAATTGTTCAATTCCTTCAATAGCCGCCTGCTTTACTTTAGGATGCTGTGTAAAGCCTAAGTAATCACTGGTAACAAAACTAATAAACTCTTTAGTCGTATTTCCCGCAGTAACACTCATTACCGAACTGCATCCTGTATTATTCTGTAATCTATAACGATGTCCATTAGATTTCATATAATCTAAGAAGTCATAATAGGCATCAGCACGATCCATCATATCCAGACCTGGAATATTTTCAAAATCTTTGAAAGTTGCCGTTGTAAAATCTATGTTCATTTTTAGTTATTAGTTTGTGGAGTTATTTACTGCAAATATATGATTTATAGTTATATATTTATATTTAATTCACAAAAATATATAAATATTTTTTTCCACAGTCACAGCACTGTTTCTTTTTAGATTATCTTTTACTTTAAAAATTAAATCCACATTCAGTTCTATCAATAGATTTCATCACACCTACCCACTTTTATTAGTAAGAAATTTGTAATTTTCAAATCTATTATTTGGGTACAGTATATTATGATGAGCAACTTAGAAAAAGCAAGCAAGAACAGCTCCAGATTTAAACATATTAAAATAGGCATATTCTTATCAGGTCTTTCTGTATTCGCCCAACTTTACCTCTTTCAGCCGCTTCTTCCTTTAATAAGTGAATATTTTAATGCAGGAGCGGGAAATAGTTCTCTTCTGGTATCTTCTACTACTATCGGAATGGCAACAGGCCTTTTCTTCTTTGCTTTTAAAGCTGATGCCTATCCAAGAAAAAAGCTTATGGTATTCTCCCTACTTTCTTCCGCACTTTTAACTTTTATCTCTACATGGATTCCCAGTCTTGAAATTTTAATTGGGATTGGCTTTTTAAAAGGTTTTTTAGTTTCAGGGGTTTCGGCAGTTGCTCTCGCCTATCTTACCGAAGAAGTTGAAATATCTTCTGTTGCACTTGCTATTAGTATGTATCTGAGCGGAAATACTATTGGAGGAATGAGCGGAAGAATTTCTACAACGATTCTTTCAGGGGAATATGGATGGAAAACAGCCGTTATGATTATTGGAATAGCAAGTCTCATATTAGGATTAAGTTTCTGGAAGATTTTTCCAAGCTCTCGTTTTTTTCATCCTCAAAAAACAGATTATTCTTTAAAAATAAAACAAATGAGAAAGTTTCTTTCGGATCCTTTTCTCTTATCTTTATTCTGTATTGCTGCTCTTATTATGGGAACTTTTGTGAGCATCTATAACTATTTAAGTTTCCGGCTGGAAGCTCCACCATTCTCTTTGAGTCACTATTTTATAGCCTTAATTTTCTTAATGTATATTTTCGGAGTTTTCGGAACGATGCTTACCAGCTATTTGTCAAAACACTATGAGAAAAGAAACATCCTGAAGTCATTCATTTTAATTATGTTTGCTTCTTTATTGTTTTTCTATTTGAAAAATATTTATCTGGTCATATTCGGTTTAGCATTATTTACCCTATCCTTTTTCTCTGCCCACACCATGGCAAGTCAAATGGTTGCTATTCGTGCAAAATTCGGGAAATCTTCTGCTACATCTTTGTATTGGTTATTTTATTATTTCGGTTCCAGTATCTTAGGAAGTGGCACCGGATATTTACTGCATGCCACTTCTTGGAATATATTCGTAAGCCTACTCGCTTCTACTCTTTTCATCGCATTTTTACTAGCCGGAAAACTTATTACGTCTCATAAATAATCTTCTTTTCTCCTGAATTAATTAAGCCACAACATATTTTTCCAGCAGGAAATGAACATGTTAGAATCTTTCATCAATTAATTTTACGAAAAATCACAAATTTGTGGGATTTCAGGCATAGTATTTGCAACGTGTTGTACAAATAAGTTTATAAAACATAAAGACAAAATTTTGAATTTATAGATTGTAAGCACCCAAATCTTAATTATATATTTCATTTACGAAAAACCTACAATGGTAATCATTGTGGGTTTTGTTTTTTTATATTGTTACCGAGGCAAAACGGGAGGCGAAATCCGCTGATTTTTTGTTGATAATGTTCTTATAAAGGCTTCTAATTGTACAATTTCATCATCTGTCAGATCAAGAAGTCTTAGCATATCAGATTTATGAGAAGTCAGTTCCACTCCATTATATATAGTAGTCCGATTTTTATAGGGTTCCGGGTTTCCTTTATTATATATCTGAATAATATCTGTTAAAGATGTAAAAGATCCATTATGCATCCATGGTCCGGTTCTTACAACTTCCCGCAAACTAGGTACACGAAACTTGCCCACATCTTCAGGCTTTTTAGTTACCAAATATCTTCCTAAGTCTTCTTGTTCGGAGCCCAGCAAAGAGGTTCCTATATTTTCAAAACGATTATTTGAAAAATATCCTGAGTTATGACAATTGATACATTGTGCCTTGGTACGGAATAGATGTAATCCCATTACTTCATCATCGGTAAAGAGATTAATTTCACCATCGATGAAACGGTCAAATTTACTTGGAAAGCTTCTTATAGTTCTTTCAAAGGTGGCAATTGCTTTGGCTATTTTCTCTTTTGTTATCGCCTTATCTCCAAAAGCTTTTTCAAAAAGGGTTTCATATCCTTTAATTTTAGCAATTTTTCCAACTGCCATATCCACATGCCCACTCATCTCTTTTTGATCCTGAATAGGCATCTGAGACTGTTCTTCTAAAGAACCAGCACGTCCATCCCAAAATAAAGAAGTTGCATACGCCGTGTTTAAGATACTCATTGCATTCCTAGTTCCTAATTGTCTGTCGTGTCCAAAAGAAATCATTCTATTATCACACCATCCCAATTCAGGATCATGGCAAGAAGCACAGGCAATTTGATTAGAACCTGAAAGCCTCGGATCATAAAAAAGGATTTTTCCCAACACTGCTTTTTCGGGAGAATATGTATTATCCCTCGGAAACTCTATTTCTGGAAGATGTCCAATTTCTGAAAAATACGGTTTAGCCTCTTCATCCAGCATCGGAACAGGCCATTTTGAAGTATCTCCGGAAGAATACAATTCCCTAAGCTTGGCAATGAAAGATTTTTTTCCGCTGATTTCTTTCTGAACCTTATTATTATTCAGACAATTGTTTAACAGTGAAACAGTAAGAAATAAAACTAAAAACCAGCTTAGTACATTCTTCATTTTCCGATGAATTTCAACAAAAATAGGGATTAATTTTATTTCGAAACTATCCGGATCATTAACAGTCTAAAAAATCAAAAACAAACAATTAATAATCAACAAATTAAAATAAATACACTATTATTTACCAATGAGACTTGATAAAATGAATAAAAATATTAATTTTAATTTTTTTTAAATGACCTTGTAACTATGCAGCATGATGCGTCTCATAAGCTGATCCCGATGACTACGTTCGTCTTAGAATATTATTCCCATGAAGGATATGCAGATCTTCAAACATTAAAACTGATGAAGAACTATGCTAATTTCTTAAAAAAGCCTTTACGCCTAGGAATGTTTGTTCCTGTGGACCAGCAAGGAAATGTTTTAAAGGAACCTAAAAACTACACTTCTTGGAAAACTCTTGAACACAACAGCAAGGGAGAAACAAATGATATTACCTTATTTGAAGAATACAGAATATACCAGGCTGCAGAGCAACAATGCCTGTTTAAAGATTTTAAAGTAGATTATAACGGCTATTCCCGCGTGAGAATAGTTGCAACCTATAATACTTCCATCGAATTGTCCTTTAATAAAAATGATCTTAGTTTCTCATCTTTTCAGGATGTGGAATCACTTACTTCGTTTGATGAGATCTATTTAACCCGAACAGCCTTACGAATGATCGGGATAAAAAAGAAATAGGCTATTTCATTTTATCTTTCCTGTTTTCCGGGATAAACAAAAAAATCCTCAGAAATTCTGAGGATAAAAACTAATAACCATGAAAACTCAAATTAAACATGAGTTATATATCCTTATTAAAATTCTGTGCCAAAAACTTTAGACATTCATTTTTTTAGGAATAATTAAGATTATTTAAGAAAAAATAATAAAATCTTTTTATCAGAGCTTGTTACTTTGTTTTAGGATGAATAATGTTTAAATACTTCTTGGCATAATAATAGGTTGATTACTAGTATCAAACCAAAAAACCAATCATAAAATGAAATCAGTAGATCTATTACAGAAAACTTTAAAAGGGAAAACCGTCGTCATTACCGGAGGAAGTAGTGGTATAGGACGGGCGATTGCAGAAGCTTTTGCTTTAGAAGGCTGCAATATCGTAGTTGCCGCAAGAGGAAAAGAAGGCCTGGACGAAACCGTAAGCCTGTGCAGGGATCTTGAAGTAGCAGCAATGGCCGTATCTACAGATGTTTCCATAGCTGAAGATGTCCGAAATCTCACCAATAAAGCTTTACAATTTAACGGAAGAATTGATATTTGGGTCAACAATGCAGGAGTAATGGCGAGTGGAAAGTTTGAAGAAATTCCTATAGAGCTGAACGAGCAGGTGATAAAGACGAATCTGTTCGGTTATATGCATGGTGCCTATAGTGTTTTACCTATTTTCAAGAAACAGCAGGAAGGTATTCTTATCAATAATATCTCGATCGGCGGTTTTATGCCCGCTCCATATAGTGCCGCTTATTCTTCTGCAAAATTCGGAATCCGCGGAATGATGGAATGCCTGCACGGAGAACTCTCTGATTTCCCGCATATTCATATTTGTAATCTTTATCCGCAAATTCAAAGATCAACCGGCAATATGCATTCTGCCAAGTACTCCGGATTGGATTTTAAAATCCCCCCATTTGCAGCAGACCCGAGAGATACTGCCGCAAGCATTGTTCAACTTGCAAAGCAGCCTAAAAAGGAGTTTTTCCCTGATTTTACTTCTATATTTCTTAAAAATGTATATGGATTATTTCCTAAAACAATTATGAATACCGCTTCTGGAGCGATGAGACTATTAATGAAAGTAAAAAAGGCCCCCAATGATTCAGGAAATGTTCTGACTCCGTCATCTGAGCCCCATCGAATTTATGGTGAAACCATGCTTCCTGTACTTTCAAGAAAAACCACTATGGCTGTTTTTGCAGGAATGGGATTAGGTTTGGCTTATATGCTTTTCACATCCAGATCTTCGAAATAATACAATATAATTTTAATATAAATAGAAACGGATCATGAAATATCATGATCCGCTTCGTTTAGAAAACACGAAACTATTTTCCTCCACCTCCGTTTTTCTCAACATCGGTTTTGGTATTTTCTTTTACTTTTTGATTTCCAAATCGTTTTACAAATGATATGGAAGCTCCATACCAATCCCATTTCGAGGCATTTCTGAATGTTCCTCCCTGCGTATATGTTGTAGCATCATAATTGGGCCTCTGGAAGATATTCATAAGCTGAAGACTGACTTCCATTTGCGTTTTCGGGAATATTTTCGTTGCAGAAATATTATGGAAAACATTTGGTTTGTTGGTGGTAGAATTTCCGTTATTCTGGTTGGAAACTTCAACCCAAGCACTCAGGTTAATATTTTTATTAAAAAGGTTGGTGTAGGAAAGATTAGTAGAAGCGCTCAGATAGCTAATATAATTACTAGCGCCTGTTAATTGATTTTTCTGGTTAAAATCACTGTTATCAATATAATACCATCCTAACCCAAGATTTACTGTAAATTTATTTTTAAAGAAAGTCTGGTTGGTATTTGCATATAGATAATATTTATGAACCTTTCCTGCAAAATTAGAAGGCTGGGTAACGGTTATTTGCTGTGTTTTTCCAGGAGAAACTGTAATATAATCCTGTACATAATCTGTCCAATAATCCTGATCGGTAAACATATATCTTGCTGAGATAAAGTATTTCTTTAAAATTCCCAGTTTCATATAAACTCTGTCACTCGGATTGGGCTCCAGACCAATATTTCCACGGCTGTAGAAACCGTCATCATTAGGAATCAAAAACGGATTGAATTCTGCATACCAAGGTCTCCATATATTTTTATTATAGGTTAAACTCAGATCATATTTGTCTGAGAAAGAATATTTCAGCAAAATATTGGGTAGCAATTTACCATAAGAATCTTTTCTTGAACCTCCGGCAACATCCTGACTGATTTTATAATCAATATATTCGTAGCGAAGTCCAACCCTGGTTTCCAATTTTTTGAAGAATGTTTTACTGTAGTTGGCATAGATTGAACTAATATTATCTTCATAATGGAAAATATCATTTTTGCTTAGACCAGCCAGGTTATTCCCGTACAAATTATTGGGAATTACATTATTATTGAAATTCATTTTACCACCAACCTCGAAATTCCCTCCTGATTTCCCTAATGGCTGGGTATAGTCAACTTTAATGTAATAATTTCTGTTTTCGGTATCAGTAAGTACACCTATATCCTTTGTTGATGCTCCCTCTTTGACGGAAAGCATATCTTTAATGAAATAACTGTCATCCGACTGTCCATAATAATTAGCTCCAAAGTTTACATCTAAAATTTTATTCTTTTCTTTATCGTACCATTTATAAAAAAGATTGGTACCTAAATTACGATTAAGACCATTTGAACTCTGATTTTGTTTATATGAATTATCAAATTCCCCATTGATATTCATTAATCCATCCGCATCAGAAGAAGAACCTGAGTTACTTTGATAATATTCCAAAATAACTCCTACTGTATTTTTGTTATTTAATTCAAATTCCGAAGTTGAAGAAATAGAAGGACTTTTATACCTTCCAATTGTTTTAGAATTAATCTGAGTGGTTGAATTATCTTTATAAATCGTATAAAGACTGGAGTTACTCTGTACATTGGTATTGTCACTATAACTTCCGATAAGTGTCTGGGTAAAATTTTTCTTGTGATAATTCAGATTGAGATTGGAATACTGAGAATTTTTAGTATTCTGTCTGTTATTGAAAGTAACGCTTCCTTTCAGTCCCTCATCATCTCTTTTCTTTAAAACGATATTGATTACTGATCCTGTCGCTTCATACCGTGAAGACGGACTGGTAATCACTTCTATTTTCATCAGATTATCGGCAGGAATTGTTTTCAAATATTCTTTAAGTTCCTTACCTGTAAAGACTGTTTTTCTGTCATTGATATACACAGTCACCGTTTCTCCCTCCGCTTTTATTGCATCATTATTATCAATACTTACCAAAGGAGTCATACGCAAGACATCCCAGGTTGTGTTACCTGCAAGAATTGAACTATTGGCAACGTTAAAAACAGTACGGTCAGCTTTAGATTCTACAGTCGGTTTTTTCGCCACAAAAGTGACGGCTTCTATTTCTTTTACTTTTGATTCTACGGTGTCTTTTTGAGCTTGAGCAAAAACTAAAGTACCCATTAATAAAGCGATTGGCGCTATAATATTTTTCATTAAAAGTTATGTTTTCCAATTATAAGACACCAATACGGGAATATTCGTTACATCTTTAAACGTTAAATAAAGGTTAATATAGAGAGCCTTTTTCCCAATTTTCTCACAAATAAATTAATTACCCTCTCATTCACTACTAATAAATAAAGAATCATTTTTAAAACATCAGGATAAGATTTTCTAACTTTGGGAATTAAAATTTAATCAATGACAGTAGAAGATCTTGTAGGCAGTTATTCTGTTCAGGGCAGCAATCAGGAAGAAGACAACTCTATTTCTTATCATGGTATATTAACTTTATCTCTGGATGAAAACAACAGAATTATTGCCCAATGGATAATTGGAGATCAACTACAAAACGGCACCGGATTTTATAAAGATCAAATCTTGGTCATCAATTTCAATTATGAAGGTGAAGATCAAAAGATTTATAAAGGCGTAGCTGTTTACCGTTGTATCAGCAAAGATCAGCTGGACGGATTCTGGTCTGAAAAGCATGGAAACACTTTGTATCTGGGAATTGAGTATTGTGAGCGTATCGATCGTACTGAGTTTTTACATTAAAAAAGCCCTATTTTATATGTCAATTCTAGAAGTTCAATATTCTCATTATTAAAAAATTTCATTGGAATTAAAATTTGACTTAAAAAAATACTCAATAGATTTACTCATTTTATTTTGAAAATCTTCTGCTTCTATGTAAATTTGCAAAAAGTAAAATTTATGAATTATACACTTGAACTGAATACGCAGGACCCCGGTTCTAATATCGTTTTTAACAACATCGTATTTGATTCGTTCAAAGTGAATATTGTTGAAAGACATACCGGTTCAATGCGTTCTCGTTCAAAACTCAATCATGTCTTATTCAAAGTCAGAACTTTAGACAATAATCTTATCCAAACCAAAGATGGTAATGGTAGAATCAAAATAAAAGGAGAGGATTTTGAATTGTATCAAAGGGCAGTACAGGTTTTGTCATCCTATGAATATAAAAACAAGCTGATTAACAGAAAAGAAGCTGAAGAAAATTATGTTCACTTCATTTTGAGATTGGTTATTTTAAACTATACACTTAACTAATTTTTCTAATCGTAGTTTTTTATACTCCGAAATCTTTTGGTTTTGGAGATTTTAGATTTCAAATCTTAGCATCCAATCATTAAAAATATAATTTCTTACATTTACATTTCTATTGATTGCATATCCCCAAATTTAAGCAGGTGAAAATTCATAATAAAAGAAGATTACTGAGCTTTTTAAAGTTTAAAAGAGACTTTCAAAAGTTTGGACTTGAAAAAGCACGCAGCTACGAACTCATTCTTCATTGGTTAAATAACAGGCTCAGCAGAAACCAGTTTCTTGTTTTGTCAGGAATTCTTGTCGGAAGCACGGCCGGTTTAGCAGGGGTTTTATTAAAAACTTTGGTTCACAGTATTCATCATTTTATTACCACTAAAGTTCATTTTGAATACCAGATTTTATTTTATATTGTTTTTCCGTTTCTGGGAATTGTTCTGACCACAAGTATTGTTCTTACTTTATTCAAAGGACAGGACAGAAAGGGAATCGGAGCCATATTATATGAAATTGCACAGAATTCCAGTATTGTTTCATCGGTTAAGATGTATTCTCAAATTATTCAGAGTGCAATAACCGTAGGACTTGGAGGATCTGCCGGTCTGGAAAGTCCCATTGCCGTAACAGGAGCAGCAATAGGCTCCAATTACGCACAAACTTACCGGCTTACTTATAAGGAACGTACCCTTTTATTAGCAGCCGGAGCCACTGCAGGGATCGCATCTGCATTCAATGCGCCTATCGCGGGGATTATGTTTGCTTTTGAAATATTGCTGACAGGAGTTGTGTTCACAGACTTTATTCCTTTGGTGGTTGCTGCCGTTTGCGGGAGTTTATTATCCAGGGTTTTGCTTCAGGAAGATGTTCTTTTCAGATTTTATGCACGAGAAGCTTTCAACTATCGCAATGTACCTTATTATCTTGTTTTAGGAGTGATTACAGGATTATATGCAAGGTATTTTGTTGTTATTTCGCAAAAGGTTGAGCATTTTATCAAAGGATTACAGATGTCACGCCTCAGAAAAGCCATGTTCGGAGGGGCTGTTCTTTCCTTATTATGTGTACTTTTTCCGCCTTTATTTGGAGAAGGTTACGACACTGTAAAGGCTTTTACCAATGGAGATACTCACAAAATTATTGAAAACAGTCTTTTCAGATATTTTGAAATTAAAGATTTTACCATTATTATTTTCCTGGTCCTTGTTCTTTTGTTAAAAGCTTTTGCCACTTCTTTTACCATATTCAGCGGAGGAAACGGAGGAAATTTTGCACCTTCTCTTTTTGCGGGAGGAACGGTCGGCTATTTATTCGCTATCATTTGTCAGCAAATAGGTTTTACCGAAGTTCCAATCACCAATCTCGTTTTAGTAGGAATGGCAGGAGCCATGAGCGGAGTCATGTATGCTCCGTTAACTGCAATTTTTTTGATTGCAGAATCCAGCTTTGGGTATGATCTATTCATTCCACTTATGATTGTTTCCATTTTGTCTTATCTTATTGCTAAATGGTTCTCTCCTATTTCCCCGGAGCTAAAATCAATGGCTGATCAGGGAAAAATTTTCACCAACGAGCATGATAAAAACATTTTATTTTCTTTAAAAACAGAAGAATTTATAGACCAATATTCTCAGACGATTCCGGAAAATGCTCCGATTGATGATCTGTTTGAACTGGTGAAAAACGGGGATAAAAATATTTTCGCCATCGTTGATGAACAAAAAACACTGCGTGGGATTCTGACATTGGATGATATCAGACCTTATTTATTCAATGCTGAAAAAATCCCTGTAACAATAACTGAAATTATGAAAACTCCTCCTGCTCTCATTCATCAGGAAGACCGTCCCCTGGAAATTCTTCAGATCTTTGATGATACCGGAGTTTGGAATTTACCTCTAGTAGACGACACCAATAAATTCGTCGGATTTATATCTAAGTCTAAAATTTTAATGAGCTACAGGCAATTATTGAAAGAATATTCAGATTAAATTTATCTATAGAAAGCTTACTTTTAGTAAGCTTTTTAATGGTCTTTTAAAATAAAAGCAAATGTACTTCCTACTCCATATTCACTTTTTACAAAAATTTCTCCACCCTGAGATTCGATAAATTCTTTACTGATACTCAATCCCAGTCCTGTTCCTTCTTTTTTCGTCCCCGGAATTCTGAAATAACGGTCAAATACTTTTGAAACATATTGGGGCTCAATTCCCTGACCTGTATCCGTCACAGAAAAAATAACTCTATCTTCTCTCTTTTTTACTTCTATAACAACATCAGAGTTTTCATAAGAATAACGCACAGCATTGGAAAGCAAGTTATTAAGAACCCAGGCTGTTTTTTCACTGTCTGCCAAAACCGTTTTAATTTCAGGAGAAATATTTACCTTAATTTTGATCTGTTTCTGTTCTGCAGCAGCCTTATTGGCATCTGTTGCATATTCAACGATTTGGGATACTTCGGAAGGTTTTATATTGAGTTTGATCGACCCGCTTTCCAATTGGGTGATATCCAATAGTTCCCCGGTAATCTTCAATAGTCTATTCGCATCATCTTTAATTCCATTGACCAGGTTTTTCTGATCTTCATTCAATTTACCTATTTTATCATTTTCAAGCAGCTGTAATCCCATTTTTATCGATGAGATTGGTGTTTTAAATTCATGAGAAACTGTTCCGATGAAATTGGTCTTGGCAAGATCCAGTTCCTTAAACGGTGTAATATTATGCAACATAATTACCTGCCCTATAAACTGGCTGTTTTCTTCTCCTGTAGGTACAATATTGATATCAATAATATTTTTTTCAAAATAACTTTCTTTTCCATCTGCATAGATTTTCATCGCTTCAGTTTCTGTTTTTCCGTCCGGATGAATGATATCTTTGATGATACTTCTCACCAGATCATTGGTAACTGCAACATCCTGAATGAGCTTTCCGACAAAATTTTCTTTTTTAAGACCCGTAATATTTAAAGCTTCATCATTTACAAAGAGTACCGTTTTATTTTCATCAATTCCAATCACCGGATCCTGCATATTATCAATAAGGGTTTCGATACGTTTTTTCCCTTTTAAAATTTTCTCCAGCTTACTTTCCGAGTATTCATGAAGTTTCTCAGCCATGGTATTGAAAGATCTTGCCAACTCACCAAATTCGCTGTTGCTTTTAAAATGAACCCTTTCTTTATAATTCTGATTGGCAATCTGCTTAATACTCTGGGTTAAAATTCTAACCGGATCGGCAATATTCGATGGAAGATTTACCATTAAAATAAATGCTATCAAGAAACACATCATTCCTACAATGGAAATAACTGTAATCGCATTTTTGGCTGTTTCATCGGCTATGCTGCTTTTGTGCTGAATAGCAGCCATATTAAGCTGCATCAACTCGGCAATATCTTTTCTTATGGAGGATTTTAATGAAGCGTTCAGAGTATCTTTTTTCAGGGCTGAAAAATGAGTGACCACTTCCTCAGTTGCCTCTCTTTCTCCGGACTCCGTAACGTTTTTCTTCTGTTTATCCAGATACTTTTCAAACACTCCGAAAGCCAATGGATCGGAATTTATTTCTTCTAATGCCAACAACATATTTCTGGAATACTCCAGGGTATTGTAATTGGCGACTAAGATGTTATTGGTATCTCGTTTCAATTGATTGATATACCATCCGCTTAAAACAGAGAGTACGATAATCATAATAAACAAAAGGCCTACACCAATATTAAGTTTTGTTTTGATTTTCATGATAATATAACCAAATCTATATTCTCCTGCGACAGTTTATTCAACAATGAATTGAAAGTATCTGTTGCCAAAATGATTTTCCATAAGTTTAAATGTGGTTTTCCGATACATACCGTTGTAATTTTCCGCTCTTCACATTGCTCCATAATAGCATGGGCAACATTGGTGTTTTCAACTTTTATGATCTCAGCTCCTAATTCTGTTGCTAATTTAAAATTATTAATCAGATGACGCTGCTTATCCAGAGCGATTTTATCAGAACTTTCACGGGGAATCTGAACATACAGAAGATACCACTGGCTGTTGTAATAATTCGCTAATCTAGCCGTTTTTCTGATCACATTTTTAGCTGTTTTTTCATTGGAACTTATACACGCTAAAAACCTTTCTTTTTTAATGGTTTTATGAATGGTTACCTCCGACTCTACTTTTCTGGTAACTTGTGATGCCACTTCTTTTAAAGCCAATTCCCGAAGCTGTAAAATACTTTCAGCTTTAAAAAAATTATTCAGTGCTGCATTGATTTTTGTCTGATCATAAATTTTTCCAGCTTTTAATCTATTAATCAACTCTTCGGCTGTTAAATCAATATTCACAACCTCATCTGCCATAGAAAGAATAGAATCCGGGATTCTTTCTTTTACTTCTATATCAGTAATGTCTTTTACTTCTTCATTTAAACTTTCAATATGCTGAATATTAACTGCTGAAATTACATTGATCCCGGAATCCAGGATTTCCATAACATCCTGCCATCTTTTTTCATTTTTACTTCCTTCGATATTGGTGTGGGCCAATTCGTCAATAATCACTACTTCAGGACGGAGATTCAGTACAGCCTGAACATCCAGCTCTTCCAGCTCTTTTCCTTTATAGAAAAGCTTTCTTCTCGGAATAATTGGTAAGCCATCCAATAAAGCATGCGTTTCTTTACGGTTGTGCGTCTCAATATAGCCGATTTTTACATCAATTCCGTTTTCCAACAGTCCATGAGCTTCCTGCAGCATACGGTATGTTTTTCCTACACCAGCACTCATTCCAATGTAGATTTTGAATTTTCCCTTTCTTGATCTTTTAATTAAGCTTAGGAAATCCTGAGCAGATTTTTTATCATCCATAACAGATTATCTAAATCAAAGTTAGCAATCCCTTACCAAAATTTCAGTAAGGGATTTGAGTAATTAAAAACTTACGGCAAGTGAGGAGACTGCTGTAAGCGTATTTTTTTTGAGCATATGATCTCGGTTGATAAAAATCTCATCTTTACTATTAAGATTTTTAATTTCCGTTCTCCAAACCAGATTGGGAAGAATCCAATAATCGGCATTCAGAGAATATCCGAAAGTTTTAAAACCATTTTCCGTTCCGGTCGCAATAGTGACTCCTTTTTCATCACTATAGTACTCTCCTCTCGCAGCAAAGCTTAAATTTTCCGTTGGAGAATATTTCGCAATAATAACAGGAGAATACCAGATATTGTACTGATCGCTTCCTTTAGCTTTTTGTTCTGCTCCTATATCGAATCCCGTAATCAAAGCAAATTTTTTACTCAATTGGAAACTTCCGTACAGGTTATGAAAATACCTCATCTGTTTTATGCTGTCCGGTTTGTCGTTCCCAATAAAGGAACTGCTGTTCAGGGTAATCTTTTCATTCGGCTTATAGGTCAGCTGATGACCAAAAGCTACGGTAGAATTTCCGTCTATCCGTTGAATTCTTTGCCAGCCATTAAGCACTAATCCGCTTACGAACCATTTCCCGTTATCGCTGGCGTAAGAAATCTTAGCACCGCTTTCAAAATACGGAGAGTTCTCTGCCTGCATACTTCTTGTCAGTGTAAAACAATCTTTACTGACTGCACTTTCAAAACCAATGTGCGATGGCATAATTCCCGCATCAATCCAAAGATTTTTATGTTTTGAAATTTTTACACCAACATTCGCTTCATAAATATTTTTTAAAACCCCTGATTCTGCCGCATAATTGGAATTCATATAAGTTCCTGCTCCCAAAGCTACATTCGCTCTTAGTTTTTCAGTTTCATAGTTTGCTTTTACAAAACCCAAATTCAAGTTGACTTCATTGTTTCGATTATGACTGTAAATAAAAGCAGGACGTGAATTATTGAGGGGATTATTGAATTCATACTGATAATACAATTCAGCATATCCTGTAATTTTTAATGATTTACTTTCCTGTGCAAAATCTAAAATTGGAAATCCCGGTATTAAAAACATACACAGTATTTTTTTCTTCATTTTTAAGTTGATTTTAATTTAAAAAGTATGTTTTTATTACAGCCTGAAAATAACCGCTAAAGTAAGTCTGCTGTCTCTCTTTCTGAGATCCGGTCTCCAGTTTTCAACCGCCGTATCTGCCCATCCGTCCGGACTTGTAGTTCCTTCTCTTCCTGCAAAATAAGGAATATTGCTGCTTCTGTAGCCATATTCTAATCTGAACGTACAAAACTGATTGGGCATATAGTCAAAAGTTGCGGTTCCCTGAAACATTTTCAGGTTTTTACCCGCTGCAAGAGCATCATTAAAGTCGTTATTAGCAACCGGAGAAGGAGCAAAAGCCAAATAAGCTCCCGGATTTCTTATGACATCTCCTCTTAAAGTCAAAGCAAATTTATTATGATTAAACCATATTCTGTTGGCAAGAGAAGTTCCTATCATATAATTGTCTTTAGCTTTAACCCCTGCTCCGGACTGGAATCCATAGTGGGTGTTTAAGCTGAAAGCAGCCTGGGAAATTCCTTTACTGTCTTTTCTGTTTAAGTACCTTGCCACAACACTGTTATCATGATGAAATCTTCTTACTCCTGGGTTATTGCGGGTATCTTTTCCATTTAAGTAAAAATTGGCAACCAATTGCAGGTTTTCATTAGGACGGTAGTAGTTTGAGTTTCCAATTGACAATCCCGTATTCCATGAATTATAGGTTTGCCAGCCGTTCATTACCCACACTTCTGTTTTAAATTTTTTCGAAGGGTACGCCTGAATTCTCGCCCCCTGAAAATAGAACGGCGTAAAATCACACACCAAACTTCGCTGATAATTCCAGTTTTCATTAAGCACATAACTTTCAAGACCGATGTAGCTCATAAAAATCCCTGCTTCAACATTTAAACCGTGCATAACATCAAAATGGTATCCTCCGGCAGCTTCACGAATGTATTTCAAATTACTTGCTGAGGTATTTTTCCCATGATTAACAGTTCCGTCAAGATCCTGTACAATGGATCCCATCTGTCCAAACTGAAGCCAAAGACGGCCGATCACATTCTTATAATTTGTTTCCATGCCTACACTTGCCATATTGATCGTAAATTCATTGGAACGCCCTATTGCTGCAGAAGCGTTATGGGTATTATCTTTTGGACGGTTAAAGTCATAATTAAAGTATGAATCAACATAGGCAACTCCTGTCAGAATAGTTTCTCCATTTTTATCCTTTAAGGTAAGCGGAAAATCAGTCTGCCTGTTCTGCCCGTTGATCCAGGAAAGATCATAGCCATCAAACGGTATTTTTGATTGGGTGATAACAGAGTCTTTTTTTAAATTTCCAACAGACGCAGAATCAGAGATTTTCTGAGAAAATGCCCATTGATTAGTTGCAAGGCATAATAGAGTACTTACCAAGCTAATTGTTTTTTTCATTTTTTAAATTTCTTTTTTTAGTTATTTCAACCCGTCTAATGCAATATTGAGTTTTAAAACATTGATTTTCTCAGTCCCGAACAGTCCAAAGAGTGGTTTTTCTGTGTGGGAAACTATCAATTCCTGAATTTTATTTTCATCTATATTTCTGATTTTAGAAATCCTTTTTACCTGAATTTTTGCTGCCTGTACAGAGATATTCGGATCCAATCCTCCTCCACTGGCAGTTACCATATCTGATGGAATTTCTGATTTCTGAACTTCAGGATTATGTTTCATAAAATGGTCTATTCTTTCCTGAACGGTTTTAAGATATTCAGGATTTAAAGGACCTTTATTGCTTGCTCCTGCTCCTGCAGCATTGTAATCTACAGCCGAAGGACGGGACCAGAAATATTCATCCTTATCAAATTTCTGACCTATGTTGGCATAATACTTTTTGCCATTAAATTCTATAATTTCTCCTTTTCCGTTATTGGGTGCAACCTGAGCGATTCCAAAAATAAAAAGGGTATAGATTCCTGAAAAAAACACGGCGCATAAAAGTGTTAATCTAATGGCTGGTAATATATTTTGTTTCATGATGATGAATGTTAGTGGTTAGAAGTAAAAAGACAGAAGTTTAACAAGCTATTTTTACTTTTTACTTTTTACTTTTTACTTTTTACTTTTTATTTTAAATAAATAATGCTACAATAAGATCAATAATTTTGATCCCGATAAACGGAATAATAACTCCGCCTAAACCATATATAAAAAGGTTTCTTCTTAGCAGTGCACTTGCACCGATCGGCTTATAGGCAACTCCTTTTAAAGCTAAAGGAATCAGCATGGGAATTACGATGGCATTGAATATTACAGCAGAAAGAATGGCTGACTCCGGAGAATGAAGGTTCATAATATTCAGTCCTTGTAATGCCGGAATGGAAGCAATAAATAAAGCGGGAACAATGGCGAAATATTTTGCCACATCATTGGCAATACTGAAAGTCGTTAACGTTCCCCGGGTCATTAATAACTGCTTTCCAATTTCCACAACTTCGATAAGTTTTGTTGGGTCATTATCAAGATCCACCATATTTCCTGCTTCTTTTGCCGCCTGTGTTCCACTGTTCATCGCAACACCTACATCCGCCTGAGCAAGAGCAGGAGCATCATTGGTTCCGTCTCCCATCATGGCTACCAATCTTCCTTCAGTCTGTTCCTTTTTGATATAATTCATTTTATCTTCAGGTTTGGCTTCTGCAATGAAGTCATCTACTCCTGCTTTTTCAGCAATGAATTTTGCCGTCAGAGGATTATCTCCGGTTACCATCACCGTTTTGATTCCCATTTTTCGCAAACGGTCAAAACGTTCTTTAATACCCGGTTTAATGATGTCCTGTAATTCTATCACTCCCAAAGCTTTCTCATTTTCTGAAACCACAAGCGGGGTTCCTCCGTTTTGCGAAATCTCTCTGACTCTTTCTTCAACTTCTGTCGGAAATGTATTGCCTGAATGGGTAACAATTTTTTTTATGGCATCTGTTGCCCCTTTTCTGATTCGTGTATTCTCATAGTTGATTCCAGAACTTCTTGTTTCCGCTGTAAAACCTATGAACTGAGGATCTTTCACATCATAAATTGATGGGTTTATTCCTGCTAATTCTACAATTGATTTTCCTTCCGGAGTTTCATCTGCCATAGAGCTTAGAACAGCTGCTTTTATTAAAGTCTTTTCCTCAATTCCATCAGCCGGATAAAAATTAGTAGCCTTTCTGTTTCCAATAGTAATGGTTCCGGTTTTATCTAATAGTAAAACATCAATGTCTCCCGCGGTTTCTACTGCTTTACCACTTTTGGTAATCACATTTGCCCTTAGAGCCCTGTCCATGCCTGCAATCCCGATTGCTGACAATAATCCTCCAATCGTAGTGGGAATCAGACAAACGAATAATGAGATAAATGCTGCGATGGTAATCGGCGTATTGGCATAATCACCAAATGGCTTTAAAGTCACTGTGACAATTACAAAGACTAATGTAAATCCGGCCAAAAGGATAGTCAGGGCAATTTCATTCGGTGTTTTCTGTCTTGATGCTCCTTCAACCAGGGCAATCATTTTATCTAGAAAGCTTTCTCCTGGTTCTGTGGTAACTTTTACTTTAATATGATCTGAAAGTACTTTTGTACCTCCTGTTACACTACTCTTATCTCCTCCTGCTTCCCGGATTACCGGAGCACTTTCCCCTGTTATTGCACTTTCATCGATCGTAGCTAAGCCTTCTATAATTTCTCCGTCAGAAGGAATGATATCGCCTGTTTCGCAAACAAATACATCGTCCTTTCGCAACTGATTGGAAGGTACTATTATGATTTCTCCGTTGGATGATACCATCTTTGCGGGAGTTTCTTCTCTTGTTTTTCTTAAAGAATCAGCCTGAGCTTTTCCTCTTGCTTCGGCAATAGCTTCGGCAAAGTTGGCAAAAAGAAGAGTGATCAATAATATAGCGGTTACTATGATATTGTAAACAAGACCTCCCTGAGAAGTTTCTCCTGTTGCAATCCATACACAAACTCCAGCCATTACCAAAGTTCCGATATACACCATAAACATGACCGGATTACGGAACATTTTTGCCGGGTGAAGTTTTATAAATGATTGTTTCAATGCTTCATTGACTAATTCTGCCTGAAACAAATTGTTATTATTTCCTTTCATTTTTTTATAATTAATACATAGAAAAATACTCTGCGATAGGTCCCAAAGCCAATGCCGGGAAGAATGACAGTGCTGCAACAATGGCAATAACTGCAAATACCATAAGCCCGAATGTTAAAGTATCTGTTTTTAATGTTCCTGCACTTTCAGGAATGTATTTTTTAGCAGCCAAGCTTCCTGCAATTGCAACCGGGCCTATAATGGGTAAATATCTTGCCATTAACATGACTATTCCACAGGCGATATTCCAGAAAGGAGTGTTATCTCCCAATCCTTCAAAACCGCTTCCGTTGTTGGCACTTGATGAGGTAAATTCATACAGCATTTCACTGAAACCGTGATATCCCGGGTTATTCAGCCAACTTGCAAATGCTTCGGGATTCTGAGAATACAAAAAACTCGCAATAGCTGTCCCGGAAAGAATCAGAAGAGGATGAAGAAGAGCAATAATCATAGCTATTTTCATTTCTCTGGCTTCTATTTTCTTTCCTAAAAATTCAGGAGTTCTTCCTACCATCAATCCACTGATAAAAACAGCAAGGATGATGAAAATATAGAAGTTTAAAAAACCTACACCTACACCTCCATAGAAACAATTTACCATCATTCCCAGCAATTGATTCATTCCGCTTAAAGGCATAAAACTGTCATGCATAGAGTTGACACTTCCTGTAGAAATTACGGTTGTAGCAATACTCCAATACGCTGAAGCAACAGAACCGAAACGTACTTCTTTACCCTCCATATTTCCCATCGGCTGAGAAATGCCCATATGAGTAATGGCAGGATTCCCGTTAACTTCTGAAACGATTGTCGGAATGGTAAGAAGTAAAAATCCTATGGTCATTACTCCAAAAACCGTCCAAGCCAGTTTTCTTCTTCTCACAACATATCCCATGGCAAAAACCATCGCCAAAGGAATCAGCATTTGGGTTACCATTTCTACGATGTTGGTAAAATAGTTTGGATTTTCAAAAGGATGTGCTGAGTTTGGTCCAAAAAAACCACCTCCATTGGTTCCCAAATGTTTTATTGCCGTAAATGCAGCAACCGGACCGCGACTTACTTGTATTTTATCTCCCTGCAGATTGGTAAGGGTATCTTTACCTTCAAATGTCATAGGAGTTCCGTTAAACGCTAATAAAGTTGCAACAACAATTGCAATCGGTAATAAAATCCGAGTACAGCTTCTTACAAAAAAGAAGTAAAAGTTTCCCAGCTTTTCTGTCGTTCTCTCTCTCATAGCGATGAAAACGACTGCTGCAACTGCCATTCCGCATCCTGCACTGATAAATTGCCATAACATGAGAACAAGCTGACCTAAATAAGACATTCCTGTTTCTCCCGAATAATGCTGAAGATTGGTATTGGTTACAAAACTTACGGCCGTATTAAATGCCAAGTCTCCGCTCATAGACGGATTATGATCCGGATTAAGCGGAAGCCATCCCATATTGGTTAATACAAACATGGCTATTAAAAACCAAATGAGGTTGATCGTTAATAAAGCAAACAAATGTTGCTTCCAGGTCATTTCTATGTCAGAATTAACTCCGGCACCTTTATAAAAAACTTTATCTATCGGATTGAAGATTTTGTCCAGCCAAGTTTTTTCATTGCTGTATATTTTTCCGATGTATCTTCCTAAAGGTATGGCAAGACCTACTGCCAAAAAGAACATCAATAATATTCCTAAAATTTCTGAGTTCATAGTTCTTAATTAAAATCTGAAAATTGATAATAAATTATTTTTTCAATTTCCATTTTGGTTAAAATTTCTCTGGTTTTACCAGCACATAGCACATATAAATGAATACGCTGATTGCTATAATGAATAATGTTGTCATATTTTCTCAAAGTATTTTACCGTTAGAAAAAACAAAGCAAAAAGCGCTGCTCCTGTTATTATTAAAATGGTGATCATTTCTATATTTTTTATATTCACTGAATAATAGCGGCCACTACAAATACTCCCAGAATAACCACTACATTGATGACTAAAATTTCAAGATTGTGTCTGTCGTTGGAAGATTTCCATTCTTTCCAGCTTCCGTGTTTTCTTACTTTCATGTTGTTACGAATTTAAATTCCTGATTTGTAAATCTGATGCAGATACGCGTTTTTTAAAGGCAAAGGGATTTTTTCAAAAACCAGATTTTTGTATGCCTTATCGCAGGTAAACGTAAGACTGTCTAAAGAGTAGATAAAAACCGATTCTATTGCATTTTTTAATGCCTGATCGCCTTTTTTATACATCTCGTTCATTTGGTTAAGACAGATGACCAAAACCTTTTGATCTTTTTTCCGGATCAGTCTCCGGATTTGTTTAGTGAAGACATTAATCACCATAAAAGAGTTTTTGGTTCTGAAAGTGTCTTTAAATTCTTCTTCTGATTCAGGAATTACTTTAAGGATCTCCTGAATTGCTTCTGTATGATTCATTTTGTAGAATTATTTGAATCATATATGCCAACTTATATTCCTTTTTTTAGAATATATATATAAAACACTAAAATACAAATAATTACCAATTTATCTATAAATTAAAGCAACAAAAAAGCCTATCAAAATGATAGGCTCGTTATCAATATGATAATCGTTTATGATATTTTGTATTCATCTATTTTCCGATAAAGAGTAGCAATACCGATCTCCAGTAAGCGCGCTGCTTCAGCTTTGTTTCCTTGGGTATAATTCAGGATTTTCTGAATATGAAGCTTTTCTGCACTCGCCATAGAAAAGGCAGACAATGTTTTATCTGATGAAGATTGGGCTGTAGAAATCTGCTGCATATCGAAAGGCAGGCTGCTTACCGATAATTCTTCACTATCTTCCAGAATAACACTTCTTTCAATAATATTTCTAAGTTCACGGATATTCCCCTTCCAGAAATTCTTTTTCAATATATTGAGATAATCTCCCGAAATAGAGTTTATCTTTTTTCCTACTTTCTGTGCATATTTTTTTAAGAAAAAATGGGCCAATTCTTCAATATCGGAAATTCTTTCTCTTAAAGATGGAAGAATAATATTGAAAATATTGATCCGGTAATACAGGTCTTCTCTAAAGTTCCCGTTGTCTATTTCTTTTTGTAAATCTCTATTGGTAGCAGCGATTATCCTTACATTCACTTTCGTAGGCTTGCTTTCACCTACTTTTAAAAATTCTCCCGACTCTAAAACGCGAAGTAATTTGGCTTGTAGATCTAATGGCATTTCTCCGATTTCATCCAAAAAAACAGTTCCGTTGTTGGCTTCTTCAAAAATTCCTTTAGCATCTTTAACTGCTCCTGTAAAAGCTCCCGCCTTGTGCCCAAACAATTCGTTTTCGAGTAATTCTTTACTAAAAGCGGAACAATTAACCGCTATAAAGTTCTGTTTATTTCTGGGACTTTCATTATGAATGGCCTGCGCAAAAACCTCTTTCCCTGTTCCTGTTTCTCCGGTTAAAAGAACCGTAGCATCCGTTACAGCAACTTTTTTGGCTGAAGTAATGGCTGCTTCTATTGTTTTAGACTTTCCAATAATATTATCAAAAGACTGTTTATCTCCCAATTGTTTTTCAAGCTGCAAAAGCCGTCTGTTCAGGCTCACTTTATCTGTCGCTTTATACACCAAAGGAATGATTTTATTATTATCGTCGCCTTTGGTAATATAATCAAATGCTCCGTTCTTTATGGCCTGAACTCCATCCGGAATATTTCCGAATGCGGTAAGAAGGATGACTTCAATCCAGGGATAATTTTCTTTGATATTTTTGGAAAAATCGACTCCGCTTCCGTCGGGAAGTTTTACATCACTGATGACGACATCAATATCTGAGTTTTCCAGTCTTTTTTTTCCGTTCTTCAGATCAGAAGCCTGAAATATTTCAAAACCTTCCAGTTCAATAATTCTTGAAAGAAGCGTTCTGATCTTTTCTTCATCATCGATGATTAATATCTTGCTCAAAACAATAAAATTAAGAAACAAAGGTAGAAATTATACGGACAGAAAAATTATATTTTCTACAATTTATCCTTCTCATAAAAATTCTTTTGTAAGGATAAAATCTATAATTTTACAAAAAACAGCATGAACAAATTACTGGCAATAAGAGAACAATTGAACCTTACACAACAAGAGCTTTCGGAAAAAACAGGAGTTTCTGTAAGAACTATCCAGAGAATAGAATCCGGAACTGTTCCCAAAGGTTATACCCTTAAAGCCTTATGTAATGCTTTAGAAATTAATGAAGTTGAATTGCTTGAGAACAAGCGTATTGAAGAAGATGATAATAACCAGCATCAATGGGCGAAAATAATCAATCTCTCATCATTACTTTTTACATTTATTCCCCCATTAAATATTTTAATCCCGGTCTTTATTTTATTCTTCAAGAAACAAAATAATGAGCTTACCCGAAAAATTATTTCCATTCAGATTTTATGGACAATCATCGCCGTTTTATTATTCATTGTCATCCTTATTTTGACTGATTGGCTGGGAATCCAAACTCAGTTTAAATTTCTGATTCCTATCGTCTGGATACTGGTCAACATCATTATCATTCTCAGAAATGCTGTAGCTCTCAATAAAGACAAAAATCCACGGATTTATCCTAATATCAGCATTTTATAATATCTGACGGCTGATTGGCGGTACTTTGGCGGAGTAAATTTTCCTCTATTTTGGGTAATTACTATTTCCTTTGCTGCATAAATTTAGCGCCAACAATTATGAAGTCATTGTATTCTTTTTTAGTTTTATTTAGACATACCGTTACAGCCCTTATTATTCTTATTTTTTCAGGATTTTCTTCAATTATAAAATCTCAATCACAGCTTCCAGTAATTGAAGCTTCTAACGAACAAGCCCGTATCAAAGATGGAAAATATGTCGAAATCGACTGGAAACTGGATTCGGCATTAAAACCGGACACTTATTTTATTAATATTCCGCTAAAGAAAAGTGTTGTTCATTTCAAAACAGATAAAGGAAGCTTAACGTTTCATACACAGCCTGGAAAAAACTATGATTTTATAGTTGTTATTAACAAAAAAGACAGTTGCCACGTAAGAATTTCATCTGCACAACCGCCCAATCCTGCCCGTTTAATTTCTAAGAATTCTTTTCCACAAATTATTCCGTTTAAACTTATAGGTTCAAGGATCTATTTTGATGGGTTTATTAATGGAAAATCAGTTACAGTTCAATTGGATTTGGGAGCGGGAACGAGTGTTGTAAATACAAAATCTGTAGAACGTTTAGGACTCTCTTTTACTTCTCAGACTCTTGTAAGCAATACAAGCGGAGTTAACCAAGAAAGAACGAGCCTTGATAATGAGTTGAAATTAGCTGCCTTACAGTGGAAAGGAATTTCTTTAACCGAGGTCAGGAATATGCAGGATAACGAAGATATTATCATTGGAAACAGCCTTTTCAAAGATAAAATCATTGAAATAGATTATGATAAAAAACAATTTATCGTTCACTCTCAACTTCCTTCTACTAAAGGTTTCAACAAACAGTCTGTTTTTTATGAGCAGGACAGACCCAAGTTTAATGCAAAATTGAGTCATAATAATAAAAAATACGACTTCTGGTTTCTTTTTGATACCGGAAGAGACGGAACGATGGTCCTTGGAGAAGATTTCACTTCAAAAAAGGATTATTGGGAAAAATTGGTTCCCCTAACAACCATTAATGATAAAAAAATAGTACGTCTTGATGCAACGATTTCCGGAGTTCATTTTAAAGACATCGTTACCAACGCAGCTGATCCCAATAAACCTAAGGGAAGAACCAGCTTATTTGGCAATCAGGTTTTAAATCATTTCAATATGATACTGGACAATAGAAATGGTATTCTTTATCTTAAGCCCAATAGCAGGATTCATGAACCTTATTCCGATTATCACAGCTATCTGAAAGAAATCAGTAAAATGCAGAAAAAATAATTACCTGTTACAGAATTTCCAGAAGCTCATTTTTAGACAGACTATTAAAGAAAGAAGCATCCGTTTTAATTAAATCCTGAGCCAGCTTATGTTTTTTCTTTTGCATATTCATGATTTTTTCTTCTACGGTATCCGTACAAATTAGCCGAACTGCCACTACATGTTTCGTCTGTCCGATTCTATGACTTCGATCAATCGCCTGATTTTCAGTAGCAGGATTCCACCAAGGATCAATAAGATAGACATAATCTGCTTCGGTGAGGTTTAAGCCTACTCCACCCGCTTTTAAGCTGATCAAAAATACCCGAACTTCATCATTGATCTGGAAATTCTGTACTTTTGCTCCTCTATCTTTTGTCTGGCCTGTCAGATATTCAAAAGGAATATTTTTTTTCTCCAATTCGGTTTTAACAAGATCAAGCATTCCTACAAACTGAGAGAAAACCAGGATTTTGTGCTCTTTAGATTTATTTTCAATCTGCTCGGTAAGGATTTCAATCTTCACGGAATTGCTTCCGGAATGGCCTTCTTTTAAAAGTACCGGTGAATTACAGATTTGCCTAAGCTTCGTTAATCCTGTTAAAACATGCATGCTGTTTTTTGTGATCTCATCATCCTCCGTTGCAGAAATAAATTCACGCAGTTCCTGTTCATAATTATCATAGATTTTACGTTGTTCTGCATTCATTTCACAGTAAACGACCATCTCTGTTTTTTCTGGTAATTCACTGGCAACCTGCTTTTTGGTTCTTCTCAGGATAAATGGTTTTATTTTATGCTGAAGTTCCAGCGCTCTTTTGCTGTATTCAAATTTATCGATCGGAATGGCATAAATATCTTTAAAATACTGCTTACTTCCCAACAATCCAGGACAGGCAAAGGAAAGCTGTCCATAGAGATCGAAGGTATTGTTTTCAACAGGTGTTCCTGTAAGTACAATTCTATTTCTCGACTGCAACAAACGGGCAGCTTTATATCTTTCTGAATTAGGATTTTTAATCGCCTGAGATTCGTCTAAAAATATATAATTGAAACGGAAATTTTTGAGAAAACGAATATCAGACAATACCATTCCATAGGTGGTTAATACGATCTCATATTCATGCATTTTTGTAATGCTTTTTTCTCTTTCTGCTCCGTAATGAGTCAGTATTTTTAGAGAAGGGGCAAATTTTTCTATTTCTTCCTGCCAGTTAAATAATAAAGAAGTCGGAACGACCACTAAATTGGTTGTATGTCCGTATTTCTCCCGTTGTGATAGAATAAAAGCAATGATCTGTACCGTTTTTCCCAATCCCATATCATCGGCAAGACATCCTCCGAAATTGAAATTATCTAAAAAGTTCAGCCAGTTCAGTCCTTCGCGCTGATAATCTCTGAGTTCAGCATTCAATTCTGCAGGAACCGGGACTTCACTCCTGTTTATCTTTGAAAATTGCTCGTGGTAAGTTATAATTTCATTCTGTACTTCTTCACTTAACACTTCTTTTTCAAATAAACCGGATATTTCTGTAAAATTGACTTTGGGAATTTTTAGTAAGTCTTCGTCTATATCTCCTGCCTGAAAATATCTGTTTATTTTTTCGATCCATTCATCGGGTAAAATTCCTTGAGATCCATCATCGAGCTGAACAAATTTACTTTTGTTTCTCAGAGCCCGATGTACTTGTTTCAGAGTAGCTTTCTTTTTTCCGAAATGAACTTTTAAATTAGCATTGAACCAATCAATTCCACTATTGACTTCTATAGTTATTTTGGCTTTGTGGGGATTGAGTTTATTATTTTTAATTTCATTAAACCCGAGAATGGTAATTCCTTCATTCCTCCATATTTCAAAGGCATTTAAAAACCAGTTTTCGTCTAAAAATTTATCTTTATGCAGATAGAAATATTCGTGTCCTTCTAATTGTTCGCTAAAATCCAAATGCTGATTCATGATCACCGAAGTGAGGGCAATTTCTGCATTGTAATCGCGTTCTATTTTAAATTCGTTTCCGTTCTGATCAGTATCAAATATCTGCTTTCTGGAATAAACGGGAACTTCCACCTCTCCATATTTCATTATGGGAATAATGGATATGAAATTTCCTTCCTGATTCAGGTAAACAATCCGTTCTACCTCAAAATTTTTCTCAATAAGCTCCACCGAAGTAGCTTTACGGATATAACTGTAATTAATATGAACCAGATTTTCTAAAGGAGCCAAAACATTCTGAAAAAACTCTTCATATTTGGAAGAATGAATCAATAAGATTTCATTGTTGGCCTTGAAAAACTTAAGTATCCGAAGCATATCGGGATGATCTACATAATGAAAAGTCTGCTGATGATAAACAAAATATTCATTGCGAATCACCACATTGCTGAAAGGAAGCGAAGTATCATTGAAAACAAGCTCTCCTGTAATTTCAAAAAACGGCTCTTTTTTTAAAACAGTCAACTGTATCTCGGCTTTTAAAATTTTTACATCAACAGGAATCAGAGATTTTGCGGAAATGGTTTCAGAAATATCCCTGTCATGAAAAAAGGTATCTAGTTCTAAGGGATTTTTAATAATCTGCTGTAAAGCATCCAGTTCTGTATCTGTATTGTCTTCGTTATATTTATTCTGAAAAATAACGAGAGCGGTATAAAATTTAACGGCCAAAGGACTTTCAGCCTTCCATATCAGATTCATCGGATCTGCAGTACTTACCGGGTTTTTAATTTTTCCGGCCTGCGTTATATCCGCTTCCATCAACAAAAAACTCAGTTGATTGTAGTAACGGTGTCTGCCAATAACAAGGATCTGTTTTTTGTAGATTTCCTGAGCTGCTAATTTTTTGATGAGGGATTGCTGTTGAGGAATAAGATCTTTCTTAAAAACCTGTTCATCCATTTTCAGCAGTTCCTTTATTTTACTTTCAATGTTCAGTTTTCCATCCTTATGGCTCAGTTGAAAATAGGCATCCAGGTTAGATTCATTTTCTAATCCATAACCTTTGGCTGATCGCACTAATATTTTACGACGCAAATTATGATCATAGAAAATACGGAAATCTTCCTGCTCAAGAATACAGTGAATAACTTCCGCCTGATGCTGACATAGTTTTTGGGTATTATGATTACAGGAGCAGGATGAAATAACATCATTTCCAATCTGGCTTACTGAAACTCTTGGAAAATCAACCGCTACATTATTTTTAGTAAATACACCAACATTCAGCTCAAGAGCAATGGGATGAACGTTCTGGAAGTCTCTATTTTCCATAAAACTTCCATTCTGGGTATGTTTCAGCAACTCATACACTGAAAGTGTACTGATATGGGTATTGAATAGTGTATATTCTCCTGATAATTCCATTACTGACAACTGACTCTTAAGAATGTTGGATAAGGTAGCAAATTTCTGAAAATTAAATCCTAAATCAAATAATGATTAAACCAAGTTTAGAAATTATTTATTCACTGAATTTATTTCGTGATAAAAAATACCTCAAGGAAGGCCTCAAGGTATTTTTTCATATAAAGAGATATTTTAATTTCTTTTAAATACTGATTTTCCATTTTTAAATGTTTCCATTACTTTTATGTCTTTAATTGTTAAAGGATCTACTTTTAATGGGTTTTTATCTAAAATAACAAGATCTGCTTTTTTACCTTTCTCCAGTGTTCCTTTTTCATTTTCTTCGCTCCATTGCCATGCAGCATTTATTGTAATTGCTTTGAGTGCTTCGTATGGTGAAATTCGCTGATCAGGACCCAATATAGTCCCAGATCTTGTTTTCCTGTTCACTGCGGCATAGACTGCAGTAAGGAGATCTGGAGGAGTTACAGGGGCATCATGATGAATTGTAAAACGTATTCCATTGTCAAGTCCTTGTTTAAGCGGACTTATATGCGAAGCTCTTTCTTTTCCTAAAACACTGTTTAAATGCCAATCTCCCCAAAGATAACAATGAGTCGGAAACCAACTTGGCACGATTCCGATCTGCTTAAATCTGGGAACCTGATCTGGACGACAAACCTGACTATGGATAAGAACACAACGCATATCTGAAGTAAGGAGACCTTCTTTTTTTAAAGTATCCATTAGATTCAGTCCTTCGTCAATAGCTGCATCTCCGTTACAATGCACATGAGCCTGCATCCCGTGAGAAAGTATATTTTTTAGTCCCTCATATGCTGCTTTATGACTGTAAATAGGATGTCCTTTAAAGTTTTTTTCTTCTCCATCCGGAGGAACAAGATAAGGTGTAGTAAGCCATGCTGATTTCCCTTGCGGAGAACCGTCAAAAGTCATTTTTATCGCTCCTATTTTGAAATGATTATAGTATTTTCTATAATATTTTTTTAATGAATCCAGCCCTTTTGCATTAGTGTCATAGTCAGGGAGAACGATAAAATCCCCTTTCAGTAACCCCTTTCTATTGGCTGTCATTACTAAACCAATATTTTCAGGTATTGCACGTCCGTCACAGATTGTTGTTTGTCCGTTAGCAAACCATTCTTTTTCAGCATTTAACAATCCTTTCAACTTATCTTCTTCCGTTGACTTTGGAAGTTTAGCCATCAAAAAAAGAAGACTATTGATGTTTGCATTTTCCTGCATTTTTCCTGTAAGTGTTTTAGATGAGGTATTTCTTCCTATCACTCCACCTACAGGATCAGGAGTATCATATGTAATTTTCATTTCATTAAGCAAAAGTGTATTTGCCACTCCCATATGACCGGAAGTATGAAGTATATATATAGGATTAACGGAAGATACTTCATCCAGTTCCTGTGCGGTAGGATGACGATGTTCTTTCATAATGGCATCATCATAACCATTTCCGATGACCGGCATACCTGGTGGAATATTATTTTTCCGGATATAATCTTTCAAAGCCTCCTGAAGGTCGGGAATCGACATTACTTTACCATAAGGTTCAGGTGCTAAATCGGCAGCAAAAGAAAAGGAAGCCGCCTGCGTCACATGACCATGAGCATCGATAAAACCCGGCATGAGCGTTCTGCCCTTAAGATCAATTACCTGAGTCGAATCTCCTTTATACGACATTGCTGTTTTTTTGTCACCGGCAAAAGTTATTTTATCATCTTTTAGCGTTAATGCTTCAACATAATTTGCATCATTCCCTTTCATGGTAAGAATGTCTCCGTTAATGTAAATCGTATCTGCAAATTCATTTTTTGATGAGGTACAGGAATTCATCACTTGCAATAGAAAAAAAGCCGTCAGTAATTGCAAGAAAACTAAATACCGTTTTGTGATTTGGTTAGGCATACCGTTTATTTTATGGTTATAAATTCAGTGACAGAAATCTATGGATTGTGATAGATCTATTTTTTATTTTTTCCTGAAGGTAAATATGATAGAAGATTTAATACAACTAGTAGTAATTATGAATATTAACTTTAACAACCATAATAATTTAATTTTTAAGTATTTAATCTCTACTAAATTAATAATAAAAAAAGAGTTAATTATTTTTATTTTAAATATAATTAATAGTATTTATCTGAAATTATACGCAAAAAGCACTCATATGAGTGCTCTTATTTATAAAAGTCCAGTAAGATTAATACTAAATTATTCTCCGTCAAATAAGTCCTTTGAAAATAAACGGTTCAGTGTGAATAAATTTGTCTGACGTTTCTCCTGCATATATTTCATTACTGTCCAAACTTAACTTTAAAGGTTTTCCATTTTCTTCACTAAAATCAACTTTTTTTAAATCAACCCATAATGTATTAGGAGTCAAAACATTTTCAAAATAATAAAGTAGATTCTTATGGTCAGATACAGTTCTCCATCGTGTTGACGAAATATTAGGCTCAGTCGGAGAAGATATTCCTAATGGAACAGAACAGTTTCTGATAACTCCTAAAACACTTGCCAAAGCTAGATTAGCCTCATCAGTCCGAGGAATTGCATTGATATAGTAATAAGCTCGTACATATCTGTCTGCTGCACGATTGGTACCCGGAAGCATAATGGTTCCCGGAATACCCTGCCAATAACTGTTGATTGCAAGCTGCTGTTCATAAGTAGGAGAATTGGTCATGACGATAAATTTTTTATCATGATGAATAACAAGCTTCCCATTTACGTATTCAAAAATAGCACTGTCTCCGGAAGAGTCTGAGATCGATAAACGAAGCGTTGTAAAACGATCTGTATTGGGGATGATTCCCGAAACGATAACAAATTCTGCCTGTCTCAATTTTTCTACCGCCTCATTCACATTAGAAAAATTATCTAAAACATATTGAAGCCAAAGTGAAATAGAAATCCCTTTTATACCACTTTCAGGATCAAAAGACGGATATTCGGATTCAGCAAGCCATAGGACATTTCCTGTTAATCCTTTTTCATTCATGCCATCAGAAGAAGAAAGATCCCAAGAACTGGTTATTACACTTCCATATTTTGATTTCCATGTTACGGAGTTTTCTCCTACCAAACCATTACGATTCATTCCCCTTGGAAAAATCCAAAGATTGGCCGGAATTTCTTCTTTCCAATCCATAGATCTTGCCGTTAGTACTGTATCATTAAGTCCCTTATAAACTACTCTTGTGCAAATATTTATTTCTTATTTCATTAATAAAATTAACTTTTTTCTAAATAAATAGTTATAAAATTTTTAAATATTTATACAAATTTAATGCTCGTGTTCTCCCGAATTAGACAGCTTTGCATTGACAAAGAAAGCACCCTTTACTACAATCTTTGCATCAGTAGCAATATTGTTTACCGGAGTAATCGCGGTGTAGCCCATATCTGTTGAACCTTTCACCACTTCAATTTTCTCAAAATTCATAGTTTTAGATTCTTTCTTATCAGGATTTGTCTCTTTTTTAGTTTCGCTTTCTTCCTCGTGGGTTTCTGCTTTTTTATCGGTCTGCACAAAAACATAATATTTACCGTCTGCTTCTACAATCGCTTCATTCGGAATGGCCGGAGTTACCGATTTATCCAGACTCACAATTCCGGTAATATTCATTCCGTCGATCAGACCTTCTTTATTGCCTGTAACATTGGCGTGAACTGAAATCGTTTTGCTTTCATTTTCAAAAGAAGATCCGATGCTGTATATTTTTGCATCATATTCGGTTTCAGGATTATTCGTCAGTTTAAAATGAACGATCTGCCCGATTTTCATTTTGGGTAAATCTTTTTCAAACACCTGAAGGTCAAGATGAATGGAACTATTATCAATAATATCCAATACAGGAGAGGAAACATCTACATAACTTCCGATTTGTGCATTGATATTGCTTACGGTTCCGTTAATCGGAGAGGTAATGACTAACCCTGACTTCAGATTTCCATTCGTTACTTTTCCCGGATTGATTCCCATCATCTGAAGCTGTCTCAGTAAAGATGCTCTCTGAGTTCTCAGGCTTTTTAATTCTGCATCGGCACTCTGAAGGTTCTTTTTGGCTCCCGCATCATTATCAAAAAGTTCTTTCTGTCTTCTGTATTCCTGCTCGGCATAGGTAATTCTGCTGTTTACAGTCAAATATTGCTCCTGTAACTGGATATATTCTGGATTGCTTATGGTAGCTAATACCTGACCTTTCCTCACAAAATCCCCAATCTGTACATTAATGGTTTTAATCACTCCACCATATAAAGAAGTTACCGTAGCTTTTCTATTGTTGGGGACTCTCAATAAGCCATTCGCTTTAATGGTTGAGGTAAGTTCTTTCATTTCAATAGTTGCTAATGTCACTCCGACCGATTTCATTTGTTCTTCCGTAAGTTCTGCAATGGTTTGGGGACTTTCTGCATGATTCTCTTCTGTCTGTTCTGTTTTGGGCTGTTCAGTAATTTCTCCGGCAGCATCTTTCTTTCCACAGCTAATCACAACAAGGAAAATGAAAACAAAAGAGATGATATTATATTTTATGTTCATGTTATTTATTTAATATTGAATTGATAGTAATGACAGATTCATTTACCTGCTGAATAGATTCCAGATATTTCAGCTGAATATTCGTAGCGGTTTGCAAGGCGAAAAGATATTCCACATATGATATTTCACCTGTTTTATATCCTAATTGTCCGGCTTTTATAATCTTTTCAGCGTTCGGAATCGCCTGATTCATATAATACTCATATCGCTTTATATTTTGAAGGTATTGATTGAAAGTATTTTCCAGCAAGGTTTCCAATTGTTTTTCCTGTAGTTTTGCATTCGATTCCGCCATTTGCTTCTGAAGTTCCCAGGATTGCATTCTCGCTTTTGTCGCCCCGAAAGTCAAAGGAATCGAAACGCCTATTGTTCCAGAATGAAACCTGTTTCCTCCACTGAAGTACTGCTCCATCCCGTTGATGGTCTGAAAACCTATTAAAGACTGATTGGTATACCCGATCGTAAATTCCGGAAGTCCCTGCGATTTTTCCACCTTCTTATTTTTTTCCGCAATCTCCATTTCCTGATAGAATGCTCTCACGGTAGGATGCTTTGCAATTGAAAGACTATCAAGAACATCGTCAGCTTTTAAAGGATAATAGTTTTTATTGGAAGGAACTGTAATCTCTTCTGAAGTAGTAAGCAATGTTTTTAAATTTTTATAAGCATTGGTAAGGTATATTTCATTTTGACTTAACAGCAAATTGATTTCACCTTTCTGTGTTTCGGCAGTATTGATCTCAATTTTTTTAATATCCCCTGCTTTAAACCTTATGGTTGCAATTCTTATAAAATCCTGATAAAGACTGTCCAGGTATTTCAGCTTTGACTGATTGTATTGCAGATATTCAATCTGATAATAGTACGTTCTTACCTGTTTTGCCAGTTCATTGGCAGAAATTTCCTTATTAATCTGCTTTCCTTTGATCTCTTCAGCAATCAGTTCTTTTCTGGCTTTAAACAGGGTCGGAAACGGAATATTTTGCGAGATCGAAAAAGACTGGTCGAACTGTTTACTGTTGTATTGTCCTAATTGAGCGTCCACATTCAATTTCGGAAGCTCTTTAGCCGTAGGTTGTAAAGCTTCACTGGCTTTAATATCCAGATCTTTTGATTTAATTAGAGCATTATTACTCAATGCCATCTGAACAGCCTGATCTGAAGTTAAAAGCGTTCTTTGCTGTGCGTTAAAAGCCTGTCCAAGAAATAAAAATCCCAGCACAATACCTGCACTTACTGATTTAGGCTTTATCTTTTTTAAATCAATTTTTGTGTTGAAAATAATATATAACATCGGTAATACAAAAAGCGTAAGGAAAGTTGCGGTAATCAAACCTCCTATTACCACCGTTGCCAAAGGTTTCTGAACTTCCGCTCCAGCCCCTGTAGAAATGGCCATCGGTAAAAATCCTAAAGACGCTACCGTTGCCGTCATCAATACAGGTCGTAATCTTGTTTTTGTTCCTTCTATCACACGCTTTATGATACTTGTTTCTCCTTCTTTTTCCAGCTGGTTGAAAGTTCCGATCAACACAATTCCGTTGAGAACCGCTACACCAAATAAAGCGATAAATCCTATTCCGGCACTGATACTGAAAGGCATATCTCTTATCAATAAAGCGAAGACACCACCAATAGCACTCATAGGAATGGCTGTAAAAATTAATGCTGCCTGTTTAAAGGAATGAAAAGTAAAATACAACAGCATAAAAATCAACAATAATGAAACCGGTACTGCAATCATCAGTCGTTGGCTTGCAGCCTGTAAGTTTTCAAACTGACCACCATACGTAAAATAATATCCTGATGGTAATTTTACTTTATCCAGTTTTGCCTGGATGTCTTTTACAACACTTTCCACATCACGGTCTTTTACATTAAACCCGATCACAATTCTACGTTTTCCTTCTTCACGGCTGATTTGGGCAGGTCCTAATTTGTAACTGACATTCGCCACCTGGGAAAGCGGGATCTGTGCTCCGGAATTCGTAGAGATCATCAGATTATTAACATCTTCAATATTGGTTCTGTGGAGACTGTCCAGACGTACAACCAAATCAAATCTCCTTTCGTTTTCAAAAACCTGACCGGCAGTCTGTCCTGCAAAAGCTGTACTCAAAGCATTATTCACCTCTTCAATATTCAATCCGTAATTCGCCATTCTGGTTCTGTCGTATTCCACATTGATTTGCGGAAGACCGCTTACCCGTTCAATCTGAGGCGAAGTTGATCCTTTAACAGATGAAATTATCTTTGCCGTTTTATCTGCATATATTGACAGTGAATCCAGATTCTCTCCGAATATCTTTACCGCTACATCCTGTCTGATCCCTGTCATCAATTCATTAAAGCGCATCTGAATCGGCTGATTCTTCTCAAAAAACACACCCGGAATGGTTTCTAATTTTTCGGAAATTTCATCTGCAAGTTCATCGTAGGATTTTTTGCTTTTCCAGTCCTTTTTGGGTTTTAAAACAATAATCAAGTCAGAAGCTTCCGGCGGCATCGGATCTGTGGGAACTTCTGCTGAACCTGTTTTTCCGATCACCATTTTTACTTCGTCAAATTGTTTGATAATTCTTGAAGCCTGCATGGAGGTTTCAATACTCTGGCTCAATGAACTTCCCTGTGGAAGAATACAGTGAAAAGCATAATCTCCTTCCTGCAATTGGGGGATAAATTCACCTCCCATCCTGTTAAATAGGAGAACCGACAACATAAACAAAGCCACTGTTCCTCCCACTAAAGCATATTTTATCTTTAAAGCTTTTTCCAATAACGGTTGATAAATTCTTTGCAGCCTGTTCATCATTTTATCCGAAAAAGTCTCTTTATGAGTTATTTTTTTAGATAAAAATAAAGCACTCATCATCGGAATGTAAGTCAGAGATAAAATCAGTGCACCCAAAATAGCAAATCCGACCGTTTTCGCCATAGGGGTAAACATTTTTCCTTCTACTCCTGCCAATGTTAAAATAGGAATGTAAACAATAAGAATTATAATTTCACCGAAAGCCGCACTGCTCCTGATCTTGGAAGCAGATAAAAAGACTTCTTCATCCATTTCGGATTGAGTCAGCATTCTTGTAGCTTTTCTCAGTCCTAAGTGATGAAGTGTTGCTTCTACAATAATGACTGCTCCGTCTACAATCAGACCGAAATCAATCGCTCCTAAGCTCATCAGATTAGCACTGACTCCAAAAACATTCATCATTCCTAAAGCAAATAAAAGAGAAAGTGGAATCGCCGAAGCTACAATTAATCCTGCTCTAAAATTGCCTAGAAAAAGAACCAGAACAAATATGACGATTAAGGCACCTTCAATTAAATTTTTCTCTACTGTATTAATAGCTCTGTCTACCAAGTCTGTACGGTCAAGAAACGGTTCAATAATCACATCATCAGGAAGCGATTTCTGAATTGTCGGAATTTTATCTTTAATTCTTTGCACAACCTCATTACTGTTGGCTCCTTTCAGCATCATCACAACGCCTCCTACTGCATCGACTTCGCCATTATAGGTGAGAGCTCCATAGCGGATAGCATGACCAAGACCGACATTGGCAACATCTTTTATAAAAATGGGAACACTTCCTGTTTCATTTTTTACGGCAATATTCTTAATATCCTCTATTGATTTTACCATACCGATTCCTCTGATGAAATAGGCATTCGGTTTTTTATCAATATAAGCTCCTCCCGTATTCTGATTGTTCTTTTCTAAAGCCGTAAAAATATCTGTAATACTGATTCCCATTGCTTTCAGACGGTCCGGATTGATGCCGACTTCATATTGTTTTAACTCTCCTCCAAAACTGTTGATTTCCGCCACTCCCGGTGTTCCGTTTAACTGTCTGCGGACAATCCAGTCCTGCATGGTTCTCAGTTCTTTGCTTGTATATTTTTTCTCACTTCCTTTTTTAGGATGGAGAATATATTGGTAAACTTCTCCCAAACCTGTACTTACAGGAGCCAATTCAGGAGTTCCCACTCCTTTCGGGATTTCTTCTGCAGCCTGCTTCAATTGTTCGCTGATTAACTGTCGGGCAAAATAGATATCGACCTTTTCTTTGAAAACTACCGTAATAACGGATAAACCAAATCTTGAAATACTTCTCGTTTCTTCTATATCCGGAATATTGGCAATACTCTGCTCGATTGGAAATGTCACCAGCTGTTCCACTTCCTGTCCTGCCAATGTAGGACATACAGTAATAATCTGTACCTGATTGTTGGTGATGTCGGGTACGGCATCAATCGGTAATTTTGAGGCACTCCAAATACCCCAAATGACAAGCACCAAAGTCATTATTCCAATGACTATTTTATTCCTGATGCTAAATCTTATGATTTTATCTAACATTGAATTTAATTTTTATTGAGTGTCTGTCTGCTTAAAAACTTTTAAACAGAAGGACAAAAATGAATAGAAACTCCATGCAACGGAATTGCAAAGACTTCATAACAAATCGATGAAAGACAAGTGTCTTCCATTAAAAATCAATAAAAATTAAATTTTAGGAGGTTGCCAAATTTGATCGTACACCAAATAAGCAAAATCATTTTTCTGGAAAAAAATTTTCTTGGAAAAGTAAATACGAATCTGCTCTGGAAAGGTAATGACGGGTTCAATTTTAAAAGAAGTCACCGTCATCTGGCAACAATTGCAGAAACATAACGGAGAACAGGCATCATTGCCTGAATGTGAATGTTCCTGTGGATTATTTACATAAGTAAAATTCGGAGTAGCATTCAATTGCTTAGCGGCAACATCATTACATGGCATAATAGACAAGGCCACAAAATAGAATGTTAAAAGCAATCTGAATAAATACATTGAGGCAAATGTATAAAAATTATCCTTAACAGCTGTTTTTATCATTCGGAATTTTGAACAATGAGAATTCAGTGCACATTAATTATATCATCAAAAAATGTTATTTATTAATCATCATATTCATCCTCATTAATTTTCAAGAATGCAGCACGTATCGGAGCAGGTGCACTTTCTCCTTTAATTCCCTGCCAAAGAATTTCATTGAATACCAAATCGGGAACAGCATCTTCTTTGGACCAGTCAAACTTTGCGCTCAGTTCTGCCAATTTGCCTTTTTCAGGGTTTCTTTCATTAAGGTTTATATTAGCCTGAACATGATCGAAAGTCGCAAAATCCGGCTGACTGGTAAATGACCGCCACATAGGAACTGCTGCTGCATCATATTGAGTCATAGGTTTCATTCCGAGTATTAATTCAATCGTACGGATCATTCCCGTTGTGGAATACATGGTGTGGTCCACAGATTTTCTTTTTACATAAGGACTTATCAGGTAGGCCGGACTTCTGTGGGCATCTACATGATCGGGACCGTTTTGAGCATCGTCTTCAAGGATGAAAATGGCAGATTCTTTCCATATTGGACTTTTACTGATATAATCAACAAACTGACCTACTGCCAGATCATTGTCTGCAACATGTGCATAAGGCGTTTTTTTGCCCGCTCTCATTCCCTCCGTATGATCATTACTGATACGAATGGTTGTTAACTGGGGCATTTTTCCACCCCGGATCAGTGCATCGAAATCTTCCTTCCATTGTCTGACACGAGTGGTATCTGATACGCTTAGGTCGTAGCTTGTGTAGCCCGTCGCCACGTGTCCTTCCAATGATTTTACATTGGGTTTTCCTTTATCAGCAAATTCTCCGTATGTTCTGTAAGTTACATTATGCCTTTTTGCATTATCCCAGATAAATCCGCCTTTATTGTTTGCGATTTCCCTTTCTCCTTCGCCTCCGTAGCTTCCGCCTCTCCCACCATAGCTCGAAGGCCATGTTTTCTCCAGATAATCTGTTGCATAGGCTCCCATACTCCAATTGTGTCCGTCTGCACTTACTTCCGCATCCACATAGAAATTATCCAACAATACAAATTCATTGGCGATTTTGTGCTGATTCGGAGTTATCTTCTCCCCAAACAAGCACAAATTAGGATCACCGTTTCCTTGCGGAAGATCTCCTAAAATCTGATCATAGGTACGGTTTTCTTTAATAACATAAAAAACATATTTAATGGGAGATTTTTCACTAATTTTCATGGGAATCGGGTTTCCGACTTCACCTTCTGCATTTAGTTCTTTATCTTTAGAGTAAGGTGTATTCTGATAAACGGCATGGGAGTAAACAGCGAGTGTTTCCGGCCGCGGACTCTCTATGAAGCTTAAAGTTCCTTTGAACAATCCTGCAATATATTGTATTTCTTTAGGTTTACTGGTATCTCCTGAATGGCGGTCCACTTTTTCTTTTTTATCCGTAGGATTCGGTCCTTGAGGGTTGGCCTTGGAAGAAAGTCCTTTTCCATTGGTCACCAATATCTCGTTACCCACTACCTTTACATTCGTAGGATACCATCCGACGGGAATAAATCCTTTGGAAACTGATTTTCCGGGATTCGTCACATCAAAAACAGCAAGACAATTGTTATCCGCATTGGCAATATATAAGGTTTTTCCATTTTCGGAAAGTGCAACCCCATTACTTGTGGAACCGCTTGGTGCATTAGGATATAGCGCCGCATTAAGAGTTTCTACAACTTTTCCTTCTTTCGTATTGATTACAGATACGGAATTATCATTAGCATTGGCAACATACAGCCACTTTCCGTTTTTACTGAAAGTAATTTCGTTGGGATGATTTCCCACTGCAATCTCTTTCGTTATTTTTTTAGAAACCACATCCCAAACCAAGAGTTTTTCTGCTCCCCAAACACTGATGTATAGTTGTTTAAGATCTGGTGACAGTTTACAGGTATAGCCTTCTGCTCCCAGATCAACTTTAGATTGTATAGATTTATTATTAAGATTAATTACATACAGCTTTTTATCTTCCCGCGTTACCACATATAGCTGTTTCTGAACTTTATCATCTACATCCAGCCCTGCAATGCCCATTTTTTCAGGCCATGGTTTTCCCAAAACAATAGAGTCCTGTAAAGCTAATTTCCCTTTTTTAACAGAATATGTCTTAATCATATTATCATGTCCTCCCGAAGCATATAAAACAGTATCATCTGAAGAAAAAGCCAATCCGTACCAGGATTTTGCAATGATGGTACTGTCTGTCTTTTTTTGATGTTCAATATCTATCAGATCAATGGTTTGTGTACTTTGTCCGTTATTGGTAACTGCAGCCCATTTTTTATTGTGACTGATGACCAGATTAAGAGGAAGATCTCCTAATACTATCTGTTTTCCCACAGGTGTCAATGTCCAGCCATTGGGTAATCCTACCTTATGATGTTCTAATTCCGAAACTATTTTATTCTGTCCCAGTACTCCTTGAGATAAGATTATCGCAGAAACTATCAAGAATATATTCTTCATTTTTTTTATTCTACATAATTATGAAAATACGTTAGAATGCAGAATGGCTAGTCTAATTTTTAAAGAAAACTTAACATAACAATATTTTAATCATAAAAAAGAAAAAGTTATTCCGGAAAAAATTCAGTTTTTAAACTGTTTCTTCTCGGAATAACTCATTTTATGATAGTAAAACCAATATTATTTTACGGCCTCTTTTACTTTTTTGGATTCCATTAAATGGTGTTCTAAAGTAGGAAGTGTATTACTTGCGAACGATTTCAGGGCAGATTCTGAACCGTCAGAAGCCTGTTTTTTAAATTCTTTGATATCTTCTTCATGATCATCCACCATAAAATCGGTATACATTTTATCGAATTCCATCCCTTTTTTAGCTTTCAGCTCGTCGTATTTCTTCTGTTTTTTATCATCTAAATCCTTAGGTAATGTATATCCTACCCCTGAAGCCCATTTAGTAAGCTCTTCATTGGCTTTAGTATGATCTTTAACCATCATTTCCCCTAATGATTTTACTGCAGCACTGCCTGCATTGGTAGCTGCCAGTTTTCCCAGCATTACTTCCATGACACCTCCTCTTGATGCATTTTCTGCAAACTCTCTATCCTGATCACTCAGCACCTTCTTTACATCATGATCATTAGACATTTTTACAGAGTCAGAAACAGTCATTCCTGATTCTGCCGGAGCAGATATTGCCGTACTGTCTGTAGATTGATTAACAGTCACTGTTTCTTTTTTCTTACAAGCCACCACAGCAATGGCCGATAAAAGGACTAACATTGAATTTTTCATATTATAATTTTAAGTGGTTAAGGTGAAGTACAAATCTGAAGCATTATTTCAACCATAAGTCGTATTTCTTCTGACTCAACACTTTTGAAAACAAAGCATTCATAATTGTTTTGAATTAATTTTTCATGTGAATATGTATCCATATTCCAAGTACATTTTACTTATCTATGGATGATTCAATATCTAATCAAGTGGTTTTCTTCCTGTGATAATATTGTATAGAATCACAATAATTGCTATTACCAACAATACATGGACTAAATATCCTGTGCTGATTCCCGGAATAATTCCTAAAATTCCTAAAAGCCATACTGCAATACAAATGACTGCTACTAACCATAATATACTTCTCATAATCTAAAATTTTAAAGTTAAACAATGAATAAAGACATGGTATTGTCTATAATTTTAAAATAGTTCATTCGCTTACTATCAATAGTAAACTCTATTCAAAGATATTTTTTAATAATCTTTTTGTTTATGACCTGAATCATAAACTCCGTGTGAGTATCTACTTATCTTTATAAAATATCATTCATATCTATTCTGGCATTATTATTATTTATCCTCCTCTTCAGAGGAGGTATTTTTAATAGCATCCTTTTAAAGGTACAACTATGCAATAAGGTACTTCTAATTGATCCCTCAAACCGTTTTTAGCCTTTCTATTGTAGTATGATTATAAAAAAAGCACTCTAATGAGTGCCGGTCTAATCAGAGTTTCCTCCAACAAAAAAATTTATCTAGCCAAAGATATTAGTCTATTTTATTACATGCTATGATTTGGATCATAGAATGAAGTATATATCTTATGTTAAATTTATTGTCAATCTCATTCATTTATTTCCGGCATTATTATTTTACCCCTCTTAGAGGGGTTTTTGTTATCATTAAACTTCAGTAAGAGCTTTCTTATAGGTTTCCAACGCACGTCCTCTAGCAAATTTATGCTCGACTAAAGGAACTGACTCATCATAATCTGCAAGCCATTTTTTAATATAGCTAAGATTTTTATCAAATTTTTTGGTTTGCTCTTCGGGATTAAAAATTCTGAAATAGGGAGCAGCATCACATCCGCATCCAGCAGCCCATTGCCAGTTTCCATTGTTGGCAGAAAGATCATAATCTAAAAGCTTTTGTGCAAAATAAGCTTCACCCCATCGCCAGTCAATCAGCAAATGTTTGGTAAGAAAACTTGCGACAATCATTCGCACCCTGTTGTGCATGAAGCCTGTTTCATTAAGCTCACGCATTCCTGCATCCACAATAGGATAACCGGTTTTTCCTTCGCACCAGGCTTTAAATTCTTCTTCATTATTTCTCCATTTGATGTTTTCATATTTTTCTTTAAAACAATGAGTTACAACATAAGGAAAATGAAATAGAATCTGCATAAAAAACTCTCTCCATATCAACTCATTAAGCCATGTATAACTATGTTGAAGAGCAAATTTCACACATTTCCTTATAGAAATCGTTCCGAAACGAAGGGCAATTCCTAAATGCGTAGTATGGTTTAGAGCTGGAAAATCCCTGTATTGTTGATAAGAATCAATGATCTTTCTGTCAAGGGAAGGCTTTATAAAATTTATTCCTGTTTTCTTAAAACCAATATCCTCCAGATTAAGAATACTTGAAGAGTCTTTCAACTGAATAAAATTACTGAAGTCTGATTCATATTCCTCAACAGATTTTAAATTCTCCTTCCATTTTTTTGAATAGGGAGTAAAAACCGTGTATGGAGACTGATCGCTTTTCAGAATTTCATTTTCTTCGAATATCACCTGATCTTTAAAATCTGAAAATGAAATATCCAATTTTTTGAGAAATTCTGCAATTTGCTTATCTCTTTTTATAGCTTGCGGTTCGTAATCTCTGTTACAAAATACAGTGTCAATCTCAAACTCATCCTTAAGCTGTTCAAAAATATCAATTGGCTTTCCATAATATGTTTTAAGACTGCTTTTACGAATTTTTAGCTCTTTATCTAAATCATTCAACGCCTGTTGGATATAATCGACTCTTTTATCTGATTTATCCTGAAGAAGATCTAAAATTTCTGTATCAAATATAAATACAGGTAATACGTTGTTTCCTGATTGTAAAGCATGATGCAGCCCAACATTATCTTCGAGCCTAAGATCCCTTCTGAACCAGAAAATATTAATCTTACTCATTATTTTTAAATTTTTGAAATAGAAAGATGTTCCACAAAATCATTTCGTACCCATACACGGTATCTTCAATAGGTATTGTAAGCATTCTTATGCCTAAGAAATCCTGTGGATTGTAATTGACAATGGGAGATTCCAGACCTGTTCCTGTAAGGATTCCGTTTACTGCAAAAAAACCAGGCATCAGAAAAAGATAGATAAGAGATGCTTTACCAATCCATTTTGATTTAAATACAAAATAAAGGATGAAAATACTAACTGCAGTGGAAGCAAACGTTACTAAAGTATAGATTTTATCGTGAAAATAAGAAGCTATGATCAGCGAATAAATAATCGAAACATAGACAAAAGCTTTTTCTGGTAAAGGATTCCAATCCAGCGTAAAAAATTTATCTATACAGAAGTAGGTGAAAATACATGAAAAGGGAATACAGAAAAAAAACAGAATTTCTTCCACCGGAAGATTATATATCCTTATTCCTAAAAGATAAGTATCATTAAACCACCAAACTCCTCTTTGTGTAAACCAAATATCCCATATAATGAATACTGAAGCCACAATAACCGAAGCTTTAAAAAATGCGGTAAAATGTCTGTTAAACTTTATTTTAGGATGGAATGAAAAAATAAAACAGATGATCACCGTACAGAAATCAATCAAAAGATAGGTATATTGCCGCATTATCAGGCTTTGCTTTTATTAAAATACATTTTGAAATACTGTACAGGAACCCACAGAAAGCCGAAGCACTCCCCTTTTTCTTTTCCTGTATGTTTATGGTGCTGCTTATGCGCTCTTCTTATGGCAAGCAGATAAGGATTTTTAGTATCCCGAAGGATCTTCAGTCTTTGATGGATAAAAATATCGTGAACAAAGAAATAAGCCATTCCATATAATGCTATACCTACTGCTATATAGAACCAAAAATTAAAATTCTGTAAAGTTCCGTAATACATCAACGCTATGGTAGGCAAAGCAAAGATCAGGAAAAAATAGTCATTTTTTTCCATAGGACCGTGGTTACTATGATCGTGGTGATCTTTATGTAATTTCCATAAAAACCCATGCATAATGTATTTATGAATACACCACGTCATTCCTTCCATGATGAAAAATGTACTTAGTACGATCAGCAAATTCATAATTTTTGGGGTGTATTAAAAAGCTCTTCCAAAACTTTATATCTGTAATTGAAAATATGCTCAAGTTTCTTTCTGACGAATATTTTATGGGCAATTTCACCTAAAAATCCGAAAGGAAGCTCATACTTCACAACATCCTTCATAAATACTCCATGATCATTGACTATAAATTCATGATGATGGTTCCAAAGTTTGTACGGTCCTTTTTTCTGGAAATCGGTAAAACTCTTTTGAAAATCAACCTGGGTAATTTCCGTTTTCCATTTCATTTCTATTCCCATTATAGGAGAAACATAGTAATCAATGATCATCCCTTCAAAAATTTCATCATCATCCATTTTGGTGAGCACCGTAAAGTTCATCTCAGGTGGTGTGATGATCGCAAGATTATTCGCTGAAGAAAAGAATTTCCATGCTTCTTCGATATTACAATTCAGCTGCTGTTTTTTATAAATTGTATGCACCATGGTTTAAGGTATTATACTATAAAAAAGAAGTTTTATATTGCAGATAACTGCTCATCATTACCGAAATTTTCTTACCGTTGGATATTCTTATTCTTCGATTGATCATTTCATTGGCAGAAGTTCTCTTTATTTTTCTGAACAGTGAAGTGTAATATTTAAAGGCAAGATAAACACCGAATCTTGAAGAACCCGGAAGCTTTTTAATTCCCTGCAGCGCTATTTGAAATTCTTCTTCTATCTCTTTTTCAATATGAGCTTTCACCGTATTGTCAAAATAAGAAATATCTACATTCGGAAAATAGCATCGTCCTAAGATCTGATAATCATCTTTCATATCCCTAAGAAAATTGACTTTCTGAAATGCAGATCCCAACATCATTGCATAAGGTTTCAGCCTCTCAAACTCTTTGGTATTTCCTTCCGTAAATATATGAAGGCACATAAGACCCACAACTTCGGCAGATCCTACAATATATTCCTTATACAAATCCGAATTATAATCAATTTTTTGGAGATCCATTTCCATGCTTTTCAGAAACTGGTGAATGAGACTGTAATCAATCTTGTATTTATGAACCGTTTCCTGAAAAGACTGTAAGATGGGATTAAGTGAAATGCCATCTTCCAAAGCCTGAAAAGTCTCCTCTTTATACCGCAATAAAAGCTTTTGCTTATCATAGGCATGAAAGCTGTCCACAATTTCATCGGCAAGGCGCACATATCCATAAATGGCATATATCGGATTTCTCAGTTTTGGTGCAAGTGCTATTATCCCCAGAGAAAAGCTTGTACTGTACAGCTTTGTAGTTTCTCTGCTTACCTTGTAAGAAAGGTCGTCAAACAATTTTTTCATAGTTAATTTATTTTGCTGGCTTCATTCGCTGCTATTTTACCGGAAATTATAGATGGAGGCACTCCCGGTCCGGGAACTGTAAGCTGTCCGGTATACAACAGGTTTTTAATTTTTTTATTTCTCATTGAAGGTTTTAGAACTGCCGTTTGGGATAATGTATTGGCAAGACCATAAGCATTTCCTTTGTAGGCATTATAATCTTCTTCAAAATCATTGATACAATAACTTCTTTTATACTCTATTTTTGAAAGGATATCTGAACTTCCGGTGTGGATTTCCAGCCTTCTGATCATTTCATGGAAATATTTTTCTCTTATTTCTTCAGAATCTTCTATTCCGGGTGCTACAGGCATTAAAAGAAATACATTCTCACAATTTTCAGGAGCAACCGTTTGATCAGTTTTAGATGGACAGCAGGCATAAAATAATGGTTTTGTGGGCCATTTTTTATCTTCATAAATTTCATGAGTATGCAATTCAAGTTCATTCTCGAAGAAAAGGGTATGATGCTTCAGACCAGGAATTTTCCCTTTAATCCCTAAATAATAAATGAGGCAAGAAGGGGCAAATGTTTTCTTTTCCCAATAGGAAGAAGCGTAATTTCTGCTATTCGTAGGAAGAAGCTTACTCTCAGTATGATGGTAATCTGATGAAGCAATAACGATATCAAAATATTGTTCTTCTCCATTCACCTGTATTGAATGAGCTTTATCATTTTCAACATTAATCTTTTCAACTGTTGAATTAAAATGAAAATACCCTCCCTGATCTTTTGCGATCTGCATCATCGCTTCAGTTACTTTTGAAAAACCACCCATTGGATACCAAGTCCCTAATTTATATCCACCATAGTTCATAAGGCTGTACAAAGCAGGAATTTTTGAGGGTGCTGCTCCCAAAAAAATAACCGGAAACTCCATCAATGTGATGAGCTTAGGATGCTTAAAATACTTTCTCACAAACTTGCTAAAACTACTCAGCAAATCCAGTTTCAATGCATTTGCAGCCATTTTTGGGGAAACGAACTCCAACCATGAATGACAAGGTTTGTTGACGAAATCTTTCATTCCGATCTCATATTTAACCTGAGCATCTTTCATAAAAGCATCGAGTTGTTTTCCTGCTCCTTTTTCCATCTTTTCGAATAAAGCAGTCATTTTCTCATAGCTGTCCGGAATGCTCATGATTCCATCCGAAAAAACCATTTCAAACTGAGGATCTAATCTGACCAATTCATAAAAATCTGATGACTTTTTTCCAAAATCCTCAAAAAATGCTTCTATAATATCCGGCATCCAGTACCAGCTTGGCCCCATATCAAAAGTATAACCTTCTTCGGTTCTAAATTGTCTTGCTCTTCCACCCACATTACTGTTTTTTTCAAACACATGAACTTCGTTGCCTTCTTTGGCCAGATAAGCTGCTGAAGACAAACCGGAAAATCCTGAACCGATAATGGCTATTTTTTTACTCATGATTAATTTTTTAGGAATGAATATTCTGAGCTAATGGTATCAATAAGTTCTCTGGATTCTATATGACGGCTGAAGATCGGATGATGGAATTTTTCCAATTTCTCAAGAATTCTTATCAGCTCCATTTTTTCTGAATGATCAAGATTTCCGGCTACAATATTCGTAGCCATTCTTATTCTGCTCATCTGATTTTCTAAGGACACCCTTCCTGAATCAGTAATATTTATCACTTTTGTTCTTTTATCTTTCTCAGACTCTTGTTGCTCTATCCATCCAAGCTTAATAAGCCTGTTGATAATCAGCATTCCTGCCGGTTTCTCATGAATATTCTTTTTAATGAGCTCCATTTTGGTCATTTCTCCAAATGTCTTGAGTGTAATCAGATAAATAAAATCTTCCTGTGTTGCAAAATCAGAATCCAGGATTGCAGATTTTGAATACGATTTCGCATATCTGTTAAGGTGTACCAATGAAGTGCTTATTACACTTTCCGGGCTTCTTCCATTTTCTTTGCCCTCCCAATAAGGTTCATTCTCTTTCTTGGATGCTGAAGACTCTTTTGTACACAACCATGTTTTGAAACCTTCTATATCCGAAGCATAAGCATTGCTTTCATTTTCGACCTCAAATTTTTCAAGTAAGTTGAGAACATCTTTTACAATAGAATAATGCATACATCGATAAATTAGTATACAAATATACTAAATAAAAAAAACAAAAGAATATAAATATACTTTTATATTTTTATTATCTTCCTCATTTATGAGATCAGCATAGATTAAGCTTGTAGACAAAAAAAGTTCAGCAGTAAATATACCACTGAACTTTTTTATGAAACTAACTAGTTTTTAATTATTTAATGTTAAAATTCTGCCTGAATTTTATTGAAATTACTATCTATACCCCACCCATTACATACATATTTTCCATAGTAGGGGTTGGACTACCGCCTTGTTTTTCCAAAGTAATGGCAAAAGCTTGGGCATTCGGAATATTGGCAATCGCTATTTTACTGTCTTTATCTTCCGTGTACATTCCCGCATTCACAGGTTTTCCATCTTCAATAGCCCACAATTGATACTGCATTCCTTCAGGAGCTTTGGGTAAACTATCAGCATTCAGATATACTTCTTTTGTTTTGGTATTCCAGAAAACCATCGCTTTAGAATCGGCATGTTTCTCTACTCCTTTCAGCATAACCATTTTCATATCAGGATTTGAAACCATTTCTATTTTTTCATGCATTTTCTGCATTGCAAGATCCTGATTTTTCTTCTCGGTCTGTATTTTTGTAAGATTTTCTTTGGTTTCAGACTGGCTATTCATCCAGAAAAGATTTCCTGCCACACTTATCAAAAACAATACCGATGCAGCAATTGCAAAAGCTTTCCAATTACTATTCCCTTGAATTTTAATTTCTTCCTGAGGCTTTGCAGAAGGTATATCTGTTGAAACTACAGGATGTAATTTCTCAACAGTCTGTTCCTGCTGAATCTTATCCCAGATCTTTGTTTTTAAATCTGCCGGAGGCGTTACAGACTGTACAGTAGCAAGATCCTCCAATGTTTTTTGAGCTTCTTCAACAGCCGCCTTTACTTCTGCATTATTTTTCATAACACACTCCAAAATCCCCGCTTCCTCAGGAGAAGCAAGACCTAGAATATAAGATTCTATTATTCCGGATGATATGTATTCTTTAGTGTTCAATTTATTGATAATCTTTTAGCAAGTCTTTTAATTTTATCAGCGCATTCCGCATCTTAGTTTTTACCGTTCCCAGCGGTATTTTCAGTTTATCGGATATTTCATTTTGTGTATATCCCTGATAATACGCGAGATCGATAAGTTCCTTCTTGTCAACGTCCAGACTTTCAAGCACCTTATTAAATCCAATGTAATCTGATGAATCATTAGTGATTGAAAGTTCTTTGGAGTTATATACGAAATCCGGAAGCGGTTGGTTTTTTAACTCGTTTTGAAAACTTTTTGATTTTAAATAATCTATTGCCGTATTTCTTGCAATATTGATCATCCAGGTATAGAATCTGCCTTTAGATGAATCATACTGATGGATAGAATTCCAGATTTTAACAAAAACATCCTGAATAACTTCTTCGGTATATTCTTTAGACTGAACAATCCGTAGAATAATTCCATACAACGCACCGGAATAGTTGTCATACAAATGATGAAAACCAGTTTCGTTTTTTTCTTTCAGTAAAACGATAAGTTGTTCTTCCGAGTAGGTTGTTTTAATAGTGAGATATTTTTTTCAAATGTAGTAAAATAAAATAAATCTCAGATCTATTTCAAATGATATTTAATAATTAATTGATCGAGCAGTTTTATACACATTTTTCAATATTTATAAGATTTCATCATCAATATCCCAATTAATTTCTTCAAAAATTCAATTCTTGTAAAAATTAATAGCCTGATTTACAATTGTTTAATAAAAAAAATGAAATTTTTAAATCTAAATAAAAACCAACGTCGTAGATGATTTTAACAAGACAATTAAAAACAATCAAATTCAATAACAATTAAAATCGAAACAATGAACACAAAATCAAAAATCGCAGTTTTAGGAATGATGGTATTATCATTTGCTTTCAGTGGAAATGCAGCTGCACAGATGTCAAAAGAAAAAACAGTAATGGTAGGAGGCGCTCCGATGTATCCTTCTAAAAACATTATTGAAAACGCCGTAAACTCCAAAGATCACAAAACTTTGGTAGCAGCTGTAAAAGCAGCCGGTTTGGTAGAAACCTTACAGGGAGCAGGTCCATTTACAGTATTAGCCCCTACAGATGAAGCATTCGCAAAATTACCGAAAGGTACAGTGGAAAACCTTGTAAAACCAGAGAACAAAGCAACGCTTACCAAGATATTAACTTATCATGTTCTTGCTGGAAAATACAGTGCTAAACAAATCTGGGCAGCAGTAAAAGCTGGAAACGGAAAAGCTATGATGAAAACCGTTGAAGGTGAAAATCTTACTTTCTGGACAAAAGGAAAAGACCTGTACATAAAAGATTCTAAAGGAAATAATGCAAAAGTAACAATCGCTGACGTAAATCAGTCAAACGGAGTGATTCATGTTATTGATACGGTATTGATGCCGTAGACGTTTTGTGGTGTAAACAGCATATTTCATATGCTGTTTTTTCCTTTTGGGTAAAAATCTTAGATATCCAATTTCATTCAATAATCTAACACAAAAAAATAATTATTATGAAAAACACTATTCATGTTTCTAATCAGGGAGCTACTCTTGATACGAGCAGACGGAATTTTTTAAAGCTCAGCGGTATAGGCTTAGCAATGGCAGGACTTACATTGATTGGTTGTGATGATAACCAATATGATTATATGGCCGATGATAAAGTATTTGATTTAGGTTCTGGTGACGTAGGTGTTCTGAATTATGCTTATGCATTGGAACAGCTTGAAGCGGATTTTTATACAAAGGTTGTTAATAACTTCTATGCAGGAATCTCAAGCATTGAAAAAGACCTGTTCACAGATCTTTATCATCACGAAGTGATCCACAGAGATTTCTTCAAAGCTGCAATAAGCGGGGCAACGATGAATGTTCTTCCTAAACTGGAATTCCAATATCCGAATGTGAATTTTAATGACAGAAATTCTGTATTGGCAACGGCAAAAGCACTTGAAGATACAGGTGTGGCAGCTTACAACGGGGCCGGTAAATACATTAGCAATGCTGATTATTTAGTGATTGCAGGAAAAATTGTTTCAGTAGAGGCAAGACATGCTTCTGCGATAAGAAATTTAATCAATCCGGGAACAGCAGCGTTCTCCGGAGACGATGTAATAGACGGTAACGGATTGGATCTTGCCAAAGAGCCCAAAGATATTGTAATGGCAGCGGGAGGATTTATCAAAACACCTTTCACTTGGAAAGAGCAGGGAATCAATTAATTTTCATCATCAAAATCTATTATTATGAATATTCTTAAATTACTAGATAAACTTTCAAATGATAAATTCTTCACTACGGAAGCTACAAGATTAGAAACATTAACCAACATTTCAGAATTCGGGAAGAAAGCAGCCGTTGCTTCTATTCCTCTTGGATTAGGAACTTTGGTATCAACTCCGGCAAAAGCTGAAACGACAACAACTAACAATACCACATTTTTTAAATCTGTTTTAACCGATGCCTTACAACTGGCACTCGTTTTAGAATATCTGGAAAATGAATATTATGCTATGGGGTTAGCTGCAGGAACATTAATTCCAAGTGCAGACAGAGTTGTCTTTATGCAGATTTCAAAACACGAATCTGCTCATGTTACCTTTTTAAAAAATACATTGACTTCGTTGGGAGTAACTCCGGGTGCAAAACCAACTTTTGATTTTACCGCAGGAGGAAATTTTACTCCATTTACAGATTATAATCAATTTTTAATTCTTGCCCAGGCTTTTGAGGATACCGGAGTAAGAGCTTATAAAGGACAGGCAGGAAATGTAATGTCTAACAAAGCTGTTCTTCAGGCTGCCTTACAAATACACTCAGTAGAAGCAAGACATGCTTCGCAGGTTCGCAGAATGAGAGCCAACAAAGGCTGGATAGAATTAGCAGACGGTGGAAACATGCCTTCCGCAACCAATCCTGTGTATGCCGGAGAAGGCAATATCAATCAGGCAGGCTTCAATACCTCTACAGCGTTTGGAGCAGCAGCAGGTTCAGCAGCTTATGATGAAATTCTTACAGGAAGTGATGCGCAAGCGATAGCATCTTTGTTTATTGTTTAGACTTTCTTAGTTTTAGTGAATGATCCTTTTCCGAAAATCGGAAAAGGATTTTATATATTATAGGGTGAAAACTGTCAGGATATATTCATTAAAAAATGTTAGATTTTAAAAGCTTAAAAAAAATCAAAGGCATAATAGTTGATTGACCATAAGCACTAATCACAATTTTATTATTATGTCAAACGCCATTTCACCTCATGAAAATTTGAGCGGCTCTGCTGCTATTGAAAAAATTAAAAACATTACAGAAAGTACTAAAACTTGTTTTTTCTCTACAAGAGTAAATGCTGATACCCAAAGTCGTCCTATGGCTTTACAGGAAGTAGATACTGAAGGAAATCTCTGGTTTTTGAGTGATGTCAACAGCGACAAGAATCATGAAATCACATCAGATTCAGAGGTAGAACTTTACTTTATGAATAATTCAAAATATGAATATATGTTCATTAAAGGAAAAGCTACTATTTCACAAGATAAAGCACTGATTGAAAAATACTGGACCAATTTTGCCAATGCATGGTTCGACGGAAAAGATGACCCATCTATTAGTGTCATAAAAGTTGCTCCAGATGACGGATATTATTATCAAACCAAAGAAAATAAACTGATAGCCATGTCTAAAATGATTTTTGCTGCCATTACAGGAAAATCTATTGAAGATGGTGGCATAGAAGGGAAATTAGAAGTCTGATTTTCTATTTATAAATCATAAAAAACGTTTAATGCTCCTCAAATTTACACCCAAAGGTATTTATTGTATTCCGGGAAAATTTTATATTGATCCGTGGCGGCCTGTAGACTTGGCAGTAATCACTCATGGACATGCAGACCACGCCCGAAGCGGAATGAAAAAATACCTGTGTCATCATTTCACCAAGCCTATTCTGCATTCCCGGATCGGAAAAGAAATTGAATGCCAAAGTGTAGAATATGGTGAAATAGTGAATATTAATGGTGTAAAAGTTTCTCTGCATCCTGCAGGACACATCATTGGGTCTGCCCAAATCCGTATGGAGTATAAAGGCTATGTTTCTGTAGTTTCAGGAGATTATAAAATTCAGGACGATGGAATTTCCACTCCCTTTGAATCCGTAAGATGCAACGAATTTGTTTCTGAAAGCACTTTCGGACTTCCAGTCTACAACTGGCTTTCTGTGGAAGCCCAGGAACAGCAGATGAGAAATTGGGTACAACAAAATAAAGCCAATGGCAAAACTTCCGTATTCATAGGTTACTCATTAGGTAAATCACAAAGAATTATGAAGGCGTTGGAAGGTTTGGATGAGCTGAATGTTCATTACTCGATTGCCAAACTCAACGAAGCCTATGAAAGTGTTGGTGTACAATTACCTGATTACAAAACCATAGATCTGCGTGAAGATAAAAAACATCTTGACGGCAAGATTGTGATTCTCCCGCCTGCTCTTATTGATAATCCTGCTATGAAGAAAATTCCGAATTTAGCATATGCTATTTGCTCGGGCTGGATGCAGATGCGCGGAGCAAGACGCTGGAGAAGTGCAGATGCAGGTTTTGCGATAAGCGATCATGCAGACTGGCAGGGTTTAATTTCGGCTATTAAAGCTACAGAAGCTGAAAAAGTACATATCACACACGGACAGACTGCTGTTTTCTCAAAATATTTAAATGAAATAGGAATTTCCGCTGACGAAGTAAAAACCGAATATGGAAATGACGAAGAAACTACAGAATTTGAGCCGGAATGAAAGATTTTGCCAATTTAATTAATGCACTTGACAGCACCAACAAAACTTCTTTGAAGCAGGAAGCTATTTTGACGTTTCTTGAAGAGGCTCCTTCACAAGATAAAATGTGGTTTCTCGCCTTATTTACAGGTAAAAAACCCAAACGGAATGTTAATTCTTCCTTTATGAAGCAATGGGTGATGGAAGCTGCCCATATTCCTGAATGGCTTTTTGTGGAAAGCTATTCTTCCGTAGGAGATCTCGGCGAAACCATTTCTCTGTTACTTCCTGAACCTCAATATACGGAAGAACGATCACTATCTGAATGGATGAGTAAAATTATAGCATTGAAAGGCTGTTCTGAAGAGCAAAAAAAACAATTTGTCTTAGATTCCTGGAAAAGCCTTGATGCAGTGGAACGTTTCATTTTTAATAAATTACTGGGTGGAAGTTTTAGAATTGGGGTATCATCTAAAACCTTAATCAATACGATAGCAAAACATTATCAACTAGAAGCTACTGCGGTGGCACACAGCATTATGGGCGACTGGAATCCTTTGGAAATGGATTTTGATGCCTTAATCAAAGGTGAATATACGAATACCAATTTGTCTAAACCCTACCCTTTTTGTCTTGCTTATTCATTGGAAAAAAATCTGGATGATTTAGGATCAGTCAAAGATTGGCAGATAGAATATAAATGGGATGGCATTCGTGGGCAACTCATTAAAAGGAATAGTGAAATTTTTATCTGGTCCCGTGGTGAAGAATTAGTAACCCCACAGTTTCCCGAAATTGAAGAAGAACTTTCCACCTGGAAAGGAAATTTTGTATTGGACGGTGAGATTCTGGCATTTAAAGACAATACCGTTCTCAATTTTAATGAGCTTCAAAAAAGATTAAACAGAAAATCTTTAACAAAAAAAATGTTAGAAGAAATTCCTATTGTTGTTTTTGCTTATGATCTATTGGAATTTGAAGGTGAAGATTACCGTGATAAACCACTCATGGAAAGAAGAAAAAAATTGGAAGAACTTTTACAAAACAATCCTTCCGAAAAAATTATTCTTTCCCCGATCATCTCTTACGAAAAGTGGAATGAGCTTCCCCAGATCCGGGAAAAATCCCGTGAAATCAATAGCGAAGGTTTAATGCTGAAAAACCATCATTCACCCTATCACACCGGTAGAAAAAAAGGAGACTGGTGGAAATGGAAAATAGATCCGTTAACCATTGACGCGGTTCTTATCTATGCTCAGAAAGGCAGCGGAAGACGAAGCGCTTATTATACAGATTATACTTTTGCCGTGAAAAAAGAAGGAAAGCTGGTTACTATTGCCAAAGCTTACTCGGGTTTAACAGATAAAGAAATTCAGGAAGTCAGCAAATTTATAGCTAAAAATGTGCTGGAAAAATTTGGCCCGGTACGAACCGTAAAACCAGAATTGGTTTTTGAACTGGCTTTTGAAGGTATTGGATACAGCAGTCGTCATAAATCTGGTGTTGCGTTACGCTTTCCCAGAATTTTACGATGGCGAAAAGATAAAAAAGCAGATGAAATAGATGATATTGAAGACATCAAAAAACTCATTACGTGACATTAAAATTTGAGCAATCCGAAGGTTTCCAGCTCATTCAAACATGGCTGAATGATAAAGGAATGTCGCCTTTTTCTTTTCAGAAAGAGACGTGGCAACGCTTTTCCAATGGCTATTCTGGAATGGTGGTTGCTCCTACAGGTTTTGGAAAAACGTATTCAGTTTTTATCGCAGTTCTCATTGACTTTTTTAATCAGCCTGAACACTACAAAACAGGATTGAAGCTCCTTTGGATTACTCCCCTTCGTTCCTTAGCCAAAGATTTGGCAAGAGCCATGCAGGAAGCCATTGACGAAATAGGACTCGATTGGACCGTGGAAGTAAGGAATGGAGATACTGATGCCAAACAAAAGCAACGGCAAAGCAAAACCATGCCGGATATCCTACTTGTCACTCCTGAAAGTCTGCATCTCTTAATGGCTCAAAAAGACAATCAGCGTTTTTTTAAAAATGTAAAATGTATCGCAGTTGACGAATGGCATGAACTGTTGAGCACCAAACGCGGTGTAATGGTAGAACTGGCAGTGACTGTTCTAAAATATAGAAATCCCAAAATCAAAATTTGGGGCATTACGGCAACCATCGGAAATCTTGAGGAAGCTTTAGAAGTTCTCATTCCTGATGCTAAAAAAAGGACAAAAATAGTCGCCAAAGAACAAAAGAAAATTGATATTCTATCCATATATCCTCCTGAAGTTGAAATCTTACCTTGGGCAGGACATTTGGGTGGAAAATTGGTACAGGAAGTCGTTCCGGTTATTCTTAAATCAAAATCAACACTGGTTTTTACCAATACACGAAGCCAGGCTGAAATATGGTATCAGTTATTGTTGGAAGCATACCCAGATTTTGCAGGACAAATTGCACTTCATCACAGTTCTATTGAAGCGCCTTTACGACAGTGGGTAGAAGAAAATCTTAATTCCGGGGCATTAAAAGCTGTTGTTTCTACCTCATCTTTGGATCTTGGTGTGGATTTTAAACCTGTTGATACCGTGATTCAAATTGGTTCCAGTAAAGGAGTCGCCCGTTTCATGCAGCGTGCAGGACGAAGCGGACATTCACCATTTGAAACCTCTACTATTTATTTTGTTCCTACCCATTCTTTAGAACTTATCGAAGTTTCGGCGTTAAAAGAAGCGGTAAAAAATAAGGTGATCGAAAAACGGGAGCCTTTCATTTTAGCTTATGATGTATTGGTGCAGTTTCTTGTTACGTTGGCTTTGGGAGGCGGATTTTATGCTGATGAACTATTCCCAGTCATTAAAAGTACTTATGCTTTTTCTGAGCTTACAGAGGAAGAATGGCAATGGTGTATCTATTTCATTACGCAAGGTGGAAAAACAGGAAAAAACTATGAGGAATTCCATAAAGTTGTTCAGGAAAAAGATGGAAAACTGGTTGTTGAAAAAAGAAAAATTGCCATGCTTCACCGCATGAATATAGGCGTTATTGTCAGTGATTCGATGTTGAGAGTAAAATTTCTGTCGGGTGGTTATATTGGAATGATTGAAGAGTATTTTATTTCAAAACTCCATAAAGGTGATAAATTTGTCTTGGCAGGTAGAATTTTAGAATATGCAATGCTGAAAGAAATGACAGTATATGTAAGATTATCAAGTGGTAAAGCCATTACACCAAGCTGGTTAGGCGGAAGATTACCGCTTTCTTCCAACCTTAGTTTCTTTTTAAGAAAAAAATTAGCAGAATCTTTAACTCCTCATTCTAAAGAGAAGGAGCTGAAGTTTCTAAACCCTTTATTGGTTAATCAAAATGAAAATTCACATATTCCGAAAGAGAATGAATTTTTGGTGGAACAGATCAAAACCCGGGAAGGCAATCATTTATTTTTTTATCCTTTTGAAGGTCGCTTGGTACATGAAGTAATGGCTGCTTTAATTGCCTACAGAATTTCAAAATTATATCCTATCAGCTTTTCAATGGCGATGAATGATTATGGTTTTGAGCTATTTTCTGATAAAGAAATTAAGCTGTCTGAAGATGAACTTCATCAGATCCTGTCCAAGCAAAACCTGATGCAGGATGTGATCAGCAGTGTTAATTCAACGGAGATGGCAAAACGAAAATTTCGCGATATTGCCGTAATTTCCGGAATGGTTATTCAGACAATGCCGGGAAGACAGGTAAACAACAAATCATTGCAATCTTCTTCAGGGATAATTTTTTCGGTTTTAGAAGATTATGATCCTGAAAATTTATTACTTCGCCAAGCCTATACCGAAGTCTTTAATCAGCAATTGGAAGAAGTAAGACTGACTGCTGCTTTTGAGAGAATTCATCAGAGTAAAATTATTTATATTCATTCCGACCGATTTACGCCTCTGAGCTTTCCTATAAAAGTAGACAGTCTAAGACAATCTTTATCCAGTGAAGATTTAGCATCAAGAATTCATAAGATGCAGGAAGCCAATTTGAAAAAGAAAAACAGAAGAAAATGAAGGTTATAGAAAAGCTTATTTCTATTAAAGAAGAAAATTTTATTTTAACGAATCAAAGAGCTTTATTTTGGAAAGAAGCTTCTGCATTGATTTTGTCTGATTTACATTTGGGAAAAACAGCTCATTTCAGAAAAAACGGCATTCCTTTACCTTCGGATATTATATTGGAAGATTTAAAAAGATTATCAAGTTTAATTGATCATTTCAGTCCTGAAAAAATAATTATAGTGGGTGATTTTCTTCACGCCGGAAAAAATTCGGAATTCGAAATCTACAAAAACTGGAAACTTCAGTTTCCGGCTTTAAAAGTCATTTTAGTAAAAGGAAATCATGACCGGATTTCGGAAAAACAATTATTTGAACTGGGAATTTCAGAGATCCATTCTGTTTATCAGGAAAATAAATTGATCTTCAGTCATGAAGATTTGAAAAATGAAAATCAATTTGTCATTTCCGGACATCTTCATCCCGGAGTTGTTTTACAGTCGTCAACCAGAAAATTAAAATTTCCCTGTTATATTGTGACAGAACATCAATTGATTTTACCGGCTTTCAGTACATTCACAGGTTTAGATACGAATAATTATTTTCCGGAGGCACAAAAGTATATTTTCACGCAGGACTCCATTCATTTAATCCAATGATTTTGCTTTCATTTTTATTCTAAGTTCTCTAATTTATTTATGGTTTTCAAAAGATCAATTCCTTTTCCCAGCACAGGCTTGAACAGATCCCCTTTCTCCTGCAGCCGTTCTACCATATTATGAATCGTAAAGTCTGTAGGAAGAAGCCCTTTTTTTACTTCTTTCCAATCTAATGGTGCTGAAACCGGTGCTCCCGGTTTAGGGCGTAAACTGTATGCACTTGCCAAAGTCTGCGCTCTCCTGTTCTGAAGGTAATCCAGATAAATTTTATTTTTCTCTCTTTTTTGAAGGCTTCTTTCCAGTGTGGTAAGCTCAGGAAGTTCATGCTGAACCAATTGCATCAGAACATGACCAAAATCCTTTACCTGATCATAAGTATATTTTCCGCCCATAGGAATATAAATATGTATGCCGGAGCTTCCCGAAGTTTTCGGATAACCAACAATACCCGCTTTATCCAAGACATCTTTCACCGCCAATGCCGTTTCTATGACATCATCAAACGTATTTTTTTCGGACGGATCAAGATCCAGGACCAAATAGTCAGGATAATCTACTTTCGGGATACGACTCGTCCAGACATTGAGTTCGATACAGCCTAAATTATTCAGATAGGCTAATGTTTCCTTGTTATTGCAAATAATATAATTGATGTATTTATCATTACTTTCGGAGAAGATTTTCTGTAAAGTGATCCAATCCGGAGTATGCTCATCCGCATCTTTCTGGTAAAAGCTAAGTCCTTCAATCCCGTTAGGAAAACGGTTGAGCGATTGTGGGCGATTTTTCAGATGAGGCAGAATAAATTTGGCGATTTTCTGATAATAATCAATTACGTCCCCTTTAGTAATATCATCATCAGGAAAATACAGTTTATCCTGATTGGTAAGCATCAACTGCTGTTTTCCAATCTTCTTTATTTTGTCTGCTGTTGGTTTCTTCTTTGTTGAGGTTTTAGGTTTCATTTCCGGCTTTTTTTCAGGTAAGTCAGTTTCAAATTTTACATCCATAGCATCTATATCTTCTCTTAGTCTTAAAAAGACGGGATGTCGGTAAATATGATCTTTGGTAAGCTCCGTAAATTTTATTTCCGCGATCAGTTCAGGTTTTAGCCACGTCGCTTTGGTATTGGTTTTGGGAGTAATTTCAAATGCCGATTCTTTTATGATAAAAGGCTCCATTTTCTGATAGATTTCTTTAAGACTTTTATCTGTAAAACCTGTTCCGGTATGTCCACAGAAAACAAGTTTATTATTCAGATATTTTCCCAGAATAAGTGATCCGAACTGTTTTCGTGATCCTTTCGGTTCTGTAAAACCACAGATTACGGCTTCATCACTTTTATGAATTTTTATTTTCAGCCATTCTGAGCTTCTTGTATTTTCTTTATACTCACTGTCTGCTTTTTTAGCAATAATTCCTTCCAGTCCCATATTTTTAGCGGCCTGAAAAAAGTCTTTCCCATTCTGAAGAATATGATCGTGATACTTTATAATTTCATTTTCTACTAAAGCTTCTTTTAGCAGCTCTTTCCGTTGCAGATAAGAAAGGTTTTCTATAGAATGCCCATTCAGCCACAATAAATCGAAAACCTGATAGATTAGAACCAAATCCGTATTTTTCTCAGCAATTCTTTGCAACCATTGAAAATTAGGTTTTCCTTTGTCATCATAAGCCACAATTTCACCGTCTACAATCATATTATGCTTCTGGATTGTAAGAGCATCAGTAATTTTTTTAAATGATTTCGAAAAATCCAGTCCATTTCTTGAATACAGCCGGATTTCATCATTTCTGATATCTCCAATCGCTCTGTAGCCATCCCATTTTATTTCAAAAGCCCAGTCTTTATCATCAAAAGGCTTTTCAATTGTTTTACAGAGCATAGGCCTGATAAAATCAGACAACTTCCGGTCTAAAGAAAGTGCTTTTGTATAGTTTTTATAGTGCTTCAGGCTTTCGGTGGTATCATTTTTTTTTTACTGCTCTTTTCCTGAAGATAAGCGGTCACTTTAGAATTTTTGGAAGTATGCTCTTCGGCATTATATTCTTCTTCAACGGCATAACGGTCTTTATGTTTAATCAACAACCATGCGTTTTCGTCTGTACTATTTTTGATTTTTACCAGAGCAAACTCTCCTTTCAGCTTTTTACCGTGTAAGATAAATTTCAGAGATTGCTTGTGCAGTTCCGCACGCATAACCAAATCATCGGTTTTGCCTTTTATTTTTTCTATGGGTTCATAGGTTCCTTCGTCCCAGATTTCAACTTCCCCGGCTCCGTAATTTCCTTTGGGGATACTTCCTTCAAATGTCCGGTATTCATACGGATGATCTTCCACCATCATCGCCAATCTTTTATCTGCGGGATTAAGGGATGGTCCTTTCGGAACGGCCCAGCTTTTAAGAACGCCGTCCATTTCCAATCTGAAATCATAATGCAAACGCGATGCGGCATGACGCTGGATTACAAATTTTAATTGGGCTTTACTCTCCTTTTCTTTGCCTTCCGGTTCGGAAGTTGCCTTAAAATCTCTCTTTTTGTGATATTCTTCTAATGGCATCCTTAAAAAATTTAAAGTTTAAACGAAAAATTTATCCTGCTTTCCTTTTTCCTGACTCAAGACTTGCCTTTAGCATGGCCATAAGGTCTGTAGCTTTTCCAGCCGGTTGTTTTACTTCTTTGGTTTTTATGTTTTTGCCTTTTGCTTTTTGTTTTATAATTTTCAAAAGGTCTTCATTGTAGGTATCTCTGTACTTGGTAGGATCAAAAGTTTCGGCTAAAGATTTGATCAGTGCTTCAGCCATTTTCAGTTCATCTGCTTTCGGCGCTTTTCCTGATGGAATTTTTAAATCTTCATAGTTTCTCATTTCTTCAGGGTATCTCATCCTGTTTACCATGAGAATTTCATCTTTATAAGGACGAATCATACATAGAATTTCTCTTTCTCTTAAAATAAATGAACCGATTCCCGCCATCTTTGTCTTCATTAAAGCTTTTAACAAAAGCTTATAAGCAGCTTCGCCATTTTTTTGAGGTTCCAGAAAATAAGGAGTTTCAAAAAGAGCAGGATCTACCTCTTCTTCCTTTACAAATTGCAAAATGCTCAGAATTTTTGACTTTTCAGGGCTTACCGCCTCAAAATCCTCTTCTTGCAGCACGATATATTTATCCTCTATTTTGTAGCCTTTTACAATATTTTCCCAGGCAACTTCTTTGTTGGTATTTTCATTGACTCTTTTGTATCTGATATTACTGAGATCTTTTTTATCCAGCATATCCAGATCTAAAGTACTCGATTCACTGGCCGAGTACAGCTTAATCGGTATATTTACCAATCCAAAACCTATTGCTCCATTCCAGATCGCTCTCATATTTTTATTTTTATGCGTTAGAGTACAAAACCCTTTCCAAATTGATTAAAATATTATAAATGTCTTTATTATAATCTGCAAAAAGAATCAAAAACTAACGGGTTAGTTCACGTTAATTTTCAAATCTCCTTTTGTTTTCAACTGTAGTCTTGATTGTATGTCTGCATTTTTACTGATTTCTGTTTTAAAGCACCCCAAAATAAATTCAGTGTAATATAATTGGGCATTCAGGGCTTGAGTTTTGGGGTGCAGTTCCAGCTTTCCTGTATAAATAATCTTTCCTTTATAAGAAAATGAAAAGAAAGCGAAGATTTTATATGAAGAGTTCCTAATGGGTGTACAATATCCTGTTGTGGCAATTGACCAATCGGCGTCGTATAGTTTTGCAACATTCAGAGCCATTGTTTCTGCAATATTTTCTGAAACACAGTCACATTTTTCGGCTTCTTCCTGGTCTACGTTCAGTAATTTTACTTTCATCGGTAAGGTATAGGCAGTTAGTCCTCCTTTATAAACCAAAGAGGCATTGGGTATCTGAGAAAAAGCGAGTTGTAAACATCCCGAAGTTACACTTTCGGCAACCGCAATCGTTTCATCTGCCGTCATTAATGACTGACCAATATATTCCAAAAGTTTTTTATGAAATTCCATTGTATTTATTTTTAAATGATTAATGTCCGGACTATTTTCATTATCTGTCCGTCTATTGAGTTGAAAAAAAGCCATATAGAATACAACCTATATGACTTTAGTATATTTAAGTGGTGTATTACAATGAATTTTTTAAATTCTCGTCTAAGGTCCTATTAAATAATTCACTTATTTATGACTCCAGTCATATTGGATCTTAATATAAAATTTTCCTGTTGTTAATTTTGATATCTCCTTCCTTTTCCATTTTCTTTAATGCTCTTATAACCGTTTCCACCCGGAGTCCTACTAAGTTGGCAATCTGCTGTCTGGTGAGTTCTACGGAAAAACAGTGCTGACAGTCTTCATTATGATAACTTTTAAGATAATTCAATAATCCTTTTAGCCTTATTGAAGGATTTGAAGATGCCATATTCTGAATCATTACCATTTTATAATAAAGGCGTTGGGATAAACAATGATTCATTTCAATTGAAATATCTGGATATTTTTCCAGGAGCTGTAAAAATTTATTTTTAGGAAGTCTTATGACCTCTGTTGGAGATAAGCAGGTTGCATTCATATGATATTGCTTGTCTAAAAAAATCAGGTTATCTCCAAAGCTCTGATTTTTCCCTAAAACATTGTGAATAAATTCTTTGCCTTCATCATTATAATTATTCAGCTTTATTTTTCCTTCCACAATCTGGAAGTAATATAAAACCTGATCTCCTTCTTTAAAGATCATTTCACCTTTTTTAAAATTTTTTGTCTCTGCACCAAACGAATATAAAAGTGATTCTTCGATATCCATACAGCTCTTTGTCTTCATTGTTTCCGGTTTATTAATTTAAATTTAGGTTTAATACATGATTTTACGATGTTCTATTTTTAGGATTTGGCTCCTTTCCATTCCTTTTATGGTCCGTATTGTGGTTTCAACACAGAGTCCGGTGAGACCCGCCATCTGCTGTCTTGTCAACGGAACCTTAAATGAATACTGCTGCTGATCTTTTGCAAAACTTTTCAGATAATCCATAAGAGCAATAAGCTTTAGTATTGGACTTTGTGATGAAAGATTTTGAGTCATGATCAGCTTAAAATATAATCTTTGAGAAAGGCACTTATTCATTTCGTAAGAAATTCCTGCATTTTCTCTCAATAGACTGATAAATGCTTTTCGAGGCAGTTTTATGACTTCACATTCAGTGATTGCTACTGCATTCATAGGATAAAACTTTTCCATAAACAATAAAGATTCTCCTATACTCTGACCATCTTTCACCATGATCTGTATAGTCTCTTTTCCTTCTTCATTGTAATTGTTGAGTTTTACTTCTCCTTTTATAATCTGGTAATAAAATGCAGGCCAATCTCCTTCTAGAAAGATCGTCTCTCCGGCCGCATAGCTTTTAGTAACTGCTCCCATTGAATACAACAGATTTTCTTCAATAACCATAACAATTTTTTTAATGATTTTAACGTTTTCAAAAAATAATACTGGGAACTTTTGAGCATGAGTACAAATATTACACCTCATGTTGTTAAAGAAAGTTAAAACCTTCCCTGAATAAACATGAAAAATATAGTATTAACTACTCATTATCAATAACCCTTATAAAAAACCAAAAAATCACCAAATATTTATAACTCAATTTAATTCAAACAATTAAAGAAAGTTAGTATCGGCTATAAAATAAAGGCTAAGATGTTAATAAAAGTTGTAAAATACCCAGACAAAAAATATCTGATCTATTTTTTAACTTTTATAACCGTCGAATCTTCCGGATAAACTCCAGAATCAGAAGTAAATATATTCAAAATTTCCAAAGTGTGTTTTAGCTTTGTATCCGGAGTAATAGTTATATCCTGAAAAGATATATTTCTATATTGTGTTTCTTTTTGATAACTCAGCGGTATTCCTAAAGGTATACCTGAGAATAATACAACAGATTTCATAATATTAAATTTTGTGGCGTGATATTCAAATTTAATACATTATTTTCTAATTATCTTATGATCTCGATCATAAAAATCGCCTAAAAAGTGGCAAAGTAAATATTCGAAATTTAATAGAATATCTTACCAAGCTCTATTTTTACCATTTTTTGCTTTTCCATTTTTTTGACTACTCTTATAACAGTCTCAATTCTTAAGCCTGTAAGCGATGCCAGTTGCTGTCTGGTAAATGGAATCTGAAAAGAAAAAGGCTCTTCATATTGATGATAGGCCTTTAAACAATCCATCACCTGTCTCACTCTATAAAAAGGATTGCTTACCGAGAGATTATTCAGCATAATATGCCTGTAATACATCCTTTCAGCCGTATACGAATATAAATTCCATAGGGACTTCGGGCATTTTTTTAAAAAATCGAGAAACTTAAGTTTGGGCAGCCTTAGTATATATGAATCTTCAATAGCAATCGCATTGATAGGATATGGAAGTTCCGAAAATAAGAATGTTTCTCCAAAACAATGACCTTTAAAAGGTACACTGTGAATGAATTCTCTTCCATCTTCATGGTAATTATTCAGTTTTACACTTCCTTGTTTTATTTGAAAAAAATAATTAGGCTGTCCACCTTCCGTGAATATTACCTCATTTGCTTTATAAGTCTGCATTTCCGCTCCTAATGAAAGTAAAGTTTCTTCATTAAATATCATTTTTGAAGGCTAAAAGTTTTATTATTAATTATATAAAACAAAACATTAGAATTGCATCTATGCAGCATGCAAACGTTGATTAACTCAACAATAACGTTTTTTTATCGAGTTTCAAAAATAGATAAAGACATGATCAAAATTTATGATTACGATCATAAGTTTTCTTCCGGGACCATTATATCAAAACCGGCTCATCCATTGACTATTTCTCCACCATTAGGATGCAAAACCTGCCCACTGATAAACCTCGAATCTTCAGAAGCCAGAAACAGAAAGCATGGTGCAATTTCATTAGGCATTCCTGCCCTTTTCATAGGTGAATCACTACCAAATTCGGAATTCTTTTTCGGTTTAAATGAAGAAGCAATCAACGGAGTCCACACCGGACCGGGCGCTACTGCATTCACTCTGATTCCTTTATCAACAAGATTGGCGGATAAACTTCGGGTAAAAGATATTATCGCTCCTTTCGTTGCAGAATAATCAATCAGTTTAGGACTTCCTCTATACGCTGTGACTGAAGAAGTATTGATGATACTCGCGCCTTTCTTAAGGTAGGGCATTGCATATTTTGTAATCCAGAAATAGGAGAAAAAGTTATTCTGAAAAGTCATCAGTAACTGTTCAGCAGTAATTTTATCAATAGATTCCGCTTCCCAGTGAAGACCTGCATTATTGACGATAATATCTATTTTCTTATGGATTTTAATACCTGTTTCAATTACTTTTTTACAATGATTTTCTTTTCCCAAATCACCTTTTATCAAGGTACATTTCACAGAAAAGGCTTCGACTTCTTTTTTAGTCTGCTTTGCATCTTTTGTTTCACTCAGATAAGCAATAATAATATCTGCTCCTTCTTTTGCAAATAATAAAGCCACCGCTTTCCCTATTCCACTGTCCCCTCCTGTAATCAATGCTACTTTGTTTTTTAATTTTCCCTCTTTCGGATATTCTAAAGGAGCTGTTTGAGGAACGGGAATCATCTTTGTTTCTGACCCCGGTCGGTTTTGTTTCTGCAAGGGTCTAATCTTTTTTTTAGTTTCTTTTTCCATGTTGCTTGTTTTCTAAAAGGATTACAAATAATATGCTATTCTCAAAACTCAAAATATTCAACAAAATAACAAAACACTGTATAACAACAATTTACAAACCAGCAATAACTTTACTAATATATTCTGCAATCAATTAAAATGCTTGAAAAATTTTCATTTTTATCATATTCAAAGATTTTTTTAGCTATATTTGAATAATTAACACCATAACCACGAATACATGATATATAAATTTACTTTTTTCTCATTTTCTCTTTATTCAAGCTATTTTCAACTCTTTCAAACTTCTGTTCCATCAAGCATCCCAATGCAAAGATCTGTTGGAACATATACTTTTGAGACTTCACAGGTACCCGATTGGGAGTATATTTTCAGAATTTTTAATAAAACATGCTTCAGTATAAGTTTAACCGCTCATCATAAAATGATTGTTGGGTAAAATGAGTTCATCAGAAATTAATTAACTGATGATCCGGTAAAACATTCTGTTTGAAAAATTAATTATTAAAAAATCAGCTCAGAAGTTCAATTGGTTGATATAAGATAAAGAAACTCCTTAAGGAGCTTCTACAATAATTTATGAACAAAGCTTTTGTTCAGATTTGAAAGATATGCTTATAGTTACACCTTCCTTCTTTAAATCCAAAACTTAAATTTTGGAAGGTGTTTTTATTTAACAGTTTATGTTCTTCTCATATTTTTTCAAATATCTAAATCTTCTAACCTTTTAACATTAAAATAATATTGCCTATGACAGATTAACATTACCAAAAACACATTCACAGTGTTACAGACTAACCATTAATCTGGATAACGATGAAACATGCGTACTGTATATTTCTCGTCAAATAGATTACCCCTTAAAAATTTGATTAATAAATATAATCAAGTTATTGTTTAATTAATAATGTATACTATGACAAAACTTTACTTATTTTTTTTAGCAGTTTTATTATCCATACAGAGCTTTGCCCAGCAATATCAGGTGGCAGGTACCTGTACAATGACTTTAGGAACCAATACCTATGGACCGATGTACAGTACAGCTACATCTACGGCTGCAAGCAGAGTTGCTGTCATTTATCCTGCTACACAGCTTACAGGTGTAGCCGGCCAGGCTTTGACCGGCATCTACTTTAAAAAAATAACAACCGGTGATATGACCGGAACTCCCAACTTTAAAGTATATTTAAAAGAAACTCCAAATCTAGATTTTGGAGCTGCCGCTATTGACTGGGCAACCACCATTACAGGAGCCACATTGGTATATGACTCCAATCCTGTGGCTGCATCTGTGGGAGCAGTAGGCTGGAAGCAGTTTGCTTTCTCAAACAACTTTACGTATTCTGGGGCACAGAACCTTATGGTTTTGATGGAATATACGAATACCGGAAATACGGTTAATACAACCTGGGAATATGAATATACATCGCCTTGCGTGGTCACAACAAACAATAATACGACCAAGTATATTAATAATACAACAGGAGGATTGGGAGCTTCTTTAAGCAATACAAACTACAGAAGACCGTTTATTTCATTTTCCCATACTTCTGCAGCAGCCTGTACAGGGACAGTGACGGGAGGAACAGCAACAGCATCTGTTACGAATGCTTGTGCGAATGTTCCTTTTAATTTGTCGCTTACAGGTGCCACAATGGGAACCGGGATTACTTACCAATGGCAAAGTTCTCCTGCTGGAGCAAATACTTTTACCAATATAGCAGGAGCTACTTCCATTTCTTATGGAGTAGCCAACCAAACAGCGGATACCGATTACCGGTGTATTGTAACCTGTACCAATGGCGGTAGTACACAAAACTCCAGTATCGTTGCTGTAGGGCAAAACTCAGGTACTGCCTGTCTTAATTATTGTGCGGCAGTGAGTTCCGGAGGAACAGGTACATTAATTAACAAAGTACAGTTTGGTGCTATTAATAATGATTCTTCAGCTTCTCAGCCTACGGCTTCTCCTTACTATACGTATTACCCTGCTGCTACAACTACGGTAACAATGGGGTCCACTCAGAATCTAAGTGTAACAATAGGTCCTGCAGGAACTTATACCGGAGCGATAACCTCCGTATGGATCGACTGGAACCAAGACGGGACATTAAGTTCCACAGAACATTTTTACGTAGGACCGGGAAGCGGTTCTGCCGGTATTCCTTCAGGAACAACAGTGACGGTACCTGTAAATATTCCCGTAACGGCTCTTCAGGGAGTCACCCGTATGCGTATCCGAACCAGAGGAAATGCAAATCAAAATCTTCCTACGGATGCCTGTACGAATTTCGGATCCGGTGAAACTGAAGATTATAATATTACTGTTGTCGCAGGTACTCCTTGTACAGGTACTCCAGTCACCGGTACAGCCTCTGCTACAACTACGAATGCTTGTGTGGGTGTACCATTTGATCTTACACTTACCGGTTATACAATTGGAGGAGGAATTACCTATCAATGGTATAGCCGTCCTGCTGGTGCAGGTACTTTCACTGCAATTGCCGGAGCTACCGCTCCTACTTACACCGTTGCAAGTCAAACAGCAGCTACCGATTATCGCTGTGTAGTTACCTGTGCCAACAGTAGCCAGAATGCCACTTCAAATATTGTTACTGTAGGGCAGAACCTTCCTATACAGTGTTATTGTACACCAACAGCCGGAAGCACTTCTACCTCTTATTATTTAAACAATATTATTACAACCGGAGCTTGGTCTAATATTAACTATACAGCATCCTCATATAATGCGTATGTAAATTCTAATATGACCGCGTTGTCCTCTCCCGGAAATAACGTGAATATCAGCTTAGATTCTTCAGTCCCAACAAGTACTTATTATTATAGAGTGTGGGTAGACTGGAATCAAGACGGGGTTTTCGCTGATCCAGGGGAGCTTGTTCTTTCAAACCCTTCTTTTGCATCAACATTATCAGGAACAATACCTGTACCTGCAGGGACTACGTTGGGGAATTATAGGGTAAGATGTTCAATTTCTTGGACTGGAACAGTTCCTCCTTGCGGTCCTGCACCATATGGAAATTACGTAGACTTTACATTGACCGTAGTTACACCACCAACTTGTTTACCTCCTACTGGTTTAGCAGTAACTGGTTTATCGGGTAATGGGGCAATTATAAGCTGGGCAACTCCTGCGACTCCTCCGGCTGGCGGATATGCGTACTATGTTTCTACAACTCCAACGCAGCCTGCAGCACCTTATGGAACAACAACATCAACTTCGGTAGACCTTGCTCCGATTTTAGCTCCGAACACAATCTATTACTGGTGGGTGAAAGCAATTTGTTCTCCTACAGATAATAGCTATGTAGCTCAGGGACCTAGTTTTATGACCACACAGATCCCGGCTCAGCTTCCTTATATTCAGAATTTTGAAACAGCAAATGATTTAGGATTACTGAACGGAACACAACCTAATAAATGGTTCTATGGTTCTGCAACCGGAAATACCGGAAAGTCCATCTATATTACCAATGATAACGGAGTAACAAATTCTTATAATATTATAGCTGGAAGTGTAGTACAGGCGTACAGAGATATTCAGATTCCGCTGGGAACCAGCCTTGCTACCTTTTCTTTTGACTGGAAAGCACAGGGTGAGAGTTCCTCGTTTGATTATTTAAGAGTATGGTTGGTGCCATCCAATTTTATGCCTACACCGGGAACCCGAATCGTGGCAGGAACAGGAAGAGTTCAGGTAGGACAGTATAATTTAAATAGTACTTGGCAGTCTTATTCTAATACCAATTTAAACCTTACCAGCTTTGCAGGAAGTGTAATGCGTTTAGTGTTTGAATGGTATAATGATACTTCTGGAGGAACGCAGCCACCAGCAGCCGTTGATAATATTGTACTAAGAGTTTGTAGTACTGCTACACCTGTTGTTACAGTAATTCCAACCTCTATTACGCATAATGCAGCTCAGGTTAGCTGGACACAGGATATCGGTGGAGCTTCTTATAAATTGAGATACCGTCCGGTAGGTTCAACTCAATGGCTGCCTTCACCGACTGGGGTAGATATAGCAGCTGGTTCTCCTCAGCCTTTTAATCTTCAAGCACCGAATTATCCACTATTACCAGCAACGTTATACGAGGTTGAAGTAGCAGCGGTTTGTAATACGGTGAATGTAGGAACCTATTCCCACAATGAGTTTACTACAAAATGTGATCCGACTCCACCGAATGTGACTTTTACTAATATTACATCTACTTCGGCTGTTGTGAACTGGTCACCATTGGCAGCAAGTGCTACCTACCAGTTACAATGGAGAAAAGTAGGAGGAACTTGGTCTCCACCAATTAACTTACCAAATCCACCGGCAAGTACATATCTACTTTCAGGTTTAGATCCGTATACACAGTATGAAGTTCAGGTAAGAAATATATGTGTTAATTCAACAACACCTAACCCGTGGTCTAGCTTAGCAAGATTTACCACTGAGAGAACTTGTGATATTGCACCTCCGGGATTAACCATTCTTGAGCTAAAGCCAACAAGTGCTAAAGTCCAATGGGATCCTTATCTAGGACCGGATACTACAGGTAAATATGTATTGAGATACAGAAAAGTAGGAATTCCGGGATGGACTAATATTCAGGTAACGAATAATATTTATACTCTTACCGGTTTAACGGAGCTTACTAAATATGAAATGGAGGTAGCTAATATTTGTAGCGGTACTCCTGGTAATTTTACGTTACCGTACTATTTTACCACTCCAACAGTAATTTACTGTCAGATGGGAGCATCGAATTCTGTAGGTGATTATATCTCTAAAGTAACAGTAACTCCTAATGGCAAACCACAGATGGTAAATACTTCTGCAGCTTCAACGTATACCGATTATACAGCTGTAGTCCCTGCTCAGATTGAATTGATCCAGGGATCAGTAAACAACCAGTTGACGATTGATAAAGTGGTAACCGCAGATGCAGGAGTTGTAGCATGGATCGATTTCAACAGAAACGGAGAATTTGATATCAATGAAAGAATTCTGGTATCCGGACCAAATACTGCTGCAACAGCAACGACAACATTCAGTGTACCTTCAGATGCATTTGTAAGTAATGTAGACTATATGTATGTCGTGATGAGAGTAGCCTTAATGAAAGGAGGAATTCCGGTAAACTGTACTAGCTTCAACAGTGGAGAAGTGGAAGATTACACGGTAAGAATCTCTAAGAAACTAGCTGCTAATCTGCTGAATCAGGATGATATCTTAATTTATCCTAATCCAGTAAGCACGGTATTGAATGTTAAGAATATCAGCAAGAGAGCTAATTATAAGATTTATAGTTCTGCAGGACAGTTGATCACAAGTGGAATTATCTTAAACAATAAGGTAGATGTTCATGCTTTAATCAACGGAATGTATGTGATCGATATTCAGGATGGTTCAACTTCGGTACAGAAAAAATTCATCAAGGAATAACAAATCATAACTGATTCAATTTAAGGTAATCAGCTCTCAAATGAGAGCTGATTTTTTATTGATTACTTATAAAATTCTCTTATTCATCTTAATGATCTTTACATTGATATTACAGATTGAAAGATTATTAAACAGTCTTAATCAATGACCTTTAACCCAATTAGAATTAACACTCATTAAATCTTATTTAAATCTTAAGTTTAATGAAATAATGTCTGATTTCATTCCTACAGATTTGGTATAATGCCCATATCTTATTTCCAGCATATTCAGTCTTTCAACACCAAACAAACCATTCTTTGGGCTAATCCTGATTCCAGCTCCGTAAAAATTACTGCTGAATTTTGAAAGATCATAATTACTCGTATAGAAATCATCAAAAGCCGTGTGCTGCTGATAAGGCGCAAAATATTTAGCCGCTGTCTGAGAATAATATCTGTAAAACGGACTTACCGAAACAAAAGGTGAAATCTTCACTGGAGTTTCCAGACTTAAGGTATTCGACTTTAATCCCCAGTCATCAGTATAATATCTGTAATAAGCTCTAAAAATTACCTTATCTCCAAGAAAATAATTAGCTCTTACACCCAAAGGAATCTTGAACCGTTTATCCGGCAAAGCTTCCTGATGAACTGAATTGTCCGTAAAATAAACGCGATGGAAAGGCAAACTTAAATATCCCGTCTGCTGAACACCATCTGCCAAAAATTCAACCTGGAAATTCTGATTGATAATTTGTGAATACGATAATGACAATGCAAAAGTATTTCTTCCGCTGGTTCCGTAATTTTCGTGTTCTCCTCCTGTGCTCCCATTTGTTCTAAGCTCAATCGGGGCAATCAGTTTTACCTGATCAAGATACGCCTGAAATTTCGCTGTAAACTCCCCCATTCTATTTTTTGTTTTTTGCGAAAAGCCAATATTGGCGCCATAGGACTGATAATCAAATTCTGTTGAAAATGAAACTCCGGCCATTAATGTAGTTCCTTTCGTGTCATTTTCCCTACTCCAGCTAAGAGCCGGGTAAATTCGATTGTCGGCATGTGATGCAGATGAATTGGCTTTTAAATCTATCATGTCGGAGGAAGCAGATGTGTAATGATCTATACCCACGCTGAAATTAAATTTATTCTTTCTGGCTTTTTTATCATATTTCACCATTGTTACATCAATGGTATTGGAAATATCCGTTAATTTTTCTGTTCCTATCCCTCCTGTAACCGCTGAGTTATTTCCATTCTGCTTATAATAGCTGGATACCAAATTGGCTTCATCAAAACTAAGTTTTTTAGGCTGCTCACTATTGGGCGTTTCCTGGGCTTTTGCATTAAAAATTCCAAAAAGAGCGAAAATGCTTATTATAATTTTTTTCATTTTAAATCACACTTAAATTTTACTTTTAATTACAGCCGCACCCGCCTCCTACTTTTCCTGCGTTTGCGCCAGAAGATCCTTCTCTGTAGGATTGAAAGCTGAGTTCTGTTTTTTCAATTGTTCTGTTTCCAAGAACCATTTCAGCGTCATTTAATTTGTTTTTTTCGTACTCTTTTACAGTTGTGCAAGACTGTACTGAAGCAACTGTGATCAGTAAGCAAGCTGATATTTTTATAAGGTTTTTCATTTTAAATTTGTTTTTAGAATGCTTATTTCCAATACTGAAATTCATATGGAGATTCTTCACTCCATTATATTTCGTTCAGAATGACAAAGCATTTCATTTTAAATTAATGTTTTGAGAAGAATATATATTGTCCTGATCATCAATAATGATGCATTCCAGATGATTGATCTGATTGATCATATTGAGAGCCGAATCAATTCCCATAATACTTACAGGAGTTGCCATTGCATCAGCAATTTCTGCATTGGGACAAAAAATCGTAACACTTTTCACACCTGAAACAGGCATTCCCGTTTTAGGATTAATGGTATGAGAATATTTTTTACCGTTAATGATGACGAATTTTTCATAATTTCCGGAAGTTGCCACCGCCATATCTGTAATATTCATATAAGAAAATGGCTGTCCGGCGTTATCCGGATCAGCAATTCCGACCGTCCATGGTTTTCCGTCTGCCTGATTTCCCCAAGTCGTTAAATCACCCGAAGCATTCACAATTCCGGAAGCTACACCTCTATTTTGAAGAAGCCCTTTTGCCATTTCCGCTGCATACCCTTTCCCAATTCCACCGAAACCGATTCGCATTCCTTTTTGTTTCAGAAAAACAGTTTGATTTTCACGATCAAGAATAATATTTTGATAATTAACTAATTTGAGATGTTTTTTAATTAATTCAGGATTAGGAAGCTTCTGCATTTGCTTGTCAAAATTCCAAAAACTTTTGTCGATTCCTCCATAGGAAATATCAAAATATCCGTCCGTTATCCTGCTGATTCTTAAACTTCTTTCAATTAAATCAAAGATTTCCCCATCTACTTTCACAGGCTTGATACCCGCATTTTTATTGATAAAATGGGTTTGACTTTCATCGCTGAAAGTGGTCAAAAGTCTTTCAATTCTTTGGATTTCGACAATAGCTGCATCGATATGCTGATTTGCAGAACTTTCATTATTACTTACAACGGTAATTTCAAAAGCATTCCCCATTAACTTTTGAGGTCTTTTGAATTCTCTTAACATACTTTTTATTTATGATTTTCTTTAATATTTCTGATCTCTTTGCTAAAAGCCAATGCATTCTCCGAAGGCAGTCCTTCCCAGCTTTTGAGAATTTTACCTTCAGCATTCAGCAACAATGTATAAGGAAATAACCCTTTTTGGTTATACTGATCAGCAAGCAATGCATTTTCTTTTTTCAGTTCCGGAGAAAGCTGATTCTTTTTGTTTCTTGGAAAATCTGCATTAATGTAAACAACAACATTTTCGGCTTCCAGTTTTTTAAATTCATCAGTTTCAATGATATTCTTATGAAGTTTGATGCATGGAATACACCAATCTGAACCGGAAAAATTGAGTAAGATGAGCTCTTTATTTTGTGAAGCTTGTTTTTTGGCACTTTCTAAACGGCTCTGCGCCTGAATGCCAACAGCGAATACAACCATTAATATGGCTGAAAATAGTGTTTTCATTATTTAAATTTTATAATGATTTTAGAAAATAGTGATTTTTTGATTGGAGATCAATCAAATTTGAATAGAATTATATGAATAAAGCTTTTGGTGGTTCCCAAACAGATCCAGTAAATCCTTTGTAACAAAAATCTTCATCTTTTGAAGGAATTTTATGGGATTGTAATGGCCTGTAATTTTCAGACTTTGTTTCAAAATAAAAGTTGGGATGAACTGTGAATATCAAGGCCAATGGCGCTGAATGAACCACAAACGGCAGTTTCTGATCTTTACCATAATCTCCATCCTTAACGGGATTTTCATAATGGGTTTTCAGAAATGCTGTAAGAGTCATTTCCGGATTCAACTTTTTATGTTCCCAATAATGCTCTATCAAGGTCGGAATTTTCAACAACTGATATACTTCAGTTGTTGAAATCAGATACAGCGATAATAACAGTATGGAAATCAATTTTTTCACAAATCAAAATTATAAAATATTTTATTAAGAATGATTATTTTTATTTTCTTCCAATATTCCTTTTTACGAGCTTATATATTTCAAACCATAACACTGAAACAGCAGCCACCAGAACTGTTATCCCCAATTCTTTCGCAGCAAGAGGGGTTACACTAAAGAATCCAGATACCGGCTTTATGTACAGAATGATAAACAACAGTACAAGAACCAATACCGAAATCCCCATCAATAAAAAATTACGGTTTTTAAAACTTTCAAAAATACTGTAATAGAAAGATCGGTTTACTAAACTCAATAATATATTCGCAAATATCAAAGTACTGAATACCAAAGATCTTGTCTTGGGTTCATCATTTCCCAGATCAACGGAATATTGATACATCCATAATATTCCCGCTGTGATAACCAGTCCCTGGATAATACTTACCATAAGCTCTCTCCAGTTCAGAAATGTATCGGTAAGCATTCTGGGAGGCCTGCGCATTGCATCTTTTTCAATAGGCTCATTTTCATATACAATGGAACAGGTAGGTCCCATTACCAGCTCAAGGAAAATAACATGAACCGGGGTAAATATGTGAGGAAATACCCATCCCAAAAATAATGGTAAAGAGACAGTAAGAATAATAGGAATATGAATAGAAATAATATATTGAACCGCTTTTTTTATGTTGGCATAAATTCTCCTTCCCGCAGCAATTCCAACTACCAGCTTTTCAAGATCATCATTTGTAATCACCAAAGCTGCGGCCGATTTAGCAATTTCGGTTCCTTTATTTCCCATTGCCACTCCTATATGAGCTGCTTTTAATGCAGGTCCGTCATTCACTCCGTCTCCCAACATAGCCACTACATTACCTTGTGCTTTCAGAGCATTCACCACTTCAAGCTTAGCTTCAGGAAACATTCTTGTGAATAAGGTGGTTTTTTCAGAAAGCTTCATTAAATCTTCTTCTGAACTTGAGGTCACTTCACTTCCATTAACGGCTGGAGCATCATTCAGAATACCGGCCTGTATTGCAATGGCTTTTGTGGTATCCGCATTGTCTCCTGTAATTACTTTTACCTTAATCCCTGCATCATAAATATGCTTAAATACTTCTTTTATTTCTTTTTTAGGCGGATCATAAAATACAGTCAGTCCTAAAAATTCAAAACTGAAATCCTGCTGCTTTTCAGGGAAATTATTTCCTTCAAAATGAGATTTAGTAACTCCAAGCACCCGATATCCTTGTTCTCCAAATTCTTTTACAATATTTCTGATTTTATTCTTTTCCTCTTCTGAAAGCTTAGAAACATTAAGGATGGCCTCCGGGGCACCTTTTGCAGCAATAATCCTGTCTTTTTGTTCATTTTCAAAAAGATGAGTCATCATAGGAGGTTTTCCTTCCAACGGATATTCGTGAAATAACTGATAATTCTTTCTGTTGTCAGGTTCCTGAGTCTGCTCATAAATCTTATGTAGGGTTATTTCCATCGGATCAAAAGGAACTGGCTCACTGCTCCACATCGCATAATCAATAAGCTCATCCAGTTCTTTTGTTTTAAAATTCTCCTGTTCATAAATCGTATCAGACTTATAGTCATAAAGATGCTTTAGCTGCATTGAATTTTCAGTAATTGTTCCTGTTTTATCTGTACATATTACTGTAACACTACCCAACGTTTCGACAATGCTGCTTCGTTTGATAATAATTCCTTCCCGCATCAGCTTCCAGGCTCCCAAAGCCATAAAGGTTGTAAAAGCCACAGGAATTTCCTCCGGAAGCACAGACATCGCCAAGGTGAGACCGCTCAGCAAACTCGTCACAAAATCTTCCGTTTTAATATAACTGAAGATGCATACCGCCATAAAGATAACCAGCCCAATAATGGCCATACCTTTTACAAAATTCCGGATTTGAAGCTGTAAAGGAGAGATTTCTTCTTTTATTCCCAATATAGATTGTCCTATTTTTCCTACTTTGGTTTCTTTTCCTATTTGTTCCACTTCAAAAACAGCAAGTCCGGAAACCGTAATTGTTCCGCTGTATACCTTATTATCTTCTGATTTGCTGTCTTTAAAAACAGAAAAGCTCTCTCCTGTAAGTGAAGACTGATTGACGGAAAAATCATTGCTATGTACGATTGTACCGTCCGCATTGATCAGATTGCCTTCTTCGGTAATGCAGAGGTCTCCCACAGCAATTTCAAAAGTTGGTATTTGAATAACCTTTGAATTTCTGATCACCTTGCTTAAGGGCTCATTCAGTTTTTCGAGCTCTTCCAGGGCCTTTTTACTTCGGTTGTCCTGATAAAAAGAGATCGCCGTCACTCCTATTATCGCCACCAACATAAATAATGCCTCTCCATAATCGCCTATAATTACATAGATAAGAGAAACACATATGAGTAAAATAAGCATAGGCTCTTTCAGAATGTCAATAAGCATATCTGCCCATGTTTCCTTTTTAACCGCTTCTAGCCGGTTATATCCGTATTTTTTTCGGGAAGCTGCTACCTCGGTCTCAGTAAGACCTTTCAGCTCTTCAGGTATATTATAATTCATGTGAAATGGATGTAGTATTAAAATTACTGAATGTTTTTGTCATAACAGAATAATATTTATTATTTTCTCCTTTATTGAATCTGCTTTTTAACCTGCACCGCCCATTTCTCTATTTCCGATTTATCTGCAGAAGATAACTTTGCATCATGATGGGTAAATGTATACGAGCTAAGAGGCATTTCTCCGCCTTTAACGGTTTCGATAATTTCATTTAATTTTTTTATTTTCTTTTCTTTAGGATAGGCATTAAATTCATCAAAATTCAAATGCTTTTTTCCAGAATTGACGTGATCTGCCAACCACCATTTTACGGGCTGTATATTATTATACCATGGGTATACCGTATTATTAGAATGACAGTCATAACAGCTTGTTTTTAATAAGCCCTGTATATGAGAAGGTACCTTATAGTGCTTTTCAATTGACTGCTCCGGATCATTAACCGCGACATTCTTTTCGGTATCAAAAAGCTGAATCACAAGCAGTAACAAAAAGATAACTCCTATTCCTTTTACTATTAAAGACGACGTTTTCATTGTTTGTATTGTTGATTAATTTTTAACTGGGATTGAAACAGAGACCTAATGAATATAAGATTTTAATACATCTGCAATATTACAGATCTATTCAGAGGTCGATACAGCGTATTTTTCCAATCATTCTTGATTGGAAAAATAAATTAAGAGGGCTAAAGTTTCGGGGGCTCCCAGATAAAATTAAGTAATTCCTTGTGATAGAAAATATTTTTATAAAAGGTTTCTACCACGTCAAAAAAATGACCTCCTTTCTTCGTACAATGAAAGTCTAAAATTGAATTGATAACACAAACTACCGAAAGAAGATGGGTATGCGATACAAAAGGTAATTTCTGATCCTGATCAGAGTCGCTGTCTTTCACAGGATGATCATAATGAGTCTTCATAAAAGCAGTAAAAGACATTTCAGGATTCAGATTTTTATGTTTCAAATAATGCTCGATAAGAAGCGGCATTTTGAAAAACTGATACAGTTCAGTTGTAGAAACCAAATAAAAAGATAACAACAATATGGGAATCAGCTTTTTCACCCTATCAAAATTATAAAATCTTCCATTAAGAATGATTTTAAATTAGCATTGTAGATACGTTATCTTAATACACAAAAAAACCTCTTCAAAAGAAAGAGGTTCACACAAAAACATGAAAAATCCCTAGATCGGGTGTGTATTTTAAGAAGTTACTAATTACCAAAATACTCGCTTTGTGTATGTACTGTATTATTTATATTTTCTATATTCTTATGGATGATTATATTTTCTAAATCGTCTGCAATTTTATAAAAACCGTTCTTCAATTTCAAACAATCAATGGAATGATTACAGTAATTATTCCATAATTTATACACAAAATAAGCGTAAGAAATAAGGAAATTTCTTTCCGGATTACATGCTGTATAATCTGTTATTTTGTTCAAATATTTTCCGAAATCATTCAATACTTTACTTGTCTAAACCACTAACTATAAGTAATCTTGCAGCGAAATGATAAGTTTTTTAGTAGGGGATACTAAATACACGGGTTAGCCACGGGTAGCTTGATACAAAAGCTACCCTTCTAAAACCAGAACACGATGATGAATCTATATATACAATTTTCAATGAATATGAACAGCTTTTTTATGCGCGAATAATAACAGCTATTTTCGATCAAATAAAGCCGATAAAAATATCACCATGAAGCATTGAATACAACCTGAAAATTCTAAAACAATTTCTTACCAATGGATCGACAAATACGAAAAAAAGAATTTTTGTTAAGAAGTTATATGCACACCTACGAGGCTGAAAGAAAAACATATTACGAAATACCTCCAAGAAGAAATTTCAACGGCATAGTAGGGATTCTTATCAGCATGCTTTTGGTCGCCATCTCATCTCTCATTGTTCTAAAAAACCTATTATATATTCAGGATCTCTATTTTTACATAGGACTGTTTTTCAGTATTTCAATCGTAATATGGAGACTGAGCCTGTTAAAAGTGATCTTACTCGAAATATCAAAGCATTCCTTATTGATCAAATATACTCATCCTATCAAACAAGCTAAATATGAGCTGCCGACTTTAGAAATCCCTTTAAGCAAATTGGAATCATTTAAGATAACACGGGAATTTTTCGTGTACTATCTGGAAATCAGTCGTAGAAGCGAAAGAGGAAATGGTGTAAAGAATTTTTATTTCCGTTTGGGGGTCCTTTCAGAAAAACAAATGAAAAATATTAGAAAAATCATCAATACCATAGATGATGAAATTATAGGGATATAATCTAAATTCTAACAGAAAAACAATATTTCTCAACGTTATATTATCATTCATAACTATTTATATAAAAGCCGTATATCTGAACAGATATACGGCTTTGCATGTAGTAATCAAAATGTCTGGAAAACAAATTTCCGATATGCTGTCATTCTGACTACGGAAGCATCTTTTTATCATGAGATCCCTCGATTCCTCGGGATGACAGAAAACTTGGGATGAAAACCTTTTTGTCATATTGAGCTTGACGAAATATCCTTTTCTTCATCAACAGATTCTTCGACTGTTTGCTGTTCTTCACGCCCAGGATGACAGGGTTTGTCAATTATCGCTTTGTCATGCTGACGGAGGAAGCATCTTTCATTATGAGATCGATTCCTCGGGATGACAGAGGCTTTATGGTTTCCAAAAGCTCCATGCTGTACCGTTATAGACGGCAAGCTGCTTTTTTACGGTGTCATACACCATCATTCCCGGAGAAGGATTGATAATATTAAGGTGCGGACTTGCTACTTTAGGCAAAATCATTGCTTTATTAGTATCCGACAACACCAAAATACCACTTGTGGTATCCGTTGATCCATTAGCTCCGATCACTGTTTTTGCGGTGGATTGTTCTGTTTTGTTTGCTCCCTGTATAGAAAGGTCGGCCGTTCCTATTGTACCTGCAGTAGCATCATCTTCACTCAGGTTTACCCACACTCCTGAATCTTTCAGGTATTTTACCTTGTGATCTGTAGTATCATAAATTATGCTTCCTTCTGCTGTTATACCGCTTTTATCGGTTATATACGGAAGTACCAAGCCTCTGTTTTCCGTATTGGCAAACTCTAAAGAGACTGATGTATTGGTCACTGACTGTTTCCCGATAGCCACCTGGGATTTTGCTGATATACCGGCCAATATCAGCATAAATGTTATAATAATTGTTGTTTTCATTTTTTTAATGTTTTTACTCATTAGTAATTCGAACCATAATTGTCATGCTGACGGAGAAAGCATCTCTTCCATTATGAGATTCCTTGATTCCTCTGGATGACAGACTATGACAATTTGCTTTTTTAAAACCTCATAGGTTTTGAAACCTATGAGGTTTAGTTTACGGTTATTAACCGCAGCTATCATTCTGCTTTAATCCGGACAGGTTTGTGTAGATATACAATACCAGCCAAATGTTGCCCCATTATCTGTAGAGGTGTACATCTTCATACATTTGTTGGTGGTATCATATACCATCATTCCCTCTACAAAGTTAGCAGGCGCAATTCCTACAGGGTTACCTCCTGAAAATGCTATCCTGTTCGGTACAAAAGCTTTGGTTTTGGATTCCAATGCCAGCCAGCCTCCTTTTCTTACCATTGGCCAGTTATCGGAGTTGGTTCCGGCTCTGTTAAGAGCAGTAATTCCCATTTTGGTATCTAACGCAGTACCTGCTAAGATACCCGGCTTGTAGCAAAAAGCTAGACTTGTTTTTGCACATAGATCAAGAATAGATATATAAGTATATTTAAGATCTTGAGTCCCAGTAACGGAAGTACCATCTCCTTTAGATCCATACGTATTCAGACCTATAAAACCATATTTCGTGGAGCTTTCCTTAAAGTTGATGGCATGCTGACCTCCATCTTTTATAGCGATCACCTTATCACTTATGTTAAGTTCGTTTGCACCAGTGCCATTACCAGGCATATACGTTGGAGCAATACCTAAATTATTAACACTACCTAAATGACCTTGTGAGCTTTCTCCCCATCCCCATTGTTTTCCATCGGTGGTCAATACATTTATAGAGGGAAGATCATTCACGTTATCAGCCGGTGAAATCCAGGCGATATTACCACCCAAGGTATTACTTCCTGAGACAGCGGTTACTTCTTTCCAAACCTTGCTCATGGTTGTAGTACCGTCACCCAGCTGTTTTTGTCCATTATAACCCATAGCATAGAGCTTGCCGTTGGTTGCTAAAAGATAATAAGAACTTTCTCCTTCATTAACTCCCTCGGTCATCCCTATCATTTTTGGAGTTACCCCGGCGGGAACACTGATTTCTGTTGCGTAATTAGATGTCACCGGATTATTATTATCATTTAGAAAAGTATTAACACCCCAGGTATAAAGTTTACCATCAGAGGTTAAAGCGAATTTAGTGCTTCTTATACCACGCATTGCAACAACATTGTCGAGCGTTTTGGTAGCAGAAATCATTACACGATGCCATATTGAATTATTAGCGATACTACCTGTTGTATTATCTCCGTACACAGCACCTACTGAACTTTGGCTGAGAACCCAGGCAGCACCGCTACAAGTCACCATACCTATTGTTTCTTGATTGCCACTCATCATTTTTACATTGTTCGGGCTCACTCCCGGAGGCAATCCGTCTGCTTTATTATTAACAGTCAGCTTACCAAATCTGTATCCACTTGGAGTTCTGTAAGTAATAGCATTGTTACCTAAGATGTTAGTATACATATTACCAGCTCCCCAAACATAAAGCCCATCGGTAGTCAATAAATGATACACTTGGCTTATTGCTGCTTTTAACGGTGTTCCGGTATAGCTGAATCCACTTCCTGTTGATCCAGCAGTTGGCAGTGTTGTACTCGGATCTATTTTCGTTGGTGTAAGAAGGTTTAATACAACATTAGTGTTTGCAGTAGATACATTAGGTGATGAATTTGGTCCCCATACATAAAACGAACCGTCTTTTTGTTTTACAATCGTAGTCGTTTCATCTGCCATAATGTTGTCATACTCTATTGTATTAGGATCTGTTGCATTTAGGTAAGTATTATCGTTACAACCTGTTGTACAAGATGTCTCATCTACCGTTACGTAAGTAATATACTTATTTTGCCCCGCAGTGAAACTATAAGGATGTACCCACTTTCCACTGGTCGCATCGTAGGTTCCGCTCACATACGTTACATTAGCTGTAAATGCAGCATCATCTGCTACTATCATTTTTACGTGGTCTCCACTTCCAAAACCTGCTCCGTAAGCACTAAGGTCTGCTCCGAAGTTTACTGTACCGACAGCATTGGTAGGCTGTGCCAGCCATTGTCTCTGGATACGCGAACCGCCTGTAAAACCATTTACGGTGATACTGTTTAGCAGAAGATTCGTATTGTTATTATCTCCCAGTAGTAAATACGTCTTATCTTGAGCAAAGCCTGTACGTGCTGCATTCTGGTTTGGATTAACGAAATCATTCGTCGTTGCCACGGTAAGTATAGTTCCTGCATTGACACTTTTTGAGACTTTCTGTTCCAGAATCTCAATATCATCTCTTCCTACCCCGAAGATATTATTATTGTATGTTGTATTGGTTGTTCCGTTCCATACCATATTTCCGGCAGTATCCAGATAATGGTCTGTATTTACCTGTCCTAAAGTAATACCATACTTAATGGCAAGATAGGAATCTACTCTTCTACGTTCGGTTGCAGTAAGAGTTCCTGCACCATATACGATCGTTTCTCCGATATGCCCTATAAATCCGGCATTGTCACTGCCATTACCTGAAAAAACAGTATTTCCGAAAATATGTCCCCCGTATTGAGCGTTTACAGCCGCGTAATTAACAGCTGCATTCATCGCAGCACCGTTTAATCCTTTTGCACTCATAGTATTCGTATTTTTGAAATACATAATACTTGGAATGGCAGCATCAAACGCAGGGTTTACTCCTGGGAACTGTGTTCCGGCACCATAAGGTCTTCTCTCCAATTGGTTCGTGTTCGGGAAAATACCAAAGGCATCCCAGTTAGCAGCCCCTAAAGTAGTATTATCCATTCCGACACTGAATAATCTCGGATTTCCTCCACCAGAAGCTAAACCTTCTTTGGTTAAAGTGAATACATCGTAATCCAGGTTTGTCAGTGTACGTACTGTATTATTCCCTAAAGTCTGTGTCCCTACGGTGAAGTTAATTCCCGGGTTGAAATTGAAATAATTGGACGCTCCTAATACATATTTCGGTAATGTATTTGTTCCCAACTGAGCCACAGTGGTTCCATTCCATACATCTGTCCATCCTGTTACATCTGTTGCCGCACCGCTATTGGCTGCATTTTTATCAGCTCTGTACCAGTAAGATAATCCACTGGCAACGCCTCCCGGAGCATTTCCGAAACCTGCAAAGGTGAAGAATTGTCCATTCCCCATGGTAACATTTGCCGTGTTATATACTACTCCATTTATTGTTACTTCTGTAGCCATTGGAGTAAAGGTATCCGTTCCGTCAAAAACAGCATCCGGAGATTGTACCAGGTACAGATTCTTCACGCCTTTAGGCCATGCCACTGTTACCGTTCCTACACTTCCTGTATTCTGTACTTTCCAGATTGATTCAAAACGGTAATTAGCTGCTCCATTAGAGCCTGCCGTATAAGCCAACGGTGTTTTTAATCCTTGGAAAAGACCGTTATCCCCTGTCATCAGGAATTGTAAGTCATTAGCCAATCCCGTACTGTTGGCTGCATTGCTATCAGCAAAACCTGTAGTGGAAATCACAAGCTTTTGTGCATCATTTACGCTTCCTGCCTGTTTTTGGTGTAAGGCTGTGAAATCGTCTTTCGCAATACCGAAGATATTGTTATTGTAACCTGTATTCACAGTTCTATCCCATACTACACTGCTATTGGTAGACAGGTAGTTCTCATTTAAAGTTACACCGTTCTTTACAGCAAGGTAAGAGTTTACTCTCGACTGCTCATTGGCAGTTAATGTATGGTTGTACCATGCAACTTCCATTATATCTCCCGGAAAAGGACCTCCTGCATCCCATCCAGCCTGTCCTATCCTTAGATTACGGCCATAAATCTGGAACTTATTAGAACCTGTAAATGAGGTTGTTTCGTAGCTTCCATTCAGTCCTAACACTTTTTCTCCGCCTGAGAATGTTGAAGTACCTCCGTTAGCCACAGAGTTATTCGCTATAGCTGAGAATATATTGGAAATTCCATTATTAAATGCTGTTGAAAAATCCGTTGACGTCGTTGTATTATAAAATTCATACTGTCTTGGTTTTCCTGCAGCAATTGAAACTCCCGGTTCAGCAGCATAGGTAGCATCATCATCAATTCCCACAATACGTCCTGTTCCATTAACGGTGGTAGGGCGTACCGCTGAGAAAATAGAAGTAGAAGTATTCGGTAATTCTACATTTCCCAGTGGGTTCATAAGTGATGCAGAATTATAAAAGAATTTAGACGCAGTATAACCTGAAGTATAAGGATAGAAATTATGGTTTCTGTCTGCTGCTGACAGGGTAATTCCTCCCACGTTCGGGATATCGTCAGCATTGTTAGAATTGTCCTTCCATGCCGTAGAAATAGTTCCTGTATCATCTGATTTCACCCAGAAATCCGGCCCTACTACTCCTCCAGGTGCCTGTGCAAATCCTGCAAAAGTAAAATACTGCCCATTTCCTAAGGTAACATTGGCCGTGTTATACACCACTCCATTTACAGTTACTTCTGTTGTCATTGGTGTAAAAGTATCTGTTCCGTCAAAAACGGCATCCGGAGATTGTACCAGATATAAGTTCTTTACTCCGTTCGGCCATGCTACTGTTACCGTTCCTATACTATTCGTATTCTGTACTTTCCAGATCGACTCAAAACGATAATTGGCTACCCCGTTTGCTCCTGCTGAGTATGCTAATGGCGTTACAAGATTCTGTCTTAGTCCATTATCTCCTGCCAATAAGAATTGTCCGTCTGTCAATGTATTAGCATTTCCTGCATTGGTATTCGCCAATATGCTTCCTGCTCCTATAATGAGCTTCTGATTTGCATTTTCACTTCGTGATTGTTTCTGGTATAAAGTGGAAAGATCATCTCTTGCAATCCCTAAAATATTATTCTGATAGGTCGTAGAAGTATTCCATACCACTGTATTTCCTGAATTTACATAATCTCCCAATAAAGTAGATCCCCATTTAACCGACAGATAAGAATCGACACGTGCTTTTTCCGATGCGGTAAGAGGCGTTGCAAATACAATGGCTTCATTCATCTGCCCGTCATGGCTACCCCAGTTGGTATCACGCCCTATTCTGAAAACACGGGTTGTTGCATTATCCGTTGCATTTACATTCAGAAGGGTATTGTTATAAACGGATTCATTACCGTCTAACCATACCTTAGCCAATGAATAGGCTGCAGTAGATCCGGCAGCATTCAGCCATGAAGATCCTGCTATAAAAGGTTTTTTAGCGGCAAATAGATTGGTTGATAAAGTAGTGTATCCGCTTCCTGCCGAATAAAAAAGTAATTTATCCGTAGTCGCATTGTTGGAAATATGCAATCCCGGATAATCCATGGTCTGATCAAATCCTGCCAGTCCCGCTGCACCTAAGGTATTCATTTTACCCGCGATATAAATACTTCCCTGAATACGGTTTATGATAGCATTTCCTGTTCCGGGATCTGCTGCCATAAAGCCACCCTGCCCCGTTCCATGACCTGCTGAGATAAAGGTTACAGTAGGATTGAAGTTGGCCAGTGTGCTTTGGTTAGAGAAAGTAGGCTGTTGCGCTGCGGTAGCCTGAACAAGATTATATCCTGTTCCCATCTGGTCATTCCACTGATTCAACAATGTATTATCAGCTGTAGTGATGGCATCTGCTTTATACCACACGGCTGCTGTTACCCCTCCTGGTGACGGAGCAGCAACATTAACCGTAAGATCACTTGTACTGGTACAGCTCCCTGTAGTCACGGTCCATCTGAAAGTATAAACCCCTGGAGTATTAAATCCTGTAACACTGGTATTATAAGCTGATGGTGTCGCAATTACCGGATCGGTAGCACCTGTAGGTTTAGTCAACAGTGTCCACGCACCCGTAGCCGCTACTCCGGGATTGTTGGCATTGAACGTAGTTTGTGATGCTCCTATCAATGTCTGAGTAGATCCTGCATTAGAACCTACCTGTGCTGATACAAATACTGAGAATGTACCTTCTAAAGATGTTCCTGAACAGGCATACTCTTTATCTAAAAACGTTCCTACACTTGTGTTATAGGTATCTGCTTTTATTTTAAATACATATTCCCCCTGCATGTTCAGATTGGAAATCGTTGTCGAAGTATTGGTGAATAATGTGTTGTTATAAGGTTCAAATACAGGATCTGCTGCCCCGGCAGGTTTTGAGACTAAGGTCAGCCTGTAACGTCCATCAAAATCCTGAAAATAGCTACTGTTTACAACTCCTTTATACACTGCAGGCAATGGTATTGTTGCTGTTACCACGCCGGATCCCGGATAACATACTGTAGTAGTAGGTACTGTTACGTTAGGACGATTACCATCCGAGATATGGATGTAATAAGCTTGTGTAGATGAACAAGCCCCAGCATTATTTCTTGTTATATTAAACCTATAGGTTCCTACACGCCAGCCTCCAGCAGGCGGTGTTACGGTAGCCGACCTCGTTGCTGTACCTGCTCCCCCGTTGGTCACAGTAGGTGATCCTCCCGGAGGAATAATCCCTGCTACCGCTGCATTTGTATTGATGGTTGCAGGATTATCAGCAGGATCAATGGTATAATAGAATGTAATAGGAGTAGACTGTCCTGCATAGCCGCAATGAACTTCTCCACCTGAATTGCCGCTATCATAAATCATTATTTGTTCCGGTCTGGAAGAGGTCAGAAAATTTACATAATTAGGCACTGTTCCACTGAAAGTATAAGTAATTTCCGGTGTGGTGTAAGTCCCGCTTGCATTCGTAACTGTTAAAGTAAACTTGTAGACTCCCACCACATTTACCCCTGTAAAATAAATGTTATCATCATGAATTTCCGAATAGGCAATATTCCCTCCTGCCGGCTGGCTGGTCACATTCATGGTAACCGTTGTGCCAAAGTTCCCTGAAGCTCCTGGTGTGGAAGAATAACCGCTGGAAAACTTAGGGGATGTACTCTGAAGCGAAACATAATAGCTTCCACCATTGAGAACACATGTGGTAGTTGATACAGTAGGCTGTATCTGCGGATTCGGAATAAAACGTACAATAGCCGTATCTTCATACCAACAGTTCGGATTATTAATAGAGGTTATCCTCAATGTTACTACATAAGCCGGATCAATATCATGATTAGCTTTATTGACAAGGCTGAACGTTGTTGTTGCCGATGTTGCAGAACTAAACTGAGAGTTCTGGCTGGTTTTTATACCGCTGCGTTGCCATCTGTAAATATTGTAGGCGCTCCATGATGCAGTATAGCCTGTAGGTACCACCCCATTCAGTGTAACGGTACCTGTAGTGGCATTCACGTTGGTAATATCCGGCCCTGCGGTAAAGATAGAGACATCTCCCGGTGCTGTAATTGTTACCTGAGAGGTTGCCGTCCCGGAAGGGCTACAGTTCTGTGCCACTTGGAAAACATAATTCCCGGGGGAATTCATTCCGGTCACATTGGGGGTCAGGGAATTTACATTACTGATCACCGGATCGGTTGCCCCCGAAGGCTTGGAGACGAGTGTCCAGACCGGTGTTCCGTTCGTGCTTCCCGACGAACTCCCCTGTAAGGTGTAGGAAGTACCACATATCGTGGCATTTCCCCCTGCATTTACGCTACATTGTGCGTAAAGTATCATATTACCCAGAAAGAGCAATAAGACAAAAAAGAGGTTTTGTTTCTTCATACTTTTAATTATTAATTTTTAATGTTGTTTTTTCTATAAACAGATCCCTCGATAGCTCGGGATGACAGTGACTTTGGGATGACAAAGTCTGTCATATTGAGCTTGTCGAAATATCCTTTCTTCATCAACAGATCCTTCGGCTGTTCCGCTGCGCTGCTCCATTGTCTGGAGAAGGGCGGATCCAACACATAGTGCAGCCCTAGTTCAGAGTCTGGTGTAACACTACTCCATGGTCTGGTGTCGGTCGGGTTCAAGACGTAGAGTAAAAACGTCTATTCTACCGTAAGGACTTTTTCTAATTCTGCAATACGCGGTTCTTTCAGCAAGGTGCTTCCTGCTGCATATTGGGTTACGACTTCAAGGGTGTAGGTACCGACAGGCAGATCCGGAATGATCACAATGAGCTCAGAAGGATTATTGGTAACAATTTCACTGGTTTCTACTTGTGTCCGGACACTGGTTGAGGTATTGACGAAGAATATCCCATTAGCCGGATTTCCCCCTGCTATTTTAATTTTGTTTCCACTGATCTTTAAGTTTCTTCCCGGGGTCAGCAGGTCATTCACGGTGCCGCTTTTTACATCGGTCACCTGTAAGATTACACCGGATACCTCCGCAACCCCCAGGATATTGATTTCAATATTCGGAATTTCAGCTCTCAGCTTTTCACCCTGATTGAACTGGAACAGAATACTATGTTTCTGACTGTTAAATGTTTCGGAAGGGCTGTCGAATACTCCACGGATCAGTGTGCCTGCCGTGAAATATCCGGTATTAATAGAATATCCATCGCAAAGCTGATAGGCCATTTCTTTCAGGAACAGCTCGGTAGCATGCTCCATAGCCGCAGCAGTTACGTCTGCTCCGCCACGGCTGACTGCCGCTTCGCAGATCTGCTTTACATTCAGTGAGCGCTCGCTAACGGTGCGGGCCGTAAAATCGTTAGGATTGTCTTTGGTAAGATAGTTATCGTACAGATAGGCTTTAATTTTGTGTAAGATGGGCATGTGTATTGGGTGTTATTTATGAATTACTATCATCTAAGGCTTTCTTAGATGTATTTTTTCCAAATCAGATTGTGTGTTAGATTTTTTCCCGACGATGTTATACGAACATACAAGACAACAACCAGTAAATACCTTCTGCAAACAGATAATTGGTCATGTTGTTAAACTTTGAATTCATAAGAAGACAGTCTTCATCTGATATACCGGCTAATGTGTATTTATTCAATCCTGCACTATCATGAGACTTACGGTTATTGTGCCTTAACTGACATCATAGGGATCAAAATAAGGAAGGTGGCGGGCGGGTAAGGATAAGGGTGTCCGAAATATCTCTTATAATAAAGAGGGAAGAATAATGTGAAGAATTTGTTTTGAAAGAGGGAACTTTGAAAACCTCAACCGGATTTGTTAAGATAGTCGATTTTAAGTTGGGATTCAGAGTAATGGTTGCTACTGCAGAAATTTTTTTGCCCAGACTGAAAGATTCTTCATAAGGGGGTGATGAAAGCACTACTGAAATTTTAGGTTTAGGAACCTGCTGTACTGCTTTATGCTTTACTAACTTTTTTTTAACAGCTGTTTTTTTCTTTTTAGGTAAAGTTTTGGAACTATTTTTCTCTGTGTTGTGGGAATAGGTAATCGTCTGTGTGACATTTTCCATTCCGTATATGAAGGCTCCTTTTTCGATATACAGTACATTGGCCTCTTTCTGAACCTCTTTAGTAGTACGTATTGAATCGGTTAGCTTTCCGGAATTTGTCTCACTTAGCGCAAATAATGGATTTGAAAAGAGAATAAACCCCCATAAAAAAAAGAGACCCAATTTCCACGGGGTACCTTTCGGCCTCACGTTGATGAAATTTGGGTTCTCATTTTTTCTCATTACAAGTGGTTTTACAGTTTTTAATCGTAAGAAAGAAGGGAACATTCATTCTTATGAAGTGAAGCAATATTACACGGATATTCGCCAGAAAAAAAAGGAAGGGTGCAATCTTTTCCGAAATCCTTCATCAAAAAAAAACATTTTACACACTAGAGAACATTGATTATCAAAACCTTAAATCTATCATTTTAAAAGAATACAAACTCATGATCATTCAGTATTGAGTAATACAGAAATCCGGTGATGGTATACTTATCGGATCAAAGCTACCTTCCATTTCTTCCTATTATTAAAATTATTGTACCGGATAATGGTTTCTCTACATGTAAACCCGGGTTGTTCTTTTTGAATATATCGCCTGACAGAAGGATTTTCCCAGTACTATCCCTGTCTTTCAAAATCGCTAAAGATAATTTCTGTTGTATTAAAAACGAAAGTAAAGGAAGCAGAATCCCGGAAATAAATGAGCAAAAATCCTATAGACAACAAATCATTGTTAATATCTATTTTACAAATGAGCAACACTGTTTATAAGCACTTTACATAAAATATTCGTGGAATTATCTCCGAATAAATTCCATGTAGGTTTTTTATGTTACCCGCTGAGGGGCTTATTTTTGACAAACAAAATGAGTTTATCTATTCTACTCTACACCAACGCTATTTACTAAGAACTATGTACTGTTATTTTCTGTTTCATCTAAAGGATTTTTTTCCTGTTAAAGGAAAAATGCATCACCGCTTTATACTCCGTTTAGCCTACCTGGTAGCTTTAACAGCTTTTTTATGTTCTTTCCAAGTAAATGCACAACATTTTGATGTTTCCCCACCTATTGCCGCTCATGAAAGTAATACTGCAATAATCCCATTAACTTTTCTTATTGCCGAAGGTTATGTTGAGACCCCTAAGATAACGGATAAAGTGGTTAGCCTGTGCTTTATGGGATTACTGCTTATCGTATTGCTTTTGACTTACCGTGTGAAGAGAAAAGGCTCATCCCTGATTATAAAATCTATTTCTCATCTGTTTCAACAACAAGGCAATAATAAGAATATTCCTTTAGAGGTTTCTCAAACTACCGATCTTTACAGCAATCTAGTGAAAACAACACATTCCATCTCTACCGAAACATATAATTCCATTTTAAAAAAAATAAACAAATTCGAAAAATCTGAGAAATTCTTAAGAAAGGATATTAATCTTACCTGGCTTTCGAATCATCTGAATACGAATACTAAATACCTTTCGGAAGTCATCAAGAGTCATACCGGTAAAAACTTCAACGGCTATATCAACGGGCTTCGCATTCGGTATATCATTAATAAATTGACTGAAATGCCGGTTTACAGAGATTACAAAATAAGCTATCTGGCGGAAGAATGCGGTTATGGGTCTCCACAGGTTTTTGCGATTGCTTTTAAAAGGGAAACCGGCGTTACACCATCTTATTTTATAGAGCAGTTTAAAAACGGGCCGGATGATACGCTTAATCAATCTTCAGCCTAGTGTAATGGATTGCAAAGTCCTTAACAGGAAATAACAGAGATATTGTTATTGCCATTACATAAAAACAGGAGTCAATATTGGGCTCCTGTTTTTGTTGTTCTTTTTTGTTTAATGGTTATCATTCAGATACCTGGGTATTTACCTGATCATCTTTTAGATTCTGGATGAAATACGAAGGCGTTAATCCGTTGATCTTTTTGAAAGCAATTACAAACACCTGGGAGGAAGCATACCCGCATTCTTCTGCCAAGTAACTGATCTTGTACTCCCTGTATTTAGGGTCATTATAAAGCTTATGAACGATATAGTTGATTCTTAATCCGTTGATGTAATTGCTGAAGTTTTCCGACCTGTTGTTTTTAATCGCTTTGGAAAGATATTGGGTATTGGTATTAAGCTGGGCAGCCAACGAACTGATCGTAAGGTCTTTTTTTAAGAATTTCTCAGATTTTTCGAATGCAGCCAGGCCTTTAAGGATTCTTATTTTGGTATCAACAGGAATGGTATTTTTATTGGTGGCAGCCTGCGAATCGTTATTAGATTCAGGTTCTACCTCATGATCTTCTGTCTCTTCAATATTTTCTTCCGGAAGAACGGCCTCATCATTTTTCAACTTTACCATCATCTGCTCATATTTGCTGCGAAACATTTTATTTTTTCTTCTCCAGAGAATAGCAGTTGTAAGTCCGGTAATCAAAACTATGACTCCAGTGATGATCCATTGTTGCTTTGAGCTTTCTTCATGTTCAGCATCGGCTTCCTTTACCATTTTTTTCATTGTTGCATTGGCATCCTTCCTTCGTATATAATCTAAACTATCATTAAGGTTCTTGAATTTATCTCTATAGAACTTTGACTTTTCATTATCTCCAATTTCTAAATAAGCCTGTAGAAGATATTCATATGATTGTTTTCTAGTCGCAGGATAGGGATGTTGTTTTTCAAACTCTAATGCATGTGTAGCATATTCAATTGCCTTTTGATACTTCTTTTTTTCAATGTACAGACTACTCACTATATTAAATGTCTGAGCTTTATTAGTAGGATCTATTTTAAATCTTTTATCTTGATAAATTTTTAATGCTTCTAACAGATAAACTTCAGCTAATTTCAAATAATCTTTCATTGCCTCATGCTCCAAATAGAAAAGGCCTAATCTCATATTCATATAGGCAATAAGGTCATACTTCTGATCAACAGGTACTTCATCATTTTTATCACTAATCATTTTAGCCATTTCAAGGCTTTTCTTATAATTAACAAACATAGAGTCATTTGCAGCTCTTTCTGTTCCCTTATTTTCGTAATATGAATTTATATTTTCATAAGCAAAAGACAATAATTTCATTTTTCTATCATTATTCTTTATTTCTTTCGCAAAACTAATTGCTTTCTTGAAGTCTTCTAAACTTGCATCTGCTAAACCTAAATATCCTAATGACAATGCATTTTTACGGTATATCCCAGATATATAACCGTATACGTCTTTTTTACCTTGAGCTATTTTTTTGAGCTGATTTGCCAGATCTATTGTTTTTTTATCTTCACCTTTCCCTTGATACAAAGCCATTAAATAATCGCCACATCTCAATATGCCCCAATCATACCCCAATTTTTCTGATTCGGCCTTTAATCTCAGAAGCGCAGGTTCATATTTAGGCTCGAAAATTCCCTTACTTACTTTAGCAATTTCATCCAATTTTTTATCTATGGAAGTTTGGGTCATGGTCACAGAACGGGAAGTGGATTGGGCAAAAACACTACAAAAAGAAAAAAAAACAAAAAATAAATAGAGATACTTTCTCATAGAGATCTATAATTAAGAGGAAAATTGTGTTTTTTAAAGGACTATTAATACCTTGCAAAAATACGATAAAAACATATATAGTTTATATATCAAACATTAATTACAGATATTCCTTCTATTTTGACAGGCTTTTTTAGATAATTATTTTGCATTATCATAATATCCTATATCTTACAGTAAATTTATTTTTTCTTGTTTTATGACTACAGTCATAAAATAAGAAAACCTCTTTATCGAGAGGTTTTAGTATTTTTTTGTTAACCTATACTGATTGTAAAAATTTTTCCAAAGTAATTAAAAGTATATTTTTCATGGTTTTCATAAAAACGGTATCAGAGTCCATTGTATAAAGATTCAGTTTCCAGGTTCCGGAAATGTCTTTATTCGTTTCTCTTTCAGGAAAGAATAATATACTGATTATCATAAAAAATAGAATAAATAAGAGTTTTCATTTGAAAGGTACAACCAACACAGTATCAACCTTTCATATTCAGTCTTTCCTCCTGCAAATCCAACAACCGCAAGTGTTTCCTGATGATATTTTCATCCAGTAACAATTCTTCACGGTTTTTGTTAATAAGCCAACTTCTTTGAGTGTCGAGAATGTCAATATAAATACGTCTGTATTCATCGTAATTAAGAATAATTTCAGAACTGCTCAATTGATTTTCATATTTCTGCAATTGATCCTTTAATGCAGGAAAACTGTCAACTTTGTCAGCATAATTACTCCGAATTTTATCGACTGCCACTTTTGCCAGACTGTTCTGAATTTCGTAATCGATCTCTTTAACGCTTCTTATGAAATCCCTATCTACCGGAGGAAATTTCCTCAATAAAAATGGAAGGGTAAGTCCTTGTAAAAGCAACGTCAACAAAATCACAATAAATGTAATGAAAAGGATCATATTTCTTTGTGGAAACGGAGATCCATCATCTAAAGTTAAGGGAATAGAAAGTGCTGCTGCCAAAGAAACTACGCCTCTCATTCCAGTCCACCCAATGATTAAGGGAGTCTTCCATCCAGGCGATTTCGGATCCGCAACAGTAATGAAATTTCTCATAATTAAGGTCGTAACAAGCGCTCCGTACCCTGCTAAAATCCTGACAATAATAAGTACAAGGGTGACCGCAATCCCATAACCGATGGCTGTATAAATATCCGTATCTCCCAGGCCTGAAACAATTTCCGGCAGATCTAAACCTATGAGCATAAACACGATCCCGTTTAACAAGAAACAAAAACTTTCCCAAACGGTTACTGTACGTATTCGTGATGCGCTGCTTAAAAAATCATGACTGCGATAAGAAAGAAATAGTCCGCCGGTTACAACTGCTAAAACACCGGACGCATGAAGCTGTTCTGCCGCCAGATACATGGAAAATGGTGCAATAAAAGTAAGCAGTATATCTATATTTGAATCGGTAGGTAACATTTTATGCATTTTCAAAAAAAAGTACGCAATCGCAAGCCCGATTCCCAACCCTCCGAAGCACATCCATACAAAACTACCTACTGCTTCATGCCAGATAAACTGTCCGGTTGCAGCAGCAATCATAGCGAATCTGAAAATAATCAAAGACGAAGCATCATTCAGCAGACTTTCACCCTCCAAAATTGAAGCTAGTCTTTTTGGAACTTTTATAAATTTTAAGATGGCTCCGGCACTAACAGCATCCGGCGGCGAAACGATGCCGCCGAGTAAAAACCCAAGAGCCAGAGAAAATCCGGGAATAAAATAATTGGCAAAAACAGCAACTGAGAGTGCAGTAAAGAAAACAACAACGAAAGCAAAGCTGAAAATAATTCTACGCCATCGCCAAAGCTCTTTCCAAGAAGTTGACCATGCTGCTTCATATAGTAAAGGAGGTAAAAAAATAATAAACAAGAGTTCAGGTTCTACTTTAATGGCCGGCACACCTGGAATAAAACTGATTAGAAGTCCTGCTAAAACAAGTAAGACAGGATATGCAACTTTAATTTTATTGGCCAACATGATAAGCATTGTAATTAAGAAAACCAAGAACAGATAAAATTCAAAGTCTTTAAGCATATGGGAAATTTTTAGATACTTAAATATATTAAATTCTTAAAAACTTTACCTCTTTTTGAAAATGGCAAGCTCGCGTATCACATCATGCTTTAAAAGTTCAGCATTCTTCAGTACTATTGTCATAATAAACATCATTTCTTTGTTTTTTAGTGAAATGAAAGCTACAGTCCGAAAACAATGCTTCGCAAAAACTTCTGTAAAATTACATTCCTCCAAATAGGACCCGTACTAAGACCTCAGATATTCTAACAATTCCCATATCTTCTTTATCTCAATTTTCCTATCTTTAAACTTTCAAGTAAGAATTTCCTATGAGTAAGCCTTCTGAGTCTAATGCAGAAATGATGAAACACCTGCAGGAAATGCAGAAACAACAGCTTATGATTTCCCGCTTAACCAAAGAGTTTTCTACAATTTTAGATAAGAAACAGCTTCAGCTTGTTTTCAATAAATCTTTCAAAACTGAACTCGAATTCAATGATTTTATGATCATCAGGGATCATAAAGGAACCTTTGAAATGATCAGTAGTGGAGTTGAAAATCAAAATTCCATAATAGATCAACAGTTTAATATGTATTTAAAAAACTGTCTTGATTCAGCGGAACCTCTGCTTTTTGATCTTAAACTATCATCAATTCCTTCCTGTTTTGCAAAAGCTAAAAATTCGGGAATGCGGATGGCCCTCGGATTCGGACTACCTGCTCTCAATGAAAGTAAAAATGTACTTTTCCTCTTTTACAGAAACTTCATTTCAAGAGATACAATTCCGGAAAGAATTTTAAATGGCATTTCTACCCAGCTTTCTATTACCCTTCATAATATTAATGTTCAGGAACAATTGAAAGCGTTTCAGGAAAACATTCATGACTTTTCTAAAAAAACTGAGGAAGAAAAGAAAATTGAGTTTGGCTTTCATGGAATTGTGGGGCAAAGTGAAGCGATGCAGCATATTTTTGAACAAATCTCACAAGTAGCTTCTTCACAATCCAATGTGATTATCTTTGGAGAGACGGGCACGGGAAAAGAACTTATAGCACAAGTGGTTCATGAACTTTCAGAATTTTCCGGGAAGAAGATGATTAGAATAAACTGTGCGGCTATTCCTGCCAATTTAATAGAATCTGAACTGTTCGGACATGAAAAAGGAAGCTTTACCGGAGCAACAGAACAAAGAAAAGGAAAGTTTGAACAAGCACACAACAGTACAATCTTCCTGGACGAAATAGGCGAACTTCCCCTGGAATTACAAGCCAGACTTCTGAGGGTTATTCAGGAAAAAGAAATTGAAAGAATCGGTGGAAACAAAAGAATAAAAGTGAACGTACGGATTATTACAGCCACGAATAGGAACCTTGAAAAAGAAGCGGCGGAAGGACTCTTCAGAACTGATCTTTTTTACAGGCTGAATGTATTTCCTATTCATCTTCCGGCATTACGGGAAAGAAAGGAAGATATTCCTTTGCTGGCAAATTATTTTCTCGAAAAACTATACCCTAAGACGGGTAAAAAGATTAGTGGTTTTTCTCAAAAAGTAATAAAGATGATGGTTGCCAATCCATGGCCGGGTAATATCCGTGAGCTGGAAAACATGATTGAAAGAAGTATACTGATGACAAAAGGAGATATGATTAAGGAAATGGATCTTCCGAAATTAATTGATTATCAAAATGCTGATCAGGATTTTCGGGTTAAAACACTCCAGGAATTTGAAAAAGAATATATTTTAAAAATAATCGGCAAATGCAACGGAAAAATTTTCGGGGAAAACGGTGCTGCTAAATTGCTGGGATTGCCTCCTACCACATTAATTTCAAAAATGCAGAAACTAGGAATCGAGAAAAAACATCATTTTAAAGGTAATGAATAATTTACTACTTCATGCCCATCTCAATTTTTCCTGAGGACAATGCCCAGAAGATCCAGAGCCCGAGAATAATAATTAATGAAACCGCAGGAATCCAAAAAGAAAAGATCAGGGCAATGATGTAAATCGGCAAACCATACAGATAATTGTTGTGGATTGTCCTTATGGCAAGATCTGAAATTCCAGGGCGGAGAAGTTTTTTATTCTTGCTCGCCAAATACCATAATAAATTATAAGAAAGGTTGATCAGAACGAAGATTCCCGTATACATTGCCACCACCACCGAGGAAGCTTCACCGTCAAAATAACGGGCAAGTAAAGCGGTAGGATAAGAAACTGCCGAAACCAAAAATAGAATCAGTCCATTAGCAAACATAATCGCAGAGTTGCGGCTGTAGATCTGCTTAAAGATTTTATGATGATTCACCCACATGATGAAAATGCTGAAAAATGAAAGGGTAAAAGCCAGAAATTCAGGCCATTGATTTTTAACAAAAACCAACAAATCGTTTCCGTTTTTTATTGAACTTTTTTCGGGAACATGAAGATCTAACACTAAAAGAGTAACTGCAATTGCAAACACGGCATCACTGAACCCTTCTATTCTTACTGTTTCTTTTTCCATAACTCTTCTTCTTTTGTTTAATTCTGTTACTAAGCATAAAGTAATTTCATAAAGCTTTGTATTTAAGGCATTACGAAATTTACCTTCAATCAATTTAAAGATAATTTTATTGGAAAATAAAAGTAAATTTTTCCAATATTTTGAATTTAGTATGACGGTTTTTAAAGCTTGTTATTCTGACGAAAGAGTATCTTATATGCAATATCATAGATCTTCGCTTCTGAAAGCGTTCGTAGACCTTCAGTCCATGTTCAGAATGACAGTAAGATTATTTATATCCTTTATCAATGCCAAGTTTTTTCATTTTAGAATACAATGTCTGTGGCTGAATTTTCAGTAATTCCGCTGCTCCACCAATTCCCGAGACTTTTCCGTTGCTGCTTTGTAAAGCATTCATGATATGATCTCTTTCCATTTCTTCCATTGATTTCAACTGACCGTGGCTTTGTTGTGAAGGTTTTTCAATAGATTCGGGAAGATCAAAACTTTCTATCTCGGCTGTTTTTGCTAAAAGAATATTTCGCTCAATAAGATGTTCCAGTTCGCGGATATTTCCCGGCCAATGATAATTTAACAACTGTTCTAAAGCATTTTTACTGATTCCAGTAATATTTCTTTTTGAAGCAGCAGTGTATTTATTCAGGAAGAAATTTGCCAAAAGCTCAATGTCTTCTCTTCTTTCTCTCAAAGGTGGCAATGCGACCGGGAAAACATTTAACCTGTAATATAAATCCAGCCTGAACCTTCCTTCTGCAACCTCTTTTTCTAGGGAACGGTTGGTTGCTGCAACAATTCTTACATTAACTTTAATGGTCTTATTTCCACCTAACCTTTCAATTTCTTTTTCCTGAAGAACACGCAGTAATTTAACTTGAGAATCCAGAGGCAGTTCCCCGATTTCATCCAGGAAGATCGTTCCGTTATCTGCCTGCTCAAACTTTCCGATCCTCTGTATATTTGCTCCGGTAAAGCTTCCTTTTTCGTGCCCGAACAATTCAGATTCTATAAGTGAATGCGGCAATGCAGCACAGTTTACCACAACAATCGGCTGTGAACTGCGATCTGAAAGCTCATGAACAGAGTGAGCCGCTTTTTCTTTACCCGTTCCGCTTTCTCCTATTATTAAAACAGAAGTATCTGTAGGAGCCACTATTTTTATTTTTTCTACAACATCCTGCAAAAGCTTGCTTTTTCCTATAATTCCGTCAATAGCATTATGATCCGGGATTGCCGTAAAACTGTAACCTTTTTCCAGATCAAAACGGTATTTTGCGATATCAAGCATCACAATAAGATCACGTTCGCGGAAAGGCTTCACCATAAATCCGTATGGTTGGGTTTCCTTCACCGCTTCCAGTGTCGCCTGATTGGTATTGGCAGAAATGTAAAGAAACGGCAGGTTCATTTCGCGGAGTTCCCATGCAAGATCAATTCCTGTGAGATCACCTTTCAGCATGATATCCAGAAGAACCCAGTCCGGTTTTTTATCTGTGATTAACTTTCTTGCCTGTACAACAGAAGATGCAATACCCACAACCTGATAATCCGCTTTTTTAAGCATGATTTTCAAATCATTGGCTACAATAAATTCATCTTCAACGATTAAAATTTTTTCTTTCATTATAATGTAAAACCTCTACTTCTCGTGTGAAGTTTCAATTTCTGTATTTTTTCTAAATGTAACGATGATCTTCAGACCATTCTTATTTTCGAGAGAAAAAGTTCCGTCTAACTGATCGGCAAGTCCTCTCATTAAATTCATTCCCAGGGATTCTGTTTCATCAATATCAAAATTCTCCGGCAAACCTATCCCGTCATCAGAAATAATCAGTTGGTAAAGATTTTTTTCTATATTTTTCAATGATACATATACTTCACCTTTTGTATTTTTGGGAAATGCATACTTTACGGTATTGTTAATCGCTTCATTCACAATAAGCCCCATTGGAACTGCCTGTGCTACGTCTAAATATACTTTTTCAGTATCCAAAATAAAATTGATATTCTTTTCTGATGAATAACATTCTTTGATATAGGTAATTAATTCATAAATATACCAGGACATATCGATCATTGAAAGATTATCCGACTGATATAATTTCTGATGAATCAGCGACATCGCATGCATTCTGTGCTGGCTGTTCTGGATTGCCATCAACGCATCTTCATTATCAAGATAAGCCGATTGTGTGTTGAGTAAGCTGATCACAATCTGCAGGTTATTTTTTACACGGTGATGGATTTCCTTTAGCAGCCATTCTTTTTCTGCAAGCAGTTTTTTAAGCTGCTCATTCTGTTTGTCTATCTGTTTTCTCTGTGATTCAAGCTCTTCACTTTTTTTCTTTTTAGTCCTGAAGCTGTTATACAAAAAAACTAAAAAAAGAACCAAAATAGTAACGCTTCCGATAAAAACATATCTTATAACCTTTTCATTCTGAATCTTAATTTCCTGCAATTTTCCCTGCTGTGTAAGCAACTTGATATTCTTGTCTTTTTTCTCTGTTTCAAACTGAAGCTGAAGGGCTGTTGACTGTTTTAGTTTTTCGAGGTTAAAAATAGAATCTTTAAATACCTGATGCTGCTTTAAATGATCAACAGCCGACTCATATTTCTTACTCGCAAAATCCGACTGAAACGATAAAAGCTCAACCTGTGAGTAAAAGACAAGATTATCTGATTTTTTAGCAAATTCTTTAAATTTTTCAATATATGGATAGGTCTTTTCAACCTGTCCTGATTGCTGTAAATAGATGATAATCCCCGTCAGTTTATAAAAAAGGCCAACGTCAGATTCATTGTATTTTTTAAGCATCTGTTCGTAGTATGGTTTTGCCTTTTCCGGCTGTTTCAGCATAGAATAGCAAACTGTAAAGATGAAAAGCTGTCTTATTTTAGTAATTTCATCGGGAGGAGGATAATTTTTTTCAGTACGCTTAAGTGTTCTTAATGCCGCAGGATAATTTTTTTTATGACAGTACAGTGAAGCAAGGTTATAGGTTATCGCATTGATATCACCTACATTTTTATGTTTTAAGGCAATATTCAAAGATTTTTCGAAATTGGAAAAAGCAAGATCAAACTTTAGAAGATCATAATAAGCAAGCCCCAAATGATTGTATATCGTACACCACTGATAGCTTTTATCATTAACTTCTTCTGCGGTTTTTTCTGCCATAAGTGCATACTGTAACGATAACTGAGCATTTTGTAAAACACCGTAATTCCCTGACATTAAGGTATAAACTCCCTGCAATTCTCTGAAACCGATAGACTTATAAATGGCTACGGCATTTTCAAGAACTTGCAAAGATTTTTGATTTTCCTGCACAAGACCATAATAATCTGCCAGATCTTTCAAAGCATCTGCCTGTTTTTTAAACGCTTTATTCTTCTTATAGAGCGGTACTGCAGCTTCAAGATATTGTATTTTCTTTTCTATATCTTCTTTTTCAAAACCGCCATAAGCGCAGAGTTCTTTGTAAACATCTGCTGTTACAAGTTCCAGATTGTTTTTTTTAACATATTGCAGAGCTTCATTGGCTTTTTCCTGTGCCTTTTTAGCATCTCCGCTTTCCCGCATGATCTGAGCTTCTAAAAGCAGGGCTTTCCCCAATCCCAATTTATAATCTATCTTCTGGCTCAGCTTTTTAGCCTCAATATTTGTTTTAGCTGCCTTGTCGATGTCTTCTTTTAATTCTCCTTCTTTATTCAGATAATAGCTGCTTAGCCTGATAAGTAATTCAACTTTCCGGTTATTATTTTCAGCATTTGAAATCTTTTTTTCAAGTTTCTGCGGATCGCCTTTTGCCTGAGCAGCCAAACGGACAGCCGAAAGCATGAAAATGAATATTAAACCTATAATATTCAATGATTTCCTGATAAAGAAAATGGGAATTCTATTCATTATTTAAAAATACATTGTTATGCAACCAATCCGTAAGATTTAATCGTTATTTTTACGATGATAAAGATAACAAATAATCATGGCAAATCCGGGAAGAACAAGCGTCGTTAAGCCGAATTGTTTCCCCGCATAAGCACCTAAAAAGCATCCCACCAGAAACCCGAGAATGGTAATTAATTGTTTTTTCATGCTCGTCCATGCTTCCGGATGATGAAAACCATTCTTCAAAAGAGTTCCGAAATCCAGCGAAGCCTGAGTAACGTTTCCCGTCATCATCGTGGTAGGACCATGCGTTTCTTTAGCATACAGCTTTCCGAAAGCATTCTGAAGCCCCATTGCAAAAACCGTCATCATCGTAACAAAATACACCATTGTCTGGGAAAATATACCGTTATAATCCAAAACAGCCACTAAAATTCCGGCCAAAACAAGTAACAGCCCTTCCAAAAATAAAATTGTATAATGGTTTAGTGCTTTTCCGGCAATTCGTCCGCCTGTAATGACCGCCAGGATAAACACAGGAAAAGTTAAAAGCTTTACCCATGCATTAATATCCGAACCTTTTACAAACTGATAAGCAAAAACGATAAAGTTTCCTGTAACATGGGCGGAGAAAATAGATTCCGCCGCCACAAAAGTTACTGTGTCACAATACCCTGCAATCATTGCCAGCAATAAAGTAACGAAGCCAATACTATGTTTTAATTCCATGTTTTTATTTTAAATGTGAACGAAGCATCCATGCCATTTTTTCATGGGTTTCCATTAATCCTGTAATATAATCGCTGGTTCCTGCATCTTTAAATTCAACTTCAAAATTTTCGATGCTTTCACGAAGATGGATAATGATACTGTCATGGTCTGAAAGAAGCTCTTTTATATACGTCAGGCTGTCATTAGATTGTAGAGGAGATTCGGAAAGATGGGTAAGTTCAAGATATTCCCTTAAAGTTGCCGGAGCATAATGTCCCAACGTTCTGATTCTTTCTGCCAAATCATCGATAATCCCGTCTAATTGCTGATATTGTGCTTCGAAAAACAGATGCTTGTTGTAAAAATCCGCACCTTCCACGTTCCAGTGTGCTTTTCTGGTTTTGGTGTACAATACAAATTCGTCTGCCAACGTTTTAATTAATACTTCAGCAACTTTTGCTAAATTTTCGTTTTTAATTCCAATTGATGTTTTCATTTTATAAAAGATTTAATAAATAATAATCGAGTGAATATTTTCCTGCGCCCAATGCAAGAATAAGTAATAATGATAAAGTGTACATAAACGGAACATCGCGAACTTCCAGAGAATCTTTTCTGTGAACCACAAAATATCCGATCGCTGTCACTCCAATCGTTGGCAACACGGCCAGTCTCGTTCCCAATCCCAAAATAATTAAAAAAGGAACGACCAAATCGGCGAAGGAAGCGACTAAAGCATTCATTTTATCAGGAAGACCAAGCGGATTAGGGATCACTTCCTTTTTTCCGTTTTCCAGCCTGAATTTCTTTAAGCCATGCACCATGAATAATTCAATTCCTAAAAAAACTCTAAAAGCCAGAACGGCAATATCATTGAACGATGAACCTAGATCTGATGTAAGGATCTGTTTTAAAATTTCCATAATTTTTTAGTTTAAAAAGCAAAACAGGAACATCCCAAAGCTCCCCAGAATGCATGGTAATTATTTACCGGAAGATTGCTCATTCTTGCATGATCGTGGTTGTGATTATGAACGTCACAACTTCCCGCACAACTATGAATCTGTGATGTGAGAGGCGCTTTTAATTGTGATTTTGCATTCTTTTCGATCTCTTTCCGGATGTGTCCTCCTTCAGGATAATAGCCGTTGTATAAATTCGCAGGCGACCAGTCCGGAAGTACAGGAATGGAAGGTGGCGCAAAGGTTGAAAATTCTCCTTTTGCATAAACAATTTTCCCGTCCACGACGGTCATTTCCGCTTCAATATTTTTGATTTCCTCGTCTTCAACAGTGAAATAATCTTTATTTAGAACAGCAAGATCAGCAAACATACCTACCTGAATATCGCCTTTTTTCTGCTGTTCCTGAGAAAACCATGCGCTTCCCTTTGTGTATAATTCCAAAGCTGTTGCTCTGTCTAATCTCGGTTCGTGATACAATTCAAGTCCGCCAACCGTTTTTCCAACCGTTAACCAATACATCGAAACCCAGGGATTATAGCTGCTCACTCTCGTCGCATCCGAGCCACCGCCGACAGGAACTTCCATATCGAGCATTTTTTTGACAGGCGGCGTGCTTTCTGCTGCTGCAGAACCATAACGATCCGTAAAATATTCTCCCTGATAAGCCATTCTGCTCTGAACCGCAATTCCTCCACCGAGCATTTTTACCCTTTCGATATTTTTTTCGTCAATCGTTTCAGCGTGATCAAAAATCCACGGCAATCCATTGAAAGGAATATCTCGGTTTACTTTTTCAAATACATTTAAAAACCGGGTAATACTTTCATTATAAGTCGCATGAAGCCTGAAAGGCCAACGGTTTTCGACCAACAAACGAACCACTTTTTCAAGATCAGCTTCCATATTTTCAGGTAAATCGGGTCTTGGCTGAAGAAAATCTTCAAAATCTGCCGCCGAAAATACCAACATCTCTCCTGCTCCGTTGTGACGGTACATATCATCGCCCTGATATAATTTTACGGTATCGATCCAATCGCTGAAATCCTCGAATTCATGTTTTGGTTTCTGAGTAAATAAGTTATAGGCAATTCTTACTGTCAGCTGTTTTTTTTCATTAAGTTCATTCACCACTTTATAATCATCGGGGAAATTCTGGAAACCACCTCCCGCATCTATGACACTTGTAATTCCGAAACGGTTCAGCTCTGTCATAAAATGTCTCGTGGAATTCAGCTGATGTTCGTAAGAAAGTTTCGGTCCCTGTGCTAATGTTGAATACAATATCATGGCATTGGGCGTGGCAATGATCATTCCTGTAGGCTCGCCGTTTGCATCTCTTTCGATATGTCCGCCAGCCGGAGCAGGTGTATTTTTATTAAATCCAACTGCTTTTAAAGCAGCCCTGTTCATCAATGCCCTGTCGTACAAATGCAGAATGAAAACAGGAGTTTCGGGCGCAATAGCATTAATCTCTTCCAAAGTTGGCATTCTTCTTTCCGCAAACTGAAACTCTGACCATCCGCCAACAACACGAACCCATTGCGGAGAAGGTGTTCTATCAACCTGATCTTTCAGCATTCTCAAGGCATCGGCCAAGGAAGGAACACCATCCCAGCGTAATTCAAGATTGTAATTTAAACCGCCACGAATTAAATGGATGTGAGAGTCGTTAATTCCGGGAACAACTCTTTTCTTTTTTAAATCAATAACTTTTGTTGATTCATCTGAAAATTGTTCTATTAAACCTTCATTCCCGACCGCAATTATTTTACCGTCTTTCATTGCTACTGCAGAAATTTCCGGTGTTTCTTTGTTAAAACTGTGGATTTTCCCGTTATGTAGAATAAGATCTGCTTTCATTGTTATTTGGTATTCAGTTTTGAGATCGCATCTTTAATTCCTCCGCCTGCTGTGGTAAAAAATGAGGGTCCTGCCAGTAAAATCAATTTTTCCAGCTTCATTTTCTCAGATAAATGTTTTTCGTTCAAATACGATTGAGCACGATATGCGTCAAATGCTCCCAAGACTACATTCTCTGCTACCAAAGCCGTGGGAGAATCTATTCCCGCATCTTTGATGTCGCTTGCAAAAGAGACCGTTTTTACCTGCAGTTTTAGAGCTTCTCTCATCGCTACACTTCCCACTTCTTTCATCAATTCCGCATCGAAGGAATTTCGGTTTCCCAATCCGATCAGCAGCAATTTTTTTGAAGATAAACTTCCTTTTGGAGGAGCAATTAATAATGTTTCCAAAGCATGTCCTTTGAATTTTCCGCTTTTTCTGACATCGGTGATGATTCCGTGCAGGGCTTCATCCAGATGTACCATTCCGTTCAGCTCTTTTGGAAGTGCCGGAGGATTGAAAATATCGCCTTCCGTATATTCGAATACACATGCGATCTGAAGATCTGCTGCGGCAGCTGAGGGCCCTTGAACAAGCCCCACAACAGAAACTCCGTCAACTGTTCCCCAAATTTTAGATGTTCCGATGGCTGTTTTCGTTTCCGTGGTTTGCGCGGAAACGAAACCTGTTGCTGAAGTCACTAAAATCAATGCAATGAACATTGTTTTAGACCAGCTGATGTATTTTGAAATTGATTTTTGCATAATTAAAATAATTTTTATTTAAAGTTAGAAAATCGCAAAGATTCCGGGTTATTTTTTAATATTACATTTTTTTTAAGCGCAAGGATGTTACCTGCTATGAAATAATTTGTTTTATTTTCCATTTTTACTAAATTTCTTGTGGAAAGATTCGAGCTGAGATTCAAATGGGACGACAAGCTTTGTGGTTATTTTCTGTTTTTAAATGGAAGACTACCACCCTAGCCCCGATTGCAGCATTTGTTTGAGCTCATTTTCTTTGTTTTCGGCTCGGCGGCTTCGCCGCCGAGCCGAAAACAAAGAAAATAGCGAGTGCGGAAAGCGGGATTAAGCTCCTTCATAAGTTTTTAAAGTAAGAGCGTTTAAGAGTTTTAAGTGTGACAATTTTTTATATTTAATATTTGAATCCTAACCGAATATTGTAAAAAATACCATTTTTCGCATCCGGAATAATATCCTCGATAAAAGCACCTTTATGAAAATACTGAATCCCGCTCACCAAAGAGAAATATCTATTAAAACTGTATGTGAAATTGGTTAAATAAGCTGTTCCGATATATCTTTTGCCTGAGCTGCTTCCGGGGCGGTTCAGCATTCCACTTGGACGATAAACCCCGTCATTAAGGGAATAACGCCAATTAAAAACAACATCTGCCTGCATTTTCAGTTTTGAAGTTAAATCTAAAGTCGCATAGGGATGAATGTCTATTAAATTGACAGGTCCAACCTGCGGACTGAAGCCAAAATAACCGCCTTTCGGATACAAAGGATTAAATGTGTTCATCTTATTATCTCCTTTAGACTTATCTCCTGAAATATAATCGTTTCGCAAGTTGATGCTCGGCCTGAATTTTATATTTTCAAACAGATATCCGACATCGGCAGAGCCCGTCCATGCGCTGATATTTTCGTTTCCGAAAGTACCGAACTGATAAGCTGCTTCCAGATTGTAAATAAATCCACCACCGTATTTCCAGAGTCTTCCGCCGATTGTATGACGCTTTTCTTTGGCAGTTCCCACTTCAAAAACAGATTCGTCCCTACGGATTCCAAGGTAATAAAGATCGAGATTTCCGGCTTTAGGAATAATTATTTTGGAATAAGCTCCCCAAAGATTAAGCTGCTTTGAGATTTTATTATCAAAAACTCCTGTGTTGATACTATCTGCCATCATAGCAAATACATCCACAGAAACATTCTTATGAGAGAACATTGCTTTGGCTCCGGTAAAAGAAAGTCGTACATTCGGACCTTCGCGCACAGAAATTAATCTTCCCGAACCGTAATCCAGTTCCTGCCGCCCTACTCTTATTGTAAGTTTCTGGTCTGTTCTGTGAATCACATCAGCATCAAGAAATAAATTCTGAACATTCAGCTGATCCTCGTCGATACCTCTGGAACCATTCTTCCTTCCATTCTGCAAAGCACTTCTCAGCTGTGAAAATATCCTGATGTTTTTCCCGATATGAAAATCTGCATGAAGATCGTACCGCTGCAGCAAAAAGTTGTTGTGTCCTATATTCAGTCTTCCCCAATCTTCGTTGTTGAAATCTACATATTCATATCTTGCCTCCCCTCCAAACGAAAGATAAATATCTTTTTTATTGTTAAGCGGAAGAAATTTAATCCTGTTATAAAACGTTTCTGACGAATCTTTTAAATATTCATAATTTTCATCGTAACGCAGAAGCTTGAAACTTTGTGCCGAAAAGTTTTCTGAAAAACAAAATATAAGCAGGATTAACATTTTGAGGAATACTATGAAATGTGCAGATCTCAACACTGAATGAATGATTTTATATTAATGTTTGATCATGTTATGAGCGTAGTGAATTCCTAATCCGTAAGAACTTCCGTATTTCTTCATTAGATTTGTTACCGGAACATAGGTTTCCTGACGCGCCCAGTCTCTCTGAAGTTCCAGAATATACTGAATGGATGTCATCGGTTTTACTCCTGAATGGATCATTCTCTGTACTGCTCTTTCGTGCGCCTCATCGCTTACATCACCGCAAGCATCGGTAATTACATACACATCATAACCTTCCTCCAGTGCAGATAATGCAGGACCCACGATACAAACACCTGTCCACAATCCTGCGAAAACCAGCTTTTGTTTCTGCGTTCCCACGATCGCTTTATAGGCTGCTTCATCTTCCCAAGTATTCATGGTTGTTCTGTCGATGTAACCTGAAGTTGCCATAGGGTATGCTTCCTCGATTTCCGGGAAAACCGGCCCCGAAAAGCTTTCTTCTGCAACAGTCGTTACAATAGTAGGAATATTGAATATTTTTGATGCTCCGCAAAGAACTGCTACATTGTTGCGAAGTTCGTTCATAGAAATACTTTTGGTAGCAAATGCCATTTGACCTTCAAAATCAATTAATACCAATGCATGGTTTTCAGGAGAAAGTAGTTTGGTTGATGGTTTCATAAAAGTTTATTTAGATATTATTTTCCATTTTATATTTATTGCTTAAGAAATTTCAATAGTTCTTCATTGAATTTGTCTTTTTCTTCAAGGAACAGTGCATGTCCGCTGTTTTCAAAAGGAATTAATTTTGAGCCTTTAATGGCTTTATTCATCTGCTCTGCCAAAGCATAAGCCACAATTCTGTCCTGTTTAGCCTGCATAATCAAGGTAGGAATTTTGATCTTAGGCAAATCGCTACGAAGATCTTCGTCCCTCAAAGCAATTAAAGCCTGTTCCATTGCATAAGCAGATGACTGCATTTCGATTCCTCCTAGCCAAGCTCCTACGCCCGGTGAAACAGAAGTTGCGGATAAAACGAATCTTTCGCCGATCGTGTTCAGTAATCCCGGTCTGTCAACGCTTACAAGGTCTGCCCATTTGGTAATGTCTTCTTTTGTAAATAACGGATAGGGATAATCTGGCTTTTTGGTATGAACAGGGGCTGCAGCAGCGAACAATGCTAACTTGCTAACATGAGCACTGTTGTATTTTGCCACGTAATGCAAAGCAATCGCTCCGCCCATAGAATGTCCTCCCAACGTAGCATCTTTAATATCCAGTTTGTCCAAAACAGTTTTGATATCGGAAGCAAACTGATCATAATCGTACTTTCCATAAGGTTTATCCGACTGTCCGAATCCTCTTAAAGTGATTCCTATAACACGGTAACCTGCTTTAATTAAAGGAAGATACTGATACTCCCAGGAAACATCACTTACCGGGTAACCGTGAATTAAAACAACGGGCTTACCCTCTCCAAGGTCTGTCACATGAAGCCTTACATTAGGTTCAACTTCGATATATTCTGCTCTGGCTTTTGTAGATTTCGCTGTATTTTGAGCATTAATGCCGGTAAAGAATACCGTTGATAATAAAACGGCACCGAAAATTGATTTTATTTTCATAATGATGATATTTAATGGTTGATTTTTAACAGATTCATTGAAAATTGTCAGTGTTGAATCCGCTGCCGTCTTTAAAAGTCTTCCATTTAAATAAGACAGCAGATTCAAAAAAGAATTTATCTTTTAAGTAAATATTTATGCTGACCTTCCAAAACGAGTTCAGATTTTTGATTATAAACCGTCACTTTTGTAGTAACAATACCTTTATCTTCCTGCGGCGTTAAATCGGTAATCGTTAATGAAGAATACAGCGTATCTCCTGAATGAACCTCTTTCAAAAAACTACATGACAATTCTAAAAAAGCAATGAAAACATTTCCAAAGTAATGAGGCAAAAGTGTTGCTCCCGGCGCGGTAAAAGCCAATACCTGCAAACCATGAACTACAGGAGCATCATGACCATATCTTTTTGCGTATTCCGCATCATAATGAATCGGGTGATTATCACAGGAGACCGTTTGAAAAGCTGAGGCATGTGCATCAGTAAGAGTCCTGCTTGGCGCTCTGAAAACTTCTCCTACTTTCAGTTGATCGAATGTACGAGCAGGAACAACTGAAAAATCTTCAGGATTAAATACTGATTCTATGTTTGAATTTTCCATAGTTTCTTTGAATTTAAATTAAATGATGATTATTCAGTGATGAATTCCAACAGATCTTTATTGATGGTTTCATGCTCTGTAGTCGGCATTCCGTGAGGGAAACCGGGATACGTGATCAGTTTTCCGTTCTTTAATAATTGAATTGATTTTAATGCTGCATTGGCAATAGGAACAATCTGGTCATCTTCACCATGCATCACCAAAACTGGAATATCCACCGCTTTAAGATCTTCCCTGAAATCTGTTTCAGAAAAAGCTTTGATTCCGTCATAATGAGCTACAATTCCTCCCATCAATCCCTGTCTCCACCAGTTTCTCTGAACTCCGTCTTTTACATTTGCTCCTTCTCTGTTGTACCCGTAGAAAGGAAAAGTAAGATCAAAATAAAATTGATTTCTGTTGTTCATCGTCTGATCTCTGATGTTGTCGAAAACTTCAATAGGAACTCCATCAGGATTGCTTTCACTTTGTACCATGATTGGCGGAACTGCACTGATCAAAACCGCTTTCTTAGCTCTTCCATTGGCATATTTGTTTACATAACGGATCACTTCTCCGCCGCCTGTAGAGTGACCAATGTGAATTACATCTTTCAGGTCTAAGAATTCAACCAGCTCTGCAGCATCAGAAGCATATTGCTCAATCGTATGGTTATAAATATTCTGGCTGGATCTTCCGTGGCCTCTTCTGTCATGCGTAACAACTCTGTAACCTTTCTTTAAAAAGAAAATTACCTGCGCATCCCAATCATCTGAAGATAAAGGCCATCCGTGGTGAAACATCAGTACCGGTCCTTCGCCTTGGTCTTTGTAAAAAATCTCTGTTCCGTCCTTTAATGTTAATTTGCTCATTGTTGTAAATTTTATTTGAATTAATAATTAAACTTATGAGCATAATACCAAAAAACAACCCAAAATAACAAAGCATCTGTTTTTCAATATATTATTAAAGAAAATCCATAAATCCCACTACGGAATAACGTAGTTTTATGATCTATTCATAAATATTTACATAAAAAGTATATGAACTTAATTATATTTCTCACCATAATACACCGATTTTTCAAAGCTCCTGCACAGTACTTCCTGACATTTATACTCTTTCCACTTACTTATATTTAGTCTTATAAGATCGGTATAGGAAATATACTCCACAGCCGTAATATTTTCATTAAAATCTAGTTTAAATAGCAACAGAAGAAAACTGATACTGTAGATATTACAACCATATTTTCTTAGTAAATGTTATCCTTTTTAATTTTATAAATAGGATCTTCTTTATGACCATTGACCTAATGATTATGAATCTCCATTAATTTTAAACCATTAATTATTAATTTTTTTGGTACCTAGAATTATTTTGTTACCTACAAATTTTTATAATGTGCTTATTATTTCACCAATAACTTTTCAGTGATTTCTGATTTTCTGATTTCTTTTAAAACAACAAATCACAACAATAAATTGGCCTTAAAATTGTTTTGTAGATGAAATAATATATCTAAAGATGAGAAATGTAAGTTTAGTAATGGCCATGTCAATCGGGTTGTTTATCACAACAACAGGCAGCTTCAACGCTCAGCGATATGAAGACGATAAAAGGTATTGGAAAGACCGCAAAGAGGCCGATAAGGAAAGGTCTAAATATTATAAGGAACGTGATAAAGAAAGAGATAAGTATTACAAAGAGGCTTATAAAGAGAGAAAAGAATATTATAAAGAAGGCCATAAACACGGTTTTCCAAGATGGGCAGAAGTCCACAGATATGATTCACGCCATCACGTATACTTCAAGAATTATAATACTTTTTATGATCCTTACCGCAGAGGCTATGTCTTTCAGGATCGCGGAAGATGGAGATTTTCACCGGAAGTGCCGTCATTCTTAGTCGGAATTGATCTAGGAAGAGCTCAAATCCGTATTATAAAGGATATTCCGATCAGTCGACATCCTGAAGATTTTTATTATGACTATGAACAGGACTACTGGAATTAGTCATATCCCATGAGTATATATTTTATTAAAGCCATCCAATTTGGGTGGCTTTTTATATGCATAAACAATAAAACACAATATTCAATTAATTATTAATTACAAAAACAAAATATTATTGATCAATTCGGAAAATCAATAAATCTGATCGGGAAATTTGAAATTATAAAAAAAAAATGACCTGTAATTTAGCCTTAATAAATAAAACCTCCATTTGAAAAATCCCCCTTCCTCAAATTAAATAGTTCTTATGATTAAAATGGAACTTTATTATATGAGAAACTGAATACAATGACTTCAATAATTATACTAACCCTCTAAAAAACTAACTTTATGAAGAAACCTTTACTTTTAGTAAGCGCATTAGCTGTCACTTTAATCAATGCACAGAATAATGAGGCTTTAAATAAAGAATTTGCAAGACAAAACAAAGAGAACAATGAAAATTTTGATGCCTATATTTCAAGAGTATACGGAACAAACATCGATCCTGAAAAGCAAAAAGAGATCGGAAAACTAAGAGCCTCTTTGGCCGGATTTAATTTCGGAATTCCTTATTTTCTGAAATCCCATGATACCCGACAGCTTCTCAACGCCAATTCCGACCTATTGAATACTGCCGGAAATATTGCTGGATTAGCAGGAGCTTTCAATGGTGAAAATATCAAATATACTATATTTGATGGAGGGCGAGTATATTCTACGCATGTATCTTTCAATAATGCATCCGGAAGAATTACCAATAAAGAAGCCTCTACAGAAAGCTTTTCAGACCATGCCACCGGAGTGAGCAGTTTTATCGGCGGAAGAGATGTGACTTTATCAAGTAATAATGTCCCGGTAGGAAATGCTAAAGGGGTTGCCATCAATTCAACAATAGACAGCTATATGTTTAATACCACCACTCTACCGGGTAACAGCTCAACGAGTACCATATTCCAAAAAATACTGATTGCCCAGCCCAACATTTCCAATCATTCTTATGGAATTGATACCGGCTGGATTGAAGAATATGATGCCAGCGGAAATCTGGATTACTTTCTGTACAACGGCTCTAAGTCCGGCAACACATTCTATGATTATCAGGGAACCTACAACACCGATGATCGTAACTATGATATGATTGTGTATAATAATCCTTCTTATATCATTGTAAAGTCTGCAGGAAATTCTTATGGATCAGGTCCTGGAGGAACGGGTTCTACCGCTCCTAAATACTACAGAACAGGAGCAGGAACAGCTTCTTTTAGCACCACAGATACATTACCCCCAAATAATTGTGCTCTAGGTTATGATTGTATTGGAAACGGCTCCCTTGCAAAGAATATCATTGTAGTTGGAGCAACCGATATCATAACAGGCAATAACAACCGTTACAATGCAGCCACTGATGTTGTTCATTCCAACTACAGCAGTGCGGGGCCAAGAGATGATGGAGGAATCAAACCGGATATTTCCACAGTAGGTACGAATGTCTTGTACGCTGCAACGGTTAACAGTGCCGGAAATTCGACCTGGACGGCAGGCAGCGGAACCTCTTTTTCCGGGCCTATTGTAACAGGTATTATCGGTCTCTGGACTCAAATACACAAGCAATTGTTCAACAATGCATTGTTAAATGCTTCGTCAGCAAAAGTACTTACCATTCACTCTGCATCAGAAGCCGGCAATGTCGGTCCGGATCCTCATTTTGGCTGGGGCTTTATCAATGCCAAAAAAGGCGCTGAACTCCTGGTCGGAAAATCTAACAACACGGTCATCTTCAAAGATGAAACATTAACTAGTGGTGGAAAAAATTCTACAACAGTTAAGGCTTCGGGATCAGAACCTTTGAAGGTAACCATCAGCTGGATTGATCTTCAATACAATATCAATTTCCAGTCTGTATCTGATGTTTTTAATAATAGAACATCAAGGCTTGTTAACGATCTTGACGTAAGAATAATCGATACAACGAACAACACCATTTATTATCCCTGGAAACTTAATGCCAATAGCCCAATGACCCCTGCAACCAAAGCAGATAACACTGTTGATAACGTTGAACAGGTTGTATTGGATGCCCCGGTAGCAGGCAGAAATTATAGAATAGAGGTCACCAACAAAGGTACATTGGTAAATAATGCCGGAGCTTCCGCACCACAAAATTATTCCATTATTGTAACAGGGTTTAACGAAGTATTGGGCACTAAAGATATCGTAGCCTCCACTAATGAAATCATTATTACTCCAACACTTACCAAAGACATCATTAATATCTTTAAAGCGCCGAGAAAGTCAACGTTCACAGTTTATGACCTGTCCGGAAAGAAGCTTCAGAGCGGAGTCATCAGTAATGAACAGGAAACCATTAATGTTTCCTCTTACCTCAAAGGAATTTATATCGTGGAGGTAAAAACTGATAATGGTATAATTTCTAAAAAAATCATCAAGGAGTAACACTCATAGTAATATCATAACAAAAGACAGAATACTAAGATTTCTTAGTATTCTGTTGTTATAATAAAAGGTAACTCAAACCTTTAAGGGTGCTTTAGCCGACTCAAGGCCTCCCTCGATATCCCCAAATATGATGCAATCAAAGTTTTGGGCAGTCTCTGTAAAAGTTGGGGAGTCAGATGATGCAATCGATTGTATCTTTCCTGTGGATTTTTTTCCAATAGCATCAAAATACGCTGCTGAAGTGCCACATACCCCATATTTGATTTTTTCCTGAAGAAATCAGAAACCGTATGCATTTCCCTACAAAGCTTTTCTTTATTTTCCCGTGATAATACAAGCAGCTCAGAATCTTCAATACAATCTATCGAAATGGTAGCCAATGTTTTATTATTATAAGCCTGATAATCGGATATCCACCAGTCTTCCATTGCAAACTGCAGGATATGCATTTTCCCACCTTTATTAATATGATACGCCTTAAGCAGCCCATTGATTACCCAATAATCATTGGCCACTTCATCATCTTCCTGCACAAGAAATTGATGCTTACGAAGCTTTTTAATAGAGAACATTGAAAAAATATAGTCAAATTCTTCATCTTTTAAAGGCGTAATTTTTTCTATATGCTGCCGGAAAGTATTCATGAGTTATTAATTGAGAAGATAAATTTATCTATTTATAAAATTCCAATAAAAAAATTATGGCATCCGATGAGCATCCCACTCTATTTTCCTGATGCTTATTCTAAAAACAAAAAGACGGGACAAGCCCGCCTCGACTAATAAAAAGACAAAAACTTCATCTTTACAACTTTAAGGTATATACTCTCGGCACCCCAATAAAAATATTGCCTTTTATCAAATCCGTTAAAAGCAGAATATAACATGCCTGTTCCGTTATAAAGTGAAACTCTTATTTTCTTGATACCCGGCAAAGTATTTAGAATTAAGTGGAAAATGAAAACAACAATCCGATCCTAATCTATACTTTCCGTTGGACTTGTTTTATATTATTATTTTATTTACTAAGCTAAATTACAGGTCATTTTTTTATTATGATTTTAAATTTCCCGATCAGATTTATCGATTTTCCGAATAAACAGCTTTTTATATTAAATTTAATTCAATAAAAAAGACGGATAACTCCGTCTCGCGTTTAACTTAATCTATAAAAATCTATTGGTTGAAAAAGATCTTTATTGTGTTACAGAAATGAAAAGACTGCTACCGTAAACAGTTATCCTATCCATTTCAGTCCTTTTAACAAGGATAGATTTATCAATGGCCAATCATATATTTCTTTAGTCTGATAGTACAAAGCTACGCCCAATTATTCTATAAAAGTTTCAAATTTCCCGAACGGATTTATCAATTCCCTGAAATACTATTCAGATTATACTTTTAATATCTATATTGAGCTGTTTAGGTGTTTTTCCGGTATTTTTCTTAATAAAAGAACTGAAATTAGACGGACTGTTAAAATTTAATTCATAACCTATTTCAACAATAGAATGCGTTCCCAGCAACATCAGCCTTTTTGTTTCCTTAACGACTTCTTCATTAATCAGGTTCAACGGAGTCTTTCCAAAATTCAGTTTACAATGATAGTTTAATGTATCAACACTTACATACAGCATATTGGCATATTCCACAACATTTCTTTTGTCTTTTATGTGCAGACTCAGCAACTCGAGGAAGCGGGCCGCGAGCTTAGTGTTTTTTGTTTGTGTTACGCTATGCTTTTCGATCAGGTGTATCAGAATAATTTGGAGATAGCTGTAAGATTTGAACATAGCCAGGCTGGACGCTCCTTCCTGCTTAATTATTTTATCCATATGTTCTATCAAAGAGTACAAATGGAAAAAATCGGTTTCCGAAATCTGAACTTTAGGCTGTTTAAATAAAAGATGATGAAATTCTAAAGGAGACATATGAGCAAATATATCTTTCCCGAACTGAATAATCTTTCCTTCGGCAAGACCTCTGTTAAGCAAGTGAACCTGCCCGGGCTGTATGATAAATACAGAAAGGTCTTCTAATGCAAATCTTTGATCATCTATTAATTGAGACCCACCTCCTTTTTGAATAAAAAGAATCTCAAAATAATCATGCTTATGTATTTTCGTAAAATCATACGGATTATTATAATCCAGTGATTCAACAAATAAAAGTCTGCTTGGATGGTATAATGATACGATCTTCATCATGTTTAATCATTAGTAATTAGCAATATTGATAATACTGAGCTTCATAAAAAACGTAAGAAAACGAAATCTTTGAAATTACCTAGCATTTGATGAAATACGATCCTGATAATTGATCACAATTCTTCATGTACAGCTTTTTAACGGGATGAAATGAAGGAATGATTATAAAAGCCCCTTCAGAATTCACATTCTATTTTATATTTTTTTTAATACACCCCTAATTTCAACAATGATATTCATTTAATTTAACACAAAAAAACCAATAAACCCATATCAAAACACAGTACTTAAACAAAAAAAATAAAAATAATTCAAAAAAGCAAACATTTGGATCACAAAATAAATGTGATCTGAATCACACAACACTATATTTAATCCGGGAGCAAACACAGGAATGTTCCCGGATTAAAATATAATGAAGAAGACACCATATCGTTTTTAGAATCTATTTTTTTTCTGATTGGATTTTAAGATTCTTTAACCAGGTTTGCAATGAGCTTTCCAAACCTTTTTGAAATGTCCCTTTTAATAGAGATACCAACCATCCTTCCATGCTTTCCTCAACACTCACAATTGTTTTCCCGTTATGTTCTGTAAAAGTCCAATTATGTATAGCAAATGCCCCGAAAGCTTTACCTGACCAACCGATCTTATGTCCGGGCAATACAGTATGAAGGGTGGAATGAATGGTTAAACCGCCACTTTTCCAATCAAAGGAATTTCCTTTCCGAAATGGACCATTCAGCTTAGGGTCCTGAACATCACCATGCCATTCCGACCAATGATCTATATCACTCATAATTTGATATACCTTCTGAGGAGGCGCATCTATTGTAATTTCCTGATAAGTTTTTACCGGTGCTTCTTTATTGATAGATTCTGATACTGTATAAGAGCTGAATACTTCCAGCAGAGCAATAGTTACTGCAAGTGTGCCTACTATTAAAATAAGACTATAAACTAACATTTTCATTTTTTAACCTTTAATAAATTATTTGAAAAATTTTAAATGATCCTGAACAAATTGTTCGAAGCCAATTGCAGGATTTCCTGTTATATCATGAACAGTATTGAAAACTTCAGAGGCCTCTCCTCTTCCATAATGAGCATAATCTTCGATCAGCCCTCCTGTTTGCCATTCCGGAAATCCTGCAGCAGTTAATGCGCCCCGTAACTGTTCTGAATTTAAATCTACATAGGTAATCTTAGTTTCCAAGATTCGGGAAAGTATTTCTGCCATTTGAAAATGCGTGAGAGATTCCTCTCCAGTTATATTATAGATTTTGTTTTCATGTCCGTTCTCTGTTAGTGCCTTTGCTGCCACTCCTGCAATATCCCGGATATCAACTGCACTTACGGAAGCATTTCCCAATGAGCCATAAAATTTTCCTTCGTATTTAATGGAATGTCCAAATGCTATAAGGCCCTGCATAAACAAATTAGGACGTAAAAAAGTATAATCCATTCCCAACTCCCTGATTCGGTTCTCAACAGCGGCATGATATCTGAGGAAACGTACCGGAGAGTTTTTGTCAGCAGCCAGCTGAGATAATTTCACAATATGTTTTACCCCGGCTTTATATGCCGCATTGACAAAATTGAGCTGAAGTTCTTCAGCATACTCTGAAGAGTTTGTCAGCAAAAATGCTTTTTCGATTCCCTGCAACGCCTGAACAAGACTGTCACTGTCTGACAGATCACCCACCACGGTTTCAGTCTGTGGCAAATTCGCCATCAGATCTGCCTGATCGTTGTTTCTAACAAGGGCTCTAAAAGAGACATTCATATTCACCAATTTTTTAACGAGTTGTGTACCTACACTTCCTGTTGATCCTGTAATTAAAAGATTTGCTTGTTTCATAAAACTGTTTTTTTTAATACCTCAAAATTCGGTGTATCGAAGGATTTAAAATTGTAAGAAAACGAAGTATCCTTTTAATGCACATATCAGTAAAAACAACATAAATAAGCCGAACCAATTATACTATTGATCAGCATATACTATTTATAAAAAAAATAATGAGTGTCCGGTTAGTTTTTAGGATCACATATGGACTCCTGGAATTTCAGGTATTTTGAAGGACTTAGATGAATGTAATGCTTAAAGTCCTTAATAAGCTGGCTTTGATCGTAATAACCACATTCATTGATGATATCAAACCAGTTTACTTTGATATTCTGACCGGAAATGGTCTGGATAATCTGAATTGCCTTTAGAAAACGTTGATACCGATAGATTTCTTTAGAACTATAGCCAAAATGTTTTTTATGGTTCGTTTGCAGCGCTCTTTCAGATAATTGGTTCCTTTTGGAAATTTCCTTTATCGGGCTGAAAGTAGTCCGGTCGAAACAAGCAATCTGCTCAGCAATCTCGTTACGGTTTCGTAAATAGGGCTGACAAAAATCCAGCAACGACTGAATCCGCCCCTCATTAGTATCGATCTCTTTCAAGACAGACCAAAGGGCTGTAAAACAATCCTGATGCAACAATTCATCAGGGTGTATCGCTAAGCCTTCTGCCAAATCTGCATTTCCAAAAAACCTAAAAAAAGCATCATCTTTAAAATTGCAGACCAGAATTTCTGCACCCGCCGGAAGCACATAGTTAAAAGCCTGTTTTATAGGACCCAGTACAATGCATTTTTCAACCTTAATCTTTTCCTGATTTTTAGAAATAAACGACGCAGGAATACCAAAACTGAAAATCATTATAGTCTGGTAGGAAGGTAAAAGTGTTTTTTCTATAGCTTCTTCCGATCCATTTTCAGCAAAATAAAAGTGGGAGAAAACATCTTTAAATGTTGAAGGAGCTGAAATTCGGTAACTCTTATAGCCTTTCATCTTTTCCAAGTTTTAGAAATAAAAATGTCAATTACATCTATTCCCGTTTTCAAATATAATTTAAGAACAACAAATATATCTAATTTTTATCATATTGATAATAAAAAGCCATTGATAAATAATTATCAATGGCATCGACAGGTTATAGTTCAGGAAATCAATCCCAAGCCATAAAACCTTCATAAGCAAAGTAAATCACGGCTGTATAAAAACTATATTTGATAAGTTTCTTTACAATCTTATAGCTTTTAAATACTATTGGGTTATAAGCCGATTTGTCGAAATTTGTTTTTACTGTCTGTTCCATTTTTCTTTTGTTTGTTGTTTGTTGTTTGTTGTTTGTTGTTTGTTGTTTGTTGTTTGTTGTTATAAATTGTTTTGTTACTGATAATTAATGTAAAAATATTCCTGCTCTTTTTCAGGCTTTGTTTTTGAATCAAAAGCATTGGTCATCAATACATAAGTATTGCTTTTTATATTGTTTTTCAAAAGTGTATGTGCCTTGATGATTGGTTCACCATATAGTTTTTTAAAGCTTCCGATGGTATATTCAGAAAAGGTTCCGTAATGTGCTATTAACTTTAATGATAAGTTTAATTTATGTCCCATGATAGCTTCTATATCTTCAAGTTTCCTATTAAAGCTTTCCAGCATTGTTTCATACAGTTTTAAAATTTCCTCTCTTGAAAGCTTTTTACCGAATTTGTAAAACAGGATAGCATCTCCCTCGATTTCAGATATATCCATTCCGATTCTATTGGCGTTCAAAATCGAAGAAAGCAGTTCTTTGATGATATAACGCCCGGCTTCTATACAGATACTTTTTACAAACTCTGTATAACCGCTAATGTCAGGAATTATTACCGTTCCTTTTTCAGTACGTATCTTTTCGCTTTCTGATAAATATTGTTGGTATAAATATTCCATGGTATTTTTTCTTTTCTGATACAAATGTAAAGACATGCTTATAGCAAAAATTGTAAGAAAACGAAAGTGATTAATGCTAGAATATTCGAATATAAAATCTATTTTTGAGAAGTAAATTCATAGTTATGGAAATGCATAATATTGAATTTCAGAAGAAAGAGTAATACATTTAGAACAATACAAAGAAAAAGTGCAAAGCCCGCAACCATCGCTTAATCATTGTATTCTCATCAAAAATTCAGAAACTACAAACAGATTACTTATGAGAAAATTAATAACGTTTACAGCAGTTGTATTGGGTTTTAACACTATTTATTCCCAAGAGGCTTCCAATAAGTTTACAGCACTTGATTTTGAAAAGCAAATACTACATTATACTCCTAAAAAAACGGAAAATATTTCTGAAAAGGATTATAATTACGCCATGATGATCCTGAAAGAAACCAAAGAATCCGTAAAATCCAAACCCGAAAATTTCAATCTGGCAGATTACTTCAACATACTGAATGCATTACTGACTTTGAAAGAAACGAAACAAAATATCAATATTGCATTTGATAAATTTATCCACGAAAAAGGTAGTTGTGAATATATTAAAGCTTTTGAAAACACCATTAAAAACAATCCGAAGTATGACATGGTTCGGGATGATTATAACCAGCAACTCGCTAAGTGCAAAGCAACCATCAACATTGAAAAAGAACCGGATCTTCAGGAATACTCAAAAGCCAACAACCTTGAATCTTCTTTAGTTCAAGAAATATACAAGATCAATATCAATGATCAAAAATATCGAGATTCAGGTGCAGAAAAAAAATTATCGCAGGACCAACAAGTTCTGGATAAAAAAAACCAGGCAATTATCGATTCACTTTATAATAAGTACAATACATATATCGGAAGAAGCTTGGTCGGTAAAAAATTTGAAAGCGTTATGTGGGCAGTTATTCAACATTCCAATGTTGAAATGATGGACAGATATTTACCCATTGTAAAAAAAGCCGTCACTAATAAAGAATTAGAAGCTGCACCGTTAAAAATGCTTATTGACAGGTTTTATGGGTTAAAGTATGGTTATCAGATCTTTGGAAGCCAGAGTGGCTTTGGATTCAAATCAGCAGATGAAAAAACGAAAAATGACGTAAAAAAGAAATACGGAATTGAATAATCATCTAACTGTTTTTAATACAGGTTGATATTGTTTTTAAGTTCATATTTCAGTTTGGACAATAATAAGTATTAATCTTCTTTTATAATCTGAGGTTGATCATTTCTATTCCGGAGTTTTATCCAGGTGACCAAGCCATCTTAATGGTGAATAAGTATCTCCTATACAAAGCTTTAAGATCTGTGCATTATTCTTTTCAAAGTTCTCACTGTTGCTTAGAATAACAACGGCTGTTCCAATTTCAGGAAATGCCACAGCATAATTCTGATTGGCTTCACCGTGCCCTGTGTGGAAGAAAGCCTTGCCAAAAGGCGAACTGAACAGCCCTACTCCTAATCCCCAAGCTAGATTAATAACATCATTTTCATTCGTAATACTGTCTTTCAAAGGACCGAATCCTCTTTTACTTTTTACCATGATCTGCGGTTTTAATATCTCAAGATAAGTTTCACCGGATAGACCTTTCTTTTTCATCAGATTGATCATAAAATTCGCATAATCATTCGCTGTGGTAGACATTGAACCTGCTGCCCTGCTGCTTTCTCTTCTTTCTGAACCGTATTTCTTTCCATCTTTAAAATACGCATTGGAGAAATTATCTTCAAATTTACTTTGCCAGATCATGTCTGTATGTTTCATCTGCAGTGGTTCGAAAACTTCTTCCTGTGCAATATCTTCAAGCTTTTTTCCCGTATATTCCTCTATTATAAATCCCAAAAGATTAATCCCTTCATTGGAGTAATAGAACTTTTCACCCGGCTTTGCAATAAGGTTGACTTTGTTACCATACAATTGCCGAAGAACCGGCAACCCGGAACTATGACTTAAGAGCATTCGGGGTGTGATCAGATTGAAAGATTCAGAATCTTCTGCCAGATCTTTCCATTTCGCATACTCTCCTATTGATTTTTTCAGGTATTTGTAAACAGGCTGGTCGAGACTGAATATTCCTTTCTCTACCAGACGCATAAAAATGTAGGCACTCACCGGCTTAGTGAGCGAGGCTGCATACATTACTGTACTGTCATTCAGCTTTTTTTTGTTTTCAATATCTTTATATCCGAAACTAGATGAATAGATGACTTTATTATGATTGACAATAGCTATCTGCAGACCCGCAATCTTAGCGCTATCGACCAAACGTGCTAACCGCTGCTGAAGAATTTGAGAATCGATTGTTTTTCCGTTAAGATGTCTGATCTTGATATTTTTTTGAGCTATTAAGGGAAATATCCAGACTAAGAATAAAAGGGTGAAGAGTTTTTTCATGAGAGAAATATTTGTGACAAATTTAGCTGCAAATTGCTATAATTTACCCGGACTCTTTCACGACAAGTTTACGCCATTTGGCTCTGGAAAAGGCTTTTAAGGGATTTATTTCAAAAATCGATAGGTTAAAGGATAAAAGCAGTCTCTTTTGTTGACGCTTCTGAAAATATTGATAACACACATGACAAAAGCATAGAAATAGATGATCATTACCAATGGAAATCCAACGGAAAATACAAAGACCATTAATACAACAGACGGTATAAGGAGAAGCGACATGGTGATCTGAAAATTAACGGCTGACTTCCCTTCAAGGTCGTAATCCTGGGCTTCATCTTTTTTAAAAAACCAAAGAAGACCTGGAAGAATGATGTTAAAAACAGGAAGAAAAAGCCCGATCAGAGCTAATATATGGAAAAACGGTTTTATTTTATCTTCATTCCTGATCTCCGGAGATTTTGGTAACTGATCATTGACCATCAGTTCTTCAGTTTCTATTTCGAGTGAGTCCGCAAGCATCTTTAACGTTGCAGGATGTGCTTCAACCTTTCCGCTTTCGATGCGCTGTATTGTTCTTGCACTCACGCCGGAAACATCTGCGAGCTGTTGCTGGCTTAATCCTTTATTACGCCTGTAATGTGCTAATTTTGAAGTCATAGTACACAAAAATAGGAAATTAATAATTTTAAATAATGAAACCCAACTACAACGCATAAAAATATTTGGAAATGCCCGTTTCTTTTCGATTTAGAACCATTCCAAAATTGACATTCTACCAGGCCACTATCCAATAACAAATTCTCCTTTTTCATGAACCACTTTATTCCCCCATTCTGTTATTGCTTCTAAAATCGGGACGAAACTTTTTCCAAAATCAGTAAGACTATAAACGACTTTTATTGGGGGCTTTTTCCCATAAACCTTCCTTGACACAAAACCGTCTTTCTCTAATTGTTTTAACTGCAAGCTTAAAGTCATTTCAGTAACAGATGGCATTTCCTTACGAAGTTCACTATATCTTTTGGGCTCATCTTTCAGATGGTAAAGAATAACCGCTTTCCATTTTCCGCCCACCAAGTCCATTGTAAGACTGACTGTACAAGGATAAGCCTTCCCTTTAAGTTTCACATGGTCACCTATACATTCTGTTTTCATTTTTCTTTTTTTAAACCTATCTGTTTGGATAGTTATTGTCAATGTAATATACTAAAAATATTTTTGCTACTAAAATAAATATAGTATGGCATTAATCATTCTGGCACATCCGACTTTTGAAAAGTCCATTGCCAACAAAACAGTTATTGAAGAATTACAAATGAGAAGTTCAGACATTGAAATAAGAAACATCTACGACTTGTATCCTGATTATAAAATTAATGTAAAAGCAGAACAAGAGGCATTATTGCGACATCAGACCATCATATTTCAATATCCATTTTACTGGTATAATATGCCTAGAATTCTGAAACATTGGTTTGACATGGTATTTGAATATCAATTTGCTTATGGCTCCAATGGTGACAAACTGAAAAACAAAAATTTTATTCCAAGTTTCACTATAGGATCATCGGAGAGCAGCTATAATGTTCTGGGGATTCAGCATTTCCGGGTTTACGAATTTTGCAAGAACCTTGAACAAACAGCTTTATTTGCCCAGATGAATTATGTTGATCCGATCTATTTTCACGGAACATCTTTGACAGCTGGTTATACAGAACAGGACATCAAAACTAGTGCAAAACTACATGCTGAAAAGCTGATAGTTCTAATAAACGAATTAAAGTAGTAATTCAAAGTCTAAAAGCCTAAACAATTAACTACGGTTTATAATATAGGATAATATATTAAATGGCCATGTAAGGAGACCATTGATCTCTTTTTATAAAAACACTCAGAAATGGAATTATCCCTATAATTCATTAATTAACCTGAATGTCAAATTGATTCTCTCCTTCATCGGAATAGTTGATTTAGCAATTCTATGCTCCCAATGTTCCTGTAAATCTCCTTTCATAATGAGCAGCGAACCATGCGGAAGAGGAAGGCTGTATTTACTCTGGTGATGATCTTTTTTCCTGAAATCAAAGTTTCTGGTTTGGCCAAGGCTGATTGATGCAATGACAGGCCGTTTTCCGTAACGGCTTTCTTTGTCTCTGTGCCATGCTACTGAATCATTATGATCTCTATAGAGGTTTAGCAAAACTCCATTAAACTGATACCCAAATTCTTTTTCAATCCTTTCTTTTAAGGAAAGCAATTCAGGCGTCCATGGATTTCCTGGCTGTTTATTTCCTTCAGATTCATTGTATTGCAAATCACCATACCAAGCTGTTAATCGTGGAGTCAGAACTGTTTTATCATACATCTTTTGGGTACGCTGTTGCCAGGGAACAGTATGCAATAATGTATTTTTAAGCAAATCAGCTTCTTCTCTGGTGAGAAAATTCTCTCTGTATTCCAAAAGGTCTTTTGGAAATTCATAAAATTCTTCTGCATCAAATAAACTCAATTGGGACATCAAAAATTAATTATTTTATTTTATCTTAGCAATATCTCATTAGTATGGGATTTTTTTTCATCATTTGTGTTTTTTAACTTCCCTTCGGGGAAGTTTTGTATTTATTAAGCTAATATAAAAAACTGTTTCCAACGGCAGTTGCTATGAAATCAATTAAAAAACAAAAACCTCTCCAAAGAGAGGTTACACAAACCAAAACATGAAAATACTTATAAAGCATCTTGCCTCAAAAGGCTACTTTTGAACTTACTAATTACCAAAACCAATTTTGAATTGTGAAATAAATTTATCTGTCAAAAACACTATGCCATATTAATGTATAGTTGTTTTTCATTGTAGACACAGCTTTTACTTTATCATCTTGGTCAAATCTTACGGATAATGTTATTCCTTTCGTAAACCAGGTTCTATTGATTGTATAATAGAATATATTCTCGGATTCGACATAATTCTCTCCAAAATCTGAAATGATATCGGCTTTAGTTCTCCCTATTAAATAGTGAAACTTTCGTTTAATCTTTATCAATTTTAGTTTTTTTAGTGTATATACATCACCTTTACCAATACAACAAGAATGGTTATGAGAAAAAACAATTCACTTATCCTTCCCATAACCATAACCCATTTTTCATTTGTTTTTTAGAATCATATTAAGGTTTCCAATACGTCCACCCTTCCCCATTATATACAGCCAGCCTTTTAGAACCTGTTTTATTTATATACACCATCATCCCCGGTGCAGGACTTAAAATGTCATTAGTATCCTGTATCATAGGAAGTATCATCGCTTTCGTATTTGACTCCAAGACCAAAACTCCATCGGCTGCAGAGCTATTACCGCCTATGATTACCTTTGCTCCAGCATCTTCTACAAGCACTGGCTGTGCAGTCATTACTCCGTTTATATTCGCACCATGCCCGTTACTCAAATCCACCCATCCTTCAGGCGATCCTGCACTTATTACTCCGTTATAAAATTTAACTTTAGCGTTTGTCTGATCTGATGCATCCAATATAATAGTACCTTCTGCTAAACCAGCTCCCAAAGGAACAGTTCTTACATAGGGTACAATAATTCCTTTATTCTGTCCGGCAGCAAAATCTACAAGAACAGACTGCTTATTGGATGCTGTACCTGTTGCATCCCCGAAAATAACCTGTGAAAATGCACATGCAGATAAAGCAATAGCTACAAGAGAAAATATCTTCTTCATATTTTATATTTTTAAGTCAATATCATCCCCGTCATCCTATTTTCTAGTATAAGATGACAGAGGTTGATTTATTAATTATATTTATTATGGACAAGCCGGGTTAGAAAAACAAGACCATACACCGTCTGAATATATTTTTAAACATTTGGCGGTTTTGTCATAAACCATCATTCCTTCCTGAGGAGCAGGTATCGATGAAATTTCCGTGGAAGACATTCTTGTGATTACAAATCCCTTGGTATTGGACTCTAATACTACATGTCCAGATTTTCTCACCATAGGCCAATTATCCGGAGAATTGGTACCCGCACGTTTCAGCAGGGTGATTCCCAATTTAGTATCTGGTGCTGTACCAGAAATTGTCCCAGGATTATAACAGGCACACGGATTTGCAGGATCTGTTGGAGAATAGTACGAAATTGTGACTATAGAACCCACTAATCTACATTTTCCCGAAGCCGAAGTAAAGAAAGCATAATAAGTACCGGGTCCCATTGCTGTAACATTACTTATTACCGGGCTATTCACATCATTTGTTGCATGCCATTCCACTTCAGAAGAATTTATTTCTAAGTTTGCGTCATTTAAATTTGCTGTACTTCCCGAGCAAATCTTTAAATCTTTTGATTTAGGTCCCAAATCTGTTCCACAAACAATCAATATCGCTGTTGAATACGTAAAAGATGTCGGATTGCTGTTAGTAGCAGTTCCATCTCCCATACTTCCATTGGTTCTGTGCCCTACGTATCCGAAGTTCTGGGAACATTTTTTAACGTTAATGGTAGTATGGCCTCCGGTTTCTACGGCAATTACTTCATCGGTAAGACTGAGTCCATCAGCAGCAGTGCTGTTACCCGGCATGTAGATGGGATCATAAAAAGCAGTTGATGTAGATTGCCCAATCATATTTCCACTATTAGCCCCCCAAGCCCATTGTTTATTATTATTGGTTAATATATTAATAGTAGCAGAATTGGCAAAGTTGGAATGTTCATTAGGAGAAATCCAAACAATATTTCCACCTAGTGTATTGCTTCCTGAAACAGCCGTTACTTCACTCCAGACAGTACTTGTATTGGTACTTCCATCACCCAACTGTCTATTACTGTTATCACCCATAGCATAGAGCTTACCATCGGCAGCCAAAAGGTAATAAGTCTGTAAGAATGGAGTTCCTCCGCCACCCTGTGTCATCCCGATCATTTTTGGCGTAGCCCCTGTAGGTACAGAAACTTCTGTTGCATAATTTCTTGCTGCAGCTGCTCCGCTGTTAATATAGGTACCGCTACCCCAGGTAAAAAGTTTTCCGTCTGACGTTAAAGCAAAAAGAGCATTAGGCGTACCTCTCATTGCAACAACATTGTTAAGATTTGGATTTCCCGTCTGTGAGGTTTTTACACGATGCCAAATAATATTATTTGCAGTACTTTCTGCCGTTCCATCACCGTTTTTTGATCCGTTAAATGACAATACCCATGCATCCCCATTACAAGTAACAATAGCCAAAGTACGATAAGATCCAAACATCATTTTTACGTCTGAAGGATTTACCCCTGCCGGTAAACCGTCTGCCTTACCATTTATGGTGATTTTGCCAAAAGCCGTTGTACTTTTAATTGTTGAGCTTATCAAGGTATTTGATGTCCCCCAAACATACAGCCCGTCTGTTGTTAATAAGGCGAACTGGTGTCCTGTGTTACTAGTACTTCCGGCTGCCACTCTTATCGGTGTTCCTGTATAGTTAAATCCATTAGCTGAAGCTAATAATGTTGGGCTTAATAAATCTGAAGTTCCGTTGCTATTACTGGCTTGTCCCCAAACCTTAAAAGAACCGTCCTTTTCTTTTGCCAAAGAAGCATGAAAAACAGAAATCAGGTTATCATATTCTATTGTATTTGGATCAGAGCTGTTTACAAAAGTATTGGAATTACAACCCGACACACAATATTGTGCTTGCACTATTGAAGAGATGAGTAGTAGAAAAAATAGTTTTAATGCTCTAGATAAAAAACCGTAATTATTCATTCAATTTGTATTTATATTCGTTGTCATCAATCTATTTGTAAATCTCCGATCCCTTCATGTCAATATTTTTTAATTAAGGTTATTTTAACTCTTTAAAAGCTGAGAATCTATTAAGATATTTTATAGAATTAAACCGAAAAATAAAAACGGATACTTGAGAATTTTCCGTTGCAAAAATAAAACGGATTATCTCCTTAAACGAATAATAGTAATTACGAATTCCTGAAAAAGGGGTAAATAAAAACAAAAATAAAAATCTGGAATACAATCAATTAAATAGGATTTTAGGATTTTTTTTATTTATAAATATTTAAAGAAAATTTTTCTCTTTTCATTCACTGATTCTTTATTTTATTCCTCCATTATTTCTGATTCTTCAGTAATGGACTGTAATAAAAGCCGGAAAAATTCAGAAGGAGAGACATCTGTTACTTTCTTAAAAGCTGTTGAAAATTTACTTTGGGAAGAGAAACCAGCTTCTTTAGCTAAGCTTGCAATTTTGAACTTTCGATATACCGGATCATTTTTTACTTTTTCAATAATGAAAAGAACTCTCAATTCATTAATGTAATTATTAAAATCCTTCTTCTTTTCTCTATTAATTATATAAGATAAGTATTTTGTATTTGTATTACAGTAAGATGCCAAAAAAGGTAAAGAAATTCCATTCCGAATAAATTGTTTTGATTTTTCAAATTTTTCAAGCTTTTTTATAATCATCATCTCAGTAGCCTCCGTCATCAATGAATTTTCATCCTTCATTTCATCTGTAGCTACAGGATCATTTCTATCTGCACTGTCTTCAGTTTCATTATTTTGGGTCGTATAATCTGTATCAAAAGGCTTTGTATTTGTTTCTATTTTTTTTAATACTTGATTAATTTTATCAATTTTTCTTTTCTGATATTTTCTGTACATTATAAAATAGATAACCATTACAATCAATAAGCCTCCAATGATAAAAATCAGAGAATTTTTAGATTCTGACTTTTTCTCTACTTCTCTATTTTTCTTTTCAAGGTTATTATAGGAATCATTGATAAAAGATTTAGAATTATTTTCAATCTTCTCCGACAAAGAATCATTTTTCATGGTCACTTCTGACAATTTTTCAAAGTCCTTTTTAAAAAGATAATATTTTTTTGAGGTTTCATAAATTTCTTTTTTAAGATCAAGATATTGCGACGTCTTAGAAATTTTTTCTGCCAGATCTAGGTTTTCTTTTGCTTTATTAAAATCTTTTTTATCAATATACACTTGAGCAAATCCATTATAAACCAATGCTTTTAGAAAATTATCCGGCATTCCATTCAGTTTATGGAGGGCTTTATTATAATGAAAAAGTGCTTTGTCATAGTCTTTCAAACCAGTATAGTTAAGTCCTAGTAACTGTTCATTATTTGCCGTTACGAAATCATAATTCTGTTGGGTATTTTTATCAAAATAACTTTGGGATTTTCTAATTGCAGCAATAGATTTCTGATAATTGGCGACCCCATATTCATAGTAGGCTTTTTCTTGTAGCACAAAGCCCATTAGCTGTTTTTCAATAATAGGATTGTTAATTCTCTTAATAACGTCAATTGTTTTATTGGCATACGTTAAAGATTTATTCAGTAATCCCAAAGAACGGTATTGAGAAGCAAGAAAGCCGTCTATCTTGGCTAACCAGACATCATCGTTTCCATTGATAATCGTCTCGGCTTTTAAAGCGTAATCAACTGCATTTTTTATCTCACCCGATTGTTTATACAAAGAAGCCGATAACATTAAACTTCTCGCTTGAAAAGTTGGCGTTTCAGAAATTGAAAATAATGAATCCGCAGTACTTAGTGCTTTATTAAAATCTTTTTGAGAAGTTTCAAGATAAGTTTTTGAATAAATAAGATTATAGTTTTCTAGATTTTGAGCAGATACGCATATTACTGTTAAAAAAAACAAATTCACAGTAATTAAAAATTTCATAATCATTATATTTTTTTAAAATTCAAAAGATTACAAAATTAGCCTATTTAGTAGTTTAAGTAAAAATTTTTAATATCCATTTTCATGAAAACGGATATTTTTTTCAATAATATAAACATCTAAAAATCTAAGCATTAAATGATAAATTATTAAAATAATAATTTATTTTAAAATTTTCAATTTATAGATCAGTAAAACAGTTCCACTCATTAATACTAATGGATTTTAATAGATATAAAATTTTATATTTTGGATGAATGAAAACCAAGTATTGATTATTACATCATTATCTATCAAACTTTATCATTTTTTTATACTATTTTATAATTCCCCTCTGTTGAATATTCCTTAATTTTAAGGTATACAAACTTTAAATTTTAAGCTTATGAAAGCAGTACGTTTTTTTGGCCATAAGGATGTTCGTGTCGTAAACGATATGGAAAAACCCACTCCAAAAGGAGATGAAGTTTTATTAAAAATAGGAGGTGCAGGTGTCTGCCATTCTGATCTTCATATTATTGACGAGGGTACCGTAAACGGCTCTGTATTTACATTAGGACATGAAAATGCAGGCTGGATAGAGGAAGTGGGATCTGATGTAAAAGATTACAAAAAGGGAGACGCTGTTTTAGTATATGGACCTTGGGGATGTGGACATTGCAAGCCTTGCCAGCAATCCAAAGAAAACTATTGTGATCATCAGTCTGAAATGGCTTATGGAGGAGGCTTGGGTCTTAATGGAGGTATGGCTGATTATATGCTTGTCCCCTCTTCACGCCTATTGGTTCCTATTTTTGATTTAGATCCTGTGATTGCCGCTCCGCTTACCGATGCCGCTCTTACTCCCTATTCTGCCATTAAAAGATCGATCTCCAAACTAACTCCTGACGAGTTTGTTGTCGTAATCGGTGTTGGAGGTTTAGGACATGTTGCCATACAGATTTTAAGAGAAATCAGTGCCAGTACGATCATCGCCTGTGATGTTACAGAAGAAAAGCTTGCTTTTGCAAAAGAGCTCGGTGCTACCTATACAATCAATTCCAAAGACGAAGATGCAGCGGAACAGATCCAAAAAATTACTGGTATCAAAAAAGCCAAGGTTGTTATTGATTTTGTAGGAGCTACTTCTACCATCGAACTAGGTACGAAAACTGTGAGCTTAGATGGAGATCTTACTATTGTAGGATTAGGTGGCGGACATTATCAATACAGTATGTCCGGTTTACCTTTTGGAGTAAGCATGACCAATCCGTATTGGGGCTCCAGAGTAGAACTGATGGAAGTGGTGGGACTGGCCCGTCAGAAAAAAATCCACATAGAAATTGAAAAATATACACTGGATCAGGCCAATGAAGTCTACGATCGTATGAGAAACGGAAAAATAAAAGGCAGAGCCGTACTGGTTCCATAATATAAACAATGAAGGCCGGAAGATTTTCTTTCGGCTTTTTCATACTATATCATCAATGCTGTTGAGCATCAAATCAGCAGGTTTTATGTTATTAAAGTTGCCTATTACAGCATTAAAATTACTGGAATTCCTTGTTTTCAAAGGTTATAAGCATTTGCCAGTATCTTGGTAAATTTAGTATAATAATGCAGGAGAAAATCTTTACAATTATTTAAAGTATAATTAAAAAAGAATGCATGATATTCCTCTAATTTTGTATCTTTTAAGATGAATAAAGGAATTTTATCGTTTCTGTTTTTTATTTTTTCCCTGTTACCGGCCCAACAAAAGTCTGTTCAGATTGCTTTTCTTTCAGATGTTCATTTTCAGGATCTGTATGGGAATTTTTCAGACCATGATTTCAAAGGCATTTTTAATTCTAAAACAGGAAAACAGACCATTTTAAGAACCATGGATGCTCAGTTGCATTCAACAAGGATTTTTAATGAAAATTATTTTGCTTTTCTGAAAGCTTTAGATGATATCGCTTTGAAAGGAATCAAAATTATAGCCATGCCCGGCGATTTTTCAGATGATGGACAGGCTTATAACCTTCGAGGACTTCACAAAATTCTAGACCAATATCATAAAAAATACGGAATTGATTTTTACCTCACTACGGGAAATCATGATCCTGTAGGCCCGTTTCGACAGGATGCAGGAAAAGATAATTTTCTCGGAGAGGACGGAAGCCCATTGGGAATTTACAGCAAGGAAAATATGGGAAAGGTAAAAAATAAAGTCATTACCAAAGACATTGCAGAATCCGGATATCTCGAAATTTTACATGAACTGAAAGATTTTGGTTTTTATCCGCAAAAAGAAAACCTCTTCTGGAGTACACCTTTCAATTTCCAATCGGTTAAAAATTATTCTTACGAAAAAGCTTTACGCAGTGCAGATTATTCTCAAAGGATGTACGAAGTATCAAAAGGATTTTCCGTTCCCGATATGAGCTATGTGGTTGAACCAGTAAAAGGAATCTGGATGGTGGCCATTGACGGAAATACCTATATTCCAAAAAATGCAAATGAAAATCCCAATATCCCTTCTAATTATAAAGGGGCAAGTATTGGTTACAACAATGTTTTGACTCATAAAAAACATCTGATCGAGTGGATAAAAAAAATTACGCAGGAAGCAAAGGTTAATGGAAAAACAGTGATTGCTTTCACCCATTATCCGATGATCGATTTTAATGACGGAGCTACGAACGAAATTAAAAAACTATTAGGCGAAAAAAAATGGCAGCTGGAAAGGGTTCCTGAAGAAGACGTTGCAGAAGCTTTTGCTGAAAACGGATTGCAGATCCATTTTGCAGGCCATATGCACATCAATGATACAGGAATCATAAAAAAGGAGGGTAAAATACTCGTAAATATTCAGGTTCCTTCATTGGCGGCTTATCTTCCTGCTTATAAAATACTCACCATACAATCTCCTGATAAAATGGAGGTCCGAACGGAAGTTTTAAATAAAGTTCCCTATTTCGATGCATTATTTCCTTTGTATGAAAAGGAATATGCAGCCTTAGAAAAAGGCAAAAATAAAATCATCTGGAACAGGGATATTCTGCAGTCAAAATCATATCATGATTTTATGCTGTTTCATCTTAAAGAACTGGTTCGATTGAGGATGATTCCCGATGACTGGCCGAAAGATTTTATCGAAAAAGTCCAACATTTGAATGGAGAAGACCTGTTACTTTTTATTTTTAATCAAAATCAATTAAAAGAAAAGAACATCCACTCAGCAAACTTCAGAACATGGACTTTTGAAGATGTCTTACTTGATCTCTATAAATTTCAGTCGGCTGATGAACTGGCAAAAAAAGATATTCCAAAAGAAAGGCTGCAGCAATATGAAATCCTGGAAAAGCTTTATCAGGAAAATCAATCACAAGATTCTTTCCTATTGCAATTACAATCTGTATTTAAAATTTTGAAGTTACTTTCAAACGGAGATCCTGCAGATCATTTTGAGATAGATTTAAAAAAACAGGAAATCAGGAAACTTTAATTTTTACCTTCTACTTTTTCAACTTATTGATTATAAAATAAAAAAGCTGTCAACAAAAAGTTAACAGCTTTTTCTATTGTGAATCTAATCGTAAAGAATATTCTTTTTTAATTCAAAGGATTTTTCCTTTCGTACGTATTCTTATCAAAACTGATTTTATAGCTGGACTTGAATAATTTACTCGACTGATAATAATCCGTCGTGATGATCTGTGCCCCGCTTTCTTTCGCTTTTTCAAATCTTGAATAATCTTCTTTCCTTGCTTCCATCGTATCTGCATCGGCTCTGGTTCGGACAATATATCCTTGTTTTACTAAATCCGAAATCTCAGAACTTGGATCATTCATAAATACAACAGCCGATTCAGGAGTTCCAGGAGTGGAATTGGTAAATACCATTCTTCCTTTTAAAGACGGATGACCTTTCATATACAAATCCCTGTTCTCACTGTTGTTGTCCAGTACAAAAAGGAATTTTCCTTTAGCCTCTTTTACTTTCGGCCAGTTTTTGTGTAAAACCGCTTCATTCAACGTTTTATAATTCCCTCTGATATCATCCGGTGTAATGATTTTATTTTTGCCCAAATAGTTTTTTAATTCATTGTCTAAATCATCGAACAATTTTGAAGTATAATGTTCAGGTTCTGTTCCGAACTGGTTGGCTTTCCCGTCCTTAGGCTCCAATGTAATGAAAACAGGATCATGATCAGGATGTGCATCAGACCATTTTTTCAAATCTTTCAGGCAGTCTTCCAGTGTATAATAATGGGTCTGATAATCAATATCGTTAATATGAATCATTTTATATCCAGGTTTTTTCATTTTCCCTTCCGGGTCAAAAGGCTGACTTGTCTTTACCAGATCTAAAATCTTAGGATGTGCATATTTTCCGCCTTTGCTGTCTGCATACACATCTATTTCAAGGTTTCTTAATCCTAAATCCAGCTGTTGAGGAATCGGAATATGCTCGTACTGAATTCTGGGAAGAAAATTCAGAGAATCTTTTTTAGATAAATAGGTATAAACTTCCGGCAGAATAGCCTTTTTATAAGAATTGTGCGAACCAATCACCTGAATTTCATTAATCTTTAAATTGTTCAGGTTCTGAGATTGCGCCCAAAAAAGGTTGAATGAAGATATATACAAACTTAGGAATACCGCCTTTTTCATGACTTCAATTTTTTGTAATCGCGAAATTAGGAAGTCTTTACTCAGATAAGTTTTAAAGTATGTTAAGTGTTTTTTAAGATTGTATGAATGTTAAAAAATAAGCATTCATAAGTACTTGATAATGAATCATATTTTATTTTATCAAAAAGGGATATTTATATTTTATTGATTTTATGATAATGTTATGTTAAAATAGATTTGGGTTAAACGTTTTTACTTTGCATCTGAAAGAATAAACACAAAAGATGAGAAAAAAATACCGCTGTTGCGGGAACAACAGCGGCTTTTTATTAAGCAAGCAACATTGACAATTACTTTACTTAATGATATGTACCACAAAATTAATTTTTTAAAATTTAAAAAGCTAATTCCGATTGCATTGATTTTCCTGGTTTCTAATCAGGCTCATGCAGAAGGAATTTTTAAACACTCTCCTATCTCTTTTCAGATTAAGGAAACCATTACCGGAAATGTAAAAGATCAGGAAGGTTCTGCCATAGAAGGCGCAAAAATTACTGTTGTAGAAACCGGAGAAACAACGACTACCGATGCATCAGGAAATTTTACGGTTTCTGCCAATACCGGACAGACATTATCCATTTCTTATGAAGGTTATGCCACACAGACCATAAGAATTTCAGGAACTTCAGTTTCTGTGAATCTGAAATCAAAAAAAGAAGCCGCTTCCATTGAAGAGGTTACTTTAGTAGGATACGGTTCACAGAAAAAATCTGATGTTACTGGAGCTATAAGCCAGCTGAAAGCAGCCAATTTCAAAGAAGGAATGAATATTTCCGTGGATAATCTGATGCAGGGAAAAGTAGCGGGTGTCCGTATCGTACAGACGAGCGGTGAACCGGGAGCAGGAGTGAATGTTTCCATCAGAGGGATCGGTTCCATCAGAAGCGGAAGTACTCCTCTATTTGTTGTAGACGGTGTTCCTTTAAATAATGATCCTGTAAGTTCGTCTAGTCCTGATTTTGGGTTGGGAAATACTGCAGCAAAAAATCCACTGAATTTTTTAAATACCAGTGACATCGAATCGATTACTGTTTTAAAAGATGCTTCTGCGGCAGCAATCTATGGAGCAAGAGGTTCGAACGGTGTTGTTTTGGTGACTACTAAAAGAGGAAAAAAAGGAGAACCTTTATTTACCTACGATACCTACTTAGGATTTTCTTCTGTGATCAAAAAATTAGATCTCTTAACAGCAGATGAATACAGAGCAGCAGGAATAGACAAATCTTACGATCATGGCGGAAATACAGACTGGCAGGATGAAATTTACAGAAATGCAGTATCTTCCAATCATTCTGTTTCATTTTCAAAAGCTACAGACACGGGAAGCTATTTTGCGTCGCTTTCTCATATGGATCAGGACGGTATTGTGCTGAACAGCAGTTTCAAAAGAACGACAGCCCGTATCAATGCAGAAGAATCTTTCCTTGATGATAAAAGATTAAAAGTTAAAGTAAACCTAACCGCGAGTGATATCAGAGAAACAGGTATTCCAAACGGTGGAACTGCAGGATCTGATGGACAGTTGATTATCCACGCTTTGATGGCTAATCCTACCCGTTCGGTATATGATGAAAACGGAAATTATACCAACTTCAATATGAATGCTCATTACAATCCGTTATATTTATTGAGCGTGTATCAGGATAAAACCAACACCTTCCGTGTATTAGGAAATACAGAAGCTACGCTGAGAATTCTACCGGGGCTGAATTATAAATTCAATTTAGGGATTGACAGAAGTTTGTCTGAAAGAAATACAACGATGTTCCCAAATATTACTGACAGAAGCCCGAAAGGAATCTATTCTCAGGCAAATCTTGACACTTATAACATTCTTCTAGAACATTATCTCACTTACGATTTCAGCTTAGGCAGACATAATTTTAATTGGTTAGCCGGTTTTTCCTATCAAAAATTCAAAGCAACAGCTACGTATTGGGGAGTAAGAAACTTCCTGGCTCAAGGAGCCGGAATTCCACCTGAAATTAATCCCGGATATTCCGGAGATGTTTTTGTTCCACAGCCTGGAACGGATCAGGAAAATGAGTTACAGTCATACTTCGGAAGGGTCAACTACAATTTCGATAAAAAATATTTCTTAACAGCTTCTTTAAGAGCTGATGGTTCTACCCGTTTTGGAGATAACAACAAATATGGATATTTCCCGTCAGTTGCTGTAGGCTGGACGATTTCCAATGAAAACTTTTTGAAAGGAAACTCGATCATTAATGAATTAAAATTAAGAGCAAGTTGGGGGCAGACCGGTAATCAGGAAGTTCAGAACAAAATTACAAAGCAAAGTTATTTACTATCACAGTCTGCAGGATATTATTTATATGATAATTTGAATCTGATTAACGGAGTTACAGTCGTAAGGACTCCTTTCCCTGATTTGAAATGGGAAACCGTAGAGCAGACTAATATCGGTTTAGATTTCAGCTTATGGAAAAATAAAGTATACGGATCGTTGGAATATTATAATAAATCAACAAAAGATGCGATTCTGCGTATTTCGTCCCCAGCATTAAGCCCAACGCCAATGATCTGGAGAAATTCTGACGGAACGATCATTAATAAAGGTTTTGAATTCTCTATCGGGTCTGAAATTATCAAAAATGAAAACTTCACGTGGAATCTTGATGTAAATGGAGCTACGGTTCATAATGAAGTGAAAGGTCTTCCTGTTTCAGAAATTTATTCGGGATCAGTATCTGGTCCAGGACTTTCAGGGGTTACTGCCAATATATATAAAAACGGTTATCAGGCGGGATCTTTTTATATGTACCATTATTTAGGAATTGATGCAAACGGTAAATATATTTATGAAGATGTAGACGGCGATGGCACGATTGGCCAGAAAGACAAAAAAATCTTTGAAGGGCCTATTCCCAAATTTACTTTCGGGATCAATTCTTATATGAAGTACAAAAAATTTGATTTTTCTTTCTCTTTTATCGGGCAAACTGGAGGTTACCTGGTCAACAATACCGCATTGGATTTAAGTATCAACAATCTGGCTTCAGACCGAAACGTTTTGAAAAACTTCTATGATTCAGGAGCAAGTTTTACCAATCAACCGCAATTGTCTTCTTTATATCTTGAAAAATCAGACTTTATCCGCCTAAATAATGTAAGATTAGGATATACTTTCGACATCAATCAGCTTAAATTTCTGAAAAGCATTAATCTTTACGTGAGTGCACAGAACTTACTAACAATTACAAGCTATACAGGTTACGATCCACTTGTTGATACCAACAAACAAGTAGATGGAAACCAGTCGTTGGGAATTGACTACACGACGTATCCATCTGCAAAAACTTTCATTTTGGGAGCTACTGTTAAATTTTAATTTAAAGAAATCATGAAATCAACATTTTTAAATATTAATAAAATCATTTTATCCGTTGCCGTTATGTCTTTAATAGGATGTACCAATCTGGATGAAAAATTACTTGACGAAGTCCCTAGCTCAATCGCTGCAGATCCAGAAGCTTCTTTAGCCGCAGCTTATGGCCAGCTTGGCGACGGAACATTTGTAGATCACGGAAGTGTATTTGCTTTACAGGAATATTCTACGGATGAAGCCATCTTACCAACCAGAGGAAGTGATTGGGGAGACGGCGGAAAATGGAGAGCGATGCATGAATTTACCTGGGATTCTAATAGTGATGTGGTAAAAACAACATTCAATCAGCTGACATTAGGGATTACCAAATCTTTAACAGCTATAGGAAGCATTAACCAAAGCAATATAAGCAATAAAGCTTTATTTTTAGCGGAAGCAAAGGGTTTATTGGCTTATTACACCTATACAACAATAGATCTGTTCGGACAGGCTCCTTACAGAGATCCGGATAATCTGAATGCCCCTATAGAGATTAAGAAAGCAGAAACAACGATTGATGCTTTAATTACTGAAGTTGAAGGGCTTATTCCCAATTTGGCGGATATTAAAACTCAAAATACTCACGCCGGAAGATTTACAAAACAGGCGGCTTATGCTTTATTGGCCGATATGTACCTGAACAGAGCTGTCTTAAAAAATAAAACAGCTGCTACCTTCAATTTTACAGAACAGGCAGTCAACGGAGGCGGAACAGATATGGATAAAGTCATTCAATATTCCAATCTGTTGATCAACGGAGGACTGTTCAGCTTAGAATCCAATTATTTCCATAATTTCGATATCAATAATGACAATAGTAAAGAATTGATTTTCACGATTGTTCAGAAGAAAAATTCGCTTAGAAATGCGGATAACGACTTAGCCTATATGTCAATGGAAAGAATTCAGAAACCATCTCCCGATAACAGGGGAACAAATGCTTCCTGCATCACTCCTGAATTCTATTATTCATGGAACGGAAATCATGATGACCCTCGTTTCCAAAGAACTTATCAGTATGAAGACGGAACATGGTTCAGAAATGACGGAACCGATATAAGCGTACCCTCAACAAGTAAAGTGGAAGGAACAGGAAAGCCTTGGTTTCACTTCAATAGAGGTTTACAGGTTGGTCAGCAATATGGTCCTAAAATTCTTGCTAATGGTAACTTTGATATGACCGCTGATGGAAGAATTAAAGTTTATAAACTATTCACAGAAAAAAATACAACCCTTGCCGCAGATTTCACTCCTGAACTTAATTTTGACAATCCTTCAGAAGCTGTATTTACACAAGCTCAAATCAATAGAGGAGTAAGAAACTTTAAGTTTGAATTTGATCCTGGTTACGGAAACAACGGAACCAGCGGAATGGATGTGCCATTGTACAGATTAGGAACCATCTATATGATGAGAGCAGAAGCCTATTTCAGAAGTGGAAATATGACTGCAGCTTTGGCAGATATGAACAAATTAAGAACAAGCAGAACCAATGATGCTTTAAAGAACAATACACCAGGTGTTGCACTTACTTCTTTGGATGCCAATACATTATTTAAAGAATCAGGATATGAACTGTATTGGGAAATGTACAGAAGAAAAGCAATGATCAGGTTTGGAAAATTTGATCTTGCAGGAACAGCAAAACCTGCGACTCAACCCTACAGAAGAATTTTTCCGATTCCACAGGCAACTCTTGATGTTTCTAAGGAATTTGCTCAAAACCCGGGCTATTAATTTCTTATTTTCAGATTGATTTTTTTCGTAGAAAGTGACTGTCTTCCGGAACAGTCACTTTTTTGTTATAATGATATTTGGCTTTACTTTACAGCAATAAAAAATCCTGAAAACGATCAATTTTCAGGATTTAAATTTTATATGTTTTTATTATTAAACCAATTATAAAAATAAAAACTAGTAAGTCTGAAGCATAGAAGTCGTTAATGTAGATTGTGACATTGCACTATTCAAATTGGATGTATCAACAGCCCGTCCTATTCCTAAAGTAGCCACATTATTTCCTGAACCTAAATTTCTATTTGTACAAGCTGCTTTTACGACATATGAACCTGCAGCTAAAGCATCTAATGTAACATTCAAATTATACACTCTATAACTACCAGGAATACCACGCACTACATCGTTTCTTACAGCTTTTAAAACTCCGGGAGCTCCATCTTTTTCTAAGAAAATACCACATGCATAACTCGCCGAACCTGTTGACCAAGATAATCCTGTAGGTCTGGCTATCTGAACAGTGGTCTGAAAAGATAATATTGCTTTAGATTTATTATCTGCACGAGTGACTACAAAACTATCTGTTATACCAGGTATGTACGACCACTTAGTCGCAGAATATGGATCATCCATAGTATAAATTCCTGTACTTCCAGTTTGAGTAAATTGTATACCCACATTATCCTTTACGGTATTCAAATAATATAAGGAAAGACTTCCTGTACCATTGGCTATTTGAAAAGTTTTCCAGGCATCGGAAGTTGAACCTGCTACAGTAAATATTTGCCCTGAAGTTCCCGCATCTCCTACCGCGCTGGGAGTTCCTCCTGTTCGAATTTCTTTTCTGACATTTAATGTCCCGTTAACATCTAAGGTTTTTGCAGGAGTATTTGTATTGATCCCTACCTGACCATAACAGATCGTTGCAAAGAAAACTCCTATTATATAAATATTTTTCATCTTTATGGATTTACTATTACTGAAAAATTCTGTGGAATTTCAAAAACATCAACTTTCAGAGAAGATTGTGTCATAAAATTATTTAAGTTCCCTACAGATGTGGATGCCGGAACTCCAATAGCCAAAGTTAATCCTGATACAGGATTCGTTAGCCTTGAACAAGCAACACTCACTGAATGGGTACCTGGTGTAAGATTTTCAACACCTCCAATCTGAGTATGAGTGATAAAGGTGTTATTATTAGGACTTGCAGTAACCTTATTAATTCTCATACTTTTCAATAGTCCATCTACAAAAATACCGCATGCAAATTTAATATTAGATCCATCTCCCGCTCCATTATTTTGCTGTACTACAGTTTCGAAGAGCAGATAGGTACTATTTTGCGTACTATTAACCGTAAAATTTTGAGACAAACCTGATATTGTCTTAAAATTTTTCCCAGCCACAGTTAAAGATGTGAGTGGTGTATCCTGAACGAAATCTGTCGCAGGCACTATACCCGTCGCCGTTTCCGCATTCGTGAATGTAATACCCTGACCGGTCGTTCCAGAAGGTCCCTGATTTGTTGTATTTGAAGTATTTAAATCCCGAAAAGAATCATTAAAGATAAGATAATACTTGTTCGTTAAATATTCCGGAATTCTGAATGTCTTCCATGTAGGTGAACTATTCGGTCCCCTAGAAACCAAAACCTGTCCTACACTTCCAGGAACAAGCGTCCCTGTACCATTATCTAAAAATAATTTTTTCCCTATATTGAGGTCTCCATTTACATCGAGATTGCTTCTAGGATTTGTTGTAGCCACCCCGACATTGCCTTGTGCACATAATAAAGTTGAGATCAGAGTGATTGAAAATATTAATGTCTTTTTCATGATTCTAATTGGTATAGGTAACAAGTTCTGCAATATCGATTTTTAGTAAAGATCTCAAACTAAAAGCATTTGAGGAATTATTAGTCAAAATTGGAGTTGGACCATAAGTGGGAATATTAACACCAATTCTAAAATAATTGTTGGCTACATCCGATGAAGAAATCTTTCTACAAGCAACATCCACTGTATAATTACCCGTAGGAACATCTTCTTCTGTATAATTTAATGTGAAAATACTCTGCGTTGGTGCAGTATCAATTGCTGAAATCCCATCAGGTCTTAATGCAACAAGCTTATCATTCTTAAAAATACCGCAAATAAAATCTACAGAAGAGCCTGCACCTGCTACTTTATTTACCAATTCAACTCCTGTCTGAACCTGATAAGTTATCTTATTCTGAGATGCCTTAATTTCCACCGGAATACTCAAGTCAGTTATTTTAACCCATTTTGCCGGATCAAAATCTTCATTCAAATTACTCGTTACCGGAGAAGATGCAGCTACAGTATTAGATAAAGTCGTAATACCTGTTTGATCTGTTTTAAGATAAGTATTTACTAACTTATACTGAGAATTTTCCATAAAAGGAATATTTGCATATCTCCAAACCGGAGGCTGTCCGGCTCCCTTCGAAACTAAAACCTGATCCACACTACCCGTATCACCATTTACAACATCTGTCCCCCCCACACTTAATGCTTTTCTTAATGCTAAATCTCCATTTACATCTAATGTAGATTTAGGTGTCGCTGTATTAATCCCTACTTGAGAAAACATTTTCATAAACATCAGAAAAGTAAGAATTAATGTACCTGTGTACTTCATAAAATTGTGTTTTAAATTAATAGAAACTTGAATATCTTAATGAAAGAGTATAAATATTTACACCTCTATTCATATAGTATTTTTAATAATTTTCATGTTTTAATTCATTTATTTAATCATATAGTCCAATAATTATAATATTTTCCAATGATTATCTTATTCATTTACATATTAATAATATGTTGATTATTTCATAAACAGATCGTCATATTAAAATATATAAAAATCACAAAATTGAGATTAATTTTAAACATATAATATTTGTCAAAAATAATACCAACAAGTAATATTGATTAAAAAATTTCACAAATATAATTAATTTTGAACCATATATTGTATTTTAATTAAATTTAACGTAAAAAAATAAATATAAATCATTTTTATGTGAAAAAAATACAATTATCATATATACACCAAAAATTAAAATTAATTAAAAATAAAACAACCATAAATAATTATATAAATAAAATATTGGCAATCTGAATAGAAAAACAAATTCCCGAACTCCTATTAATCTGGGTATTTAACGGATTTTGGAAGAGCTGCAGAAAAATGAAATCTTATAAAAAATTCTATAAATTCATTTTTTAAATAGATATAGAGGCTTATAAATATTTTCATTATATAATTAATCAGTAACAAGACAGTTACGAATGTGATATTATTTCCAAAAAAGAAATCAATACCCGACTCATTTTAATGGGGATTAATACACAAGAATTAATTTACCTTTGCACTACCGAATTATATCAATTATGAAGTTAGAATTATATCAAATAGATTCCTTTACAGAGGAAATTTTCCGAGGAAACCAGGCTTGTGTTGTTCCCTTAAAAAATTGGTTGCCCGATGAAACACTGTTTAAAATAACCCGTGAAAACGCTGTAGCCGAAACAGCTTTTTTTATAGACAACGGGAATACAATTCAGATTAGATGGTTTACACCTGAGATTGAAATGGATTTATGTGGACATGCCACCCTTGCAACAGCTCATTGTTTAGTTTCGCATTTGAATTATCAAAAAAGCAAAATTATATTTGAAACTCAAGTTGGTGAATTGACAGTCGAAATAAAGGATGGTATGTATTATATGGATTTTCCGTCCAGAATGCCCGAACCATCTACCCTTCCTGATATCATTACAAAATCTCTTAACATCCAACCTAAAGAAGTCTTTAAGTCAAGAGACTATGTTCTGGTATACGATTCCGAAGAAGACATAAAAAACATACAAATTGAAAGATCTATTTTTGACCTTATCAATCTGGACCCGGGAGGTGTTGTTGTAACAGCAGTCGGCACTGATAGCGATTTTGTTTCAAGATACTTTACTCCACAATCGACCATACTCGAAGATCCTGTTACCGGCTCAGCATATTGTTCGCTGATTCCGTTTTGGGCTTCAAGATTAGGAAAAGACACCCTTTTTTCACGTCAAATCTCAGAAAGAGAAGGTCAGCTCTATTGTGAGAATAAAAATGAAAGAGTGATTGTGGCAGGAAAAGCCAGAACGTATTCCCAAGGACACATTTGGACAGAATAGATTCTTAAAACAAAAGTTTTATTGAGCTTTTATATGAAATTTTTAAAAGCTCAATATCACTGCTCTTTAATCAATCTTTTTAGTGGTTATCTATAAAATAATCCTAAAAAAAATTTAAGGTTAGGATATTAAAAAGCTTTAAAAACTTGATAAATTATGACGTGATAACAGAAAATTTCTCTGTTTACTAATTCTCAAAAAAAGTAAAAATATCCTGTCTATAGAGTCCCCCTACAGGTACTGATACTCCTGAATACATTTCAATGTAACCATTATCTGCCCTGTTGAAAGCATTAATAAATCTTTTGTTTACAATATATGAACGATGAACCCTAATGAATTGCGGATAGGCTGATAATATTTCCTCTAACTGCTTAAGATGTTTAGAAATCATAATACGTTCCTTATTTTGTAAATAAATAAGAGTATAGCTTCCTTCGGCTGCCAGGTAAACGATATTGCTAATCGCAACCAGCTCTATTTTGTTCTTATTAGGAATCGAGATCCGTTTTCTTTCATAAGCATTTTCCCCGGTTAGATCTGTCGATGCAACAGTACCTAATTTTGACTGCTTTATTCTGCTGACTGTTTCAATAAGTTCAAGATGACTTACAGGTTTCAGTAAATAATTGATCGCGGCATATTTGAATGCTTTTAATGCAAACTCTTCATAAGCGGTCACAAAAACAACCGCCGCCTGATAAGACAGCAATTCATCCAGCACTTCAAAACCGGTACGATCTCCAAGGTTAATATCCATGAAAATAATATCTACCTGCTTTAGTTTAAGCGCTTCAACAGCAGTGGAAAAATTTTCTGCCATACCTGAAATTTCTACATCGGGACAGAACTTTCTGATCAAGGCAGCAAGTGTATTCCTTGTCATGGCTTCATCATCTACTATAAAGGCTTTCAGTTTCATAATTTAGGGTTGGGTATTTAAAATAGGTAATACTATTACGACAGTCGTACCGGGTGTCGAAGCGTTAGGTATTATCTCCAGCATTCCTATGGTATGTTTTATACGGATCAGCTCAAGACGTTCCCGGATAATTTCCAGTGCATGATCTGGCTTCAGAAATACACTTTCAGGCATTATGCCTTTTCCATTATCTGTTACGGATATGAGAAGAGACTTTTCTTTTATTTTGATATTGATTATAATCTGCCCATCAGTCTGCCCATTAACCCCGTGCTCTATTGCATTTTCAACAATGGGCTGCAGGATCAGCGTGGGAATATACAATTGCGATGCATTTACATTAGGGTCAATAATAAACGAATATAAAAAGTTGTTATTAAAACGACGCTGTTGAATGAACAGGTAATGCCGGAGAAAATCTATTTCCTTTGTGATTGTTATATAGCTTTCTCTGCTTTCTTGCAAAAAGCCACGCATCAATTTTGCATAATTATCAATATATTCCAATCCTCCTATATCATCACCATTAATAAAGTAGGATTGTAAAGGGGTCAGAACATTGAAAATAAAATGGGGCTTTAGCTGTGCAAAAAGATTTTTTGATTCCAGTTCACTGACTCTTAGTTGATCATTCATCTTTTTTCTTGCCTTCTTTAACTGGATTCTGTACCATTTCAGCAATATAACAGTAAGCAACAAAAGTAATACAATTCCCAGAAGCAAATGCACCCAAAATTGCTGATACCACAAAGGCCGGATGATAAGGGTATATGAACTGCTGTTTTCGAGACCGGAGTATTTACCTTTGGTTTTAACGGTAACCACATATTTACCGGGTTCCAAATTATTGAGTGTAATGGTACGGTTATTTAGAGGCTGCCAATTGCTGATGTCATCGTCATTAAAATTGATCTTATAGCTGATATTTTTCGCCTCATTGGCAAAATCCAGCACATCAGCCAGAAGAGTTACCGAAAGTTTTTTAGAGTAATCAATGGTGGAGATCCCTCCGGATGGGTTGAATCCTGTAAGTGATGCCGTAAGATATATTTTGGGAATAACTTTATTCCGGGGATCTTGAATATATTCTTTAGGAAAGTAATAAATTCCCCGGTCAGTTGCCAGTATCACTTTATCAGAACTGATCATAAAATCATTAATAGAAAACAAGTAGGTTTTAGTATCAATTACATTCAGGCGCTTCCAGGTATGGAGATCAAAGATCATTACCCCTTCATCTGTTTTCAGATAACAATACTTCTCATCTGCTTTTATGTCATAACTGTTTTGTTCAAATATTCTGAAAGGTTTTCCCATTTCCGAATTATGATTCAATAAGGAAACATAAGCTCCCTGCTGAGTACATATAATCAGCTTGTTTTGTAGCAATCTGATTTTATTGATGCGGTTTCCTGAAAAATAAACCTGTCGGATATTATTCCGGTAAAGCCCATCGTTCGTCCCATAAAAGCATATATGCTCATTAACCGGTGCTATTGAAAGTATATTAGCTCCTGTATATTTTTTATCAGTAATGATATTGCCATTGCCATCAATAAAGAAAGTCGCAGTTTTGGTCGTGAAATAGTATTGCCCATTGAATAATACCCCATCCTTAAAAGGAGTATGACTGCTAACGGGTAACGAAGAGATTTTCCCAGGAATCGTGTTTCCTTTAGCCGTATAGCTATTTTGATTTCCGAAAAAAAACCAGTTATTCTTAACCTTATAAACAGCTCTGATTTCATTCAGTGACTGTGCATCGGACATCTGAACATTTACTACTTTTTCCCCGAATAAGAGGCTTACCCTGTCACGAATATGCCCCAAAGCCAAAACATCACTTCCAAGATTGCTGACTCCTGAAATATAATTCATTTTTTCATTGGCAATAGGCGGAGTTTCCAGAAAATGTACGGTTGCCAGATCCGTCTGAGTGAATACAAAAATTCCATTCCCCAGTGTCCCTGCCCATAGATTGCCCTGATAATCACTTGCAAGACTTGTGACCGCAATTTTCGTCAGTATCTTTGAAAGAACAGGTATATCACGCTGGTTTTTAGAAAAAAAGGGTTTGATTCTGATCAACTCCTGCGCTTCAACAAATGCGAGGTAGATATCATTCCCGATCCTGGTATAAGAGCTAATATTATTTTTGATGTTATCACGATCTCCATTATAAATCATGGTTGCCGCTGCATTGGGGTTCCTCTTAAAGATCTTATTTCCCAATATCAGTATATTTCCTGCAATCTGTATCGCATAGGGTTTATTTCTAAACAGAACTGACAGTGTGTCTGCAGATACATTGTTCCCATTATTGGTAATATTCCATGCAGCCAGAAGGTCTTTAATGAAAGCTGTTTTACTTCTAATCTGCTGTCTTCCGGGATTTGAAAGTGCTGTTTGTGAGAAAGTGCTGTTTATCCTGTAAAGTGATAATGAATCTTTCTTTTGATAGGCCAATATAACCGGGCTTTTAAAAATTGCAGCATCCGGCTGTTCAAGAACATTACTAAATGTATGAGTCTTCAGGTTGAACAAGCGGGAATTTCCTGAATATCCGAATAACCACAGCTGATCATCATTAGGTTTATACACTTGTATAAATTCGTTATCTGTACCCGGAGCATTATATTTTCGGAAAGAATTCCCATCATACCGTACCAATCCCTTTTCTGTAGCCATCCATACATAGCCATAGCTGTCTGTAACAATCTTATAAATTATATTGGATGGAATATCCGAATTAACCCTGTTAAAATTCCGGTACGAAACCTCATACCGGCCAATATCCTGTGCCCCGAGTTTACTGTAGGATAAGATCAATAGCAGCATCATTACTACTATTCTGAGAGGTTTACATGGATTATAGCTCATCATCATTTGATTGATCAGGCTAATTGTATCGATAGGAATGCATTCATCACAAACAAATTTACAGCATTTATTTTCGCTAAAAATTTTTCTGTCAAATGAATAGCCTCTTTTATCAAAAAAAAAGCAGGATTTATAAAACGGAAGAAAATTTCACCATTCCAATACGCTTTCTTTGTTGCTGTGATTGAATAACAATATGATGAAAAGTATCGTATTACTATTGTTGCTAAGCCTCTTATCATGCAATAATCAAACTCTGAAAAACAGGGAAAAGATCCTGAAATATCCCACCCGTGATTATGTCACAGTAGGAAAGATCATGGATACTGTAAAACTTCCTTATGTCATAGACGTATCATATCATCAGAAACGGGTTGTCTTCATTGGCTGCGTTCATGATGTTCCTCCTACTCATCGACAGTTTACTATTATTGAAAAATATTTTAATGAGCTGAAACCACAGGTTTCTTTTAATGAAGGCGGACAAATTTCAAACAGCATTCATTATTCTTCAACGTCTGAAGCCATCGAAAAATCAGGAGAAACAGGAGCATTAAAATACTTTTCAGACCAAGCAGGAATACCTATGATCAATGGAGATCTGGATGCCAAAACGGAATTTGCCCTAACCCTAAAAAAAGTTCCTAAGGACCAGCTTTTTCTTTATTACTTAATGGAAAGAGTTGTTATTCCTTATCATTACGGAGCCTATCAGCATGAAGATTTTGAAACGGTCTTCCACAGGCTTATTGAAAAGTACTTCATTAAAAATGGTTTTCCATTATCTGACAAAGAAAAAGAGCTTCCGTATTTTGAAAATCTCTATGTAAAAGAAACAAAAAAGAAGTTTGATATCAATGACATCGATCTGGAAGCCTTTGATTATATCAATGACCACTGTATATCTTGTGCGGTTGGAAGGATTTCGAAAATGACGAGAGACGGTGTTCTCTTATCCAAAATTGATGCAGCACTGAATACTTATGACCGGGTATTGGTAACATTCGGACACGGCCATGCATTGGCTATAGAACCTGCGTTAAAAGAAATTGTGACAAAGAAAAGAAATTAAAAAGCCATGAAAACCGAATGCTTAAATTGTGGCCATAGTATCGCTGATACTCAATATTGCAGTCAGTGCGGGCAAAGGTCTGACACAGGAAGAATCAACGGACATTTTCTTCTGCATGAAATACAGCATGGTATTATTCATATTGATAAGGGTATTTTTTATACCATAAAAGAACTTGCAGTAAGGCCCGGAGATACGATCCGGGAATTTATTGAAGGCAAAAGAGCCCGTCATTTCAGACCCCTCACGTTTTTGTTTGTTTTAGCGGGGATTTACGGATTTTTATACCATAGTCTCCATTTGAATCCAAACCGGATATCCGGTAGCCGGGCTTCTCAGATTACAGAATGGGCAGCCAGCCATTATTCATTAACTGAACTTATAATCCTGCCTGTATTTTCATTTTCTACATGGCTTTCTTTCAGAAAATGGGATTACAATTATATAGAGCATATTGTACTGAATGCTTTTATTGCAGGACAAAGATTGATAATAGGCATGATCTTGCTTCCTGTTGCCTATCTGTATGCAGGCGATCCCGTCATGGAGAAACTCAAAACATTCTCCATAATCATTACAGTGATTATTACGTGCATTGATTATATACAGTTTTTCAAAGGACATCCTTTCCTGCACATCCTATTAAGGCTTTTTCTGGCTTACCTGTATTCAATCCTGATTATCATTCTTATTTCTCTTCCTATTGGACTGGCGGCAGCCTATATAATGTCCCGCTAATTATTAAATAAAACCTGAAGATCATGACAACACTCGTTATCAAAAGAAGAAAACAGCCTGTTGGATTTTTAGCCAGCATAAAGATCATCACCCAGGACGGGAATACTGTACGACCGAAAGCAGGTGAAACAGTAACCATCACCACTAATTTCCCGGAAGAATTATTGGTGAAAAAATTTTTCTATACGAAAAAACTGACCACCGGTATCCCCGACAATCCCGCTCAGCCTGTGGCTTCGCTGGAACTGTACTACAACCTTTCCCATAAAGTCATTGCAGGAATGTACATTGGTGCCTGTATTACACTATTCTTCACAGGCAAAGGAATCTTTGCACACAGAATATTCGCAGGAATACTGCCTTTACTCTTTATTATCATTGCTTCCGGATTAATACAAAGATCATTAGCAATTCAAAAAACTGAAATATGAAAAAAAATAAAGCAACTCTTGTAAGCATGGCAGGAATTGTCCTTTTGGTGATCAGTATTCTTATCCTTAAAGACCTATTGAAATGGATCGGCTTTGCAGGCTCCTTATTATGCTTCATTACAGCACTGTCCTTACGTTTATCAAAAGATTAATATACTTTATCTCATGGAAATCATTTACAACATTTTATTAATTCTTCATATTACCGGAGGCAGCATCGGATTGCTATGTGGTACAATATCCATCGTAAGAAAAAAGGGTGATAAAATCCATAAAATTACCGGAAGATTCTTCTATTATGGGATGTTGGCTACCGGTATTTCATCATTGCTACTCGCCCTCATACATCCTAATTATTTCCTTCTGATACTGGGAATATTTACCATTTATATGATTGGTACAGGACAACGTGTATTGCAATTAAAAACAATGACAGGAGGAGAACAAAAGCCCTCTTTTATAGATTATTTCTTCACGTATTCCATGATGATTGCTTCTGTTGTCTTCATGGGTTTGGGAATATATGAGCTTATTCACAAAAATACTTTTGGCGTAGTATTTCTTGTATTTTGGTTTTTGAGCCTGAGAATGGTAAAAAAGGACATACAATATTATAAAGGAAATGCAACGTATAAAAATTACTGGCTCACCACACACCTTCAAAGAATGACAGGTGCATATACAGCGGCAGCCACAGCATTTCTGGTCGTTAACAACACCTCCATGCTCCCTTCTTTTGTGGTGTGGCTTTTACCTACCGCAATCCTCCTTCCCTTGATTATTAAATGGACAAGAAAATACCGATAACCCAACGTTTCCACCATACAAAACAAAATTTAATCATGGACAAATACTCAGAATATAATAAGGACAAAGAAAAATTCCAGTTGGAAAGAATTGCCCTCTTTAGCGATGCTGTTTTTGCCATTGCTATTACGCTGTTGATTATAGAAATAAAAATTCCGGAAATACATCACGATACAATCTCGGACAAAGAGCTCTGGAATGTAATAATTCAAATGCTTCCGAAATTTATAGGTTTCTTTATCAGCTTTTTTGTGATTGGCTTATACTGGCTTGCTCACCACAGAATATTCAATTATGTTACAGGTATTAATAATAAGCTGCTTTGGGGAAATCTTCTTTTTTTACTTCCTATTGTGATCATGCCTTTTAGTACGGCTTTTTTAAGTGAATTTTATGATCCTTCCCTAAAGCTGCCATTGGCCGTCTATACCGTTACGATTTGTATGGCAGGTTTTTTAAATTTCCGCCTTTGGTGGATGATTGGAAATGTCAAGAACAACCTTTCACAGCACTTAGATAAAGCTCACCTCCGTTATAATATGGTAAGGTCACTAACAATTCCAGTGATTTTTCTCTGTGCATTTTTGCTCTCTTTCGTTAATGCCCGTATTGCCTATTTTATTCCGCTGACGACCCCTTTCCTCATTTTTATCCTTCGGAAATATTATGAAAAAAGTCTCCGAGGTTAATACTAATCGTCAATTATGATTTCAGCATAAGCCGGTCGGTTTAATTTTTTTATAATGGTTTTTAATATTTAATCTATTTCATTGAAGTCATCAGGTTCTAAAAATCGTCTTTTATTCAAGATCAATTAAGATTTTTAAAATATACTTGAAACTAATCTTTAAATAATGATATCCTTGTAAAAGATTCTACCACCACATTACAACTCAAATCTGCCTGCATTGTAAGCAAATATCCTCTGCCCGGATCAAGGCTCTCCGGATCTGCAACCGTGTAAAAATAAAACGTAAGAATATTTCCTGTTCCGTTTGAACCAGCCGGAAGCAATTGTACTGATGTTACTTCAAAACCCGAATCAGGGGTTCTGAAAATAGCTTTTACAGATCCTGAAGAATTCGATCCCGGAGTTACCATAGCAATCAGCCTCCAGACATGAATTTGACCATTAATTTCATTCTCGCGCCATTTATTGGTTGTGGAATCATAAATATTAGCAGTTACCCCAGGAAAAGGTACTGTAGTTTCCGGCCAGCTTGTCGTAGGACTTGGAGCAAATACCAATGGTACAGCATAACTTACCGTAAGAGCCGCTCCATAAGTACTTCCTGAAGCACTTAAACTAAGAGAAGGTTTTACATTTGCATTTCCAGAATTTATTTTAACGACACCGTCATTACCAGCCTGAGAATTTGTGGGAACAAAAAGCTGTCTCCAGAGGGTACCATCCCAAAACTGGAAATTATTAGTTGTTGTATTAAAAATTAAAGTTCCCGCAGTAAGATTTGAATTGACAACGCCTGCAGGAGGTACTGTAGATGCATCATTGTCAGCAAGACTTGCATCTCTTTGCGCATCTGAAAGACGAGGAATTAAAATCCCTTTCCGACTAGAAGTAATATCCAACACTGTTGCTCCATTAGGAGACGTAGTATTAATCCCAACCTGACCATATATAAGGGTACATATGAAAATCAGAACAAAAGAAATTGATAGTTTTCTCATGATATTAGATTTTTATTTTCATGTTAATAGTTACATAAAAATAAATCAAAAAATATTGAATTATTTTAACTTTTAATATTAAACATCCATTAATAGTATTCTATTACTCAATTCTACATCTAAAATATTTTCTAATTTGAGGAAATACTCTAAGCAATAATTATTATTTTTAAAACACTTACCATACGCTTATATAGCGATAGAATCAGGCTAGTCTTCGCTGTTGCGTTGGAGTAATATATGCTGCTCTAACTTAATTCACTAAACCTCCATAGTATAATATATATATATTCTTTATAAAATTTAGAAGAAGTAACACTAGATGTTAATTATTTAAAAATGTTTTCCTGCGTATATCGGCTACCCCGGCTTTTATCAATTTAATGGTCGAATAGTTTCCGTCTGAATCTTTAACAAATTCAACGGTTCTGTTATCATCATCTGATCTGAAAAATTTATAGTCTGACTCTGGAAAAAGCTCAATATTGAAGTTGTTATAATAGAGCTTCCCATTGTTTTCAAGAATTTCAATATCTTCATACTTTCCTTTAAAAACTTTGTAAAGCGACACATTATTATTAACCTTCTGATGATGATAGGGAAGTTCAACATTTTTACCAAAACATATGGCTGCTAATCCGTATGAAAGGAGATAAGCAGGAGACTGATTGTTAGAAAGAACAATAATAAGCAAGCCATCATCTGTAAAACGGTTGAAGGAAGTCATAGCTCCCATAAAGCCACCATCATGAGCAACTAATTGATGGCCCTGATTATAAAACGGATTAATTAAAAAACCATATCCGAAGTTTTGATCATTATATGGAGTAAACATCAATCGCTTCATTTTTTCATTTAGAATCGTAGTATCGTATAAAGCCTGATCCCACTTTGAAAGATCAGCAACCGTTGAATAGAGTCCATCATGTCCAATATTAAATGCCCAATTGATATACGGATTTTTAGTATAACTTTTTCCTTTCTTAACGTATCTATCAGCAATATATGGTATCACTTCTTCATTTGTCATTACCCCGGTATCATTCATCTTCAAAGGATCAAAAATATTTTCTTTTAAATACACCGAATAGCTTTTACCGCTTATTTTTTCTATAATCCGCGCTAATAGATAATAACCAATATTACTGTACGCGGTCTGTTTTCCGGGGGTAAATAGCAGTTTTTTGTGGCAAATGTGGTTCAACACCATTTCATGAATCAAAGAAGTCTGGTTAAGATAAAGTTCATCAAAATCCATGGATAATCCCGACATATGGCAAAGGACCATGTGTATTGTAATCTGATTCCCTTTTGGTAACCCGGGAAAATACTTTTCCATCTTGTCATTCAAGGATAATAAGCCACGATCTGCCAATTGCAGAATTGCTACCGCAGTAAATTGTTTGCTAACTGAAGCCAGACTGAATTTTGTATTGACCGTAGTTTTTATTCCCCATTCATAGTTCGCATATCCATAAGCCTTTTGCAAAAGCAAAGAGTCTTTTTTTAGTATTAATACAGTACCGCTAAATCCATTGATATCTGTTTGAGCCTGCATATATCCGGACAGCTTTTCAGAAAGGTTCATATTGCTTTTGGTTAATTTCTCTTTTTCTTTTATTATGTTACTTTGAGAAAAACCGTTGAGAGAAAATAAGCTGATTCCCAGGAGAAACATTAGTTTTGAGTTTGCCATATTTATAAAATATTAGAATACCTCTTTTAATTTTTTACTTATTTCAGAACCGTATCATAAATCTTGTTCAGCAGATCTTGTCTCATTTTTGAGTTTCTCTGGTCAAGAAGTATGATGATCCCCCATTTTTTCTTCCTGTTGTAGCAGATGATGGATGACTGTCCCATGGAATCCCCCGATTTCATATAAATAGTATTTTTATCATCAGTCACAATATTAAGACCTAATCCCATTTCTCTTTTTTCATCTTTATATACTATTTTTTCAGTGATGATAGCAGCCTTTCCTACTGTTGTTTCTTTATTCAGAAGTGCTTTTAAATATGTAACCATATCGGAAGCATTAGACTTGACCAATCCAGCAGATGCAGTAATATTCCATTTGAAAAATTCCTGGACACCTCCTTCCGGATTGTGAGCCGTTGCTCTGTTTTTCACATCAAAATTCTTGGTTAATGTATTGTTCATATACAATGGCTTTATTATTTTAGCTCTGATAATTTCATCATAGCTCTTACCATATACTTTTTCCAATATTTGGCCCAGCAAAGTATATCCAATTGTAGAATAGCGATATTTACCATAATCCTTTAATTCACTGCAGTTATTGATGATAGCCGCTAATGTCTCAGATGTTACATTATTTACGGGTTGTTGCGGATTCAGCTCAATCAATTTCGCAAAATCTATATCTGGTAAACCTGACTGATGCGATGCCAGATCCGAAATTTTAATTTTATTTCTAAGATTTTGCTGGAGTATATATTCTTTAGGAAGAAATCCGTCGATATAATCATCCAATTTTATTTTATGATCCAATACTGCTTGAGCAATTAAGTTTGAAGTCAGTATTTTAGTGATTGATGCAATTTCGAATATGGAGTTTTTATTAATTTTTGTTTGACTTTCCGCGTTCAGATTACCATAAGCTGTATAGTACTCTTCATTGTTATTGATAAAGCCAACGCTTATTCCTACATCAGGATTCTTTTTATAATTGTCATTGATAATGGAATCAATCTTTTTGAAGGTACCCTGTCCAAAAGAAAAGCTGCTTATAAATAAAAGTGCAGCCAGAAATTTTGATGAAGTGTTCATTGTATCGTTTTTTAATGTTAAAAATTATTTCGATACAAAGATGTGGGAGAAGACAAAATTGTGCGACCGAATAAAAGTATTCAGTCCTATTTGTTCAAAAAAATAAGTACGAATCTTTACAAAAAAAGTACGAGTAATTACAAAATACTGATTTACAAATTTTTACGATAGTACGTCGGCGTATTTCCTGTATACTTTTTAAAAGCAGTATTAAAAGAAGATTTTGAATTAAAACCAACTTCATACAGAATTTCAAGAATAGTTACCTTAGTTTTTGTAGTATCTTTCAAAATTTCCATAGCATTCTCAATACGATAGGTATTCACAAAATCGTAAAAATGCTGTCCCAACTGATGGTTGATTAAAACAGATAATTCCCGGGTAGGAATTCCAATTTCACCAGAAATATCCTGAATGGTTAATGAAGGATTGAGAAAAGGCTTTTTTTCAATCATATACTGTTTCAGTCTCAACACTTCCTCATTGTCTTCTTTTTTATTTAATATTGATAATTCATTACCTTTTTCTTCGGAAACAATTTCAGAGACAAGCTTTAGCTTTGAATCAATATTTCTAAACAGATCAGGATTATTTAACGCTTTGAACAGATACCAACAAAAAATAAAAAGAGAAGATACTAAAATTGTAATCTTTAACCATTCAGAAATGTTTGGATAATCAGAAAATTTAAAGATGTTTTTTAAAAGAGCTACCGTGTATAAAATTGTTAGTACAATGGTAAACTGAATCAGCCAATTATAAGAATTGATATTTTTTCCTGCATAGTTTTCAAGATATAATTTCTTTGATTTTCTCAATACTATAAAAGCAGCAATAATATATATAATGATCTGACAATGTATTAAAATATGATTAAACTGGAACTCTATCATATTTTGACGATTCTGGATAAAGCTCAGTTTCGATACAGCATCTACAATATAAAAACGTGGCAGTAAAACCAAATTAACAACTAAAAATGGAAGCAGATGCAGGAGATATTTCTGCTTAAGTTTAAAATCGGAGTAACAAACTGATAGAACATACAGATAAAAAACCGGAATTTGAAGGAAAGCAAAGGTATTTCTAAACATTCCCAGGTTTGACGGACCATGAGCGAACATATTAAACAAAGGATCACTGACATCTATTGCATTTAATATGAGAAAAGCAGCAAACAAAAAATTACTTGTTTTGTACTTTGTTTTAACCGTAATCAGGAATAGCGCAAGAAACAATGAAATAAATAAAGAGACTATCGTCACAATAATTAATAAATTAATTTTATCCATTCTTTGCTCTTCTCGGTTTATAGTTATTTTTATAAAATAATTTTTTTGAGAGTTTTAGATCTATTTTGAGATTTAAAATCAAACATGGCAAATATAGAAATTAGATTCACTTTGTTTAAGTTTTTCATTTAAAATATACCCATCGGGAGTGTAAGACTAACTGCGCCATTGGACTTAAATCTTAAAAATCTATTTATCAAGCCTATACTACTTTCATCAAATTGAGAGTTTTCAGCAAATTCTTTTAGAACTGCTGAAAACTCTTTAAATAATTCCTATTTTTTTGTATGATACTACGTCAAATTTATGATACTGCCCCTTAAAAAGAACTTATTTCATTGCTTGAATTATTGCTTCTATAAGTTCTTTTGCATGGTGATATTTCAAAATCGGAGCTGCTTGTCCGGCCCAAAATGACTTCAATTCTGGATTATTTTCCGTGTTTGCAGGATATGCACCTAATTTACCTACTATCTTTCCTTGTAAAGGATATGGAGCAAAATCGTTTTGAAAATCTTTTAATTCTTCTGTCAGCTTATTTTTAATGCCACGTGACAGTCTTCCTGTAAACACTTTTGTTAATGTTGTATAACGAGCTTCTTTTGAAAATAATTTTTCGCGATGAATGTTACTTGTTCCTGATTGCTGAGTCGCTAAAAATGCTGTACCAATCTGAACGGCATCAGCACCCAAAGCCAAAGCCGCTTTCACGCCACGAGCATCCGCAATACCCCCCGCTGCGATGGCAGGAATGTTTACATGATCGGCAACTTGTGGAATTAAAGAAAATGTTCCTATTAAACTTTCCTCTGCTTTTTCTATGAATGACACACGATGTCCTCCCGCATCGAAACCAGTTGCAACAACTGCATCTACACCTGCATTTTCAATGGCAATGGCTTCATCTAATGCAGTCGCTGTACCTATTGTTTTAATATTCAGTCTACGACATCTTTCTAAAATATCTTGCGAAGGGATTCCGTAGACAAAGCTGAAAATAGCAGGCTTAACCTCAAAAATTGCTTCAATTTGATTCTCAAAAGTCGGACTCTGTGGCAGTGGAAAAGTTGGCGGTTCTACACCAACTTGGTCAAAATATGGATAAAATATTTTAAGCACTTTATCGAAAGCTGTTTGGTCAAAATCTTCGACACTTCTATCTTTATCACTCACCCACAGATTAAGATTAAAAGGCCTATTCGTCTGTTTTTTGATTTCATTCGAAATATCTATGATTTCATTTGCATAGTAAGGTTGACATCCGTATGATCCCAATCCTCCAGCATTAGAAACTAATGAAGTCAATTCTACCGCAGAAATTTTTCCTCCAAAAGGTCCTTGGACTATGGGTAAGCCTATACCCAATAATCTTGTAAATTTTGTATCTGACCACATAATCGTATCATTTTACTTTTGCCCAACTAGTTTGAACTGCAGTACAAATTCATCATAAATCAATTTATCTCCTAAATTTGGAAGGAACTTACCTGAACCATATTTGATATTATATAATGTTCTATCAATCTTTATCTCTCCCAAAGCGTGTAGAAAATCTGTAAAAATCTCTATTGTGGCAAAAAAAGTAACTGGATGTGTAATATCTTTTATTGTTAAATCTCCAGAAATTTGATACTTTTCATTGTCTTTTTCAGCTTTACTAATTTTAAAAGTGGCTGTTTTAAATTTGTCAACCGCAAAAAAATCATCATTATTCAAATGGTTAAAAAATTCATTGTAAATAGATTTATCTGCTATATCTGTAATGACGATTGTCGTCATATCAATAACTATTTCACCACCTACTAAATGAGTATTTTCAAAATTTAGAAATCCATTTTTGATGTTGATCGTTCCGGTGTGTAAACCTAAAACTTTTTTACCTGTCCAATTGACAGTACTGCTTTCCGTTTGAATGTTAAATGTTGTCATTGTTTAATATTTTTAAAATTCTACATGACAAAATTCCATCATTAAGGAATGAAAACGAAGGACATAAATCACAAATAAAATGTGATATAAATCAAATTATTTATTAGAATATAGACGGCTCAAAGTTTCTCGAGTTATGCCCAAATAAGATGCTAAAATATGTTTCGGTAGTTTTTGAACTAATGAAGGGTATTCCTGAACAAATTTTTCGTAACGCTCTTTGGCACTACTACTAAGTAAGGTTAGAATTCTATTTTGTAATGCTACATTTCTACGATTGGTTTTTTTTCTAAAAAAATGTTCAATTTGATGAAACTCTTTGCACAATTTTTCTCTGTTTTCATTACTCAAACACAATACTTCTGTATCTTCTAAACAATCAATATTTACCGTTGCTTTTTTCTGATAATAGTAAGCTTCATAATCTGTAATCCACCAATCCTGAGTCCCAAAAAGCAAAATATGTGTTTTTCCATTTTCATCATCATAATATGACTTTACACAACCTGAAAGCACAAAATAATCAAAAATAACCTCTTGCTCTTCCTGAACTAAAAATTGATGTTTTTTGAATTTTTTCGAGATAAAATGACTCAAAATATAATCGAATTCATCATCCGAAACCTCTATAATTTCTTTGAATTGATTTTTTAAAATTTCACTCATCAATTTATAATTCATTTTGATAACAGGTAAATGTAATGAAATATTTTAGAAAACATATGTAATGACAGCCTTAGCACCGTCAAACGGTAAGAGATACCCTGGATGTTATTAGCGGAAAATGGAAAATGCCTATTATAATTTCCAATTTTCGCAGGGAATGAGCGTTTTGCTGAAAATAACTCCAAAGGTCTTAGCCAAAGAACTTAAGGAGTTAGAACAACACCAGCTTATTAAAAGAATAGTCATTGATGATTATCTAGTAAAAATATTTTACAAGCTCGAACCTTACGCAGGCCTTTGAACTTTACGATTTCATGGTTCATGTATAATCTCACTGCTGGTTTGTTGTGCTGAAAAACTGCTATTAGACAACATTCACTTAATGATACATTAATATTTTTGTTTAATTTTGGTTATCGTGAAAGAGATTGCATAAATGGCAAATGAAATCAAAAAATATGAATTTAAAACAGGCCTTCCGATAGAATTTGAAATCGTAAGTTTAAACGATTTATACAAAAACAATAAACAACTTTTGACCAATCCACATCGGACGGATTTTTATCACATTCTTTGGTTTCAAAAAGGTAGTGCAACGCATTTAGTAGATTTTGAACCGGTAAACATCAAACCTAATACAATTCTATTTCTAAACAAAGCCAAAGTTCACCGATTTGACAGCAACGCAAAGTTTGACGGAATAGCTATTTTATTTACAGACACTTTTTATTGCAAAACAGAAGCGGACACAAAATTTTTACAAAGCAGTATTTTGTTCAATGATATGTTTGGAGTGGCTCAGTTTCGAGTTGCTAAAAAGTTGTCACTGTTTACCGAACTTTTACAACAGATAACAAGCGAACTGCAAAACAAAACAGATAACAACCAAGCTGATATCATACAAAACTTTCTGAACAATTTTTTGCTGTTTGCCGAAAGAGAAAGACGGAAACAAAACTTTACCGAGATAAAGAAAACTGCCGACTTAGATTATTTGATATTATTCAAGGACTTGCTAGAAAAAGACTTTCATCAGCTCAAACAGGTAAGCAGTTACGCAAAAGAAATCCACGTTACAGAAAAGCGTTTAAATCAAGCTACATCAAAAATTTTAGGAAAAACACCAAAACAACTGATTGATGAAAGGGTTTTACTTGAAGCAAAAAGGCTTTTGGTGCACACAAATGAGAGCATTAAAGAAATCGGTTTTAGATTGGGTTTTGAAGAGCCGACTAATTTTATCAAGTATTTCCGCAAACATACACAATTTACACCTGTTGAATTCAGGGAACAATTTACTTAGGCGTAAAAGTATCATTTAAAGGCACATTCCTACCTTTTCCAACCTATTCATTCGTTGCAATTTTGCATTGTAAATAATATATGCAAAATGAATAAAATATTTTTCACTACGGCAATCCTTTTCAGCTTTGGGCTCTCTTCTGCCTATGCTCAAAACAAATCGTCATCTAAAACAAAAATTAAAAATAAAATGGAAAATACTATTAAGGTAATAGGAAATAAGTTTAAAGCAGATTTTGGGACTTATGCTTTTGAATTGAATTTTGAAAGCGAAAACCAACTAACTTGGAAGGCTCTAACCAATACAGGTTTTGGCGTATCAGAAACCGTATCGATTACTAAAACAGAAATCAGACCGAATGTTTATATGGTTTATTGGAAAGAAAAATCTGGCACAACGGTAACCCACGTGGAAGACTTCGAAAAGCAAATAGTCTATACCAATATAACAGCACCGGACCACTCTTTTTTAAATTTAAAAGGAAAATTAACAAAAATAAATAATAGCGATATGAACAAAAAAGAAAAAGTAGCTGCACTTTTAAAAAGCATAGAAACTGGGGCAAAAGAGCCAGTTTCATATATCAATCCCAATAAATACATTCAACACAACTTAGGCGTTGCAGACGGACTTGCAGGATTTGGAGCTTTGCTTCAACAGCTGCCGCAAAACTCTGCAAAAGTAAATACCGTTCGTGTTTTTCAAGACGGAGATTACATTTTCACTCATTCAGATTACAATTTTTTTGGTCCGAAAATAGGCTTTGATATTTTCCGTTTTGAAGATGGAAAAATTGTAGAACATTGGGATAATTTACAAGAAACCGCGAAACCCAATCCAAGCGGGCATACAATGATTGACGGAACAACAGAAATCAAAGACCTTGACAAAACCGAAGCAAATAAGACATTAGTACGAAATTTTGTTGAGGATATTTTGGTAGGTGGTAAAATGGAAAAATTGGCAGGTTATTTTGACGGTGATAATTATATACAGCACAATCCTCAAATCCCTGACCAACTTTCAGGGCTTGGGAAGACCCTTGAAGCTCTTGGCAAGCAAGGAATATTCTTGAAGTACGACAAAATTCATAAAGTGCTTGGCGAGGGGAATTTTGTACTTGTCGTGAGCGAAGGGCATTTTGGAAAAGATTACAATTCTTTTTACGATTTGTTCCGAGTAGAAAACGGAAAGATAGCTGAGCATTGGGATGTTATAGAACCAATCCTTGCAAAAGAGAATTGGAAGAACAATAACGGAAAGTTCTAAAAGAAAGTTATACAAATTAATTGCAAATGAAAAGGGATTAAATTTACTAATTTAATCCCTTATGCGGGGATAGAGGGAGTCCAGTCGAACACTTGATCCCACTATTATCCTTCTTTGAAAGCATTAAATAGTGCAAATTTATCAACTATTTAGCCGCCAGTCTTTTGCAACAGCAGCCCTACTCCTGAAATTGCTCCTGTTATAATTGCGAATTTTGTTTTATTTACGACAAAGCTACTCCCCCCGTAATAAGCAGCTCAGATAACCCAGCAAATCTAAGTACAGCTTGCAACAGGATAAAGTTTATTAGTATAGAACAATTTTGTAAATCCACAAGCTGAAAGAAAGTTTTTTAAGAGATTTATCAGAATTCTCTCAAACCCTTTCCTTTATAAACTCTTCAATCTCTTCATTCCGAAGTTTCGGATTGGCTCCCGAATAACTCGCCACCAAAGCACCAACCGCACTCGCAAAATCCAGTGCCGTTTCAGGATTTTTATCTGACAACAATCGGGCAATCAAACTTGCCAGAAACGAATCCCCTGCTCCAACCGTATCGGCCACTTTCACAGGATAGCCACCGTGTTTGTAAAACTTGTTGTTCCAGAGTAATATTGAGCCGTGTTTTCCCAACGTGACACAAATAGAACCTGTATTTGTTTTTTCTGAAATGAAACGGATATTTTCTTCCAAATCATCTGATTTAAAACCTAACGCAGCGGCAATTTCAAGGATTTCTTCATCATTAAATTTAATGAAATCGGCTTTATTCATTAATTGTTCCAGAAGTTCAATATGGTAAAGACGCCGTTCTGAGTGCCAGATTGAGCGGAGCACCGCCGATTTTCTTTTCTTCTCCAAACACATCGAAGAGCACCTCTCCGAAACTGACTGCATTTATTTTTTTATTAAGAAACATTAATTAAGGATTTTTGACATTAATATTACTGAATGAACTGTCCGAAGAACCAAAAATACTCCATTTTTTGTTAACAACATCGTACACTCGATTGCTGAACGCCAACTTGTCATTCACATAGACCACACAAACATCATTGCTGATGAAAACCGTTACATTATAGTTGGTTCCCGAGATTCCGGACAAAGGATAAGCATTGGCAAAATCCTCACTTCCGCCGTTCATTACATAACTTGCTATTCTGTTGGAGGAAGGTTCGAATGCAATTTTAAAACCATTTTTTCCTTCATTATCCTGCGCCAGAATCAATCCTGATTTTCCGTTAGCATAAGCGTTCAACGTAAAGCTTATTTGATTTGCTTTCTGAAGTTTCCCAAACATCACTTGCGAATTGGCAGACAAATTAAAACCGTTACCATTTTGAGAAGCATTTCCTATAATTTTATCTACAGAAAGTGAAGCACTTTGTCCAAATACAGATTGCAAGGTAGAAATAGGTTTTACCGCCAACGTTCCATCCTGATTCTGAACTAATTGATGTGCTACAAGATTTCCCGCCCAGTCTTTTCCACCAGTGTTGCTTTCAGGAACTTTTCTTGCAGTCCAACCTACCAGATAACGGTTGGCATTGTCCGAAACAGTTTTTGCAGCGTAGAGATAAGAGCCGTCCAACCGGTCATTTGCAGGTGTAGTCCACGGTCCGTTTGGTGAAGTTCCGATTCTGTAATGTGTTCCGGTATTGTTACTCCAGTTTTCTGAGAAAACAAGATACCAGTAATTGCCCATTTTGAAAAGGTCGGGACATTCCAGCATAATGTAATTTTCTGAAGAAGTTGTCGTGTAAATCGGATTTTCCACCGTCCAGTTTCCGCTGGCAGGATTGGTTGTTGTAAATTTAAGAACAACCGCTTTTTTAGCCGAAGTCTGTGCAGAAACCAGCATCCAGTATTTCCCATCTTCTGCATTGAACAAAACATGCGGATCGCGGAATTCATAATCATAATAGCCAGCCGGAGCAGTGATTTTAAAATTCTTCACTTTCGTCCAGTTTTTCATATCGGTACTTGTAGCCAAAAGCACGCTTTCCCTCGGATTACCCGCTAAAAATGAAGCAATCTCATTATGACCTGTGTAATAGTAAAAATACGTACTCCCGACCTTCACAAGACTACCCGTTCCAACACCAAAATCCGGTTCGGAAGCCGTTCCGTAGAGAATTTGTCTCCCTTGATAAGTAAAATCTTTAAAATTGGTCGTCTCAAAGCTGTGAATATCGTGAAATGATCTGCCTTAGTGTTCAAAGTTTTTGTTATTGAAGATTATAAAGATTGTTTGAACAAATACTTTTTATTTAATTGAAATATATTTGTATAACTAAACATATGGTATATTTTAGTATATCGTTACCAATTTTTTAATAAGCGACTGCATATAACAACCTGTGATCTCTTTCTTTTTCTGAAAACACTTAATACTCACTATTTATATCTGATGTTTTAATCTACTTATCTTTGATCTTATATTCTGCCTTAAGAAAGAACATATAAGCTCTTTATCTTCCAAATTTTCTGTGTGTACTTAGTTTACAATTGAGCGGTAATACCCCCATCAATTATAAACTCTGATCCTGTAGAATAACTTGACTCATCAGAAGCAAGATAAACTACCAAAGCCGATACTTCCTTCGCATCGGCAGTTCTCCCCAAAGGTATATTAAGTTGTGACAACTGCTCCTTTGGTACCACGCCGGTCATTGGCGTATCAATCAGTCCCGGATGTACAGAGTTAACCCGGATATTATACTTCGCCAATTCCACCGCTGCTGACTTGGTCATTCCTCTAACTGCAAATTTAGATGCAGTATAGGCAAGCCTGTAAGGCGCTGCAACAAAACCTGCGATCGACGATATATTCACTATCGATCCCTTTGATACTTTTTTCATTGAAGGAATTACTGCTTTCATGCCTAAAAATACCGACACTTGGTTGATTTCTATCACCTGTCGGTATAAGGCTTCTGGCATCTCTTCCAATAAGGCGGGCTTATCAATACCTGCGTTATTAACCAGTATATCGACCGGGCCAAAAGCTGTTTCAGTGGCTTCGATTACTTTAACCCAGTCCTCTTGGCTCGAAACATCATGTTTAACAAATAGTACGTTATGCTCTCCCAGAGATTGGGCAACTTCCAGGCCTTTCTCTTCGTTAATATCCGTGAGTACAACTTTTGCACCCTCTGCAACAAATGCAACTGCGTGGGCAGCACCCATTCCTGATGCTGCACCTGTAATAATCGCTACTTTACCTTTTAATCTGTCCATGTTTTATATATTTATTATTAAACTTCATTATTAATTGTTTGCTATAATATATTATGTGTCTGCAATGACCAATTCATAACAGTACATTGATTGATCATTTGCTTGATGACACGAAATAATTAAGTCTTCTATCCTACGCGTCTTTTATTTGATTTTAAAGGGAAAGCTCTCTTTCCTTTTCTAAAAACATTTAATATTGACTATTTATACCTGATGCTTTTCTATACTTGGCCCCATTGATCTTATATTCTGCCTTGGCATCAAGAATCTCCGATTTGGCCTCCTGCCAAAGAACCTGAGCTTTCAATACTTCTTCTGCTACCACCGTTCCTGCGTCATATCTATCCTGGTTCAGTCTGAGATTTTCACTAGCCTGAATAAAAGATCTTTCAGTAAGCTCTATACGTTTAGCAGACTGATTGAGCTGCATCACTGCATTCTGGACTTCCAGCAACAGAAGCTCCTTAGTTTCTTCCAATTCAAGCTTTTGCGCATTGGTTTTAGACTGCTGCTCTTTAACTTTCTCCTTTCTGGCTCCCCAGTCATAAATTGGAACATTCACCGACAACATTCCCACAAAACCCTGCATATTATTTTTCATATCGATGGGATTGATATTCTTACCAAAACTGGAAAAGCCTATTCCTGAAAGAGCAACCGTCGGCTTGCGATCTCCATCCAGCAGTTTTCCCTGTAGCTCATTTATTTCTACTGCTTTCGCAAGAATGGATAGCTCAGGTCGGTTCGCCGGCTGCAGCTGACTGTCTGCCAGAACACCAGTAAAACTGCCGCTAACAGCATCCTCCACATCAAAACTGGAATTAGGAAGTCCTGCGATCTGGGCAAGGCTTAACTTGGCTATGCTAAGGCCATCTTCAGCGCGTTTCAGATTGAGTTGTGCCTCATTCTGCTGAACTTCTATTTTCAAGAGGTCATTTTTATACGTTAGCCCTGCATCAAAGGAATTCTTAACCGTGGTATGCAGTTGATCCAAAAGTTTGATGTATTCTTTTGCCAAAGCTATTTTTTCCTTGGCATTTACAATTTGCCAGTAAATAGTCTCCGCAGAGAGTTTTACTTCTTCTTTGGTAAGGTCTTTCTGCGCTATCTGCAGATCTACTGCTGTTGAAGAAAGCTTTTTCCCGGTTTCTACTTTTCCGCCGGCATATAAAACCTGGGTAACATTCACATTGGCACTTCCCAATACTTCCGGTATTAGGTTGGAAAGTGGTTTGGAGAAATAATATCCTCCTACACTTCCGTCAACTGTAGGCTTTCCACCTGTTTCTGCAGCCGTCTTGGCTGCTTTGGCAGCTTCGATATTTTGTTGCGCTTTTTTGATCTTTTTATTGTTCTCTAATGCCAGATTTTTGACTTCATCCACTGAAACTACACGTTCCTGGGCCTGAGCATCTATTGCCGTGGTGAACAACAGCACCAGAACTATTTTTGATATCGTATCGTATATTATTTTCATCTTTTTTACATAAAGGTTGCCCTGCAGCATTAAACAAATGAGTTCATTAACAAGGAATCAATACAGGGCAACCAGTTAAAAAATTGATATTACAATTATTAGTGATGAGGTTTTGGTTTATATAAGATAACCTCATCGTCCATTTGATCTTCAGACGTTTCATCTTTAGGCACGGGATCCTTCAGAAGCTTGTAATACATCACCGGAACAATGAAAAGTGTAAAGATCATGGAGAAGATTAGCCCAAAAGCCAATACACTTCCCAACGGTGCCCACATCGGAGATTTACCTAGAATCATTGGAACCACACCTACTGCCGCAGCGGCTGAAGTAAGGAATATAGGACGCATTCTCCTTTTGGCGGCTGCCATGGCCGCTGCTTTGTGTTTGTATCCATGCTCCCGGATCAATTCATCAGCATAATCTACCAGGATGATTCCGTTTCTTACCACGATACCTATCAAGCTGATAATACCCATGAAGCCTGTCATTCCCAGTGGGTTTCCAGTAATGAAAAGTCCGAAAAAGGCTCCGAAAAGACTCAGAAGGAAAGTACACAAGATAATGAGGGCTTTACCCAGATTTTTGAACTGGAACAACAGTGTCAGAAAAATCAGGATAAGGCTCACAGAAAGTGAAAGCATCATCCCCGGAGTATTTTCAGCCGTTGATTCTGCATCTCCTCCATATTGAATGGTTGTGCCTGCTGGGAGCGGAAGCGCCTCAATTTTTGGCAGGGCTTCTTTAAGAATTCTTGATGGCTTAGGACCAAGCTGTGCTTCTGCCAAAACACTGACGTACTTAATGCCGTTCTTTCTTGAAATGACTCCTGCATGCCATTCCGGCTGTAAAGTCGCCACTTCCTTCAACGGGATCTTGCTGCCAAAATAAGATTGGATGTGAAGATTTTCCAGGGCATTCATATCTTTCCTGCTTATGGAATCATACCTCAGGAAAATATCGACTGGTTTATCTCCTTCCCATAATGTCGAAACAGAATATCCTTTCAGTCCAGCTCCGAGAGTTTGGGTAATCGCCTGATTCGTTACCCCTAGCCGGTTGGCCTTCACATCATCCACATTCAGCTTTACGCCCATGTAATCATATTCACTGCTCAGGCGTACATTATTGGTTCCCGGTGTATTTTCAATGATCTTTTTGATCTCCAGTGCTACCTTTCTCTGATCGGATTCTTTATCACTTACCACACGGATATCAATAGGTGAACCTTCCTGAAAGCTAAGCTGCTTCAACTTAATAGACCCATCAGGTATAAAGTTTTTAAGCTTTTCCAGATATTCTTTGACCATTTCATTAGATGCATCATTACTGATGGTGGTAATGAAAACCTGTGCAAAATATTTTTTAGGAGATTCCGGCGCATATGAAGTATGGAATCGTGGTGAACTCATTCCTACAAAGCTTGTGATATCCACTACGCGATTGTCTTTTTTAAGGATCTTCTCAAGCTCTTTTACCTTAGCTTCCGTTTTATCCAATGAGGTTCCGTTTGGTATCCAGACTTCCATATTGAACTGATTCCGTTCAGTAAGCGGGAAAAACTCAGGATCAACTTTAGTCGCGATAAAGAGAGCACTAACAATTGATAGCACACCAATAAACATTGTCGTCTTTGGCCATTTGAAAGCCAGTCCTACCCCATTATCAAATGCTGTCTGAAGATGGTCCAGCATGTTCTTCTTCACAGGTCTGTCACTTACTTTATGCTTTAATCCTTTTTTAATAAATACATAACAGGTGTATGGTGTAAGGAACAGAGCGACCAGCATCGAGGTGATCAATGCAATAGCTACGGTAATCGGGAGTGAGAACATAAAATCTTTTGCAATGCCATCCATAAATAAAGCTAATGGAGCAAATGCAAATATAATGGCCATTGTCGCCGTAAAAATAGGAAGTGACAGCTGTTGGGCGGCCTGCCAAGCTGCTGTCCATGGTGTTATTCCTTCATCCAGCTTTTCAATATAGTTGTCGACTACCACAATGGCATTGTCCACCACCATTCCAAGGACGATGATCAAGGCGGCAAGGGTTACCTGATGAAGTTCCAGACCTACGATCTGCATAAGCCCAAACGTAATAACGATAGAAATAGGCGCTGCTGCTGAAGCTACACCGGCAACCCGTATAGGAAGCAGTAACATTACAACAAGTACCACAGAACCTATTGCCATGGCGAACTCCACCATGAAATGACTTATACTTTCTCCTACCGCTTCCGGCTGATTCACAATCGTTTTCATGTGAATGTCAGGCGGGAAATTTTTCTGAATGTCCTCGATCTTTTTCTCCACTTCTTTCCCGAAGGCTACGATATTATTTCCGGGCTGCATATCAACGGTCAGTACCATTGCTTTTTCATCTCCTACTCTTACCAATGAAGAAGGTTCTTCAAAACGTCTTTCAAGATCGGCGACATCTTTCAGGCGAACCACATTGCCTGCCGGCGTAGTGTAGACGATCTGCTCGGCAATATCAGACATATTCTTGTAACGGCTGTTGGTAAAGACTGGAATGATGGCATTGGAACCTCCGGATAATTCTCCATTATATCCGGTTACATTCTGCTGCTGAATGGCACTGACCAATGTGTTAATTCCCAAACCGTACTGCTGTAGTTTCTGGTCATTGATTTTAATGTAGATCTGCTGTTTCTGGCCACCGGATCGGTTGATCTTGGAAACTGTAGGGATTACCTTCAGGCCATCTTCCAGCTTATCAACATATTTTTCGATCTCGGCGTAGCTTCTTTCTTTGGAAGATACGGAGATGATCATTGCCGTCACATTGGCAAAATTACTGTTGATAAACGGTCCGACAACTCCGGCAGGAAGCTTTGGACGAAGATTCGCATCCATATCAAGCTGAAGCGTGTGCCAGAATTTCTTACGGTCTTTGACATCAGTATTCATTTCCACAGTGAAAAATACCTGTCCTTCTTTAACTTCAGCTTTGACTTTTTTCTTTTTGATCTCTTCAAAGGAGAAGAGATATTGTTCTATCTTTTTTGCTACTTCTTCCTCAACCTGATGCTCATCGGCTCCCGGATAAAATGCATATACAGCAGCGGTCGGAATCTCGATCCGTGGATTTTCGCTTCGGGGCATATTGATAAGAGAGTTGATCCCCATTACCATCAACAGGACTACCATCACGATCACTACCTGCTTGTATTTCATCACAGCTTCCAGAAAATGCACTTTTTTATTCGTCATTTCTTTATTTCTTTTTAATTAAAACTTAACAGGTGTACCGTCTCCAAGACGTGTCTGCCCAGAAATAACGACCTGCTCATCCGGAGTCAGTCCGCTTTTGATAATTACATCGCTTGCACCCGCCATATTCTGCATTTCTACTCTCTTTTTAAAGGCAGTGGCACCATTCTTAGCAGATTTCACAGTATATACATAGCTTGAACCATCAGGGTCTTTAAGTATGGCCTGAGCAGGAAGGATAATGGCATCTTTACTTTTGCCTGTTTTGATGTTGATATCCGTGATCATCCCCGGCAGTATCTGCCCTCCCGGATTGTCGAGCCGGATCTTTACGGTATACGTTTTGGAGTTGTCATCCGCTTGAGGATTGATGATGGTAATATTTCCATGAATCGTACGGTTAAGGCTTGGAATGGAAACTTCCGCAGGAGTTCCTATTTTAAGGGCACTGATCTCATTTTCCGTGATGGCTGCAGTTGCATAGATCTTATCGGTTTTTACTACTGTAAATGCAGGGACTCCAGGTGCTGCCATAGCTCCGGCTTCAGTAAGCTTTTGAGAAACGATCCCCGAAAAAGAGGCGTATAGCTTTGTATCCCTAAGATTTTTCATGGCAATATCTCTATTGGCTTTAGATTGTGCCAGCGCTACTTTTGCAGCGATATAATCTCTTTCCGGTAAACTTTTTTTAAGATACAGCTGATTGAGGCGGTTGAAATTGTCCTGAGCCTGATCCATTCCTGCTCCGGCAACAGCCAGGGCATTCTGATAAGTACTGGTTTCTATGGCAGCCAACAACTGACCTTTTGATACGCACTGTCCTTCCTGAACATAAACTGCTGTAACACGTCCGGAAACCCCAAAACCAATGCTCACACTGTTGTCGGCCAGAATATTTCCACTGTAAGAGAAAGTTTCGGGTCGGGAAATCATTTCTACTTTCTGCACGGCAACCCTTATAAGCTCAGCTTTGACTGTGGGTTGCTCTTTTCCGCCACATGCTGAAAGCAACAGCAGAATTCCTAATAAAAAAAGACTTTTCTTTTTTTTGACTATCATAAAATAAATTTTTACCGTTAAAGAGAATTCAATCGTAAATTGGTTCACCATGCAAAGTTGAGGTAAGAAAATACGTGATAAAAGGTCTGTTTTTGGCTGATATTGGTCTAAAACGAAACGATTATTCTAGATAAAAAGCAGCTTAACAATAAAACAGCAATCCAAAGCTTATTGATACAAAGAATTTTACATAATGTAAACACCTTTGTATATTCTTATAATTTTGTGAAATTTGCGGACACGCTTTTTATAGTTCATGAAACTATCCTAGGCATTCTAAAGATTGCATTAAAGTTACTTCCTTTTTGTAAATCGTGGTGAGTTTAGCATCTATTCCGCTTAAGATGCTCCTTTAAACATAATAGTTCCCTAATCACTTCACAATATAAAAGGACAAGTTCCAGAGATAATCATTTGTTCAGATTTTGACCAATTTACATCGAATTCAGACCTTTTTTATTAACATTTTACTGTAGAAATTTGCATTATTAACCAATATGAAAAAAAAAAAAAAAAAAAAAAAATATTTGTTAGTGGTAAAAAAATTTTAAGCAATACATCCGAAGACCTTACCATAATTGTTGAACAGATAAAAAATAGAAATGAAAAACAATGTGCTTTTTGAAACAAAATTCAAAAAAATTATAGATACTTTCTGGCTTAGAGAAGATATTCTGGAAACAATTCCCAACTGCCAATGTGAATATCTCGACAACAATTTCAGATTTTTGAGTGTATCATCTGAAACTTTATTTTCGGAAAATGAGCTTAAACCTGTATTTGAATTATATGAAACGGAATTCTCTATTTTGGAAAGAAATAGCTCAAGGGTAAGGTTTGAGCATATTATATCCTGATAATGTATAATACAACAAAAAAAATCTTGAGTACTGAAAAAAAAATAAAAGAAATTGCTAAATATGTGCTTTTTGTAGAAGGCAGGTTCTATGCTACAACACAGCAGATCGCACAAAGCGCGGGTATGGATAGAACAGCAATACATTATTATTTCCGCACGAAATCCAACCTTGTTAACATTATCATTGGTGAAGTGATCAACGAATTTCCTGCTCCCACCTGGAATGACATCAAGAATCTTTCACTGAAAGAGAAAATGGAAAGATATATTGATTTCAATACTGAAAAAAGCAAAAAATATCCTTATCTGGATGTTTATATTATTACCCAGAATGAATGCTCAGAATTTGGGGGAAAATTATTTTTTCCGCTCACTGAAATGATACCTGAGATCTCAGTTTCAATTAGTAAAGGAAGAACAACCTACAATAATCCTTTCTTGTTTCTTGTCGATCTTGCTTCCATTGTTTCAGGTTTCCATATCTCTGCTGACTTTTTTAGGAAAAGATCAGATATTGTATTATCATCATCTTTCTATCATCAACGAACTGAAACGATTATAAATTTATTTTTAAAGTAAGTTATCAAATTGAAAAATAAGCTGTAAGATGAATTCTTGAATATATGGTATAATCCTGCGGCTTATTTATTAACTTTACTAACGTTCATATTTAAAACTATGACTCATAAAGATATTGTTTTTCATAATCTCCACGATTTGTTTAAAATGATCGACAAAAATGGTGATCATCAAAAAAACAACAATGATTTTTTTATCATCCGGGAATCTCATGACCTGGACAAAAATTCTTACAAATATCCTTTCAGAACAGACAATGGCGCAATTATGCTGGTTACAGAAGGGGAAGGTAAAATACAGATTAATCTTGAAGAAATAAGCATTAAAAAAGATGATATCGTTATTTTCACTCCAAATTCAATTATTTATCCAGCCTATAAAGGTTCTTACATCAGGGCAAGGGGGATTGTCTTCAACGATTCTTTTGTTCAAAAAAATATCCGTCATATGCATTATATTAATGAGATCATCTTCTTTTCTGAAAGAAATACTCCTATCTTACATCCCGGCCTTAATGAAAGGGAAACCATAAGATTCCTGCTTAATAAGATTAGCCAGGCGGATGAACAGGAAAATTATTACTCGAAAGACATCATCAATCATTATTTTAATGCGCTGCTCCTTGAGTTGATGGTACTATACCGGTACAATGAAACCAGAACGATTGATTCTAAAACATCAAGGAAGAAGGATCTTATCAATCAGTTTCTTATACTGCTTTCCGAGTATTCCAAAAAAGAGAGAACTGTTGAGTTTTACGCCGAGAAGCTTTTTGTGAGCCCAAGCTATCTGACACGAATCGTGAAAGAAGCCTCTGGGGAATCTACCCGTACCGTTATTACCAATTCAGTCATTATTGAGGCTCGTGATCTGCTTTTAAGTTCTAATCTTTCTATTACACAGATTGCAGAAGAGCTTAACTTCAGTGATCAGTCTTTTTTTGGTAAATTCTTTAAAAAGAAAATGAAAATGTCTCCAAAGATGTTTAGGGCAAAAAATAAATAAAACCCTATACAACATATTACATTAAAAACATCCTAAAGTGTCACAATCACAAACGGAGATTTCTCAATAAAGGAATTTTGAATTATAACAAACACCTATACATAGGTATTGAACGTATTGTTTGAACATCAGATTGAATTAGTTTTCCCCAGCCCCGGAAGACAGACAGATAATCCGTATATTCAGTCATTCAATGGAAGCGTCGGGACGAGTGCCTGAACGCATACTGATTCCTTTTATTGGAAGATGCAAAGGAAAAAATCGAGGCCTGGTGGGAAGAATACAATACCATCAGACCCCATAGCTGTTTAGATAATTTAATGCCTGAAATATTTATCGAAAAACAGGTTAAAACAGCGGAATTTTCTACTATAGAACAGTCCTAAATTTGGGGAGAGGTCAAAATTCTATCATATTCGCGAATACGATATCAATAAATACTAATTATTCCTTTACATATGTAAATGAAAGGGTTCTTTTATTATTGTTTTTTTGCTAGATAATTTTAATATTAAAAGTGTCAAGAGATGAAACGATTCATTAATGAAAGAATAACAATTATAGCAAGCTCTCTGGGAATTCTTTTAAATCTATTTCTAATTCCTATTCAATCCCGAATCTGGAATGGCCGTCAGGATTGTGCAATATCAAATTTTCTAACAAACTTTCTGGCAAAAGATGCATTGCTCGATGAGCCGGTAAAGTCAACTTTAAACATGCCACAGGAATATTTTAAATATGGGCATTATTTTGTTTTAGTCTATTTTTCTTTACTCATCGCAATTTGGACTAGTAGTTTTATTCGCCAGCAATGGCTAAAAAATAGTGCAATACTAATTACATCAATTGCTTTAAGCACCAATGTCTTAATTTATTGGGCAAGTGAATATTTAACTATTTATGCCCGTGAAATATTCTTTAATTATATCGAAGTTCCGGCAATTGCAATCTTACTTATTTTATTTACTGTAATTGCCTATAAATTAAAAGAACAATATCATTCAAAATGGAAAAAGTATGTTTACTTATTGCCTGTTTCGTTAACGCTTCTATGGACGATTGTGTTTCAATATATTCCGCATGCTCCTGTATTGGCACTTCTTATTTGTATTTTGATATTAAGTTTGAATAACCAACAAATACCAAAAATCGATGCAAAACATAATTGGTATGCTATTATTGTACGAATCACAGCTATTATATTGATTGTTATTTCTTTTGGAATTTCGATTGCAATCAAATATCAGCCAACTACTATTATTGGCGAAAATCAAGAGATGAAAATTGAAGCATTTTCTAAGGATTCAGGGATCGAATTGTATGTATTTAATACCGGATTTAACCGAATGACAAAAGCATTAAGTCCTACTTATAAAAAATGGAGACCATGTCCGATTTATTTAATTAAACACCCAAAGTTTGGCTATGTTTTATTTGACTCCGGAATATCAGAGAAAGTAGCACTTGAAGGTCAAAATGGTTTGGGATTTCCGATGCCTTTTTTATTTGAAAGTAAATCTAAATTAGAAATGCTGGCCTTTAATCAGATTAAAAAACTTGGCATAAAGCCTGAAGATATTAAATATTTGGCAATTTCACATCTTCATGATGATCATATAGGAACTGTCTACGCATTTAAAAACGCAACGTTAATATTAAATGGCAAAGCAAAGCCAAAAGAAGGAAGTCTTCCAGGGTTTACACCAGCTTCTTCATTTAAAGAAAGTAATTCTTCGTTAGGAAAAGCATACGATTTGTTTGGTGACAAAACGATACAATTAATAGAAAAACCGGGACATACAGACAGTGATTTAATGCTTTTGGTAACTTTAAATCAAGGGCCTGTTTTACTAAGCGGAGATGCTGTTGTACATAATGACTGGCTTAAATCTAATGATGTTGAAAGACTGCCAACTCAACCTGAGAATGCTGCACAAAACAGAAATAATATTCGAACTTTAGAAACAAAAATGCCCGAATTGATAGTATTTCCAGGTCACGATATGCCAATTATTTTGAAAAACAGAACGGACATTCATATTATTAATCCAGATTTTTTCAAAGCCAGTAATTTAAATATTAAGCAGCAAAATTAAAAGTATCGTAATAATTCAAGTTGCTGGTTTAACAATTCAATAGATAAGTTGTCTTTAAATAAGAATAGAAGAATTCTAGCTTCAAAAATCGAACTCTAAATGCTCTAATAACCTGAGTTCGATTATTAAAAAGCGCACAACTGGTTAGTTTTTACAGTTTAATATTTGATGGAAGGTTTCTTTGGGAAGAAGCTGTATGCTGCCAATCCTGCCAGTATATTTACGATGACCCACTTTATCGCATTCCGGTAAAATACTTTTGAAGGAGACGGCTCTTCATTCCTTGGATTTCCGTTTTGGTTAGCCCGAGCAGACGGGCATAGCGCCGCAGGTTCCGGATTGGCAGAACTTGCCTTGCTTTATTTCATCATTGCCATCTGTTTATTTTTTGTTGGGGCAGGTAATTATTCAATTGACCATAAAATGCATTTAAGAAAACAGAAATAATTATCAAAAAACGTGCAATGAAAAATTAACAACAAATGTTTATAAAACTATCACTTGATACTTGGCAAATTCAGGTATCAAGGATAGATAATTTGCTACAAGCTAACTGATAAGCAATTACAAAAGGAAGTTTCACCAAATAAAAATAGAGGTATTTATTAGGACACTAATGATAACACCATTTTGATTGACCAGGGATATAACGCAACTTTCACCTAAGAGAGCATGTTACAGAATGTGATTTGTCAAAATAAAGGCAAGCGCCTGCCATTCCACCTCCATTCCTTGGTGCTCCTGAATATATATTACCAATTGCAGACTTATTATAATACTCAGATTGTAACATTGTGTGTTTATTAATGGTATCAATTACATTACTCCAGTATTTCGCATAAGTGATTTGATCTGCCTCATAAGGGCACGTGTCATAACGTTCGAACTATAATGTACCCCTGAAAAAGGGCAACTGATTAAAGTGTATATTTAAACAGTTGAACAATAAAAATCCTAAAAAAAAAATAGAATACATATTAATGAAGATTAAGCCATCGTTATCTTAGATTTCTTATACATGCTAGCTACAACCTTCAAAAAAGATGATGATTTTGAGCTACAAGATTGAATGGTTAAAGGAAAATTGAACACATAATAATGAATAATAGGAATATCTAGTGTCAAATATTTTTTTTTATTGAGAAACATTCAAAAAGTCGAACACATTTTTGCATTATTTTAAAACAATATAATCAATTGAAAGTCAACCAATAAAAAACATAAAAAAAGGAGACGTTAATTTTTTAACGTCTCCCTAAGCGGAGAGTGAGGGATTCGAACCCCCGGACCTGTTACAGTCAACAGTTTTCAAGACTGCCGCAATCGACCACTCTGCCAACTCTCCATAAACTCCGATTCTATCGTCGTTTTCAGTGGTGCAAATATAGAATTATTTTTAATATTGACAAAATTATTTTTAGAAAAAATATTACTTTTGAATTCATTTCAGAAAAAGCTTATTTTAATCCGTAGAATATCAAGCGAGTGGCAATATTTAAATCTGTATGCAGAATCATTGTAAAAGGAAAGCTTACCCTTCCTGAAAGCAAAATACATTTTCATGTGAAAGGATGGGATGGGAATGATTACACCGACATTCCTTTTAACCATCTCAATATGGAAGATATAGGGGATGATTTAAAAAATTATGAAAATCTGAATGAAATCAGTATTCAATCAGACCCAATTTCGGAAAAAACGAAAGAGCTTATTGAAACAATACGGGAGTTGGGATTACAAAGCTTTCTCCTTGAAAGTTTTACATATTATGGTGATAGTTATCCTATAGATGATTTAATCAGTATAGTCATTGACAAGGAAAAGATTATTCAGGAATCACTTTTACATCCTGTAGATAAAAATACAGGAGATCGTTATAAAGATCTGTATGGATATGAATATGATGACATTCTCTATTACAGCTATGAATTGGCTCAGCTCAAATACCAGAACCAGAAAGAACTGGAAAATAAACAACTATAAAAGAAAACCCTTCAACCATGAATTGAAGGGCTATTTATTTTAATTTTCAGGAATTTCAATTTTCCCTAATAACGATCTATAGTTATTTAATTGTTCTTTAATCGTATTGACATCTGCTTTAAAAAAATTCGACTTTGAAAAAAGCTCCTCATAGTAAGCAATTCCACTAAAAAGGTTCTCTTTAAATGTTTTCCATTTTTTGATCTGGGAATTGCCGATTTTTTCTGTAAAATCACCGATATCTTTTTTCAGGTAGTCAACATATAATTTCAATTCATTGATAAGCATATTGGGACGTTCTCCAACTGAAAGTACATTGTTATTTCCATAAATATGTTGTACCATAGCCGAAAGAGAGACTTGCTTATCAAAAAAAGCAAGATTAGGTCCCGGACAAACGACTACTCCCTGCTTCTCCCCTTTTATTTCTAAATCATGTTCTATGTAGGCAGAATTTACCAAACCTACACAAAGGCAAGCCTTTTCCGTAATTTCTTCTTTCCTTTTGCGAAACTGGTTTTCTGTCAGTTGCTCTTTTTCCTGTTGTAGCTCTCCAAGCTTTATTTCCTGGTATTTTTTAGAAGCTGTACAAATTCCTTTCGATGAATATTCTTTATTTAATGCCAACAGTTTTTTCGGACAAGAACTTCCAAATTTATGTCTGGATTCTCTGTTTCGTCTAAAAATTTCGTTTGAACTTCCTTTTACCGTATTAAAAGGTACTCCCAAAGGAGAAAGATGGCTCAGATAAAAATCATTTTCTGTAGATTTTACCAATAATTCACGGGTTTCTGCATCCATTGAAGTTGCTTCAGGAACCAACAAAAACGGCGATCCCCAACCGACACTGTCGACTTCATAGGTTTTCAAAAGAAACTCATGTTCTTCGGAAGTTCCTACTCCACCCTGAACGGTAATCTTCATTTCCAGAGGCTCAACAACCAAAGATTTTCCTTTTTGTTCTAGTGCCTTTATCATCAAAGCATGAGCAGATTCTATCAGTTCGTTTCTTCTTTGTTTGAATTCCTCCATAATCGGACCGATCAGCAATCCTTCTGTAGCAAAAGCGTGTCCGCCACAATTTAACCCCGATTCTATCCTGTATTCAGAAACCCAAAGTCCTTTTTTGGCCAGAAAATTCCCTTGAATCATTGCAGAACGGAAGTCGCTTACTTTCAGAATAATTTTCTTTTTCAGGAAACCGTTTTCATCAGGAAAAAAATCATCAAATGCTTCAATATAACTGTACAAACGGGGATTCATTCCTGCAGAAAGTACCATTGAAGATGACAGTTTACTGTTGGCAAAACCTCGTAATGAAGCATGGGCATCATTATACATCACAGGTAATTGTTCATTTTTATGAAAATTATCCTTATCTACCTTCGTCATGATGTTGACATCAATATTGCCGGGTGAAAGATGGCTTTCAATGAAATTTTTAACAGAAGAAGTAAAATCGTCCTTTTGATTAAGCAAACTTTGCAGACCATTTTTAAGCTCTGAAGCACCGGGAAGCATTTCCATAAAGTTCTTCAAAGCGGTTTTATTTTTCGAAATTTCCTCTTTAAAGGCTTCAAACTTTTCATTGACGATATCATCCATCATATCCAGATAATCGGTAATCCTTTTGGCCCGGTAATCGTCAATCTTTGTTGAAATACTTGGATACTTCAGATTGAATTTTTTGCTGTAAAAGTTTTTCATTTTTTCTATAATCTCATCATCAATTATAGAAACTACGGAAGAAATGCCGTACTGCGCCACACGAATAGGACTGTCTATTGTGTACGCCAATCCCATTACGGGAATATGGAAATTGTGCAAAGGTTTTTTGATCATTTTTTATATTGATTAAAATAATGTCTTACCCTTAAATTCCCATCAACTTATTTCACTTCTGCAAAAGTATCAGTTTCAAATTAATTATGCGTAAAATAATATAGTATTTCGCATAATTTCTTTTATATTCATTTGATTTATGTGAGCCAGTCTTATATGAAAACCCTATGAATGCCCGATCAATAGGATGAGTATGATTAATTAAAATACAATCCGTGGAAGAATTGAACTTAATATTCAAGAAAATTAAAAAAAACTTAACATTAAACAAAAAATCAAGTATCCACCATAATAAAATATTAAAATAACCTTAAAATTCTCTTCAGGCCTTTTTCTAAACAAGCATTTAATTTTGTCCGGATATAAATCTAAAAAGTGAAGAAAATTTTTACCTCCGTTTTCCTGTGTGCCTCTATTTATTTTTATGCACAAACGGGTACTGTTTCAGGAAACATTAACGATGATTCTAAAATTGCTCTTCCCGGAGCAAAAATTTCCCTGACTCCCGGAAATATCTATACGACTTCTGACGACCACGGAAATTTCCTTTTCCTGAATGTTCCAAAGGGAAACTATACGATGAAAATCGATTATCTTGGATATGGAACTCGTGAATACAACGTTACCGTGGAGTCAGATAAGAATACACAACAAAATATTGTTTTTGCAAGAAAAGAAACAACTATTGAAGAAGTGGTTATTGCCGGAACTACTCTAAAAAATCAGGCAAGAGCCTTAAATAAGCAAAAAAGCAATGCCAATATCACCAATGTCATTTCATCTGATCAGATCGGGCGCTTTCCTGATGCCAATATAGGTGATGCCCTAAAACGTGTTCCAGGTATTACGATCCAAAACGATCAGGGAGAAGCAAGAAACCTGATCATAAGAGGTCTGGCTCCGAATTTAAACTCCGTAACGCTTAATGGTGACAGAATTCCTTCTGCAGAAGGAGATAACAGAAATGTTCAGATGGATTTGATTCCTTCAGATATGATTTCTACGATCGAAGTGAATAAAACCCTGACTCCCGACATGGACGCTGATGCGATCGGAGGTTCTGTAAATCTTATCACCAGAGCTTCTCCCAACGGAAAAAGAATTTCAGCAACAGTTACAGGAGGTTATAGTCCAATCCGTGAAAAAGGAAATTATACTGCCGGATTAGTCTACGGAGATCGTTTTCTGAATAAAAAATTAGGCGCTGTATTCAGTTTTTCCTATAATAACAACAATTTTGGTTCAGACAATATAGAACCGACTTGGAGTCTTGCCAAAGATGTCGCACAGACAGCGTATGTGAGTAAAATGGGAATCCGTTATTACAATGAACACCGTATCAGACACAGTTTTGATTTGAATATGGATTACGAATTCAATTCTAAAAACAAAATCTACGCTTCTGCAATGTACAATTTCAGGAATGACAAAGAAAACCGCTATGCTTTAGGATATAAAATAAAGCCTGTTTATAGTGCGGACAAAACTCAGATTACAGACTGGAAAGGAAGCATTACAAGACAGGATAAAGCGGGAGATTACGACAATGACAACACCCGTCTTGAAAGACAAAAAGTTCAAAATTATGCTTTACGAGGAGAGCATCTTTTAGGATCAAAAATCGATTTGGACTGGGCAATGAACTATGCCATAGCGAGTGAAAAAAAGCCTCATGAAAGAATTATTGAATTTGAAAATGAAGATCTAAGCTTTTCATCGAATTTAATGGATCCGAGAAAACCGATGATCCTTCCCACTTCTCCTGATAATCTTGGAGACTACCAACTGAGTGATCTTTCAGATTCAAACAGTTTTACCCAAGAAAAAGAATTTGGAGCAAAGATCAATCTGCGTTTTCCATTTTCTGTTATAGAAGACCAAAAAGGAAGGCTTCGTGTAGGAGCACGTTTAAGGTTAAAAACCAAAGAAAGAGAAAACGATTATTTCGCGTTCGAACCAATCAATAACATGGGAAGTCTGTTGAATGTTCCCACCACTTATTTCAACGGACACAACTTCCAGCCGGGAAATTATGTTCCGGGAACATTTGTAAGCACTTCCTATCTTGGAAGCCTGGATTTATTTAATCCTAATTTATTTAACTCGGAATCCAAACCGGAAGAATTTCTTTCTGGCAATTACAATGCAAAAGAAAACATTTATGCAGGATATATTCGCTGGGATCAGGATTTCAGTGATAAATTTTCAATGATTGTAGGAGCCCGTTTAGAAACAACAAAAATTGATTATACCGGAAATTACGTAATGGATGAAGAGAAACTGGCAGGAAAAATTACCAACACCAATACATACACCAATATCCTACCGAATGTATCGTTCAAATATGTTCCGGTTCAGAATCTGGTACTTCGCGGAGCCTTTACAACAGCGTTAGCACGACCTAATTATTATGCATTGGTTCCTTATCTTAATGTCATTTCAGGAGATGAGGCCGTTTCTGCAGGAAACCCCAATCTGAAAGCTACTTATGCCTACAATTTTGATTTCATGGCCGAAAAATATTTCAAATCAGTAGGTATTCTTTCCGGAGGTGTATTTTATAAAAATTTAAAGGATTTTATTTATACCTATTCAAGGAAAAATTATTCAGCAGCCGATTTCGCCAATGATTTTGCAGGGCAAACCAATCCTATTCCTGCAGGAGAAAACAACTGGCTCTTTACGCAGCAAAGAAACGGTAACAACGTAGATCTTTACGGTTTTGAAGTGGCTCTGCAAAGACAGCTTGATTTCATTCCCGGAGCATTCTGGAAAGGATTGGGACTTTATGTAAACTACACCTACACCCATTCCAAAGCAAAAGGGATCACCAATGAAGAAGGTATTGAAAGAACTGATGTAGGGTTTCCCGGAACAGCACCTCATATGTTCAACGGATCGCTTTCCTGGGAAAATAAGCGTTTTTCAGCCAGAATCTCTATGAATTATGCTTCTCATTATATTGATGAACTGGGTGGAAATTCCTTTGAAGACCGTTATTATGATAATCAATTCTTCCTGGATGCCAATGCTTCTTATAAAATTACAAGCCAGCTGAGAATTTTTGCTGAAGCCAATAATTTAACCAACCAACCTTTGAGGTATTATCAGGGAATTCAGGACAGAACCGCGCAGGTTGAATATTACAGACCGAAGTTTAATATTGGAGTGAAGTTTGATTTTTAATTGAACATTTCCAAACCAGCTTCTTAGTTTGTCATTCTGAACATAGCGAAGCGGAGTGAAGAATCTGTATATTGAAGAGATTCTTCCTTCGTCAGAATGACAAATAACTGTTAGAAAAATTAAGCATTTTTAAAATTTAAATGAAAAAGATAAATTATATCATCACATTATCCCTCCTGCCCTTTGTGTTGAACTGTGCAGGACAAGGTTCATTAGGAAGGAAACTACAACCTTCTGTTGTTACCGAAACCGTAATGTACGACACAGATGATCCTGCCATTTGGATTAATCCTAAGGATGCTTCAAAAAGTATCATCATCGGGACAGATAAAGATACCAATGGTGGACTATATGCTTTTGATCTGGATGGAAAAATTATGCATAAAGTTTTGGGATTAAAACGCCCCAACAATGTAGATATCGAATACGGATTTGATCTGAACGGACAGAAGATCGATATTGCAGCAACCACAGAAAGAGAGACGAACAAAGTAAAATTATATTCTCTTCCGGATTTAAAAGAATTGGGAGAAATCTCTGTATTCGATGGCGAAACGGAACGTGGACCGATGGGAATCTCGATGTATAAAAATCCTCAGACAGCAGAAATCTTTGCCATAGTGGGAAGAAAATCAGGACCTAAAGACGGTTATCTATGGCAGTATAGACTTGTAGAAAAAAATGGTAAGGTTACCGGAGAAGTTGTAAGAAAATTCGGAAAATACAGCGGTTTAAAAGAAATCGAAAGTATTGCTGTTGATGACGAGGCAGGATATATTTATTATTCTGATGAAATGTTCGGTGTTCATCAATATTATGCAGATCCGGCAAAGGGCAATGAAGAACTGGGCGTTTTCGGAAAAGGAGATTTCAAATCTGATGTAGAGGGAATTTCAATCTATCCTACTTCTTCAAGCTCTGGTTATATTTTGGTTTCAAACCAACAGAAAGATACCTTCAATGTCTATTTAAGAGAAAATCCTATGAAAGGGAGAATCGCTGAAATTCCGGTTTCTACAAAAGAAAGTGACGGCTCTGAGGTCACCAATGTCAATCTCGGCCCTAAATTTCCAAAAGGAATTTTTGTAGCAATGAGTAACGGTAAGGTTTTTCATATATACGACTGGAGAATTGTGGAGGAAAGAATAAAAGCCCATATGAAATAATCAAAAAATTCACTTATTATATTTTATCAAAAACCATTGCGATTTTTAAATTGTGGTGGTTTTATTATTAAAAAAAACCATCCCAATAAAGAGATGGTTTCTTATTATTTTTTATTACCAGCCTAAGTAATAATCATCACTCAGCCAATAAGGGCGCTTTAAACCAAAGTGCTCCTGCAGCATTTTTTCAGCTTCACAGAAAGCTCCTTCCACCCAGCCTTGCTGATCCGAATACGCTTCCCCTATGATATGGATAGCCTCGTCAACAACCGGTTTTCTCATATACGGCATTACATTTTTAACTGAATATCCTGCTTTCCACGCATGATATCCAGCTCCGAAAGGATCATCCGTCCAATCCTTGAAATAGGTTACATAAGGTTCCGGAATAGTCACCTGATCACCGTGAAGTTCGCGAAGCTGATTCATCAGCTCGCCCACCATCAGTTTGGTAGCCTGCACATCATCTAACTCATGCAGTTCTTTTAAAGATGCCGATTTTGCAGCTTTTACTTCAAAAAGGATTTTATCGTCTGAAAGCGCCTTCCAGAAAGTCTCGGTTTCCATATCCCCGTAGCTTCCCAACAGCATGGAGTTATCTGTCTGCGGATCTGTCCCGAAATAATAACATTGCCTCATCGGTAAATCGGTGATAGAATGCCCGGAATCGATTCCCAACTCTTTCCACCAAGGATACGGAAAGCCCATCAGAATTTTGAAAGCAGGTTCCATAATTACAGAGCGGATATTGTAATTCAATGTTGAATTCTGATTAATATTAAAGAAGAAATTATTCTGATCCAGAAGTTCTAAAGATTTTCTAGGCATTCCAAGAACAATCTTATTGGCATATACCTTCCACTCTTTATTGCTTCTTAGATTTAAGAATACCAGTTCATACTGATGAGTAGCTCCTAATTCGTAATCTTTTTTAAAGGTAATCAGTTTGTTTTCAGACCAAATACAAGCTCCTTCATTTTCCATGTAAGAATTGGCCAAAGCATAGGCAATGCTGTCATATCCTTCTTCGATCGTTTTATAAATAGTTCCGGCAGAGAAGTCTCCCACCATATACGGGAATGCTTCCGCAGAATTCCAGTTAATCGTATTGGAATAATATCCGCCTGCATTGGCTAAGAACTCATATCCTTCCTGCGAAACCTGATCTTTGATTAAGTTCCAGAAACCCAAATCATTTACTTTACGTCCGTCATAAGGAGAATTAGGAAAGTTGTACACCAGCCTTGGCTTAATCTGATCCCAGTCAAAACTTGTTAATTCAAACGAATAATCATAAATCGTTTCCCCTCTTTTTATTAACTCCCCATAAGTTTCGGCAACCCATGGATCGGCCATGAGTACGTCATAAATGATTTTATTAAACAGCTGATCTGAACTGAATCCCAAATCATCATCATTAAGATAATATCTTGTCGGAAGCTTCTTACCTTCTGACTGAGCAACATTCCACGCATCCTGCTTAAAGTGTTCTTTTCTCAGGTACATTAACAGTTTTGTAGGATCACCCATAGGAAAAGGAACCGGGGTCATCACATCTTTTAAAACAGGGATTTTTTTAGTATGGTCATCCGGATCTGTATAACCCTCAATGAGCGTAGTTACAATTTCTTGAGAAGTAAGGTAACGCATCCCTCCCAGTTCTCCCCAAAAATTCATTCCGGGCATGATTACAGATTCGAGTCTTCCACCCAGCTTATTATTCATGTCGAAGATCTGGACATCGGAGGCATTAAACTTTTTGTCTGCTACTAAACGATAAGCAGTGTATAATCCAGAAGTTCCGGCTCCTATAACGGCCACTTCAATTTTTAAATCCGGATGCATTTCCGGATTCAGAGGAGTGTTTTTGTTCATGGTATTCTTTAGTTTTTAAATGAGTTTTCTAAAATAATTTTGTCCTAATTGGAATGGGCTAATATCAAAATCCGTATGCCCGTCCAAAGCAAGATCTGACATTATTTTACCCAGAAACGGAGTAAATTTTGCCGCCCAACCTGTTGCATACACCACAATATTTTTGTGATTCGGAACATAACTTGGCGCAAAATCAATCAGCAATTCTTTATTGGCAATTGTACTGAGTGAAATAAGACATGTTGAAGTATATTCTGGTTCTACCGCCAAACCTGTCATATGCTCTTCTACCCATTCGGAAGTATAGCCTAGCTCCAATGGATTAGGAATTAAAGTTCTTTCACTCGGATCATCTAGCGGAGTGATTACAAAATCCGGTGCTACACGAATATAGTCAGGGTGATCCCAGTCTACCGAAGGAAAACCGTAAAACTGATTTCCATTTTTTCCAACAGGGTTTTGGAATACAAACCAGGTAGGATACTGAATATCAGGATCTGTCTTTTTAAAATAAGCAGAAGACATATTCCAGTACGTCGCCTGGATTTTAAAATTCAGTAAATTGATAACACTGTTGATATAGGGACCGGGAATAATAGCCAGCTTTTTAGAAATATAAATCCCATTCGGAGTTTCAACTTCAAAAAGATCACCGATCTGGTTGATTTTAAGAACCGGAGAATTTTCTTCCAGTATAACACTTTCTTCTTTTTTACAAAGCTCTAAAAGGGTTTCTATGGTTGCTTTAAAATTGATGCTCGCTCCATCCGGCTGAAAAAGTCCTGTATATGTTTCAGGAAGATTTTTAAAGTGATATTTTTCTTCAATCTCTTTTGCCGTAAGGGTTGTATAAGGAACTTTTAATGCTTTTAATGCCTCTTCAGCTTCAGCAATATTTCCTTCGGTGGAATGTACATTAGGATCTCCAAACCAAAGCGTTCCAACTTTATCCAGTAATGGTTCATCGGTTTTTTTTTGCAGTTCAGCCCAATAAGGTTCAGCATCCAGAGCCATTTGTACCATATATTCATCAGGATATGGAATTCTGAACTGCCTTGAAACTCCTGCTGAACTTCCCAATTGATTCACAAAGGTAAATTGCTCTAGAACAAGGGTTTTTGCTTTTCGTTGACCAAGATGATAAGCGGTAGCCAAACCGATCGCACCTCCGCCAATGACGATAACGTCATAGTTTTCTGTTTTCATGTTTACACTGTTTTAGTTTTTAGTTTTTATTAATTATTGGCGAAACACAGAAAAGCAGAGATAACAATGGTCTGATGAATACCATTGATTATCTTTTATTCCTGTAATATCATCCAATATGATGGAATTGATCACGGTTGATTTAGATATAAATCTTTTGGTACAATCAGTTGATGTAATATTTTCAAATTTAAAAATAATATTGATACCCTAGTGTTACAAAAACAATTATTTATTATTTTTTTTAGAAACATTCAATTCATATTAAAATTCTTTTACTAAATATGTCCGTTATAGTCAGAAAAACTAATATTTTCCCTAAATTTACCAAACCATCTCCTCAAAATACTCCATAACTTGAATTTTCAAGTATAATAGTTTACATAATTTTCTGATAAAAAACAATTCTCATATTATTGAAATATTTTATTTTATTTATATATTTGTTTACCATACCTACTAAACACTACATTTTCTTAATTCTAAGAGCCTAATTGAAACTACATACATCAGATGTATATAGTGAATAACTTTTGTATTAATAAATTATTATCAAATTATCTTTATCATTATAAATATATCAGTAACAAACTATTTAAAATCAGTTATTTTACTCACTATTCAATGAATAAAAATAACTACCTCATTGATAAACACACTATTATTCAATAGATAACATCAATATAACACAAAATTAATTTACCTCTATAAAAGCTAAGGATTAAAATAAAAACGCAAAAAACATGTAAATAATTAAATATCAGATATTTAATCTCTATATTTCATTAATGTTAAAAAATTATTATCAAATATCGTTTATTATTGAAAATATCATAAAAATTAACTACTTTTATCACTTCATAATGAAGTATCAATTTTTACAACAGTAAGTTTGGTATTTATATATGAAATTCCCCTTCCATCATTTCAATATCAACAACACAATGAAAAACTTAACCATTATTGGATTAACTCCTTTTGAAAAACCGGATGTTAATCTTATTATTAAACTCTATGAAGCAGATGCGTTCCCTGTCTTAAGCTTAGGACATGAGTTGGTGATTGCCCAAGAATCACTTGATCTTCTTGATAAAAAAGATATACCGTATTATGGTATTCATATTTCAAATGAAAAATCAATATCCCTCAACATTTCGGAAAAGGTACAATTTGCTATTCAGCCGATCCAAATTCCAACAAACCCTTCCTGGAATCTGCCAATCATTTATCAGGTTAGCAGTTTGGAAGAAGCCAGGCAAGCAGAGCAATCTGGTGCAAAAGGCATCATCATTAAAGGTAATGAAGCCGGAGGATTGGTCGGATATGAATCCACATTTGTATTATATCAGCGGATCATCAAAGAAATTAAATCTATTCCTGTTTGGGTACAGGGCGGAATCGGACTTCATACCGCTGCCGCCACAAAATCCCTCGGAGCAGCCGGCATAGTGCTGGACAGCCAACTTGCCTTGTTCCCGGAAACTTCTGTTCCCAAAGAAATTAAAGATCTATTTTCAAAATTAAACGGAACAGAAACAAAAATCATTGCCAATCATCGTGTATTGGTGAGGCCTAACTCTCCATTCCTGCCTGAAAATGCAACTTCAGAAGAGCTTACAGAATATTTCACAGATCTTGATGTAAGCAAGAGCTATATTCCTATGGGACAGGATATTTCTTTGGCAATTGACTTATATGAAGATTTTAAGAATCTGAAAAAATTAGTTTTTGGTTTTAAAGAAGCTATGTACGGTCATCTGAAACAGGCGAAAGCTCTTCAGATTATCGATCAGGAAAATATTTTAGCGAAAGATCTCAACTTAAAATATCCCATTGCACAAGGTCCAATGACCCGTGTAAGCGATGTTCCGGCATTCGCCAATGCGGTGGCTGAATCAGGAGCTTTACCATTCGTTGCTTTATCTTTATTAAAAGGTAATGCTGCAAAATCTTTGGTATTTGACACCAAAAATTTAGCTGGAGAAAAAACCTGGGGTGTAGGAATTTTAGGATTTGCTCCACAGGAATTGAGAGATGAGCAAACTTCTTATATTTTAGAAGCAAAACCACCTGTTGTTTTAATTGCAGGAGGAAGACCGGCTCAGGCAAAAATTTTCGAAAAAGCGGGAATAAAAACATTTTTACATGTTCCCTCTCCTGCTCTTTTGGATATTTTCCTGAAAGAAGGTGCTACGAATTTCATTTTCGAAGGCCGTGAATGTGGTGGTCACGTTGGTCCGCTTTCCAGCACCGTTCTTTGGGAAAAACAGATTGAAAGAATTTTAAAAGAAGACCATCCTGAAAACATCAGTGTATTTTTTGCAGGCGGAATTCATAATGATTTTTCAACGGCGTTTGTTTCCATTATGGCGGCTCCATTGGCTGCAAGAGGTGTAAAAGTCGGAGTTTTAATGGGAACTGCTTATTTGTACACGAAGGAAGCTGTAGAATGTGGTGCGATTCAGGAAGAATTCCAGCTGCAGGCGATGCAGGCAAAAGAAACAGTATTACTGGAAACCGCTCCCGGACACGAAACCCGTTGTTTAGATACAGCTTTTGCCAAATATTTTAATGAAGAAAAATCTAAATTAATTGCTGCTGGAACTGATAAAAAAGAAGTCTGGGAACAGCTTGAAAAATTAAACGTCGGCCGTTTAAGAATTGCAGCAAAAGGCGTTGAACGTCAAGGCGATCAATTGGTTAATATTCCTAAAGAAGATCAACTGGATTTGGGAATGTATATGATCGGTCAGATTGCAACAATGCATGATAAGGTAATTTCCTTGAATGAATTACACGACAATGTAAGCATTCATAACCAAAAATATATTCAGGAAGCTGAGCTTTCAGAAGAGCCTGTTTCTGTAGAAAAACCTTTGGACATCGCTATTATAGGAATGGAATGTATTTTCCCTGATGCTAAAAATCTAGAGGAATACTGGAGAAATATTGTTCTTGGAAAAGACAGTGTAACTGAAGTTCCTGACGAAAGATGGAATAAAGAATTATACTATCACCCAGATTCCAACGAAGCTGATGTTTCCCATTCAAAATGGGGCGGATTTATTCCAAAAATCGATTTCGATCCATTAGCGTTCGGAATTCCGCCACAATCTCTGGCAGCAATAGAGCCAACACAATTACTGACTTTATTGGTGGCTAAACGCGCAATGGACGATGCCGGTTATGGTGAAAAACATACAAACAGAGAAAATATTTCTGTAATCATCGGTGCCGAAGGCGGGAATGATTTAGCCAACAGCTACAGTTTCAGAGGATATTATAAGCAGGTTTTCGGTGAACTTCATGAAGAAGTGAAGGAAGCCTTTCCGCACACCACGGAAGATTCATTTCCAGGAATTTTAGCAAACGTTATCGCCGGAAGAATTACCAACCGATTAGATTTAGGCGGAAGAAATTATACCGTTGATGCAGCCTGTGCTTCTTCTCTGGCAGCGATTGATCTGGCTTGTCAGGAATTAGTCTTAGGCAAATCAGATATGGTGTTGGCTGGTGGAGCAGATTTACACAATGGAATTAATGATTACCTCATGTTTTCCAGCACGCACGCACTTTCCAGAAAAGGAAGGTGTGCAACTTTCGACAGTGAAGCAGACGGAATTGCTTTAGGCGAAGGTGTGGCTATTTTAGTATTGAAAAGATATGAAGACGCTGTACAAGACGGTGACAGAATTTATTCTGTGATAAAAGGTGTCGGTGGATCAAGTGACGGAAAAGCACTTGGATTGACCGCTCCAAGAAAAATCGGACAGGTTCGTGCATTGGAAAGAGCTTATACTCAAGCCGGAATCAGTCCTGCATCGATTGGATTAGTCGAAGCTCACGGAACAGGAACCGTTGTTGGTGATAAAACCGAATTGAGTGCATTGACCAATCTATTCAGCCGTTCGGGAGCATTGCCGGGACAAACACATTTAGGTTCTGTAAAAACTCAGATCGGACATACAAAATGTGCTGCTGGTTTGGCTGGCTTAATTAAAGCTTCATTAGCAGTTTATCACGGGGTAAAACCTCCTACCCTTCATTTGCAAAAACCAAATGGCTATTATAACTCGATAACCAGTCCTTTCTCTTTCAATGCAGAAACAGGAATTTGGACTGATAAAAATCGTTATGCCGGAATCAGTGCATTTGGATTTGGTGGGACAAATTTCCATACGGTTATTGCAAACCATCCTAAAAAAGACGATTCTGCAGTACTGCAATCCTGGCCTTCAGAATTATTTGTGTTCCGCGGAGACACTTATGATGAGGCTAAAATCCAATTAAACCAGATTAAATCTTTACTTGAAGTAAATGACAGCATTGCTTTAAAAGACATTGCTTACAGCTTAGCAACATATTCAGAAAAACAAGTTCAGTTAAGCATCGTTGCCGATACATCCGAACATTTGATGATGAACATTGAACTGGCATTATCCGGAATTGAAAGCAAAGACACATTTACCGTTAATAAAAAAGAAGGAAAAGTAGCCTTCCTATTCCCTGGACAAGGCAGTCAGCGTATCAATATGGCACGTGATTTATTTGTAGCCTTCCCCGAAATGCGAAAATTAATCGACGCCTATCCAGAATTGGAAAAAGTAATTTTTCCTTCAAAAACATTTGATGATACCACCTTAAAACAACAAAAAGAAACCATAAAAGATACGCGTTTAGCGCAACCTCTTTTAGGAATTGTTGATTTAGCTTTGGCGAAATTCTTACAATCCATTGGAATTGTTCCCGATATGTTGGCAGGACATAGTTACGGAGAATTACCGGCATTATGTTTTGCGGGTGTTTTTGAGGAAGAGAAATTGGTTGATTTAAGTATTAAAAGAGCTCAGTCTATTTTAAATTCTGTTGAAGGCGGCGATCCTGGTTCTATGATTGCGGTAAGTGCAACCAAAGAAAACCTACAGCCGATTTTAGCCCAGGTTGAAGGCTGTTATCCGGTAAATTACAATGCTCCGACTCAATGTGTGGTGGCTGGAAGTACGGAAGCTATCAACAAATTAATGGAAGTCTTAAAACAGGAAAGAATTTCAGCGAAAAAGCTGGAAGTTGCCTGTGCATTCCACAGTCCGTTATTGACGAAATCTAAAGGTTTATATCAAACAGTTTTAGAGAATGTTCCTTTTCACGAGATGCAAATTCCGGTTTGGTCGAATACGACGGCAGAAATCTATCCAACAAATGTTTCTGAAATCAAAGAAAGATTAACAGACCATTTGGTACAGCCTGTAAGATTCGTGGAAGAGCTCCAAGCGATGTACAATGACGGTGCAAGAATATTCATCGAAGTTGGACCAGGAAAAGTATTGACAGGATTGACAAAATCATGCCTTGAAAAAGACCAATTGACTTTGTTTGTTGAAGATAATAACACCAACAAATTGACGCATCTTCTTTCAACACTTGCTCAATATCTGGGAACAGGAAGAAGCTTTAATATCGCTAAACTTTTCGACGGTCGAAATGCAAAATCCATTCAAATCGACCAGCCCGAACTGTATAAAAAAAGTCCTGCCATCTGGCGTGTAAACGGACAAGCAGCTCATCCAACGACAGGTTCACTCCCTGCGAATGGTGCATTACCCATCATAAATCCACTTCAAATGAACAATTTCACTAATAATACACAAACTCCGGTAGCTGAAAACCAGACGAATACGGAACGCATGTTGCAGGAATACTTAAACAGCATGAAAATGATGATTCAGGCGCAACGCGATGTGATGCTTTCGTTCCTAGGACAAAATCCTCAGGTTTATCAGGCCCCGGTTTATCAAGCTCCGGTTCAAAATATTCCGACTCAGAATATCCCTGCTCCGGTAGTTTCTACAACATCAACCGACGAAACACAAATAGCAATTACTATTCCTGCGAAACAGACTCCGACAAAGGATATTAAAACATTGTTACTCCAGGTTGTAAGCGATAAAACAGGTTATCCTCATGAAATGTTGGGTATGGAAATGGACCTGGAAGCAGATTTGAGTATCGATTCCATCAAAAGAGTGGAAATCATCGGAACTTTGAAAGCCGAACTGGGTTCTTTTTCTTCCAACACGGCGAATGAAGATACCATTATGGAACAATTAGCCGGAATCAAAACATTAAACGGGTTAGTTTCCTGGTTAACAGAATATTCCGGAGCATCAAACACAACAGAAAAAGTTGAAATTGTAGAGACTCAGGCTTCGACTCTTCAAAATAAGGTAGGATTTTCTCTTGAAGAACTTCAGACCGCTATTTTAAATATTGTAAGTGACAAAACGGGCTATCCAAAAGAAATGTTAGGTTTAGACCTTGATTTGGAAGCAGATTTAAGCATCGATTCCATCAAAAGAATGGAAATTATCGGTGAACTTAAAACAAAAATCGGTTTTGGCGGCAATATGGAACAGGCAGATGACATAATGGAAAAATTAGCAGCAATTAAAACACTAAACGGATTAGCTTCCTGGATTCACGAAATGAGTGAAAATGCAACTTCTGAACCAGAAAAAAGTGCATTATCACGTCTACGTTTTGATTTGACTCCGACTGATATTTCTTTAAGTGAAAACACAGAAATCCTCCAGGGAAAACGTTTTGCCATTACTCAAAATGACAGCGATCAGACATTAGCAATTAAAAATGAGCTTGAAAAATATGGTGCGGTTGCAGAATTAATTGATTCTGATAAAGATTTAACAGATTTTGACGGGTTAATTATCCTTGATTTATTCTCATCTTCCGCAAATCACAACATCATTGATCACGTTGATTTAATCAAAAAAATGGATCTTGATAAAGCAAAATGGATTTATCTGATTTCCGATATTCCGGCTCACGTTCAGGAATTGACGGACACTACTCTTTTGCGCCATTATAAGGGACATCCGGGACTTTTCAAAAGTTTAGCACGTGAGTTTGAACAAACGAATTGCAGATTGATCAGTCTGACTTCACCCCAACAGATCGAACAGATTGCAGAAATTGCATTAAAAGAAATTTTAACGAAAGATAAACCTGCAGAAGTGATCTATAAAAATGACAAAAGACATAAGGTGGATATCATTCCATCTCCTTTGTCAACAGGTTTAAGTGAAGCTCAAATTCAGTTGGATAAGGATTCTGTCGTTCTGGTTCTTGGCGGCGCACAGGGAATCACTTCCGAATTGGTAAAGCACATGTCACAGACCTATCCTTGTACTTATGTCTTGATCGGAAGATCTGCAGACCCGAGAAATCAGGCGGCAAATAGTGAACTGGAAGCATTTAAAACCAAGGAAGAAATAAGAGCCTACCTTATCAAATCCGGAACATTTACTTCACCTTCTGAGATTGAAAAAGAAACCATAAAAGTTTATAAAAACAATCAGATTCTTCGCACAATCCGAGATATGGAGCAATTGGGAAACACCATTGTTTATCAATCATTAGATCTTTGTGATGAAAATGGTTTGTCTGAATTAATCAACAGCATTTATGAAAAATACAACCGTTTAGACGGTGTTATTCATGGTGCAGGATTGTTGGAAGACAAACTATTCAAGCAAAAAACAACAAGCTCTTTCGGACGAGTGTTCGATACAAAGGTAAAACCGCTTCGTGTATTGGCAGAGCAGCTTCGTACAGATTGTCAGTTTGTGGTATTGTTTTCAAGCATCGCTTCGGTATATGGAAATAAAGGACAAACCGACTATGCAGCCGCAAACTCTGTTTTGGATGATTACGCGAATGCTTTAAATAAAAAATTAAAAGGAAAAGTAATTTCCATCAACTGGGGTCCGTGGAAAGGAGCAGGAATGGTCTCCTCAACTTTGGAAACAGAATATGAAAGAAGAGGTATTTCTTTAATTCCATTGGATCAAGGGAAAGAAATTTTCTTAAACGAAATAAAATACGGGACTGAAAGTCAGGTATTAATCATGTCTGGAAGTAACTGGTAATCTCTGTTTTAAATTGAATGTATGAAAAAAACAGATGTTGCAGTAATTGGTTTATCCTGCGTTTTTCCCGGGGCGCAGGATGCCCAAACTTTTTGGCAGAATATCGTCAATAAAGTAGATTCTACCCAATTAGCTCCTGCCGACCGAATAGATCCTGTTCATTTCAGTGACAGCACCAATCCGGTGGATCGTTTTTATTGCCAACGCGGTGGATTCATCCCTGATTATGAATTTGATCCAACTGCTTTCGGAATTTTACCATTGGCAGTTGAAGGAACAGAACCCGATCATTTATTAACATTGGATTTGGTTCAGAAAGCCTTAGACGATGCCGGAATTTTCAAGAAGAATATCTCTTTGGAAAAAACAGGAATTATCATTGGGAAAGGAAATTATACAGGACCGGGCGCAACCCGTGCTATTGAAATCGTAAGAACCGGAGAACAGATATCTTCTTTATTAAAGGAATTGCTCCCCGAAGTATCTTCTGCCGATATTGAAAAAGTAAAACATGCTTTTCAGGAAAGGAAAGGACGTTTTGCAGCCGACACCGCGATGGGATTAATTCCCAATCTGGTTGCATCTTTAGTGGCGAACCGGTTTAATTTAGGTGGTGCAGCTTTTACCGTAGATGCAGCTTGTGCAAGTGCTCTGTTAGCTGTTGATCACGCTATTCAGGAACTTCAAAGAGGTCGTTCAGACATCATGATCGCGGGAGGGGTTCATACCGGGCAAAACGCTGCGTTCTGGAGTATTTTTGCTCAGTTGGGGGCTTTATCTCATCAACAGCAAATTAAGCCTTTCAGCTGTGATGCCGATGGTTTATTGATTGGTGAAGGTTGCGGATTTGTAGTCTTAAAAAGATTGGAAGATGCCGTTCGTGATCAGGATAAAATTTACGCGGCCATAAAAGGGGTCGGAATCAGCAGTGATGGCAACGGAACAAGCGTAATGAGCCCTTCTGTAAAAGGCCAATTGAAAGCTTTACAACAGGCTTGGGAAAATGCGGAGCTGGATGAAAATCAAATCGGTTATCTGGAAGCTCACGGAACAGGAACTCCGCTTGGCGACAAGACGGAATTGCAGACTTTAGCTCAGTTTTTCGGAAAAGAAGAAGGTGCTAAAATAGCAGGAATCGGTTCAGTAAAATCGAATATCGGTCATGCGATGCCCGCCGCGGGAATTGCCGGTTTAATTAAAACCTGTCTGGCTTTGCATCACGATACATTGCCTCCGACTTTATATTGCGAAAATCCGACTTCTGAAATGCAGAAAACAAGATTTGAACCTATTCAGGAAGCGAAAAACTGGTCGAAAACAGGTTTACCGAAAGTTGCTGCAGTCAATGCTTTCGGGTTTGGAGGAATCAATGCTCATGTGGTTTTGGAAGGATATGATATGCCTAAAAAAGATAAAGTTTTAATCTTAGCAAGACCCACGCATGAAGAATTATTAACGGCTTTACAAAATAATGAAACAGCAGTTGGTGAAGGAAATTTCCGTGTAGCGATTTTCGAACCAACTCCGGCGAGAATTGAAAAAGCAATAAAAATAGTTGCTAAAAATAATCCGTGGAGAAATAAACAGGATATTTGGTATACCAACACTCCCCTGTTACAAAACGGAGAAAAAGTAGCTTTTGTCTTTCCAGGATTAGACGGATTGGCAAAAGGCGAAGTAGAAAGTGTAAGCCGCTATTTCAACATCAATGCACCGATTGAGACGGAAGGCGAAGGACTATTGAATGATGCTTTAAATATTTTCAATACCTGCAGTATTCTGGATAATTCATTAAAAAAACTGGGAATTATTCCTGATATGAATGCAGGTCACAGTCTAGGAGAATGGTTGGCTGGCTACTCTTCTGAATTAGCAGAAGTGAATTCTGTAAAAGCTTTAATTGATGTTTTAAATCCTGAAACTTTTGAATTAAAAGATTCTAAATTCATCGCTATCGGAGCTGGTATTGAAACCATAAAACCTATTATTTCAGCAATTCCGAACGTTTATATATCCAATGATAATTGCCCGAATCAGGTAATTCTTTGCGGAAGTAATTCGGCTCTGGATGAATTGGTTCCTGTTTTAAAATCAAAACAGATCTTTCATCAGATATTGCCGTTCCAGTCAGGATTCCACTCACCTTTTATTGCAGATAAATTGGACGTGATTTTGGCGGGGATGGAAAAGGCACAGTTTCAGAAAACGAAAATTCCGTTGTGGTCGGCAACAACATTGGAACCGTATCCTTCTGATCAGGAATCTATACGAAAACTAAGCGCAGAACACCTTGTTGAACCCGTTCGTTTCCGTGAACTGATAGACAAATTATATGAAGAAGGCGCAAGATTTTTCATCCAGGTCGGAACCGGTGGATTAATCGGATTTATCGATGATACCCTAAAAGGAAAAGCTTTCAGCACCATTGCTTCCAGTGTTGCAACACGCTCTGCGCTGGCTCAGTTTCAAAGAGTGGTTGCAGCGTTATTCGTAGAAGGAAAAACAGTTGCACCGGACTTTTTAGAGATCCAGACTCCAACAAAAAAATCATCCGGAAAAGGAATGAAGCTGGAATTAGGCTCACCGATTATCCGTAATTTTAAAGAGATTCAACATTTATCAAAATCGATTGATACACCGAAGCACAAAGTCACTGCAACGGTTGCAAAATCAGGACATCCTCTTGTTCAGGCATTCCAGGATAACATTTCGGATATGATCAAAATGCAGGAGGAAGTTTTAACCTTATTCCAGGATCGTCCGAAAGTTTCGATTCCGAATGTTGTGTTACCAAAAGTTCAGACTCCAGTAAGCAGGAATTTTGAAAAGACATTATACGTAACACTGGAAACTCACCCTTACCTCATCGACCACAGCTTGTTGAGACAGCCAAAAGGCTGGACAGAAGTTGCCGATATGGAACCTGTGATTCCGATGACCATGATTTTCGAACAGTTAGCTGAAATTGCACAGCAGGAAATCGAAGGAAGCCAGGTTCATAAAATCATGAACGTAAGCGTTTTTCAATGGATGAATGTGGCAAAACCCTTCGAGAAAACTGTAAAAGGTGAATGGAAATCGGAAAACCATGCTTATTTAGATATCGAAAATTTTGCCAATGCTGAAGTTCTATTAACTTCAATAACAAGACCTAATCCAACTTTCAATCTTTCTATTGGAGATCTACTGCCTATCGAAAGAACTCCCGAAGAAATCTACGAGATGCACATGTTCCACGGTGAAAAATACCAGGGAATTACGGAAGTTTCAAAGGTCGGAACGAAAGGAATTATCGGAAAAATAAAAGGAAATGGCGGAAAAGGTTCGTTGTTGGATAATGCAGGACAATTATTCGGGCTTTGGCTTCAATTAACCTTAACAAAAGACAGAATAGCTTTTCCTGTAAAAATCAAAGACATTGAATTTTTCGGAGATTTACAGGATCAGGATGGTCTTTTTGAATGTACGTGCAGCCTGACCGAAATGAACGATGAATTTGCAATCGGAGATATTCTTTTAACCAAAAACGGAAAAACCTGGTGTAAAATTTCAGGCTGGCAAAACCGTCGTCTGGAAATCGATGCAGCCCTATGGAATGTTTCAATGTCGCCTTTACACAACCGTCTTTCAGAAGAAATTGCTCCTGACATATTTTTCTTTCATCAGGCGTATTCAAGGGTGGCATCTTGGGATTTTATTCTGAAAAGATATTTCAATCAGACCGAAAAGCAGCACCATCAAACATTGCTTCCCAACAAGAGAAAAAGCTATATGGTAAGCCGGGTTGCAGTGAAAGATGCGGTGAGAAACCTTCTTAAAAAAGAAAAAAATCACCCTTGCTTCCCTATCACTTTTGAAGTTGGGAAAGATGAGGTCGGTAAGCCTTATTTAATTGGAGATTCAACAAAAGACATTCACATTTCTCTGGCACATAAAGGAAAAGATGCTGTCGGAATTGCAAAAAGCGGAAAGCCAGTTGGAATTGATATGGAAATCATGGAAGAACGAAGCCCAGGATTCTACGATCTGGTCTTTACAAATAATGAATTAGCATTATTAGAAGGAAAAGATCAGGCAGAATGGACTACCAGATTCTGGGTAGCCAAAGAAGCCTACGGAAAATTCGTTGGAACAGGACTGAAAGGAAACCCGAAAAATTTCGAAGTCGAAAAAATTACAGAAGATTCTTTATGGATCAACCAAACAGAAATAAAAACTATTAAACATAAAAATTATATCATAGGATGGACACTATAAACACTACAGCAAAATTAAATCACGAAGAATTATTTACCCTTTTAAAAGGTTTTATCACAGAAGTTATCGGCGAAGAATTTGTAGAGGAAATGGACATTACGCCGGAAAGTTCGTTCACGAAAGACCTGGAAATGGACAGCATTGAAATCGTTTCTTTTTCAGAAAAAATAAAAGCCCATTTTGGAGATCAGATCGATTTCACGGGATGGTTGTCTTCCATGGATCTGGATGAGCTGATTAACCTTGATTTAAGTATGATTATCAATTATATCTACGAATGCCAATAATCTCTGTTAATGATAAAAAAGTTCATATTCAGGAACTCAACAAAGGGGCTGAACAAACTGTGGTGCTTATTCACGGTATGTTCAGCAACCTGTCTATTTATTATTTTAATATTGCCCCGATTCTGGCAAAACATTTCCACGTGGTGATGTACGATTTGAAAAGTCATGGGATGAGCGAGCGTTTTCTCGACGGCTATGATTTGGAAAATATGTCTTCCGATGTTTTGGCATTGATGGATGCTTTGGAAATTGAAAAAGCACATCTTGTCGGGTACAGTTTTGGAGGATTGATTTCTTTAAAAACCGCTTTAAAAGCACCGAATCGCATTGATCAATTGGTTGTTATAGAAGCACCTGATCCGCAGGACGAAAAAGCCCGAAATATTATAGATGAATACAGCAAAGAGTTTCTGGAGCATTATGTAGCTAATTTTACCGATACTACCAAAGTACAGATAGGCAAAAGACAAATGGAAAAAAACCACAGGATGTATGAGTTTTTATTTAATCAGACCACCATTAAAGCGGATATGATTAAAGAAAAACATTTCCTGAGTGAAGCTGGTTTTTCCGAATTAAAAGCTTCAGCATTATTGCTCTATGGTGAAGATTCCAACTGCAGACCAACGGGAGAATGGCTGAATACTCAAATCGGAAATTCCGAATTAAAATTAATTTCCGGAGATCACAACATCCCGATCCAGGAACCTGTTTTAATTGCAGAAACCATCGCTTATTTTTTATCAACATCATTAAAAACCTTATCACAAAACCATGGCTAAATTTGTATTTATAGTTCCCCCTTTAACTGGTCATGTGAACCCCACATTAAGCATCGGTGCCACTCTTCTGGAAAGAGGACATCAGGTTGCTTGGATAAGTCTTGACCAGAATTTAAAAAATAAACTTCCGGAAGGCGGAGAATTATTATTGATTCAGTACGACCAGACGGATGAAGAAAAAAGAGAAAGTGAAAATTATCTCGATATTATTTCTAAAAAAGTGGTCTATGGAATCGACAGCATCAAGTTCCTTTACGAAGATGTTCTGATTCCTTTAAACAGGCATTGCTATAACGGAATTATTCCTTTATTAAAAGCATATCAACCCGATTTGGTGATTGGTGACCATCAGTTGTTTGCGGCTTCTATTGCTGCAAAAAAATTAGGTTTTCCCTACGCTACAACGGTGACCGCTCCTGCTGCCATCAAAATTATGAGCGAGCTCCCAAAAGTTCATGAATGGGAGGAAAAACAAATCATCGCTTTGCAACAGGAATTAGGCGTTGAAGAAAACCGTGCGCTGGATTGTTCGGATTTACTGACACTGGTTTTAACCTCACAATATTTCTTTGGCGAAATGGATCTTGAGTCGAATTATAAATTTACAGGTCCCGTCCTTACAGAACGCCGTGTTTCTTCTGATTTTGACTGGGAAAAATTCAACAGCAATCCAAGAAAGAAGATTTTGGTAAGCATCGGAACGACTTTCGACCATGAACATAAAAAAGCGTTTTTCCAAAAGGTTGTGAATGCTTTTAAAGATGAAAATTTAACGGTTGTTTTAGTTTCAGATCCTCAGCTTTTCGAGCAATGGCCGGAAAACTTCATGGTCTATCAGCAAGTTCCTCAGTTAGAATTATTACCTCATTTAGATGGTGTTGTTTCTCACGGCGGTCACAATACGGTTTCCGAAACGTTATCAAATGGTTTGCCTTTGGTCGTAATTCCGATTGCGTATGACCAGTCGCATGTTGCGGGACGTGTTGTACGTACCGGAGCGGGAGAACGTCTGAATTTCAACCGATTTAAAGCGAATCATTTGAACGAAGCCGTACACAATATTTTAACCAATCCGGAATATAAAAAAGCGGCAGAAATCGTTCGTGAATCTTTCGTGGAAGCCGGAGGAAGCCAAACAGCAGCCAATTTACTGGAAAATGCCATTTCAAATTCAACTGTGGAAAAAACCAAGTCTAAATTTTTATTTGTTGTTCCTCCATTCTTCGGACACATTAGTCCCACACTAAGTGTTGGAGCAAGCTTAATTGCCCGTGGTCATGAAGTAAAATGGTTCGGAATTACTCCTTTAGACAACAAACATATTCCTGAAGGAGGAAGTTATTTCTACCCTGAACAGGATTTAATTCCGTATCAGGAAGAAATTGACAGGATTTTAAAAAGACAGGATGACGGCCCGGCTTGTTCAGGTCCTGAAGTCATGAAACTGGCTTTGGAAGAAACCTATGTTCCTTTTGCTAAAATCATGATGCCCGGCTTGGAAACACTAGCCAAAGAATGGCAACCTGATGTTATCGTCAATGATTGTATCACTTTCGGAGGAGCACTTTTTGCCCATAAAAATAATATTCCATGTGTTACGACAACGCCTGTTCCGCCAGATGTGATGGGCGATACAGAAAACAGTGCCCCGAAAATTTTCGAATGGCAGCAGAATTTAATCAAACAACTCCAAAAAGAAGTCGGAATTGAAAATGAGGGAATTTTCATTCATTCTCATCATTTGAATTTGATTTTTACATCGCAGAAATTTGCAGATTTTGATGAGGTTCCTTCTCACATGAAGTTTGTGGGTCCAGTAAAAGGGCGCCCGAATCCAGCACCTTTTGACTGGGACAGATTAAACGCCTCAACAACACCCAAAATATTTGTTTCATTAGGAACATTATTAGTAGACATAAGAAAAGCATTTTTCGAAAAAGTCATTGCTGCATTTGCAAATCAACCTGTAACAATAATTGCCGCTACTCCACCGGATATTTTCGAAGAATGGCCTTCCAACTTTATTGTGAGTAGCTTTGTGCCGCAATCAGCTTTAATGCCTCACATGGATGCCGTGATTTGTCATGGAGGGTTTAATACCGTGAATGATACATTTACCAACGGATTACCGATGCTGATTACACCAATCGCTTACGATCATTTTCATATTGCAAAACTGATTGAAAAAGCAGGTTGTGGAATCAGCATCCGATATAAAAGACTGCGTGTAGAGGCGCTTCGTCAGACTGTTTTTGAATTATTGGAAAATCCGACGTACAGAAATGCTGCGAAAGAAGTCCAATCGAGCTTAATCAATGCTGGCGGAAATGACCGTGCAGTTGAATTATTGGAAAATTTTGTTAAACAATCCACTCTAATTCCCGGGTAAGACATATGAAAAGAAGATTGTTATTTGGCGAGCGAATGTTACTTGGTGATGGAACAGAGCCTTTCAACACAGTAATTCCTTTCAGATTAAAAGGAACGTTTGTGTTGAAAGATATTCAGCATGCTTTAGAAAAAATTCAGCAAAAACATCCCTGGTTAAAGGCTGTTATTCAACATGATGAAAAAAATATTCCGTGGTTTGAAGTTTCAGAAAAAGTAAAAATTCCAATTAGAATTTTAGCTAAAAAAGAAGAAAACGACTGGCTGGAAGAATCTAAAAATGAGTGGTATAAACTATTCAATTACAAAGAACAGCCACTGATGCGATTTGTCTGGATAAAGGGTGAAGAAACTTCAGATATGATGTTTGTATTTCATCATTGCTTATGTGACGGTGGTTCTGCAATGGCTGTTCTGGATGAATTTTTAAAATTACTTGACAACCCTAATTATGATATTGGCGTTGAAGATCCAATTTTAGGAATCCAGGATGTTGTTCCCAACGAAATTCTCAAAAGCCGTGGACAACAATTTAAAGCAAAAATGATCGGAAGATTGGCAGCAACCGGAATTAAAGTTATTCCTGTCAGTAAAAAATCCACAGACCGGCAAACCGACTACCTTATCAACTGGAGATTTGATAAAGAAACAAGCAAGGAACTGATCGATTACTGTAAATCCCAAAAAGTAACCGTGAATACATTTCTGTGTGCAACCATTTTAAAGGCTTTTCAGAAAATCAGGAAAGAAAAGGCTTTTAATAAAGTTTCGTGCCCGGTTGATATCAGACGTTTTGCCAATCAGATCAAAGCTGATCATATTTTTGCTTTCGGATTAATGATTGTGGTTTCTTTAAACAAAAAATTCAGTTTTGAAGAAAATTTGAAACTGATGCAGGAAGCCGTAGAGAAAAAAACATCAAAGCTCAATCCTTATATCACCATGATGGTGATGGAGTCTGCTCATGATGCTCTGACGAATTTTACCAAATTACTGAAAAACGGAAAATCATCCAACGACTGTATGTTTTCTAATTTGGGACGTATTCCGATTGCCCATGAATACAAAGAATTCACGCTGGAAAACATTTTCAGCCCTTCTGTAATCGGTCCTTTAGGAAATACTACGACAATGGTGACCTCAACATTCCGGGGAGAAATGGATTTTTCTTTCATGGGAAGTGAAGGCTATCTGCCACATACTGATGCTTTGGCTATTCGTAACGAGGTCATTACCATCATAAAAAACAAACTGGAATCTTTAGCGATATATGATTAAAAGAAAACTGATGATGGTAGAAAGAATCATGTATGTTGATTCTGAAACTCCTGTAAATTGTGTATTTACAGCTAAAATAAAGGGTGAAATTCCTGAAGATCATTTTACAATTGCTTTAGATAAAATCCAGCAAAAACATCCTTTGCTTAGATCTTCTATCGACCATACAAGTTCAAAATATCCTCTCTTTATTGAAGAAAAAGATATGGAACCGATTCCGCTTCGTAAGGTTGAACGAAAAACAGACCAGGACTGGCTGTCGGAATCTGAAAACGAGTGGTACAGAATCTTTGAGGACCGCAGAAAACCAATGGCTCAGATTGTCTGGGTAAAAGGAGAAGGAGTTTCCGAGGTTCTTTGGGTAATACCTCACTGTATCTGTGACGGAACTACGGGGATCACTTTAATCAGGGAACTTTTTTCATTACTGGATGATCCTTCAACAGAGCTGGACTCTTATCAGGCATTCGACTCTGTAAGTGATTTTTTACCTGCCGATTTTAACCTTAAAAAGAACAAAAGAAAAGCCAGATTCTATTTAATGATGGCTAAATTATTCTTTTTAATTCAGGCTAAAAGTGAAAAAAGAAATCTCGGAAAAAACTACGCTCTTCACAGAAAGCTGGATGCTACTATTTCTAAAAAGATCATTGAAAAAAGTAAAACTCACGGGGTCTCTGTTCATGCATTGCTTTGCTCGTCTTTTATGCAGGCATTTCGGGAGACTCTGGGTAAGAATGCCAAGGGAAAAGTTATTAGTCCGGTCGATGTTCGTCATTTTATTCCGGAAATCAAACCAGATCATATCTTTGCATTCGCTCCGACTGTTGAACTGTCTGTAAAAAAAGGGCAAGACATGATTGAGAATGCCCGACATATCAAAAAGGATCTCGCAGAAAAAATAGAAAAGACAAAAGCCAGAGAACTGTTGTGGATGGGAGAAAATATGCATCCGGTCGCAGATCGTATGATTTCGCTATTAAAGTCCAGTAAAGGCGGACATGATATTACCCTGTCTAATATGGGTAAAATAGATATTCCCAATGATTATAAAAATTTTAAACTGGAGACCATTTACAGTCCAACGGTTGCATTTCCCTGGCTGAATTCCAATACTTTGGTGGTGACAACTTATAATCAGCAAATGGATTTTACAATGATGTCGAATGAGGATTTTCTTCCGAAAGAAGAAGCCATAAAAATAAAAGAGAAAGCTATCGAGCTGTTGACTTCATGAAATTTAAAATAAAAAAGACTCAACCGAAACCTCTAAAAAAAACAACACTTAACCGTTTTCTGAGAAAGCGGATGCTCATTTATATGCTTCCCAATGTGCTTTTTAATTTCATTATTGCCTATGCAAGTTTTAATGAACTTGGGTACACTCATTTTTTTGCCTGTACACAAAGTCTGGCCCGCCTTACCTTACCTATGGCGATTTTTTTACCGGTAGTTCTTACCATTGACATTATCAAAAGAGTTACAGATGCTGCTCATCAAAAAGCCATAGAATTTGAAGTGGATGATGAGCTTAATTTAAAAAAATTAATGACCAAGCTGAGTATTCTGCACGGACTGGTTACAGGCTTACTGGTTTTATCCGGCTTAGTATTGGGACAGTTTATTTTATCAAAATATTACAGACTTGATCCAACAGCAATGGCCGTTTTAGTAGGAATTTTAGCGGGCTTGCTTTCTGTATTGTTTACTTATCTTCCCATTAGAATATTAAAAAATCATTTATACAAACGCGCCGTATTAGAGCCTGTTGATGTAAATAATTAATATAAAGGTTAAGATATCTTTATTTAACTTCCCCACAGCTTAAAAGTTTTTTATAAAGCAAATCCTTTAAGCTGTGGCTTGATATTTTCAAAAGGTTTTAAACAAATGACCATGATCCCAACAAGCAAAAATGTAATACTATCATAATTAATAATTTACACAACTTTCTGATTCTATCATTTTATACTGACCGTCCTAATTACTAGCAATTATTAAGATCATTTTTTACCTTCCAAAAACATTCAAATTCTTCACATGAATGCCGAATTAGAAGATCTAAATTGTTATATTCATAATTTATGTAATTATTTTATAGAATTATTACAAATAACAGATTAACAACATTTTATCAAAAAAATTTATATTCCCCCTAAATATAATTCACTATCTTTAGATAACTAAAACTAACATCCATGTACAACCCTAAAAACATCAATCCTATTGATCTGATAGCCTATTACACTTAGGATATTTCAAAACAATTTACATCATACTTGTCCATATCTCCTTTTCTGAAGGGAGACAGGAATTCAATTACCAAAACTCAACAAAATGATTATCAACAAAATCCTCAACGTCGATGATTATTATTACGACGTGTTCATGGCTATTTCAGAATCCCTTACAGGATTTTCCGTGAACGAACTCCAATCAACTGGTTTGGCCGAGATTTATTACAAACACATTCTCAAAAAAATCGAAGCCGCAACTTTCATCGAATTTTTGAATACTTCCAAAAATGTGCTTGAAAATTCTTATAGTCAGGATCAGCTCAGTAATGCGATCAATGCAGAAATTCTTTCTGATTCTTCCACTCAAGGCATTGCTAACAGCATTATTACGCTTTGGTATTTAGGAACCTGGGAAGGAGCTTACGTCAACGATCTTTCTTATAAAGAAGGTCTCGTATGGAACGTCATGCATGCTCATCCACCAGGCGCAAAACAACCGGGGTATAAATCATGGGCCATTAAACCTGTAAACAGTAATTCATGAGCCAGACAGACAACAAAAAAGATGTAATCATCGTAGGAACGGGGATTGCAGGGTCACTGATCGCCAAATTACTGACCGATCATGTATTCGATACTAAAAAAGGAAAAATGATTCACCGTGCAGATGCCCAAAAAGGAGATGAAGTCCGGGAACTCTCAATCCTGATGTTTGAAGCCGGTCTGGAAGCGGGACTTGAACTCGATTCCGTGTCTTCGATGACGAATTATAACGAGTATATGCGTACTTTTTATTTACAGGAAGCCAAAGTTCCGAATTCTCCTTATCCCAATTTAAAACAGGCTCCCTCTCCCAATGTGTTAGATATGGAACCTATCGTTCCCCCGTTTCCTGATAAGAAAGGATATCTGGTTCAGTTTGGCCCAATGCCCTTTGCAAGTGATGCAATCCGGGTGGGAGGCGGAACTACCCTTCACTGGCTGGGAACAACGCCAAGAATGCTTCCTAATGACTTCCATTTAAAGGAAAAATACGGAAGAGGAATGGACTGGCCCATCAATTATGACATCTTAAAGCCCTACTACGAAATGGCCGAATTTGAGATCGGCGTTTCAGGTGATGTTTCAAAACAGGAATATCCGATTTCTGAAAGCATGGAACAGTACTACGGAGATTATGTTTTCCCGATGGAAGAAATTCCACAAAGCTATATGGATCAGAAGATCATAGAAGGGCTTGCCGGAACAAGTGTTCAGTTAAATTTTGAAAATATCCCGTTGATGCTTGTTCCCTCTCCACAAGGAAGAAATTCTATTCCCAATCCGAAATACGGAAAAACAAAAATCATTAAGGCCGAAACATCAGAAGCAGGCTATAAATTAGTTTTGGACAGTTCCGAAAAAGAAGAATACAAAGCATTGGGTGCAGTCTGGAATCCTTATATGGGAGAGCGTTGTGAAGGAAATGCCTCATGTGTTCCGATCTGTCCTGTTCAGGCTAAATACAATGCTTTAAAAACACTGAAAAAAGCATTATATAAAGTAAATGACAATGAAAATCTTTCGCGTAACCCATACATTGAAGTGAAAGCTCAGAGTGTAGTTTACAAATTAAGTGTAAATCAGAATGACAAGGATAAAATTTCAAAAGTTCATCTGAGAAAATATATTTCAAGAGAAAAAACAGATTTTGTTGAAGATGTGATTGATACATCAGATTCCATCGTAATTCTTGCAGCAAATGCTTTTGAGAACCCTAAAATCCTATTGAATTCAAAATATATGGTAACTGAAAACGGCCAGAAAGTGGAAAAAACCGTTGCCAACAGAAGTGACCAGGTAGGAAGAAACCTGATGGATCACATGGTAATGCTAACTTGGGGACTTTTTCCGGAACCTGTTTATTCTTACAGAGGTCCGGGTTCTACAACCAATATTTCGTCTTTCCGTGACGGAAACTTCAGAAGTGAGTTTTCAGCCTGGATTTCTCCGCTAGACAACTGGGGATGGAGCTGGCCAACTTTCTCTCCCGGGTCTGATCTTTCTGAATTTTTAAATGATGGGCTTTTCGGAGCTGAACTAAAAGAAGCTTTAACCTACCGACTTTCGAGACAGGTGTTATTCCACTTTGAAATTGAGCAATTACCCAATCCAAAAAACAGAGTCACCATCAATGATCAATATCTGGATGTTTTGGGAATTCCCCGCCCGGTTATTCATTATGAGCTCACGGACTATGAAATGAGAGCTATGGAACAGGCAAAACTGGCTTCAGACCAGATGTTTGAAAGACTGGGTATTGAAGATTTCACCAAATACAATGCGACAGACAATAATACTTTCATGTACAATAATGTGAGATATTCTTATAACGGCGCTGGTCATATTGTAGGAACTCACAGAATGGGATCAACTCCTGACGATTCTGTGACAAACAGCTATTGCAAGTCGTGGGATCACCCGAATTTATACATTGTCGGAGCAGGAAACATGACAACTTTGGGAACCTCCAACCCTACTCTAACGTTATCGGCATTCACAATCCGTTCTGTAGAATCCATCTTAGCAGATCTGGAAACTAAATTAAAAAACTAAACATGAGACAGAGACTTATCAATAAAACGGAACCTCAGGAAACAGCTTCTTTACAGGACTCCAAGATTATGGGTAGAAGTGCGGCAGTAGTTACAGATGCGCTTTCCTTACAATCCTTATTATTTGATCCTACTATAAGCAAAGCAGATTGGACAGAAGGATTAAAACACCACAGCAAAACGCTTACAAATCTTTTATTAAATGAACAGAAAGATCAATTTGACCAATATTTAAGCTCACAGTTCGGAACAGAAATCTCTGAATTAAAGCCTGAAGATTTATCTGTTCAGCCCAATACTGAGGTTAAAAAGGAAGGTTTAGTCAACATTAATTATAAACCCATATTGCAGGATCTTTTACAGACCGCGATTCTGATTGAGCATTCTACAATTCCGCCTTACCTTACTGCTTTGTATTCCATTAAAGACGGAACCAATGCACTAGCTTCACAAATCATCCGAAGTGTTGCAGTAGAAGAAATGCTCCACATGATCATGGTTTGTAATGTGATGAATGCGGTAAGCATACAACCTTCCGTAAACAGACCTCAGAATTATCCATCTTATCCGATGAAATTGCCTATGAATATTTACTTCTACGTTGGGCTGGAAACTTTTTCAACAAACAGTATTGCGACCTTTATTGCCATTGAAAGTCCGAGCAGTCCACTGGTAAAAGCTCCGAAATATCATGAAGAATTAGAACCAACCGTTTCATTTGCTAAAAGAGCTGCCGTACAGGAAAATAATCACTGGACGCTTGAAAATATGAAAGGCTTCATCATGGAAAATGTTCATACCATCGGTGAATATTATGATGTATTATTCTTTTACATTGTTGTTTTCCAAATCATCGCTTATTACAAAGAACATAGGAGTCTTCCTCAGAATTTTAAAGAATTGAATACGGGAGGAATTTTCACAGGAGATCCCGCCAAGCAAATCCGTCCTGAGCAATATTACGGAAGTGGCGGGAAATTACACGCTGTTGAAGCTTTAACTGGGGTAATCGCAGTTTTCCAGGAGATCAAAGGTCAGGGTGAAGGTGCTGATGATTCTATCTTTGATGTAGACCCTTCTCAGTTTGAAGAAGGCGCAGAACTGGCGCATTATTTCAGATTTAAAGAAGTATTTCATGAGCATTTCTACGTGGGGGGAGATTACAGGCCTTTTACCGATGAAAACGGAATGATGCCGGTAACGACACCGCCTGTCGGAAAACCACTTCCTGTTGACTGGAGTGCAGCTTACCCTATGAAACCTAACCCCAAAATGGCCGATTATCAGGCAAATCCACAACTTTATGCACAGGGAAAGGCATTCAATCAAACCTATAAAAGCTTATTAGATGCCATCCAGGCTGCAGTAGAAGGCAATGCAAAGGAGCTCGAAAAATCAATCATGTATATGTATGCGCTAAAAGAGCAGGCAATCGGGTTGATGAGCCAGCCTCTAAATTCCACTCAAAATGCAGGTCCCACATTTGAATACCCTACAAACTAATTTAAAAAACCATAAAAACTTAACATCATGCTAAAAAGAAAAGAAATTTTTGGAAAAGAAAGTCAACTATCAAGAACATCCGCTGAGAGTACGAAAGGATATCTTGCAACGCTCATGGAAGGATATTCAAAACTTTTGATTGATGATCCGGTAAGACCATTCAGAGAAGAAAATTTACAGGAAATAGCCAATAATGTTGATTACGGCGTTTTAGAAGCACTGAATGGAACGTGGGTAAGCTACAATGCTAATTATAACAAAAATATAACAAGACCTTCTCTGGGAAGCGGAATCCACACAACGATTATGCCTTCTCCCGGGACAAATCCATCAACAATTCCGGGAAAATTCAGTTTTGATACGGAAGAATATATTGAAAAATTAACGTTTGAGATCGTTCCCGGCGGTGTTCGTAACCGTGGCGGTGCAACCGAATTATTTTGCGGTGCGGTAAAATATGATCAAACCATTAAAAGCGTCAATAAAGTTGAAGGACAATCTGAATTGCAATATGCCGGAATTCACGAAGAAAATGGGATGTATCTCTGGTTAAGTGATGTCTATAATTATGCTGCCACAGAAGAAACCATCAAAAGAGACCGCGGAATTCACGCCTTTTCTACCGAAGATTTTGAAAAATATGGTTATAAAGGTGAATATAGAAATGAGCCATTGGTTGAAGTAAGAGACGAAAACGGTAATCCTTCCTATATTCTTTTAAGCCAGTTAAAAGAAGGACAAAAATATTATGAGATCATTCCGGCACAGGAAATAAAGCCAATGGATGGAATTACAGGACCTTATTTTATTCCTGATTATTCAATTTCAAGAAGCGGAGTTATTCCTCATGGAAGTACGATTACGGTGTTGGGAGATATAACCCCCGAAAATAAAGACGACAAGCAATATTATCTTAGAGAGGGCGCTCCAAAGTTCCCGACTGGTATTAAAACCTGGGATCCTCCTCATCTTGCGATCTCACCCACTATGGGAGGTGGCGGAGGTCCTATCAACCTTGATGAACCAGCTCCGGCTTGGGTTCACGAAACTTTAACGGATGAAAATGATAAAGGTTCAAATAAAATCTATACCCAGAGAATTCTTGCGAATGAACTATATCCTTATTGTGTAAGACCGGATATGCGATTAAGAGATACACTGAGCGGACAAAATGTTGAAAATTTTGTACTTGTTCAATTATCATCAAGAATGGCAACAGGCGCACAAGGCGGAATCCTAAACGTTCCTTTTGTTAATCGTTTTGTTCCGACAGTTGAAATAGAATTTAATCTTTGGATCGAAACCGTAATTGAAAACGGAAAAGAAATTCTTCAGCTGCAATATGAACAGATTATATTCTTCGAATTTGATTTTGGGAATGATGGCGGTACAACAAGCTGGCCTCATATTCAGGTAAATACGCTTCGTAAAATTGAAGATATTCCTGCTGATCAAAGAAAAGTAATCGAACAGGAATTCTTTAATGCACCGCCTGCCATGAGTATGACAACAACAGCTTCAGTGTCTGAGCGAATTGCAAATCCACCTGCAGGATGTCCTTATCACAAGGAAGAACTATAAACATAAGATCAGGAGCCTTTTAATCTATTTCTCTCCTTTTTTAATGCTAAAAAATAAACACTTCATTTTTGAAGTGTTTATTTCTTTATATTTCTGTAGATAATAGGCTATAAAAGCTAAATTTTATCTCATTTTTTCATTAATTTCTTGCTGAAGATTTTCTATTTTTTCTTTTATTTCCTGGCTAAGCTTATTGGGAAAATTTTTAAGCTTTTTCAGATCAAAAGCCAGAATTACAGAAGCTACCCCTACAAAAACAAAGGATAACCCGGTAAGAACAACTAATGACATTCCCGAAAATATAGGATTGGCTAAAAGCATGAAAGACAATATAATTCCAAGAATACTGAAAATAGCAAGATTCCCCCACCGAAGGACATGAGCATCTTTTAAATCAAAAGAAATCCCCAATAGCTGAAAAGAACGGAACATTACCGTAAATCCTACAATAAAAGGAAGTATTGCCATGGATATTTTAGGATAATTTACCAAATAAATACCCATAATCAGGGATAAAAGTCCACTCACCAGATACCATCCCCATCCGTTCATCGATTTTCGATTTTCGATGGAAAAAAAGATATCGAATATTCCTGAAACGATAAAAGATACACTAAATAAAAGCGATAAAGCCAGATAGGTTCCAAGAGGTGAAGAAAATACATAAAGTCCACAAACAATAAAAATAATTCCCAGAATAAGAGGGATATACCAATGCTTCACAGAGTTTCTGAATGATTTTAATAGATTGGGCATAATGAATAAATTTTTAGTGCCTACTTTGCAATACGGTGTTCGGCGAGTCCGTGTTTATATTGTTGTCAATAGCTTCGGGAAATCTGCGTAAAAGAAATGTAAAATGATTTGATGTTGACAGCAAAGTCTTCATTACTTCATAAAAACTTTTCTTCAGATGTTCTAATTTACATAAAATATCTGAATATAAGAGACTTAATTAGTATGATATTTAAAAGTTAACACAATAAAAATGTATATTTTTTGCTCGATTTCTCTTTATGAAACAAAAAATGACTATCTGTTGATAGCCATTTCATAATTAATCAGTTTATATTCAGAATATGTTACAAACTGCAATTGCTTACTCATTGTATTTACAGTAAATTCTTATGTTCCATAAGATACGATAAAGCTTCTTTTACAGTTTGTTCCGGGCTTTTGGGATTAAAACCTAATTCATTTCTGGCTTTGGAAATATCGAAGTTCTGTTGTAATCCTGAAAACATTGCAATATCTTTTACAGTCAGTACCGGAGGTTTTCTGTTAATTTTAGCCGAAAATTCCATTAAACCGGCAATCGCATATAGGACAAATTTAGGAACTGAACCAGGTACTTTGATTTTTAATTCCGGATAAAGTTTCTGAGCCAGTTTCGTGGTATCGGTAATGGTCATACATTTTTCATTGGCTAAAATATAACGCTCCCCGGGGCGTCCTTTTTCTGCTGCAAGATAGCAACCTTCGGCAACATCTTTTACATCTACCCAATTCAGCGTTATTTTGGTATCCATTGGTATCTGCTTGTTTAAGATTAATCCCAGTACGCCATAGGATACATTCAACGGAAGAAATGCTTCACTACCAATCATTGCTCCCGGCATTACAGATACCAGTTCTATTCCCAATTCTTTAGCGAGCTGAAATGCCAGCTTTTCACCGTCATTCTTAGAATTATAGTACATATCTCTTCGGTCAGGATTGTATCCGTTACTTTCTTTAGTAGGAAGATTCGTATAATCCAGAGCGGCAATAGAACTTACATAGACAATTCTTTTTACCCCGGCCTCAGCTGCAGCTTCAATCGTGTTACGGGTCCCGTTCATATTAACGTCGTAGATTTCCTTTTTAGGATCTTTGGCCCATAATTTAAATGAAGCCCCTACAGCATAAAATGTATGCACTCCCTGAAGAGCCTTTACAAATGAAGCTTTATCAGTAATATCTGCCTGAACCACTTCACAGTCCAAATCCTTAAAACAGTCTTTATTTTTGATGTTGCGAACAGATGCACGAACCTGAAATCCTTTTTTGATGAGTAATCTTACCAGATTATTGCCTAAATGCCCATTGGCTCCAGACACCAATACTAAGTTTTTGCTTGTCATATTTTTTGATTTTAAATACTACTGCAAAGTTCAACCTTGCCAATTCAAAACCACTTCACAAATGTTACTTAATAATCTGTTTTCGGATACGGCTCAAACTTTTGGGATTCATGCCAAGAAAAGAAGCAATATACTGCATAGGAACATTATGCAATAATTCAGGATGTTCTGTCATTAACTTCAAATAGCGTTTTTCTGCGGTAAGTGTTGCCAATTCTTTCGCACGTTTTTCATTATAGGATAAGGATTTCTGAAAGACAAAAAAACTGAAGTCTTTAAAAGCAGGGCTTTTTTGAGTAAGCAGGTCTAGATCTGTCTTTGTAATACGTAAAAGTTCGCATTCCGTAATGCATTCCAGATTTTCATCCGATCTGGTCTGATTTGTAAAGTTGGAATAAGAAGTAATAAACCCCGGAGGACAATTGATGTGTGTCGTTACCTCATCGCCTTTATCATTGTAATGGAACAACCGTACAAAGCCTGAAACTACAAAGTACAAATATTGTGGAATTTTTCCTTCTTCTTCAATCACCCTGTTTTTTGGATACAGGACAGGTTCGAAGGATTGAATGCACAATTCCTTATCCAAATCTGAAAGTTCAGTAGTTTCTGAAATAAGCCGGATGAGTTGATTATGCATAATATTATTATAAATTACCTGATCTGATTATAAAATTTTACAAGATATACTTTTTTAAGTAAAATATATCTCAACCTCATCAATGAGGAATTATGTATTTGTAGTTGTTTTTACGTAATCAAGCATTAATCAGACTTATTTTTATAGAGTAAATAACAGATAAAAAGGGTCATATTTACCAAGACAGCAAAAGCGTTTGAAAAAATTATAGGTAATTCATTTTTCCTAAATCCGTACCACACCCATAATGAAAGACCTAAAATAAGGACCAGAATCATCACCCATGATAAATCATCAACATTTTTTTCTCTTATTACTTTTATCAGCTGAGGAAGCATTGAAACAGAAGTCAGAATTCCTGCGGCAATTCCTAAAATATTTTCATCAATCATTTATATTCTTGTTTAAAACTATAAACTTATGTAAGCTTAAGATTTTTAATCCTGTAATTTTATATTTTGAGAAAACAATTTAAAAATAATTTTTCATCCGGTACTCATTTACTCCTAATTATTATACTGTATGCATATTGGCCAATTAAAAATTTCTGATTACAAGAGTTATCAATTCAAGAGAAAGCAATCACCTTTTTTTAATCCAAAAATACTCAGTTTATGTCCACTCATAAAACCCTCATCGGTATAGATAACGTCCAATCTGAGTTGGGTATTTTGATCACACTGGACTATTAATCCATTTTCCGTATCTATTGAAAGAATTGTTCCCGGAGAATGGAGACCATTAATTTCTTTTTCAATAATCGTAGCCTCAACTATCCGTATATTCCAACCGTTCCATTGAGTATATACTCCTTTATTCCACGGATTACAGGCTCTTGCTAAAGCTTCTACAGTCTGCGCATCAGATGTTTTCCAAGATATGCATACATCCTTTATATTTGGCTTTGCAAAATATTTAGCCTTTGACTGATCCTGTATCGTCCCTTGATAGCCATCATTTAATAACAGCAAAAGTTCATTAAGGAGATTTGCACCCAGCCACGAAAGTTGGGTAGATAACATACCATGCGTCATGTTAGAATTAAGAGGGAGTGTTTTTCTTATGATAATAGCTCCTGTATCAATCTTTTTATCTATCGCATGAACCGTAATTCCTGTTTCTTTCAATCTGCTGCGAAGAGATTCAAATACCGGATCTGCACCACGCATTTCAGGCAGCAGTCCATAATGAAAATTATAAAACAGAGATGGGTGATTTTCTAAAATTTCTGAAGGTATTTTCCAAGGAAATGTCATCGTAAAACAATACCGAGGATTACTATTGCCAATCATTCCCGTTATTTTAATATGAAAATTTTCTTTTTTCATAATGAATAGAGGAATTCCAGATTGTTTTGAAAGCATTGTACAGAAATCAATAACATCTGTATTTCCTTCAGGTATTCCCACCGCACAAAGCATTCCTGCTCCCTGTAGAGCCTGTAAAGCAGGAATGGCCATACGATTATTGCATAATACTGATATTTTTGTTACTTTCATCATGATTCTAAACAGCCATATGCATTAAACCATGTATTAGCTTCTGTATTTTGCATGTCTTTTATATTAATTTTTAAGCTCTCACGCTCTGATTCTGTAACAGCCGCATAATGAACATCCGTAAGCTCACAGTTTTCTGAATCTTTAGCCTTTATCACAGTCGCATAATAAACCGGAGCTTCTGTAAATCCATTGTCCGGATTCATCCAGACCCTTCCTCTGGGTGAATCAATAGAAATCCCATCAAATCTGATATTTTCCATTCCTATAAAAAGAGCAGCTTCCCATCCTAATAATGAGAAAAGATTCGCCTTTCCTTCTCTGATTCCGTTCATGATATGTAAGAAAGTTTTGTTTTCAGACGTTTCCAAAGTTTGCGACCACGCTACTGCTGAATTCCAGTCTTTTCCCGGATAGGGTATTTTTTTGAGCCATAATTCATCCGCTGTAAAACATGTTCCATACACAGATGAACCAGCAGAAATAGTATTGCTTTCACTAAAGAAATCTTCTGCCATATCTCCGCAAAAAGTTGCAAGCACAGCCGTTTGTTCTTCTCTTTCAATATATTCTCTAAGAGGAGCCAAAGTAAATTCTGAACGTCGCAAAGAAGTAATATGATTAAAGCCTATTGTGCCTCCTTTTTCTTCTACCGCAATAGAATAGATATAAGAGGGACGATAGCCCGCATCATAAAAAGAACAGGTAAATGCAAAGTTCTTATAACCTTGTTCAATCGCCTGATTAACAATAACCCGGGTACATAAAGTTCCCTGTAGAGAAATAAAATAAGTATGCGAAAGCTTTCCGTCAAAGGCCGGAAAATGATATCCGCTATCCAATACTAAAAGTGTTTTATCTGCTGCCTGAAACAAGGGATTTACGAATTCCGCGGCAATAGGGCTCATATATCCAATAATAACATCTGCACCTTCGATTAAAAACTGTTCACACCGCTGGTAAATTTCTTCATGTTTTGCCGCAACACCTATTCCAGCAGAGATAATTTCATGATAACCTTCCAAACCCATATTTTTCAAGGATTGTTTAAAACCATCCATGATATCAAAAGAAATTGAAGGATAGATGACAGATCGTGGTAAAAGTAAAGCTATTTTCATTTTTTTTAATATAAAGCCTCTAAAATATCTATTAGAGGCTTGTTTATTCTATTTTCAATTATGATCTTGATGGGAAAATTCCGTATAAGCAAATGATATAATTCATTCCAAGATAAGGCTGCCTAATATTAATAGGCTGACTTCCTCCCATAACACTTAAATTAAATGCTGCCGAGATAGGTCTTAAAGTTGTATCTGAAGGATTTTCAGAATACAATCCTGGTAATGCAGCGAGTGTACTGTTAGTAGGCGAGTTGGTGTCTCCATCACCAGAAAAGGTTTTAATAGCTACCGTACCAGAAGTTGAATTATGCGTGTGCTTGGGCATATTGGCCAGTGTACATACTACAGTCTCACTACCTAACACCTCTCCTAATTGATATTTTTTAATTCCAACCGCATTTCCGGTCCCCATAGGAGCTCTTCCGGCAAAATTAGGGAGCATAAAAGTTGTTGTCCCGTTTCCTCCATAAGTAACTCCTAACAAAGCAAATAATGCTTGGTTTGTATTTATATTTAATGTTTGCCCTTGACAAAATGCCCAGTATTTAGGTGCGAAATTACCAGCAAACATTCGGATTTCTGAAATAGTTCCTTCCATAATGAATGATTAGTTTTAAAAGGTTACTGATATACTATATTAGCTTCTGCTTGGATAAATTCCTTCAAGACATATGATATAATTGGCCGCCATAACCGGTTGTATAATCTCAAAAGGAGTATTATTTCCTACTGTAGATAATATACTACTAGTGATTTGAGGAGCTAAATGAGTATCTGCTGCCTGTGATGAATATGCCCCTTGCAACCCTCCCAATATAGACTCAGAAGTAAATGATTCGCCTCCTCCGTCTATAGAAGCAGGAAAGCTGACTGTAGCTGATGCGGAGTGAGTATGTGCAGGCATCTGTAATACGGTCATTGTAACTGATTCTTTTCCTCCTATTTCTCCAAGAGTAACGTTTGACAATCCAGCTCCGGTTCCGGTTCCTACAGGAATACGCCCTCTCAGGTCAGGAACCGCAAAAGTAGTCTGTCCGTTACCTCCGTACGTTGTTCCGAGTATAGAATATGTTGCTGAATATGTTGCTATACTGTATAAAGCCCCGTCACAGAATGCCCAACCCAATGGTGCAAAATTTCCTGCAAATAGACGGATTTCTCCTATGTATCCTTCCATAATTTAAGTGTTTGATTATTATTATTTATATTTTTTAGTTTACATTATGCTCTTGGTGGAAAAACTCCATACAAACAGATAATATAATTCATTCCCAACGAGGGCTGATTGATTTGCAGGGGAATATTTTCACCGGAAACACCAACCTGTAAAGTCAGAGTAGTAGGTTTAGTGCTAGAGTTGCCAGCCTGTGAGGTATACATAGAATCCTTTGTTGCCACCACGTTGTTGGAGGGTGTATCTGAATCTCCATCCTGTGAAGATGCGGGCACAACAATAGTTCCAGTTGCTAAATGGGTATGCAAAGGTAAATTAGACACATTCAGTGTTACAGCGTTTGTACCTCTACTTTCACCTAAATCATAATAAGATAATCCCGGTCCCTGACCAGCTCCAAGCGCTGATCGGCCAGCTAGATTCGGCAAGCCAAAAGTTGCTATACCATCTCCTCCATACGTTGTTCCCAAAATAGCGAACAAAGCAGTATTTGATCTGATTGCCAATAATGAGCCGTCACAATACCACCAGTCTCTAGGGGCAAAGTTTGCAGCAAAAAGGCGGATTTCTCCAATTGTTCCTTCCATAGTTAATTGTTTTTAAATTGAAATTGTTAAGTTTTTATCGTAAGAAATTTTCATGATTTATAATTCACATAGCAAACAATATGATACTCTTCCAACATTTTCTTTTAGAATTTGGAAATCATTTCCTCGACAATAGAATATAAATGAATTCTACTGCTTCGGTATTTGTAAAGATTTTATTTGAAGAATTATACTAAGTAATAGTATATAACGGTAAAGGCTTAAAACCTTTTTTAGGGATTTTTATCATGTTATTAAGTTTGGTCTGGTTAAGTTTTTTTAAATCACTCCGTGAAGAGTATCACAAATATACATTAATTATTGATTCAAAAACATTTTCAACATTAAATATTCATAAAATTAACAAAAACCCAAATTTCCCATGAATTATTTAACCTATAGATAAAAATAATAAAACATTAAATATTCTTTCATTAGTTATGAAAGCGTACCTATCAATTAAAACAAATTGCATAGTAATGCATCTTAGATATCGACAGGCTTATAATACAATATGACGGAACCTCCATTAAAACTTTTGACTTTTAAAAGTTTAAGAACATGTCTATTGTTTATATTTTCAAACAGCGACATACCACTTCCCACGATAACGGGGTAAATGCACAATTGATATTCATCAATCAAATTGAGTTTCATTAATTGTATAATCAGACTTCGACTTCCTATTAAAACAGGTCTACCGGATTGTTGTTTTAATTTTAGAACTTCTTCCTTTAATCCTTCAGTGGCCAGCTTTGCACTCTTCCATTCTACATTTTCCAGACTGTGGGAAAAAACAATTTTATGAATTTTATCAATAGCATATGCAAAATCGTCTATTGATTTTTCACCTGAAGGATTGTTTACATATGGCCGCCAATATTCCATAAGCTGATAGGTTATTCTACCGTATAAAATAGCGTCTGAATCACTTAACAGATCTGTATAATGCTTATGTATTTCTTCATCGGGAATGCCTGCAGTATGATCGCAAAATCCATCAAGTGTCATATTGAATGCTGCAATTATCTTTCTCATATCGGTTACGATTTAGATGATTAATTAAAAAAATACACCTACTTACAAGAAGAAGCGTGATCAAATGATATAAAGTTAAAGAAGCAGAATCTATAATTTTTTGATATCAGTTACTGGATTTATAATTGATAATGACTTTACATCTAATCATGCATAAAACCATAAATAGTAATAACAAAGCTGTCAGGTGAAGTATTGACGGTAAATTATCTTTTAAACTACCACCTGCCTGAACGATGGAAAGATAGGCCTTCAGGAAAGGTGTTGTCGGAAGCATATCCGAGAACAATTGAACTAATTTAGGTAAAGCCTGATACGGCATAGAATATCCCGTTATCAAAAATATCGGATAAGACGAAAAAACCATCACTTGAAATGTGAAAAGCTTGGATTTAAAAAAACTTCCAATGAACATTCCAAAAACTAATATTGTAGCTATAAAAAGAGCCATTAACAAAGCCAAATCTAAATAATTCCCTCTTATTTCCACATCAAAAACTGAGAAATTTATGGTGGTAAAAAATAACCCAAAAATCATAAAAATAATGAAATATAAAAAACTCTTCCCAATAAGTAATTTAGAAATATTGCGTCCTGAAAGTTGATAAAGATTAGTCAGTTTTTTATCTTCTCTTTCGGAAGCAAAACTAGCTGCAACACCTATCAATAAAGTCTGTTGCAAAATTATGGCCAATAATCCCGGCAATAAAAAAGATCCATACGTCATCCCAGAATTGTACAACGGACGGTAATCCATATTAATTGGATTCGTCATTTTCATCGACTGATCCTCATTCATTCCTTGTTTGTTGAAATAGGTTTTTCGCACACCAGCTCCAACCGTAAGACAAACTTTAGTTACCGCACTTAATAAGTCACTGGAAGGTAAAAACCGGGAAGCATTCAAAACGAGATTTACATTGACCTGTTTTTGGGAAAGAATATACTTTTCCATATCTTTCTGGATATAAAAATACCCTTCGATCTCTCCATTATATAGTTTTTCGTTGGCCTCAGAAATATCGGAAGCAGGAATTATATCAATCATCGGAGTAGAATTAAGCTGATCCGTCAACAGTCTTGATATCGCTGTTCCATCTGCATCAATTAAAGCTAATTTTACTTTTTCTTCTCCTTTGTTCAGATAAATGCTTCCATACATAAAGGCATACACAATCGGAGCCAAAAGTAAAATCATAAACAGACTTGAATCTTTTGAAACGTTTTGGGCCTCTCGTTTTATGATTTGGAATATTTCTTTCACACCTCTTTATTTTTAAGATAAGTATTCACTTTATTTTGGAAAAAAAGAATAGCAAGTGAAAAAGTAACCCCAATAAATATTAACAGTTTATAAATTTCCGGCATTGCATAAGATATTGGAAGTTTCATAAAATAAACTTTAATAAATCCGTCCAGAAAGTGTGTGTAAGGCATTATTTCTGCATAAAACTGATCATACCAAGGCATTGCCGTTCTTGGAAATGTAAATCCACTGAATACAAAAGCCGGAGAAGTAAAAAACAATGCAATATCCGTTACCAAAAGCAGATTGTTTGAAATTGCTGAAACCATCATCCCTATACCGATGCAAGCAAGAGACATCAAAGTATACATAATGAAGAAATTAAAATAAGTTTCTGGCTTTTCTAAATGATACATAGGAAACACCAAAAAAGCAACCAATAAAAAAAGAATCCATGCAATACAAAGATGCGCCAACATTTTTCCTATAAAAATCTGTGAGGAAGAGGTTGAAATCTTCAAAAGCTCATCAATTGTATTTCTTTTAAACTCTAAATTTAAGATGAGAACAGACGCCACGATTAAGGCCATTTGTAAACCTACAGTTATGAGACCCGGAGTAAGATACATTTGATAATTAAAATCTGGATTGTACAACGTTGTTGTATTCAGCTTAATGGGCTGAACCAAAGTATTCGCTTTTTCAGCGGGCATTCCCTGTTTCTCCGCTTTTTGAAGAACTACAGCAAGTCCTCCTTTGATAATGACTTCTGCAGCTCCTTTATAGATCATCTTCGCAGGAACAAGATAAGCACCATTCGTATATAGCGTGATATTCGACTGATGGTCTTTCTTTACATCCGCTTCCATATTTTTCGGAAAATGAACAGCTCCAAAAATTTCACCTTTTTTCATCAGGCTTTCGATTTCTGAATTACTGAAAGCTGTATGGGTAAAATGTATATATTCATTCTGTTCCATCATATCTGTAAGCATTCTGGAAACTGAAGAGCGATCTTCATCCCAAACTGCCATTGGAAGCTCCTTGGCAAATTGCTTCTGATAAATAAAACCGTAAAAAATAAAAATAATCGGCGGAATCACCAGTAAAACCACATAAAAGTTAGGAATCGAAAAAATTCGCTTCCATTCTCGCAGCATAATTTGGCTAATGGTTTTCAATTTAAATTAAAAATAATATTATGGTAAAATCAGTTGCGCAGTCATACCTGGACGAAGTCCTTTAACTGAACTCATATTTTCAGGCTTTACTTTTATCTGGAATGTTCTCAGCTCAAATTCTCCGTTCTGTTTTTCGGGTACCCAATCCGCATATCCTAATGCAGGAGCCAGTTCTGATACAACACCTTTCACTTCTTCCGGCGTACATCCCGGGATTTTCATTGTTACAGATGTTCCTTTATCTATTTTATTCATCTGACTTTGACGGAGATTGAATTTTACAAAATAGGAATTATCTTTCTGAATGGTCATCATAGGATATCCTGCATTTACCATTTCGCCTTTATTTGAAATAACGGTTGAAATTTTTCCGGAAGCAGGAGCTTTTATAGAGGCATTATCTTTAATCTGCTCCGTAAGCTTCTCTGCATCTTTTGCCTGATTCAGAATCGATTTTGCTGAGTTTTTAAGCTCATCATTACTTCCGCGCTCAAGCAGCTGTACATTCAGCTTTGCTGTTTCAAGCTCTTTTTGGGCCGCTTTATATTTAAAATAAACAATATCTCTTTCCTGTCCGGAAACCACCCCTTCAGAATAAAGGTTCTGGAAACGCGAATAGGTTTTATTCATTAAATCCATTTGCTGCTGTGCAATCTGCTGGAGATTCTTTGCTGAAGCTAAAACTTCAGGTTCTACCCCTCGATCGACCTTATTCAGTTGATTTTGAGCAATCGTTACAGCTTCGGAAACCTGTGACTGAATGGTTTCTATCTCTGAAGTTTTCATCTGGGCAACAACCTGCCCTTCTTTCACCTCATCATCTTGTTTTACCAACAAATCGACCACTCTTCCGGGTAATGAAGCAGACACATCTACAAATTCCGCATCAACCATTCCGATAACGGCATCCTTATCGACTTGTGAAGATTTATTTCTAAGAAGGTATATAACCGCAATAGCCAAAACAATCAAAGGAATAAAAACCGCCCAGTAATTTTTTATAAAGTTCTTCATCTTGTTCTGATTTTATGGAATATAATTGATCATGTTTTCGGGATTCCCGGTAATAAAAAAATAAGTTGCCAACGCCGTCTGGTATGCAACGAGTGAGGTGTAATACAATTTTTCGGTTTCATACTGTAATTGAAGTACATCATTAACATCCTTCACAGAAGCAAGACTGTTTTCCAATCGTTTTCTTACCATTTCAGTAGTTGTATAAGTCTGTTTTCTTGAATCATCAAAAATTTCACTCTGTTCTTTCAGGCTGATAAGCTTATTCTGTGCTACTCTGGTTGCAAGATTGACGGCTTTCTGTTTCTGTTCTATTAACAGATCAGCTTCTTTTATAATGGATTCCGATGCCTGATTTCTGGATCTCCTTTCGGGATCAAAGAGTGTCCACTGCATTTCTATCCCGACCAGCCAGGGAGGCGTAATCAAAGGAAGATCCTTTCTGAAAAACTGATAGTTTCCAATGGCAAAAATATTCGGCTTCGAAAGAGATTTGGTAATCATAAGCCCTGTTTCTGCTTCTGTTTTTTTGCTTTGAAGGAATTTAATATCTGCATTATTTTCTGAATTGGAAAATGTTGGAAGCTCCGTATTTTCGGTTAACATCTCAGTAATTTCCAAGGGGTCGTCTAATGAAATTCCCATTAAATCTTTAAGAGTAAGCAATGCATTTTCTTTTTCAAGATTCAGGTTTTTAAGATTGGTTTCTCCTTGTTTCTTCGCAATATCTGCCCAATTTTTCTGATAAGGAGGAATGATTTCTGATTTCAAGAGATTTTCAGCATATTTTTCGTTCTGATGAAGAGACGCAACACTTTTTTGCTGCTTCTCAATCATCGAATTGAGATACATGATCTGAATATATTGTAATATGATATTATAAGTGACAAGATCTTTTGAAGATTTTAAATTGGCTTTTCCGCTTTCCACCTGCTGTTCCGAAAGTCTTTGTGAAGCATTCAGCTTACCTCCCAAATAAATAGGCTGCTTTACCAAAACACCGGCTAAAAAATAACTTTGTTTTGCAATTGCAGGATTATAATTGGGATAGACCGCATTAATAATATCTTTGGAAGTCTGGTAAATAACATCCTGTACACTTTGGGGAAGAGCATTCCCGGTGATCTGCTGATAAACAGTATTGGCAGAAGATACGCTTTGTTGTGCCGATCCCTCTACAATTCCGCCTTTTACCTGCTGAAGATTAATTTTAATAGGTTCCCCAATATAGTTGTAGCCTCCAAGTAAATCAACCTTCGGTAAATTATTATTTTTATTGGACTTCACAAGTTTTTCCCTTGTTTCCAAAGATTGTTCTGCCAATTTTATCGCAGTATTATTTTTTATTGCATTATTGATACATTGTTGCAGACTGAGACTCTGGCAAAAGATATTTGCAGAAACCAGTACAAAACATATCGGTATTATTTTTTGTAATCGTATAATTTGCATATACATTATTTTCAGCATTAAGATATTGTTTGCTGTAAAGTTTTAATTGTAATTTATAATCGAAAAAACTTTACAAAGGAATGATGCTCAATGAATTGATTTCGAATAAGAGAAGCTGAACATTCTTTTGACAGAAAACTGGTGATTGTATATACAGTTGTTTAGTCTATATGAGAATGTGAAACAAGATTTAAAACAAGATAAATTTTCATATAACTACTTATTAATATTGGTTTGTCTTATAAAAATACAAATTATTTTAATTAATTCACCATAGAAAGTATTAAAAAATATTAATATGTTTCAGTTCTAATAAAAATTTAAAAAAAATTACTCCCCTAATGCAATTTTAATGAATTTATAATGAGGTTATAACCTATTGTCTTAATACATTTTACTTGAAACAAATTATTATTGAAAAACAATTCATGACAATGATCTCTTCAATTCTTTTTAGATTTCAAATTCTGAACAGCAAAAACCCTAATAAAGCCCCTCCCAATACTACAAAAGCACTGTTAACTTTAGTAAACCTCAATACAAAAACCAGACTTACCACTGCAATGACTGCAGTACGCCAATCTGCAATACTGTCTTTACCCATTTCATAACACACAGCCGCAATTATAGCTACTGATGCTACATTTACTGCATCTAAAAATGCGGACAAAAGTTTTGAATTCCGTACTTTTCTCATCAATGGATGGAGCATTGCTACAAATATAAACGAAGGCAGAAAAATAGCAATGGTAGAAAATACAGCCCCAGAAAAGCCATTAATCTGATACCCGATAAAAGTAACTGAAGAAAAGACCGGGCCCGGCGTAAATTGTCCTACAGCAATAGCATCTATCAGTTGCTGTCTCGTCAGCAAGCCCGTTGCTACCAATTCAGCATCTAAAAAAGCAAACAAGACATATCCGCTTCCATACAGAATAGCACCGATTTTAAGAAAAGCCAGAAAAAGATGAAAATTTTTAGATGAGATAAAACCGGAATCCGGAATCTGAAATAATACCGCCGGAATAAAGGAATATACTTCACCTCGCTTATTGATAAGGTATAATAATACAGCCAAAAAACCTGCTCCAAATAAGAGAAAGATCTCATTGATACCCAATAAAGATAAAATCAGAACAATTATACCAATCATCCAGAGTTGTAACGTTTTCAGAGATTTCTTGGCTAAAGGATAAATCGCAGCTAAAATAACCGATATAATCGCTGGTTTTATCCCATAAATAAAGGGCTGAACTTCCGGAAGCTGACCATATTCTTTATACAGCCAGGCAAAAAATAAAGTAATGAGAACCGCAGGACATATAAAACATAATCCCGCTACAACAAGTCCTTTCCAGCCTGCTCTGTCTTGCCCGATATGAATTGCCATTTCCGTACTGTTGGGTCCGGGTATTAAATTGGTTGCCCCTATCATATCCAGGAAATGCTGTTCGGTCATCCATTGCCGCTTTGTTACGACTTCCTGCCTCATCATGGCAATATGAGCAGCTGGTCCTCCAAAAGCTGTAATCCCCAATTTTAGAAAAATACCTGCAAGTTCTTTCAGTTTGGTTTCTTTTTCCATGCATTATTATAAATTCATCAATTGAATAGCTATTATTTTTCATTATGCAATTTAAAATCCTGATTGCTAAAAGGAGGCGCAGATGGAACGGTAATGACGTTAAATTCATGCTTGGTTGCCTGATGGCAGGAATTACAGGTATTGGTCAAAGTAATATAGTCTTCTTTAAAGGCTGTATTATTTTGTTGCTGAATAGCATTCCGTATAGCATCCAACGCAGGATTAATCATGGGTAAAGACTTAGTTTCAGGACGATCTTTGCAATACTTTCCGATCCCTTCTATACTTTCCTGAATTTCCCCGACTTCAAAATCTGCAAGCTTCCAGTTTTGATTAATGCCGGCAAACCAAAGCTTGTTATGATGAACCTGCACACCGCTCATAAACTCCCCGAATCCAGGTTTATAACAACTGTTTAATTGGGTTTGCAGACTGTCGATACGATTTTGCAAAACCGCCTGATTACTATCTGATTGGTTACAGGATGATAATACCCATATTGCTGAAATGATAAATATGCTTTTCATATATAGAGTTTTCAAGATGTGATCAAGAGTGAAATTATATATTTTTCCATTTATAAAATTACACAGATTTATAGCATGATAATTTTTTTCTTGTGTTTTTCAATACAAAAAAAAAGAGACTTTAAAGTCTCTGCATATTTAAACGGAATAAAATCCTCATTTACAAGTGGTAAAAAGAAAAATTATTTGGAATATCTTATAAAAAGTGATACAGAAAAATAACATCTCCCGTATAACATGGTCTGGTTTGATCTTTTATGAGAAGTTTTGCCTCAACCACGACTTTTACGGTTCCCTTAAGATTTATTACTGATTTTACCGTAGCCTGTAATTTCACATCACTGTTTACTGGAACCGGCTGACCGAATTTAAAGTTCTCAATTCCATAATTTATCTCCATTTTTACATTTCTTACTTCTGCAATTTGTTTCCAGAGGTAAGGAATGAGTGATAGTGTTAAATAGCCATGGGCAATAGTCGATTTAAAAGGACTTTCGCTTTGTGCTTTTTTTTCATCTACATGAATCCACTGAAAGTCCAATGTTGCTTCGGCAAATTTATCGATCTGAGCCTGATGTATGGTATGCCAGGAAGAAGTCCCGATCATCTTACCTTCCAGCAATTTATATTCATTAAAATTATTAATAATAATCATTTTATATTATTTTGTTTTATGATTAGGAAATAATAATACAAACATCCACATCTCTATTATTAACGCTGGATTATCTATAATCTTATTGAATTTTCAAAAACCTCTTACATAAAGCAAGAGGTCAATGAACATGAAAGTAATTTAACTTACATCAATGCTGTTTCAAACAATACATCCAAATACAAAAGGTTATTGGACTCTTGAGTTGTAAAAATATGATACTGAAATTGAAATAATATTATTTCATACAGATAATAAGGTTAATTATGCCAGTTTTACATTAACAGCATTTAAACCTTTATCGCTCTCCTGTACATCGAAAACTACTTTATCATTCTCACGGATTGCTCTTGTGCTTAATCCTGATGAATGTACAAATATATCTTTACCTCCATCTGAAGGAGAAATAAATCCGAAGCCTTTTGCTTCATTGAAAAATTTTACGGTGCCTTGTTGCATTGTAATTAGTATTAAAAATTATATATTATTTTCTGTAAACTCTACAGATTTTTATTTATAAAATGACCTTACGGGCATGATGAATCCTATCAGTTTTTGAATATTTTTAAGATCTATACGCTCATCCATGTCACAAAACGAAATTGCATTACCTTCTGCTCCTGCCCTTCCTGTTCTTCCGATCCGGTGAACATAAGTTTCAGGAATATTAGGCAGTTCATAGTTTACAACATGAGGAAGATCATCAATATCAATTCCCCTGGCTGCAATATCTGTAGCAACCAAAACTTTAATTTTACTGCTTTTAAAATCATCAAGTGCATTTTGCCTTGCGGACTGAGATTTATTCCCATGAATAGCTGCGGCAAAAATTCCTACACCTTCCAACTGTTGGACCAATTTATTGGCAGCATGTTTAGTACGGGTAAAAACTAATGAACGCCTCATATTTTCATTTTGCAGGAGGTCGATCAGCAATCCTGTCTTATCTCGTTTTTCTACAAAATATACAGATTGCTTAATGGTCTGGGCTGTTGAAGATACAGGATTTACCGTAACCTCTACAGGATTATTCAAGATTGTTTCAGAAAATGTCCTTATATCTGTAGGCATTGTGGCAGAAAAAAACAAAGTTTGCCTTTTCTGGGGAACCAGCCTCAGCACTTTTTTTATATCATTCACAAAACCCATATCAAGCATTCTGTCTGCTTCATCTAAAACAAGTATTTCAATTTTAGAAAGATCAATATGTCTTTGATTAACCAAATCCAGTAATCGACCAGGTGTAGCCACCAGAATATCTACTCTTTTTCTAAGCGCCGCAAGCTGTCCGCCCACTGAAACACCTCCAAAAATAGAAAGTTGTGATAAAGGTAAATACTTGCTGTAAATAGCAAAATTCTGTTCAATCTGTATTGCCAATTCCCGCGTTGGTGTGAGTATGAGCGTTCTTATTTCTTTGTGCTCAGGAGCATCTTTTTTTAACAACTGCAGGATAGGCATTGCAAATGCTGCTGTTTTTCCTGTACCGGTTTGGGCACATGCTATAATATCTTTTCCTGACAAAATGTGTGGAATCGCCGCTGTCTGTATCGCAGTAGGCTTGGAATACCCGGCTTCTGTAACAGCACGAATAATTGGATTGATTAAGTTTAAATTTTTAAAACTCATTATAATTCCGGTCTTCCGGTAGTTGGTAAGCAAATCTGTTAATCAGAATTTGAATTGGTGTATTAGGATAAACAAATAAAGAATACTTTTCCGGTTTATCATTTTGCTTGCTTTATCTGTACAATACCGTTAAAATACTGTTGAATGATCTGCAATAACATATCGCTCCTATTGATCATAGGACTTTATAATCCCTTAAATTCCGTTGCCTGAATTGAGGAGTATAAATTGGTAGCTGAAAAAGCAAAACTGGAAAAAGAAAATGGTGATTTTAAACTTACAGAATAGCAAAGGCAGTAACCTGTTTTTATAAATGTTTTGCAAACCTACAATAAAAAAAAGCAAACACCACAACATTTAATTAATTGATTATCAAAAATATATTCATACCTTACGCACGTTAACCAAATTATTTGCTATGCGGATGATTTTAAATGTCCATGATATGCAAACAGCCTTTCCTATCACCAATCCTCAGGTTCAACACCAGAAGTCACCAATTACTTCTCTTGTCAAAATCGCTTATTTCATTATGGTTCATCATAAACCTAATGTATTCAAGGCAATGTTTCAGAAAATCTACACAAAAGACCAAATCTATCTTATTCATATCGACAGAAAAGCTAAGTCTGAAGTAACCGAAGAAATACAGCTATACATCTCCCAATTTCCGAATGTTTATATTTTAGAAAGCTTAAATATTGTTTCAGGAGGATTCAGCATGATACAAGCCGAACTTAATGCGATGGAATTTCTCTTGAATGCAAGTTTGGAATGGGACTATTTTATCAACCTGAGCGGCGAAGACCATCCACTTAAATCTCAGCAAATAATACGGAAATTTCTTACGGCTAATAACGGACGAAATTATCTATTTTATTATGACCAAAAATTTTTCAGACCCGATACATTAAAAAGAATACAAAATCATTTTACTGAATTAGCTTATAAGATTTCCTCTTTTATTTATAAAAGAGAATTTATGAAAGGAATAACGCCTTATATTGGAGGAAAATGGTTTATTTTTACAAGAAATACCTGTGCATTCTTAACAAACAACAAAAAAGTATTGGATTTTGAAGACTATTATCTCCATACTTTTTTACCTGCTGAATCATTTTTTCAGACAGTTCTCATGAATACTTCATTTAATGACATTATCGTTAATGATGATAAAAGAGCAGTTTTTGAGCAATCATTTTTTCAGAGCAAACAAGACACTTTAAATTATATAGAATCTCTGAAATCCAGCAATCAAATTTTCATCAGAAAAATAAATCATAAAACTGATGAAAATATCCTAAGTTATATTGAAGATACATATCTCCTTCCTCTAACAGAGATCGACGAAATTGAAAAAGAATTAAAAAGAGACCAATACAATAATTGATCTCTATAAGTGAGTTTAAAATTTATAGATCAGTGCATTGATATTCATCCCCGCTCCTACAGAAGCAAAAAGTACAATATCATCTTTTTCTATGGAATGTTCTTTCAGTTCTCCTTTTAAAATCATGGTAAGTAAAGAGGGAATTGTAGCAACACTACTATTACCAAGCTTATGGATTACCATAGGCATAATATTATCGGGAGCTGTTACTTTATACAACTGATAAAACCTGTTTACGATGGCTTCATCCATTTTTTCATTAGCCTGATGAATAATAATTTTGGTTATATCATGTATTCCATATCCGCTCTGATCAAGACATTTTCTCATAGCATCAGGAACATTTAAAAGAGCAAACTCATATATTTTCCGACCATCCATTTTTATGTACTTAGTATCTTGACAACCATCGTTATTATAAGATTTTCCAAAATACAGGTAATCTTTTTCCTCATAGGTATGCGACGAAGATAAATGCGATTTTATACCTGAATCATCTTTTTCATTAGCTTCAATAATTACAGCACCTGCACCGTCAGCATAAATCATACTATCACGGTCATGAATATCGACTACCCGTGAAAGGGTTTCCGCCCCAATTACTAAGCATCTGCGGGCAATATTAGCTTTTATAAAGGCATTGGCCTGAATGACACCTTCGATCCAGCCCGGACATCCAAAAAGTACATCATAAGCTACACAAAGGTTATTCTTGATTTTTAGAGAATGCTTAACTCTTGCCGCAAGACTTGGGACCATATCCGATTGAACGGTTCCAAATCTGACGTCTCCAAAATTATGGGCAAAAATGATATAATCTAAACTTTCAGGATCTATTCCCGAATCTTCTATCGCCGCCTGAGCAGCAATTAATCCGAGATCAGAAGTTACCTGTTCACGATTTGCGTATCTCCTCTCCTCTATACCTGTTATTTTTTTTAATTTCTCTGTAATAGCGAAATTGTTATCTTTTAATAATACTCCCTTATCATCTAAAAAAATATGTTTGTCAAAGAATAAATTAGTTATCGTTTCAGATGGTATACAATTTCCAACACCTATTATCTTACTTGTCATTTGAATATTTACTTGTTAATATTTTTAAAAGTTTAAGCATCAATACATCAATTTTAATTACCCATTAGTAAAACCTCCTGCTATTCAACAAGAGGTTTATGAACATTATAATAAGTTATAAATTTAAATATTTTTTTAATAAAATAATTAAGACATTGCAATATTAATACATTGTTATTTTGAAAACAGAATCTTAAGATAACTAATGAATACACAAAATATATTCATTTATTTTAAAAAATTCATTTCCGGTATTAAAGTTAGCTGATTAAAAATGAATACTACTATTAAAAAATATAAATTTTTAATAATTTTATAAATTAACGGTTTAAGAAACTTTTTACTTTTTCTTACATTTTCATTTTATAAAAAATTAATTCCGTGTTCAGTAAAATTGCCTAAAGCGGGAAAATAAAATAATCAAAAAAAAGACCGATCGTTTTATTTTTTTATTTACTTTTGTTACAGATTAGAATTTCTACTTATGAAAACCACAAAATCTGAAAATACCAAACAACTGATTATTGAGAAAACGGCTCCTGTTTTTAATACAAAAGGTTATGCAGGTACATCGATAAATGATTTAATGAACGCTACGGGACTTTCGAAAGGTTGCATTTATGGTAATTTCGAGAACAAAGATGAGATAGCACTCAGCGTTTTTGATCATAATTTTGGTAAGGTAACACAGCATATGAAAGAACGCATATTAGCTACTGAGAATTCTATCGAACGATTGCTGGTTTATCCTCAAACGTATAAAAATTATTTCAGATACTCATATTTACAGGCTGGCTGTCCGATTTTAAACACTTCTACAGAAGCTGATGATACGCATCCAAAACTAAAAGAACGTGCCCAAAAAGCGCTAGTTTTTTGGAAAACATCTATTGAAAATCAAGTAAAACGCGGTATAGAAAGAAATGAGATAAAAGCAGATACTGATCCAAGCGAAATAGCAGTGATCATGATTTCAATGATCGAAGGAGCATTTATGCAGGCAAAAGTAAACAGTCATATGACAGAGCTAAAAATTGCAATGTCTTTTTTAGAAAAACTGATTAATAACTTAAAGATATAATTTTTTTACCAAAAAATAGACCGATCGGTTTATTGTAACTTTAGATAAGAATTAAAATGGAAGAATTTGATATTACCGTTATCGGGTCTGGTCCCGGCGGCTACGTAGCAGCAATAAGAAGTGCTCAACTGGGGTACAAAACTGCTATAATCGAAAAATACAGTACTTTGGGCGGGACTTGTACCAACGTGGGCTGTATCCCAACTAAAGCATTATTAGATAGCACTCACCATTATGCAGATGCAGTTAAAAATTTTGAAAATCATGGGATCGAGTTTTCAGAAGTACAACTCAATTATGAAAAAGTATTTAAACGTAAAACAGATGTAGTGGCTAAAAATACCCAAGGTCTGGATTACCTGATGAGAAAGAATAAAATTAAAGTTATACAGGGTTCAGGTACTTTTCTCAACAACGAATCGTTGAAAATCATACACGAAGATCAAACAGAAACAATTATTAAATCAGATAAGTTCATTATTGCAACCGGATCAAAACCGGCAACTATTCCAGGAGTTATTATCGACAAAAAAAGGATCATTACTTCGACTGAAGCATTGGCCATGAAAGAAAAGCCTGAAAGCATCATTATTATTGGCGGAGGTGTGATCGGGGTAGAAATGGCTTCAATCTTCAATAGAATTGGTACCCAGGTAATTATTTTAGAGTATGCCGATAATCTGATTGCCAATATGGATCAGGAACTGGGAAGTACACTGACAAAAATTTTAAGTAAAGAGGGCGTAGAAATCAAGCTTAAAGAGTCAGTTTACAAAGCTGAAAACCTCGGTGATAAAGCCAAAGTCTATTTTAGAAGTAAAGAAGGAGCTGAACAGGAACTGACCGCTGATTACATTTTAGTAGCTGTTGGCCGAAAACCTTATGTGACTAATTTAGGCTTAGAAAATACCAACATTGAACTCAACAGCAATGGGACGATTAAAGTAAATGAACTACTCCAGACAACAGCCTCAAATATTTTCGCTCTCGGCGATGTTATTGGTGGTGTCATGCTTGCCCATAAAGCCGAAGAAGAAGCTGCATTTGTAGTTGAAAGAATTAATGGGCAAAAATCACATATTGCGTATGACCGTATTCCGTCAGTAGTTTATACCTGGCCAGAGGTTGCTTCCGTAGGTGCAACAGAAGAAGAATTAAAAAAACAGGGAGTAGAATACAATGTTGGTAAATTTCCGTTTGCAGTAAATGCAAGAGCCAGAGCAGGAATGGAAACGGATGGTTTTGTAAAAGTACTTTCTGATCCGAAATATGGCGAACTTTTAGGTGTACATATCATTGGTGCAAGAGCCTCAGATTTAATTGCACAGGCAGTTGTTGGTTTAGAATATGAGATTACTGCGAAAGATATGGCCTCAATTTGCTATGCCCATCCGACTTATTCGGAGGTATTGAAAGAAGCCTATACTATTGCTTCAGGAAGAGCATCGGTCAATATTTAAATAAAGATCAAGGACTTAGTTCTTGAAATCATAAATCAATTACAACAAATCAATTATATGTCACATCAACGATAAATGTATCGTACTATTTTATCGGTCATTTATTTATCTTAATTTTATAATATGTCACACTACATAAGACTTGCCATCAAAGATGATTACCCAAGAATAATGGAAATTTGGGAATCTGCGGTTAAAGCTACCCATGATTTCCTTAATGAAGAAGATTTCCTCCATTTTAGAAAGGTTATCCCGACGGATTATCTTCCCAACCTACAAGTATTCCTGCTTATCGAACAGGGAGAACCAATAGGTTTTGCATCGGTATCAGAAGAAAATCTGGAAATGCTTTTTATTCATAACGACAATCGTGGAAAAGGTTATGGAAAGAAGTTATTTCATCTTATGAAAGATCTACAGGAAATTAAAAAGGTCGATGTCAACGAACAAAATCATCAAGCCATTGGCTTTTACGAGAAACTGGGCTTTAGAAAAACGGGAAGATCTGAAAAAGACGGCTCGGGTAAAAATTATCCAATTATCCACATGAGTCTTTTGGAATAAATATTAAAAATAAAATAGCAGGCTAAAACAATTTTCAAGCTCAATTTTTATTAAACCGTAAAAAAAATACTTATGGCAAAGCTGTCAATACTCGATTATTTAAACAATATGATAAAAGGCAAGCTTACTTCCGAGATGTACACGCATATGCAATATCCAACACCGATATCGGAAACATTGGGGATCAGCATCAAAGAAATCGGACTAGGAACAGCAACAGTACAAATCAATACAACAAAAGAACAACATGGCAACCAACAAGGAACCATCCACGGCGGATTAATATGTGAGCTGGCAGATGCAGCAATCGGAACAGCCCACTCTACCTTCATTCCGGAAGGAGAATCCTTTACCACTGTAGATTTAAAAATCAATTTTTACAGACCTACTTTTAATAATGTGCTTACTGCTAAAGCCTCAGCTTTACAGAATGGAAAAAACTTAAGCCATTATATCTGCGAAATTTTTCGCAGTGACGGAAAGAAAGTGGCAATGGTAACCAGCACTGTGATGACTTTAAAGGGAGAAAAAGCAGCAGGAAGGTAGTCTTAAATAATAAATAATATTATTACTTTCCATATTTATCAGATTAAATCCTAATTTTTATACAATCAGTATTTCTGAAAGGAACAATTTTTATAAGTAAACTAATGATGCTTAAAGTGTTCACTAACATGATCTTTATTAACAGTAGTTTTATGTTCTTTAAAAATTGTTCCGATACTGATCCATAGAGTGGAAAAAAGCAGGGAGAGACAGGTAATTCCCAACCCGGCTTTGTAAAGTTCGTATTCCACAATATTTGTTTTGTAAGCGATAGACAGTGCCAGAATTCCAAACTCTCCCGTTTGCGAAAGTAATGCCCCTCCGTAAAGACTGTCTTTCCATTTGAAGTTTAATAACCTGAAAAAAATAGCGGACATAATACTGTTACTTACCAGTACAACTATAGTACCTAAAACAATGAGTTTATAATTAGATATAAGATAAGGTATATCCATGCGAAGACCAATGGATACAAAAAACAGCGAGACAAAGAAAACCTTAAAAGGCAGCAGAGAGTGCTCAAGCCAGTGAAAAGCTTTTATCTTTCCCACCAAAACTCCGGCAATAAAGCTTCCCAATGCAGCACTCATGCCTATTATTTCTGCCAAAACACCAAATCCGAGGCAAATAAAAAGTCCCGAAAAAACCTGTAAATCATGATCATTCTCTAAAAAAGAATACGAAAAATTGATTTCCCTGATATGTCTTATCTTTCTGAATATAAAGAAAATGACTACGCAAACAGCTAAGGGTAAAATAAAATTAAAAAAATTATACTTTTCACCATTCCAAAATTTCAGTATTGTCAAAGCAGGTGCTAAAAGGAGATCTTGTAACAGCAAAATATTCAGAATAACAATTCCGAACGCTGTATGTATAGTACCGTGTTTCTTTAAAAATTCAACCACAACGGCGGTACTATTAAATGTAAAAAGCATGGCAATGAGCACAATACTTTTATCATCAAGAGCAAGAAATCTTCCAATAAAATAGGCAAAAAACAGGCTTAAAATTATTTTTATACCCTGTGCTAATAAAGGCTTAATAATTAAGCTCTTTTTATTAGGAATATTGATTTCCATCCCTATAAAGAACATCAGCAGCAGGATACCGATTTCTCCGACTACTTCTATTTCTTCAGGTTGCGTAAAAAGTTTCAGTACATGAGGACCAAGTAATATCCCCGCAATAATATAAGCAATAAGGTAGGGCTGATTCAGCTTTTTCAGCAAAAACATCAATCCCAACGTTGTCATACATAAAACACATACTGTCCAAAGCATATTTTCTGTATTATAGCGTTAGTATTTTAGTAGTATTCAGTCATACAATGTAAGTAGTACGATTAGTTGCAGTAGCTTGATTTTATAAAAACAAGCCTCATCTTGAGGCTTGTTTCACTATGCAATTAAAGGTTATTATTGTATTTCAATTACTCTTGGTGGTTTCTGTTTGGCTTCTTCCTTTTTAGGAATAGTCAACATCAATAAACCATTTTCATATTTGGCTTGAATATTTTCCTGATCAACAACATCTTTTGGCAATTCAAAACTTCTTTGGAATGATTGATAGCTGAATTCCCGGCGGGTATAATTTCCCTTCTGGGTTTCGTTACTATCTTGCTTAGATGAAGAAATAGTCAGAAGCTGTCCATCAAGTTTAATTTCAAAATCATTCTTCTCCATACCAGGAGCAGCTACTTGTACTTGGTAAGCCTCGTCATTTTCTACAATATTGACTGAAGGAACAGTAGTACTTGTTGATGAATAATTATTGTTCCCCCAATTAAAAAGTTCACGATTAAAAAAATCATCAAAAAGATTTGGAACTCCTGGTAGATTACTCCAATTTTTCTTAATAAGATTCATAATAATGTTCTTTTAAAGTTAAACAATGTATTATTTAAACCTCAACTGGCCAGCTGTTTACAAATTTATTTCAAAAAAAATACCAATTTAAAAAACAGGATTTTTTTTCATAAAAACTGTCAAAATTTCAGTTTTATGTCAAATTGACAATCATAAATAAGATTCTTATTAAAAGTAATGAAAATAATAAGAACTATCTGTTTTTATAATGAAGTGTAGAAAGACTCTTCAGTATCTCCGCACTCTGCTCTGGCGTAATATCACGTTGAGCTTCAGCGAGCATTTCGTAACCAACCATGAATTTTTTCACTTCTGCACTTCTCAGCAATGGCGGGTAAAAGTGCATATGAAAATGCCATTCTGGATGAGGTTTTCCATCGGTTGGCGACTGATGGATTCCGGCTGAATACGGAAAAGAAATTTCAAAAAGATTGTCGTATTTCGTGGTTAAATCTTTTATTATTGATGCTAAAGATAATTTTTCGTTTTCAGAAAATTCAATCAAGTTTTCAATCTTTCTTTTGCTCACGATCATCGTTTCGTAAGGCCAGACTGCCCAGAAAGGAACTATTGCAACAAAATCCTCATTTTCAAGAATTATTCTTTCATTAATTTCCAGCTCTTTTTTCACATAATCTTCTAAAAGTGAAGTTCCGTTTTTGTCAAAATATTTTTTAAGATTTTCCTGCGTTTTTGAAACAATCGAAGGAATCGAAGACTGCGCCCAGATCTGACCATGAGGATGCGGATTGCTGCAGCCCATCACCTGACCTTTATTCTCAAAAATCTGAACGTGGTTGATGTAATCCAGATTTCCTAACTCTTCATATTGCTGTTGCCAAACATCAACGACTTTTTTGATGTCATCAACTTCCATTTCAGGCAGTGTTAGACTGTGATTTTCCGAAAAGCAAATGACACGATTGATTCCTCTTTCAGGTTTTAATGAAAAAAAATCAGAGCTTTCTTCAGAAAATTCAACATCATCTTTCATCAGAGAACCGAAATCATTATCAAAAACATAGACACCTTTGTAATCTGGGTTTTTTTCACCATTAACACGAACATTTCCTGAACACAAATAACAATTCGGGTCGTGAGCCGGAAGCTGTTCTTCCGATGTTTTTTCTGTTTGCCCCTGCCAAGGTCGCTTTGCACGTTGCGGAGAAACCAGAATCCACTCGTCCAAAAGCGGATTATATCTTCTGTGAGGATGGTCTTTTTGATTAAATGACGATTTCATTTCTGTAGTATTCATTAATTCCGTCCGATATTTTTACTTGATAGACTTTCATGCCGATGTTGTACGCCTGTTTGTATTGAGCACTGATATTTTCAATGACGCTACTTACATTTTCATCTTTAATAAGGTTAATGCTGCAACCGCCAAAACCGCCGCCCATAATTCTTGCTCCTAAAACGCCTTTTTCCTTTAAAGTTTCCTCAACCATAAAGTCGAGTTCATCACAGCTTACTTCAAATTCTGTAGAAAGTCCGGAATGTGTTTCGTTCAAAAGCTGGCCAAGATATTCTACATCACCTTCTGACAAAGCTTTTGCGGCTTTTTCCACCCTTTTGATTTCTTTAAGAAGATAAAAGCATCTTTTGTATGAAATCTCACCCATTTCTGTTCTTGCCTCGTCAAGCATTTCAAAACTGAAATCCCTGAATTTCTGTATTTCGGGAAACTTTTCCCATAATATTTTTTTGCCGTTGTCAACATCTCTTCTTCTGTCGTTGTAGCCGGAAGTGAGATGGGTATGTTTCACGCAACTGTCGAAAAGGACCAAGCTGTAACCATCTATATTGGCTTCAAAATACTGATGTTCCAAAGAATTGCAATCGAGCATAATCACTTTATGCTCTTTTCCGAAGACTGAAGAAAACTGGTCCATAATTCCGCATTTTACGCCTACAAAAGTATGTTCGGACTTCTGACCAATGACTGCTATTTCTTTTTTATTTAAATGTAAATTGAAAATTTCGTTGAGAATATAAGCAAAACCACATTCCAAAGCTGCCGATGATGACAAACCTGAACCCATCGGAATCGTACTGCTGAAAGCAATCTGCAAACCTCCGACTTCTTTTCTCGCTTCCTGAATGACATTGAAAACGCCCAACAAATAATTAACCCAGATCTGTGAAACCGGAAACTGTTTTTCGTTAACATCAAAACTGAAAGAATCGTTAAAATCTTTGGCAAAAAAAGAAATTGTAGAATCATCCGTTTTTTTTACGGCAAAACAAATATGTTTATCAATGGCAGCCGGAAGTACAAAACCATCACTGTAATCGACGTGCTCTCCAATGATATTGATTCTTCCCGGAGCGAGGAAAACTCTCTCAGGTTCTGACTGAAAAAATGACCGAAATGCTTCTTTTGTGTGGTTGATTAAATTTTCCTGCATATATAACTGCAATTTATGATTTTAAATCTTTTAGCCACGAATGCACTAATAAAAATTTATCTTTCTTTAAAAAAAATTTGCGAATTCGTGGCTAAAAGATTAGATCACGCAATTGTTTTATTTTCTCTTCATTACTTTTTTCACCGCTGCTACGATATCATTCGCAGTTAAACCGTATTTTTCCATCAGTTGATCGGGCGTTCCGCTTTCTCCGAAACTGTCATTTACGGCAACATATTCCTGAGGTGCAAGATATTCTGTAATCAGAAGCTGTGCAACGCTGTCGCCTAATCCGCCGAGTCTATTGTGTTCTTCTGCCGTAACTACGCAACCTGTTTTCTTTACAGATTTTAAAATCGCTTCAGAATCTAATGGTTTGATGGTGTGGATGTTGATGATTTCCGCATCGATGCCCTGCTCTTCCAGAATTTCTCCGGCTTTAATAGCTTCCCAAACCAAATGCCCTGTTGCAACGATCGTTACATCTTTTCCTTCATTCACCATCCACGCTTTTCCGATTTCAAATGTTTGATTTTCATCAGTAAAAACAGGAATTACCGGTCTTCCAAATCTTAGATAAACCGGACCTTCGTAATCTGCAATGGCAATGGTTGCGGCTTTGGTCTGGTTGTAATCGCAGGTGTTGATCACCGTCATTCCCGGAAGCATTTTCATCAATCCGATATCTTCCAGAATCTGATGCGTTGCACCGTCTTCACCTAAAGTTAAGCCAGCGTGGGAAGCACAAATTTTCACATTTTTCCCTGAATAAGCCACCGACTGGCGAATCTGGTCGTACACTCTTCCCGTAGAAAAGTTGGCGAAGGTTCCCGTGAAAGGAATTTTGCCTTCTGTTGCCAAGCCTGCAGCCATTCCGATCATATTGGCTTCCGCGATCCCGATCTGGAAAAAACGTTCCGGTGCTTTTTCGATGAATTTTTCAAATTTTAAAGAACCGATAAGGTCTGCGCAAAGTCCGACAACGTTGGGATTCTTATCCGCCAATTCTGCTATTCCTGCTCCGAAACCGCTTCGGGTGTCTTTTTTTTCTGTGTAGGTATATTTTTTCATTGTTTTTATCTGTTGATGGTTGTCAGTTGATGGTTGTCAGAAGTTGAAGTAGATTGTAGACATTAATTTGTTTTCTATCAACTAAAAACAATCAACCAACAACGAATTAATAATCGCCCAAAGTTTCTTCGAGTTGATCTAAAGCTTTTTGTAATTGTTCGTCATTTGGTGCTTTTCCGTGCCACGCGTGAGTTCCCATCATATAATCGACACCGTAACCCATTTCTGTTTTGAGGAGAATACAAATCGGCTGACCTTTTCCTGTTAAAGATTTGGCTTCGTCCAGAACTTTCAGAATTTCTTCCATATCATTTCCGTTTTCCACTTCAAGAACTTTCCAGTCAAAGGCTTCAAACTTAGTTTTAAGATTTCCCAGAGAAAGTACTTTGGAAGTCGGTCCGTCAATTTGCTGTCCGTTATAATCTACGGTGGCGATAAGATTATCAACCTTGTTGTGAGAGGCATACATAATCGCTTCCCAGTTTTGTCCTTCCTGCAATTCGCCGTCACCGTGAAGACTGAAAACAAGATTCGGGTCTTTATCTAATTTCTTTCCGACTGCGTGACCGACTGCCACAGACATTCCCTGTCCAAGCGAGCCCGAAGCAATACGAACTCCCGGAAGATGCTCGTGCGTCGTCGGATGTCCCTGCAATCTGGAATTCAGTTTTCTGAAAGTTACCAGCTCCGATTTGTCGAAATATCCTGAGTGCGCCAAAACACTGTAAAAAACAGGAGAAATATGACCGTTGGAAAGATAAAAGACATCTTCACCTTTCCCCGTCATATCAAATCCTTCTTTTCTCTTCATCACATCAAAATAAAGAGCTACGAGAAAATCTGTGCACCCTAATGAACCACCCGGATGTCCCGACTGACAGGCGTGAACCATTCTCACAATATCTCTGCGAACCTGTGAGGCAATACTTTTTAATTTTTGAATATCGTGCATATATTTTATTGCATTTTTTGTGAATCTTTGATGAACTGCTCTAAGCCGGAATCCGTTAAAGGATGCTTCAGCAATGACAAAATCGGTGGCAAAGGACAAGTTACGACATCGGCGCCAATTTTTGCACAGTTGATGATGTGCATCGAATGGCGAACAGATGCTGCCAAAATCTCAGTTTCATAGCCATAGTTATCGAAAATGGTTCTGATTTCCTGGATTAAATGAAGACCATCGGTGGAAACATCATCCAGTCTTCCTAAGAATGGAGAAACGTAAGTTGCTCCTGCTTTTGCCGCTAAAAGTGCCTGTCCTGCAGAGAAGATTAAGGTACAATTAGTTCTCATTCCTTTTTGCGAAAAATATTTGATTGCCTTGATTCCGTCTTTGATGATGGGAACTTTTACTACAATATTGGGATGAATGGCTGCCAACTCTTCGCCTTCCTTGATCATTTCCTCATAAGTCGTGGAAAGAACTTCTGCCGAAATATCGCCGTCTACAATTTCGCAAATATCTTTGTAATGCTTCAAAATAGCTTCTTTTCCGCTGATTCCTTCTTTTGCCATCAGGGACGGATTGGTTGTAACGCCATCAAGAATTCCCAGATCCTGAGCTTCCCTTATCTGATCCAGATTGGCAGTGTCAATAAAAAATTTCATAGATTATATTGTTAACTTTATTTAAGTGTTAAATTTACACTTAATTTATAAAACAAACAACTTCCTGTCTCAAAAAGATTTAGAAAGTTATTTGTTTAAATTTAAATAGATTGATTAATTGTGATGTCCCATATTAAGCTTGATTTTCTTTAGATCTTCAAGCTGGTGAACAGGTTTTTCAATATCAGACGGAATTGGTTTGTTAGAAAATGTCTGGAAGTAAAGCAAACAAGCATCTTTCCACCAAACGGCATCCTTTGCCTGAATTTTCAGTTTATCCTGAACCTCAGAAAATCTTTGCTGATCAATATAAGGTTGCATTTTGTCCCAGGTTTTCTGATAATCTCTCACTTCGTGAACACCCAAATCATATTTGTAGCACAACTCATCCCAAAGCGTTTTTCCGTCTTTCATCTTGTAATCCCAAGGAACGTGGTGGAACCAGAGAATCAGGTTTTCTGGAGTTGTCTTGATGTTTCCATAGATTTCGTCAAGCGGCGGAAAATATTGCGAAACGGCATTGCTTCCTGTTTTTGTTCTGTCGAATCCGATTCCTTCTGCATTGGCCTGATGATAATACACCGGCGACCAGTCAGGCCTTCCGCCTTTGTAATCGCCCCAAGGTTCCGGACCATAATGGTGCCCGCCGGCAAAAATGTGGTGAAGACCAAGCGGCATCATATAATCTACGGCAGTTTCGCGTGAAGTAAGCATTATTTCTTTGACCGGATTTACGAAGTTTTTATTATCCGTAAAAGTCATCTTAATCCATTCATCTGCAATCTGTTCCGAGGTTAAATCGTGATTCCAGGCCAGACGTCCGAAAGCGTACCAATTGGCCTGCGCAAAGTGATGTCCCGTCCAGTTTTGATCTTCTCCTATATTGGCAACTGCAGCAATTGCGGTCAGTTTTGCAGGTCTTAATGTCCCGTCTGTAATTTTAGCAATCGTAGAACCTTTTCCATCCGAAAAAGTATCACTGTCCAACGTCTCTTTGAATAATGGGGCAAGATAAACCAGATGATTAGCCTGTCCTAAATATTCCTGAGTAATCTGAAATTCGACCATTTCCGAAGTCTTCCTTAATGCTCCGAAAAGCGGGTTGAAGGCTTCTCTCGGTTGAAAATCGATCGGCCCGTTTTTAATCTGAATAATAACATTGTCTCTGAATTTTCCGTCTAACGGAACAAATTCCAGGTGAGCCTGTTTTGCGCGGTCATCTTTGCTCGGACTGTATACGAAAGCCCTCCACATCACGATTCCGCCGTAAGGTTTCAAAACATCTGCCATCATATTTGCTCCGTCTGCATGCGTTCTTCCGTAATCCTGCGGTCCTGGCTGACCTTCAGAGTTGGCTTTCACCAAAAATCCTCCGAAATCAGGAATCAGTTTGTAAATTTCCGCCGCTTTATCTTTCCACCATTTCTGAACGTTTTTATTTAATGGGTCAGAATTTTCCAATCCTCCCAACACTTTTGGCGACGAAAAATTCACGGATAGGTATACTTTGATACCGTAAGGTCTGAAAATATCCGCGAGAACTTTTACTTTTTTAAGATAATCTTCACGAAGCATATTTGGCGAAGCATTGACATTATTAAGAACCGTTGCATTGATTCCGACAGATGCATTGGCTCTTGCATATTCTTCGTATCTCGGCGAAATTTTATTGGGTAAATCTTCCCATTTCCAAAGCGAATGTCCGGCATAACCACGTTCAATACTTCCGTCGAGATTATCCCAATGGTTAAGAATTCTTACGTCGTAGGAAGGTTTTTCCTCAAGCTTTAGATTAGAAAAATTGGCTTTCTGCTGTTGTAAATTCAACAGGTGATAGCTTCCGTACAGTAATCCTAAGTCTGTTTTTGCCAAAACACTGATTTTTTTCGGAGTAGAAACGATTTTGTATCCGTCTTTAAAATTTTCCGGAAATCTGTCAATCTTTAAATCAACGGCTTGTCCTGCCCAATGTTGGTTCAGTTCTTTTTTGGCGATTTCAATAGTCGGACTTTTACTGTTTGAATTCACAATATTTCTTGGCTTTGAGTTTACAGGATATCTTAGCCATAACTGACTTCCATCTTCGGCTAAAGCCATTAACGGAAGGATTAAAAACAGTAATAAGTAATGTCGGAAATGTTGCATTCTTAAATTTTTAAAATTATTTAAGTTTTGGCTAAAGCCAAATGGTATGTCACTTTTTTAAACGGGCTAAAAGCCCGTTCCTATTGATGGTCTTCCAATCCTTCAATCGTTTTGATTTTACCGTCGTTATCATATTCAATCTCCACGACCTTCATACTTCTCAGCCACGTTCTTCCGCCACTAGGAACCGAATCGTGGAAAAACAGATACCATTTTCCTTTAAATTCTACAATGCTGTGATGTGTGGTCCAACCTACAACAGGCGTCAAGATTTCGCCTTGAAAAGTGAACGGACCATAAGGATTATCGCCTGTTGCGTAGCAAATCAAATGCGTGTCTCCTGTGGAATAAGAAAAGTAATATTTTCCATTGTATTTATGCATCCAGGATGCTTCAAAAAAACGATGCTCATCGCCGTGAAGTAGAGGATTTCCGTTTTCGTCCAAAATCACGACATCTTTCGGCTCTTCTCCAAATTCCAGCATATCATCGCTTAACATCACTACTTTTGATGAAATGGCAGGTTCATTATCGGCAGGAATAATGGCAGATTCCAATGCTTTGTTATTTCTGTAACGTTGCAATTGCCCACCCCAAATTCCGCCGAAATACATATAATGCTTTCCGTTATCCTCAAAAAGACAAGGATCGATGCTGTAACTTCCCATCATCGGATGTTTTTCCGGAATGAAAGGTCCGCAAGGTTTATCGCTTACTGCAACGCCGATTCTGAAAATATCGTTTTTGTCCTTCAAAGGAAAATACATATAATATTTGCCATTTTTAAAAGCCACATCACAATCCCACAACTGTCTTCCCGACCAAGGAATATCTTTTACCGAAAGTACCACGCCGTGATCCGTCACTTCGTCATTTTCCACATCATCCAAAGAAAAAACGTGGTAATCATTCATATCGAAATGGTCTCCGTTGTCGTTTTCTTCGATTCCGCTTTCACGGTCGTGAGATGGATAAATATAAAGTTTTCCTTCAAAAACGTGTACGGAAGGATCTGCCATATAATCTTTTGGGAAAAGGTATTTTGCTTTGTTCATTTTTATAGTTTAGATTTTTAAATAATAACTTTTTAGTTAATTTTCTCGCAGATTTTTCAGATTTCGCAGATTATTTAAATAAAATCTGCTTAATTCGCTAAATCTGCGAGAAAAATATTTATTTTAATTTTTGAAATCTTAAAGCTGATTTTATTTTTCTTTGGTTAATTCAATGATTTTCTCAACGATAGGTTTTGCCTGGTAATTTCTGTCGAATGGCAACGGATAATCGGTTCTTCCTTTTACCGGGAAATCGTTTTTCCAGGATTGATTGTCGGTTACGCCCCACAATGTTACTCTTCGGATTTTATCCTGATGTTTCAAATATAATCTGAAGAAGTCCAGATATCGGTTTTCCCATTCTTTCGTCATATTTTCAGGCAATCCTTTTGTATAAGGATTCATTTTTGCTTCATATTCTACTTTGTCGGAAACGTTCGCAGAAGTTCCCCACGGTGAAGGCAGTGCGCTGATTTCCATTTCTGTAACATTTATTTTTACTCCGGTGGCTGCGTAATCGACGATTGCCTTTTCATATTCTTCCAGTTTTGGATTGTCCAATCCAACGTGGGTTTGCATTCCAACTCCATCGATACGGATTCCTCTTGATTTCAAATCTTTGACGATTTTGGTAACGGTTTTTACTTTTTCCGGAAACCATTCGTTGTAATCGTTGTAATAGAGTTCGGCATTCGGGTCAGCTTCCTGCGCATACTGGAAAGCGAGTGGAATAAATTCTTCGCCCAGAATTTCGTAAAATTTGCTTTTACGGTACGTTCCGTCTTCCATAATTGCTTCGTTCACCACATCCCAACCTTTTACACGACCTTTGTATCTGCCGACCAAACTCGAAATATGGCTTTTCATTCTCTGTTTTAAAACTTCCGGAGAAACATCTTTTCCGTCTTTGTCCACGAAAAACCATCTTGGTAACTGTGAATGCCAAATCAACGTGTGACCGATGATGAACATCTTATTTTTCTCCCCGAATTCTACGAATTTATCTGCATCATCGAAGAAAAACCTTCCTTCCTGAGGCTGGATAAACATCGATTTCATACAGTTTTCTGCAACAATGGAACTGAATTGTTTTTTGATGATTTCATCCGACTTTACATCAGTCCCGTCAATTTGCGGAAGGCTCATTGCGGTTCCAATGTAGAATTTATTTTTGTAGGCATCTTTCAGGGAATCTTTTGAGGATGCTGAATTTGCTGTTTTGCAGGAAACGGTCAAGGCTAAAATTCCCAGTAATGCAGCTATTTTTTTCATAATTATTTTTTTAAATTTTAAACGCAAAGAGCGCAAAGATTTTTTTGACTACTATACTTTTTTAAGGTCGCAAGGGCACTTCGACAAGCTCAGTGTAAACTCCAACTCAGCTAAGAAATACAAAAGGTTCAGTGGAATCTCTATTTTTAGATTGAACTCCTACGGAGTTCTACTTTTTATATTCTTAATTTCTACACAGATATCGCTCCTACGGAGCGGAATTTCTTTATATAATTAAACCAATATTAATCTTCTTTTTTCCTTCTTTCTTTGAGTTCCTGTTCGATTTGGGTTTCCATTTTTTTGTTGATTTCGTAGAACATTAATAGTCCACACGCCGCAAAGAACGGAATGGCCGGAAAAATACTGACCAGCATCTGAGCACCGTTTGCAACGGATTCCGGCTGGATAACATTTTCGGTTCCTTCGGATGAAATGTAGCCGTAATGCCCGATAATGGAAGAAACCAACGAACTTCCGATGCTTAAACCAACTTTTAATCCTACCATCATTGCAGAGAAAATAATTGCTGTGGCGCGTCTGTTGTTTTTCCACTCGGAATAGTCGGCGACATCGGCAATCATTGCCCAAAGTAACGGTGTGCTGATTCCGTAGAAAAAGCCGTGAAGGATTTGCGAAAGGAACATTAATCCTACTGATTTTGGCGGATAAAAGATGAATGCAACAATAAATAAAGTTGAAATGAACAGTGATGCGATGAACGCATCCCTTTTTCCATATTTGTCTGCAAATCTTTTTGAGAAGGTAATTCCAACAATCATCATAATAATTCCGCCTGCATTGAACAGCCCGAAACCTGCTGAACGAGGATCTTCACCGAAGAAATTCATTCCGATGGAACTAAAAAATGCGGTAATCGGCGAAATGAAATTTTTCAAAGAGGTTTCATCGACATAATTGTTGAAATAATAAACGTATGAACCGCCTTTCATTGCCAAAGTAATGAAAATCAAGGCTGTAACCACTAACATTATGATCCAAGGCTTATTTTTCTTTAAGTCTTTTAAATCGGCTCCCAAAGAGGATTCCTGCTCCGGTTTTGGAATGACTCTTTCTTTGGTGGTGAAAAATGTGATGAGCAACATAATCGTTCCAATAATCGCCAACCACGTCATCACAATTTCGATTCCGGCAGCTTTGTCTCCTTTCCCGACCGATAAAATAATCGGCAACATAAATACCTGAACGAAAAACTGTGCAAACATCACCGCCACAAAACGGTAAGATGAAATGCTGTTTCGTTCGCCCATATCGCCTGTTATAACGCCGCTCAATGCTGCATAAGGCAAATTATTAGCCGCGTATAACAACAGTAAAATCGTATAGGTTGCTGCTGCATAGATCATTTTTCCCTGATACGAAAAATTGGGTGTGCTGAATGCAAAAAGTGCCGCTGCACCCAACGGAACGGCAGAAAATAAAATCCACGGACGGAATTTTCCCCATTTGGTTCGGGTTCTGTCTGCCAAAGCACCGACCATCGGATTGAATCCGAAACCTGCAATAAGTCCGACAATCAAAGTAATGATAGACGCATCTTTCGGTTTTAATCCGTAGATATCGGTGTAAAAATAAGCTAAGTAAGTCACCAAAGTCTGGAAAACCAGATTGGCCGCTAAATCTCCCAAACTGTAGCCGATTTTTTCAACGACAGATATTTTCTGAGATGGATTGTTCATATAGTTTATGGTTGTTTTTATTTAAATAACAGTTAGTTAGTTTTTAAACCTTCAAGGTTTTTGAAACCTTGAAGGTTTGGATTTTAAATTATTCTGTGGTGAAAGGTGATGCAGGAAGTCCGGTTTTGTTTTTCAGATTTCCATTTGGATTGTCTGCCCAGTCGTAACGGACTGCAACAGGATTTGTTACCGAATCATTCCAAACTACAATTGTTTTTCCTTCGATTTTTGCTTTTGCCCAAGACCAGTTTCCATCAGCATTTTTGATGGCAAAACCTTTCAGTTCTGCAACCGGAGCAAAATCATCCGTTCCGGGTTTGAAAGTAAGAACGATTTTGTTTCCATTTGATTTCATCGACTGATAAACCGGTCCGTCTGCAACGATGTTTTTCCCGTAAGCCGATTTCATTGCCTGCAAAGCCAGCCTGTCTCCTACTGTTTTTTTATCGAGTGGATGAATGTCATTCCATTCCCCGACATCGATGATTACGGCAAGTCCGGCATTTGGAACTTGTAATGAAACTTTACGCTGCTGGTCTCTGAGTTCCGCCCAGTTGCTTTCTATCGGTTGTGCTTTTGACTCCATAAAATTAGCCAACTGAACGGTGATGAACGGCATGTTTTTGTTATTGAATTTATTTCTCCAGTCTGTAATCATCGTGGTTAATAAATCACCATACTCTTTCGGCTTTCCGGTGTTGCTTTCGCCTTGATACCAGATTGCTCCCGTGATATTATAATTGATTAAAGGATTGATCATCGCATTATACAATCCTGTCGGTTTCCAACGGATAAAGGTCGTTCCGGGTGCCATTTTTTCCATTTTTGCCCCGATTTTATATTTCCATTCAGATTTTAAATCGATTTTTTGTCCGTCGATTTCCAGATAGTATGGTTTGTCAGCAATGAACTGCCCTTTTCCGCTTCCGTTTGAAACTCTTACGGCAATGACGTTTTTGCCTTCTTTCAAAATTCCTGCTGGAACGTCGTACCAACGCGGAGGATATTCGTAAGTTACGTTTCCGACTTTTGTCCCGTTGATGTAGGTTACATCAGCGTCTTTAATTCTGCCTAAATTTAAAAAAGCTGCTTTTCCTGCCTGATTTTTTGTTAAAGTAATTTCTTTTCTGAACCAAACCGAACCTTCAAAAGAACCTTCCTTGTCTTCCCAAGAACCGGGAATTTTCATTGTTTTCCAGTCAGAATCATTTAAATCGAAATTTTCCCAATGCTGATTTAAACCTAAATCGCTTTGATCAAGTTCTGTGTACCAAGCTTTGCTCAATGCCTGTTCTGAAGATTCTGTAGACTTTATCAACTCATCGTTCTGCCATTTTTTGGCTTCGTCGAGATATTCAGGATATTTTTTCAGAGAATTTTCATCCATCCAAGCCTGAATTGGAGAACCTCCCAAACTGGAATGAATAATTCCTACTGGAACTTTATTTTTCTCGCTTACATCTTTAGCAAAAAAATACGCAACACCAGAGAAATTCATAATGGTTTGAGGATTGGTAGCTTCCCATTTTCCACCATCTAATTCAGTCTGTGGCGATTTGAAATTATACTTCTGAGGAACTGTGAAAAAACGAATATTCTGATTGTTTGCATTTTTGATTTCATTAGAATATAAAGGCGTCAGTCTACGCATTGGTAACTCCATATTCGATTGTCCGGAAGCCAGCCAAACATCGCCAATCAAAATATCTTTCAGGGTTATTTCGTTGATGGTCATTGTGTACGGACCGCCAGCTTTTTGCTCAGGAAGAACGATTTTCCAGTTTCCGTTTTGGTCTGCAGTGGTTTTGTAGCTTTTATTGAGGAATTTCACTTCCACTTTTTCATTGGCATCGGCTTTTCCCCAAATGTTCAATTTCTGGTTGCGCTGTAAAACCATTCCGTCTGAAACCAATGCGGGAAGCTTGATTTTAGCTTCAACACAAAGACTGAAAATCAATAGGAACAAGCCCAGAATTTTAGTAAAAATATTATTTGACATATTAGTTTTATTTTGGTAATTCGTTCAGTAATCTCACTTCAATAATTTTTGGCGTCAGAGATTTTTCGCCTGAAATAAATTTTACGATGAGTGTTTCTTTATTCTTTTCTGATTCGGGAATAGGGATTAACAATGTTTGTGGCGAACTTCCCATTTTTCCTTCAAAATCTTTTGAAAATGATTTGATTCCGTTGATTTCAGCATTCAATGTACGATTGTTATTAGCATCAAAGTACAGAAGGTAAAGGTATTTTGAATTTTTATCCTTGTTTTTCATCTGATAGCTGAACCAACCTTTAGCATCGCGGAAATGCCGGTCTTCCATATAACCATCATAAGCATCTTTGCTGTCAAAAAAGTGATCGGATTCCGGCTGCTGCTCGCCTAACTGAATTTTATCTGTTGTGATATTATCCAGCTTTCGGACAGCTTCTTCTTCCTGAGCTTTTTTCTGCTGAATCATTTCGATTTTATCCTGAGTTGCCTGAGGAAAATAGATGATATATCGCTCTTCCTGAACCTGATAAAACGGAACAAGTTCTAACCCGTTGTTGAATTTATTCTGAGGATAAAGACCATTAATTTTAAATGTCAAATCTTTTTGATTAACAGGCTTTAAATGATCCAAAACAGTTGTCGAACTTCCTAAAATCGTCGGAATATCATTTAACGGAATCTGCGGTCCGTGTGCAATATGTCCGCCACGGCTGTCATCGGCAAACAATCCCTGTTGATTTTCTTTACCATATTTTGCTGCCAAAACGATGGGCCCATATCTGAATGCATAGTAATCGGAATTATCCGGAAGCTGCTCTGTAGAAAGATGCATCGGCATTTTCATTTCGACAACATCGCCTTTTTTCCATTTTCTCTTGATGTTGATATAACCTTCGGAATCGACAGGAATATTGATATTTTTTGAATTAATTGAAACACTTATCTGTGAAGCATTCGTCCATTCCGGAGCTCTCAATTTCAGGTTGATTTCGGATTTTGGAGCAAGATCAAAAATTAATTTTGTGGAAGGTGTTTGTGGAAAATTATTTTCCTGTCTTACAATCATTTTTTTCTCCGACCATTTTAAAACAGACGGAATAAAAAGATTCACATACAAGTCGTTATCCGAATGTGCATAAATCATTTCACCATACTTCGCGTGGTTTTCCATTCCCGAACCGACACAGCACCAGAAACTGGTTTCCGGCTGAGAATAGACCCTGTAATGACCGGGACGCATTGGCGTGAAGTACACAAAACCACCTTTTTCGGGATTTTGAGTGGAAAGAATATGATTGTACAAAGCTCTTTCGTAATAATCGAGATAAGAAGATTTCGGGTTTGTGGCGAAAAGTTCTTTGGTCAACTTCAGCATATTGTAAGTATTGCAGGTTTCGGGGCCTTCAATACTTTTAATCATTCCGCTGAAATCGGTTGTCGGGTTAAAATGTTCGCTGACGCTGTTTCCACCGATAATTGCTGAACGTTTTTGAGTAACATTCGTCCAGAAAAAATCTGCCGCACTGCTCCACTCTTTATTATGTTCCAAATCGGCAATCCTTTTAAAACCAATTACTTTTGGAATTTGTGTATTGGCGTGAATTCCTGTCAGTTTGTCTTCGTGAATCAGCAAAGGATTTAAAATGGCCAGATGCGAAAAACGGTGCGCAAGCTTGAGATATTTTTCATTTTTTGTAATGTCGTAAACATCGGCAAAAATCTCGTTCAGTCCGCCATGTTCACTTCTCAGCATCTCCTGAATCTGATCATCGGAAAGTCCGGAAACTTCATCCGCCATCCAATCGGTAAGCTTGATGAGCATTTTTTTTGCTTTTTCACTATCCGCATACCAATAGGCATCGCGCAAACCGGAATATATTTTGTGAATATTATATAATGGAACCCAACGGTCATTCAGTCCAAAAGCCGATGCGCGAATATTGCCATCCGAGATTTCTTTCCAGATCTTCTTGCCATTCGGAACGCCAGAAATATAGCCGTTTCCTGAAAGATTCTGGCAACGCTCCAGCTCATCAATCATATAATCGAGTCGCTGTTTTACTTTGGCATCGCCTGTAGAAGCGTACATCAACGCCAAAGCTGAAATATAATGACCGCCAATGTGACCATCCAATCCTGTGTTTTCCCAGTTTGGATAATTTGGCTTTTTAGGGTTAAGTCCTGCTTCTTTCAGGTATGGCGCCAGCAAACGGTCTGCATCCATCGACATCATGTAGTTCTTATCCGTCTGCATCGCCCTGCTGAAAACACTTTCCGACAAAGCGACCTTATTCAGCGGAAAATAACTGACTGTTTTGCTCACCTGCCCAAAAGCAAGCGTGCCCAAACCTAAAAATACTATCAGCGATTTTTTATTCATTAATAAATGTCTATTCAACATTTCTAAAAATAAAAGAAAGAATCAATATGACAAAGAATTTTGCAGAATGAGCCGATGGAATCAAAAAAAAGTCTATTTTAAAGTCCTGGAAAAAAGCTGAAAACAACAAGGACTTATCATAAAAATTAAGATTATGAAAAATCACGATAATCAGAACCATACGGCGAAATCGCTTGTATAAAAAATGAATACGGAATGTAGAGTGATGACGTCAGTAATTTATATAAATAACTTATCGTATTTTTAAGACTAAGCCTTGATGATTGTTTTAGAGTAAATTTAAAATGAAAGGAAACTTAATTTTAACATATTTTTAACGTTGAGTTCATCTGTTTTTAATGTTTTTAATGAATAAAATTTAAGTTTCAGAGCTATTAATTGCTCCCAAAATATTAAGGTAAATGATGAAATTTGGATTTTTTAAAAATAAAAAGCAAAATAAAGTGTATAAAATACATTTATATGGTTTCAACTGTAAAATCAAAGCCTAAAAGCATTAACTTTGCATAAAAATATAATCGATGACACAAGACTATTCTCACTTTCCACGACATTTGGTAGCTGTTGACTGCATTATTTTCGGTTTCGATGGCGAAAATCTTAAAATCCTTTTAGTACAAAGGAATTTTGAGCCAAAAATGGGAGAATGGTCATTAATGGGCGGTTTTATCGGGAACAAAGAAACCTCTGATGAAGCGGCGCAGCGTGTCCTGAATACACTTACCGGACTGGAAAATATCTATCTTGAACAGCTCAATTCCTACACTCAAATCGATCGCGAACCAACGGCGAGAATCATGTCAATTTCGTATTACGCACTGATCAATATTGAAAAAAATATTCAGATCAATGAAAAATATAGTGCGAAATGGTTTGATCTTCAGGATTTTCCGAACCTGATTTTTGATCATAACGAAATGGTGAAAGATGCGGTTCTGAGATTGAGAAGAAGAGCATCTACAAGACCTATCGGTTTCGAGCTTCTGCCTGAAAAATTTACGATGAAAGATTTGCAGAGTTTATACGAAGCCATCTTTAACGAACAGTATGACAAGCGGAATTTCATCAGCAAAATCAATGCGCTGGATATTCTTGTGAAAACTGAGGAAAAAGATATGACCTCGTCTAAAAAAGGCTCTTTTTTGTACCGATTTGATGAGGATAAATATAAGAAAAAGCTTGCAGAAGGGTTTATGTTTAAGATTTAAATATTGGATTGAGATAGAACTCCTACGGAGTTCTCCCTTGTGTTTAACACAATATTTTCTACATATTTATCCTACGGAGAAGCCAAGCTTACTTGTGACTTGACACAAAAAAACAGGACTCCAAAACGAAAAGCTTGCGGAAGGGTTTATGTTTAAGATTTAAAAGGCTTATTTTTCCCAATCAAACCCAGATGCGTGTGTTTGAAATCGTCTTCAAATTTCAATCCGTATCCGAAAATCCTGTCCATCGCAGAGTGAGCCAATAAAATGATTCCGGTAAATTCTACAATCGGAATTTTAAGCCAAAATCCAAGAATCAAAACAACGATTGCAAGCAATTTGTGATGAAAAAAATTATACAGCCAGGCTCCGATTTTTGGATTGATTAAATATCCAACCATCGAAATATCCGGGAGCAAAAGGCAAAGCGGAAAAAGCCACCATTGAAATTCTAACTGAGTAAACAGGAAAATGGCGAAACCAAATTGCCCTAATTCTTCGAGCTGTAAGAGATTTTTCATTGTCTAAGATTTATACAACAAATGTCTGACAATTGAAAATATGTTCTCTTGACAAAAATCAAGAATTTTCTGCCTGCCGTTTCCTGATTCTGCTGAATGTTTCGGGCGTCATTCCCAAAACCGAAGCAATATACTGCAACGGAACCTGATGAAATAACTCTTTATTCTGTTCAAAATATTGATTATACCTTTCTTCCGCCGTCATCGAAAGATGGGAAAAAACCCTGTCTTCCATCATTGAAAAACATTTGATGATAAACTTTTTTTCAATTTCAAGCCATTTCGGATATTCGTGGCAAAGTTTTAAATAATCTGCTTTGGAAATGGTAAGTAATTCGGTTTCAGTAAAAGCCTGTATCGTCCACCGATTGGGTTGATTAAAGAAAAATCCCATCACATCGGTGATGAAAAAGTCTTTTGTGGAAAGCCATTGTGTAATCTCTTTTCCATCTTCTGACAAAGCAAAGACACGCAAAATACCAGATTTCACGATGCTCAATTTGTTACAAATTTCATCTGAATTGGTAAATATTTCATTTTTCCCTAATTGTTCTTCCCTGAAATAAGACTGGATAACAGACAGATCCTGAGAATTCAACGGACCAAAATGTTGTTGTATCAATTCATTAAAAACTTTCATCTAATACTTTCTAAATTCTGAATTAAAATTAAACAAAAAGAGGACTCCAAACGGAATCCTGCATTTATTTTATTACAATTAAATTTTACCAGAACCTTACATAAAGTGCAGTCAGTAAAAGTAATGTCACAACAATTAAAACCAATGTTCTGTTATCCACTTTGAACATTGTGGCATCGATAACAAAAGCTTTCGGATTCACTTTTGGTCCTGCAAGACTGATGAGAATCATTGCTATAATTGTGATCACGAATGACCATCCCATATTAATCAGAAATGGAATTTCAGTAATCGTATGAACTACACCGTTTTCCAGTTTTTCATACGTGAAAGCTGTGTATAACCAAGTTTCTTTCCCAAAAATATCAACTGCAAAACTGTTGAAGAAAATTGCAAGAACGAATCCTAAAATTACACCTACCAAAGCTGCTGTTCCGGTTGTTCTTTTCCAGAACATTCCCAAAAGGAACATCGCAAAAACGCCCGGACTGATGAATCCTGTATATTTCTGGATGAAAGTAAATCCGCCTTCACCACCGATTCCTAGAACATCCGTCCAAGTAAATGCCAGCGCCAGAAACATCGCAATGATAATCGCCCATCTTCCAGTTCTTACCATCTGGATTTCCGTTGCATCTGCCTTCAAATATTTTTTATAAATGTCTAATGTGAAAATCGTTGAAATACTGTTCACTTTTCCTGCCAAAGAAGCAACTATTGCTGCAGTTAAAGCCGCTACAGCAAGACCTTTCAGACCAACCGGCAAAAATCCTAAAATCGCAGAATACGCGCCATCTTTTACGCCATTAAAGCCAGCCAAATGTCCTTTCGAGTATAAAACGTAAGCTGCAATTCCCGGAAGCATTACGATAATCGGCATAAATAATTTTAAGAATCCTGCGAATAAAATCCCGGTTCTTGCCGTCTTCAAATCAGCTCCCAAAGCTCTTTGCGTGATATATTGATTGCAACCCCAATAATTTAAATTAACAATCCACTGTCCTGCAAAATACATTGCCAGTCCCGGTAAAACCACATATTTCTGAACATCCAGGTTTTCAGGCATAGCTAAAGTTGTCGTTGTTTTAACCGGCTTTTCCAACATTAATTTGAAATGTTGCGGAGCTTCGTTCATCAAGGTCTGAAAACCTGTCAAAGCATTTCCTACAACCGCTCCGTTGATTCTCTGGTCGACAATCTGAAGCGCCATATAAACCGTCGCAAAACCTCCGATAATTAAAACCGCCACCTGAATTACGTCTGTGTAACCGATTACTTTCATACCGCCAAGACCAATTAATAAAGCCATTAGAAGCAATCCAATCATAATGATATGAAGATTGTCACCTCCAAGCAATGTATCAATCGCCAAAGCACCTAAATAAAGAATGGAAGTAAGGTTGACAATCACATATAAAAACAGCCAGAACACCGCCATAATCAGGGAAACCGATTTATTATAACGGGTTTCCAGGAATTGTGGCATCGTATAAATTTTATTTTTGAGGTAAATCGGAATGAACCAAACCGCAATGATAATCAGTGCAATCGCGGCAATCCACTCGTACGCTGCAACGGCAATTCCCACAAAAAATCCTTCGCCAGACATTCCAATGAACTGTTCAGCTGAAATATTGGAAGCAATTAAACTCGCTCCAATCGCCCACCACGTCAGTGAACCTTCTGCCAGGAAATAATCTTTACTACCTGAAGCCGCCGATTTTTTCTTTTTGTAAATCCAGATTCCGTAACCTGCAACCACCACAAAATAAATTAGAAATATGATGATATCAAGAGTTGCTAAATTTCCCATACTTTATTTTTTAACTGAGAATTTATAAATTGTTTTCGACTGATATTTCTGTCCCGGCTCCAGTTCTGTAGAAGGAAAAGATGCTTGGTTTGGTGAATCTGGAAAATGCTGTGTTTCTAAACAAAAACCTGTTCTGAATTCATTTTTCCCACCTGTTTTAGTATCAAATTTTCCATCAAGGAAATTCCCGGAATAGAACTGAACGCCCGGTTCATCGGTCAAAACTTCCATTACCCTACCTGATTCAGGATGGTAAACTTTAGCAATACTTCTCAATCCGTTTCCGTTCAGAATCCAGTTGTGGTCGTAGCCTTTTCCTTTTTTCAGTTGGTCGTCATCAGCATTGATATCTTTTCCAATTGCTTTTGAAGCTGTGAAATCAAACGGAGTTCCTTTCACCGCTTTCTGTTCTCCAGTCGGAATTAGAGTTTCATTTACTGGTGTGAATTTATCTCCGTTAATCTGCAATTCGTGGTCAAGAATTGTTTTTGAGAAATTCCCTGAAAGATTGAAATACGAATGCTGAGTCAAATTCACCACAGTCGGTTTATCGGTTTCCGCTTCGTAAGAAATTTCAAGCGCGTTGTCGTCCGTCAAAGTATACAAAACCGTTGTCGTTAATTTTCCAGGATAGCCTTCTTCACCGTCTGCGCTGGTATAAGTCAGTTTCAAAGTCGGGAATTTGGCATCTTTTACAGGCTCGATGTTCCAGAATTTAGTGTGAAAACCTTCTTTTCCACCGTGAAGACTGTTGGGTCCGTCATTCTTGTCGATGTCATAAACTTTACCTTCCAAAGTGAATTTGGCGTTGGCAATTCTGTTTCCGTAACGGCCAATCAATGCCCCGAAATAATATGGATTGCCGTTGAAATAATCTTCAGGCTTTGTAAATCCTAAAACGACATCTTCGTATTTTCCATTTTTATCGGGAGCGGTAAGTGAAGTGATAATTCCACCGAAGTTAATGACTTCCAGCTTCATCCCGTTTTTGTTGGTCAAAGTATATTTTTTGATGGAATCACCTTTTGACGTGACTCCGTAATCTGAAACCTGTATGTTTTCCATTGTTTCCGGTTGAGTTTTTGATTGATTTTCTTTTTTATTGCACCCGAAAATACATAAAACGGCAAAAAGAATTATCAGGTTGATACTTGTTTTTCTCATTTTTTAGAAGTTTTGCAAGTTTAACGATAATATATTTCATTCCAGCGAAGTGTGTTCTTAAAATCACTGATTTTCGTATCTTCATCAATAACAAGCGATTCGATACCTGCAATCTCCGCAAAATCTTCCAACTGTTCCACGCTGATATTCTCACTGTAACACGTGTGATGCGCTCCACCTGCCAAAATCCAGGCTTCCGCTGCCGTGTACAAATCAGGAAGCGGTTTCCAAAGGACTCTCGCAACCGGAAGTTTTGGCAATTCTTCGGTGATTTCCAACGCTCTTGTTTTGTTGATTAACAGTCTGAAATGATTTCCGAAATCCATCAAAGCTGCATTTAAAGAATCGATATTTCCTCTCGAATTAAACACCAGACGAACCGGGTCAGCTTTTCCGCCAATTCCTAACGGATGAATTTCACAAGAAGGTTTGTCAACCGCCAAAACAGGGTCAACTTCCAACATATGTGAACCTAAAATCGAAGGATTTGAAGGATTCAAATGATAAGTATAATCTTCCATAAAGGCATTTCCGCCTTCAAGGCCTTGTCCCATTGTTTTCATCGCACGAACTAAAGCGGCCGTTTTCCAATCGCCTTCCCCAGCAAATCCGTAACCTTTTTCCATTAATCTTTGAACGGCAATTCCAGGCAATTGCTCCAAACCATGAAGATCTTCGAAAGTATCAGAGAAACCTTTGAAATTTCCGTCTTTCAGGAATTTTTCCAAACCTAATTCAATTCTTGCGGCAACTTCCAGAGATTTTCTGTTCGAGCCTCCGGAAAGAAGAGATTCTGCCATTTTGTATGAGGCTTCATATTCTTCAATTAAGGTTTTAATTTCACCATCGCCAATGGAATTGACAACGCTTACCAAATCCCCGATTCCCCAAGTGTTTACCGAAAATCCAAATTTGGTTTCCGCTTCTACTTTATCTCCGTCGGTAACGGCCACAAATCTCATATTATCACCAAAACGGGCAAACTTCGCACCTTGCCAATCATCCCAACCTGCGGCAACTCTACTCCATTCTCCGATTTGTTTCTGAACTCTTTCTTCAGCCCAATGTCCTACAACAACTTTTCTGTTTTTGCGCAGACGGCTTACCATAAATCCGAATTCCCTGTCGCCGTGAGCCGCTTGGTTTAAGTTCATAAAGTCCATATCCATCGTAGACCACGGAATATCCTGATTGAACTGCGTGTGAAGATGTAACATTGGCTTTTGCAAGGCAGTTAATCCGCGGATCCACATTTTTGCGGGTGAAAACGTGTGCATCCAGGTTACGATTCCGATGCAGTCTTTTGCAAAGTTAGCAGCCGTAAGTGTTTCAAAGATTTCTTCCGTCGTTTTTACAGTTGGCTTCAAAACCACTTTTACAGGAATCTGTGACGAAGCATTGAATGCTTCTACGATTTTTGCAGAATGTTCCGCAACCTGTGCTAATGTTTCAGGGCCGTATAAATGCTGGCTTCCGGTGATAAACCAGATTTCTTTCGTATTGAGAGGTGTTAACATATTTTTAGTTGATTGTTTTTGGTTGATAGTTTAATATTGTGTTTGTCATTCCGAGGAACGAGAAATCTCTGTTGATAATAAAGATTCTTCACTACACTACGTTTCGTTCAGAATGACAGACTTTATTTAATTCTATTATTGTCCGTAATAAGCATTTTTGCCGTGTTTCCGTTCGTAATGTTTTTTGATGAGTGAATCTTTCAAACGAGGTGCGTTTGGATTGATTTGTCTTGTGAGATACGCCATTTCAGCGATGGTTTCGAGGACTTTGCTGTTATAAACAGCTTTCTCAGCATTTTTCCCCCAAGTGAACGGTCCGTGATTTCCGATGAGCACCATTTCGACTTCTTCGTAAGACAAGTTTTTTTCTTTGAAACAATCCAGAATCTGGATTCCGGTGTTGTATTCGTAATTACCTTCGATTAAATCATCCCGCATTGGCGGTGCGCAGGGAATATCTGTTGTCAGATGGTCTGCGTGGGTCGTTCCGAAAATCGGGATGTCTAGCTGTGCCTGTGCCCAAGCTACGGAATAGATGGCGTGTGTATGCGAGATTCCGCCGATGTTTTCCCAGTTTTTGTAGAGATAAGCGTGGATTTTGGTATCGGAAGACGGTCTTAAATTTCCTTCCACCACATTGGCATCGTAATCTAAAATCACGATGTCTTCCGGTTTTAATAATTCGTAAGGAACACCGCTCGGTTTGATGGCAAAGATTCCTTTATCACGGTCAACGGCGCTTACGTTTCCGAATGTGTAAACGACCAGCTTCAATGCATCGAGTTGCATATTGGCTTCGTAACATTCTCGTTTTAATTCTTTATAGATGCTCATTTTTATTTTATTAATGATTGAAATATTAATTGATTTAAGAATCAAATATTTATTTTTCAATTGCGTCGGACTTTAGCCCGATGTTTTATTTTTGATTTTCATTTGGCTTTAGCCAAAATTTATAATACGTTCGGCTAAAGCCGAATTTGTTTTCGTTCTTTTGTAGACGGGCTAAAGCCCGCCTCTATTGAATAATCTTATTCAAGTTTTGAACGTCGAATTGCACGCAGCCCGGCTTGAGCGGAGCTCTTTTTGTGTAGCATAGCGGAACAAAAAAGCGGGAGCGGAAGACGGATATAGCTGCCATAATAATTTTAGTTATTGGTTAATAGTTGTTGGTTGATGGTTTTTAAATGATTGTAATTATTTAACAGGGTGCCTGTGATGACAATATTTACATATTTGCTATTAACAGGGCGCTCCTACGGAGCTTTTCTGCTTTAACTTCTATCAACTATAAACTTTCAACCGTCAACTTTTTCTTTGATTTGATATTGTTTTCTGTGAAATCTGCGAGAATCTGATACTGTTTCATAAATTCTGCATATTTTTCTACTTTTTCCACTTGTGGGAAATATTCTGCTTCGAAATCGGAACCCATTTTCTGGCTCGCTTCCTGAACAGTCGGATAAATTCCAGCCGCAACAGCCGCATAAATGGCTGCACCCAAAGCCGGAGCCTGGTCTGAAGCTGCCACTACAATCGGCATATTAAGAACGTTGGCCAAAGTCTGCATAATGAAAGGTGATTTTCTGGCAACGCCTCCGATTCCGATTACTTTTTCGATTTTTACGCCTTCATCCTCAAAACGGTCGACGATTTTTTTGGCTCCAAAGCAAATAGCATTCACCAACGCTTTGAAAATATGCGGTGCTTTTGTACCCAAGGAAAGGTTGCTGATTGCCATTTTCAGTTCCTGATTGGCATCGGGAGTCCTTCGTCCGTTAATCCAATCCAAAGCAACCGGAACCACCTCTGAAAGTGGAATTTTTTCCGCTTCCAAAGTGAGATTGCGAATAAGATTGTTTTCTATTTCTTCTTTCAGCAACTGCTTTTGATTTTCGTCAATCACGTTGGAATTCATCAGAATATGGTGTGTCGGCCAGGTCAGAATATCTTTGTACCACGCCAAAACATCACCAAATGCGGATTGCCCCGCTTCTAATCCCATCAATCCCGGAATGACGGAACCATCTACCTGTCCGCAGATTCCTTTAACCGTTTTGTCGCCGATAATTTCGTTAGGAGCCACCATAATATCGCAGGTTGACGTTCCCATAATTCTGATCAGTGTATTCTCCTCGACTTTTGCGCCGACCGCTCCGGAATGCGCGTCGAAAGTTCCGACAGCAATTACCGTATTGGTCGTTAAGCCTAATTTTGTTCCCCATTCTTCATTAAGATTTCCGGCAACTTCGTCCGAAGTATAGCTTTTATCGTACAATCTGTCATGAAGTTCTGCCAGTGAAGCATCCAATTGACCAAGAAACTCTTTGGAGGGAAGTCCGTCCCACGACTCGTGCCACATTGCTTTGTGACCCGCCGCACAACGGCTTCTTTTAAACGTTGCTAAATCCTGATTATCGGAAAGTAAAAATGTGAGGTAATCGCAATGTTCCATCCAGCTGTATGCGGCATTTTTAACGGATTCATCTTCTCTGTTGATGTGAAGAATTTTTGCCCAAAACCATTCGGAAGAATAGATTCCTCCTTCAAATTTTGTATAATCTTCGCCGCCCCAGTTTCTTGCAAGATGATTGATTTCTTCGGCTTCACCAATGGAAGTGTGATCTTTCCACAGCACCATCATTGCATTCGGATTTTCTGAAAATTCAGGCAAAAGTGATAATGCAGTTCCTTCTTTATTCACGGGAAGAGGTGATGAACCTGTTGTATCAATACAAATGCTGAGGATATTTTCAGGCGCAACGCCACTTTCTTTGACAACGGTTGAAATGGTTTTTTCCAACCCTTCGATATGGTCTAGTGGGTGTTGACGAAATTGATTTTCTTCCGGCTTGCAGAATTTTCCTTCTTTCCATCTCTTGTAATAGCTTACGGAAGTTGCCAGTTCTGCCCCGTTTTCCGTATCAATCAAAACGGCCCGAACAGAGTCTGTTCCGTAGTCTAAGCCGATAACGTACTTTTTCATTAACGAAAGTGATTTATTTGATTATTTGTTTTTAGCTCTTTTTAAAAAAATCGATGCAATGGATTACATTCTACAAAGATTTTTCATTAAGTTTTCATTTACCTTAAAGAATTCTCCGGTTTTCTGTTTAAGAGCTAAACAAATATAAGATTCTATTTTAAATAAATGTAATATTAACACTTAATTTTAAATTATCCTTTATTTATAGTAGTTTGAAGCTATTTTATTTTCAAAATCACTAAAGAATTTGCCGGAATTTCAACAGAAATCTTTCCTTTTTTAATGGCCTGAGTTTCTTCTTTTGGTGTAATGGTTTCTGATTGGAAATTATTTTCATCGGAAAGTCCTGCAGAAGTCAGTACAATTTTTGTTAATTGACTCCCCGTTTTACTATTTTTCGGATTGATTTCAACTGAGGTTTCCTGAGAACTCGAATTAACAATTTTAATAATGATTTCTTCTTTTTTAAGATCACGAACCGCCGATGCATAGAGATTATTCTCACCTTTCAATGGTTTTCCGTTTTCGGAGATTTTAATTAAATCCGTTCCTTTATTGTTGGAGAATAATTTCTGAACATAATAATTTGGAGTAGCGTAAGATTTTAAATTATTGAACCATATTAAATCCGGCGTCCATTGCCAACCTTCTGCGTGGGCAAAAAGTGGTGCATAGGAAGTCATTGTCACAACATCTGCGTTGCGTTCAAGTCCGGTCATAAAAGCGGCTTCCGAAAGTGCGGTCAACCAATTGTTTTTGTTATCTGGTTTTACAACGCCAACCGATTGCGCGGCATATTCTCCAGCGAAAACTTTTGGTCCTCTTCTATCGTATTTGTCGTATCTATCTGCATTTTTTAAGAACCATTCAGGGGAATTGTAGTAATGTTCGTCAACAAGCTGTGCATTCAATTTTTTAAGCTCTTTCCAACCGTAATCGAAAAATTCGCCATCGGGAGACGGGCCGCTTCCGGAAATGATTTTAATATCAGGATATTTGGTATGAATCTCTTTTTCAAAAACTTTGTAACGTTCGATGTAATCTGCACCCCACTGTTCATTTCCAACACCTATGAATTTCATATTAAATGGTTTCGGATGTCCCATTTCAGCACGAATTTTTCCCCATTTCGTGTTGGAATCGCCGTTTGCAAATTCAATCAGATCCAAAGCATCCTGAACATACGGATCTAAATCTTCCATTTTTGCAAGCTCTGCAGTATTGAACTGACAAGCCATTCCACAGCTTAAAATCGGAAGCGGTTCTGCGCCTAAATCTTCCGCCAACTGGAAATATTCAAAAAAGCCAAGCCCGAAAGATTGCCAGTAATCTGGTGTAAGACGATGTGAAAATCCGTTGTTCCATTTATTAATCAGATTTTCGCGGTCTTCTACTTTACCAATTGTTTTTTTCCATTGATAACGTTCTGCCAAAGTTCTTCCTTCTACAATACAGCCGCCCGGAAAACGTAAAAATCCCGGCTGTAAATCATATAATTTTTGAACCAAATCTTTTCTTAAACCGCCTTTTCTGCCTTTCCAGGTGTCTTGCGGAAACAATGAAATCATATCCATATTCACAACACCTTTTCCGGTGAAAGTGATTTGAAGTTTAGCTTTTTCAACGGTTTTGGAAGGTGAGAAAACAGCATTATATTTTTGCCGGCCTCCACCTTTGATGATTGTAGAAACCGAAGAAATCACCGTTCCATTTTCATCAATCAGACTTGTATTGATGGCAGAAATATTGCCTGAAATGTTTTCCAAATTGAAACTTAAGTCATATTTCTCACCTTGATGCAAACCAATTCCTCGGAAACCTTCGTTCTCAAGAATATAATTTTTATCATTCCAAACCGTTATTCTTGCGTAGTTTTTATTGGTTTTAGACTTTTCTGTAATAATCGTCAGAAAACCGGAATCCAAGTTTGGAGAAAGTGTCTTTGTATCAGGTTGTTTCCAGCCTGTTAACGGTTCATCGAACTCGAAGCTGCGGTTTTTAATTAATTCAGCATATAATCCGCCGTCTGCTGCAAAGTTGATGTCTTCGAAGAAAATTCCGTACATCGTGGGTTGGATTTTGATGTTGGTGGAAGTTCCGTCCAAATCGAGGAAATGCTTTTGAACATTTCCGTTTTGCGCTGAAAAGAAGGCTACGCTTAAAGAAAATGCGGTTGCGAATATTTTGGTTTTTGTTTTCATTGATTGGTTTTTATCGCAGAGACACTTCGACTAGCTCAGTGTGACATCTCTAATACTATATTTTAAACTGATTTTATATCTAAATTTTAATTGTAAGAGTTTAATTTACTTTCAATTGAAAACTCTTCAAACCTGATTCATCGGAAGTTCCGCCGTAGAAAATCGTGTAATTTCCTGCTTTCGGAGCTAAATCATCTACTTTTTCATCATAAAATTTAAATGAATCTTTAGAAATTGTTAACTGGATATTTTTTGTTTCCTTAGATTTAATTAAAACCCTTTCAAAAGCTCTCAAAGTCTTTACTGGTGCCAAAGGATCATTATTTCTTTTTACATAAACTTCAATCACTTCCTCACCCTCTCTTTCCGAATTATTGGTAACAGGAACTGTAATCATCAGATTTTCATTAGCATTGATGGCATTTTTCTTCAGTTTAGCATCACCATAATTAAATTTTGAATAACTCAACCCGTGACCGAAAGCGTACAACGGTTTTTCCGTCATATAACGGTAGGTTCTTCCGACCATATCGTAGTTTTCAAAACCCTGGTGTTTGCTGGTTTTAGACAAATTATTGTCAAGCTGTTCCAGATTTTTATAGAAGGTAATTGGTAATCTTCCGGACGGATTGTAATCCCCCGCCAAAACATCAGCAACGGCTGTTCCGCCGGATTGTCCGCCATACCAAGCCGTAATCAACGCATCATAATTTTTTTCATCCTGCGCTAAACCGAGTGAACTTCCGGTACAAAGGACAAAAACGACTGGTTTCCCTGTCTTTCTTAATTCAGCCAGCAATTCGCGCTGAACTTTCGGTAGATCGATGGAAGTTTTATCGCCACCTTTGAAACCTTCTGCATTCACCATCATTTCTTCACCTTCCAGACTTGGAGAAAGTCCGCCCGCAAAGATAATGACATCCGCATCTTTCACTTTTTCCCTAACCGCAGCGAAATTGACAGGGTCTTTTCTGTACACGTCAAATGTGATGCTTACATATTTTCCTTTTTGGGTGTGACGTAACTCTATCAGATATTCTTTTCCTTTTTCCATTTTTACAGGAAATTCTGAAGGATGTCTTGCGTCCGGACCTTTTCTGGTGCCGATTTCTTTTCCATCAACGAAAAGTGTGTAAATATCGGATGTTGAAGGCGAAAGAATCACATCACCCGTGTAAGGACTTTTGAAAACGCCGAAAATGATGGCCGATGTATTTTCTCTTCCCACGTTCGGGGCAAGCTGTGTTCCGCCAAAGCTGTTGTAGTTGATTCCGCTTTTATTTACAGAAACATTAGCCGGAGTTCCTTTGAATTCATTATTGTTGAAAAACGTGACTTTCATTCCTTTTTCTCCGCTTTTCTGGCTTAAAAAGTTTTGGTAAAGCGAAGTTCTGGAAGATGGATCGGCAACTTCAGTTCCTTTTTCATAAATGATTTCTGCGTTTGGAAATTTGGTTTTGATTCCGTCCAAAATCGTTACAATGGAAGAAGGTGTTCCGTTATAGTTTCCCAACTGCATCAATCCGTCATCGGCGTTTGGACCGACAACAGCGATTTTTTTGATATTTTTATTTAAAGGCAAAACATTATTCTCATTTTTCATCAGAACAATAGATTTCTGAGCCATTTTTAAAGCCTGCTTTTTATGCTCTTCAGAATCCACAACTGAATATGGAATTGAATTCCAGTGAACGGAAGATTTTGGGTCTAGCATTCCCAATTCAAACCAACCTTTCAGAATTCTTCGCATCGAAATATCGAGGTCTTTTTCGGTGATTAAACCGCTTGCGAGAGATTTGTTTAAATTATTATACGTATCGCCACACTCTAAATCTGTAGAATGTTTCAGGGCATCCGCGGCAGTAGTTTTTTCGTCAGGATGTGTTCCGTGGTATTGTTTCTGGTAGAAATCTGCCAAAGCCCAGCAATCGGAAACAACCATTCCATCGTAGTTCCATTTTCCGCGAAGAATTTCGGTTAATAAAGTATTGTTGGCGCAGCAAGGCTGACCGTCGAATGCATTGTAAGCGCACATCACTTCCCTTACATTTCCTTCCAAAACCAATGCTTTGAAAGCAGGAAGATAGGTTTCGTACAAATCTCGTTTTGAAACTTCGGCGTTGTAGGAATGACGGTTCCATTCCGGCCCGCTGTGAACGGCGAAGTGTTTGGCGCAAGCGTGGGTTTTGAAATATTTCGGATCATTTCCCTGCAAGCCTTTTACGGCAGCAACGCCTAAAACTGATGTCAAATAAGGATCTTCGCCATAGGTTTCCTGACCTCTTCCCCATCTCGGATCGCGGAAAATATTGATATTCGGCGTCCAGAAAGTCAAACCTTCGTAGCGACCTGTTTTCTGAGATTCGTCAAAAGATTTGTTGTATTTTGCTCTGGCTTCGTCGGAAATCATTTCAAAAGTTTTGAGATGTTCGGGAACGTCCCAGGTTGCTGCCATTCCTATCGCTTGAGGAAAAACCGTTGCTGTTCCTGCCCTTGCAACACCGTGAAGCGCTTCGTTCCACCAACCGTAACCAGGAATATCTAATCTAGGAACTGCTTTTGAATTGTCCATCATCATTCCGATTTTTTCATCTACCGTTAATAATCCGAGAAGATTTTCGATTCTTTGTTCAACAGGAAGTTTAGGGTTTTGGAAAGGGTATTTAAAATTCTGCGCCGAAGAAAGTGCACAGAAGAAAACTGATATATTTAATAGAAGTTTTTTCATTTGATTAAAACAAAACATTTTAAGGTTAAAAATTTTTAATCATTATTGTATATAGTTAGTTATTTTGTAAGAAAAACAAATATAAGATTCTATTTCATATAAATGTAAAATTAACACTTATTAATTAGAAGAATTTACACTTAACTATTTTTTTAAAAAATTAAAGTCATCAAAATCAATACGATATGATGACTTTAAATAAGAATTAATTCAATTTCTGTTTACTGTTTAATAAATTTATGTGAAGATAATTTTTGGTTTTTGGAGGAAATTTCAATAAAGTATGTTCCTGTAGAAAGTTCGTTGATTCCGATACGATTTTTTCCTGCAGTCATTTTCATTCCCGATTTCACCAAACCACCTTTTGCATCATAAATTGTAGCTGTAGCATCAGACGTTTTTAATTCAACAAAAATTTCTGTTTTTGCAGGATTAGGGTACACTTTTACCTCATCTTTCTGCTGATTTCTATCTTGTGTAGCCAGTACAGAAAAACTCAAAGGAAGTATACTCGCTGAATACGTATTTTCTTCCGTAAGATAAGCCCTGAAAGGATTAATCATCGGTTCACTTCCTGCGGTTACCTTATAAAATCCCGTTACTCCGTTTTCTGTTTTTAATACATAACTATTGGCCGGAACTTTTATGGTGTGGTACACTCCATTCATCTGATTGACTGTAATTGCTTTTTGTGTAGAAACATTTCCAGTACCCGTAAAAGTAAAACTCCCCGTCGCATTCACAAGAACCGGAGTATTGGCTGGAATGATTCCGTTAGAAATCTGAGTGCCGGAAACGGCTGTTGTACTTGGCGACATCAAATATACTGTCACTCCTGAAGGAATATTCGCTTCAAAAGGCAACAATAGAGTTTCATACCCGCTAAAAGTCCTGTTGTAGGACGCCACTCCTGCACTAAAAATAAATGGAACCTGGAAATCTTTGCCCTGGTCAGAAAGGACAAGGTTGGAACATGCTGTACCTGAAATTACATTATTAGCCGTTGAATTTACACTGGAATTCACGTAAAATATATTGTTTGAATTGATGCTCAAAGGCTGCCAATTGTTCGAAGTCGTAATCCCTGAAGTAGTTCTGAAATCCAGCGATGTGAAATACCCGTTTTCCAGAGCATCCATAAGATTACTGTCGCTATCTGAATAAGTTCCTCCAAATTTTGAGGCAATTTCGTTTCCTACATTAAAATAAACATCACCCAAATTCAATATAAGAACTGAACTGTAATTTGAATTTCTGAGTCCTAGAATTCCTTTGCAGCCGTCAGTAAGAACTTGTCTTGAGATATCCAGAGTGATATCAAAACCTCCATTTGGTGGGAAAGTAATTTTTCCGTAATTATAAGAATTTACAGCGCCCTGACTGTTGATATAATACAATGTCGTATTATCCGAATAACTTTGTCCTGCAGTGGTAAAACTATTTACATGTAAGATAAATTTATTGTATCTGTCATTCAGCTGAAGATAACCGTTTGAGGCAGTCATATTATTGCTGATCAAAGGGCTCGGATTGGAAAAAGTCACCGTTGTATTACTCATATTAAAAGAAGTCCCGAAAGCTGAATTGGTTGTTGTTTGGGTTTCAATTTTATTGTAATGGATATTCCCGCCAGTCATAAGAGACACCGGTCTGTCACCGCTTTTATTAAATACAAAAGTCATCACACTTGAAGGGGCAATCTCCACACCGGGACGGAAAGTTGGTGTACTTAAAGAAATGGGAGTCGTAAGCATATTAGACGAAGTATTGGTCAATACTTTTGTGCCCGAAGTTGTATAAAAAGGCAGATCTACTTTAAGATTGTATGTACTTGAAGAAGGATTAATAACCATTAAAACAATCTGGTTACCATCTAAAGAAATATAAGAGGACCCCTGTAAATTTCCTGTTTTATCATCCCATTTAGCATCAATTCTTGTTTTTCCTGTTGTATATTTTGCATAATGAGAAAGGATATATCCTCTTTTAGACATTACTCCAGCTGGGGTACCATACGTTCCGTCTCCCATTAATCCATAATACCGTTTTGAAGCATAATGAATCCATGCATTGATGTTTCCAAGCATAGCATTGTTTATACTTGAAGCGAAATTAAATGCATCAAGATCCCAGTTAAAATCACGCGGGGCCTGATTTCCTGAGTTCCAGTTGATCAGATACTCAGTTTGCCAGATTTCTTTACCATAATTCTGAAATTGTTTGTAAGCCGACTGCATCAATCCATACTGATGCCCTCCATAAACTTCGAAATTAGCCATGGTGGCGGTATTCAGCATTGCATTGGCAAAATTATCGGTAAGACCTACACTTTCAGGTGCAATTACTTTACAATTGATGAGATGTCCGTAATCTTTTACAAATGTGGCAATCTGAGTCGGAGTCCAGATACACCCTTGATATTGCGCCATTTCATCCGGTTCATTTTGAATAGAAATATAATCGAGATCTACGCCATTCGTCTGAAGATAAGTAACAAAACTATTGAGATACAAGGCATAATCCTGATAGTTTTGAGTTTTTAAATATCCGATCTGCTGCACTCCGTTAGCATCGGTATAAACTGCATTAACGTGGTTATTGGTTTTCCAGGCTGCAGGCATCGTCCACGGACTTGCAAAAATGGTAAGTCCCATAGATTTTGCCAGCTGTGCAGTGGCTAATACAGAGCTCCAATTGTTACTGTCTTCGGGAATATACAGTCTCATAATATTGTACCCCCCTTCACTTCCCGTTCCCCAAAGGGTCTGAATCTCCGAAGTAGACATATGATTGTAAGCAAACTGCGGACTGCAGACAAAACCTCCGAATCCTTTTATTTTTTGGTAAGAAATACTTTTGTCGATTTTAACCGTGGTAAGCTGCCCGTATAAAAAGCAACTGGAAAACAGACATATATATTGAATTATAATAAAGTTGATTAATTTTTTCATAATGTTCTAGTTTTAATTTTTATAATTTTCAATAAAGTATGGATAATACAATCCCCTTCAAGACAGTTAATTATTCAAAAAAACCATCAAGAAAATACCCTGAAATATTTCAGGCAGCGGTTTAAATAAAGTTATATTACAAAGCCCCTGCTGTTTTCCTTTTCATTTATTTGCTGAAAACAATACTTAAAGAAGTTGATTGATAAATAAGATTAATGTTTCATAAGCAAAGCGTTGATTTTATTAATATTTGCTAATTTTCAGTGAAGAATCTCACTTTCCGGTGCACCCAGATAAGAAGGCTGTAAACCTCCTGTATTGATTAATATTTTTTCAAGCACGATTCCCGGCTCCAGAACACGGAATCGCAGCGTATGTTTTCCAGGTTGGGAAATCTGGTGTTTCGTTATAGATTTAATGATATGTTCAGATTGCCATCTTCCCAATTCACCTTTGTAATGACCATTGAAATTGACAATCTGCGGAGTTCCGCCATCAAAAGAAATCTCATAACGCAATCCTTTATTATGATTAAAATTCAAAGTTGGAGCCAATAACAATTGGACATCAAACTCACCTTTTGATTCAAAATTTATATCATATTCCAGATAGAGATTTTCATCAGGTTTTGGGTAAGCATTCTGTGGAAATGTCGTCACACCGGATTTAGTTTTCCCGAAATCAGGAATCACTTCCCAACGGATCCGGTCTGAAAAATTCATTCTTGCAAAATTTTCCGCCTCAATGGAAACATAACCGTTTTTCTCCTGAAACACTTTCTCTTTCGAAGCATTATCATCATATACATGGGTAACTTCAGGCATTATATTTTCTTTTCCGTCTGCCCAGGTTTTATATCCTATTCTCATCTGGTCCATCATATGCTGCCACTTTCCGCCGGCAATCTCATGGTTGTATTTATGATCCAAATAAGCATTTCTTTCAAAACATTCTTTCACTTTGTCAGCATAATAATTTGCTTTTAAGTCATATTTGGCAGCCAATTCCCTGTTTTTGGCAACGGCATAATACATTTCATACAAATTGCTGCAAGCATCGATAGGATAAAGAACCAACTGATAATAAGCATCCTGATATTCCGCAGGAATCTGTTCTTTCAAATGCAGTGCATCAATAGCCAAAGCTCTGTAATCATTTAAAACGGTTTCGAATTCATTATAATTTTCCAGACTGAATGCTTTGCTGTCCAGTGTTTCAGGCGTTACACGACGGTTGTATTTTGAATAAAGATTGATCATTCTTGCAATTTCTTTGGCGTATTTTTCACCAAATTGCTGTGCCGCCCATTTTTCAGTGTATTTCAAAAGATTTTTTGAGTTGAATTGCTTCGGATTCCAGGCCATTTCCAGGAAAAAGCTGATTGGGAATTCCATCGGCTTTAAATCTCCGACATTCACAACCCAAACCTTATCGACTTTATGCTCGTAAGAAAGATTCATCTGTTCCCAAACTCTCTGAATCGGACTGATATTAATCCATTTTGAATTTCTCGGTCCTCCCACATAATCAAAATGGTAATACATTCCGTAACCGCCTTTATGCAAAGGTTTTGAAAGATCCGGAAGTTTTCTCACATTTCCCCAATTGTCATCACAAAACAATAGAATTACATCGTCCGGAACGCGCATTCCTTTGTCATAATAATCCTGAACTTCTTTATACAAAGCCCAAACCTGAGGCGTTTTCTCCGCTTTTTTTCCTGTTACATCAGCAATGATTTTTCGCTGGTCTTTCACAATTTTTTCAAGCAAGGAGATATTAGTTCCATCTCCCATCGCTTCATCGCCGTCGCCGCGCATTCCGACTGTGACTAATTTTTCCCAGTTTTTGCTTCTTTCAAGTCCCAATTTCCAGAATTCCTGCAAAACTTTCTCATTTTTCGAATAATCCCAGACATTCGGCAAACTATTCTTTTTGATGTATCGATGCCAATCGGTTTGAGCCTGCGCCATCGGTTCGTGGTGCGAAGTTCCCATGATGATTCCCATTTCGTTGGCTAAAGGCCCGTTCAAAGGATCATCGTCGTAGAAAGCTTTTCCCCACATTGCAGGCCAGATATAATTGCCTTTCATTCGTAAAATCAATTCAAAAACTTTTTCGTAAAATTTAGAGTTGATTCCGCCAAAAGTAGCTCTTGCCCATCCTCCGAGTGAAGGTTCTTCATCATTCAGGAAAATCCCGCGATATTCTACTGCAGGTTCTCCATCTGTGTAAATTCCTTTTTTAAAGTATAGATTTTCTTTTTTCTCAACCGGAACATCCGCCCAATAATACCACGGCGAAACCCCAATTTGCTGGGACATTTCGTAAATTCCGTAAATTGTTCCGCGTTTGTCACTTCCCGCAATCACAATCGCTTCGGAAACTCCGGGAAACGGATTGCTGATATTTTGAATGATGTATTTTTCTTTTTTTCCTGTTAAAGATTTTCCATCAATTTTTTTCTGTTTAATTAAATCGTCAATTACAGATCTTGTTCCAACTGTTCCGATGATAATCAGCGGAGTTTGCTGTCCGGAAATCTGATTCAGAATATTTGGCTGGCTTCCTGTCACTTTCTGAAAGTCAGATTGTAAGTTTTTAACGGCTCTCAAAATACCATTATCTATTCCTGAATTGACAAAAATCGAAAGATTGACCGATTTTTCCTTCAAAACAATCGTTTCTGAATTTTTTTCTGTGCTGATGAATGGTTCAGCCGCATTTATCCGAAGACAAAATCCGAATAACGTGACGAGAAAAAATATTTTTATTTGATTCATAATCTTTTATTTTATGTTTTATCTGAAACTTTCAAAGTTTTAAAACCTTGAAGGTTTAGAGACCGTTAATTCCTCAAAACAAATCCTCCATTCGGCTGAATTTCTACACTATACTCACCTTTTGTATTCACTTTCACTTCTTTTTCTGATGAATTTCCCTGGGCATCATCATTGATGAATTTTACAGTTTTTCCCACAAACATTGGAAGACTGATTTTTAGTTTTTTAATCGTTTTTTCGGCATTAATTCCTGCAACATACCATTGGTTCTGATGTCTTCTGGCAATCACGGAATATTTCCCTGGATAGCCGTCGACAAACACTGTTTCGTCCCAAAGTGTCGGAACTTCTTTCATAAAATCGAGTTGAAACTTCGGAGCATCGGTCAAATTGTTCGGCATTACAGCAAACATCTGAATCGGATTTTGAAATAAAACCGCTGTTGCCAACTGAAAACCATCTGTGGTGTATCTTTTATTTTTATCCTTATTAGATTTTGTTAAATATTTATTCAAAAGCGTTCCGCCAAATTCCATACTTCCGACCGTATTTCTAATGAACGGATGTAATGTTGCGAAAAAAGCTTCCTGTTTGCGCACATCTTCCGAAAAATACAGCATTTCGGATGCTAAAACCGCTTCACTTCCTGCATAATTCGGGTACATTACTTCCCAGCCTCTCGGTAAAGTGGCTCCGTGGAAAATAATCTTTAACCCAAAATCATTGGCATCGGAAAGAATATCTTCATAAAGGTGCATCGTTTCCTGTTTGTCTCCACCGAAGAAATCGACCTTCAGACCTTTTACACCGATATCTTTCAGCCATTTCATTTCTTTTTTTCGTTCGGTAGAAGAGCTCATTTTGTTTCTCGGTCCCATCGGTGCATCATTGGCAGCACCATTGGAATTGTACCAAAGCATCACCCCAACATTTTTGGATTTGGCATATTGAATAAGGTCTTTCATTCGTTCTTTTCCAATATTTTTGTCCCAAAGTGCATCAATCAAAATGTATTCATAACCGAGTTTTGATGCTAAATCAATAAAGAGACTCTGGTCTTCATAATTCATACTGTTATCCTGCCACAAAATCCAGCTCCAGGTAGATTTTCCGAAACTGTATTTCTGCGAAGGCTCATACATTGGCTCAACCACATCAAAAGGAATCGTTGTCTCAACAATCGGTTTCAAAGAATCACCAATTGTAATGGTTCTCCAAGGCGTTTTTCCGGGAAGGGAAATTGCTGCTCCGGAGCTTCCAAAACCATTGTTTTCAGCCATGTTTGGATAAGCAACCTGATAAAGGCTTTTTTCTGAAGTCGTATTCAAATGGGAAGCGCAGTACAAACTATTTACTTCTGTTTCAGACAATGAAATCCAGCCGTCGTTTCCGACATGGAATAATCCGGGAAAAACATAACCATAATCTGCTTTTGTTCCTAATTCCGCATCAGCTTTGTAACCGCTTTCGTAGCTTGGGGCGGTTCTGGCAAAACCTGTCATCGGCTTCATCATTGGAGAAAGGAAAGTTGTGGTTTGAGACGGAAATCTGTAACCTGTGATTTCCGACTGCACGACCGCGCTCAAACGGTCTTTCATCGGCTGAATCTCATACCTAAAAGCGACATTATTATCGCTCACCTGAAATTCAATCCCCATCTTGAAGTTGTCTGCATTGGTAAAATTGACAATCAAGGTATTAGCCGTGTAACTGACTTGTGATTTTTTGATTTTTTCGTTCGTATAATTTTTAGAGACTTTGTCTTTTTTGCTGTCAATGAATTTTAAATTTTTAGAGAAATCAGATTCATTGGAAACTAAGCCTAAAGGTGATTTTTCCAGCATTGTTTTTCCCTGAAAACTAACGTTGTAAAGGGCTTTTCCGTTTTCAGAAAAGATATTCAGCTTTAATTTTCCATCAGGACTTGAGATTTCTGCGACTTGTGCAAAACATGAAATTCCGGTCAGGAAAAAGAATAATATTGATAAGTAGGATATTTTAAACATAATTAATGAGTTTCAAGAAAAGTCCAATAATCGAAAAACATGATATCTTTTGCTGCTTTTCCATTACATACAAAATACACATCGTGAACGCCGGTAATTTTTTCCTTCAGTTCGGTTTTCACGGTTTCCCAACGGTCGTCTCCGCCGGTCAACGGAACTTTTACCGTAGCGATAATAGGTCCGCTTACACTGTCCAAATGAACGTCCATCGTCACATCGCTGTTGTGTGTCGTTCCAACTCTGGCTGAAAATGTTGCGGCTCCTTTTTTACCGAAATCAACATTTTTCACGCTGGTGTAAGCGCCGCTTTTTTTAGCTTTAATGAAAACACCTGCTTCTTTATTCTGATAGGATTTTACATTTTCAGACCAGGCAATCATTTCTGCCTGATTAAAGGAATAAGGATTAATGGTTGCAATCGCTTTGGTAATTCCATTCGTCATTTTGATAGGCGAAATAGAACCGTCTTTATTAAAATTAAGTTCTTCCACACTCACCGACCTTGTGAAACCACTTCCTCCCGGTAACGCTCCGTTGTGATAAAAGAAATAGGTTTTTCCTCTGAAATCAACAATTCCGGGATGATTGGTAAAAGATTTCCCTTCGGTTGGCATTACAATTCCACCGTATTTCCAAGGTCCCTGTGCGCTTTTACTCGTGGAATATCCGATGAATTCAGGAAGCGGACCGCCCGGCCAGAACAGATAATACAGGTTTTTTCTTTTGTACAGCCAAGGCCCTTCTTCGTATTTGGTGGGTCTTTCAGGATTTTCTTTTCCGTCTCTTTTTCCGAAAGATTCTGCGGTCATTGGCACTTCCACAATATCGCCTGAATAGGAAATCATATCCTGATTGAGCTTAACCATTTTAAGTTTGGGATTTCCCCAATACATATAGGCTTGACCGTCGTCATCAATAAAAACCGTCGGGTCAATATCGCCCCATTCGCTCTGTACCAACGGTTTTCCAAGCGGGTCGTGGAATGGTCCAAACGGACTGTCACCCACTGCAACACCAATCGCTCCTTTGTTGTTGGTTTTGGACCACATCGGAACGTACATAAAAAATTTGCCGTTTCTTTCCACGCATTGCGCTGCCCAGGCATCACGTTTTGCCCAGTCGAAATCTTTATAGCTCAGAATGCTTCCGTGGTCGGTCCAGTTCACCATATCGTTGGTGGAATAAACTTTCCAGTTGTTCATTGTAAACCATGTGGAATCGTCTTCATCGTGGGTGGTGTAAACGTAAAGCCTGTCTTTATAAACCATCGGCGCCGGGTCGGCGGTATAATTGGTCTGAATGATAGGATTCTGAGAAAATAATATTCTCGAATATCCTATTAAACAGAGATTGAGTATTGTTTTTATTGTTTTTTTCATTTTAACTTTTTTTGAACACTAAGGACACAAAGTTTTTATTTTTTTAGTTTCACAAAGCCGCTAACGCTTGTAGAAGTTGTATTATTTTTATCACGTAATTCTAATAAACCACCCCGTCAAAAATTCTTTGAATTTTCGCTACCCCTCCAAAGGAGGGGAATTTTTATCTTATTTCTTTTTAAAACTCCAATGGTCGAAATTGAAAAGCACTCTTCCGGTTGTAATGTTTTTCCCTTTAAAGACAAAATACACATCGTGAACGCCGGAAACCGATTCTGAAATTTTTGATGTCAGGGTTTTAAATTCTTCCCAGCCACCGGTTCTCGGTACTTCAATCTCGGCAATTTTATTTCCGTCCACTTTATCTAATCTGACTTCTAAAATTCCTCCGTCAACACCTGCGGCAATTGAAGCTGAAAATTCAGAGGCACCTTTTTCAAAATCTACCGAACGAACTTTAATGTAACCTCCCACTCTGGTATCGGAAACATAAACTCCCGTCTTTTTATTTTCGGAAGTGCTGCATTTCTCTGACCAGGCTATTGTTTCCGCTTCGTTTCTTTTGTAGGGATTGAGTGTTGCAACAGGATTTACGCCCTCTTTAGTCATTGTAATTTTCGGAATGCTGCCATCCTGATTGTATTTGAATTCTTCAATAGACGTCGACCTTCCGTAACTTCCTGCGCCGGGCAATAATCCTGTGTGATAGAACAGGTAGGATTTTCCTTTGAAATCGATAATTCCGCCGTGGTTGGTAAAACTATTGGTTGGCTGGCCGGTCATTATTTTTCCCTGATATCTCCACGGTCCGGTCGGTGAATTGCTTACGGAATATGACAGACATTCGGTTCGATCGGTCATTCCGGCATACATCATATAATATTGCTTGTTGCGTTTGTAAAACCAGGGACCTTCCACAAAAACATCTTTAAACTGTTCCTGTTTCTGCAAAACCTCATCACTTCTTCCAGGACGTCTCAATCCGCCAAAAGCTTCCACCGATTGTGGAATTTCGGTGATCTTTCCTTCATACGAAACCATATCTTTGTTGAGCTTCACGTAAAATAATTTGCTGTTCCCCCAATACAGATAGGCTTGTCCGTCATCATCAATAAAAACCGTCGGGTCTATATTATCCCAGGTTCCCGTTGTCACCAATGGTTTTCCGAGCGCATCTTTAAAAGGACCAGTCGGACTGTCCGATACCGCCACACCAATCGCCATATTATTATCAACGGTCTGCACGCAGATATACCAATAAAATTTGCCATTACGTTCCACACATTGCGCCGCCCAGGCTCTGTCACGAGCCCAACTGAAAGATTCCAGTGAAAGCGGAGAACCGTGGTCGGTCCAGTTCGCCATATCATCAGAAGAATACACTCTCCATTTCGTCATATAATAAAAATCATAGCCGGGAATATCGTCTCCGGTGTAGACATACATTTTATTTTTGTACACCATCGGTGCAGGATCTGGCGTAAAATGAGTCTGAATAACCGGATTTTGGGCGGAAATACAAATTCCTGCCAGCAAAAATGATAACGTTATATATTTTGATTTAAACTGAATCATAATTAAATATTATTATTTTGAAATGAATTTGTAAAAAGCAACGCCGTGCGCCGGAATATCCAAAGCCAGATTTCCCTTATCTGCATTGATTTTTGCAATATCTTTCTGTCTCCAAATATCTCTCACCGTTTGATTTCCTGAAATTCCCAGTGTTTTAAAATCCTTGTAAGACATCTTCACTTTATCCCTTCCAAAGTTGGCAAAAGCCACTGCATTCCCACCGTCTTCCAGTTCTTTCACATAAATTTTAAGCTCGCCAATCGTCTGCAGACAAACGCCCTGTTTTCCCAAAACGTCTTGGTTTACAGCAATCACTTCATCATTCGTTAAAAGATTTAAGGTAAAATCGTCCAGTTTTTCAAGGTCGCAACCAATCAGCAACGGCGCGGAAAAAATGCTCCACAAACTGATGTGTAAATATTGCTCATCGGGTTTCAAACGGCTCTGATGCGGATTTCCCCAACCTACAATTCCGACGACCAACATATCCGGGTCGTTCCAGTTTCCGGGCTTCGCAAACGCAGATGCTTTATCCTGTGCCAATGCAATATTTTTGACGCTCGCCCAAGTATCTGTAATGTCATTGGTGGTTCGCCACGATTGCGCATCGGCTTCATCGCCCCATTTCCAGACATCGCCCATCCCGTACTGACAAAGGTTATAGACGATATCTCGCTTTTGCTGTTTAAGAAGATTCCCCATCAATTTGAATGGCTTCACTCCTTTATCCAAATCGCCACCACCGTTGAAAGCCAATGACGGAACTTTGTTCGAATCGTTATCCGGCAAACCGTCAATCACGCCACCATAACTGCACCAATCGTATTTCAGGTAATCGACGCCCCATTTGGCATAACTTTCAGCGTCCTGTTTTTCGTAACCGTAACTTCCGGCGCATCCACCACAAGTCCAGGGTCCGGGCGAAGAGTAAATTCCCATTTTCAAACCGTTTCCGTGAATGTAATCGGCTAGGTTTTTCATATCCGGAAATTTGGAATTGGTCAAAATATAACCTTTGTCATCACGCATTTTTCCCTGAAACGACGGGTCTTTTCCATCTCTGTTGAATTGCCACGAATCATCGACATTGATGTAATTCCAACCGTGATTTACCAAGCCGGATTTAATCAAAGCATCACTTGCCCGTTTCACTTTATCGGCAGAAACCTCGTGCCCGAAACAGTTCCAGCTGTTCCAACCCATCGTTGGCGTGAGCGCAATCCTGTCGCCAATTTCTATCTTTAATTTTTTTGAAGCGGAGCCTTGTGCATTTTTAGCATTTAAAACAACATCATAAGTTCCTTTTGTATCAACTTTTCCAGTGATAATCCCTGTTTGAGAATCTAATATTAAACCTGTCGGAAGATTTTTGGCTGAAAAAGTCATTGGTCTGTCGCCTGTCGCAGGAATTCTGAAAAGAAAAGGAGAACCGGGACGAGCGCCGTAAACGCCAGCCGAATTAATTTTTGGCGTCGGAGCAGGTTTTGGGGTTAAAATATATGGTTCTGAAGCGATTGGATTGAACGTTTCCAAAGTCGAAAGTCCATTGGTTTCAAATTTGGCGTTTACCCAATCGGCATGATCGTAATAAGGTCCGTTTCCGCCGTCTGTTACGACTAATTCTAATTGTTTAATTCCTTCCAGCGAAACGGAAACAGGCTTTGCTTTGTCTCCCAAATGCATGATTCCGCTTGACCAAAGTTTTTTGTTGTCGCCGTAAATTTCAAATTCGGCTGCGGGATTTTGACCTTTTATTTCATCATCCATTCCCACCATTGCGGAAAAGCTTTTTGCTTTACTATTTAATTTAATCAACAAAGAACTTTCAGCGTGGGTTCCGAAGCCTCTTTTGAAAACTTGGCCGGCGATGGTCAAAGGTTTGCCGTCCACCGAAGTATTGATACCCGGTTTTCCGTGACCTTGGGTTGCCACGCTTAAATCCAACTGGTCCAGCCAAACGGTTGACTGTGCCTTGGAAATATTTCCTGACAACAAAAATGTTACAGCAATTAAAAATATTTTAGTCTTCAACATTATTAAATTAGATTAATTAAATTTCCACCAATCAAAATAGAAAAGGTCTCTGTCTCCCCTGAAAACAAAAAACAAATCGTGGATACCTTTGATGTTTTTAACAGGAGTAGTAATGGTTTTAAAAATATCGCCTTCCGCTTTTCCGGTCACTTTTACAGTTCCTAAAATTGGTCCGTCAATTGTGTCTGTGCGGATTTCAATCGTTCCGCCGTACATTGAAGCAACAGAAACGTCTATGGATTTCGTTCCCTTTGAGAAATCCACACCTTGAACTTTCAGATAATCGCCGTTATTGATGGATGAAACCACCATTCGGTCAGTGATTTTCTTCCCTGTGTCATAAGGATTATTTCTTTCCCACTCGGTCATTTTTTCGGTTTTCAGACCTTCACTGAAAGCGATGGTTTCCGCTTCTACTCTATTGTACGGATTGAGTATTGCAATTCTTTTTACACCTTCGGGATTCCAAAAAGGTAGCTTCTGGATGGTTCCGTCGGCTTTGTATTTCATTTCGCTTACGCAGACAGAGCGGCGTTCGTAATGTTTGCTCATCGTCTGTTTCCCAATATTATAGTTGAATCCAAATACATAGGATTTTCCTTTATAATCAATAATTCCAGGATGATTTCCGTTGGAGCGTTTGTCGCTGTCCATAATCATTCCTTTGAATTCCCAAGGTCCGGTTGCAGATTTTCCCATTGCATAACCGATTCCTTCCGGACAGCAAGTGGACGCATACGCCAGATAATAATTTCCGTTTTTCTTCCAAACCCAAGGTCCTTCCTGATAATGAAACAGGTCTGGCGAACCTTTCACTTTCGCAATAGAAGGATCTTTTATGACGTCGCCATTTACCGAAATCATATCTTCATTCAATTTTACATACCAAAGATTTGGGTTTCCCCAATAAAGATAGGCTTGTCCGTCATCGTCAATTAAAACAGTTGGGTCAATATCATCGCTGGAATTTTTCACCAACGGCTTTCCAATCGGATCTTTGAACGGGCCATACGGACTGTCTGCCACCAAAACTCCGATTCCTCTTTGCCCAGGCATCGGGCAATACATATAGAATTTGCCGTTTCTTTCGATAACCTGTGGCGCCCACGCTCCGTTTTCGGGATCGGTCCATTTGAAATCTTTCAGGGAGGCTACAATGCCGTGGTCGGTCCAGTTGACCATATCGGTGGATGTGTACAGCAACCAGTTTTTCATTTTGAATCCAAAAGCATCGTCCTCATCGTGGCTTGTGTAGAGAAAAACCGTGTCTTTGTAAACCATAGGCGCAGGGTCGGCGGTGAATTTGGTTTGGACGATTGGATTTTGTGCGCTCAGTGATATTCCCAGGAACAACAACACAAAATTCAATATATATTTCTTGATCATATTAATTATTTTTCGAATTAATATTTAATGATTTGTTCCGTCCAGGTCGGTGGATTAATGTAAAACATTCCGTCTTTGTAATACACCGGCTCGATTCCCATTTGCGGACCCAGTTCCCAAGGCTCGAAGGTCTGACTGTATGGATATGGTCGTTTTTCATACATAAAATAATGACAGGAATTCCAGAGATTTCCATCAGGTCCGATAAAGAACGCATTATGACCTGTTTCCTGATAAGGATCCTGTGTATCTGTAAATTGCAGGTTTTCATAGCCTCCATCTTTTGCCATTTGTTGTCTGTAACCTTTTTTGCGGGTTCCGAAAATCGGTTCCTGCGAAGCAAGTTCCCAAGGCCCCAAAGGTGATTTTGATTTCAGCAAACCAACTTCATAACCTCTTGTCCACGTGGAAAAAAACATAAAATACATTCCTTCTTTCTTGGTAACGAAAGGCCCTTCGATTCCGCCAACCATCCATTCTGGCCAGCCCGATTGTTTTTTATCCAGAAATTTTTGAATAGGTGTGGTTAATTTTCCTGTTTTTAAATCAATTTTAGCCTGAAATAATCCATTTCCGCTACAATAGAGATAGACCTGTCCGTCCTCATCCTCAAACAAAGTGGCATCGTTGTTATATTGTGGGGTGAGCGGACCGTTCAGCAGTTTATATGGACCTGTCACTTTATCGGCTGAAAACAGCCAAATGCTATGTGTCGCCATTCCTTTCGGGTCTTCTTTGGTTACTTTTCCGCTGTTTACAATCAAATAATATTTTCCTTTGATGAAATGAATTTCGGGAGCCCAGAAACGACCGTCATAAGGACAATCTTTGGGAAGTTTTTTAGCATCAATTAAAAAAGAATGCTGTTTCCAATTCACCATATCTTTTGAAACCAACATCCTGACTCCCGGATTTTTGCCTTCCCAAACAGGATTGGAAGTTCCCACACAATACCATAAATCATCGACCTTAATGATGAAATGGTCACGCATAGAAATGGCAGAATCTCTGGTAATCGGATTGGTATATCGGAATTCTCTTTTGGCTGAAGTTTTTGATGTTTCAACCTGAGCAAAATTCAGATTTGAAATAAAAATGAATAAAAATAATAACAGAATATCTTTAAAATTTTTCATATTTCGAAATATTTATCTTTTATAAGGACTTTCATCCATTTTCAAATACGTTTCTTCATAACCGCCGTTGTCTATGATGATTTTGTGCAGTACAATTCCTGGGTCAAGAGGTTCTACCGTCAAAGTAAAATTGCCGTTCTGATTTGCCGGAACAGTGAATGTTTCAACTTTTTCCACGATTCTTGCTGCAGCAGCAGGATACATTTTGGTGTAATTATTTGCCCAGGTCAAATCCTGATTGAGACCGATGGTTTTTGAGTTATTTTTATCGAGATAAGCTTTTACACTATGTCCACCTTTTTTAAATGGAAGCGTGGAATCAAAAATGAAATGAACTTTTACCTCAGAAGGTTTATTTTTCAGATTAAATTGATAGGCTATCGCCGAACCAATAGTTTTTTCCGTATAAGGCATCAATGCAATCCCAGAAAGCGTTCTTCCCAAATCAGGAATGACCGTCCATTTTGTATTTGCCAAAGCTTTAGTCTCAAAAAAATGCTCGGCTTCCATTGCAACTACGCCATTCTTTTCCTCAAAAATATAACCGCCTGTTTTTGCATCTTCTTTCGTGATTCTGTAAACGGTTGGCTTGATATTTCCCTCTTTCGGTTCGTCCCAGGATTTGTAGCCGATGTGCGTCTGGTCCATCATATGGTTCCATTTCCCACCAGAAATATTCAGGTTGTAATCTTTAGTATATTCTGCATCTCTCGCAAAACATTCATCGGCATAATCTGCCCAATCATTGGCTTTTAAATCTTTTTCTGCTGCCAGTTTATGATTCATTGCAACGGCATAATACATATCGTAAAGATTCGCCATCGCACGAACGGGATGCAAAACAATCTGTTTATAGGTGTCCTTATAAGTCTCGTCTAAATTGATAAATTGTCTCAAAGCTCTTGTTTCCAAAGCTAAATATGCATCTCTTACCTGCAAAAATTCGCCGCTTTGAAGATTGTAGGTTTTATCATTCAGCATTTCTGCCGAAACTCTTGAATTGTATTTACAGTAAAGATTAATAATTTCTGCAATTTCTTTCGCATTGGTCTTTCCAAAATGTTCTTCTGCAAATTTCACCGAATAATTTTCAAGATTGTCCTGTGTAAAAGAAGTGGGATTCCACGCCATATTCAGGAAGAAATCCATTGGATATTCGTTGGGTTTTAAATCCCCGACATTCAAAATCCAGATTTTATCAACTCCGTAACTGTATGTTAACTGCAACTGTTCCCACATATGCGGAATCTGCGTCATATTCAGCCATTGATAGGCTCTAGGCGCACCGTGCAAATCGACGTGATAGTACATTCCGTAACCGCCCGGATGCTTTTTGGAATTCAGTTCAGGAAGTCGTCGTACATTTCCCCAATTATCATCGCAAAGCAAAATAATGACATCGTCCGGAACTTTCATTCCCTGGTCGTAATATTCCAAAACTTCACTGTACAAAGCCCAAAGCTGAGGGGTGTTTTTTACAGGTTTTCCTGTTACTTTTTCAATGACTTTTCTTTGGTCATTCATAATCTGCTCCAACTGTTTGAAATTGGCTTCAGCACTTCCCAAATCGCTCATCGGTTCGTCGCCGTCACCACGCATTCCCATTGTTACGAGATTATCATAATTTTTATTACGACTGAATCCATCTTCCCAGAATTTCAGGAGTGCGTCTTTATTGGTGTGGTAATTCCATTCTCCGTTCCCGTATTCTTTGCGGTGATTTCCCCATTCTTTTTGAGCACGCATCATCGGTTCGTGGTGCGAAGTTCCCATTACAATTCCGTATTCATCGGCGACTTTTGGATTGAGCGGATCGTCTTCGTTAAAGGCTTTTCCCCACATCGCAGGCCAAAGATAATTGGCTCTGAGACGCAACAGAAGTTCAAACATATTCGAATACATCTTACTGTTGATTCCTCCGAATTTTGTTCTTGCCCAGGTTCCGAAAGCGGGTTCTTCATCATTGATGAAAATGCCACGGTATTTCACTTTTGGTTCGCCCGAAGCAAAATATCCCGGAATGACGTACGCTGAAGAACGTTTCTGAACAGGAACATCATTCCACCAATGCCACGGCGAAACACCAAGCTGTTTTGAGACTTCGTAAATTCCATAAATTGTTCCCCGTCTGTCACTTCCTGCGATAATGAGCTGTTTTTTTGAATTTGAAGATTCTATTGTAGTGATAACGAAACTTTCCCATTTGCCTTTCAAATCTTTAGCATTGATTTTCTTTGAGGAAATCAGTTGGTCAATCTGCTTATTGGTTCCAGCCGTTCCGATGATGATTTCAAATTCTCCGGAAGTTTCTGTTGTTGCCAAATTGGGCAGTTTTCCAGTTACTTTCTGAAGGTCGGTCTGTAAATCTTTTGCAGCACGAATAACGGCAATATTTTCTGATGGGTCATAAAATAAATCGGCAACTTCTCCCTCTTTTGAAACAATAGGGAAACCTTTATCATCTGAAATGATATTTTCCGTGATTCCTGAGGTTTGCTGGGCAAAAATTCTTGCTGCAAAAAACAGAAACAGGATGAATAGCTTATTATTTATCTGACGGTTTTTCATTAATAAGTTTTATCATTTGAAATCTACAGTCACTTTTTTCCCGGAATAACTCACCGATTTCTCTTGACCATTAGGAAGAATCAGATTGAAATTTCGTTTATCAATCATGCCTTTGTAATAGCCTTTTCTGGCATTAATCGTCAAGGTTTTTGATTTTTCATTCCAATGAAAAGGAATTTCAGTGTAATCGCCTTTTTCGTAGTTGTAATTATCAAATTCATCTTCGTATAAAACAAAGTCTGAATCTGCTCCAGGATAGATTTTTATGGTAAGGTTATCCCATTTTTTCTCAGTAGTATATTGTACATCAGGACCAAACGGAATGATACTTCCCGCTTTCACATACAGCGGAATGCTTTGAAGATTAATGGATTTTTCAATTTCCTGACCGCCTTTGTGTTTTTCATTCATCCAGAAATCAAACCAGTCTGAACCTGCCGGAAGGTAAACTTTAACGGTTTTATTTTGGGTGAAATCTATATTAGAAAGTGAATTTTCTTTTTTGCTGGCATCGGTTTTATTCCAGCCTTCATTTTCATCGGTTTTTACGATTTTTTCAGGCGTATATTGAGGATTAAGAATCGGTGCAACTAAGAATGACTTTCCAAAAAGATATTCATTATTAATGTCCCAAGTTTTTTTGTCTGATGAGAAATCCATCGAAAGTGCCCTCAAAAAACTGGAATTATTTTTAGAAACATCCCAGGAAACGGAATAAATGTAAGGCAACATACTGTAACGGAGGTTGATGAATTTCTCTATTATATCATAGACTACATCTCCTTTTTTTCCAAACTGATAGATTTCCCTTGGCACATCGGTTCCGTGCGAACGCATCATTGGCGTAAAAGTTCCGTATTGCAACCAGCGAACATACAATTCCTGAAACATCGGATTGTTGGCACCTCCATTTCTTTTATAAACACCGGCAAAGAAACCGCCGATATCAGAGTTGAAATTCGGATTCCCTGTCAGGCTGAAATTTAAACCTGCCGGAACCTGATTGCGCAAGGATTCCCAGGAAGAGTTGACATCGCCCGACCAAGTGTTGGCTGCATATCTTTGCTGTCCTGCAAAAGCTGACCTTGTTAAAATAAAAGCTCTTTTATCACTGGTTGTTTCACGTTGATGGTCATACACTCCGCCAACGGTCATCAGCGGATACGCATTTCTCACTTTTCGGAATGAACCAAGATATGTTTTGGTATCTAAATCTTCCGGTTTTTGGCTCAGATGGTCCGGTTCCGTAGAATCCATCCACCAAGTATCTACGCCCAGACTGAAAACGCCTTTGTTCAGATATTTCCAGTAAATATTTCTGGCTTCGGGATTGTAGGCGTCGTAAACGCGGACTCCTGAAGGATAATTCATATCAGGCGGCCACACTTCCAGGCCAGATTCCGGCCAGGTTTTGAAATTGAAGAGCATTCCTTTTTTATCCATTTCACGGTACGGATTTGTCATCGGTCCGAAAGACGACCAGATGGAAACAGAAAGATGTGCATTCATATCGTGAATATCCTGAATCATTTTTTTTGCATCGGAAAAATCGGGGCTGATGAAATCCATCGCATTCCATTGATAATTATTTCCCCAATACTGCCAATCCTGAATAATTCCGTCTAAAGGAACTTTTAAATCACGGTATTTTTTAACGACATCCAAAAGCTCATCCTGACTTTTATAGCGTTCTTTACTCTGCCAGTAACCATAAGTCCATAAAGGAATCATTGGTACATTTCCCGTCAGATTTCGCATTCCGGCAACTACGCCATCCGCATTTTTTCCGTAGATAAAATAATAATCTACACCTTCGCCAACTTCCGAAGAGAATGATGTTTTGTCCGGTTTATCGGTAAATTGTGTCGGCGAATAGTTATCCCAAAAAATGCCATATCCTTTCACAGACTGAAAAAACGGCACAAAATCCCAGGTGTTATTCTGTATCATTTTTACATCCATATTCCGTTGAGACATTTTTCCGTTTTGTAAAATTCCTAAACCGTAGATGGGTTCGTCTTTTTCCAGTTGAAATGATTGAGACACAGAATAGGTTTGATTTCCGGCATCATTGAAAGGTTGGAAATCGCTTCCAACTTCCTTCAACAATTCTTTTCCTGAGGATGATTTGTAAGTAATCGTGCCATTTTTAGCATCAATTAAAATATTTAAATCATTTGTTTTTAATGAAATAAGATGATTGTTTTCTGAAACTGAAAATTTAGTTTTCTGTTCTTTTTTGATAACCGACAGACTGTTTTTTTCAAATGATTTTCCAAGCGGATATTTAATAATCCTAACTGTATTTTCTCCATACAATTTCACTTCAATAGTCATATTATCAGCTGAAAATTTCAATCCTGAATCTGTCTTCTGATAAGATTGCGCCGTGATATCTCCCGATACAATAACGACCGTGATAATAAGTGCTTTGATTTTTATTCTGTTGAAATTCATTGTATAGGATTTTGGATTAAAACATTAACAGTCTGTTTTGGATTAAATCTTAATTTTTAAAAATTTCCTGCGCAAACTGATGCAGACTGTCTCTCCAAACCGGCCAACTGTGACCGCCAGGATAATCTCTGTAAGAATATTTAATTCCGATTTTATTCAGTTCTTTCAACATTTTCTGGCCGTTTTCGTATGCGATATCGTCTTTTCCACCCATTGAAATCCAGAAATTTTTAACGTTGGATGAAAAGGCAGATTTATTTTCATTTAAAAATTTGTACTGTTTATCGGCAACATCCTGAAGCATCGGCAACATATATCCTGAACTGAAAACACCCAGACTGGAAAACATATCCGAATTCTGAATTCCTGTATACAATGTATAGATACCGCCCATTGAAAGTCCGGCCAATGCACGATTTTCTTTGCCTTTTTTAATTCTGTAATTGCTTTCAGCAAATGGTATAATGGATTCTTTCAGCTCTCTTTCGAACATCTGGAGATTACGTTCGCCAAAATTTCGGATTCCGCCTTGTCCTATGTTGGCATCCGGCATAATAATGACCATTTTTTTGGCTTTACCTTCCGCAACCAGATTATCCAAAATCAGATTGGTTTTCCCCTGATTTGCCCAGCCGCTTTCATCTTCGCCTCCGCCGTGTAAAATATACAAGGCTGGGTAAGATTCAGAAGAGTTTTGGTCGTAGCCTGGCGGCGTGTAAATGAAAACTCTTCGCCAAGAATTAGTGATTTTAGAATAGAAATTTTTAATACGAATATCACCGTGCGGAACATCTTTTAAAGCATAAAAATCATCGCCATCAAAAGGAATATCGATTCCACTGGCGTATCTTCCCATTCCGTAGAACGTTTCGCTGGACGGGTCTGCAAATGCAACACCGTCAATCAGTAACGAGTAATAATGGAAACTTCCGCTTTGAGGATCAGTCGTTCCAGTCCAGAAACCTTCAGCATCTTTTTTCAGGTCATATTTTTTTCCTAAATCTATCTGAACTTTTTGTGCTTCCGGTGCTTTCACTTTGAACATCACCCTTCCATCGGGAAGAATTTGAGGATACTGCGCATTCCTGATATTGGTTGCAGCAGGCGTTCCCAAAACAGTAAATCCATCAAATTTAGTATTATCAACTGGTTTAAATAACAATTGCGAAAAGATGTACAAATCATTTTTCCAGACTTTGAAATCATGACCACCTGGTTCAATGTAGAAAATATGCGGGATTTTATTTTTCCTCAGATAATCACTGGTTCTCTTGCTGAAAGGCATCAGTCCGTCGGCATCACCGCAGGAAATAAAAATCAGCTTCAGCTTCAATGCATCTTGCGGATTGGGTAAAAGCAGGCTCGGTTCTTTCGTGTTGGGTGCTGAAGAAAATGCGCCCAACCATGCAAATTTATCGATGTTTCCGTAAGCAAAATTCTGCGTTTGTCCGCCTCCCATCGACAAACCGGCTAAAGCTCTGTTTTCACGGTCTTTCTTGACAGGATATTTTTTTTCTACGAATGGAATCAGGTCGTTCAACAAATCTTTTTCAAAGGTTGCGAACGCTTCCACTTTATCCGGAGCCATGATATTTCCTGTTGCTCTGTCATCTTTCATTGCACGACCGTTTGGCAAAACGACAATCATCGGCTGCAGTTTTCCCTGTGCGTAGAGATTATCCAGAATAACATTAGGCTTCCCTTGGTTGAACCATTCTTTTTCGTCTCCGCCGATGCCGTGAAGAAGATAAAGAACAGGATATTTTTCCCCTTTTTTGAATCCCGGCGGTGTGTAAACCAAAGCTTTCCTTGTAGTTCCGACGGTTTTTGAAGTATACTGAATCGTATCAATTTTTCCGTGAGAAATGGTTCGGTTTTCAATATCAAAACCTTGTGGCGCCTGTTTATCAAGAGTTTGTGCCGAAACAAACGTGCCTGATAACACGAAACTTACTGCTAATATGATAGATTTGTTCATGATTTTTATTTGTATTTTTTACACTTATTAATTTAGATAAAAAAATTATTCCTGCAAGATTTAATTAAATATTCATTAAAGAATTTATTTTATGGTTAAAGAATTTGCATATCTGAAAAAATCAACATCTACAAAACCTCCCAGATTTTTCGTTGCATAATTGAAAATTGCAAACTTGGAACCCATAAAAAATCTTCGGTAATCGAAAATCATTTTGTAATCTTTCGCCATTTCGGTCCAGTTCTTTTGGTCGGTGCTGTAATAAAAATCGGCTAAATCTTTTCCAAGGTTGAAATCGGCATCAATTTTAAAATAAACTTTGTCGGAATTCAGAGGAATTCTCTTCTTTTCTTCTTTTTTAACACCTGTAACCGTCTTAGTTTTGTTATCTAAACTGACTTCATTCGTTGAAAAAACGACAAACTTTTTACCGTCTTCCATCACCACAGATAAAATCCCGGAATCACCGTTGAAAGCACTGAAACCTGCAACATCACCGTCTTTCATTCCTTTCACATCCAAAGCAACTATGCCACTGGATTTTGGACCTTCCATTCTTTGCGTTAATGTATTGGGAGCGAGGTAGAGATTATCAACTATTCTACTGGTTTTCAATCTTAAAAAACCTTTTCTGCCGGATAATGACCAGGCAGAATTGACAGGATTATGATTCCACTGCCATTGGATTTTCATTTTTTTGTCGGAAAATTCGTCGCTTTCTACCAGATGATTTTTCGGTTTAAATGGCGAAAGCGGAACTTCACCTGTCAAAGGTACTTTTCCGTTGTCACCCAAAATTGGCCAGTCGTTTTCCCATTTCACAGGAAGCAAAATAGGAACCCTTCCTACTCCATTTCTATCCTGAAAAATCAATGAATACCAATTACCGTTTTTGTCGTCAATCAAAGCACCCTGACCGGCGTAAGAAAATCCAAGAAAATTGTCTTCAAGAATGACCTTTTTATCATAAGGTCCGGTAACTTTATCGGCTCTGTACACTTCCTGACGACGTTTTCCACCTCTCGGCCAGGAAATCATCATCATATAATATTTTCCGTCTTTTTTGATGATTTGATTGCCCTCCAAAAGTCCGGTTTCCGAAGCATCTTTCTGAAAAACTTCCGTTCCATCCTGATTCCCGATAATTGTTTTAAAATCTGAGCTTAGCTCAAAAACTTTGTTGGAAGTGAAGACATAAACCCGGTCATCATCATCAAAAAGTAAAGATGCATCGTGAAAATGTCTGGTTCTCGTGATAAGCTTCCAATTGCCTTTTTCAGGATTGTCGGTGACATAAAAATAGGATTTGAAAGGCTCATCATTCGGGGAAAACAGAACGTAATATTTCCCTTTGTGATAACGGATGGACGATGCCCATTGTCCACGTCCGTAAACGCTTCCGTCAATCAAATCATATTTAGAATTATCATTTAATGTATCAAAAACATAACTCGACATTTCCCAATGTACCAAATCTCTGGAATGCATCACCGGAGCGCCTGGCATAAGATGCATTGTGGTGCTTATCAGATAAAAATCGTCGCCGTTTCTGGTGACCGATAAATCCGGTGCATCAGCCCAAATGATTGGGTTGGTAAATTGAGTTGTCGCCTTTTCAGAGTGATTTACCTGGGCTGAAAGGTGATTCAGCCCGATACATCCCAAAAAAGAAACTATATAAAATGATTTATTAATTTTCACGGTTTTGATATTTTGGTTTGGTTTGTTACAATAGAATTTATCAATTGCGTAGGGCTTTAGTTTCTGGATTGGCTTTAGCCAAAATTTACAATAAGTTTAGGCTAAAGCCATTCATCATTGCTTTTTAGTTAAACGGGCTAAAGCCCGTTTCTATTGATAATTTTAATTCGGTACAATATCGTTTGAAGACGTGCTATAAAGACCGATTAAACTTCCTGTGAAACCGCCTGCAACATCCGTTGAGAGAATGTCTCCGGAAACCGGTCCACCTAGATTTTTAAAGTTTTTACCGTCTACAGAATAATTAAAACTGATGTTATCTTTCTCTCCAACAGCCTGGAATTTAATCATCTTACCTAATGTAATTTTTTCGCTGGCAATGAGTTTTGAACTTCCTTTTTCAGTTCTTTCTAAAACGATGTAGAAGTCTTTGTCTTTCTTTGTAACTCCGAAAACATAATTGAACGTTTCGCTTTGGTAGAGCGTGATTCCGGCTAATTCTTTTTCAGATTTAGGTTTGTAATCTAGGGTTACAGATGTCTCAAAATCTTCGTGCTGTAATCTGTGGAACAAAGATGAAATCGGAGCCAAAGCTTTGATATTCGTTTCCATAGGATTCACTTTGACACCCGCTTTTGTAGCCGTAATAAAGTTTTCACGAGGACCACGCATTGCAATCCAACGGAAATCGAGATTTTTATCTGTTAATTTATCATTATAAGTAAAGTTTCCGTTCGGGAAAAATCCATTTTGTCCGGTTTGATTTTTCACACCTTCCGGCATTTTTAATTTTGGTTTCATTGGAACCAAGCCATTCTGGAACACAGGATATGTTCCGCTCCAGTCAACAGGAAGAATGAAGGTTTCTCTACCGTGATTTACACGTCCTTTTTCGTTAGGACGAATCGCTAAAAATACGCCGTACCACTGTCCGTTCGGACCTTCAACCAAATCTGCGTGACCTGCCCAATCTACTTTTTCCTTTCTGTCTTTTGGAAAATATCTTTGCGTCAGAATCGGATTATTTTTTGCGGGAACGAATGGCCCTTTCGGAGAATCTGACATAAAAATAACTTCGCTGTGGTTGCCTCCTGTTCCACCTTCGGCGCACATCAGGTAGTATTTTCCTTTGAATTTGTATAAATGCGGACCTTCAATCCAGATTGGTTTTTGAGAAAGGTCGACTCCGCCATTCACAATAATTTTGTCGGAACCTGCGACAACTTGGTCTTTTTCCAAATCGTAATCCCACATTTTGATGACGCGGTGACCTTGATATTGCTCTGTTCCTTGTGGCGGTGCGTCGTTGTGAACGATATATGCTTTTCCGTCATCATCAAAGAAAATCGCAGGGTCGATTCCGTCGAAATTTAATTTTTGGACTTCGCTCCAGCCTTTTGCCGGGTCTTTGGTTTTCACGACCATATTTCCGACTCCGCCCGCAATCTGCGTGGTAATCATATAAAATGTATCGTTGAATTTGTTGTATTTGATGTCTGGTGCGTAAATTCCGTGAGAAACTCCGCCTTTTTCCACTTTAAGTTGTGAAGGTCTGTCGAGAACGTGACCAACCTGCTTCCAATTCACCAAATCTTTGGAAGTAAAAATCGGAACGCCCGGAAACATTGAGAAAGAAGAGTTTACTAAGTAATAATCATCTCCTTTTTTGGTAATGCTCGGGTCGGGATAGCAACCCTGAAGAATTGGGGAATAAAATTCGTCCGGTTTTAGAGGGTTATCACTGTATATTTTATCGTTTCCACGGTAATTAAAATCTGAAAAAGTCTGGGCAGAAATATTACTTACATAAAGTAGAGCTGCAGCTGCAATAATGCCGGTTTTATGTGCTGAAAAAATCGATTGCATTAGTCTCTGTTTCATTATTATATTTTTTTAGATTTATTATTAGTTTTAATTAGAACTGCTTCGCTAAAACAAACTTATGCATACTACTTTAGCGATTTATTAGAAAAATTTAGAAAAAGCCCCTAATCTAAAATAATAAATTAAGGTCTTAACTATATGAAGAAAATAACTACAATTATACCCCGCTGAAAGCACTGAAACCGCCATCAACAGGTATTAAAGCTCCTGTAATGAAACTTGCGGCATCCGAACAGAGAAACTGTACAGTTCCGTTTAATTCTTCCACTTCTCCAAACCTCTGCATTGGTGTTTTCGCAATCACTTTTTTGCTTCTATCCGTTAAAGATCCATCAGGATTCAGTAAAATAGCACGGTTTTGATCACCAATGAAAAATCCAGGTGCCACAGCATTAACACGGATTTTATCTCCGAATTTTAAAGCCAAATCGGAAGCCAGCCATTGTGTAAAATTGGTAATTGCCGATTTTGCTGCCGAATATCCTGCCACTCTTGTAATTGCAGAATAAGCTGCCATCGAAGAAATATTGACAATACTTCCGCTTTTTTGCTGTACCATTACTTTTCCAAAAACATAGCTTGGATACACGGTTCCATTGATATTAAGATTGGTTACTTCATTCCATCCATTGATGTTCATGTCGAAAAATGATTGTTCTGGAGACAAAGTTGCACTTGGGATATTTCCGCCGGCGATGTTGAGCAAAACGTCTATTTTACCATACTTTTCTATAATTTTTTTTGATGCTTTTTCAAGGCTTTCGAGGTTCATGACATTAGCTTCAACAGCAAAGGCATCACCTCCTAAATCAGTCAGTTCTTCCACTCGGTTGTCCAGCGTTTCCTGGTTTCTTCCTAAAGCCACCACTTTTGCCCCCGCTTCGATAAAACTTTTCGCAAGGCTTCCTCCCAAAACGCCGGAAGCGCCTGTAATGACAGCTACTTTATCTTTAATGCTGAATAATTCTTTCATTTTACTTTTTATTATTTATTGTACTTCTGATCGTACTGTTGCCATTACTCCTTCAATCTGTCCCAAAGCCAACATCCTTCCTAAAAAAGAATAACCAGGATTGTAGCCTTTATCAATATCTTCCAACAACAATCTTCCGTGGTCGATTCTCATTGGTAAATCTGGATTTTCTTTTTCGAAAACTCGGATTACGTCGATTAATTTTCCTCTTCCACCTAAATGATGGGCTTCAATGAAATCTCCGTTTTCAAAAACATTGGTGCTTCTCAAATGAACAAACTTTGTTCTGTTGGCAAATTTCTGAGCTAATTTCGGAACGTCATTCTGAAGATTGGCACTCAAAGAACCTGCGCAGAATGTCAATCCGTTGTGAGGATTATCGACTGCGTTCAGAAACCAATCGATGTCTTCTTCATTGGTTACAATTCTTGGTAAACCTAATAAAGCAAAAGGTGGATCATCTGGATGAACACACATCTGGATATTCCATTCTTCGCAGACAGGCATTATTTTTTCAAGGAAATATTTTAGGTTTTCCCGAAGTTGATTTTTATCAATTCCATCATATAAAGCCAATAAATTATTAAACTTTTCTACGGGATTTAAATCGCCCTCTTTAATATTTCCATTAACGAATCCCTGTGTTTTTACAATGACTGAATCTATCAGATCATTGTTATCCTTTTCTGTGAGCGTATTTTTTAATTCTTCAACTTTTTGCAAAATTTCCTGATTATAATCGTTTTCTGCTCCTTCTCTTTTCAGAATATGAATTTCAAAATAAGCAAATCTTGCTTTATCAAAATACAATGACGATGAACCGTCTTCCCATTCATGGAAAAGATCTGTTCTTGCCCAATCTAAAACCGGCATAAAATTGTAACAAACCGTAGTTACCCCTGCTCTTCCTAAGTTTTCGAGACTTTTAATATAATTTTCTATCAAAAAATCACGGTCTTCACCTCCGTATTTGATCGCTTCGCTTACCGGAAGACTCTCCACAACAGACCAGCGAATACCGTGACTTTCTATATAATTTTTGTAATCGTTAATAACCTCCAAATTCCAGATTTCTCCGTTAGGAATATCGTGCAATGCAGAAACAATTCCTTCCACACCGATTTGTCGAAGTGTTTGTAATTTAATTTTATCGTTCTTCCCAAACCAACGCCATGTTTTTTCCATACCATTTAAATTTTTAATTAAAAAACAAGGCAGATATTTTAGGATCTGCCCTGTAAACTATATATGAATGTGAAACTAACTAATTTTTAATAACCAGGATTCTGGTATTTTGCCTTATCCGCTGCAGACATTTCGGTCATTGCATCTAACTGTCCCTGAGGAATCGGTCTCAAGTAATGATATGGCTGAATGTTTCTTGTAAAATTCTGTGGTGTATGATTTCCATAAGCTGTTCCTCCTATCTGATAACTTGCAGCATATTCTGTCCATTTTTGAGTTCTTACCAAATCAAACCATCTGTAAAATTCTCCATAATATTCTCTTGATCTCTCTGCTAAAATATAATCTATAGTAATCGTAGCTGGTGTTGCTGCAGTCATAGCTGCGCTGTTGTCGGCAATATATGAAGCATTATTTTTATTACTAAATCTCCATTTTCCTGCTCTTGCACGAATTACATTGATCAAATCTCTTGCACTCATAGCACCCGAAGCTCCTTTTACAGCTGCTTCCGCTGCAATGAAATAAAATTCAGAGAATTTAGCTACAGGGAATGGTCTTGTTAAAGCTGCATTTGGATAACCTAAACCAGTGACATCATTTGTCTGATACGTTCCAATTTTCCAAAGTCCCGGATATACAATTCTGCTAATTCCGTTAGGTGAAATTACCCAATCCGCTCGTCCAGGCAAAACACCAGCACCTACACCATTTTGGCCGCCATCAGTCGGGTAAGCAATATTTGGTAATTGAGAATCATCATCCAAGAAGCTTAATATCGCCCCTCCTACCGGTACAGGAAGACTATTAGCATTATAGAGTGTTGTAACAGATTCCAAGCCTGTTCCTGTTTTCTGCCAGTTTCCTCTGTAAGTCGTTACAAAAGTACCGTCATAACGGGAATCATTAGTTTTATCGGCAAAGGTATTTTTAATAACTCCTATAGGTGGTGCCATACGTACCCAAGGCCTTCCCAGCGATTGTGCCGCTTCTCTTGTAATAGGACTTGCTGAAACCCATGAAGTAGCAGATTTACTACTTTTTATATTTGTATAATTCCATGTTTGCATCCAGGCAGCGAAGTTATCCGGAGCCCACCCAGAACCGTATCCTACAGGATCACCCTCGTTATAAAAAATACTGGATGCTGTATGATCTGCGTAAAGCATCTGCTCTGAATTACGATCTTTAGAGCCCTCATTTACATCATAGTAAGTAGGCTGAAGGGCATAAGATCCTGGATTATTAATACCTTGTAGAGATAAATCATATGCTTGTTGAAAATACCATTGTGCATTATGGCCATCAAGATCCGTTCGTGCAGCATCAGGATATGTCGGAATATTATTCGGATTTTGCAACCACCAACCGTAAGTAAGATACGCTTTAGCTAAAAACAGCCTTGCCACATTTTTTGTAACCCCACCCGTTACTCTAGGAGTTGCAGGAAGATTGTCTATTGCTTTTAATAAATCAGGAAAAATACCTCTTGAATATACCTCAGGAACGGTATTTCTTTTAGACAAAGTTGTAGGTGAAATGTTCAGAGCCAATTCTCCAGAACCTAAATCTAAAGGTACACCACCGTACGTCTGTACTAGTTGAAAATAATAAAAAGATCTAAAAAAACGAGCTTCAGATACAAGAGATTCCGGAATATTGAATTTAGGTCCTCTTTCTATAATACCATTGGCTGTATTAATATAAGGGAAAACAGATCCCCAAACCATACTTGTAGGAAAAGTATTAGAGTTGATTGCTCCAGTCCCTCCTGTCATATCCAGATCTTTAAAATTCCCGTCTGCACTCTGAGCCCAAGTTGCCTCATCTGTTCCGTTCTGTGTTGCACTCATATAATAACCATTCCCATAAAGAAGACGTAAGCTTCTGTACAATGCGGTTACGCCAGATGTTACGCCATCTGCAGAATTGAAATAATCAACCGTATATCCTGATCTGGGTTGTTCGTCTAGAATCTCATTACAGCTAGACAATACTAGTGAAGCCACTACAACTCCCAATACAATTTTTTTGTTAATTTTTATCATGATGATGTGTGATTTAGAAAGATAAATTAATTCCCATTATAAAGTTTCTTGTCGCAGGATTATTAGTTCCTATAATCAACTGACGATTTTTGTATCCGCTTACAGCCTGATTTTGATCACCTGTAGAATTCGGTTCGGGATCCATTCCAGACATTTTGTGGTATGGAGAATAAATTATCCATGGATTCGTAATTGTAAAATAAACTCTTAAGCTATTAATGTTAAGATCTTTAAGAAAATCCTTACTTAAGTTATATCCTAATGTGATGGTTCTTAATTTCACGTATGACCCATCAAAAAGAGCTAAAGTTGACAGATACTTTGGGTTATCACCGTTTAGCAATCCGCCAGGTTTTGGAAATCTTGCATCCGTATTGTCATCTGTATAGTAATCTACATCTACGTTATTTCCTCTACCAGTTAATCTATTCAAGTACCCCGCAGAACCATAAATAGAACTGATCAGAACACCTCCTTTTTGGAATGCACCTACCGTACTTAGTTCAAAGCCTTTATAAGCAAAACGCATATTGAAACCTCCCTGCCAATCTGGATTGGTATCTATAATTTGTCTATCTGCTGGACCTATAGCTCTCACAGGAGTTCCATCTGCATTATATCCCCCAGTATATAGAACTTTAATCATACCCGGAGCAGCTCCAACCTGAGGCTCAAGAATACTCAAATAAGGATCTCCTTGTTGCCATAAACCTACATACTGATAATCATATAGTGAATTTACATTATGGCCAACGAACCATAAATTATTTTCATCTCTATCCGCACCGGATGCAAGTGATAAAATTTTGTTTCTATTAGCATACCAGTTAACTCCGGCATCCCAGCTGAAACCATTAGGTTTATCAATAATAATTGCATTAAGAGAAGCTTCCCATCCTTTATTTTCAATATTTCCTACATTTTGTAACACTCCGCCGGGAATCCCTGCAGTTGAGGGTAAACTCTTATTTTGAAGTATTCCGTAGGTATGTGTTCTGTAATATTCTACTGTACCGTTGATTCTATTGTTAAGAAACCCAAAATCTAATCCTGCATTGTGGGTTTTGGAATATTCCCATCCTAAGTAAGGGTTTGGTGCAGTGTTAATAGAAACACCTGTAGAATAAGCTCCTCCAAAGTTATATGGATTAACAGTTAAGCTTCCTAAAGTCGTATAGGGGGCGATAGCTTGATTTGACGTTTCTCCCCAACCATATCTTAATTTTAAAAGATTAACGAATTGGAAAGTTTTCATAAAGTTTTCATTAGTAATATTCCAACCCACGGAGATTGCCGGATAAGTATTCCATTTGTGTCCTTCTGCAAGCACAGAAGCACCGTCCCTTCTAAGAGTAGCTGTAATCATATACTTATTGTCATATGTGTACATTGCTCGTCCCATATAGGAAACCAATCCTGTTCTGGCATAATATTGATCTTCGGGCCTCACAGTAATATCAGCTTGCGGAGATTGACCTAGATTATAATATTGAAAAAAATCTGCAGGTACATTTTTAGCACTCATATAACTACTTGTATAAGTATTTTGTTCAGAAGAATATAAAGCAACAGCATTTATCTTATGTTTTCCAAAAGTCTTATCATAAGTCAATAAGTTTTCTATAGTCCAGTGATAGGTTTGGTTATTACCCTTACCTGCAGAAGAAATAGCAGCAGGATTTGTATTAAATACACCTACCCCTGTATAATTTCCACTATTTGAAGTTCTGAAATCCAATCCTACATTTATACGGTATTTCAATCCATCTACTGGTAATTTAACTTCACCATACATATTATTATAAGATGAGAAAGCTTTCGTTTCATCTACATATTTATCTCCCAGAGCATCCAGACTTTTTCTTGTATAAACCCACGCCTGATCCATATTTGATGACATCGTTAATGTTCTTCTCGGATTACCAAATTCATCATAAGGACTGGCCAAAGGCGAATATCCCAAAGTAGGAGCTGAAGCAATACCATTACCTTCAGATTTTACATAATTTGAATTTGTAGTAAAACCAAATTTAAAAATTTTTCCGACCTGCTGATCCAAACCTAGTCGAAAACCAAAACGTTCATAACTTTGCAAAGGAACTATAGCATCTTGCTTCAAGTATGACAAACCTACATTATAATTACCTCCGTCTGTACCTCCGGAAACGCCAAAATCATGATTCGTTATCATTGCCGGCTTATAATAGAGCTTTTGCCAATCGGTATCAACTCCGTCTTTTTCACTGTCTCCATTTTTGATGAGATCATTGGCATCATGTCTCAGTTTAGTCAATTGAGCAGCATTCATCATAGGATACCTCGAAAACAGGGTTTGACTCCCCGTGAAAGAGTTATAAGTAAATCTAGGTTTTTGTCCTTTTGATCCTCTGTTTGTTGTAACCAAAATAACCCCGTTTGCTCCTCTGGAACCATAAATAGCGGTTGCAGAAGCATCTTTCAGGATATCTACACTCTTGATATCATTAGAACTTATATCTCCCAAAGATCCTACAAAAGGAATTCCATCCAATACGATAAGCGGATCATTTGCCGAGTCTGACAATGATCTCGTTCCTCTAATTCTTATTTTCATGGTAGCCCCGGGCTTGCTGGACGTTTGATTAATTTCTACCCCAGCACTTCTACTTTGTAAAGCTTGAGTTATATTTGCAGTAGGAACTTCTCTAAGGGTCTCACCTTTTACAGTTACAACAGACCCCGTTACAGCTTCTTTTCTTTGTGTACCATAACCAATGACAACTACTTCCTCTATCTTTTTCTCCTTAGCCACCGTATCTTTTTTAACCTGAGCATAGGCCATGCCGGCAGGTAATAAGGCCATAGCAAAAAAGAGAGCTGCCTTATTGGTTTTAGTAAAATAAAATCGGTTCATAATTATTATTTTTTAAATATTAGGGTTGAAATAAAAAGGCTGGTAATAATTATGATTTTATAAATCCTTAGTGTTTAGCAGCCTTTTTACTTTTATTTAGATATACATGTTCACAATCGCTTCAAACAATTCCTGTTTTCCGCTTTTTGGCTGTGGTTCCCCGATTTCATGAGCTATTCTCTGAAGATCTTCTAAAGTAAGCGTTCCTTCTTCAAAAGCTTTTCCGTTTCCATTGTCGAAAGATGCGTAACGGTCTGTTCTTAATTTTTTATAATCTGAATTTTCAAGAATATCTGCTGCTGCTAAAAGTCCTTTTGCAAAAACATCCATTCCCGAAATGTGAGAAATAAACAAATCTTCAGGATCGACAGAGTTTCTTCTGATTTTAGCATCAAAATTAACTCCTCCATTTCCTAAACCTCCAGCTGGTAAAAGTACCAACCAAGCCTGAACCATATCATAATAGTCTACCGGAAACTGATCTGTATCCCATCCATTCTGGTAGTCTCCCCTGTTTGCGTCGATGCTTCCTAAAAGCCCTGCGTCTACTGCTACCTGAAGTTCATGTTCGAAAGTATGACCTGCAAGTGTCGCGTGGTTAACTTCTATATTTAATTTAAAATCTTTATCTAATCCGTAATGTCTCAGGAAACCGATCACCGTTTCCGAATCGTAGTCGTACTGGTGTTTGGTAGGTTCCATAGGTTTTGGTTCAATAAGGAAAGTTCCTTTGAAACCTTGCTGACGAGCATAGTCTCTCGACATGGAAAGGAAACGTGCCAAATGATCTTTTTCACGCTTCATATCTGTGTTTAAAAGGCTCATATAACCTTCTCTACCACCCCAGAATACATAGTTTTCACCACCAAGAGCAATTGTTGCATCGATAGAGTTTTTAACCTGAGTACCTGCACAAGCCACTACATCAAAATTCGGGTTGGTAGAAGCTCCGTTCATGTATCTTTCGTGAGTGAAAACGTTTGCAGTTCCCCATAAAAGCTTAATTCCTGTTTCCTGCTGCTTTTGTTTTGCATAGTCTACAACCGCCTGAAGATTTTTTTCATACTCTTTCCAGTTGTTAGCAGGATCTACCAAATCGATATCATGGAAACAATAGTAATTGAAACCCATTTTAGACATAAATTCAAAACCTGCATCCATTTTGTGCATAGCTCTGGTAACAGCATCATTTCCGATATCCCAAGGATGGTGAATCGTAGGTCCTCCGAAAGGATCACTTCCGTTGGCGCATAATGTATGCCACCAAGCCATCGCAAAACGCGTCCAGTCTTTCATAGGTTTTCCCATAACTATTCTTTCCTCATCATAATATCTGAAAGCCATTGGATTTCTGCTTTCTTTTCCTTCAAACTTAATTTTGTCAATACCTGTAAAAAACTCTTTTGTACCTGTTAAAGTGTTCATATATATTTGATTTAATTTTTAATTTAATTTTAAAATTGGCGTAAAATTACCCTGCTCACTGATCTCAAAAGATCAATAAGTACAATGGAAATTCCTTTGTTTCGGGATTATACTATTTCGTTAAGATGTTGTCTCCACCTTGAATAAGCTTCTAAGTATTGTTCTCGTTTTTCTAATTGTGGTTCTATAACAGCAATTCTTTCAAGAGAAGCAAAAGCTTCTTTGGAGTCGGCATAAAAACCGATACCCATTCCTGCAGCCCTTGCAGCTCCTACCGCTCCGTCCGTATCATATAGTTCAATAACAGCATTACTCACTCCGGCTAGTGATTTTCTGAAAATTGAACTTAAAAACATATTGGCATTCCCTGCACGAATGACCTGAATATCCATTCCGATATTTCTCATGATATTCATTCCGTATTCGTAAGAGAAAACAATACCTTCTTGTGCAGCACGTAAAATGTCCCCTTTGCTATGTATATTGAAATTAATTCCGTGAATTGAACAATTTGTCTCTTTATTTTCAAGTACTCTTTCTGCTCCATTCCCAAAAGGAATAATGCTTAAACCTTTGGCTCCTACTGGTGAAAGAGATGCTAAATCGTTCATATCTCCGTATGAAGATAATGAAGTTGCAAAATTGTGCTTCAGCCATGAATTTAAAATTCCTGTTCCGTTGATGCAAAGCAAAACTCCCAGTCTGGTAAGCTCTTCCGTATGATTTACGTGTGCAAAAGTATTTACTCTTGATAATTTATCATAGTCCAATTGATCCAAAACACCATACACTACTCCTGAAGTTCCTGCTGTTGATGCAATTTCTCCAGGGTTAAAAACATTTAATGACAGTGCATTATTGGGCTGATCTCCAGCCCTGTAAGAAATCGGGGTTCCTTCTTTTAAACCTAATTCCTGAGCTGCCGCTGCAGAAACTGTTGCCTGGATACCGAAAGTCGGGACAATTTCAGGGAAAAAGCTTTTCGGAATTCCATAATAATTAACAACATCTTCCGAAATACAATTATTTTTAAAATCCCAGAAAATCCCTTCTGACAACCCTTCAATCGTCATTCCGATTTCTCCAGAAAGTCTCATGGCAATATAATCTCCCGGAAGCATTATTTTATCAATTTTTTCAAAAATTTCAGGCTCGTTATCTTTTACCCAAGCTAATTTTGAAGCCGTAAAATTCCCCGGTGAATTCAATAAATGAGACAGGCATTTTTCTTCTCCAATTTCTTTGAAGGCTTTTTCACCATAAGGAACGGCACGGCTGTCGCACCAGATAATTGAAGGTCTTAATAAGTTTTGATCTTTATCTACTAAAATTAAACCATGCATTTGCCAGGTAATCCCGATTCCTTTAATATCTTCGGCATGTATCCCCGATTCGTGCATTACAGCTTCATGGGCAAGCTTTAGATTTGTCCACCAATCGACGGGGTTCTGTTCTGCCCAACCGGGATGAACAGCAGTGATTTTCATTTCTTTTTTAGGAGAAAATTCTGACGCAATCACTTTTCCGCTGGATGCCTCAATAAGACAAACCTTCACAGACGAGCTGCCGATATCATAGCCTAGTAAATACATAATGTAAAGAAGTAGATTATTTTATTAGTTTAGTATTGTTTTTTTTGTAAATCTTCGCATCAAACTTATAAAACCTTGCTGCACGATGGGATACATTGGTTTCAATTTCATCCAATGGAACAATGTAACTGAAAGAAGATATTTTTTTATGGAAATTTTTAATATCTATATACTTTTCGCTCAAAGCGCTGTATAGCTGATATAATTGCCTGATGGTAAACTTCTTGGGAAGTAACTCAAAAATAATAGAAAAGTCCAGCTCTATCCATTTTCTTACCTCCACTAAAGATTCGTTAATAATTTTATTGTGATCAAATGGTAAAGAAGGAACTTCATCGATTGGAAACCAATCTACCGTACTGTATTTTGTACTGTTGATTTTATGGTCTATTTTACAAAGAGAAAGATAGGCTACTGTAATGATTCTGTCAATATGATGCTTATATTCCATTCCCATCCATTTGATATCATTTTCATTATTTGCTCTCATAGGATCTGCAAAACATTTGAATTGCTTCTGGATCATTTTCTTTATTCCAGTAAGCTCATGTAAAACCCTTTGTGCAGCATCATCCACATCTTCATCACTAAAAATAAGACTTCCAGGAAGTTTAATTTGTCTTTTCTCATCAAGATGACGTTCAACCAATAAAATATTCAGTCGATTTTCGTGATCAAATCCGAAAACAACGCAGTCCACCGATACATATGTATGAATAAAGTTTGAGTTCATCTGACGTGTTAACATTTATGTAACATGACAAATATAAAAATTCAATTGAATAAAAAAAATATTTTCCACAGTAACACCTAAATATCAACAGTTTACATATCGATTTTTTATGAAAACATTCACATATAAAATATGATAAGGTTATCATTATATTTACACTTATGAGTATTGTAATAGATCAATTAACAAGTATTTATGATAAAAATAACGACGATAAATCATTCTATTTTTTCGAATAAATATTATGATAAGAACTACGAAAAAAAAATGTAAAAAAAAATACAAACAAGTGTAAAAAAAACACTTTTAAACAGAAAAACCGTTAAATTTTGACGTTTTTTTTTACCATTTTTGTATGTAAGCCATTATAAAATTGCCAATAACAGAATTTCAATATGTAATTGGAAAAAAAATCTATTAAGAAAAATTTTCCCCTTCACAATGGAAAAGGAAAATTTTTTCTGTATTAACTGCTATTAAACAGAAGGATTAGTTTAGTGGCTATGAATTTTGCCTTTAGTGATTTCAATATGCTTTTTAAACTGAAATTTTTAAAGGTTTTTATTGAAATTTTAAGTTTTACTTTATGGAGATGAAGACTTTCAGTTGATCTCCTATTGCTATATTTATAAACTTACTAATAAGAATCAGATGTATTCATGTCAGTGCTTATTAACGACAAACGATCGCCCGTTCTTTTTTCTCATAAAAACTCCTTAACACCATCATAAGAAAAGCCAAAGAACCAAATACAAAACCAATCCATGGATTGTACTCTACCCCTTTGTTTATAATCATCCATCCACCAAGAGTGGTTCCTAATGTAACTCCCAGATTCCCGAATGAAGTAGCCAGGCTGTTGGCAAATTCCAAAGAGTCAGGAACTGATGAAATCATGTAGGTTGATGCGTTCAGAAAACTTGGTGAGTACATAAATCCCCAAATTCCGATGACCAAAATAGTTGATAATAAATTGCCATTTGAAAAGTACAACAAAACAGGGATCACTAAAGTTCCTGAAAGGAAAAAAGCTGTTGTTTTGGTTATATTCTTATTAAGCATTTTTCCTGCAATCCAAGTTGATACAACACCGATAATCCCGAAAACAAAGAGCATATAGCTTACCATTGTTTCACTCATTTCTTTCGCTTTATTGAGATAATCTGCAAAATAACTGTAAGTGGAAAACCAGGCAGTAATCATAAAAAAATTAGTTGCCGTACTTAAAATAAATGAAGGTTGAGTGAGGATTTTCAACTGGGTACCATATGATTTTTTCTTTTTTACTGGCATTGAAGGAAGCATAAAATAAATCACAACTAAGGCAATGAAACTTACAGCTGTCTGAATGATAAATGAATATTCCCATGACCACAAGCTTGAAACCCATGTAGCAAAGGGAACTGTTGTTACCATTGCAACTGTTACTCCGCTGAAAACGATACTCATTAGTTCATTTTTATTTTCATCGTCAGCATTTGAAATGGCAACGGACAAAGCTGTCGCGATATAAACAGGCTGTAAAAATGCGGGTAAAACCCTCACCAACATCAAAACCCAAAATGGAGGTGAAAACGAGGAAACCAAACCTGTGAGCAGAAATATAGCAATGGAAGTCAGCATGATCTTCTTACGGTCAAAACCAGAAGTCAGTAAGGTCATAAAAGGCCCTGTAAGAGCAATAATTAAAGCAAAAGCACTTAGTAAATAGCCTGCTTTATCAATACTTATTTTATAATATTCGGCGATTTGAGGTAAAATTCCAATGACTCCGAATTCAGTGGTTATAATAGCAAGAAATCCTAAAAAACCGATGTATGCATATTTCTTCATATCAAAATTCTAAAAATTATTTTAGGGATTCTTTTGTAAATGTTGCAATTTCCTGAACAGCTTCTCCGGTTTCTTTTAAAACGGCTCCCATATGCAAAAATCCATGAACCATCTCTTTATACACAACGGTTTTGACCTGAATTCCGGAAGCTTTCATATGTTCTGCCAATTGCTGGCCTTCATCGCGTAAAGGATCATGTTCAGATAATAAAACAAGCGTTGGTGGTGTGTTTTTAAAATCTTTTATCAATAAAGGAATTGCCAGAGGGTTTTGACGGTCCTCTGAAGTGGTCAGATACCAATTCCAGGCTCTTATTCCTTCTTCTTTATTGATGATAGGACCATTTTCATAATCTTTCCACGAGTTTGTATTCAACCCGTTGTCAGCTGCAGGATAAATCAGTATCTGAAATTTTAATTGGTCTCCAAGCTGCGTGGATACACTTGCCGCTAGAGCTCCTCCTGCACTGTCCCCAATAATTCCGATTTTATTTTTATCTAAATGTAAATGATCTGCATTATCAAGAATCCATTGAGTAGCTGATCGAGCATCATCATAACCAGCAGGAAAAGGATATTCAGGAGCCAAACGATAATCAACAAAGACTATTGCAGCACCTGTAGCATTGGCCAATTGGCGAACAATCGCATCATGAGTTTCAAAACTCCCAGAAACAAACCAGCCACCGTGAAGATAAATAACAGCTGCTGATTTTTCATTTTCAATTCCATTAGGTCTATAAATTCTCACGGGAATTTTGTGGGTATCTTGATGAATATTAAATTCCTCAATCATTCTGATCATTTCTTTTTTTCCACTAAGCTGAACAGCCATCGTTTCATATCCTTTCCGGCTCATATCTAATGTATTTTGACCATCAAACACATGAATCTTTTGTAAGTTTTCAACTATTTTATTTATTTCAGGGGTCAAATTAATTGTATTCATTTTGTTATTATTGTTTATTATTCTGCAGGAAGCCAATCCCGTTATCATCAGTATGCCCAGAAGTCTTTTCATATTCCATTCAAAATTTTAGGCAAAATTAAATAGAAGCCATACATTTGCACAGTACACAGCTAATTGTATGGTACGAACAAATTTGTAAGTAATGGGAAAGAGAAAGGAAAATTCGACGAATAGCATCAATGAACAGTATATTATAGAATGTGATCTTAGCTACGCCATTTGTAAGATCGGAGGAAGATGGAAATTATTGATTTTATGTAAACTTGAACACGGAAAACTACGGTTTAGTGAAATCAGAAACCGAATCACAGGAATTACAGAAAGAATGCTGACCCTGCAACTTCGCGAATTGGAAAAAGCAGGTCTGGTAAAAAGAACTGTACATGCAGAAGTCCCACCGAGAGTAGATTATGAGTTGACAGAAATTGCAAATGAATTGATCCCTATCTGGAAACAATTAAGTGATTGGGGAAATAAACATAAAAGCTTAATTCAGGAGGAAGCCCTTACTGAAAATTAATCTTTATTATCAGGATTCTAAAATTCAACATTATTTTTTTTAGACAGAATAAGCGGTCCATTTGGCATTTAGGGCTTTGATTTTTTTCATAAAGCCTAATTAAAGAAAGGAAAAATTGATGATATAATTAAATACGTCTCGGTTAGTTTATATAAAAATTACTGTAATCAATATTAAACCAATCAGCAAATAATCCATAAAGCTGATTGGTAAAAATCTCAACGCTTGTTCATTTACCTTATAAACATTTAATTACCAACTATTTACACCATCCTGCAATGCCCTTTCGTAATTTTCCTTATCAAAAGAATATAATTCCTGTGCTTTATGAGCTCCCCCCGTTCGCAGCTCATTTAATTTTAACAGAATTCCCATATTTTTGATTTTTCTATAGAAATTACCACGGTTAAGCTCTCTGCCCAATATTGTTTCATACAGCTTTTGAAGCTCTGTCATCGTAAATTTTTCCGGCAGCAAATTATATCCGATAGGCTTATAAGTAATTCTTTCTCTAAGAGTCAAAAGAGCTTTTTGGATAATTTCCTTATGATCCATTGTAATCTCATATTTTTGAAGATTATTGACATCCAACCAGTCAAACTCCTCACTCATTTCATCTGCTTCAGGAGAAACATTATGATAATTCACCAATGCATAATACCCAATGGAAACAAATCTCTGCTTGTGCCACAGACTGTCTTCATAATCCGCAAAAAAATCTTCGCTTCGTCCATACTTTCCGAATACTGCAAACTCCTCCAGAAATATATTGGAAACCCCTGCACGCTGAGACAGAATTCTCACCGCAGCAGCATCAATATTTTCCTTCTTTTTGAGATAACCGCCTGGAAGAAACCACTGCTGATTAAACTTCATCTTGATGGCAAGTACCTTAAGCTCATTTTCGCTAAAGCCGAAGATAACTGTATCGATAGAAATATGTGGTAAATATAGCTCATAGGACTCAACTGATTTCTCTAAGATCTGCTTATGGGGATTCATGTTTATTTTCTATTGTTTGACTGAACAAATTTAAGCTCATATTTAGGAAGAACCAAAATTTGCGCCTCCAGATTCTATTTTTGGGTAATATTCAGTTTACGATTTTTTAATATTTCTAAAGCTTTTTGATACTATCCGCAACAAGACCGTTATTTAACAATCTAATAGTCAATAAAATAAACAAATATTAAATTTTCCTAACATTCATTTGGCTGTATCAAAAAAAGAATGTAATATTGGTTGCTTCCTATTGAAGCAACCAATATTTATATGAAAATATCAAAACCCATACCAGATATAATTCTTATAGAAACCGCTATTTATAATGCTAAAAATCAATTATTAAGATGCTATATCTGCAATTCTATATCTCCTTGTAAAAATTAAACTTTAATAATAGATTGATTGATAATTATGAAAAATCCAAAACTGAAAATTTCCGCATTGGGACTGCTGCTTTCCTTCAGTGGGGCATTCGGACAACAGATTGATAGCCTGGCAGTAAAAAATGCCGTGAATACCGCTACAAAAGGTGGAGAAGGTGTAAAAACTGTCACCACCAAAGAAGATAATAACAGAAATGTAATGTTAAATGCAGCCAACAATACAAGTCCAAGAGACGTGAATATTGGTCTGCCATCAACCGTTGGAGGAATAACAATCCTTGAGAATGACCTTCCTGTAGTTTATTTTTTCTGGCCTGAACTTCCAAACAAAACATGGAGACAAAGTGTAGGTTTGGAAAAAACCGGACTCCTGAAAATGGATCAACTAGCCAATACCATGGGAGATCTTGGTTTTGCAGTAAACTCTTATGCTCAAACAGGAACCAAAGATTTTAAACTGAAAGGAAAACTTACAACAAGTACTTTTGGGTGGCTGCAAGGAGATGTCAACGCTTCCGGACCGATTTCCAAAAACGGCTGGACCTATACAGTGGGAGCTTTTGCTAACTTTGACCCAAGTACGTACAAACTAGGTTTTGCAAGAAATGCTGATGAAACTAAGATTTTCAGAGCAGGTGTCACCAAATATTTTAATAATGATAAAGGTAAAATCTCAATATTATACAAGTATGCAGATTCTTACAGCATAACCAATTATGCCGTTTTTCAATACGGAGCCGAAGGAAAAGTAACCGAACTCGACAATTTTAAAATCGGTAGAGATTCTTACGTAGTAAGAGACGGGCAAATGAAAATTAAAGATATTCTTACGGGAGAATCTTATTGGGCATCCATGAGTGGTAAGGATAACAGATCAACATCGCACAACATTGATATTTTTGGTAATTACCTTCTAAACAACGGATGGAATTTCAAATTCTCTACAAGAGCTCATTTTTCAAAAGTGAAAATGGCCAATATGATTCCTTTAAGCATTTTTAATGCGAATGCTTCATCAGGATATACTTTGGCTTCAAACGGGCAGCCTTATACTGGACCAGTAGGAACTATTTTAGGAATGTATACGCCGGAGACACCCGTTACTAATATTGCCGGTCGGTTCTCTTTGAATAAACAGCTCGCCAATCATAATGTGACATTTGGAGTATTGGAACAGTACTATCATGTAGATAAATTCACATCCAACCGATCTTTTTTCTTCCAGACTGTTGAATCTCAGCCTCAGAGATTGATTGGTCCGAATACAGATGCTGACGGATTCTACAACTATAACGCTGGTGGAGAGTATCATAGCGGAACAGAAAACAAACTCTCAGTGTACGGTACAGATGAATGGAAAGTGACTGACAACTTTAACTTAAGCTATGGATTACATTTGAGAAATCACATCATTGACGGAGAATACTCCCTGACTCCAAGAACAGTTGGTTTTAGCTTTACAGACCCAAGTCAGTTTAATCATATCAGTCAAAATTTCTTCCAGATTGCAGGGAGTTTGAATGCAACGTACAACATTACTAAAAACTTCGGAGTTTTAGCCAACTTCCTTTACACTGAAGAAAACAGAAGATTAGAAAGTTATTCCCAGGCTTTTGAACCTAATACTACTAAAATTAAAAGTCCATTGGGAGCAATCGGAGTTTTCTGGAACACCAACTGGATTCAGTTGATTTCTCAGGCCACTTATCTTAAGAAAAACAACAATCTCAACAGATACAACCTGGTCAATCCTGCTAATAGCTCTGAAGCGCAGACTACGACGGTTTATTACGATATCCAAACTTTGGGATGGACAACGGATTTTGTTTTAAAACCATTCAAAGGATTCAATTTGCATTATCTGATTACGTTCCAAAATCCTGTTTATAAGAAATTTAATTTCAATGCTTTCGGAAAAGACTATGATTACAATAACAACAATGTATTGGGTGTTGCTAAAGTGTTGATGGAAATCGATCCGAGCTATTCTATTGACAAATGGAGATTCTGGGCAAGTTTCAGATATTTTTCAAAACAATATGCCAATTTAACGAACGCTCTTTATTTCGCTCCGAGATGGGAAACTTTCGGTGGCGTGAGTTATACAGTGAATAAAAATATCAATGTTGGCGCGACCGTTATCAACTTCCTGAACCAAAGAGGAGCCAGCGGAACCATCAACGGTGCCGAATTGATTACAGACGCAAGTCCATACTACGGAAAACTATTGACAGGGACGTATATTATGCCATTAACGGGTCAATTCTCAGTAAGCTTTAATTTCTAAAATGTAAAACAATGAAAAGAACGGTTTTAAATGTTGCTGCGTTATTTTTAGGAGTAACAGCCTTTGCTCAAAATATTCAGACAGTAACGAATTCAAAAGGTCCTGTTTTAGGATATTCCGCAGATTCAGGGGTGAAAATTCTGACTATTGGCGGAAATAAATTCAAAGATCTAAACAAAAACGGAAAACTTGATAAATACGAAGACTGGAGACTTCCGGTTGACGAAAGAGCGAAAGATCTGGCTTCAAAAATGACCATCGAGCAGATTGCAGGCTTGATGCTGTATAGCGGTCACCAATCTGTTCCGGCACCTGCAGACGGTTTCAGAGCAGGAAAATACAATGGTAAATTTTACAAAGAAAGCGGTGCAAAAGCTTATGATTTAACAGATCAGCAGAAGAAATTCTTAAAAGAAGACAATCTTCGCCATGTTTTAGTAACTACGGTAGAATCTCCCGAAATCGCAGCGCAATGGAGCAACAATATTCAGGCTTATATCGAAGGTTTAGGATTGGGAATTCCCGCCAACAACAGTACAGATCCGAGACATTCTGCAACAGTAACAGCCGAATTTAATGAAGGAGCGGGTGGACAGATCTCGCTTTGGCCGGATGGTTTGGCAATGGGCGCAACCTTCGATCCCGAATTAGTTAAAAAATTCGGAAACATTGCAGCTCAGGAATACAGAGCATTGGGAATTTCTACAGCTTTATCACCTCAAATCGATTTGGGAACAGAACCTCGTTGGTACAGAATAGCTTACGTTTTTTCAGAAAGTCCGGAACTGACAGCAGATATGGCTAGAGGCTACATTGACGGTTTTCAGACCACCATCGGAAACAAAAACGGTTGGGGAAACAAAAGTGTGAACGCCATGGTAAAGCACTGGCCGGGAGGCGGACCTGAAGAAGGTGGCCGCGACGGTCACTGGGCAATGGGGAAATTTGCAGTTTATCCGGGAAATAATTTCCAAAACCACGTAAAACCTTTTACGGAAGGGGCTTTCAAACTCAATGGAGGAACGAAAGAAGCTGCCGCAGTAATGCCTTATTATACCATCAGTTTCAATCAGGATACAAAAAATGGCGAGAATGTTGGAAATGGGTATAGCAAATATCTAATTACTGATTTACTTCGTGGAAAATACAAGTATGACGGCGTAGTTTGCACCGATTGGTTAATTACTGCAGATGAACCAAAATCTCCCGGCGGATTTGCCGGAAAACCTTGGGGAGCTGAAAAATTATCGATCGCGGAACGCCATTACAAAGTTCTTGAAGCAGGAGTTGACCAGTTCGGAGGAAATAACGATAAAGGCCCTGTTTTGGAAGCCTACCAAATGGGTGTAAAAGAACACGGTGAAAAAGCGTATCGTGCCAAATTTGAACAATCAGCCGTTCGTTTGCTGAGAAATTTCTTCAGAACAGGATTGTTTGAAAATCCATACGTTAACGTTGAAGAAACCAAGAAAATCGTTGGCAATCCTGAATTTATGAAAGCAGGTTACGAAGCTCAGGTAAAGTCTATCGTATTGTTGAAAAACAAAGCGAATATCCTTCCTATCAAAGAAAGAAAAACGGTTTACATTCCGAAGAGATATTCTCCTGCAACGTTCAGCTGGTGGGGAGTTTATACTGCGCCGTCTTTGGATTATCCTGTGGATATCGAAAAAATCAAAAAACATTATAATGTAACCGAAGATCCTGCAAAAGCAGATTTCGCTTTGGTTTTTGTAAAAAGTCCGCACAGTGAAGAAGGCGGTTACAGCGATATCGATGCCAAAGAAGGCGGAAACGGTTATGTCCCGATTTCTCTTCAATATCAGACTTACACAGCGACAGAAGCCCGTGAAAAAAGTATTGCTGCGGGCGACCCAGTTGTTGCTCCTAATGTACACGACAGAACATTCAAAAACAAGACTTCTACAGCAACCAATTTCACAGATTTGCTAATGATTGAAAATACCTATAAAGCAATGAACGGAAAACCTGTGATTGTTTCTGTTACCGCTTCAAAACCAATGGTTTTCAACGAATTTGAAAAGCATGCTGATGCGATTCTGATGAACTTTAATGTATCCAATCAAGCGGTTGTTGATATCGTAACCGGAAAATACGAACCTTCAGGATTGCTTCCGCTTCAGATGCCTGCAAATATGTCAACCGTTGAAAAACAGAAAGAAGATGTTCCTTATGATATGGAAACGCATAAAGATTCCGAGGGTCATAACTACGATTTCGGATACGGAATGAACTGGTCTGGAGTGATTAAAGATGCCAGAACAGAGAAGTATAAAAAATAATTGATGATTCTGAGTCTGTTCTTACGGGCTCAGAATTTTATTTTTGAATTAAAAACTGTTTAATTTTTTAAACCACAAAAGTTTCAAGTTTAAAAAATAATCCTGAAAGTCCACAAAATGGAAATCAAAGATTTTCAAAACTTATGTGTTCTTAAAAAAATTGGCATTAAGCTTAAATTAACTAAAGTGTTAAAAAACTTTTGTGCCTTTTGTGGTTAAACAAACAATTTAATATGAAAATCAGATACACAATCTATTCATTAATGCTAAGTTCATTAATGTTTGCTCAGGAAAACCTTGATTTCAGCGGGAAGAAAAATTTAATTTCTCCGGAAATCAACGGTCAGAATGCGACCTTCCGTTTGCTCGCGCCCAATGCAAACAGTGTAAAATTACAGGGAAACTGGTTTCCGTCAAAAGGAATGGAAGCAGGTTTTGTGGATTTGCAGAAAGACAAAGACGGTGTTTGGTCGTTCACAAAAAATGATTTCAATCCCGATATTTATACCTACTCTTTCATTGTTGACGGTGTAAAAGCCAACGACCCGAACAATTCTTATCAGGTTCGTGATGTTTCATCGGTGATGAGCATGATCTTAATTGATGGAAAACAATCCGAGAATTACAAAGTTCGGAACGTCCCGCACGGAACGGTTTCCAAAAGATGGTACAAATCAAACGGACTGAAAGAAGACCGAAGATTAACAGTTTACACACCACCGGGTTATGAAAATTCTAAAGAAAAATTCCCGGTTTTGTATTTGCTTCACGGAATGGGTGGCGACGAAGAAGCGTGGATGACTTTAGGTAGAGCTTCTCAGATTTTAGATAATTTAATTGCCCAGGGAAAAGCAAAACCGATGATTGTTGTAATGCCAAACGGTCATACAAGCAATTCTGCAGCACCGGGCGAATCTTCCAAAGGTTTTTATAAAATCGATATGAGAACGCCGGATATTTTCAGTGGCGATATGGAAATGTATTTCAAAGAAATTATGGATTTCACAGAGTCGAATTATCGTGTAAAAGCTGATGCCAAAGACCGTGCAATTGCAGGACTTTCGATGGGTGGTTTTCATTCGCTATACATCTCTGCCAATCAGCCTAAAACATTCGATTATGTAGGACTTTTTTCTCCTGCAATTCTTCCGCCAGATGAAAAGAAAAGTCCGATTTATCAGAATTTAGATCAAAAACTGAAAACCCAGCAAAATAACTCGTACAAATTGTACTGGATTGCTATCGGAAAGACTGATTTTCTCTACAAAAATGTAGCAGAATACCGTCAGAAACTCGACAAAATGAATTTCAAATATCAATACGTAGAATCTGAAGGCGGCCACACTTGGAGCAATTGGAGAACGTACCTGAACGAGTTTGTGCCGCAATTATTCAAATAATCATAAATTTTTAAAACCACAAAAGTCACAAAAATTTTTAAGCAAAAAATAATATTTATAAAAGTTCACAAAAATGAAAATTAAAGATTTTCGAAACTTAAGTGCTCTTTTTATGGAGTTTAATATTACTTAAAATAATTAAAGTATTAAAAGCTTTTATGCCTTTTGTGGTTAAATCTAAAATTAAAATCAATGAAAAAATTAATCATAGCAAGCTTATTCCTTTTTGGTTTAAATAGCATCAATGCCCAAAAATCAATTCCATTATACAAAGGAAAAGCTCCGGGATCAGAAAACTGGACTTATTCTGAAAAAGAAATGGATTCAGATTTATTCAAAACCCATTTGGTTTACAATGTTGCCGCTCCGGCAATAGAAATCTACGAAGCGCCAAAGGCTAAAGCCAACGGAACAGTAATCGTAATCGCTCCCGGTGGCGGATTTCAGAGTCTTTCCATTAATAAAGAAGGAAGAGATTTAGCCAAAATTCTTCAGGAAAAAGGAATTACGGCAGTCGTTTTAAAATACCGTTTGCTCGAAACCAAAACCGGCGATCCGGCGCGCGAAATGATGGAAAACATCAAAGACAGACCTGCTTTTGATGCCAAAACAGCACCGATCAAAGTGATGGCAGGAAATGATATTAAAACTGCCATTTCTTACATCAGAAAAAATGCAGCTCAACTCAATGTAAATCCGGAAAAATTGGGTGTTATCGGCTTTTCAGCGGGTGCAAGTGTGATTCTGGAAAGTGTACTTCACAGCGAAGATGCTTCTACCATTCCGAATTTTGCAGCTTCCATCTACGGCGGTCCTAGTGACGCGGTTTTAGGTTATCAGGTTCCTGAGCAAAAGTTGCCTTTGTTCATTTGTGCAGCAGACGATGACCAATTAAAACTGGCTCCGAAATCTATTTTACTATACACCAAATGGCACGATGCAAAGCAGCCTGTTGAGCTTCACATTTATGAAAAAGGCGGTCACGGTTTCGGAATGGGAAAACAGAACCTTCCTGTTGATAAATGGTCGGATGTGTATTTGGATTGGTTACGATTTCATAAATTTTTGTAACACATTATCAAACTGAAAAAAATCAATTATATAGTTTCTTTGTACGGCAGTAGTTGTGCCTGCACAGTTATCTGCCGTAATTTCAGAAATTCTCAATAATAACAAAAAGTAAAACGTATTATGAACAAGAACGAAACTACTTTGCTGATGCTTTCGAAAAAAGCAAAGTTTGCAGGATTGTTTCTGGCTTTATTAGCAGCTTCGCCTTTTGCAAAGGCTCAAAATAATCCGACGGTTACCGTTGCCGGAAAAACATTCAAAGACCTTAACAAAAACGGAAAATTGGATGTCTGGGAAGATACAAGACTTTCGGTGGACAAAAGAATTGATGCCATCATCAAACAAATGACCAACGAAGAAAAAGTAAACCTTCTGATCGGAACAGGAATGCCCGGAATTGAAGTTCTGACAGGACCTGTCGGAGATTCAAAGCAAGGTTTGGTTCCCGGAGCAGCGGGTGGAACAGCGAATTTTGACCGATTCGGAATTCCTGCGACAGTGGTTGCAGACGGACCTGCAGGGTTGAGAATTGCGCCAACAAGACCGAATGATTCGAAAACCTATTATGCAACGGCTTTTCCCGTGGGAACAGCTTTGGCTTCAACTTGGAATAAAACGCTTTTGGAACAGGTGGGAAAAGCAATGGGAAATGAAGTGAAAGAATACGGCGTGGATGTACTTTTAGCACCTGCTCTGAATATTCAAAGAAACCCGTTGAATGGTAGAAACTTCGAATATTATTCCGAAGATCCTCTAATTTCAGGAAAAACAGCCGCTGCCATTGTGAACGGAATCCAGTCTCAAGGTGTGGGAACTTCCATCAAACATTTTGCTGCAAATAACGAAGAAACCAATCGTTTGACCATCAATGCGCACGTTTCTGAAAGAGCAATGAGAGAATTATATCTGAGAAACTTTGAAATCGCAGTTAAAGAATCCCAACCGTGGACGGTAATGTCTTCTTACAATAAAGTGAACGGCGTTTATACGTCAGATTCAAAAGATTTATTAACTCAGGTTCTGAGAAATGAATGGGGTTTCAAAGGAATTGTAATGACCGATTGGTTCGGTGGTTTCCCTGGATTTGAATCCATCAGAAGCGGAGGAATTTCCGATGTCGTAAAACAGATGAATGCAGGAAACGACCTTTTGATGCCGGGAATTCCAGCTCAGAAAAAAGTGTTGTTGGCAGCTTTGGATTCTGGGAAATTATCTCAGGAAGTGGCAAATCTCAATGTCAAAAGAATTCTGGAATATGTGTTCAAAACGCCAACTTTCGCACAATACAAATACAGCGATAAACCTAACCTTACAGAACACGCAGAAGTAACAAGAAGCGCGGCAACGGAAGGAATGGTTTTGCTTAAAAATGAACAGAACGCTTTACCTTTTGCCAACAAACAAAAAGAAATTTCATTATTTGGTGTAACTTCTTATGCTTGGATTACAGGCGGAACAGGAAGCGGAAGTGTAAACAACAAGCACACCGTTTCTCTATTGGAAGGATTGAATGCAGCAGGTTATAAATTAGACAAAGAATTGGTCGATTTATATACACCACACGCTGAAAAAGAAGTTGCAGCCGAAAAAGAAAGAAGAAAAGCAAGAGGAATTTTAGCATTACCTGAAAGACTTCCCGAAATAAAACTGGATGACGCATTTTATGCTAGAAAAGCGGAAACTTCGGAAATCGCTTTCGTGACGTTGGGAAGAAACTCAGGAGAAGGCGGTGACAGAGTTGTTGATAATGATTTTAATTTAGCGAATGAAGAAATTGAAATGCTGGATAAAATTTCCAAAGCTTTCCACGCCAAAGGAAAGAAAGTGGTGGTGATTCTAAACATCGGTGGTGTTATCGAAACCGCTTCGTGGAAAGATAAAGTCGATGCCATTCTTTTGGCTTGGCAACCGGGGCAGGAAGGCGGACATTCCGTTGCAGATGTGATTTCCGGAAAGGTAAATCCTTCCGGAAAACTGACGATGACTTTCCCTGTGAATTACGCAGATCACGCTTCGTCAAAGAATTTCCCGGGAATTCCTGCAGATAATCCGAAAGAGGTGACCTATAAGGAAGGAGTTTATGTGGGGTATCGTTATTTTAATACGTTTGGCATAAAACCTTCGTATGAATTTGGTTATGGAAAATCTTATACGGATTTTGCATATTCAAATATTAAAACGAGTTCAAAGACTTTTAATAATAAGCTGGAAGTAACTATTGATGTAAAAAATACAGGAAAAGTTTCCGGAAAAGAAGTGGTTGAATTATACCTTTCAGCTCCGGGAAAAAATATCGACAAACCAAAATCTGAGCTGAAAGCGTATGCTAAAACCAAAGATCTGAAACCTGGAGAATCTCAAACGATTACTTTGACTCTTAATCCGAAAGATTTAGCATCATTCGAAATCGCAAAATCGGCATGGGTTGCAGAAGCCGGAAATTATAAAGTATCTGTCGGAGCTTCTTCTTTAGACATCAGACAAACAACGGAATTCTCTGTTCCGAAAGAATTGGTAGTTGAAAAAGTACAGCATATTTTGCCTGCGGATGAAAAGTTTGAAGATTTGAAACCTAAAAACTAAGAATAAAGCTCTATTATTAGAATGATTATTTGATTGTCTTGCAAGAAATAAAATTCAAAAATAAAAGGGATATTATTTTTCATTATTTTACAACGCCAATACTTTCTGTATTGGCGTTGTTTTTAGTAAAGTCCTCATTTTATCAATAACTCCTGAAGATTTCATATTTTGAAAATCCCAAAATTTACACAACAATACTTAGACCGCTATCAATCAAATAATCTGCTTTGTGATATATCTTGATTCAGAAGAAACAAGATATGTAACAAGGTTCGCAATTTCGTCAGGTTCAGACATTCTTCCCAAAGGAACATCTCCTACTCTGTTCATAACTGTTTTAAAATTAGAAAATTTACTTTCCATCAAATTAATTATGGGGCGTTTAAAACAAAAAAGCGATTCCCTTAAAGATTCAATTGAAAAAGGTTTTCAAAAGTTTCAGAAAATTAGTAGTCGTTAGAAAACCTTGTGATATAGTTTCCGAAATGGTGAAAAAATGACAGGAGTAAACACATAGGAGGGTCCGATTTATAAACGTCAATTCATCCATATCTGCAATAAATCTATTGATTAAAAGTCAGTTACTGATTTTGAATTTTCAATAAAAATCAGGTTTTATATAATTTTTTGAGCCAATATAAAAGGTTTAAATCAAAGCAAATAATCATTTTCTTCTATTTTATAAGTCTCCTGATGAAAATTTATGATAAGATCCATTGTTTTTCTCTATTATAGATAACATTATAGCCATTTATTAATCATTTCATTTATGATATTGATTTTATTTTGTTAATTTATAAAAAAACATTGATTTATATTCAATAATTTTATTATTTTTATATAAAACTAATAATAAATGAAAACTCAAATTTACATGGAGCTTATTTATATCCATTTTTTAAGCATGCTTGCAATCTGGCAGAAAGACATTCAATCTTATACACTACAGTTTTTTCCTAGAGAATCTTAAGAATTATACTTTATTATTTATATAAATACTCATTATCTAGTTCAAAAAGATAGAGAGCGGAGAAACTCATGCCTAAAGAAAACATTACTAATCACCTTAATAATAAAAATATGAGAACACAAAAAATTTGGTTACTTCTAGTAATCCTGTTAACTACTCTTTCCAGCTGCTTACGTATGGAAGAAAAAATTTTACCTGAAGAAACTGATACCAATCCAAGTATCAGTGCGAGAGCATTCGCAGCAACACCAACTCTGCATGTCGGAGGCAGATACCTCAAAGACCCTTGTGACAACAACGTAATTTTACATGGAGTCGCCATAACGCCGAGCCCTTGGTTTAATGGATGTCAATATGGTGCCAATTCCGGCTACTGTACCTGGGACAATTACAATGTTCAGGGAGCTCTAAACTATAACAAAGCTGTTATGGATAAACTCAGCAACACTGCCGATGGCTGGTATCTCAATTATATTCGCCTTCACATTGATCCGTATTGGACCAATGATCCTGGACCGGCTATCCCTGAAAACGATATCTCAAGATTCAATTATAACCGCTTGGTGACTTACACAGATCAGGTGATAATTCCACTGATTAACCATGCCCGCAGTCTGGGAATGTATGTCATCCTACGTCCACCAGGCGTATGTCCAAGTCGTATTGCTGTAAACGACGCTTATCATAGTTATCTTAAAACCGTATGGACCTATTTATCGCAGCACCCAGGCTTAAAGAATGCTGATAATGTAATGTTCGAATTAGCCAATGAACCAGTTGAAATCCTGGGAACAAACGGCACATGGGGATCAACGGGAAACGAGCATTTTGCAGCACTTAAAAACTTCTTCCAACCGTTGGTCAATATTATTCGTAATAACGGAGCTAATAATGTTTGCTGGATACCGGGTACGGGATGGCAATCGCATTATCAAGGCTATGTTAATAATCAGATCACAGGAGGTAATATTGGCTATGCTGTTCACATTTACCCGGGTTACTGGGGCGGTGTCAATAATTATCAATCCTTTCAAAATGCATGGAATATTAATGTTAAACCGGTCGCAGACATTGCTCCAATTGTTATTACCGAGACCGACTGGGCACCACAAGGATATGGCACCTTTGGTACTGGAACAACCGGAACAGCAGGTGGAAACGGATTTGGTGCAAATCTAAAATATATTGTAGATCAATCAGGCAATGTAAGCTGGAATCTTCTTTCCCCTGATGATCTGCTCCATAAGGGTGACCCTAATGCTGGAACTGCTTTCAACAATGATTGGGAGGCTTGTGCCGCCCCGGCCAAACAGTGGTTTCAGCAATATGCATCCTCCAACTATCCCTCTTCAAATTGTAACACAACTAGTAGCCTGGTCAATAATGGTATTTACGAGATTGAGTTTCAAACTGATGCCAACAAAGTACTTGATCTAAAATCCGGGGAAGACGCCAATGGTGCAGTACTAAGACCATGGACAAGAAATGGTGCTTCGGCACAACGTTGGGTTGCCATCGACGCAGGCAATGGATACTGGCGTTTTGTGTCTAAAGCCAGTGCAACAAATCGATGTATTGATCTGACCAGTAACAGCAATACACTAGGAACGTCAATCCGGCTTTGGCAGAACTATGGGAATGATGCACAGGCATGGCAGGTAGTTGCTGTTTCGAATGGCTATTATAAAATCCTATCAAAGGTAGATGCCACACGTGGCTGGGACATTCCTAATTGTACTATGGATGGCAATTCAAACTTACAACTTTGGGATTATTATGGTACATCCTGTCAATTATTCAAGTTTAAATTTATAGCCATGAACTAAGCATCTTGGAAGTACAAAAATAAAAGCTATTATCGTATTCCAAATTCTTATACCATTTCTCGGTAAGTAAATCCTTACCGAGAAATTTTTTGATCAAATGCTAAAAAATTCATACTGTAACAAATACTTTATAGCCTTACTGGCTTTAAATTCTAAACAAATTGTTCACTTTTAAGTTTGGACACAATTAACATTAAAAAAGAATATGAGCTTAGGTATTTTTAAAAACGTTTTAAACAAGCATATTCAACATATCAGGATTATCATTAAGATAAGATTCAAAATAACCGAGATTTTGCATTCTCTGTTTCAAACCATTGAAATCAGAGATATTGGAAAGTTCGATTCCTACAATTGCCAAAGCGGTTTCTCTTGAGTTTTTCTTGGTATATTCAAAATGGGTGATGTCGTCATTTTCGCCGAGAACATTCAGAACAAAATCTTTCAAAGAACCCGGACGCTGTGGGAATTTCACCATAAAATAATGTTTCAAACCATTGTAAAGCAAAGCCCGTTCTTTGATTTCCTCCATTCTGGTAATGTCGTTGTTGCTTCCACTCACAATGCAGACCACATTTTTGCCTTTAATCTGATTTCGATATTGTTCCAAAGCCGAAATCGACAAAGCTCCAGCTGGTTCCAAGACAATTGCATCTTTATTATATAACTGAAGAATCGTATCACAAATCTTCCCTTCATCTACAGGAATACAGTCTGCAAGCGTATTTCTGCATATCTCAAAAGTCAAATCTCCTACTCTTTTCACAGCTGCACCGTCAACAAAACCATCGATTTCTGAAAGTTCTGTATTCAGATTATTATCGATAGAAGTTCTCATAGAAGGCGCACCTTTTGGTTCAACGCCGATTAACTGAGTTTCTTTTGATAACTCTTTAAAAACGGTAGAAATTCCGGAAGCTAAACCGCCACCACCAATCGGAATGAAAACAAAATCAATATTTTCTTTTTGTTGTTCTAATATTTCCAATGCCAAAGTTGCCTGTCCTTCGATAATCTGAACATCATCAAAAGGATGAATAAAAGCTGCTCCCGAAGTTTTCGCAAATTCCAAAGCTGCATTTTTTGAAGCATCGAAAGTATCTCCGACTAATTTAATTTCAGCGAAGTTTCCGCCGAACATTTCAACCTGTTCCAGCTTTTGTTTTGGAGTAGTCACGGGCATAAAAATCGTTCCTTTGATTTGGAGTTGTTTACACGATAAAGCCACTCCCTGAGCGTGATTTCCTGCGCTGGCACAGACTATTCCTTGAGAAACTTTGCCTTCGTTAAAAAGAGTTTTGATTTTATTGTAGGCGCCTCGCAGTTTGTATGACCTCACTGGTTGCAAATCTTCTCTTTTCAGGAAAATATTTGCTGCAAATTTTTCTGATAATCTCGCATTGTATTGTAAAGGCGTGTAATTCACAACATTTTCTATACTTTTCCGGGCTTCTTTCACCGCTTCCAATGTTGGAAATATAAGCGTTTCGTTCATCTTCATTTATTTTTTTGATTTTTTTAAATCACAAAAGTCACAAAAGATATTATTTCTCTTAAGTATAAACAATTGAAAATAAGAAGCTCACAAAACATTCATTATTTTTGACATTCTTTTTTGTGAACTATAAACGTATCTTTTTAAAGCTTAAAAAAACTTTTGTGACTTTTGTGGTTAAATCATTTCTTTAATTTTTGTCGTTCCGTTTTCCAAAACGAGTTTATGACTGAGTTTTTTTGGTAATTGAGATTCAAAATGCCCAACGTAAATTAACGATTGTCCCTGGCCTGCCAAATCATCAATTACCTGATTGAAATATTGCGTCTGTTCATTGTCCATTCCTTGGCAGGGTTCATCCAGAATCAGAAGTTTTGGTTTTTTGATTAATGTTCTTGCGAGTAAAGCCAAACGTTGTTTTCCAAGTGGAAGTGTATTTAATTTCTTATTTTTATCATCTTTCAAATCGAAAAAATAAAGTATCTGTTCCAACTGTTGTTGCTGGTCAAAACTCAGTTTCTGATACAAACTCATCGAATCAAAAAAACCTGAAGCGATGGTTTGGCCTACATTTGAATTCATATCAAAATACCAATGTAACTCTGGTGAAATCATCCCGATTTTTTCTTTGATGTCCCAGATACTTTCACCACTTCCCCGTTTTTGTCCGAAAAGATGAATTTCATTGGTGTAAGCTTGTGGATGGTCGCCATTCAACAAACTTAATAATGTTGATTTTCCAGAACCATTATGACCTTGCAACAGCCATTGTTCTCCGGAATTGACTTCCCAATCAATATTTTTCAGGACCTGTTTTTCGCCGTAAGAAATATTGATATTTTCTAATCTGATGAGACTTTCCTGTTCGTTTACCTGATTATTTTGCAAGAAAAAAGGTAGCGATTTTGGAACTCTTTCTTCGCCTTTGGAAAAGTCTTTTGGAGAATTTCTATGAACTAATTTTCCGTTTTCTATTTCTACAAAATACTGAACACTTTCAGGATATTCGTCATCGTTATTTATCAAAATCAATGTGACATTTTCCTGATTCAGATTATAAAAAGCCTCATTCAAAAAGTCTCTCGATTTGACATCCAAACCTGTGTAAGGTTGGTCGATAATCAGAACCTGAGGTTTTAGCCAAAGTGCTTTCAGTAATTGTAATTTTTTATGTTCGCCGCTTGACAATTCTATCAATTGCTGATTTTTAAAATTTTCAAATCCAAACGGCTCTAAATAGGATTCCAAAATTCCAAAATCCAGATTTTCTTCTTTTCCAAAATGATTCAGCTCTGCAAAAACGGTTAGGGTATCATTTTTAGCCAATTGATTATATCGCTGTTGATAATAAAAATTGCGGTCGCCTTCCAGATTACGGAATTGAAACCAGTTGGAAACGTACAGAACTTTCTTCTGCAAGTTTGATTTTTCACTAAAATTGACCTCAACTTTTCCTTCAAAGTTTTTGATTTCTCCCGAAATGATTTTGGCTAAAGTTGTTTTCCCGCTTCCACTCAATCCGCCCAGCATCCAGCATTCACCGGAAGATATTTCCCAGTCGAAATGGTTCAGTACGGGTTTGTCATACTGGAAATTCAGGTTTGAAATGTGGATGATTGGGATTGACATTTTTATTTTTTGAATCAATTTTGAACACAAAGTGCACAAAGATTTTTTTTATTAACTAACTGTTTTAAGTTCACAAAGCCGCTTCGCTTAGAAAAGGTTTTGCATATAATTTGTCATTCCGTAGGAATTTCAACAGTTTTAAACTATCTCATTAGGTTTTATATGGAATGACAAAATTTGAATTTAGGAACAAACTTTATTTTTATGACAAATCCCCTAGCCCCGATTGCAGCGGCATCCTTTTGTGATGAGGAACGAAGAGCAAAAGATATAGCACTTCGACGACGCTCAGCATAAACTCAAAGCGGGATTAGCTCCTAATTTTAAACTGTTTTAATCGACTTCATCGCCGTCATTGCCTGACGCAGTTTTCTGCCGACAATTTCTACAGGATGATTTCTCAAAATATCGTTTACATGAACTAATTGAGCGTTGTCAACCGAAGCTTTTTTGCCTTCGTTAAAGTCTTTTCCAACCAAATCTGTATCCACTGATTTCATAAAATCTGCCAGCAAAGGTTTACAAGCCTGGTCGAAAAGATAACAGCCGTATTCTGCGGTGTCGGAAATCACACGATTCATCTCGAACAGTTTTTTTCGTGCGATGGTATTCGCAATCAAAGGTGTTTCGTGAAGTGACTCGTAATAAGCGGATTCCTGCTTTATTCCGGCTTCAACCATTGTTTCGAACGCCAATTCAACGCCCGCTCTGATGAATGCCGACATCAAAAGGTAATTATCAAAATATTCCTGCTCCTCGATTTTCACATCGCCTGCAGGTGTTTTTTCGAAAGCGGTTTCTCCTGTTTCAGCTCTCCATTTCAAAAGATTGGCATCGCCGTTTGCCCAGTCTTCCATCATTGTTTTAGAAAATTCGCCCGAAATAATATCGTCCTGATGTTTCTGGAAAAGTGGACGCATAATGTCTTTCAATTCTTCGGACAATTCGAACGCTTTTAGTTTTGCAGGATTGGAAAGTCTGTCCAGCATTCCGCTCACACCGCCGTGTTTCAAGGCTTCTGTAATTACCTCAACGCCGTATTGAACCAGTTTGGAAGCGTAACCTGCATCAACACCTTTCTCCACCATTTTGTCAAACGAAAGAATAGAACCGGTCTGCAAAAGTCCGCATAAAATGGTCTGCTCGCCCATTAAATCTGACTTCACTTCGGCAACGAAAGAGGATTTCAAAACACCGGCTTTATGACCGCCAGTTCCCACGCAATACGCTTTTGCTTCTGCCCAACCTTTTCCCTGAGGATCATTTTCGGGATGAACGGCAATCAACGTTGGAACACCGAAACCACGCAGATATTCGGCACGAACTTCGGAACCCGGGCATTTTGGAGCAACCATAATCACCGTCAAATCTTTACGGATTTGCATTCCTTCTTCCACGATATTGAAACCGTGTGAATAAGACAAAGTCGCACCCTGTTTCATCAAAGGCTGAACTGCATTAATCACGGAAGTATGTTGTTTGTCCGGAGTCAAATTAATTACCAAATCCGCAGTTGGAATCAGTTCTTCGTAAGTTCCGACTTTGAAATTATTTTCGGTTGCGTTTTTCCACGAATCTCTCTTTTGGTCGATAGCTTCCTGACGCAATGCGTAAGAAACATCCAGTCCGCTATCTCTCAGATTCAGACCTTGATTCAGCCCCTGAGCTCCGCAACCAACTACTACGATTTTCTTTCCTTTCAATGCAGAAACGCCATCAGAAAACTCTGAGGTGTCCATAAATTCTGCCTGTCCTAACTGATGTAACTGGTCTCTGAGTGATAAGGTATTGAAATAATTTGCCATATTTTTAAGTAAAAAGTAAAAAGTATCAAGTAAAAAGATTACCGTAACTACTTTTTAGGATTAATATTTTTTGATTTTTAAATTTTGTTTTGAATATGTATTGAAAATTAAACACAAAGCGCACGAAGATTTTTTAACAATTGAATATTTTTAAGTTCACTAAGACGCTTACGCTCAACAAAGTTTGATTCTTTATTTACATTGTGAAAACATCGTCTCTTTTGTCGAGATATTCGTTTTCTATGAGTTCGGGTGAAGGTTCTCTTTTTTCAAACTCGAGGACTTTTTCGTGGATTCCTGCGCTGTTTTTGATGATGGCGATTCTTGCACCTCTCACAAACTCGATGAGACCATATTTATTGAGTTCTTCGGTCAATCGGTCGATTTCTTCCCGATGTCCTGCTGTTTCAAAAACGATGTAATCCTGACGAATCACAACCGTGGATGCGCCATACTGACGAAGTAACCGTTCTACATAGACCTTTTCTGTCACAACATCTGCGGGAACTTTGTAAAGTGCCTGCTCCTGCCAGACAATCTCGTCATCGGTATTGAAATAAGCTTTCAGAACATCGATTTGTTTTTCCAGCTGACGGCAGAGTTTCCTTACGACTTCCTCTGTTTCATTGATGAGAATTGTGAATCTGTGAATGCCTTCGACTTCGGAAGGAGAAGTATTAAGACTCTCGATATTTATTTTTCTGCGTGAGAAAATCCCAGATATTCTGCCGATTAATCCGACCGAATTCTCGGTGTATAATGTGATGGTAAATTCTTGTTTCTCCATTTTCTTCTTTTATTTAAGTCTGATTTCTGAAACCGAAGTTCCTTGTGCTACCATTGGAAAAACGTTATTTTCTTTCCCAACCATTACTTCAAGAAGATAAGCTCCATCTTGATTAAGCATTGTTTCCAAAGCGGTTTTCAGATCTTTTCTTTCGGAAATTTTCTGTCCATCGATATAATAACCTTTTGCAACTGCCACGAAATCCGGACTTGTAATGTTTACGAAAGAATACCGTCTATCGTGGAACAATTGCTGCCATTGTCTTACCATTCCAAGAAATTCATTATTGAGAATGAGGATTTTAACCTTCGCTCCGAACTGCATAATTGTTCCCAATTCCTGCAACGTCATTTGGAATCCGCCATCTCCAATGATTGCAACCACTGTTTTTTCCGGTGCACCATACCAAGCGCCAATTGCGGCTGGTAAACCAAATCCCATTGTTCCCAAGCCTCCAGATGTTACGCTGGATTTGGAATTATTGAAATTCGCATATCGACAGGCAACCATTTGATGCTGACCAACATCGGTTGTGATGATTGCATCACCATTTGTTAATTCATTAAGAACTTTGATGACTTCTCCCATTGTCATTACATCAGTTGTTGGATTAAGTTCATTTTGAATGACTTCTTTAACCTCTTCTTTTTCCAACTCACGGAATTTTTCCAGCCATCCGGAATGGTCATTGTCTTTCAATAAAGCAGTTAAAAGTGGAAGCGTCTTTTTACAATTTCCCCAAACCGGAACAGTTGTTTTCACGTTTTTATCGATTTCGGCAGGGTCAATATCAAGATGGATAATTTTTGCCTGTTTCGCATATTTATCCAAACGTCCAGTTACTCTGTCGTCGAAACGCATTCCGACCGCAATCAGAACATCGCATTCGTTGGTCATAACATTTGGTGCATAATTGCCGTGCATTCCCAGCATTCCGACATGTAGTTTGTGGTTCGTTGGAAGCGCACTCAATCCCATTACAGTTGCTGCTGCGGGAAGATTTATTTTTTCAATAAATGCTTTGAATTCTTCCTCTGCTTTTCCTAAAATCACACCTTGCCCAAACAGTACAAATGGTTTTTTTGCTTGATTAATTAATTCTGCAGCCTGCTCAATGTATTCATTTCTGATTTCCGGTTCAGGGCGATAACTTCTGATGTGATTACATTTTTTGTAACCTAAATATCCGAATAATTGGAGCTGAGCATTTTTGGTAATATCAATTAAAACCGGACCGGGACGACCTGTACTTGCAATGTGAAAAGCTTTGGCTATTGCTTCAGGAATTTCTGTTGCATCGGTTACCTGATAATTCCATTTTGTAACAGGTGTAGTGATGTTGATAACGTCCGTTTCCTGAAAAGCATCCGTTCCCAAAAGTGAGGCGAAAACCTGACCTGTAATGCAGACAATCGGATTGCTGTCTATCATCGCATCTGCTAAACCTGTTACCAAATTGGTTGCACCGGGACCGCTGGTTGCGAACACGACTCCGGTTTTCCCCGAAGTTCTTGCAAATCCCTGTGCAGCGTGGATTGCGCCCTGTTCGTGGCGAACCAAAATATGTTTTAGTTTTTCGGAATAATCGTACAACGCATCATAAATCGGCATAATTGCGCCACCAGGATAACCGAAAATCGTGTCGACATTTTCTTGTAACAGAGCTTCTAAAACGGCTTTTGAACCTGATATTTCTATCGCTTTTGGCTGTTCTAATTCTATATTTTCTATTCGTGAAATGGTATTATTCATTTTTAATATTTTTCATTTACTCCATAAGTTACACCTACGGTGATTCAAATTGAATCCTTTAGGTTCTTTGTTTGGATTGTATTTTATTTCATTCTTTATCGGTTACAAGTCGGTTACACAACCTTGCGACGCATCTGCTACAGACTTGGCATATTTGTATAACACACCGCTTTTTACTTTATATTCAGGTTGAATGAAACTGGCTTTTCTACTGGCAATTTCTTCGTCCGACAACAGTGCGTTGATGGTATTTTTTTCTGCATCCAATTCAATCACGTCACCATCTTTAATTAAACCAATTAATCCTCCGGCAAAAGCTTCAGGCGTAATGTGACCTACAACGAAACCGTGCGTTCCGCCTGAAAATCTTCCGTCAGTAATCAACGCAACATTTTTACCTAAGCCAGAACCCATCAAAGCGGAAGTAGGTTTCAACATTTCTGGCATTCCTGGAGCACCTTTTGGACCTTCGTTCTTGATTACAACTACATTTCCTTCCTGAATTTTTTTGTCTTCGATACCTTTGATGAATTCTTTTTCTCCGTCGAAAACAATCGCTGTTCCTTTAAAATAAGCACCTTCTTTTCCTGTGATTTTTGCAACAGAACCTTTCTCAGCAAGATTTCCGTACATAATTCTGATATGTCCGGTTTCTTTGATTGGATTTTTGATATCGTGAATGATATTTTGCTGTCTGTCGATAATTGAAGTGACGTGCTCCAGATTTTCGGCAATAGTTTTCCCTGTAACCGTTAAACAATCTCCATTAAGCAAGCCTAAATCCAATAAATACTTCATCACAGCCGGAACTCCACCAACTTTGTGAAGATCTTCCATCAGATATTTTCCACTTGGTTTAAGGTCGGCTAAAAATGGTGTTTCATCACTGATTTTTTGGAAATCATCCAAAGTCAAATTGTATCCGATAGATTTTGCAATCGCTATAAAATGGAGAACCGCATTGGTACTTCCACCCAGAATCATAATCAGCCTTAAAGCATTTTCGAAAGCCTTTGGTGTCATTATATCGGATGGTTTGATGTCTTTCTCCAAAAGGATTTTAACGTAATGTCCGGCAAACTGACATTCTTCTTTTTTCTCTTTACTAAGTGCAGGGTAAGACGAAGAATAAGGTAAACTCATTCCAAGAGCTTCAATTGCGGAAGCCATTGTGTTTGCCGTGTACATTCCGCCACACGCACCTGCGCTTGGACAGGAATTTTGAATTACTCCTTGGAAATCTTCTTCAGAAATTTTACCTGCGATTTTGTTTCCCAATGCTTCGAAAGCTGAAACGATGTTCAAATCTTCGCCTTTGTAATGTCCCGGCGCAATACTTCCGCCATAAACCATTATCGAAGGACGGTTGAGACGAGCCATTGCCATCAGAGAACCTGGCATATTTTTGTCGCAACCGGGAACTGTAATCAATCCGTCGTAATATTGTCCGGCACAAACGGCTTCGATAGAATCTGCAATGATGTCGCGACTTACGAGAGAATAGCGCATTCCGTCGGTTCCGTTGGTCATTCCGTCACTGATTCCGATGGTGTGGAACATTAATCCGACCAAATTCTGTTCTTTAACTCCTTTTTTCACAATCTCAGCAAGACCATTGAGGTGCATATTGCAAGTATTGCCGTCGTAACCCATACTTGCAATTCCAATCTGTGCTTTGTCGAAGTCTTCCTTTTGAAAACCAATCCCGTAAAACATTGCCTGAGTTGCAGGCTGAGTCGGGTCTTTCGTCAGTGTTTTGGAATATTTATTCAATTCTACGTTACACATATTGCAATTTTGATTTCAGGTATGAATAATCTTCTTCTAACACAAGATGACGATAAGCTGTCTGAACTTTAGATGATAAACTGTCTTCCCAATTCAGTTTGAAAGGAACGTTATCAAGAGAATCCAAAGCCACAATTTCCGCCGCCGTTCCGCAGAAAAATCCTGCATCTGCACCTTTCATTTCTTCTGGTTTGAAGAACTTTTCCTCGTAAGGAATTCCTAATTGACTGCAGATTTCAAAAACAGTAGCTCTTGTAATTCCAGGAAGAATACTTCCTTTTGCTGGTGTGAAAAGCTTTCCGTCTTTTTCAAAGAAAATATTGGCGCCGGAACTTTCTGCTACATTTCCTTGAGCATCTAAGACTAAAGCTTCGTCGAAACCTTTGTCCTTAGCTTCCTGACAAGCCAAAATGGAGTTTACATAATGACCGCTCACTTTTGCTTCCACCTTGAAAGCTTTGGGGTTTGGACGTTCAAATGACGACGTCATAATTCTCATTTTGTTTGCCATATAACCATTATCCCAATTCCAAACCTCGATTACGAGATAACTTTTTTGACCTTTTGACAACGACATATTCGGAGAACAAATCACTAATGGACGAATGTAAGCATTGCTCAGATTATTCAGTTCCAAAAGTTGGTAGGTAATTTCAACCATTTCTTCGGTAGAATAATCGAAAGGCATCATCATTGTTTCTGCAGATTTACGAAGTCTGTCGTAATGTTCCTCTGCTTTGAAAATTTTGGTTCCATTGGCTGTTTTATAAGATTTAATTCCTTCGAAAACGGCATATCCGTAATGCAACGATTGACCGTACAAGTCAGTCTTGGCTTCTTTTGCTTTCACATATTCCCCATCAAAAAAGAGAACACTGTCGTCATTGTAATACATTTTGTATTGATTTTTTATATTTATTATTGTTTTATTTTTTTAAATAAAAAAACCATTCTCGTGATGAGAATGGTCTGTATTATTTCAATTTCAATAATTATCACAAGCCATCACTCACCACCGGAATCCGATAATGACAAGGATGAAGAAAATAATTATTGTTTTATTCATATCTGCTCGTTTTGAACGATACAAATGTATAAACTAATTTGAATAAACATTGATTTTTTAATAAAATTTTAGCCTTAACATTATCAAAAACACACTAAATATTATTTTTTTTACGATATCCACCAAACAGCAAACAACACGTAAAACACTTACTTTCAACAGATTGCAATAATCATAATTACGATGTCTAAAATTTTATTTAAAACAAGGAATTTTGATATTCTGTTCTAATTTTTCACACAGTTATATTAAAGAAAAACAAAAAACACCGATTAATATGATAGATTTTTAAGAACACACTATTTCTATTCTTTAGACTTTAAAAATTGAGCTTTACTTCATTTTCCATAACAATGGGAAATGCGTACATTTGAGATAGTAAATTTCCGGATCCGGCTTATGCAGATACTTCCAATAAAAATTTTAGCTCCCTATATTAAACACTATCTTTTTTTGGAAAGTGCTCATGATCAGCATAAAAAACTGCGTTTATTTTCGGATGGAAATACCGGGATGGTATTCCTTCTGAATAAAAGCAACTTATCTATCAATCACAGTCAGCACCTTCCGAATTCATTTTTATATGGCCAGATCAGTCATTTTCAAGATCTCACCTTTTTCGAACAGGCTTCCTTTATTATTGTTGTATTTCAGCCCGATGGACTGTACAGGCTGCTTGGCATTCCCGCTATTGATTTAAAAGACCAGATCATTAGCTCACAGGAAATTTTTGGATCGCTAGCTAATAATCTCTATGAAAGCCTTTTCAATCTTACATATGCAACAGAGAAAGTAAATGCCTTAAATATCTTCTTTTATGAATTATCACTTAAACGCAAATCCCCAGGTCAAACTTTACTTCCTGAAGTACTGCAGCATATCGATCAGCATAAAGGTTTGGTAACTATTGAACAACTTATTCACTATACTGGTTATACTGAGCGGCACATAGAAAGAATATTTGCACAACAAGTCGGAATGAGTCCAAAAAAATATGTCAATATCATCCAACTTCACTCCTTTCTGAAATTACTCCGTAATAAACCAACTGAAGCCAATCTGACCGGCATCAGCTATGAAAGCGGATATTTCGATCAGTCTCATCTTATCAGAATGTTTAAAAAATATACAGGCATCACACCTTCCCAGTATTTAAATAGCACAAACAGGCTCGCCGTAAATTTTATGGAATTTAAAGACGGTCTTAATCAGATGTCGGGTTTATACAATTTGGCTTAAGGATGTTGGTTTAGCTTTGTCCATCGATTAAACAAAAAAATATGGACAAATTAAAAATGGCAACCGCACAGTTTGAGCATAAAAGTGCGGACAAAGCCTATAATCTTTCTGTTATTGAAAAATTGGCACAAGAAGCTGCCGCACAAGGAGCGGAAGTGATTGCTTTTCACGAATGCTCCATTACAGGTTATACCTTTGCACGAAATTTAGATAAAGAGCAAATGCTTGCTATCGCCGAACTTGTTCCCGACGGGGAAAGTACCCGGCAACTGATTGCGATAGCGGCTAAATATAATATCATTATTCTTGCGGGTTTATTTGAGAAAGATGAAAATGATAATTTATACAAGCCTTACATCTGTGTAGACGGCAATGGATTAATTGCAAAACACCGTAAGTTACATCCTTTTATAAATCCTCATCTAACTGCAGGACAAAACTATACCATTTTTGAAATTAAAGGATGGAAATGTGGTATTTTAATCTGTTATGATAATAATGTGATTGAAAATGTACGTGCGACAAAATTATTGGGTGCCGATATAATTTTTATGCCTCATGTGACGATGTGTACACCTTCGTCTCGGCCCGGAGCAGGCTTCGTAGATATTCAGCTCTGGCAGAACCGAGAAAACGATCCAACGTCACTACGCTTGGAATTTGACGGAATGAAAGGACGCAGCTGGCTGATGAAATGGTTACCAGCTAGAGCTTATGACAATGCAGTTTATGTTGTTTTCTCAAATCCTATCGGCATGGATGATGATCAATTAAAAAATGGGTGTTCCATGATTTTAGATCCATTCGGGGATATTCTTGCTGAATGCCGTACATTTGAAGATAGTTTTGTCATTACAACCATTACACACGAAAAACTCATGCAAGCCGGCGGATATCGTTATATTAATGCACGACGACCCGATCTGTATCGAGACATTCTCGGACGAGAACATGAATCAACTCAAAAAATAGTTTGGTTGCATCCCAACAATAGTTAAAATTTAAAAGTGAAATAAATACCAATCATTAACTTTTGATATGGAAAATGATTGGTTTATTTATATTAAGACTGAGTCAGTTTTGACATCGCTTCACCAATAGCATTTGCATACAACTTAGTATCACCTACCGGAATATCAAATAAATTATTCTCCAGTCCTATGAACAATTCATCTGCAACCTCACTTGGCGGAATACCTGCTGATCCACCTATTTCAGCTGAGAATTCAGTGTTTACCAATGGCGGATATACTTCATAAATCTGAAGATTTTTTTGGTCCTCATAAGTTTTTCTCAGGGCAGTTGTATAACTGTGTAATGCAGCTTTGCTTGCTCCATAGGTTGGTAAAACTTTAAGACTTCCATAAACAGCTATAGATGAAATATTAACAACTGCAGCCGCTTCTTTACCCAATAAATGAGGAAGCATCAATTCTGTGAAATGAATAATTGCAAAATAATTGGTATTCATTTCCTGTAATGCTTTTTCGTGCGCATTGGTAGTTTCACTCAATAAATAACCAAACGCAGCTCCCGCATTGTTGACAATAATATTAACATCTGCATAATTCGTTTTCAGCTCTTCTGCGATACGAATTCGATCTGCTTCCACAGCCAGATCACCTTGAATGCCGACTGCATTTTTCAACTCTATTAAAGCTTTCTGAAGACGCTCTTCATTACGCCCGTTAATAATAATTTTGTTTCCTGCTTCACTTAGTTTTTTAGCAATTGCCAATCCAATTCCTGCGCTTCCACCACTAATAAATATGGTATTACCTGTTGTTTTCATTTTGAATAATTTTATGTAATTTTTGAATTATGTTTTCTTTATGTAGACTTTATTATTTATTTAGGGAAGGATAATCTTTGAACCTTTATCTTTGAATATATAAAGCCCTTTTCTAAAATATACTTTTTAGTATATTTTAATACAAAAAAAATTATAGCAAATACTGCTCTAATTCTTTTTTAAGGTCTTTTATGAGTTCAATCATCAATTTTTGGGAGTCCATTGTTCTGCTTAATACAAGTCCACCTTCTACAGCAGACAGCATTTTGAAAGCAAAAACATCAGCATTTAGTTTATCTGAAAATTCTCCACCTTCGATACCTCCTTTTAAAATTTGGGAAATATCTTTATAGCTAGCAAGAAGTACTGCAGCAACTTTTTTCTTAATGATCGGGAAATTATCATCTGCCTCAACAGCAGTGTTAAATATAGGGCAGCCTCCTGCAATATAGGTATCAATAGGATTTTTATAAAAATCAAGGTATAAGAAAATTTTTTCTTTTGCCGTTTTACCTTTCGCAATTATAGTCCCGACCTTTGCAGATATTTTTTTTAAAGAAAATTCAATAACCTGTTCAGACAGATCTTCTTTTCCATTGAAGTGTCCATAGATACATCCTTTTGTCAATTTTGTTGCCTCCAAAACATCATCTATACTCACGCCAGAAATCCCCTTCTCATTATAAAGAGGACTGGCTGTTTCTAAGATAAATAGTTTGGTTTTTTCCGCTTTTGTTAGCATCGTTTTCTACTTTACGCTACAAATGTACTAAAAAGTTTATTTTAAAACCAAATAAAATATACCAAAAGGTTTATTTTATAATTTTAAAATAAATTTTCAATAGAAATAAGAATACAGATTACTCAGTGATGAAAACATTATTATCAAACTATTTTACTAAATTATTTCTACTCTTATTCTTTCCTTTTTTAATCTAACTTGTTAAGTCTGATAAAGCTCCCTATCAAATTATAATTTTTTAAATATTTCATTCTATGATTGGTTTCTGCTAGTCAGATTATTTTTAATCAGTTTTCAATTAATTCATATGCATCTTCCGAAACTCTAATGGCCTTACCCCGGTCTGTTTTTTGAAAAGTTTTGTGAAATAGGATGCATTTTCAAAACCAAGATGATAAGCGATTTCAGCCACCCCTTTCTCACCTAAGCGCAAAAGATTCTTAGCCTCGGAAATCAAGAATACATGTATAAGTTCCATGGCAGTTTTCCCGGTTTCCTGTTTTAACAGATCACTTAAATACCGTGGAGAAACAAAGAGCTGCTCCGCCAGGTAATTTACACTGGGCAGACCTACACCTTCTAATTTACCTTCATTAATATATTTCTTGAGTGCATCATTAAATTTTGATACCATCTTTCCATTTACCTGTGCCCGGTCTATAAATTGTCTTTTGTAAAATCGATGCGCATAGTTTAAAATTGATGATATATGGGAGAGGATAATCTCCCTGCTGAATTCGTCAGGATTGTTATAATACTCTATCTGGATTTTATCATACAATTCGAGAATAATCTGTTCTTCTTTTGGTGAAAGTTGCAGGGCCTCGGTCACTTCATAATCAAAAAAACTATAGTTTTCTATACGTTTTCGAATTTCATGGCCATTAAAATAATCCTCATGGATCATTAGCATATAGCCTTTTTCTTCAAATTCAAGGTCTTTCATTTCAATGATCTGTCTTGGTTTGGCAAAAAATAGACAGCCATTGTCATGGTCATACTGAGTGCGGCCATACATGAACATTCCTGATTTTATTTTTTTGAAAGCAATGATATAACAGTCTGTTGTGAATTCTCGATTTACCAGCGGACATGATGCCAGACAGCCAATCATACTGAACAGCGGATTCTGGGGAGCATCCCAACCATTTCCAAGATGCAGTTCCGTTAAGGTTGCGTAATGTTTCATTGGATTTCAAATTTTAATCAAAATTACAATATTAATTTAGTAATGATTAATGCCCGTGTGCGGCAATACTCACCTCTTTCCAATTGTCAATTTCCTTAAGACGATCAGTGTAGATCTGATGAATAGCATGATAGGCAATTTTCCCCAACAATAACCTTTTCGGAGGGTTTTCGCTGTCTATTATATTCAAAATAGGATCTACTGTCGCCTCAGGTTTTCCCCAGATATCCGGATTATCACCTGTCTCTGCAAAAGCCTCACGAACAGGGTTATAATCGGCAATATCCGAAGATGTTTGAATTGCTGATGCTCCTGCCCAATCTGTTGCAAATCCGTTGGGCTCAATCAGGGTTGTTTTGATCCCCAAATGTGCGGTTTCACTTCCGATGGTTTCAATCAGACCCTCCACAGCAAATTTGGATGCATTGTATAAGCCCAACAACGGTAAAGTTGTTAAACCTAAAAAGCTTGACACCTGAATAATATGACCGTTTTTTTGTTTTCTCATTATCGGCAGAACAGCCTGTGCTACCCAAAGCGAACCGAAGAAATTTGTCTCCATCTGTTCTCTTGCCTGCTGTTCGGTTGTTTCTTCCGTCGTTCCGAACAAACCGAAGCCTGCGTTATTGATCAGGACATCAATTTTTCCAAAATGTTTTTCAATCTGATCCACAGTTTCAAAAACTTCAGCTCTGTTGTTAACATCGAGTTTTAATGTTAATATATGGTCACCATACTTTTCTTTAAGCTCGTCTAAGGCAGATATATTTCTTGCAGTCGCTGCTATTTTATTACCCTTTTTCAAAAGCGCTTCAGCCCATAATTTACCAAATCCCTTGGATGCTCCTGTTATAAAAATTACTTTACTCATTGTTCTAATTTTTTTGATTGATTTAATAATACAAAGTTACCGTCAAGCTGCAAGATCAAATAACCCATATCAGCGAATTAATGGTACAAAATGACGTATTTGATGATTATTTGAAATTGTTTAGGAAATCCCGTGCTGAATCCGAATAATAACTTAAAACGGCATTGGAAATAGCTTTGATAATTCGTGCTCTTACTCAAATGTATATGTCTAATCAATGCCTTTTAATAGATACTACTGTAACTGTTTATAATCTCTACTTCAAATCATCCTAAACCCTAACACGAAACCTCAAACGATCCCTTACTCGTTTTTAATATAAATTGAATGAATATTTAATTGGGAAGACACAAATGGCAATTTAGTTAATCAATTCATTAATTAAACTGAGCCCTATATTGCTGGGGACTTTGATTGGTTTTTAATTTAAACAATCTGCTAAAGGATTGAGGCTGTTCAAAACCTAATTCAAATGCAATTTCAGAAATACTGAGATCTGTGGTAGATAATTTATTTTTAGCACGGTAAATCATTTTATCATGGATAATCTGTTGGGTGTTTTGACCGGTAAGGTTTCGCAACAGATCGCTTAAATAACTGGCTGACATATGGAGCTGATCAGCTAGGTAATTAACGGTTGGAACTCCTCCAATTAGAACCTTATCGCTATTAAAATAATCCTCCAACAGTTGATCGATGCGCTCGGCAATACTCGGATAGTTCTGTTTTCGGGTCAAAAACTGCCTGTTATAAAATCGTTGGGCATAATTTAGCAACAGTTCGATCTGCGAGATGATCACATTGTGGCTCATGTCATCTATACGGTTCTCAAGTTCTTCTTCTATATTTCTGAAAAGTGACAGAATGGTCTCTTTTTCTTTTCCCGAAAGGTGCAACGCTTCATTGGTAGCATAGGAGAAAAAGTGGTACTGATGAATCTTTTGCGCTAATGGATATTGTAGTAAAAAATCAGGATCTATAAGCAGTGTGATCTGCGGGCTAAGTATTTTTTGTTCTTCAGTTTCCTTTTGCTTATCATCTTCTATAGATGAAAGAATTTGCTGAGGAGCCACAAAAAACAAACCGCCTTCTTTAAAATCAAATTTGGTATGACCATACATTAGCTCTCCTCCCGCATCTGGTTTAAAAGCTATTTTATAATAATTCAATACGTGCGATTTATTAGGTGCACGACCTTTAAGCTGTTTGTCTACACCGTTTAACAAAACGATTAAAGGGTGCTTCGGAGGCGGAAAACCAGATGCCTCCATTACCTCAGCTAATATATTAAATCTTTTTACGGAATGATTCGATTTTTTTGAAACCATATTATAAAAATTCTAGATTACAAGTTAAGCAATATTCGCTTTTCCCAGCAAAAAGAAAAGCGAATAAAAGCATGTCAAATAGCTTAGGTGGCTTAACCTTGGGCTGCTTCTGAAACAGTTTTCCAAGTTTCCCATTCCTGAATACGTTCAGAATAGATACGTTGAATATGTGGTAAATCGTTTTTACCTAATAATAATCTCAACGGAGGATTTTCAGCATCCACAACAGCAAATATGGCTTCGGAAGTAGCAATAGGATTTCCTCGTTCCAGCTTTTTTAAATTTTCCATCAAACTGCTTTTCAAATCATCATAATCCGTCAGTTTTTTACTGGCTATTTTTAGTGATTCAGCACTGCCAAATTCAGTATTATAAGCCCCCGGTTCAATCATTGTTACTTTGATGCCAAATGCCGCAACTTCTTTAGATAAACTATCGTAAATCGCTTCAAACGCAAATTTTGAAGAACAATAATACCCGATTAGAGGATTACTGTAAATGCCAACGGCGCTGGATGTTCCCAAAATATGGCCATGGCCTTGGGCTCGCAGTATAGGCAATGCCGCCTGAATCACATGGATAGGTCCTATAATATTTGTTTCGTACATGGCTTTTACCTCATCAGTGTTGCTCTCTTCGATGGTGCCCACCAGAGAATATCCTGCATTATTGAACACAATATCTAATCTTCCAAAATAGTCGTTGGCCTTGCTGATAGCGTTTTGCACTTGTGAGGCATTGGTTACATCCACTTCAAGTATCAAGACCTGATCTCCATACTTTTCTTTTAATGTAGCAATACTATTGATATTACGTGCTGTAGCAACGACTTTGTCGCCGCGTTTCAAAGCGGCTTCTGTCCATATTTTTCCAAATCCTCTTGAAGATCCTGTAATAAACCAAACTTTTTCTTGCTGTCTATTTTCCATTTTTTAATTGTATTAATATTATGCAAAGTTGGTTTTAAATAGGCGTGATTACGTTGCTAAAATGAGGATTCTCGTAACCAAAATAAAGAAAAGCGAAATGCTGGTATATAAAAGGTAGAAGAGCAAAAAATCTATAGTTACAACACCGATTATAGGAACAGCACGAAAGAACTGTTCTTTAAAATTACCGTTTTTCGTAATTCATAATGTTTAACAAATTATTTTATTGATTATATTTTTAAACATTATAAGTTTACGATATAATATTCAAGTTCAGACTCCATATTTAGTTAAGGATACCTTAAAATAACTCTTTATCAGAAAATTTAAAATCCTGTATTTTGGGTAACGGTCTTATCAAGACTCTTTTATTTCTTACTTTCAATGGCGTGGTTGAACCTAATATTTCATCAGTTTCGGTTCTGATCCCGGTTACAAGATCAAATTTTGTTTCTGTAAATATTGTTTTATCATCAATATAACCTCTAGTTGCGTTATTAGTGAGCTTTTCAACTTTAATTAATTCAAAATTCCCACTCCGATATTTGAAGTGATATGTAATATTTCCAGCTTCAATTTCACTCCACATTTTTAAGACCCCTTCTTCAATAAAAAAATCGGGAATTTGAAAACCATTGAATTTCCCTTGTTTTTCAACCGGATACTGGGATTCGATGATCTTAGTTGATGACACAGCCAGCGCTAATTTTCCGTTCGGCTGAGACAGAAAAATCTGTAATCTTAACGGTCTTGTTTCGTCTACCGTATCCATTTTCACTGTTATTCTATCCATTTTACCATCATTATTTAGATCTCCCTGTTCTTCTCTCACCTGATAGGTAAAATGCTCCTTACTTTTACTAGTTTGAGAAAATAAGTTCAGTGGGATTGATAATAAAATCAAAATAAAATATCTGTACAAGGTTTTCGCAACTTTATCCATTACTTTAGTTTTTCAAAGATTATTAAACAAATTAGCGTGTTTCTCAGTAATTATGGCCAATTACATTTCAAAATTCAAATGAATCAGCAAATGATATTACCATCTAACCCTCTTTAACTCATGCAATACTTTTTTACTGTATTTAGCTGTAACAGATGAATGTCCCTACTAAAAATACACAAGCCAAACTGTTATCATCCAACTTACCTCCAATCATTTGCAATACAAAAGATCACCTGAACTCATCTTACCTATAACCTGGTCGGCATACTCATTTTTTATTATATATAGGAAAGCTCTTAGGTGGGGTTTTCTATTTTCGATATTGAATCCCTTATCTGCTTGATCCTCTATTTTCAGTGCATTGTTTTCATCGGCAGTAACTACACAATATTTAATTATTCGGTCTTTCAAATGCCAGGTATAAATTTTATAGGGCATAATAAATGTTTCTGTGCTGACTTTAGACTTCCCATATTTTTCATCTAATACCGCTACAAATTTTTTGGTATCTTCTAAGGAAATCTTCCCTGCAACCGCGTTAAAAACCATCATCCTGCCATCGATAGTGGTGGCGAAATTAATAGCATTAAAATCAAAACCGTCAAATCTCGCCAGAACATCTTCATTGGAAAAGATTTCCTGCCTGTAATCAATTCGTATTGGTTTTTCGCTTCCGATAAACTCGCCGTCAGAAATAGTGTCAACCCCTATGACCTCAGATTTTATTTGGTAATAGTTGTCATAGGTTTTGTACTTATCTTTAGCTGAAAAATAGGTTGAGGTCTTACTATTAAAGTTGTAATCCTCCAATTCTATGGCCTTTTCCTTTTTACAACTGGTTAGAAAGAGCAAACAGATTAAAACACATCTGATTTTTCCCATTGTTAATTTTACTATAATTTATTGCGATTTTTAAGCCAACTCTAAGATATAAAATTTATATCGGTCTTATCTCTAATTTGTTTTTCAAGTCTAGAACCAATGACAAGGTCGATCAGTTCGAAAATGAGCAAAATATCAAATTGCTTTTAAAGAAATATAACAATGGCTATAGACTTACCTGAAGTTTGATATTTAATGGATGAAGATAAATTAATATAGGAATACCCAGGCGGGTGCACAATTTGATCTTTCAACTTTATGGACAGCCCCTACTCAAATTTTCACTTATAGCAGCCATTCCGGGAACGTTTGCTAGCATTGGAATTGTCACAACTGAAGGACTGATATGGAATAAAATTAAAAAAAGTCCCTTCAGACAACAATACTTTTTACAATAGCCTTAAATTTAATACTTTACATCGGATTGATTTTGCCCGTGTATTTTCAAAAGTAAAGTAATAAATTTGGTATAAAATAGCTACTATATGAACAACGAGAAAAAAAAGAGACCGTTCAACTTGCGTAGATTTTTGTTTAAAGCGTTAACCTGGATAGCTATTGGTGCATTCATTGGAACAATAACAGCAGGCTCTGGCGGTATGATTCCGGACAGCTGGATTCCATTTACCATTATCGGGTTTATTGCACTCTCGTTTTTGTGGGCTATAGTTTTCACGCGCGGGTTGACTTCGAAAATCAAAAAAATGACCGGAAATGGCGAAAATATAGGTGGCGGAAATGCCCAAAGGGTGCCTGCACGGATTGAAAAACTTGAAGAGGTCGGCTTGGTGGTGAATAATTTTAATCATCAATTCAAATTCACGCTTACTGTTTTCCCGGATATGGGAGAGCCTTATCAAACCACGATTCGCCAATTTATCACTATGGGCGATTTACCCAATTTCTATACCGGGTGGTTTGTGGCTTTTATTGAAGACAGGGAAAATCCTGGCTACGGCGTCATGGAAATCAATCCGAATGAAGCTTGGCGGGATAAAGTCTACGATCCGTTAGAAAAGTTCAAAAATGTTAAAGCCCAGAAGGTATATCCCGACAAAGGCTCGTCTATTTTTCCAACTGAAATCGGCAAAGTTTCTGGTGTCCGACTGGCTTTCGGTATAATTCTTTCACTTGCTTTTTTGGGCCTTGGCTTTGCATTGCCCTTTGCCCTATCGGGTAATTTTGACCAGCTGATTTCTGATGTCCGCGATTTACCAAAAACTTTAACGGGGCAAAATGTAGGTAATTTTGACGACGAAAATCTTGACAAGGCCTATCAAAAAGCCATTCAATATATCGGCAATCGAAAGGTAGAAAAAATACTGATTTACGATAAATTTACAAGCTTGAGCGTAGAAGCAGAGGGGCAAAAAAATGCCTACGATGATGTTACGCTGCGCGGTAATTCCGCCGAAGTGAGTCCAAATTCCAGCAGCAGCTCGGTAAATCCCGAAGAGCTGTTTACTTCTGATGAAACATCCTTGCCCATTCTTAAAAAAGTACTTGCCGAAAGCCTTAAAAAGTACGATGTCAAAAACCTCACTTACGTAGGTTTTAGAAAACAGACTAAGATAAGTATAGACAAGAATTTTGAAATAGATATTGATGCCTTGATTAAAGACCCCAAAAAGGCCCAAGAAACCGTCACCGGCAAAGCTCTAAAACAACGTATGGTTATTTTTATGTATTTCAAAGATCCCTATAATTCCACAGTACTCAGCTTTGACGCGACAACCGGCGAAGAAATAAAATAATGGATAATAATCTCTCAACAAAGAGGCTATCACAAAAGAATAGCCTCTTTTCACCTTTATAGACTTACAGCTTAAAAGTAAGTTGTTGTATATTCTTATCCAACAGATCAAACCTTTAAAATATAACTTCATTACTAATCTGAAGTTTCGAATTCTTAAGTGCTTCAAATTCTTTTCTAAGCTCATAAATCATTGATTTCAGATCAATTTTAGAGATACTTTCTTTAGTGTTTGGCCTTGTTTGTAATTCTTTCATTTCACAGCCAATAGCTTCTTGCTCAGTAATCGCATAACATTCAAGACTTCGTTGGTAAAAGACATATTACAAGTATGTTTACACCTTCTCAAATAAATGTATCTAAAAAGGAATTTGAGGCTATACAAATTAATCCAGTTCTAAAAAAAATAATAATGTATGATGGTTTAATCAATACTAAAGCTGAAAAAGTTTTAAAAATTATCTAGAAAAATATCAATCGAAATACAAAATATTTTTCTGGGCGAATGATTTCTACTAGTCAGGCAATAAAAATCCTGGGGAAAAATGCAATACATATTAATGAGGATGAAGCCATTGCTATTTTAGATTTCCTATATATGTTAGCCACATCCTTCAAAAAAGATACTTAATCTTGAATTGGGAGATTGATTGGCTAAAGAAATATTGAACACTAAATTATGGATAATACGAAAATTCTAAAGGCAATTTTTTTGTCGGTGAAAAATATTGTAAAACTCGAACACTTTTCCACATTTAACTAAAACAATGTAACAAACTGAAAATCAACAAATATAAAACACAAAAAAAGGAGACGTTAAAAAATAAACGTCTCCCTAAGCGGAGAGTGAGGGATTCGAACCAATTAATCCAAAGTATTGAAAATTTGATACTTACAAAATACCATTCAATACATTGCTACGAATTTGCCACTACTCTATTATTTTTTAGATAAACTGCAAAAATCTTAACAACCTGACCAAAAATTAAATCTAGTCTGATAGGGCAAAGATAAAAAACTTCAATTTATTTAATGCAAATAAAATTCTATTTTGAATACCGCTAATCTATTTTTTATAATATTAACCAATAATATTTTTGAAGAATAAGCACTGTATTTATTCTTTCAAGCATTCGCACCAAAACAGTTACAAATTGTTTGTTGGCTATTATTTATAGTCAATTATTATAAATGTTTTAAGAATTAGCAATTATGCTATATAAAAATAGCCCTTACAAAGTTGTAAGAGCCATCGGGATGAAAAAAAATTATATCGGGAAATATAATATATTCCCTGTCTTATTTTGCATTATTGATCTTATCCACAAAAGTTTCGATCAATTTGTTTTGAGTAATAAGTATTTGAGTAATCTGTTCCTGATTTTTCAAAAGCTGGTTCATCAGTTCCGGTGAGTTCATATTGATTATTGGTTGATGATTACCTACAATATTAGATCCTTTGAACTGACTGTTTTGGATAAGACTATTATAATCATCAGTCAGATCGTTTAGATCTACCTCAAGTACCTGACTAACTTTTAATAGTGTTTCAAGATCAGGTTTTACATCATCAGTTTCCCATTTGTGGTATGCCGGTTGGGAAACTCCCAACTTATCAGCAAGTTCCTGTTGTGAATAGCCTTTATTCTTTCTTAATCTTGTCAGTTTAGTACCCAGTGTAGTCATTTCACAGTTTTTCAATATGCTAAATTAATAAAATATTGTAAAAGTTTTCATTTTATAACTTTAGTTATTAAGATTATAATCCAAGTTATCGTCATCCGAACTATTTATTTTTATCTTCGCCGCAAAAAACAACTCATTATTAAGAAGATACTGGTATGGTTTACCGTAATGTATGTGGGAACCTATATAATAACTTTGTATCCACCTAATAAAACTTAAATAAATAACTTGTGACATATAATATAATTACTTTAATAATTTATTACGTCATGTCCTGTCGTGTCGTTGAAGTAAATTTGCAATATAAGGATTGGGGCAAACCCCAATGGTCTCATCCTAACGTAAATACCAGCTGCTAAAAGCAGAGAAATGAAAACAATCTAAATAATAAATAATAACTATGCGAAAACTCTATTTAGGGGCATTGTTCTTGTGCATCACAGGGGCATGCTTTGCTCAGGAAGTCCTATGGCAGAAAGACATCAAATCCAATACTCAGGATTTCTTAAGCCAGGTGACCCCAACCGTAGACCTTCAGTACCTAATTACCGGAAGCTCCATACAGTCTAAAAGCCTGTCGCAAGTAGCCAGCAGCCAACAGCAGAACAACGGTTACGATTTCCATCTCGTAAAACTCAACCAACAAGGCGAAGCCGTCTGGGAAAAATACTTTGCAGGCAAAAACCATGATTACCTTTCAGCATCCCTTTCCACTCAGGACGGAGGTTTTATTCTCGCAGGAACTTCGTATTCAGGCAAAGGCCTCGATAAAAAAGACGATTCCAAAGGAGGCTCCGATATTTGGCTCATCAGAATCAATGAATTCGGAGACGAATTATGGCAGAAAACAATAGGCACAACTTCCGATGAAGAAGCCAGAGCCGTCATTCAAACCACTGACTTAGGATTCTTTGTTGCAGGAAACGTTCAGAACTCTGCGCAAGGTTACGGTTCCAAAGATGTTCTTGTCATTAAACTAGACAAAACCGGAAAAGAAATCTCCCAACTCATTCTAGGCGGAAAAGGCTTAGACGAAGTAGAAAAAATGATTCCCACCAGAGATGGAGGCGTTTTATTAGGAATCTATTCCAGAAGCTCTGAGATTCGAGGCTCGGGCTCCGATTCCCCCAATTTGGATTCTGGTACAGGTACTACCACTCCGAATCCCGTATCCCGTTACCCTAAATCCACGAATAATCAGGGAGAAGGCGACTATTGGATCATTAAGCTGAATAAAGACGGTAAAGTAGAATGGGAAAAGAACTATGGAGGAACAGGAGATGATCATTTAAGAACCATGGCCATGACGACTTCAGGCTATATCATAGGAGGTGAAAGCCGTTCCGAAAGATCAGGCAATAAAACCGTAGGCGTAGAAGAAGGAACGGATCTATGGCTAATTTCATTAAATGAAAGAGGTGAAGAAATCTGGCAGAAATCCTACAACTTCAAAAACAGAGATGTTTTAATGGGAATGCATGTCATCTTAGGCCATAATGAAAGAGAAAAGAATAAAGACCTTACCAAAGGAATATTACTCGGAGGCTATACCCAGGCAGAAGGCAGGATAGAAACCGATGATGAAACCTTCTGGATGCTGTATCTGGATGAAAACGGCAATGAACAATGGCGAAAACACGTCAAAGGAGAATCCAGAAAAAAAGAAGAAAGATTAGCAGATATTAAATTAAACAGAGACGGATCCATTATTCTGGCAGGAACCAGTGCTGAAGAATTAGGTAAAGAGAACTGGAAGATCGTAAAGCTGGGCGATCAGCAGATAGATCAACTCATCGAGAAGCAGGATATTAAGATCTATCCGAATCCTGTATCAGATTACGCGTATGTAGAGATTGGATTTGATTTCAAGGAAGCGGATATCACCCTATATGATATGGCGGGAAGACAGCTTCAGAGTTTGAAAACCAAGAGCAAGGTAACGAAGATAAACACTCAGCCTTTGATACAGGGGGCTTACCTGATTACCATAAAAACGGATACCAACAAAACTGCGAATGCTAAACTGATTAAGAAATAAACTGAAATGAAGAAAAATATATTAATTATAATATTGACATGTATAACATACATTGTAAATGCTCAATCAGCAGATTATGATGTGACAGCTCCCAGTGTTTCATCACTTGCAAGTTATATTAATTCACCTTCAAAAAATGCTACAGGAATTCCGGATATTGACATTCCTCTTACTTCTTTACCATCCCATTTAAAGAAAATCAATATCAATATTGGACTTTCCTACCATCCCAATAATACTTTAGCGGATAGTAAAGCTAGTGATGTAGGTTTAGGATGGACTTTATTTGGCACTTCCAATACGATTTATAGAGAAAATAACTCTGGTACTCTAAACAACAACTATATTATCAACCTATTTGGAAAAGTAGGGAAATTTTATTTTTCTAAAAAAACAGACGGAACTCATCAATATGCTAAAATCATTGAAGATCAACTAAAGGTAACATTTGAAGAAATATCCCCCGAGCTTTACCATTTTAAAATAATCGATGAAAATGGTTATAAATATTATTTTGAGACATTAGACCAATCCAATTATTTATATCATCCGCAGAATTTTTCACCCTATAATAAGCCATATACCAGCTGCTATTATCTAACAAAGGTTGAAAATGAAAAAGGAAATGAAATGCTTACATTTGAATATTTGGCAGATGAGTATACAGAAGTGCTGGATCACTATAAATCATTAAAAATAAAAAAAATCATTTCAAAAGACTTTGGAAGTATCAATTTTAGCTATACATTAGATCCAAATGAGAGGAAAACATTCCGGGACCCTTTCAGGTTGGATATGATTCAATTGAAAGATAATAACGGAAACCAGATTGAAAAATATATTTTACAGTCGTCATTACTCGAATTGACCTATCCTAAAAAATTTGATCCCAGCGTAGCCGGCCATACCTGTGGTATGGTTGATGTCCTGACAAAGAGGAGGCTGGATAAAATAGTAAAATACGGAAGAGGAACCAATTATGAAACTACAGAAATAAAATATCCTGCTTTCAGTAATAACAATTTTGATGTAACCGATTATTGGGCGGAATATTCTAATATAGACCCGCTAAAAGTCTGCTTTAAAAATGAATCAGAAAATCCCAAGTATTTAGGAATCGGATTGCTTAGCTCAATTAAATTCCCTAACGGAAGTGAAGTTAAATATACTTTTGAACCTAATCAATATTATGTAGATAAAAGTGATCCTGAATACAAAAATCTCCAGGCTCCACCTTATGAATTGAAAGACAGAGATGCCCAGTATTTTCAAGATATTGCCGTGATACCTTTTGATTATCATAACACCAACGGGGCTGCGCAATTCGGCCAATTCACCCTTACTACAAACCCTGATGAATCTGACGGTTACAGCTACCTGTTCACCAACCTTTATATTGATGAACTATATACCGACAGCCCTTTTCAGCCTGTAAACGGTAATTATGTAGTAAATCTCAATATGAGCAGCGGAGTCAATGATGCAAACGGCTATAAAAAGTATCCTCCGGGCGTTAATCCTTATACGATTAGCGGAACCGGAGGACGTGGAACCATCGTTATTAAGAGAATTCGCTATAAATCTTTACCTATGGAGAATTATTCAACCGGAAAGGGCTTAAGGATTAAAAAAATTGAATATCTGGAAAATAATGCCCCTTTAGTTGGGTTAACTACCAATTATAGTTATCAGAAGTTTGACGGTACTAATAAAACAAGTGGGTATCTGAACGAAAATGTAGATGAAGAAACGGTAGTCTATGAAAATATAAAAGAAACCACCGGACAAAATAAAGGGTTTATTAAATATTATTATAGAACATTACATGATATAAAGCCTCCCAGTCAGGATACTTTAATCCTGGCGGGTACCGAAGTCAGATGTGCTAATCTTTTAAAAAACGGACTTTTAGAAAAGGAAGAAGTTTATAATGCCAACAACGCCCTCATGAAAAAGAATGAAATCATTTCTTATATACTTCCTCTTAATAATAATATTTACAGTACTTACCCATTCCCTATTCCAAAGGTAATATTTGGGCAATATTATGAGACCGTAAGAAACGGGATCATCCAAAATCAAAAGGTAATATCTACTTTTTACAACCCTTCAGCGGTAACTACCGAAACCTCAGAGATTACTAGGGACATTGATGACTTTAATATTGTATATAAAAAAAATACAGAATCTTCCGGGAAAATTACAGAAACCTTTATCACTTACCCATGGGTATTTAAAACCGTAGATCCAAGACTATGGAACGCCCACATAATAAACATTCCTGTCATTACAGAAACAAAAGTAAATGGAATTACTGTTAATAAAAGCGAAATAAAATTTGACGATTCCGCTCATTATAATCCTACTTCGGAGTTGAGCGGGATTTTAAACACGGCATCCGGATCTCAAACAAATATTACTTATGACAGGTATGACAGTAATAACAAATTATTGCAATACACTACAAAAGCAGGTGTTCCTGTATCTATCATTTGGGGATATAACAATACACAGCCTATTGCCAAGGTTGAAGGAGTAGCGTATAGCCAGCTGGAGAGCCTTGGCCTTATTTCAGCCATCGTCTCGGCTTCAGATTCCGATGCCTCTAATCCATCCAATGAGGGAGCTTTAATTACGGCATTAGATAGTTTCAGAAATAACTCATCATTATCAGGGTATCAGGTCAGTACTTATAGCTACGACCCTCTGATAGGGATCACCAGTATCACTCCGCCATCAGGAATCAGAGAGGTTTATTTTTATGATTCGGCTAACAGGCTGGAAAAGATTGTTGATGTGAACGGCAAAGTGTTGAAAGAACTCAAATACAACTACAAAAACTAAGAATTGATGAAAAAAATTATAATTCCTATAAGTACTTTGCTGGTTTCCGGGGTATTATATGCCCAGACTTCACCAAGTACAACAGAAAATTACATCTATACAAAGACCTATTTATCAGACCCTACCATAGGAACTCCTAAAACCTCTGAAACCATCCGGTATTTTGATATTTTGGGAAGGCCAAAACAAGTGGTTAATGTAAAAGCTTCTCCTACAGAAAAAGATGTGGTTTCCCATATAGAATACGATCAGTATGGAAGACCGGTAAAAGACTACCTTCCTGTTCCCCAATCCGGAACCCAGAATGGAGCGGTTTATACCTCTCCATTGGCAAATGCATCTTCCATTTATGGATCAGAAAAGATCTATACTGAAAAAGTACTGGAAAATTCTCCCTTAGACAGAATCCAGCAGCAGATCCAGGTGGGAAACGATTGGAGTACCAAACCGGTAATGTTTGGCTATGATGCCAATACTACAGCGGATAAAGTGAAAAAATATACAACCGGTAGTATCTGGGAGAACGGGGCTACTAAAACGACACCGGGAGAAGGAGCTTTTTTTGCTGACGGCAAATTATATAAAAACTCAGTTAAAGATGAGGATGGAAACAAAACCATTGAATTTAAAAATGGAGACGGACAGGTTCTATTGGTAAGAAAAGTACTTAACATTACAGAAAATGCAGATACCTATTATGTGTATAATGAATATGACCAATTGGCATTTGTTATTCCACCACTGGCTTCTGTAGGCAATATTGATCAAGCCACATTGGATAACCTTTGCTATCAGTACCGCTATGATGGTAAGAATAGATTGGTAGAAAAGAAACTCCCTGGGAAAGGCTGGGAATATATGGTGTATGACGCAGCCGATCGTCTCGTAGTGACCCAAGATGCTAATCTGAGAACAAATAATAAATGGCTTTTCACCAAGTATGATAAGTTGGGAAGAGTGATCATGACAGGAATAGTTCCCGGAAGTGATCGGGCATCCATGCAGGCTATGATAGGAAATAATGTGATTATTGAAAACAGAGATGCGACAGGATTTACCAAAAATGGAATGCAGATATATTACACAAACAATTTCTTTTCCCAAATTGAAACTGTTTTAAGTGTTTATTATTCCGATACCTATCCAACAGGTACCCCTTCATTTGTTCCGACAATTCCTAACCAAAGTGCTGTATTAACGGATAATACAAGCTCAAAGCTAAACACCAAAGGTCTGCCTTTAGCATCTTATGTGAAAAACATAGAAGACGACAGCTGGACGAAAAATTACAGTTATTATGACACCAAAGGAAGAATAATTGGAACGCATTCCGTCAATCATTTAGGAGGCTATACCAAAACAGAATCGGAGCTCGATTTTTCGGGAACCCTAAAGCAGGTAGTGACCAGACATAAAAGACTGAGCAGCGATCCTGAAAAAATGATCACAGAAACCTTTACCTACGATCATCAGAACAGGATACTCACCCACAAGCATAAAATTGACAACGGTGCCGAAGAAATTCTCTCGCAGAACGAATACAATGAGCTTTCGCAGCTAACGACCAAGAAAGTAGGAGGAACAGTTTTAGGAACCGGGCTTCAGGAAGTCAATTACCTATACAATATCCGCGGCTGGATGACGCAGATCAATGATCCCAATAATCTGGGTAATGATCTCTTTGGATATAAGATCAAATACAATCAGGTAGAAGGCCTTCAGACTCCCGATGCTTCCGATACTTCTTTGCAGGTTGTTCCCCACTACAACGGAAACATTGCCGAAGTAGATTGGAAAACAGGAGCCACCCCCAACGAATCTCTGAAAAGATACGGCTATGTATATGATGGTCTCAACCGCCTCTCGGCAGGCTTTTACCAGAACGCGACCAACCCTTCTCTGAGAGAATATTATGAAAAGGCAACCTATGACTTGAACGGGAATATAAAAACAATGGTGAGAACCGCACAAAGAATTGGTGCTACCTCTTTAATGATTGACAACCTTACCTATGAGTATGAAAATGGAAATGCATCCAACCGTTTGCAAAAAGTACGCGATGCTGTTACCATTGCTCAGGGATTCCCATATAAATCGAGCCCTACCAATATAGAATATGATACTAATGGAAATATGACTTCCTTCCGGGATAAAGGCATTTCCTCCATTCAATATAATTACTTAAATTTACCTGCGAAGATTACCCGGAATGCACAGGTAACAGACTATACCTACCGTGCAGACGGGGTGAAAGTGAAGAAGCTCTTTGGAGGAATAGAGACTGATTATCTGGGAAGCTTCCAGTATAAATATACCTATGCCTGGGAAGATGAAACGGGAACTACGATGAACGATGAAATGAAGCTGAGAATCATCCCGACCTCAGAAGGTTATTTTGATGCCTTACGCAACCGGTATTTTTATAATTACACTGACCATTTAGGAAATGTAAGATTAAGCTACAGCGATGCTGATGGAAACGGAATTGTAACCGGGGATATTGTAGTAAATAATTGTTATGATACTCCTGACGGACAGATTTGTAATAACTATATCATCACAGGAGAAGCTGAAGGTGTCACCAACTATTATCCTTTTGGGTTGATGCATAATAGTGAGAACCATAGTTTTGATAATGCCTATCAGTACAAGTACAACGGAAAGGAGTTGCAAGAGACAGGAATGTATGACTATGGTGCGAGAATGTATATGCCTGAATTGGGAAGATGGGGGGTAATGGACCCATTATCGGAATTATATTATAGTTATAATCCGTATAATTATGTTGCTAATAACCCAATTAGATTTATTGATCCAAATGGAATGTGGATTGATATTGAAGATGGAGATAATACATATCGTTATAATAATGGTAAACTTTATACTCAAAATGCCCAGACAAAAAAATGGGATGTTGAAGCAAACGTGAAAAATGATAGTTATGCCGGACAAATTTTAGCGGCATTAACCTCTATCACAGGGGGAGATAAGGACTCGTTTGGAAGTACATTTTTAGGTTTATTTGCCAATGATAATATTAATACTACCATTCAATCTAGTAAAGGAACAGATTGGGAGGGACAAAATGCTACATATACCGACGGTTCAGGAATTTTAACAGATTTTAAACAAGAAGTTATGCCTTATACCTCAATGTTTGGAGAGAAAGAGAAACAACTTCAGAATCCATTTCATATAACATTATTTCATGAAATTGGACATAGTTGGCTAGATCAAACATCTTCTCGTTCTGAACTGGGTAAAACATGGGTTGATAAGGAAAGAAGTGGATTATCGAAGGATTTTTCTCAAGCTGAAATAGCAGCATCATATATTGAGAATCTTCTCCGCTCTGAACAAGGACTACCTATTCGTGTAAGTTATAGCCCAGATGCTGGAAATACTGATACCTTAGTTGATGTTAAAAGTATTAGATGGCAACCTACAATAAAAGGCAATGGGCCTAGTACTACTAAAATAAATACAAATACACGAGTATTTATAATGCCAAATAATGTTCAGAATATATATAATAAAATAATGAATAGTAAAAAATAAGAAAATGAAAAAAAAAATGAATATATGTATATACATATTATTTCTAGCGCTATTTTTTAGTTGTACCCCCCTTTATAAGCAGTATGAATTATTAAATAATAATACAATTAAAAATAGTTTGTATAGCGATCAATCGAAAATCATTAAATCTATTCTCTCAAAAGAAAAAAAACAAGTGATTTTAGTAATTAGTTGGAAAAAAAATATTTTGGTGAAAAATGGCCCTCTATATTATACGGCTTTACTGTATAACGCAGTCAACGGAGAAAAGAAGATTATTAAAACTACCGAACAAAATCCAGATAAAGAAATTTTATTGAAAATAACTTCTGATAAAGAATTTAAAGAGTATCTATACATTCTTGAAAATTATTTGGAGGGAAAAGATGAATATTTACTATCTTTAGAAGATTCCTTTAGTAGTTCGGAAGCTAATTCACCTTATTACTTATATGACTTTGTCAAAAATAAAAAATTGAAAATAAAATCATTTGCTTTTAATAAAAATGGGAAAATAATTCAATGAGAATCTATTTGACCCTTTATTAGAATTATGATTTTAGAGGACATAAAAAATTAAATATTAATGCTATTGTAATTGATGAAGATAATAAATTAATACAATGAGATAAAAACTTAATCCTATATTTTTTAGTCATATATAATAGCTTTTGAATAATTTGAATAATAATGAAAAGGAAAGAGTATTTTTACCTTCCTTTTTTATTCCTCAGTATTAAAGTGTAATTCCTTGCAGGTTGTTCCCCAACAGAGCTATTTCGCTTTGTTTTATGTAAGTGGAAAATGTAACTTGCCAAGATGGCTCGGAAGTAATAAAAGAATATGAAAAAACAATTTTTGACGTTAATGTTTTTATCATTTTGTTTTTGGGGCTGTAACCCATTATATAACCAGTATAAAAAATTAAATCAAGGTATAGATAAAAAAAGTAGATATTTTGCTAAAAAGAAAAAAATTATAAAATATATACTATCAGAAGAAAATAATAATAATTTATTATTATTAATATCTTGGGATAAAAGTTTGATTTCTAATGAAAATATTACGTTTAGAGCGCTTATATATAATTATTTAACTGATGAAAAAAAGATGATTTATAATAAAAAAGAGAATGTTCAAGATATTGTCGTTTCGAAAAATATAACAGATAAAGAATTTTTGTATATTTTGAATCAATATAATAATGGTAAAGAAGACTATTTGTTATCTCTTCATGATTCTTTTAGTAGTTCGGAAGCAAACTTTCCAATTTATTTATATGATTTCGCAAAGAACAAAAAGATTAAAATAGCTTCTATTGCCATAAATAAGGAAGGAAAAATAGTACAATAAAAATTCATTTAACTCTTGGAATTGCTATCATTTTTAAGGCAAAAAGATTATGCTTTAATCCTTCCAAGTTTATATAATATTGATAAAAAAAGAGTGTTGAATTTTCAATACTCTTTTTTTTCATGACAAAAATAAATGGATAAGCAAGTAGCGGGAGATTAGGTCGTATACTTCCATATTTAGTTAAATATTCAAAGAGTTGAAAAAGAACAAGATCTATTATTGTGTGCATTCATCTGACCACCTTCTTAAAATTTCACATCATTTATTATTTGGATAACCGTCAAATCTCTGTAATATAAAGGTTTATCCATATCTAAATTATGCTTTTATATTCAAACATAGAAATATCTATAAAAAATATTTATCATCAAATCTAATCAAAGTGTAACGAGTACTTATTAAAAACTGATGAGATCACATGATAACCATTATTGTTCTTTTTACTATTACTAATACCTGATATTTCTGCTTTTCTTTTTTTTCTTAGGTAGCGGAATATATTCCGGATCAATATCATTTCCGTCTCCTAGTCTTAAAAGTGAAAACAACCCTGTTGTTAATTCTGTTATGGTAAATATTTGTTCGAAAGCGGAAAAAGGAATGTGATTCTTTTGTGAAAACTCTTTGCATATATTATTCATCTCCCCGACAAGATTTTTATTATCCGATCTATCAATCAAAGGGTTTTTAAGCCGATGAAAACGTATTGATTTTTCCAATGCATCTACAACTGAATCTAAATATTTTTTCTTTTCGAAAGCAAAAACATCTGCATTTGTCAAAAGTGCTGTGTTTTTGTCTTTAAGCTGAGTATTTTCTATTTTTAAATCTATAATTTCTTTGTACAGTTCTGTAATCCGCTTGGTTTTAATATCGAGTTCATTGCTGTTCTTGATTAATTCAGCGTTATAAAGTTTAAAAGTATTACCAAAATTAGCGATCGTCTCTTTGGTCTTAATCTGCTGCGCTCCAAAAAAATTGGTATCATTAACAATAAGATCGTTGAACTTTCCAGAGCCGAGAGTCATTTTCATATTGTCAATTTTCTGTTCTAAAACCTTTAATTCCTCTTCTTTTTTCTGTATTTTAAATTCTACCGCTTCCAGTCTCCCCACTGATCCTGAAACTCCTCTTTCCATGCCCAAACATTCTGCTGCCAGATCCTGCATTTTAGAGTAATGAAAGGATTGATGTTTTAAAGTTTTACCCGTTTTCTTATCCTGCCAGTCTGCAACAAGATGCGCATGGAAATTAGGTTTCCATTCTTCGGATTCTTTATCAACATGACCTTCATCTTTATGAATGGCAATCTGAAATATTCGTATTCCAAGTTCTTGTTCTAATTTTTTAGAAAGATCATGTAATTCTCTCATGGTAGTATCTTCTCTAATTACCACTACGGCTTCACGGACGGGCATGGCATTTTTCTGTAGTTTTCTACCCGACTTCTCTTTGCAATAGACTTCAATTTTTTGAATTCTGTCCGCTATTTTATCCTCCTGCCAATATTCATTTAGAGGTGTCAGGTCTTTACGGATATAGTCAAAGGTTTTTCTTCGGAAGTTATGGACTTCCGAGTCAGCCTTAACCGCTTTAAAATTAATAGAGGTTTTCATAAAACAGCTGTTTAATCAATTTGCATTATCTTTGAGCAACCAACTTTATATTTATGATGGATTTAAAATCAATCGTTTTCAGTAACCCTAAAGGGTTGCTTTTTAGCCCCTGCGGGCGAAGTAGAAACTTTGTTGGGAGAGTATCGACCTTCAAAGTTGCGAATGAGCTCCTAACTTTTGCGGACAGTTTGTAAAAAGCACAGTGCTACATTCTCCTGCGCATTCCTTTTTTTATCCTGTTTGTTTCTTCCTTGCTGGAATTCTCTTTTTCTGCATGCTCGTTTTTCGATGTTGGTATTATCTGCGTATTAATTGACTCATTAGCATGATGCTTCTTTTTTGCTACGAGATACTCGTTCAAGTCTTTGTGATCTGAATAGAGGTGGGAAAAGTCCTTGGCATAAGGGTAAACTTTTAGAATCTGCTCAGTGCATTCTCTGCCTGTGGGATCATTGTCCAAAAACAGGCTGATCTCTGAATAGGAATCAAGCGCTGTTAAAGCCTTTTTAAGCATTGCCGTAGAATTCAGTATCAGTAAATCCCCCTGAAAAGATCTTTGCATTTCGATAAAAGACAGGGCATCTGTAAAGCCTTCAAAAACTGCTATTTTTTGATTAACAGTATTCTTTTGAGTTTCGTTATTGCTCACTGATTCGGTTTCTTTGGGAAATGGTAGGACAGTAATATCTTTATTAAGTAAAGCCCCTTTGTAGAAAGCATTTCTAAGCTCCCAACCCTCAGAATTATTCTTAAACCCCACTGCATAAAGTTGTTTGTTCTCGATGGTAAACCATAGTTCTTTGATAAAAGGATACACTTTTTCACTTAAACCCCTCTCATGGAGATAAGATAAAAGATTAGGATGAGCAATATTCATAATCCTGTCTATACGATAATTTAGATGGGATTTTAACCTTTTTGTTTGCTGCTGAAAAGAAGAAAAATTTTGATTGGAAGCCCATTCTAAAGCTCTTTTTACCGATATGTTAAAATATTTCTGAATAAAATCGGTCGTTGTGCCACCTACTCCCTCTGAAAAGTGATACCAGAGGTTCTTCGGCTTATCCACTTTAAAAGAGGCATGGGATTCAGCCCTAAAAGGACTGAGATACCATGCTTCTTTTTCATTTTGTTTGACTGGAAGGTGTCCGAGAAAAGCGAGGACTTCTTCCAGCTCTATGGAATTTAATTGCTTACAGTTCATTTGCTCTATCTATTTTCCAGAAGATAGTAAAGCGAGTAATGTACATAGGTAATATGGCATAGAGAGGCTGTATTTGTCCTTTAGTTTCTTAATAATTCAATCTTATGGTTACTTATTAGGACAGCAAAAGAAAAACAGTGCCTATCAATACAGCAATAAAATAATACCGGCATTCATTTATTTAATTTGTTATATCGCTAGCATTATAATTTTATATACGGCTGACAAATTGGAATCATAAAACTATATGATGCTGAAATTATAATCTGCTTACGTCATGACTATACAGTTTGCTATGCTTAAATAATGATAACTGACTGTTGCATAACATAGCCAACGACATAACCAAAAGCTTTATAACAGTATAATAGTTATCAAAGCTAATGGGATACACATAAAAGACAATGAATATTTAATATTATAACATATGAACAATGAATATTTTTATAATCAAAACAATGAAAATGAGGCTCATAAAAAAAAAGGAACTTCAGATGAAACTCATAACGAGTCAAAAGAATTAGCAGGTAATATTCAGTCCTTAACAGACGATGAATATCTCAAAAAAGCTATGACAGCAGATATCTCTAAAGAGGCGAAATCAATAAGAAGTCAATCAGAGATCAATAGAAATAAGAGGTTAAAGTCTCCTGAATTAATGAAGAAGGAATATTTTGAAACCTTCTTTAAAATTCCAAAACACAATGCAAGTAAAGGAAGATCAGTATACATCCGTCCAGAATTTCATCAAAAATTTTTAAAGCTTATAGCCGGACTTGAAATAGAAAGACTGACCATATATGCTTACGTGGATAATATCATTGAGCATCATTTTACGGAGTTTGAAGAAGTAATCTATAAAATATACCAAGATAGAAATAAGCCAATATTCTAACGGATATGAATCAGGAAAATAAAGGAAAAACAGTGCCTCTCAATACAATTCTATATATCAATACGCAAAAAAATATGATTTTTGGCTTGTTTCAAAAATCCTGAAATAACCATAAAGAGATCCTAATAAGTCAAGAACTCAATTTTTTGAAAAAAGATTGTAATCATTACAAAGTATCTGCATATCGCAGTAATCGGATTCTTTTTGAAAAATATAATGTTTAAATTTGTTTAATAAATCAATATATAGTTCTATGAAAATCAGTAATGTAAAAAATGACAAAGGTGTTCAGACCGGACTTTTTATTCCAATTGAAGAGCTGTCTGAATTAAAAGATAATTTAAAAGAAAATTCCCAAATGAGGTTATTATTAGAAGACCTTATGAAAAAATGGCAAGAGGATAATATGTTTCTTAATACCACGATGCCTGAAGGACGGACAATAAGAGAAACACATGAGAAAAGTATTATCACTACTGAAAATCTTTATAAAGAGGCTTTTGCAAAAGGAGTGTCCCTGCACTACAAGGATGACAGATGTACCACGGAAAAGGAATTTATCTGTGCCAATCCTGATGGCTCAGAAGATTTAGTGGCTTTTAATGCTGATAGCAGAAAGTATTCTTTTATCAAGCAGCTTTTGCCAGCCGGAAAAGGACGTTGGGCTTATACCAATAACAAAAATTAGCTTTAATCATGAGTAGGCCGCAGTTCTTTCTTTTGGCAGGTCCTAACGGAGCAGGAAAATCGACATATAGCAGCGATTTTATTCCTGAAAATGTATTTTTTTTCAATGGTGATGAGCTTTATGCGGAACTTCAACGCAGATATCCAAATTATGACCCTGAGAAACTTAAAGGGGGTGTACCATCACGGCTTGAAAAAGAAATTGATGCCGCTTTATCTCTAAAAAAGGATTTTGCATTTGAAAGTAATTTTTCGACAGATATGGCAGCCCTAATCACTAAGACCTTCAAAGATGCAGGGTATCAGACTAATCTTATCTATTTTGGCCTTGACAATATTAGCTTAGCGACTTCAAGGGTTACAGACCGTGTTGCATTAGGTAAACATGATGTAAGCCCTCACGATATAAAATTTAATTACGATGAAGGGATTGTAAGGGTCAATGAACATTTTAACCTCTTTGATATAATTAGATTTGTAGATACTACAAGTTTAGGTGTGCCCATAGCAGTTGCTTTTTATCTGAACGATAGTGCAAACTGCCAAATAATGAATAACAGCATACAATGGTTTAATACTTATTTTAGTGATAATCTTAAAAAATGTGCTAAAAATAGAGCAGAAAAACTTTCACAAATCAAAAAGCAACAAATTCAAATTAATCCGCCTAAAAAAGGAAGGGGTTTACGAAGATAAATAACTTTCGATCCAATGGATCCTTATTTTTATAAAGTGAATTATCTTGGAACAGCTATTAAAGAAAAATACAGAGTTTTCCAACTCTGTATTTTTTTCACTTAACTTTTATAATATACTTTCCCTTAGTAAATACCCATGCACCGATCCACGTTCAATAACAAAATCAAGAATTATGATCACTTTGTTCTTTAACCTTGCTCCTTTCTTGATTTTTTGCCTATTCTGGAAAATAAACGTTCTAAGGAATTTTTCTAAATATTGTAATGTTTTCACTTCTAAATTTCTCAATTGCAAAACAGTGTTATTAGAAATAATCCGATAGAGCCAATCTATTCCCTCTGTTCCAAATTGACTGGCAATAGAATTTAAGACTTTAGAAATACAATATAAAATTGATGGGTTACTACCTAAATCACGTATTATGTCATCGTAAAATCTAAGATTTTCCTTTCTCAAACTATGCCATTGTTTTGCATCTTCTCTCCACCAATCCCAAGCCAACAAATAGCTTTTTAAAATCTCATGGACATATGAATTATCTTTTATGATGCCAATAGCAATAACTCTCGGATAAAACTGATTCCAGACGTACCAAAATTGCTCCTGCCTATCATTTTTATCCGCTGCCCCCACCACCTCATCAAGGAAAGCCGCCATCTCTTTAGAAATTGTAAACTGTTCAACAAAAGGCTTTAAAAGTAAGTCGATTTCTGATAGACCTTGCTCTAATATGAGATTAGCCAGTTTTCTGAAAATATATAATCGGACAAGATAAATATTAGAATGGCTAGAACTTCTACCCTGTTTGGATTCTTTTTTATCTTCTAATAGCTGAGGAATGATGGTGGGTAATGATCTTTTTATGATTTCCAAGTGCCTCTGATCATTAGTTGTTGTTGGAATCAGCTGATATACTATTTCCAGATCAAAAATATCTAATAAATCAATATCCCTTATATCATACAAAATGTTTGATAAAGAAAAATCTCCCAAAGCCTCACGTAGTTTTTGAAAAATTTGTTTTTTCTGTATCCTTCTTACAAATATATTATCTTGTTTTTGATTATCACAAATCTCCTTAAAAATAGGCTTCAACTTAATAAATCCCAATAGGATATTATTTACCGTACCAAAATCTTTATCCCATAAACCTGATTCATATATAGTATTGATTACGTAATCACATATACGAGCATTTCCTAATGATGTGTCATCAAAAAGAGAAAATATCATTAATGAAATAAAGTTTTCTTTTTCATCAGGATATTCTTCCATTAATGAAGGTATCGCATGCAAGGCTGCTTCAACACCATCACTAATATGATAATGATATTCATCTTCAAACAAGCGCGAAATTGATAACAGAATTAGCTCCTTGCAGTATAATTTATCATCTTCAGAAAGTTTATCCCTATGATTAATCATTAGGTTGGCACAGACAAAGTAAGGAGTATAACTATCCAAGGGCAATAGGTGTACATTGCTACTTAAATCGTTGAGTAATTGTTTGGCTTCTTTTAAAGCTCTTACTGGATTTTCATCATATTGCGGATAGTTCTGATTTTGTCCGGAATTCCTTTTCCTGAAAATAAAATCCGACCACATTTTTAGTGGTATATATTTATAAATATCTTCATATTGCTTAACAGCCTGTTCGCTATGTTCTTTTAAATCAGGGGGTAATTGTGGATTCAACTCAATATGATATTCCGTCTCGTTAATCTTTTTCATTTCCGGTTTCATGATGCGTCGATCCGCACGGGATAACAATATTTCAGCGGTTATTTTACTATCGCCCGATAGGAATGCCACTGCTTTTTTATGACTATCAATTATTTCATATAGTTTGGCTATATACCTCTCATTTTGATCTTTTGTAAAACCTTTAACTCCGAAAAACTGATAATTCACCAACAATGATTCCAAATAAGTCCCTCTATGTTTATCCTCACAGGTCTTTAATCTTTCATCCGTATAATAAGTATCCATTAATCCATTGCCAATAGAATATAGGCTTTTAGTCTGAAATTCGTTGACACACCTATGCATATCAATACCAAAAAACTCAAGTGTTTTAAATAATACTATGGCAACATTATATAATTTATCCGGATAAGCCAAAACAATACTAGATACAACAGCAGTTAATGATGTAGATTCTGTTTTGGCTATAATTTGTAATAGTATTACTTCTATAATGGAAGCATCTAAATCCTGAGCCAATTCTAAAAGCTTTTTTTCAAGAGCCATATGCATAGACTGCAGTAGATAAGGAACTACAGGACTACTAATGCCACGATAAGCCCCCCAAAAAGCCCAGCATAAATACTGCTTAATTTCTTTGTCGTCAATATGTACAATGACTTCCTCGATATCATCTCCGTAATTAGAATGTCGATAGGATTTTGTAGACTTATTTGTAAAGTCAATGATAAATTCGAGCGTTTCTTTAAAAGCGCCACCAAGCAATAAATAAGTAGGTGTTTGGTAGGCACTGGCCGGATGGTAATTAAAACGGTGTTTGTCCGTAAGATCATATTTACTTTCTACACTATAGTTATCATAATCATCATCTATTTTTTTCCGCCAAAATAAGTTGCATAGTCCTATAACGGATTCTGGCAATGCTCTTATTAATCGGAATGCTAAATATGGTTTTTCTAATATTTTAGAACAGATTCCTTCATAGGGATCATTATATGCAGTCCATTGATTTAAAATTACTTTTTCAAATATCTCTTTCAGTTCTACGACTAACTCCTCCGCAGCATTAAATATAATTTTTACCAGTTCCTCCTCCGCTTCGCCATGAATATAAAAATTCTTTTCATGTTCCGTTTTTTGGATTATACTGAGAGCCAACAGTCCTGAAATTTTAGTTGTTTCACCCTGTGGATTATTCAAACACCATGGCTTTAATAAAGGAACCACAAGCTTAAGGTTTTGCTCAAAAAAATCTTTTTTATGACGGTATATAAATGAGATTAAAACCTCCCAACCTTTCCCTTTTGGTATTATTATATCAAATCCTTTGTTTGTAGAGATATCAGAACATGCAGTTCTAATTATAAATATAATCTTTCTCAACAGTTCAAAGTCATTAGCAACAATTTCTTTTTCAAAGAATGTAAAGAATGTTTGAGAGTAATCAGATAAAAGAACAGAGACAAGCAATTCGTCTTTCCAGTATTGATTTACATTAGGGTTTTTAAAAATTTCCAGAACGAAGTTTTCTATAGTATTTTCATAATAAAACAGCTGTTCTGAAAGCCATAATCTAAAGGCTCTCCTTACAGGCAAAGAACTTCCTATATCTTCAAAAAAAACATCAACATCTTCGTAGTTAGCGTATCTTCGGGAGATTATTCTATTTAATGCCCATTCTTCATAGATATCATGGGTAATAAAATATCCATCATGAATTTCGCTATACCCTAAAATTTCATCTTGCTTCAGCAACGAAAGTGCAACTGGAGATAAATTGTTCGTATTGATATAGAATAATCCGGTTTTACATCTTTCTTTAGTAAGTTCAATAAAACACTTATCTCTTTCCAAATGCACATTGTCTTTTTGTACATTGTTATTTTGAATTTTCTTTTTCCATAATATATCAATAAAATTTTCAAAGTTTCCTTTCTTATCTATATTGGTATAATGTCGAAGATATTCATTGAGGTAAAAAAGATTATGTAAACGATGTGAAAAATTGAAATTATCTGGTAAAGAAAAATGGTATTCCTGTGATAACTTTTCTAATTCATCAGTAGTAAGTAACGGCACATTGAAAACCTGGAAAGGTAGTTGGTAGCTTTCTTTAATGTGAAAGGATAAATCGTTTAAGTAAGAAAATCTTGTGGTAAAAACTAAAAACCATCCATTGCTACTTAATGTATTGATCAAATGGGTCAAAAGATCAGATCGAGTAAGCTCAGCCATTTTTTCCGCAGAATCAATAATAAATATTTTTTTTTCTTCTAATTCATACGCCTGTAAAAAATCTATGAACGAGAAATGATGATCAAGATTAAACAGATCATTAACGTTCATTACATTGAGTTCAGAAGCTTTAAAAATACATATTGGAATCTTTTGCTTGTTGTTTTCATAAAATTCTTTTAATATAGCTGTTTTGCCCGAACCTCCTTCACCTGAAATTATAATGGATTTATCATGATCCAATGCTTCTATAATTTGACTCTGAAAATAATTTCGGTCAACCTTGATGTGCTGGTTTTCAAAAGTAATTTCACTGGATATTGATCTTAACAAATTATCATTATGGCTTTCAATATCAAGAATGACATTCTCTTGATTGTGATGTAAATTAAAAAACAAATCATAGATATATTTATTTTCAGGAAGAGCCAACTGTAGTTCTAAATTGCTTGGCACTCTCCATTCAATTTCCAGTTCAAGATCCTTAGCAACTTTTTCAATTTCTAATTGATATTGTGGCTTCTTTTGATTAGGCTTACTACTTTCGGATAACTCTTGATTAACATAGAGGTAAACACTATTTAATTCAGGATTCTTCCTTTTTGCTTTTTTTAGAGAATCAATGATATTATCTTTATTCTGTGATAGAGACGTTGTATAATACTTTGCCTGAAACCCATAGTTTCTTGCATCCTTTGTGAAATATTCTGTTTCGATCCCAGCTTGATTTTTGTAACGAAATAGGCCTATTTTATTGTTAAATTCTGTACAAAAAAGTAGATATGAAAGTTGTTCAAACGCCCAGGTTTCGCGGCGTTCATATTTCAAATTAAAAATATTCCAATTCATTTTTTTACTAATTGAATTTGTTTATGTATAGAGTTTATTAAGTTTATAAGTTAGTATTTTATTTATTTAATTTCAAATATAATTAGTAACATTACTAAAAAAGAGATTGTTGATTATTCTTCCTTTAATAATTGATAGAATAACTCTAAATAGAACAAATTATATAAAAGAAGTCTCCCGGGTAATTTCAGAATTAATAAAATTTAGTTAAACCCTGAATTAAATTCAATTCGGCAAATAAAGGAAAAACAATACCTTTAAATTCCAATTTAACTGAAATTATTTCATAAAGTAGAAATTTTGTACAAATTCAAAATTTCTAAATATGGATACAATAACAAAAAATGATCTCAACATATTGAGAGATCAAATCATTTCTGACATTGGTAGTCTTCTTGATAGTAGAATAGACAACAGTAAAGAATCCGAAGAATTTGGCTGGATGCGAAGTAAAGCCATTCGCAATAAGCTAAATATTTCCGCCTCTACTCTACAGAATCTTAGGATCACGGGAAAAATTCGATTCAAGAAGCTATTAGGTTCTTATTATTACAATAAAGAGGATCTTCAACACTTATTTGACGATGAAGACTAATAACCCGCAACAATGGTTTGATTTCCTTGATGAAATTGACAATGATCCACAACTGAATGTATGGCATATTGCGTTGCTCATTGCTATAGCAAGACTTGCTTGCAAACAAAAAGAAAAATGGATCATAAGAGTGAGCAGGAGTAAGCTCATGACCTACTCACACATAGGTACAATAACAAGCTATCATAAGTACTTTAATCAGCTTCAAAAGCTAGGCTATATAAAGTACACGCCATCTTATCATCCGGATTATCGCAGTACTGTAGAGATCCTTCGCAAGCAAAAAAAAAAATGATTCATAAATAAGGCTCAATATTTAATATATTGAGCTTTATTTTTTGCGTTAAATAATTGCTTTTGCCCTATTGAGCATATTTTCAAAAGCATCATATCTATCAGCTAAAGAAATATCCGGGTGATTGTTCCGGGAAGCCTTTAGGTCTTGGAATTCTTTTTCGAGCCGTTCAAGCAATTTCACCAGATCATGGTTAAAATTACCTGTACTTCTCAGCTTGGTTTCAAGCTGCTTCATTTCACGGGCTATGGACGCCTGTTCGGTCATGGCATACTCTTCCGTCTGCTTAATTGAGTAATGTCCCAGCATTTCCTTGACTACATGGATGGATACTCCATTGTTTAGTGTGATCGTACTGGCAAATGTTCGTCTCGCTTTATGCGTATTGAGCGTTTCCTGAATGTCACATAATACAGCAATTTCTTTTAGATACTCATTCATTTTTTGATTTGAACGCCCGGGAAGTACAGTTCCTCTTTTTAGACATTGGGGATCATTCTTATATCGAGCCATAATCTCCAATGCCTTTGGAAGAAGAGGAATATCGGTATCTGATTTTGATTTTTGCCTGCTTGACATAATCCACATGCTTCCATCGTCTGCTTCTTTAATATTTTCCCATTTTAACTGAAAGGCATCAATGTAAGACAATCCCGTGTAGCACTGAAATATGAAAATATCCCGAACGACACTTAGTCTTTCTGATCTGAACTCTTTTTCTTCGACCCGTTTCAGCTCCGCTTTTGTCAGTGGCTTCTTTTTAACCTTGGTTTTCTTGCTGACAAACAGTTTGAAAGGATCTTTGGGAATGATCTCTTTTGCCACAGCCCTCAAAACAATCTTTTTAAAATTGCTGATATATTTTAGTGAGGTATTATTTGAACAATGTCTTTCGGTTTTAAGGTACAGATCATAATCCTTGACAAATTCATAATTAAGGGCACTGAACTCCAAGTCAGCCATATTATACTTATGCTGGATAAATTCCTGCACATGGGAGCGTGCTGTAATATAACGCTCATGTGTACCTTTGGAATATTCCCCAGTAATGACCAGTTTGGCCATCTCATCGTTATGCTCCTGGAATTCTTCAAGGACTTTATTGCGTGTCCTGTATCTTCCGTTGACAAAATTAATGAGATCAATAGAGGTAATGGGAATATCATTATTCATTAACTCTGTTCTGTGACGATTGATCTTAGTGGTTAAGGATTCAAGAAAAAGATTAATTGTTCGGGCATCTTCTTTTGTCCCAATTGCTTTACCTTCTTTCTGATCCCATCGGTTGGGATACCATTTTCTTTTGGTGGAGGTTTCTTTAGGAATACCATCTACGGTAATTCGCAAGTAAATGTGGCGAATCTTTTCATTTTTTGAGCTCTTTAAAAAGTAGGTGAGCCCGTAGCTTTGTTCTACTAACATAATTCAACATTTTTAAGGTGATAAATGTCAAACTAAAAGCTCTTCAAATCAAGATGTTTAGATTTACAACATGTTCATTTTAAATTATTTACATGTGTTTTTATAGCGTTTTGCATTCCGTTTTTGTGGCAATTTTTATCTGATTTAAAAATTGCCACACGATTGCCACAAACTTTTGGATTATTTTTGAAAATTGCAGCAACTACTATAAACAAAAAAATCCTGCAAATCATTGATTTTGCAGGATTTATCTATTTTTTGATGCTTTTTGAAAACTTCCGTTTTCGCATCTTGCGGAGAGTGAGGGATTCGAACCCCCGGACCTGTTACAGTCAACAGTTTTCAAGACTGCCGCAATCGACCACTCTGCCAACTCTCCATAAATTTCGATTCTATCGTCGTTTTCAGTGGTGCAAATATAGAATGTTTTTCAATTCTGACAAAATTTTTTCGATACATTTTTTAACAAAACTTAATAATAGACTAAAAATCAAATTGATTATTTTATTAAAGTCTCTTTGGGATGAGAAGAAATCATCAGAAAATAAAAAGCGTACCTTTAAAAGATACGCTTTTATTTATTTTTAATACTATAAAATTAATGCAATTCCGCTAAGTACTTTTCTGCATCCATAGCCGCCATACAACCGCTTCCAGCTGCTGTGATCGCCTGTCTGTAGATATGATCCTGAACATCTCCCGCAGCAAAAACACCAGGAAGGTTTGTTCTTGAAGAACCTTTTTCAGTATCGATATATCCGTTTTCATCTAAATTGATTTGTCCTACGAAAATGTCTGTATTCGGTTTATGACCAATCGCAATAAAAATTCCGTGAACATCAATTGTAGACTTTTCCTGAGTCTGGTTATTAATTACCACTGCTCTTTCTACCAGATTATTTTCACCTTCAATACCAATTAGCTCATGGTGGAATTTTACTTCAATATTAGGTGTATTATGAACTCTGTGAATCATTGCTTTTGAAGCTCTGAACTCATCCTTTCTCACCAACATCGTTACTTTGTTTACCAGTTTAGCAAGATAAGTAGCCTCTTCTGCTGCTGTATCTCCTGCTCCAACCACTACAACATCTTTTCCTCTGTAGAAAAATCCATCACAAGTTGCACATGCGGAAACTCCTCCTCCATTGTATTTTTTCTCATCATCCAGCCCTAGATATTTTGCAGTAGCTCCTGTAGAGATAATTACCGTTCTCGCGAAGATTTCTTTATTTCCTGCATATAATTTGTGAATACCTCCTACTTCCTTAGAAAATTCAACTTTGGTGATCATTTCATAATGAACTTTAGTATCGAATCTTTCGGCTTGTTTTTGCAAATCCATCATCATTTCAGGACCAGTAATTCCCGCTGGGTAACCCGGAAAATTATCTACTTCCGTAGTTGTAGTCAATTGTCCACCCGGTTCCAGACCTGTATACAATTCAGGTTTAAGGTCTGCTCTTGCTGCATAAATTGCCGCTGTGAAACCAGAAGGTCCAGATCCAACGATCACACAATCTAAAATGTTTTGCTCCATAATTTGCTTTTCAAAAGATTATAAAATTAACGTGCGCTAATTTCGTAATTTTTACTATTAATTTAAAGTTATTTTAATGATAGTTGTCAATATCTAATATGTCGATTTTCAATGGTTCGCGTTGTGAGTTTCGGAGTCGGGATTATGATAATAATGGACTTTTATATGAACTCGAATCTCTACTCAAACTACACTTTCATCTTAATCTTGTCAACATTGATAATTTTATAGACAAGTTCTTTAATAAGTTCCGCCTCACTCATATTAACCGCTCCCAGTCCTTTTCCTTTCATATCGAATTCTCTTAAAATAGAGATCACTCTTGTGGCATGCTTTAAAGGATATAATCTTGCCGATTCTGCATAGTCTTTAATGAAATAGGGATTTACCCCCATTTGAGAAGCAATTGCCTGCGGTGACTGCCCCACCATCGTATTATAAATAATGACATTGGAAAAATAATTATATAAACTCGCCAACATCATCACAAAGGGATTATTTTTCGGATTTTTACCCATAAAATGAACAATTTTAAATGCAGCATTGGCATTTTTTGTTCCTAAAGCTTTTTGCAGCTCAAAAACGTTGTATTCCTTGCTGATTCCGATATGATTTTCGATAATTGTTCCGTCCAATGCTTCTCCTTCTTTAAGAATAATTTTAAGCTTATTCAGCTCATTGGCGATTCTGGAAAGATCATTTCCAAGATATTCTGCTAAAAGATGCGAAATATTGGGTGCGGTTTTAATTCCTAAAGCAATACATTCATCCGCAATCCATTTCGGGAGGTTATTTTCTCTGATGGATTCGCTTAAAAACAATGCATTGGCTTTATCCAACGCTTTGGTTACTTTCTTCCTGCTGTCTAATTTTTTGTGTTTATGGGCAAAAACCAGTACAGTAGACGGAACGGGATTCGTTACATAAGCTTCTAAAATTCTGTTTTCCTCTTCATTTAATTTTAAATCCTGCGCTTCTTTTACAATGATCACCTGCTTGTCTCCCATCATCGGAAACTGTCTCGCCAACGAAAGGATTTCCTGATAAGACGTATCTTTTCCGTACACTACTGTTTGATTGAACGCTTTTTCATCTTCATTCAAAAAGTCATGTTCTAAAGCTTTTATAGCAAGATCTATAAAGTAAGGTTCTTCTCCGTGGAAAAAATAAATAGGTAAAACTTCTTTATTTTTAATATTTTTGAGGATTAAATCTAATTCTTTCATCTTATAAATGGAACTTCCAAAACTGAATTTTCAGGAAACTTTTGATTTTAAATTCAAGAAAGACAAAGATAAGTTTTTTATTTATGATTTAGTCCGAAAGACCTATCTTTTGCTCACTCCTGAAGAATGGGTTCGCCAGCATTGGATCCATTATTATCTTACTGTAAAATCGTATTCGACCTCAGCTTTAATCACTGAAAAAAAAATTGTTCTGAATGGTTTAACGAAGAGAATCGATCTTTTAATCACTGAGAAAACAGAACCCATAATTTTAATTGAATGCAAAGCTCCGCAAATAAAATTAACAGAGAAAACGTTTGAACAAACCGCAAGATACAATTCCATTATCGGAGCTAAAGAGATCATTTTAACCAATGGTCTGCAGCATATCAATGCGTATTATGAGAACGAACAATATCAGTTTTACAGACCCGAATAAGCTTTTCTAAACTCAACATTTACCATGGAAATAAAAAACATCATATTCGACTTTGGAGGAGTTTTAATGGACTGGAATCCCAGATATTTTTTCAAAGATTACTTCAATGATGATGAAAAAATGGAATATTTCCTTAAAAATATTTCCCAGTCTTCATGGAATGAAGAGCAAGATAGAGGAAGAACGCTTTCGGAAGGAACAGAAATTCAGGTAAAAAAATTCCCGGACTGGGAAAAGGAAATCAGATCGTATTATGATAACTGGACGGTAATGCTGAAAAGTGATATTCCGGGCAATGTAGAGGTGCTGAGAAAGCTTAAAAAAACTCATTATCAGCTTTTCGGACTCACCAACTGGTCAGAAGAAACCTTTCCTTATGCATTGGAAAATTATGATTTCTTTCAGTTATTTGATGGAAAGATTGTGGTTTCAGGAATAGAGAAATTAATCAAACCTGATCCTAAAATCTGGTACGTTTTGTTAGAAAGATACAATCTTAAGGCTCGGGAATCTGTTTTTATCGATGATAATGCTAAAAATATTGAAACAGCCAAGTCATTAGGTTTTGAAACCGTTCATGTTACTCCTGAAACCAATTTAGAGCAGGAATTGATCAGTTTAGGCGTAAAATTTGAGTAAGCAGTAAGTTATTTTTATTAATTTAGATAAGTCATTCTTCGTAATGACAAAACAACACTAAAAATTACAAAAATATGATACGATCCATCTTATCTGCAGCATTTCTAAGTGTTTCAGCAGCAATTTTCAGTCAAAATCTTAAACCTGTCGCTTATCTGGACGGTTCTCAAAAGCTGAACGGTCTGGTAACTTCTAATGCAGGAAAAAAACTTCCCGGAGTCCTGATCCTTCCTGCCTGGAAAGGAATTGACGATGAAGCAAAAACAGCCGCAGCAGAACTTGAAAAACAAGGATACATTGCTTTTATTGCGGACATTTATGGGGAAGGAAATATTCCTGCCGACAATGCTGCCGCTGGTAAAGCAGCAGGATATTACAAGCAAAACTACGAAACCTATCAGAAAAGAATAACATTAGCTTTGGAACAGTTGAAGAAAAACGGGGCCGTTCCGAGTAAAATAGCTGTTATCGGATATTGTTTCGGCGGAACGGGCGCTTTAGAATCTGCCAGAGGAAGCCTTCCCGTAGTAGGTGTTGTTTCCATTCATGGAAGCATAGGGAAAGATCAGTCCAGAAAAAATGGTCCGATTGTTACTAAAATTTTAGTTGAAAATCCGGCTGATGACAAAAGTGTTACTCCTGAAGATTACAATAATCTGATCAAGGAAATGAATGAAGGAAATGCAGATTGGCAAATCATTACCTATGCCCATTCAAAGCATACTTTTACAGATCCGAAATCACCGGATTATAATGAAATCATGGCTAAAAGAGCCTGGAATCATACGTTGATGTTCCTCAAGGAAATATTGAAATAGTATTAGAAAATATTATTCAGCAGCGTACTCTTTGTAAAGAAAGTTAAGAGTACACTGCTTGATTTATAAGGTAGATTAATTTGCTTCTAATTCAACCGTATAGGTTTTTGGCGAATACTTTGTCAGAGAACCTGTTGCCGCATCAATTCCCACCCCAATAGCACCTCCAAGAAGTATATTCAATAAGGTAACAGCATTAAAGGTTTTGGTTAGTTTAATTTCCTTCTTATTAAAACCTTCTTTTTCAAATGTAACCATTTGCTTCCCCAATGCTCTCGGAATTTTGGTTGTACAAGGTGTTGTACATTTTTCGACTCCTTTATGAAACACTTTCGCTCCTTCAGGATTTGAGGCAAAAGATATTGAATCCTGAGTTCCTGTTAAGATTGTTGCACATGAAGTCATGCTAAGACTGATGCTAAGTATTAGCACAATTGATAAACTTTTTTTCATAGATTGTAAAACATTAATGATGCTAAATATTTTAGCGCGGCGAACTTACAAAAAATACTTCTAAATAATGAGAAATAATTTTGTTCGTTTTGCTTTTATTCATCAATATTTCCCAACTCCTCTACTCTTCTCTGTTTACCAATTCCATAGAGAAAGCAGGAAGGCAAATGGCTACATATTCACAAGGTTCAGAAAAGGGATTGCTGTAACGGATTCTTGCTCCTTTTTCAATCAAAATACTTTGTCCTTTTTCTAACGTCACTATTTCTCCGTCAATTTCAAATTGTTTTTTCCCGGAAATAATTAAGGTAAACTCATCAAATTCTGGAGTTTGGTGCGGTTCACTCCAATCTGGTGGTGCTACCATATGAGCAATTGAAATATTGGAATTCTGCGTTGAGTGCCCCCAATGTTCTTCTATTAATTTACCATCAGTGGTAGGAACTACAAATGGTGATGTTTGAATTTTATATTTTTTCATATCCAGTTTTCTTTTTTAATTTCATATACAAAATTGGTTCTTGTAGGTTCTCCGAAATAAGCAACCTCCTCTTCTGCAATTTTTTGTCCGCCAAGCCGTTCTAGTGCAGTCTGTGAACGGAAATTTTCTTTTCCGATATGGAAGTAAACAGTATCTACAAACTGAAAAATATAGTCTAGCATTATTTTTTTTATCTGAGGATTAATTCCTTTTCCCCAGGATCTTGTTCCGTAAAACGTATAGCCAATAAAAATACTATTTCTGTTTTCGTCAAAGTCATAAAAACGGGTGCTTCCCAAAATATCTCCGTTTGACTTTTCAACAATCTTAAAAGCTCCTTTGCTTTCTATGGCTCCTTTGAAAAAGTTCTCAAAAACTTCTCGTTGGTAACGGTCTTTGTTAGGATGCTGCTTCCAGACTTCAGGATCGGAAGCTACTTCGTATAGATATTCAAAATCCCCTTGCTGTAAGGGGATTAATTGATAGTCCTGATTTTCTAAAATGGTTTGTATAGAAAATTTCATCGGTATATTTTTATTTTAAATCAGAGTGATTTTAGCTTTTGGCTTTTGCGGCATCAGATTCGATCTTTTTGATTTCTTTCAGTTTGTCTGAAATTTTAATTACAGCATCTAATTTTGCGGGTTTTAAGCTTACTTCAGCTTCAGAAGTATCCCATTTGATCACTAAATTCCCTGTATTTTCATCTGTTGGGTTTAAAGTAATTTCAAACCACTCTTGCTTATCCACAAGTTTATTTACCGGAACTGTAACATCTACTACATCCTGTTTTGGATCATACGTATAAGCGCCCCATTGCTGAAAATCTTTATTTAAGATAACTTTCCATTCTTTTTCTGTGGGAACGATAAATAAACCATACGTTCCTGCCGGAACTACTTTCCCGCCGAAATTAACAGACTGTCCGAAAGTAATTTTTGTTGATGAATTTGCTCCGGCTCTCCAAACCTGTCCGTAAGGAACCAGATCACCAAAAATCTTACGACCTTTCACTCCCGGTCTTCCGTAGTCAACTGTGATTTTAGACATTGAAAACTGCTGCTCCACCTTCTGACGCGGACTTACAGCCGGTACGGAATAATCCTGTGCAAAACTGAAAACTGATGTTGATATGCAAAGTGCAAATAGTAACTTTTTCACGTGTAAATTTTTGTTTAAAATTACAAAATCAAAACAGAATAGCCTTCTCCAGTTCCAATAATTTTTGTTTTCTCCATATTCCTCCCGCATAGCCCACCAAATCACCGTTGGAGCCAATCACACGATGGCAGGGAATTAAAATGGCAATTTTATTGATCCCATTTGCCGTTCCAACAGCGCGAATCGCTTTCGGATTTCCGAGAAGTTCTGATTGTTGTTTATAGGTTCTGATTTCGCCTATTGGGATTTCTCTTAAGAGTTGCCAGACTTTCTCCTGAAACTGAGTCCCTGTTGTAAATAACGGAACTTCAAATGTTTGTCTTTTGCCTTCAAAATATTCTTTTAATTCCTCCTCAAGTTGTTTAAAATGTTTATTTTCACCCTGCACAATTTCCGCATTCAAAGCTTTCGATAATGAAATGAATTGTTTGTCCATATTTTTGCGGTCTGTAAATTCGAGCAGACAAATTCCTTCCTCAACAGCACAGGCAAACATGGTTCCGAGAGGGGTTTCAATTCTTTTAAGATCAATAATCATTTGTCTTTTACTTTTTTTCGGGGAAGTTCCCAAAATATTTTTAAATCCTTCATTAAAACCGCTTAAGCTTTCATATCCTGAATCCAAAGCCGTTTCTATAATGCTTTCTCCATTCTTAATTTTCTTAAAAGCAGCATTCATCCGGAATTCTCTTTGAAAAGCCTGAAAAGTCATTCCATGATTTTTTAAAAACCAGCGGCGGAGTGTCACTGGTTCTATATTTCTTTTTGAGAGATCTGCATCTTTTATTTTCAGCGATATATTTTGTGCCAGTTCTGTTAATAACTCCTGAATATATTGAGGGGTTTCATTTAATTTTTTCAGAGGTTTGCAAATCTTACAGGCACGGTATCCTTTTTCAATAGCTTCTTCTGTACTTAGGAAAAATTCTACGTTTTCCTTTTTGGGTTTTCGCGCAGTACAGGTCGGCCGGCAAAATATTCCGGTCGTTTTTACAGCCATCCAGTAGGTTCCTTCAAATGAAGAATCCTTATCCAGAGATGCCTGATACATTCTGTCCTCTGTCAATTTCATGATGATATAAAAATAGGTGAAAAACTTTTTTCTTTTATAATTTCCCGACCTTTTTCTTCTAAGCTTTTATAAATATATCCATTGGCAAAATTACCTGAAGAAATTCTTTTCACTCCCAATCTTTTTAATGTAGCAAAGTCCGGAAGTTCAGGCATCGCCATTACATTCACCGGAAGCTGTGTTTCGTTTACAATTGTTTCAATATCATTTTCTGAAGTAATACAAGGAACAAAAATCCCGTCAATTCCTGTTTCTTCAAAGAGTTTTATTCTCTGAAGTGTTTCTTCTACAGGATTTTCCAATCCCAATAAAAACGGATCTGTTCTCAGGTTAACGAATATATCAACATTGTTTTCTTTTAATTTTGAAATAACCGATTTCAGCTTTTCATAAAAAATCACTTTATCTGTAATTTGTCTGATTCCATTTACTATCAAACTGTCTTCAATATTGATTCCAACCACTCCTATTTCGGCAAGCTTTGAAATATTTGAAACAATTTCTTTAGCATTTTTTCCATAACCACCTTCCAAATCTACTGTTAATGGAATTGATATAGATTTTAAAATTCGTTCAACAATATAAAGATACTCACCAAAGGTCATATTTTCACCATCTTCATATCCTAAACTATGGGCAACAGCCGAACTGGAGGTTGCCAATGCTTTGTATCCTAATTTTTCATATACTTTGGCACTTTGCGGATTCCATACATTTCCTAATAATAAAGGCTCTTCGTTTTTATGCAGTTCTTTAAAAGTCTGAATATGTGTCATATTATTTTTTTACAAAACTAGTGTTATCTGCATTCTGCATGCAACCGAAAAATGGACAAGTATTTTTCAGTTATAAGTAATCCACATATTATTATAAAATGAATTACAATAACAAACCCTGCAAAGAATTACAGGGCTCATTATTATTTATTGTGGCATCGCTTTCCATTTCTGAATAACGGACATGTAGAAATACATAAATATAAAGCCGCAAACCAAAATGATATAACTTACATTAAAATCTAAATATTCAATCAGTGTTTTGCAGTTTCTATAAACATCCTGACAAGCATTTCTCTGATGTAGGGAAATAATTCCGAAAATCAGTAATACAAATAATACAAAGCCAATCATTGAAATATTTACAAAAATTGAGGAAATGAGCTTTCCAAATTTTCTCATCATAAGTATCGGAACCAGCAAAATAAACAGTGCAAGGATTAAAAGAAAATACATCACAAAGAATTCTTCTCTTCCGCCTACGATTAAAGAATACAGAACTGTAAGTAATGTCACGCCCAAAGTCAATACCCCCGAACTGATTAAGCTAAACAGAACAGATTTCAATCCCGTAATTCTGAAACTAAAAATGAGTATGGAAATGAAAAATGCAATCCAGATATAAACATGAATATTTTGTGTAAAAAAATCAAAAGACTTCATCGTATCAACATTAATAAGAAGATCCCTAAGATGATCACTGTAATAATAGTAATCCGTAAGATTGTTTTTGTAATACTCTTCTAAAGAAATTTCATTATTGATGTTCGGGTTAAACATTTTAATAGTTATCGTATCATTCACAATCGTTCCGTTGTCTGCAACAACAGCCGCAGAATCTATCGCTGTGTCGTAGCCTAAATCAACAGCCAAATCGTCATCTTTTCTGTCTTTTTCAGATTTTCTGATAAAATATCTGACTTCAAAATTCGGATTTTGAGGTGCAACAATCATTTTCGTCCATTGCTTAGGTTCCAAATTATTTTCAATCCCAAATTCTTTTGATATTTTTAAAAATTTATTTAGAAGTATCTCTACTTCAGCCGGATTTTTTTTATCCAACAGCTCCGCAACACTTTTATTAATTGCATAAGATTTTTTATTCTGCAGGTCTTTAATATAATCATCAACAACTAATTCATTGTATTTATTTTCTGAATATCCTGCTTTATTATTTAATTCATTATCATAAAATATATCTGAAAAATTGTAATACGTTAAACCTGTTGTTTTAATAGACGAAGAAAGATCTACTACCTCTTTTTTGAAATAAAATACTTCACAGTTTTCCTTTTTTTCTGAATAGGCCAAAAGTTTTTTATCCATTTTCGCCGGAAACTCATAATTGTCATACTTATCTTTTTTATACGAGATTTTGGAAAACACAGAATAAAACTGATACACATTGTTGTGATAGACAAAGTATTTCTTGTTTCTATTGATTTCATTGATATTGGTCTCACAATAAAGATCATTAAAAATTTTAGGATATTTTCTGTTATCCAAAGTATAGTTATTCATTTCCTGCGACAGGAAGGGCGTTGCCCTGTTGATGACATCAATATTCCCAAGCATTTCTTTATCCGGATACTTGTTTTTAATAAACATTTTAAACCCCGTCATATAAGAGAAATAGAATGTTGTACACGCAAAAATGATGATAAAATATTGTACAAACTGTAGAAACAATTTGCTTTTGGATGAGGGATAGTAGGTTTTAAACGCATTATTTTTAAACATCATGATCAGCCATCCTACAATCATTAAAATAGAAATGATAAGGTGAATAAAAATCATCCCATCTCTGAAATAATCATCTTTTACCTCAAACTTCTGAAGTGAAACAGGATTGATATGGGAAAAATACCCAATGATAAAAAACAAAATGTGAATGACAATACTCGCCAAAACCATCCATATAATTTTAGTATTCCATATGGTAGGATATTTTTCGAGTACATATTGGTTGAACTTAAATATTTTTTGCATTTTCTGTCGAAATTAAAAGGATTTAGCTTACAAAGAATCTTCTTGTAGAGGATGAAATATTACGGATATACACGATTTCTGCTTTGGCATTTCCAAGCGCTGTTATGACTTCATAAAATTCAGTTTCCGCCGAAAAATAAGCCACATAAACCCCTCCGTTAAAATTAAGTTTTTCTAAACTGAAATTTTTGAAGACCTCCAGCAATTCTTCTCTGGAATTCGGAGTGTCGATTTCTATGATCAGATGATCATTTTCCGTATCTTTTAATTCAGAGTTGTCTTTATACTGACCGTTTTTAAGGAAAATTACTTTATCAGAAACCTTCTCTACTTCATACAATTGCTGTGAGCTTAAAATCAAGGCAATCGGATTGTTTACAGAATTTGCGATCGATTTAAGATCTTCCAAAATCACCTGTTGAGCGAGTACATCAAGATTCGCCAAAGGTTCATCCAATAGCAGAATTTCAGGTTGTCTCAAAAGGGTTCTCGCCAGTTCAAAACGCATTTTATATCCGGAAGAAAGCTCATTCCATTTCAGGTGTTTGTAATTCCAAAGCCCGAGACGGGCAATCATCATTAAAGTTCTCGTCTCGTTTTCTTCAGGAGCAACCCCATAATTTGACAACACAAATTTTAAATTATCTTTTAAGCTTCCATACCATTTTGCAGTTCTTTGTGGAATATATATCAGTTTTGTACGAAGGTCATATTCATCTTTGGGCTGTATGGTAAAAGAATAATGCAGTTCGCCTTCATTATGAGAGATCTCTTTAGCCAAAATCCTCAAAAGAGTCGTTTTTCCGTTTCCGTTCTCTCCTACCAGTCCATAAACCTGGCCTTTATTGATTTCCATAGAAACCGGACCTAAAGAAAAGCGATTGCTTCCGTAGGATTTTAAAATATTTCGGGCCCGAAGCACAGATTTCTCCAGCGAATGTTCTTTTACCGGAATTTTTTCTATTTTTTGAAGAAGAATTTTGGATTTTTCAATCAGCTCTTCGGTATACGCTGGATATTGCTCTTTCCAGTCGGTTAACTCAATGGATTCTTTGTAGATTTCCATATTCTGAGTATCCATTGCACAATCCAGCAATTTCCTGAATCCTAAAACAGTGTCTTTGTTATCAAAAAAATGATAGACCTCACCTACTCTTTTCTGATGTTTCGTCATTTGGTGTTTTTTATTGGTATTAATTAAATCTTAAAATAAAAAATTGAGCAGCCCTTACCCTCTGCTCATCATAGTTTCTTTATAATCTCAGCTTACATTCCTGCTTTCATAATCGACATATAATAATTAGCGCAATGCAAAGTATGGATTTTTATGGTTAAATACTATTCATTTAAATTCTTCTCAAGCTGCATCAAATATTGCAGCCAAGCGCCAGAACAGCCATCATAACATTCAAATTGTGGAGTTAATCCATCGTGTGTAAAAACAATTTTTGTTCTATGGTCTTCTTTAAAAATTTCAAAGCTTATTTTCGTTCCCGTCCATTCATCAGTCTTGCTTGCAAATGTCAGATTGCTGTCCGTAACTTCCCAGACAATCTTTTTATCCGGAATAACTTCTATCAGTTTTTGCTCGGTATGATGTACTCCGTTTCCCGCATCAAAAATGAATACATCATTTATCTTTTCAGATTTTCCAGTGATAATTTCATCGTGTAGGCCATTCCACCATTGTTTTGGATCAATTAATCTATTAAAAATTTCATTTGGAGATTTTGAGGTGGTGAGTGTGTAAGAGAAATTTTGTGAACTCATATTGTTTGATTTAATGATTGGTTACGAAGTTTTATTTTGATTCTGTCCAAGAAACATCTGCTTTATTTTGAATTATAGAAATCAAACACCAAAGTTGCGGATTATTGTAACAATCTGTTTCTTTGGAATAATAAACTTTACTCAGATAATCTTTTACTTTTTCCTTTATCATTTTTTTGATATCTATTTCATAAATTTCGGGTAATAATTCATCTCTAAATCCCTTTTGCAATAAACTAAATTCCCAAATTGATCCTTTTTTTAAGCCTTGAATTGAAAAACCTCGAAAACTGCTCTGAAAAAATGATTCATCATTAAATATTTTTGAATTTGCCAAGCTGCCATAAGTGACATTTGTAAACTTTAGATCAGCATGGTTTTCTATTTCTTTAATCTCTTTCAAACTCAATAAAAACCGGAATCCTTTTGGTAATTTTTTGATATTATATTTCCCCACTATCTTTGAATCTAAATTATAATTTCAAAGCTAATTTAATGAATTCATTCTCAAAAAATTAATTTTTATAAAGTGATCATAATTGCTAATCATATATGAAGATTTACTTTTTAAGTACTTCAATATTTGTATACCGAAAGACTTTCCCTGCTTCATTCTCGTTTACTTTTGATAAACTATGTCTTTTAGGAAACCCATTTTCACTAACAATCTGACCTGTTACTTTAATTTGTACTGGTAAATTATCCCCATTAAATAAATGATCCGCATTTATTAATTTTTCATTCGCAGGTTCCAGCCAGTAATATTCTTTTTTATTTGATTTCGATTCGCTCCACTGTGCGCAACTACAGGAAATCGCATTATAATCCAGAATTAAAGTTTTCACTTTTTTATCAGCTTTAAAAACGGGTTTACCAGACAGCTTATTTGTCGAATCAGAAATAACTTTCGATCTTAAAATCTTATCATCAATCCGTTTTTGCTTTTTTGTTTGATTGCAGGAAATTAGCAGAATACTAAGTGAAAAAATTATTGATCTTATAGTATTAGTCATTTGTTAAGCTAGCATTTATTTTTTCTAATTTATAAATTTTAGTCATATTATAAAACAAAAAAACGCACCTTGAAAAGATGCGTTTTAAAGATATCTTAATCCGAAAATTACATTGTCTCCATTTTGAAACTCATGCTTTCGATTACTTTTAAAATGGCTTCAACTGTATCCATGGATGTTAAACAAGGAACACCGTTTTCCACACTCATTCTTCTGATCTGGAAACCGTCTCTTTCAGCCTGCTTTCCTTTTGTAGTGGTGTTGACAACGTACTGAACTTTTCCTTTCTGGATCAGGTCGATCAGGTTTACACTTTCCTCTCCGATTTTGTATCCTATTTTACAAGGAATTCCTTTTTCTTCGAAGAATTTCGCTGTTCCTTCCGTTGCCCAGATTCTGAAACCAACTTCATGGAATCTAGCCGCCAAATCAGCTGCTTCCTGCTTGTGTTTATCCGCTACTGTGAACAAGATAGAACCATGCATAGGGACTTTTCTTCCTGCTGCAACCAATCCTTTATACAATGCTTTTTCTAATGTCGTGTCTTTACCCATAACCTCTCCTGTAGACTTCATTTCAGGACCTAAAGAGATGTCAACTTTCGTTAGTTTTGAGAAAGAGAACACCGGAACTTTTACGAAAACTCCCTCTTTATTTGGAACCAATCCGTTTTTATATCCTAAATCAGTTAGCTTTTGACCTAAAATTGCTTTCGTAGCCAAGTTTGCCATTGGAACATCCGTGATTTTAGATAAGAAAGGAACCGTTCTCGATGAACGTGGATTTACCTCGATCACATACACATTTCCTTCAAAAAGAACATACTGAATATTCATTAAACCAACTACATTCAATCCTTTTGCCAGTCTTTGTGTGTAATCTACCAACGTATCAACTTCACTTTGTGAGATATTTTGAGGAGGATACACAGCAATCGAGTCTCCGGAGTGAACTCCTGCTCTTTCGATATGTTCCATAATCCCCGGAATGATTACCGTTTCTCCATCACAGATCGCATCAACTTCTATTTCTTTTCCAACCATGTATCTGTCGACCAAAACCGGATGTTCCGGACTTGCGTCTACCGCAAATTCCATATAGTGAGCCAGTTCGCTTTCTGAGTACACAATTTCCATCGCTCTACCTCCTAAGACATAGCTCGGACGAACCAACACCGGATAACCTATTTCATTAGCAATTTTTATCGCTTCTTCTTTTGAGGTTGACGTTTTTCCTAAAGGCTGAGGAATCTGCATTTCCTGAAGCGCTTTTTCAAATTTATCTCTGTTTTCAGCTCTGTCTAAATCTTCCAAAGAAGTTCCTAAGATCTGAACTCCGTGAGAAGCCAATTTATCAGCCAGGTTGATCGCAGTTTGGCCACCGAACTGTACTACAACTCCTTTTGGTTTTTCTAGCTCAATGATGTTCATTACATCTTCTTCCGTTAAAGGCTCGAAGTATAATTTATCTGAGATTGAGAAGTCTGTAGAAACCGTTTCAGGGTTGTTGTTGATGATGATTGCTTCGTAACCCATTTCCTTGATTGCCCAAACTGAGTGAACTGTTGCATAATCAAACTCAACTCCCTGTCCGATTCTGATCGGTCCTGAACCTAGAACAATGATTTTTTCTTTATTTGAAACTACAGATTCGTTTTCTTCTTCGTACGTTCCGTAGAAATATGGAGTTTCAGATTCGAATTCCGCAGCGCAGGTGTCTACCATTTTATAAACCGGCATCACTCCGTTTTCTTTTCTGAAATTGAACACTTCACGCTCCGTTACATTCCAAAGAACTGCAATGTTTACATCTGCAAAACCTAATTTCTTAGCTTCTAAAACGATTTCTTTGTTGAATTTATTTTCAGCGATAACTTTTTCGAAATCAATTAATTTCTTGATCTTCCAGATGAAGAATTTATCGATTTTACTCCATTCTACGATTTGTTCCCAATCATACCCTCTTCTTAAAGCATCTCCGATGATGAACAATCTTTCATCATCACACACTCTGATTCTTCTTTCGATTTCTTCAGCTGTAAGAGCTGCTGCCTGCTTGGTTTTTAAACCGATATGTTTAATTCCTGTTTCCAGAGAACGGATCGCTTTTTGTAAAGACTCTTCGAAATTTCTTCCGATCGCCATTACTTCACCCGTTGCTTTCATTTGCGTTGATAATCTTCTATCCGCCGTTTCGAATTTATCGAATGGGAATCTCGGGAATTTAGTTACTACATAATCTAAAGCTGGCTCGAAACAAGCATAAGTCTTCCCTGTAACCGGATTCATGATTTCATCAAGTGTTAAGCCTACTGCGATTTTTGCTGCAATTTTCGCAATCGGATAACCCGTTGCTTTAGATGCTAAAGCTGATGAACGGGAAACTCTCGGGTTTACCTCGATAATATAATAGTCGAATGAATGTGGATCTAATGCCAACTGTACGTTACATCCACCTTCAATTCCTAATGCTCTGATGATTTTTAATGAAGCGTTTCTCAGTAACTGGTATTCTCTGTCCGAAAGCGTTTGAGAAGGCGCTACAACAATTGAATCTCCTGTGTGAACTCCAACCGGATCAATATTTTCCATGTTACAAACTACAATCGCGTTGTCGTTTGCATCACGCATTACCTCATATTCAATTTCTTTGAAACCTGCGATTGATTTTTCGATCAGACACTGAGTTACCGGACTGTGTTTTAATCCTAATTCAGCAATTTCTTTTAGTTCAACTTCATTGGAAGCGATACCACCTCCTGTTCCACCCATGGTGAAAGCAGGACGAACAATTACTGGATATCCGATATTGTCAGCAAAGTTTAATGCTCCTTCTACCGTGTTTACGATGTCAGATTCAGGAACCGGTTCGTTCAGTTCTCTCATCAATTCACGGAACAAATCTCTGTCTTCCGCTCTGTTGATCGCTGATAGTTTTGTTCCTAAAACCTCAACTTTACATTCTTCAAGAATACCTGATTTTTCCAATTCTACCGCCATGTTCAGTCCAGTCTGACCTCCAAGAGTCGGTAAAAGTGCATCTGGACGCTCTTTTCTAATGATATGACTTACAAACTGAAGTGAAATCGGCTCGATATATACTTTATCTGCGATTTCAACATCTGTCATAATCGTTGCAGGGTTTGAATTGATCAAAATTACCTTGTAGCCTTCTTCCTTCAAAGACAGACAAGCCTGCGTTCCTGCGTAATCAAATTCCGCTGCCTGACCGATGATAATAGGTCCTGAACCGATTACTAAAATTGTTTTTATATCTGTACGTTTTGCCATTTCTAAGTTAGATGTTAGATGCCATAAGTTTAAATGTTAAACTTTTAGCACTGTTTTTATTTAGAGTTAATTTTTACACATTGCCATTCTTGATTTCTGAGATTCTTCCTGCATCAGAATGACAAACTTGCTGTCTTACTTTTTGAAGTTTTCCATTAATTCAATGAATTCATCAAATAAGTAGTTCGCATCTTCCGGACCTGGGCTAGCTTCCGGGTGATACTGAACGGAGAAACAAGGGTGAATTTTGTGTTTCAGACCTTCGTTGGTTCTGTCGTTCAGTGCGATGTGCGTTTCAATTAAATCTGTCCCTTTCAAACTCTCTTGGTCTACTGCATACCCGTGGTTCTGAGAAGTGATGGCCACTTTGTTTTTCTCTAAATCCAATACAGGGTGGTTTCCTCCTCTGTGTCCGAATTTTAGTTTGAAAGTTTTAGCTCCACAAGCCAGACCGATCAACTGGTGTCCTAGACAGATTCCGAAAATCGGAACTTTTCCTAAAATTCCATTAATCATTTCCAGTGCTTGTTGGTTATCTTCCGGATCTCCAGGACCGTTTGAAAGCATTACTCCGTCAGGATTCATCAGCAAAATCTCTTCTGCCGTTACATCCTGAGAAACTACCGTGATATCACAGTTTCTTTGAGATAATTCTCTGATAATTCCTAATTTAGAACCAAAGTCTACCAATACTACTTTCAAACCTCTTCCCGGATTGGCATAAGGCGTTTTTGTAGAAACCTGTTCTACCTGATTGGTAAGAAAGTTTGTAGATTTTAATTCTGCTACAACTGCGCTTTCATCAGCATCAGCGTTTACAATTTTTCCTTTCACTACTCCGGAATTACGAAGAATTCTTGTAAGTCTTCTCGTATCAATCCCTGAAATTCCTGAAAGGTTTTTCCTTTTAAATAACTCATCTAAAGTAATCTGAGTACGGAAATTGGAAGGCAGATCACAAAGTTCTTTTACAATAAGACCCTTGATCGCCGGCTCAATACTCTCATAGTCATCTCTATTAATCCCATAGTTTCCGATAAGCGGATAGGTCATACAAACAATCTGACCGCAATATGACGGATCAGAAATCAGTTCTTGATACCCTGTCATTCCGGTATTGAAAACTACTTCTCCTGCAGTTTCCAATTCTGTTCCGAAACCTTCTCCATGAAACACTTCACCGGACTCCAGTATTAACTTTTTCTTCATTTTCTTTATTTAGATTTTCTTTTACTTTTTATTTTTTTCAACCATCCTTATTACTGATGATTCTTATTTTTAACCACCCCGTCAAAAATTCTTTGAATTTTCGCCACCCCTCCAAAGGAGGGGAATTTATGGGCGTTTACTTTTAACTTGGTTCTTAATTCATTGGTTCTTATTTAAAAGTATACCCTTCTTGTTCCAACGCCTCTTTTAAAATTGCCATTCTTGCAAAAACGCCATTCTGCATTTGTTTAAATACTCTTGATCGTTCGCATTCTACCAAATCTGTATCAATTTCCACTCCTCTGTTAATTGGAGCCGGATGCATAATAATCGCTTCTTTTTTCATGGCTTGCTCCCTTTCCTTTGTCAAACCATATTTTCTGTGGTACTCCGATGCTGAGAAGCTCATTTTTGCATCATGTCTTTCGTGCTGAATTCTTAACAACATTAAAACATCAACCTCAGCAATTAACTCATCAACACTTAGGTACGTTCCGTTGATTAAAGCGCCTTCATCAAACCACTGTTCAGGTCCTGAGAAATATACTTTTGCACCCAGTCTTCTCAAAGCTTCTGCGTTTGAATTGGCAACGCGGCTGTGTTTTACATCTCCTACAATTCCCACCTTCAAGCCTTCAAATTTTCCGAATTCCTGGTAGATTGTCAACAGATCAAGCATACATTGGGAAGGATGGTTTCCTGTTCCGTCTCCACCGTTGATAACCGGAATTTTTATATTTTCCAGTTCCTCAAAATACCTGTCTTTTTTATCTCTGATCACTACCAGATTTACCCCCAGACTTTCAATTGTTTTTACCGTGTCGTAAAGACTTTCTCCTTTATTTACAGAACTGTGAGAAGCATCAAAAGGAACCACTTGTAATCCTAGTTTTCTTTCGGCAATATCAAAACTTGTTTTTGTTCTGGTACTGTCTTCAAAGAAAAGATTTGAGCAAAAAACCTCTCCTTCTATTTTAGCAGTTTTTCCATTGGCAAAAGCTAATGCTTCTGTAACTATACTGTTGATTCTCTCGGTGCTTAGTTCTGTAATTGTAAACATACTATCTTAATTTTTTCACAAAAAAAAAGCGAAGAAAATATCTTCGCTTACTATAAATAAATATCGTAAAGGGCGTCTGCGCCCGGTAATTCTAATGATATAAATACTGTCTTATTCATTAGATGCAAAGATACAACAATTTTAGAAACTGACAAAACCAAATTTGCATTATATCTGAAATTTAATTATTCTCGCTACAGTATATGAGATTTGGAACCGTTTTAAAAACTTACATCTAATAAAATTATTTTTTATCAGTATAATTTTTCAAGTCGGTTATTGATCTTATTTTAAACTGATCAGCTTGATTTCTTCGCATAACAAGTGCATAAGCATTATTGAAGCCAATAGGTTTAAGCCAGCGAATTCTGTATTTTTTCTCAAATTCATTTTGTACAAACTGATAGGTAAGATCCGCGCTTTTCGTGACTTTATCTATTGTTGAATTATCAGGCGTCAGTAAAACCAGCAATCCCGTTCCCGTATATTCGGGGTAAAAATCTATGGAATCGTTCATTAAAGCATCAAAACAGATTTTTGTTCCGCCTAAACCCGTTTTGGTTTCCACATTATAATAGGTATTTCCCTCGATCAGCATTTTATACATTTCGGCAAGGATATATTGTTCACCAAATATTTTTGAGCCAATCCGGATCGTTTCATTTCCTGCTTTATTGGGAGTTTTATACAAATGATTTTTAACCAAAAATTCTTTCGCCACTTTCTCCGGAACCTCATGAAGATAGTCGGTTTTATAATTCAGCTCTCTCATAACAGAATCACTGATCTTTCCTGCGAGGAGATCGAGTATTTTTTCGAGATCAGGATATTTTTGCAACGTTTTTTCCTTAATAATAGGAGCTGCAAAGTATGGAGGAAATATTTTTTTGTCATCATTTAAAACCATCAAGTCATAAGCTTTAATCCTACCATCTGTAGAATACCCACTGATAACGTCTAATTTTCCTTCATATAAAGCCTTATACATTAGTGCATCATTAACAACGGAAGGATTTAAATTTAAATGATAAGTATTTTTCACACCAATATCTCCATCTTTTCTTCCCATAAATTCAGGCGTAAAACCGGCACGCAAATCGTTTGCAGAATTTTTAGTCCAAAAATAAATTCCACCTGCAAGTATAAAAACAACAGGAATAAGGATCAATATTTTCCGGATCGTACGATATGGTAATTTTTGAATGAAGGCAATGATCTGATCCACAATAACTGCCAATAATGCCGCCGGAATCGCTCCCGCAAGGATCATATTAGAGTTATTAAGAGAAATTCCGCCAAAAATAAACTCACCCAAACCTCCCGCTGCAACAAAGGAAGCCAACGTTGCCACTCCGACATTAATTACTGCCGCAGTTCTGATTCCTGCAACGATAACCGGCATTGCCAAAGGTAATTCCACTTTAAAAAGCAATTGGCTTTTCGACATTCCCAAGGATTTTGCTGCTTCAATGACGTTGTTGTTTACTCCCGAAATTCCTGTATAAGTATTTCGGATGATGGGCAACAAAGCGTAGATTAACAGTGCAACAATTGCAGGCTCCGGTCCGATTCCGAATACAGGAATCATAAATCCCAGTAAAGCAATACTTGGAATGGTCTGTAAAATTCCGGCACCCGTTAAAACGGGCGTTGCCAATTTTTTTTTGCGGCTGATTAAAATTCCTAAAGGCAAACCGATGGCAATAGCAAACAATAACGCAATAAAGGTCAGTCCCAAATGCTGGATCACCTGAATGAATATTTTATGCTGCTGCTCAACAAGAAACTGCCACAAACTTTGCTGCATTATGCTAATTGTTTTTTTCGGTATTCGTTAAAAGCTGCTATTATTTTGTCGTAAAGTTCAGCATCCTTTAGATTTGCATTAAGGTTCTGAAGAACATTCCAGATATTTTCAGTTTTATCAAAATCTTTTTCCGGCACATTTTCTAACTGAAGGTCTTCAACTTTGGTGATTTTATATTCTAAGATCAGACGGTTGCTGGCAAAGAAATTTTTGACAAAATCAGTCTTAGGATGATAAATCATTTCTTTCGGGGTTCCGATTTGGATAATTTTGCCTTTATCCATTAAACAGATCCGATGCCCCAATTCAAATGCTTCGGAAACATCGTGCGTCACCAAAATGATGGTTTTATTTTTCAGTTCATTCAATGTTTTAAATTCAGAATGAATATCGGATCTTGTAATATTATCCAGTGCTCCGAAGGGTTCATCCATCAATAAAATAGGTGTATTTGCTATCAAAGCTCTGGCAATTCCGACGCGCTGCTGCTGTCCGCCACTTAATTCGTGAGGAAATCTTCTTAGAACATCATCAGACAAATGCAGTTTATGAATTAATTCTTCTGTCCGGGTTTCAATTTTTTTTGAATCCCATTTCTGGAGCCTTGGAACCACGGCAATATTTTCAGCAATCGTATAATGAGGGAAAAGTCCGGAATTCTGCATCACATACCCGATTCCCATTCTTAATTCTTCTGTTTTCTGCTCTTTAATATTTTTTCCATTAATTAAAATATTACCCGAATCTGAATCTATGAGACGGTTAATCATTTTAAGGGTAGTCGTTTTTCCACAACCGCTGGTTCCTAATAAAACCAAAATTTCCTTTTCATGAGCAACAAAGGAAATATCATCCACAGCGGGACGATTATTAAAACTTTTAGAAACAGATTCTACAGTAATCATCAGTTCAAATTAATTTGCCAGCCTGATTCCCGTGAATTGCCACTGAAGATGGGTCTGAAAGAAATTTCTATATGTTTTACGGCTGTGCCCGACTGGTGTTGCAACAGAAGCGCCTCTTAAAACCATTTGATTAACCATGAATTTTCCGTTGTACTCTCCCACCGCTCCTTCTTCTTTTGCAAATCCTGGATATGGAAGATAGGCGCTTCCTGTCCATTCCCAACGTTTTCCCCAACTGAATTTTCCGGAAGCAACTTCCCATTCTGCTTCGGTCGGTAAGCGTAAACCTTTCCAGGATGCGAAAGCAGATGCTTCGTAAAAGTTGATATGACAAACTGCATCATCGGGATTAATTTCTTTTAATCCGTTCAAGGTATAATGCATCCATTTTCCTTCTATAAAATGCCAGTAAAGCGGAGATTTCAACTGATTTCCTTTTACCCAGTCCCAACCTTCAGCGTGCCAATGTTTAAAATCTTCATAACCTCCGTCATTCATAAATTCAATATATTCTGCGTTGGTTACAAGACGGTTTGAAATCTCAAAATCGTTCAGAAAAACTTTATGCCTGTTTAATTCGTTATCGAAACAAAAACCTTCACCTTCAAATCCTATTTCATAAATTCCTTCGGAAAAAGCAAGCATTTCTAAATTTTCATGCTCTGGCTTTTCTAACGGATAATTTTTGTCATAAGCCGGGAATAATGGATTGTGACCCAAAATATATTTAATATCCGTTAACAACAATTCCTGATGCTGCTGCTCGTGGTTTAAGCCTAATTCAAAGAGCTTTTTTAAATCTTCATTTAAATCAAAATTGGATAAAAAAATCGTCATATTCTGATCAACATATTCTCTATAACGATAAACATCAGCAACGGAAGGACGGCTTAAATTTCCTCTGTCTGTACGGATCACACGAGCTCCGATCGTTTCATAATAGCTATTGAAAACAAAATTATATTGCGGATCAAAGACCTGATAATCCGGAAAATTCGGGATCAGAATAAAGGTTTCAAAAAACCATGTCGTATGTCCCAAATGCCATTTTGGAGGACTTACGTCTACAATAGGTTGTACAACATAATCTTCTATTTCAAGAGGTTGGCAAATTTCAACAGAACGTTTTCTAACGGCTTGATATTTTTCTTTGATCTGTTCCTGAGGTGAGATTAAAGTGAGATTTTTCATAGTTTCAGATTTAAATTATACAACTTTCCAAATAGCATCTATAAACCATTTTCTGGAATCTGAGATTTCTTTTAAAGATTCAAAACCATTTTTAACAGCCATTACATTTATTTCATCCAGAGAGTATTTCTGTGAAATTTCCATGTAAACCGCTTCGTTTTCTTTAAACTGAATCTCTTGATTTCCAATAGCTACGATTTGATCTTTTAAGCTGATCAAATAACTTCTGCACGCTCCTGATAATGGGTCATAAGTCTGATAATGCTGAAACTGATCAATATTAAAATCAGCATTCAACTCCTCATTGATCCTGGTCAAAAGATTGAGATTGAAAGCAGCTGTAATGCCGGTCTTATCATTATACGCCTGTAAAATGGTGTGCGGATTTTTCTTTAAATCGAAACCGATGAGAAGAATATCGCCGGGATTTAGTTTTTTTCTCAGCTCACTACAAAAATGATAAGCCTCTTCAACTTCCATATTCCCGATGTTACTTCCGAGAAACAGGATCACTTTTCTTTTGGAGGAAATTTTGCTTGCTTTATCAAGCATTTCAAAATATTCTCCGTTTAAACCAACAACATGGAGATTGGGAATTTTTAAAGCTAATTTAGCTTCCAAAACTTCAATAATATTCCCCGAAATATCAATTGGCATGTAAGTAAAATCTGCTTTTTGACCAACAAGATATTCCAATAAAAAAGAAGATTTTGTAGCGTCTCCAGCTCCAAGCTCAATCAGATCAAAAGATTCATCAAAAGCATTGATTGCATTTGCCAGATCGGCTGTTTTTTGCGTAAAAATTTCAAGTTCACAATCAGTAAGATAATATTCCGGCATATTCATGATCTGCTGAAAAAGATGATCTCCCTTCTTGTCGTAAAAATATTTGGAAAGCAGATGTTTGGGATCACCTTTCAGTCCCCCAATAATTTCACTTTGAAATTTATTCTGTGTTTCTTCGAAGGAAAAAGTGTCCATATCAATAATTTTCCTCATGTTTAGTTTGTTATTTGGTAAGCAGATCAATACAATTATTCTGCCATTGCAGGAATTTCGTCATTCTAAAAAGCAGTTCTGTTCCTTATCCTAAATTAAAAGTTTTTTTAATATAAAATGAACTTATCATATGAAATTATCTATATACATAAAATTTATACAAAAAAATATTTTACTTAGATTTGAGAAACGGTTTTTGCTGATTTTCAACAATTAATAAGGCTAGAATAAAAAATGGCTTTTATATTTTTTAGTCAAAACTGAAGTAAAGAATCAGCATATTATCACAATGTAATGGATAATAAAAAAATTAGATTGTATATTTGTTACAACTCAACATTATTATTATATGGATTTAAAAGACAGAATGATTCTCAGCATAATTCAGGAAGATTCCACTTTATCCGTGAAAGAAATTTCGGAAAAGATTGGTCTTACCTTTACTCCAACCTATGAAAGAATCAAACAGCTGGAGAAAAACGGGATTATTGAGAAATATGTAGGTCTTTTGAATCGTGAAAAACTAGGTCTGAATATTGTGGTGTATTGTAATGTTCGTTTGAAAGAACAATCTCAGAAGGTTTTGGAAACATTCGAGAAAAACATTGGCAAACATGATGAAGTTCAGGAGATCATCAGTCTTTCCGGTGAATACGACTACATGTTAAAGATTATTGCAAAGGATATCAATTCTTATAATGAATTCGCCGTGAACGTGATTTCAAATATTCCAAATATCGGGCAATACCACAGTTCTATCGTGCTTCATGAAGTAAAAAAATCTACTAAGTTTAAGATTGATTTGGATTAAATCTTTATTTAAACTCAAACTTTTTCTATATAAATTTAAAGATGCTTCGACAGGCTCAGCATGACATCTCTAATACTAATTGTTTTATTAGCCATTCATTAGTAGTGTTGTCATGCTGAGCTTGCCGAAGCATCTCATTATCAATTTAAAACAATTTTCTTGTTTTAAATCAACCCAATAATTTATTTTTCAGTTTATTAAACTGATATTCGATTTTATCTAAACACAGGTTTCCGATACTTCCTTGGTGTGTATGATTGAGATTGCCTATTTCAAAATCAAACGCATTATTTTCAATCTCCTGTCCTATTTTTACATAAGCATCACGGAATGAACTTCCGTTTTTCACTTCTTCATTGATTTTCTCTACACTGAAAAGATATTTATACTTTTCATCCTCAAGAATTCCATCTTTTACCTGAATATTGGGTAACGTGTAATTTAAAATCTCCAGACATTCTTTTAAAGAATCAATAGCTGGGAAAAGAATTTCTTTCGTCAGCTGCATATCTCTATGATAGCCTGAAGGGAGATTATTTGTCAATAAAATAAATTCATTCGGTAACGACTGAATTCTGTTACAACGCGCTCTAACCAATTCGAAAATATCCGGATTTTTCTTGTGAGGCATAATGCTGCTTCCCGTTGTAAATTCTTTAGGAAAACTGATAAAATCAAAATTCTGACTCAAATACAGACAGACATCATAAGAGAATTTGCTTAAAGTTCCCGCCAAAGTAGCCATTGCCATCGACAACATTTTCTCCGATTTTCCACGCGTCATCTGAGCATATACAGAATTATAATTCATCGACTGAAATCCTAAATTATACGTCGTGCTTTCACGGTCAATCGGGAAAGATGAGCCATAACCGGCTGCAGAACCTAATGGATTTTTATTAATGATATTTTTAACCGAAAACAACATTTCCACATCATCCAATAATGCTTCTGTGTAGGCTCCAAACCACAAACCAAATGATGAAGGCATTGCGATCTGTAAATGGGTATATCCCGGAAGCAAAACATTTTTATGCTGTTCTGCTAATTTGATTAAAATCTGAAAAAATTCATCCGTTAATGCTGTAATTTCCCGGATTTCATCTACTAAATACAATTTAATATCCAATAAAACCTGATCGTTACGAGATCTCGCCGTATGTATTTTTTTTCCTGTATCGCCTAATTTTTCAATTAAAATCGATTCAACCTGCGAATGAATATCTTCCGCATTTTTATCGATTTCAAAAGTTCCGTTTTCGATGTCTTCTAAAATACCTGCCAAAACAGACAACATCTGTTCCGATTCTTCATTGGAAATAATTCCAACTTCTGCCAACATTTTACAGTGTGCCATAGAACCTTTGACATCATATTTCGCCAGACGCTCATCAAAGTCAAGATCCTTCCCGACTGTAAAGTTATTTACTAATATATTGGTGGCATTATCGTCTTTCTGCCATATTTTTTTCATATTCTTTCTTTAAAAATTTAATCTATTTTGACAACCCAGCAGAACTCATTTTCTATTTCTGCAACTTTAAACATTTCCACATTTTTAAAGTCTTTCATTTTTAACATCAACCTTTGCATAAATCTTTATTAAAAATATTCAAACTTCATCGTCTGCTGAGTAAAGTCAAAACAGTAAAAAAACTAACTAAAATCAAATGTTTTGAAGTTCAAAGAAGTACGCCGAACTTTTACCTTCTGTTACTTCCCTTCCCTTTATTTATTATTGTACTCAACTTTGTCATTCCGACAAAGGAGGAATCTATTGAATGATCAAAAAGAGATTTTTCACTTACTTACAAGCCTCTATCATCCAGCCTATAATATCCTCTCCAAAATTCGGATGTAAATCTCAATTCCCTCAGCAATTTCTTCAATGAAAATAAATTCATCCGCGGTATGAGAACGCCTGCTATCTCCAGGTCCCAGCTTCACAGATGTACAAGGAATGATTGCCTGATCGGATGAAGTTGGTGAACCATAAGTTGTCCTTCCAATTTCTAATCCTGCCTTTACAAAAGGATGATCCATTTCAATTTTTGAAGAATTTAATCTAAAAGACCTTGCCGTTAAAGTTGATTTCATCTGTGACTGTAAGATTTCGAAAGCTTCCTCATTTGAATATTCATCTGTAACTCTCACATCCAGTGTAAAAGCACAAGATTCCGGCACCACATTATGCTGAACTCCGGCATGAATTCCTGACAATGTTATCTTTACCTCTCCTAAATAATCTGAAACTTTTGGAAATCTGAAGTTTAGAATATTCTGCAGATCTTCCATACATTTCACAATAGAATTATCATTATTCGGATGAGCGGCGTGAGAAGGAGTCCCTTTCATTTCCCCGTCAATAACCAAAAGTCCTTTTTCCGCAATTGCCAGATTCATCAGCGTCGGTTCTCCCACAACAGCAAGCTCCACATTCGGAAGCTGCGGAAATAAAGCCTCGATCCCATCAAATCCTGAAATCTCCTCCTCTGCCGTTAAAGCAATAACTAAATTATATTGTAAATCTTCTTTATCATAAAAATGTAAAAAAACCTGCGCCATTGAAACCAAAGAAGCGCCTGCATCGTTACTTCCCAATCCGAATAATTTACCCTCTTTTTCTATGGGCAAAAACGGATCTAATGTATACGCCTTATTCGGTTTTACCGTGTCATGATGCGTATTCAGCAAAATCGACGGTTTGAAAACATCAAAATTTTTATTCACCGCCCAGATGTTATTTTTAAAACGTTTGGTCGGAATATGATGCTTTTTAAAAAAGTTTTCAATTTCCACAGACGTATTAAATTCATCTTTGCTGAATGACGGAATTTCAATCAGTTTTTTTAACAATTCAACTGCGTTATTCAGTAGTTCTTCTTTACTATAAACAGATTTCAGTTCCTGCATGATGGTTTTCTATATGGTTTTTCAGTTCGGTTTCTTTAATCAGGAATACCTTATTTACATTATTTTTTACAGCTCCAAGAGCATTTTCTAATTTTGGAAGAATTCCTTTGTGAAGTTTTCCTTCATCTTTTAATGTAGAAAACTCTTCTTCGGAAATATTCTTAATAACAGATTTCGGATTATTAACATCCTCCAAAACACCTTCTTTATCAAAGCAATACAATAATTCCACATCATATTTTACCGACAAAGCTTGAGCAATTACAGAAGCAATCGTATCTGCATTTGTATTGAAAAGATGTCCTTTTTTATCATGCGTAATTGCGGAAAATACAGGAACCAATTCAAGTTTAAGCAACTTTGAAATCAGTTTTCTATTCACACCTTTTTCCGTAATATCGCCCACAAATCCAAAATCGATTTCATCATCTTCACGTTTAGTTGCTTTAATTAGGTTCGCATCGGCACCTGAGAATCCTATAGCCTTGCATTTTTTCTGCTGAAGTTTGGCTACAATATTTTTGTTGATTCCTCCTGCATAGACCATCGCTACAATATCTAAGGTATCTTTATCCGTAATTCTACGTCCATTCACCAGCTTCTGTTCAATTCCCAACTTGTCTGCCAATGTTGTTGCTAATTTTCCACCACCATGAACGAGAATCTTTTTTTCCTGAATCTGGGCAAACTGCTCCAGGAATTCTTCCAATAATTCCTCATCATCAATCAAAGCACCTCCAATTTTTATGACGAAAAGCTTTTCTTGCATGATTTGATTATTTTGAATTAATTCCATCTAAAATTTCAGAGAAAACTGCCTGAGCTGAAAAAATACGGTTTTTAGCCTGCTGATAAATAATGGAATTCTCACCATCCATTACCTCATCGCTTAATTCCACATTTCGACGAACGGGAAGACAGTGCATTACCTTTGCCTGATTGGTGTTTTCCAATTTTTCGTTCGTTAACATCCAACTTTCTTTCACTTCCGGCATCGCAGCATAGTCATCAAAAGACGACCAATTTTTAACATAGATAAAATCTGCATCTTTCAACGCCTCATCCTGATCATGAATTACTTTCACGTCTTTTGTAAAGCTTTTATCCAAATCATACCCTTCAGGATTTGTTATTACCAATTCAACATCCATCTCCTGCATCCATTCTGCGAAAGAATTTCCTACCGCATGAGCAATCGGTTTGATATGAGGAGCCCACGTTAAAACCACTTTCGGTTTACGTTCTTCTTTCCAGTTTTCTGTAATGGTGATACAGTCTGCCAAACTCTGCAAAGGGTGACGTGTCGCTGATTCCAATGAAATAACCGGAACTTTTGCGTGTTGTTCAAACTGGCTTAAAATACTTTCGTTAACATCATCTTCCTTACTTTTCATCCCCGCAAAACAACGAACCGCAATGATGTCACAATATTGATTTAATACTTCAATCGCATCTTTAATATGTTCAACCGTATCTCCGTTCATCACAGCACCGTCTGCAAATTCCAAGTTCCATGCTTCCTGAGCAGCATTTAATGTTAAAACATTCAACCCTAAATTCTGTGCGGCAATCTGGCTGCTTAAACGGGTTCTCAAACTTGAATTTAAAAAGACAAGTCCTATCGTTTTTCCTTTTCCTTTCTCAGTTTCCGAAAGAGAATTTTGTTTAATTTGTAAAGCTTTTTTTATAATTTCCTGTAAGTTTTCAACATCACTCACAGAGGTGAATTTTTTCATTTTGAATTGATTTTAAAGATTTTTATCTTACATATTATGTTGAGTTTTAACGCTATGGTCGCGAAGTTTTTTTTAAATAAACTTGAAAATATTTCTAGTTCGCAAGGGCGTTTCACTCAGCAATTGAAAGTTGCGTTTGTCATTCTGACAAAGGAGAATCCATCAACATAAAAGAGATTCTTCACTTCGTTCCATTAAGAATGACAGACCGCATAATTTTCACAGCTTAAATATTCTCCAATACTTCTTTCAAAGCATTAATGAATAAATCAGTTTCTTCTTTTTTAATGTTAAGTGCCGGAAGAATTCTCAACACAGCCTTATCATTAGAATTTCCTGTGAAAATATGATGATTGTACAACAGGCTGTTCCTCACTTCAGAGCAGTCCCTGTCAAGTTCAATCCCAATCATCAAGCCTTTCCTTCGGATCGTTTTAATATGTGGAAAACCTTTAATTTCATTTTCAATATAAGTGCCCATTTCCTGAGCATTTTGGATGAGATTTTCATCTTTCATTACGTCTAATACAGCAATTGCCGCGACACAAGCCAAATGATTTCCTCCAAAAGTAGTTCCCAGCAAACCATTGCTTGCCTCAAATTTCGGATGAATCAAAACACCGCCGATTGGAAAACCATTTCCCATTCCTTTTGCCGTTGTGATGATATCGGCTTCAATTCCAAATTCCTGATGAGCGAAGAAATAACCACTTCTTCCGTATCCGGACTGAACTTCATCCAAAATCAAGACAACATCATGTTTTTCGCATAATTCTTTGATTTTAGTTAAAAATTCAAGTGTTGGAATCATAATTCCACCAACTCCCTGAATTCCTTCAATAATAACGGATGAAATTTCACTTCCCTTTTTTTCAAAAACCTCTTCAAGTTGTTCGATATTATTCCATTCAGATTTAATGAATCTTTCATCATAATTGACAGGAGCAACAATTTTTGGATTATCCGTCACAGAAACTGCTGCGGAAGTTCTTCCATGAAATGAACCTGAAAAATACAGCACTTTGTTCTTTCCGTTGTGAAAAGAAGCCAGTTTTAAAGCATTTTCGTTCGCTTCAGCACCTGAATTACACAGAAACAGATTGTAATCTTCCAAACTTGAAAGTTTTCCTAATTTTTCAGCCAATTCAGTTTGCAATTCATTTTGAACCGAATTTGAATAAAAAGATATTTTATCTAACTGGTTCTTTAATTGAGTTTGATAATGTGGATGATTGTGACCAATAGAAATCACAGCATGACCTCCGTAAAAATCAAGATATTGTTCTCCCTTATCGTCCCAAAGGAATGATCCCTGAGCTTTAATTGGATTTATGTTGAATAATGGATATACGTTGAATAAATTCATCTTAGTTGATTGTTTTTGGTTGATAGTTGTTGGTTTTTAACAACTATCTTTATTATTTTTCTTTTGTCTTGAAACAAAAGTTCAAGACTTGGAAACTTCCGCTAAAAAATATTTTTGTTCTCTAAAAATCCCAAAACTCATGCGAACTGAATATTAGTTCTTCGTTTCAATATTTGTGTCGCACTCAAACAGTGGGATTTTCTTAACGTTCACAAAATTATTTTTCTTAACGATTCATTTTCCTAGGTCGGTTTTGATTGGGCTTTAAAAATTAATTACAAACTACAATAGAGATGCTTCGACAAGCTCAGCATGACAAACATTTTACTTTGATATTAAAATGCTATTGGTTTTAAGTTTAATCCTGAATTATCTTCCCAACCCATGGCAATATTCATATTTTGCACCGCCTGTCCGGAAGCACCTTTCAACAAATTGTCAATCGCTGAGTGAATTACTGCAACATTTCCACTCTTTTCAATATGAATCACACAGCGATTCGTGTTGACAACCTGTTTTAAGTCAATTGCTTTTTCGCTTACCTTTACGAAAGGCTCATCTTCATAAAAATCCTTAAACAATTGCTCAATATCTGAAAGTTCTAAATCTGTTTTCACAGTGGAACTTGTAAAAATCCCTCTCGCAAAATCCCCTCTCCATGGAACAAAATTCAGACTGATTTCATTTGTATTATAAGCAATTAACTGCTGTAAAATCTCATCCACATGCTGATGTGTCAAAGTTTTATAGGCTGAGATATTATCATTCCTCCAGGTAAAATGCGTTGTTGCCTGTAAAGACTGCCCCGCTCCTGTAGAACCTGTGATTCCTGTTGTATACACTTCATTTAACAAACCTTTTTGAGCTAATGGAAGCAAAGCCAGTTGAATAGCCGTTGCAAAACACCCTGGATTGGCAATACTTTTCGCTCCGGAAAGTTGTTTTTTATTGATTTCAGGTAATCCGTAGATAAAATTTCTGTTTCCGAAATTCCCGTCTAAGCGAAAATCATTTCCTAAATCAATGACCAACGTTGAATCTTTTACAGCATTTTGATTCAGCCAATTCTGACTTTCTTTGTGAGGAAGACATAAAAATAAAATATCCACTTCTTCTGGATGATCTGTTAAAAGTATTTCACAGACCGTCGCTAAATCCGGGTACAAATCTGAAATTTTTGTGCCCGAATTCGAACGACTATATAAAAAACTCAAAGACACATGAGGATGAAAAGCCAGCAGCCGAACCAATTCGCTTCCCGTGTAACCGTTGGCGCCTACAATTCCTACTGTTTTCATATTTTGGTTGCGTTAATCTGATGATATATATTCAAGGAATTGCTTACAATTTTAGTATACCCTTTCACATCTTCTCCCGTCCAAGCTCTGTTTGCTTCTCCATAACTTCCGAATTTATCAGACATTAGATCGTGTTCAGATTCAATTCCATTCAAGATAAATCGGTAAGGATGAAGAGTTACAAAAACTTTTCCACTGACCGTTTTTTGAGAATCAACCAAGAAAGACTCGATATTTCTCATCACTGGATCTAAGAAAAGTGCTTCGTGAAGCCAGTTTCCGTACCAATCGGATAATTGGGACTTCATCATCTGCTGATATTTTGAAAGCGTATGTTTTTCCAATAAATGGTGCGCTTTGATAATTACAGATGCTGCAGCCGCTTCAAAACCAACTCTTCCTTTGATTCCCACAATCGTATCTCCAACGTGAATATCTCTACCAATTCCATAAGCCGAAGCTAATTCTTCAATTTTCTGAATCGCATAAACAGAATGTTCAAAATTTTCTCCGTTTACAGCCACAACTTCTCCATTTTTAAACTCAATTTCCAATTCAGAAGGCTCAGTTTCTTTAATTTGAGACGGAAAAGCTTCTTCGGGGAGATAATTTCTTGACGTCAACGTTTCTTTTCCACCTACCGAAGTACCCCAAAGTCCTTTATTCACAGAATATTGCGCTTTATGGAACTCCATTTCATAGCCGTTATTTTTCAAAAACTCGATTTCCTCTTCACGAGACAAAGCCTTATCACGAATCGGCGTAATGATCTCAACATTCGGACACATTACCTGGAAAATCAAGTCAAAACGGACCTGGTCATTTCCTGCTCCCGTGCTTCCATGAGCAATGGCATCAGCACCGACTTCAATCGCGAATTTTGCAATTTCCTGCGCCTGAATCGTACGTTCCGCACTTACAGACAACGGATAGGTATTATTTTTTAAAACATTCCCAAAAATCAAATACTTTACGCAAGAATTGTAATAATCTTCCTGAGCATCTACACACCTGTATTCTTTCACCCCAAGATTTAAGGCTTTCCTTTCCAGTTCTTTCTCTTCTTCTTTAGAAAAACCTCCGGTATTTACAGTAACTGCATACACATCATATCCCAGTGTCTCACTAAGATATTTAGCACAGTAAGAGGTATCCAACCCTCCGCTAAACGCTAAGATGACTTTCTTGTTCATTGCTATATTTAATTTCCGGCTGCGTATGGGCAGCTCCATTTTTTGTTATATTTTCAGGAACGAAAAGCATGGCCGTGCACAGGCAGTTTTTACGTTCTTTTTTCATTAAAATTTCATAGTTCACACAGTTCTTACAGCCGTTCCAGAATTCCTCATCCTGAGTAAGCTCAGAATAAATTACCGGTTTATAGCCTAAATCACTGTTGATTTTCATTACGGCAAGACCTGTGGTAAGACCGAAGACTTTCGCATTCGGATATTTTTCTCTAGATAATTGGAAAACTTTATTTTTAATTAAAGTTGCAGCACCTCTTTCCCTGAATTTAGGAGAAACAATCAATCCGGAGTTAGCCACAAACTGACCATGCGACCAGGTTTCTATATAACAGAAACCCACCCACTCTCCGTTTTCAGTAGCCACCACAGCATTGCCTTCTGAAATCTTCTTACTTAAATATTCTATGGAACGTTTGGCAATCCCCGTTCCTCTACGCTGTGCAGAATCGTACATTTCCTGCTGTATTTCACTCACATACATCAGATGTATGGATGAGGAAATTTCTATTTCCATTTATTTATCTAAATTTTTTGGCAAATTTAAAATATAATTTCTTTTAAAACCAAATAAAAAAGATAATTTTATTGAATTAATTTAATATACAGGTAATTTTATCTTTACACTAAATTAATATTTTGCTAAGTTATTATATATTTGCTAAAAAGATATAGTTATGGAAAACCAATGTCCAAAATGCAACAGTATAAAAGTTGTAAAAAGTGGAATCGTGAATGAAAAACAACGCTTCCACTGCAAAGACTGTAACTATTATTTCACGGTAAAAAAGCTGGGAAAACAAATAGATGATTACTACGTAACAAAAGCATTACAGCTCTATCTGGAAGGTTTAAGTTTCCGAGAAATAGAAAGAATCATTGGCGTTTCTCATGTTACTATCAGTGCATGGATCAAAAAATACAATATCGTAAGACCACCTCATTCCGAATTTCATCCGGTGTATAAAATTTTAAAGCAAAACGAATTGATTGAATACATGAGCAAAGAAGAAAACATTAAAAATTCAGGCTTAATTATTACTCAGTTTGCTGATAAATATATGTTGATAAAATGGGAACGATTTAAAAAGTAACTTTGGTAAGTTATGAGTTATAAGTTATTAATTATGAGTTTTTGTTACGTATGATCAAAAAAAAATAAATAGCTTAAAATCAAAACATTAAATATAAAAACGATTCAAAAATCCATCCATTTCAATAACTTATAATTCATCATTAATAACTTATAACTATACACTTAGCATTAATATATATTAAATTTTTTCAAACAAATTATTAATTACAATTTGGCTTTCACAAAAAACAACGCCAAAAATTGATAATTTATGAAGAAATTACTCACTTTTATTGGATTGGCTTTAATCAGCAATTCTTTATATTCTCAAGGTTCGCCTGATTATGGAAATGGACTGAAAGTTAACTTAAATCCACAAGGCGACAAATATGTCAGATTTATTTTGTGGGACCAGTTTTGGTTAAGAAATACCCAAATGAACCCCGGAAGTATCGTTGGCGGAGAACCTACCGATAATTCCTGGAGTCTGGGAAACAGACGATTACGTGCTTTAGCATATGCTCAAATTTCCAAAAGATATATGATTTTAGCACATTTTGGAATTAATAATCAGACATTTATCAACGGAGGTGGTTCGGGAACTTCAGGAACGGGAGGCTATGGAAACGGGAAAAAGCCACAAATGTTTTTTCATGACGCCTGGAACGAATATGCAGTTATTTTACCTGGTGAAGCAGGCAAATTCAGTTTATCTTTAGGAGCGGGATTGCATTATTACATGGGACTTTCCCGAATGACGATGGCTTCCACATTGAATTTCCTTACAGTCGACTCCCCTATTTTCTCATGGCCTTTAATCGATAATTCTGACCAGTTCGCCAGACAATTGGGAATGTTTGCAAAAGGAAAATATGGGAAACTGGAGTATCGTTTTAGCCTAAACAAGCCTTTTGCGACAGATTTAACACCAACAAATGTTACAGATCCGGCAAAAGCAGTGGCTGTCGACAACAATGGAAATCCGAATTTCTCAAAAGCAGGCTATGCTGAATATCAATTTCTGGATGAAGAATCTAATTTATTACCCTTTAAAGTGGGATCTTATTTAGGAACAAAAAAGGTTTTCAATCTGGGCGCAGGTTTTTATCATCAAAAAGAAGGAACGAGAACTTCCGTGAATTCAAATATTGAAAAACACGACATTACACTTGTTGCCATCGATGCTTTTGCGGATATTCCTTTGGGAAATGCTAAAAATAAAATGGCAGTTTCGGCCTATGCGGGGTATTACAACTATCAATTTGGTCCAAATTACATCAGAAATTTAGGAATTATGAATATCGCTTCTGCAGATCCAAATTTTATTGGCGATAAAGCGATTGCAGGACCGGGAAATCTACAACCTACGATCGGAACAGGTAATATTATCTATGCACAAGCGGGTTTGCTTTTGCCAAATCAAACAGAAAAGCCGAAAATCAGAATTCAGCCTTTTGCGGCGTATACTTATAAAAATTTTGAGGCTTTTGATAAATCTTCCTCACAATTTGATGTCGGCGCCAACTGGTTTATCGACGGTCATCATGCGAAAATTACAACGCAATATTCTACAAGACCTATTTATACAAATCCAACGGAAAGCCCGAAATCTAAAGGAGAATTTATTATACAATTCCAGATTTATTTATAAAAATATTAATCATTAATTTTTTTTACAATCGCAAAGACGCAAAGTTTTTTTTAAACCTAAACGTTTTTAAGACGCAAGAAAATCAAAGATTTTCAGCAAGTACTGTTTAAATTTTATCGAAGATAAAATCCTTGCGCCTTATAACATAAAGCATATAAAACTTTCCTTGCGCCCTTGCGATAAAAAACAAAAACTATAAAAATCCAATCAATTTAAACTAACATCAAAATTTAAACAATATGAGCGAAAATCATCACGATGCCTACGAAAATATGACCGAGAAGCAGAAGAACCGCACCATTTGGAGCGTAATCACCGCCTCATCACTCGGCACATTAATAGAATGGTACGACTTTTACATCTTCGGAAGTCTGGCTGTAGTTTTGGCAACTAAATTTTTTCCGGCAGATAATCCGACTGCAGCATTTTTATCTACGCTTGCGACTTTCGCAGCAGGATTTGTAGTAAGACCTTTCGGAGCCTTGTTCTTCGGAAGATTGGGAGACATCATTGGAAGAAAATACACCTTTTTGGTAACTTTATTAATTATGGGATTCTCAACATTCCTGATCGGATGTATCCCAAGTTATGAAACCATTGGATTTATGGCGCCTGTTTTAGTTTTAATTTTAAGATTATTGCAAGGTTTAGCGTTAGGAGGAGAATACGGAGGAGCTGCAACTTATGTCGCAGAATATGCACAGCCAGGAAGAAGGGGGTACTGGACATCATGGATTCAAACCACTGCAACAGCGGGACTCTTCATTTCATTAATTGTTATTTTGGTTACAAAAACTACGCTTTCCGCAGAAGAATTTGACGGTTGGGGCTGGAGAATTCCTTTCTGGATATCCATTTTAATGGTTGGGGTTTCTTACATCATTCGAAGAAATATGAAAGAATCTCCGCTTTTTGCCAAGGCTAAAAGTGAAGGAAAAACTTCAAAAAATCCTTTAAAAGAAAGTTTCGGGAATAAATTCAATTTTAAATTCGTTTTATTGGCATTATTCGGAGCTGCAATGGGACAGGGAGTAATCTGGTACACCGGACAATTCTACGCGATGAGCTTCCTTCAAAAAGTAATGAATGTAGAATCTGCACAAGTCGATTCATTAATGGCAACCGCTTTATTTTTAGGCACGCCTTTCTTCGTATTTTTCGGATGGCTTTCGGATAAAATTGGTCGAAAAGCGGTGATGATGACAGGAATGCTGGTTGCAATTTTAGCATACAGACCCATTTATGATTCCATGTTTAAAAGCATTAATCTTGAAAACAAAACTGTTGCATCGAATGGAATTTCAGAAAAAAGAACAGCTAAAATTCATGATAAAATCACAACCGATAGTCTAGTAAGCTTTCATAAAGAAACATTATATACCGATGGAACTTTAATTAAAAAAGACAGCGTTGTGCACTGGTCGCCAAGTGGACCCGTAATGAAAGACGGAAAAGCGGAAGAACCAAAAGTTTCTCAAAGCATTAAGCTAGCTGACAATACAAAATGGTATCTGGTATTTTTAGTATTTGTTCAGGTGCTTTTTGTAACGATGGTTTATGGTCCGATTGCTGCATTTTTAGTCGAAATGTTCCCGGTGAGAATCCGTTACACATCGATGTCTCTGCCTTATCACATTGGAAACGGCGTGTTTGGAGGGTTGCTTCCGGCAGTTGCAACCTATTTGGTAACAACCGGAAAAGAAGCAGGACACGCTACATGGTATCTGGAAGGACTTTGGTATCCTATTGGAGTTGCCGCAGTATGTTTATTGATCGGATTATTTTATCTTAAAAATAAGAACAATAATATTCACGATTAGGCACTGAATCACTCAAATTTTTATTAATTTTAAAACAACGAAAATGAACGGACTCAAAAAAATATTAGGCATACTTTGGATAGCCATCGCTTTGGTGGTGGGATATTTCGGAATTACAGTGTTGGGAATTCCAAAAATCACTTCAGGAAAACAGGAAGATCTGGTTTTCGGAATCATCATTCTATTCGTTTTGATGCCGATTATATCAGGTGGAATGGCGATTTTCGGTTATTATGCTTTAACCGGAGAATATTCTGACGACAAAGTTTAAACAAAATAAGTTAGTGATAATTGGCGGATATTTTCTGTCCGTCAATTATTTTTTATAGATCATGAAAAAAAGACACGAACAAAAGCTCATCATCCTAAGCATCGGACTTCTGATTGCTTTCAGTATTCCTGTTTCCTTACTGTTCAATAGCGGCAGGGAAGTTTTTGGTTATCCGATGATCCTGATTTACATTTTCGCCGTCTGGATGGTTTCCATCATTATTTCTTTTGTAATCGTAAAAAAATATGATGAGTAGTTTCGCGTTATTTACTGTGGTTTTGTTTTACTTAGCCCTTTTGTTCTTAGTCGCTCATTTGGCGGAGAAGAAGAAGAGTAAGCTTTGGATCAACAATCCTTATATCTACGCGCTTTCTCTGGCGGTATACTGCACAGCATGGACGTACTATGGAAGCATTGGTGTTGCTGCAACCAGCGGACTGAATTACCTTCCGATTTACATTGGTCCCATCATCATTATCCCCGCATGGATTTATATCAATACGAGAATCGTACGAATCTCAAGAGTCAATAAAATAAGTAGTTTGGCAGATTTTATTTCGTTAAGGTACGGGAACAGCAGAAGTTTCAGTGCCATCATTACCATTGTTTGCCTTTTAGCAATTGTTCCATACATCGGTTTGCAGATCAAAGCGATTTCCGAAACTTTTCATCTGGTAACGGAAACACCGATGTCTAATGATATTTTAACCGATAATGCTACTTTTGTTGTTGTTTTAATCGCTTTATTTTCATCTTATTATGGAACACGTTACGTTGATGCTTCCGAAAAACGGTTGGGAATTATTTCTGCGATTGCTTTGGAAAGTTTTCTTAAGCTTTTCTTTATCATCATTTTAGGACTATTCGTTCTCTATTTTGTGTTTGACGGATTTTCGGATATCTATCAAAAAGCCAGTCAGTTTGAAGACTTTAAAGAAAAAAACACATTCAACGGTGTTGAAGGCGCGATGAACTGGATGGTTTTGTGCATGATCTCAGGAACTGCGATCTGCATTCTTCCAAGACAGTTTCATACTGCCATTGTTGAGAACAGACAGGAAAAGCACATCAAAACAGCGATTTGGTTTTTTCCACTTTACCTGTTGATTTTCACCGTATTTATCTTTCCGATTGCATGGGGCGGAAGATTGGTTTTCGACGGACAAAAAGTAAATCCGGAATTCTACTCTATTTTAATTCCGCAACATTTTGACAATACCTTAATTACCGTTTTGGTTTTTTTGGGTGGATTAAGCTCCTGCATTTCCATGATTATTATTTCAGCAATTACTTTATCCATCATGCTTTCCAACAATTTAATTATTCCTTACGGAGTATTGGGAAAGCTTAAATCCGAAAATGAAACTCAAAATACAAAGCTCATTACCAATATCCGAAAGTTCAGCATTTTCGCTCTGATTATCATGGCATTTGCTTTCTATAAGTATTTTATTTTAAAAACTTCGCTGGATTCAGTTGGATTGATTTCATTTGTTGTGATTGCACAACTTGCACCTGCATTTTTCGGAGCTATTTTCTGGCGAAGAGGAAGCTATAAGGGTGCAGTAACCGGTCTATTGGCAGGTTTAATAATCTGTTATTTTGGACTGATTATTCCTCAGTATTATTTTTCTTATAATCAGGAATTCAAAGGTGTTTTGAGAGAAATGTACGATGCTTTTGATTTCTTTAAAATTACTTTTCTCGACAGAATTCCACAAGTTTTCTTTTGGTCTATTCTGGCGAATACAGGTTTATTCGCCATTATTTCCGTGAGCAGTAAAGGAAATTACCGTGAAAGAAATTTTGCCGAATTGTATGTGGATATCGATAAATACATTCAAAATCATGAAAACGCATTTATCTGGCGCGGAACAGCTTATATTTCAGATATTAAAAATATTCTGGAAAGATTTTTAGGTAAAAACAAAACCGAACAGGCACTCAGAATTTTCAATTTAAAATATAGTATTGATTCACAGACAGAAACTGCCGATTCCAGATTTATCAAATTTTCGGAAAACCTTTTGGCAGGAAGAATCGGAACCGCTTCCGCAAAAATTTTAATTGAAGGTGTAACCAAAGAAGACAAAATTTCTCTAAAAGAAGTCTTAAACATTTTAGAGGAATCTAAAGAAAATATTACACTTAATAAAAAACTGACTGAACAGTCTGAAGAGCTGCAAAAATTATCCGATGATCTCCGAAAGGCCAATGAAAGTTTAATCATCAAAGACCACCAGAAAGATGATTTCCTCGATTCTGTTGCTCACGAATTAAGAACTCCGATTACCGCAATCCGCTCTGCAGGAGAAATTTTGGCGGATGATGACGATATTCCTTTGGAAATCAAAAGAGAATTCTTAAATAATATCATTACAGAATCCGACAGATTAAGTGAAATCATCAATGATATTCTCTATCTCGACAAACTTCAACATGGTGAAATAGTTTTAAATATTCAGGAAAATAACATTATTGAAACCTATAAAAAAGCTTTAAATCCGCTTCTTCATCTGATTCAGCAGAAAAATCTCCATTTGAGTGAAGTGAATCTTTTGAATCAATTTTTGTTTGAATATGACGAAGCAAGGATGATTCAATTATTTCAGAATATATTAGGAAACGCTTTAAAGTTTACCGATGAACAGGGAACGATTCAAACTAAATTATCTGAAAATGAAAATCAATTAGTCATTAAAATTTTCAACACCGGAAAGCATATTCCCGAAGAAGATCTGGAAATGATTTTTGATAAATTTTACCAGTCAAAAAATCAAAATATTTTAAAGCCTACAGGAAGCGGACTTGGACTGGCTATTTCAAAAAAAATAGTTCAGGCGCAAGGAGGCACAATAAAAGCAGAAAACAGCGGACTTGGTGTGATTTTCACCATTATCCTGCAAAAAAATAAAGAATAACAATGAAGTTGAACACAGCTAAACACACCCTATGAAAAAAATAATTATCGCGGATGACGAACACAAAATATTAATGTCACTGGAATACAGTTTCAAAAAAAACAACTATGATGTTTTCATAGCCAGAGACGGAACAGAGGTTTTGGATTTTTTAAAAACAATGACTCCTGATGTAATCTTACTGGATATTATGATGCCGAATCTTGATGGTTACAGCACCCTGGAAATCATTAAACAGGATGAGAAATTGAAAAATACAAAAGTTATCTTCCTGAGCGCGAAAAACAATCCCAAAGATATCGAAAAAGGTTTGGAAATGGGAGCCGATGCATACGTCACAAAACCTTATTCCATTAAAAAACTGATACAACAGATTGAGGAAATGTTTTGATAAAGAGACTGAAAAATATGTGCTCAATTGTCATTCTGAACGGAATAAAATGGAGTGAAGAATCTAAATTGAATACTTAAAATTTTAAACCATTAAGATTGATTTTAAGAAATTAAGATTATTAAGAGATTGCTTCGTCGCTTCGCTCCTCGCAATGACTTAAAACACAAAAAATTAATATGGATACAGATATTTTATTTAAACAAAGCATAGAAGACAAAGAGAATTTCTGGAAAGAACAGGCTCAGGAAATCGACTGGTTTGAGTTTCCCGCACAAATCCTCTCAAAAAACGAAACCGATTATCCTCAATGGTTTTCCGACGGAAAGCTGAATATGTGCTATCTGTGTATTGATAAACATATAGAAGACGGTTTTGGCGAACAGGTTGCCATAGTTTACGATTCTCCCGTTACCAAGCAAAAGAAAACCTATACTTTCAATCAGGCCAAGGCAGAAATTTCAAAACTGTCTGGAGGTTTGGTTTTTTTAGGATTAAAAAAAGGAGACACAGCGGTTATTTATATGCCGATGATTCCGCAGACCTTGTTTGCAATGCTGGCTTGTGCGAGAATTGGCGTGATTCACAATGTTGTTTTTGGTGGCTTTGCACCGAATGAGCTGGTTGTGAGAATCGATGATTGTAAACCAAAAGCTTTAATTACAGCAACTGCAGGAGTAGAAATAGCGAAAAGAATTCCGTACCTGCCACTGGTTGAAAAAGCCATTGAATTAGCTCAGGATAAAGTTGAAAATATCATCGTTTACAATAGAAAATTAGTGGATAATCAACATGAAATGTTTGACGGACTAATTGATTATGAAGAACTGGTTCAACAATCAGAACCTGCAGAATGTATTTCTGTAGAATCCACTCACCCACTCTATCTATTGTACACCTCAGGAACAACTGGAAAACCCAAAGGAATTACACGCGACACAGGAGGCTATGCAACGGCTTTGAAATTTTCCATGAAATACATCTATGGAGTTGAGCCGGGGGAAACCTATTGGGCGGCCTCTGATTTTGGATGGGCAGTTGGACATAGTTTTTCAGTGTATGGACCGTTGATCAACAGAAACACAACTATTATTTTCGAAGGAAAACCCATTATGACACCTGATGCTGGGACATTTTGGAGGATTATTTCAGAATATAAAGTTTCTGTAATGTTTACGGCTCCTACAGCAATTCGGGCAATTAAAAAAGAAGATCCGAATGGAGAATTGGTGAAAAAATATGATTTAAGCCATTTCAAAAAACAATTTTTAGCCGGTGAAAGATGCGATGTGGCGACTTTAGATTGGTTTGCAGAACATATTGGAGTTCCTGCGATTGATCATTGGTGGCAAACAGAATCCGGCTGGCCAATGTTGGGCTTAATGACTTATAATGACAACTATACAATCAAAAGAGCCTCTGCCGGAAAACCAATTCCGGGGTATGATATTAAAATTTTTGATGAAAACGGATATGAACTGAATGCGCATCAGGAAGGTTATTTAATCATTAAACTTCCGCTTCCTCCAGGTGCTTTGCTGGGAATCTGGAATGATAATGACCGTTTTCATGATAGTTATTTATCTCAATATAATGGATATTATTTTTCGGGAGACGGAGCCATTAAAGACGAAGACGGATATATTTTCATCACAGGAAGAGTGGATGATGTGATCAACGTTGCGGGACACCGACTTTCAACTTCGGAAATGGAGGAAATTGTTGCTTCACATCCCGATGTTGCAGAATGTGCGGTTGTCGGAATTGATGATGAATTGAAAGGACAGATCCCCTTTGCTTCTGTTGTTTTAAAAAATGGTTCACTCATCACCGAAGAAGAAGTTGAAAAAGACATCGTAAAAACCGTTCGAGAAAAAATCGGAGCGGTTGCCTGTCTTAAAAATGTGATGATCGTAAAACGTTTACCCAAAACACGTTCAGGAAAAATTTTAAGAAAACTGATAAGAACCTTGTTGGACGGAAAAGAATTCCAGATTCCATCAACGATTGATGATGAGAAAATCATTGAGGAAATTCAGGAAAAAATTTTGCAGTATAGAAATAAAAATTAGTAATAATTAATGAGTCGAAATACCGAAATTTATATTTTTAACAGAGAGATTGCTTCAAAAGTCCTTTATAATGACTTAACGGATAAAAAACTTTATAGAAAAACATTTGAAGATTTTATTAATGAAAGAAAAACTGAGATAGGAAAATCTTACGAACAAATATTAAACATCGTAAAAGAAGATATTAATAGAATCAGTCCGGTTGAATTATTTGAGTTAATCTATTATTTGAATGAAGAGTTAGTTTATGGTAAACATTATGAAGAATTTCAAGTAAATAGAGATGTAAGAAACAGTATTTATTCAAAATATGGTATAACACTTTTGTATGAATTGCCAGGAACTACAACATGTTACAGTTATATGTTTCAATATGGAAATTTTACACATTATTATCCTATTAAAGAAATAAAAACTGACGAAGACGAACAAGGACAAAATATTGATGCTAAAGACTTTTTGAGGTTTAACGATTATATAATATTACTAATGAACCGCATTTTAAGTAGTGGCATTAATGAATATTACAAAGATTCTGAAAACTATCTCAATGAATTTGAGAAAAATATATTAACTGAAATAAGTTTAGAATATCATGATGACGATAAATTCTTAAATCTTATTGAAGAAGAATTTAATGATATTAAATCTAATTTTGAGCATAAGAAGAATACAGATTCGCCTATAATAAACACAATATACCGTGCGGATAGTATTTTAAGCAAATCAATAGAAATGAAACAAAAAATTAATCCTGAAAAAAATACCAGAATCGTTATTGTTGATTCATATTAAAATGACAACAATTATAAAATAAGTAAAAGTAGAAATTAAATAATTTTAAAGAATATGAGAAATTACCTGATAGAAGATTTACCACATTATTTTGAAGAATATAAAAAGTCTATTAAAAATCCTAAAAAATTCTGGGATAAGATAGCTGACCAAAACTTTGTGTGGTATCAGAGATGGAGCAAGGTCGTAAAATATGATATGAATGAAGCAAAAATTACCTGGTTCAAAAATGCAAAATTAAATATCACCAAAAACTGTTTGGACAGACATTTAGCTGTAAGGGGAGACAAAACTGCAATTATCTGGGAACCCAACGATCCTAAAGAAGAAGCACAGCATATTTCTTACAACGAATTATATACAAGAGTCAATAAAACAGCTAATGTTTTAAAAGAAATGGGCATCGAAAAAGGCGACAGAGTATGTATTTACCTTCCGATGATTCCTGAACTTGCTGTTACGATGTTGGCTTGCGCAAAATTAGGAGCCGTTCACTCCGTAATTTTTGCAGGATTTTCTGCTTCAGCCGTTTCGTCGAGAGTCAATGACTGTGAGGCAAAAATGGTGATCACTTCAGATGGAAGCTACAGAGGAAGCAAAGTTTTAGATCTAAAAAGTATTGTTGATGAAGCTTTAGAAAAAAGTCCCAGCGTTGAAAAAGTTCTTGTAGTAAAAAGAACTCACAATGAAATTAAAATGAAAGAGCATAGAGATTTCTGGCTGGCTGATTTGTATGAAAACGCTTCTGCAGATTTTGTAACCATGATTATGGATGCCGAAGATCCGCTTTTCATTCTGTACACTTCAGGATCTACGGGCAAACCGAAAGGAATGCTTCATACCTGTGCCGGGTATATGGTTTATACCGCATACACCTTCAAAAATGTATTCAATTATAAAGAAAATGATATTTACTGGTGTACTGCAGATATTGGCTGGATTACCGGACATTCATATATTCTTTACGGACCGCTTTTAAATGGCGCAACAACGGTTATTTTCGAGGGAGTTCCTACTTATCCTGAACCTGACAGATTCTGGGAGGTTATTGACAAACATAAAGTCACTCAGTTCTATACCGCTCCGACCGCCATTCGTTCACTCGCAAAAGAAAGTACAGAATGGGTAGACAAACATGATTTGAGTTCTTTAAAAGTCATAGGATCTGTGGGGGAACCTATTAATGATGAAGCTTGGCATTGGTTCAACGACCATGTTGGAAAGAAAAAATGTCCTATCGTTGATACGTGGTGGCAAACTGAAACAGGAGGAATCATGATTTCACCACTTCCATTTGTTACCCCCACAAAACCAACCTATGCCACCCTACCTCTACCAGGAATTCAGCCTGTTTTAATGGATGATAAACGCAATGAAATTTCAGGAAATCAGGTAACAGGAAATCTTTGCATCCGTTTTCCCTGGCCGGGAATCGCAAGAACCATCTGGGGCGATCATCAACGGTATAAGGAAACATATTTCTCTGCTTTTCCAGGGAAATATTTCACAGGCGACGGTGCGTTGAGAGACGAAGTAGGCTATTACAGAATTACAGGTCGTGTGGATGATGTGATTATAGTTTCAGGACATAATTTAGGAACTGCTCCGATTGAAGACAGCATCAACGAACACCCGGCTGTAGCCGAATCTGCCATTGTAGGATTCCCTCACGATATTAAAGGAAGTGCTTTGTACGGATTTGTAATTTTAAAAGATACAGGAGCCGACAGAAAACAGGAAAATTTAGTAAAAGAGATCAATCAATTGATTTCAGACCAGATCGGTCCGATCGCCAAGCTGGATAAAATTCAGTTTGTTTCCGGACTTCCAAAGACACGTTCAGGAAAAATCATGCGTAGAATTCTGAGAAAAATTGCGGAAGGAGACTTTAGTAATTTTGGAGACATCTCTACTCTATTAAATCCTGAGATTGTAGAGGAAATTAAAAACGAGAGAATTAACTAAACTATATGAACTGAGAAATCAGGGAAACGGGCCTTACAGCCCGTTTTTTTATTTGTAAATTTCAAAATTTAAACAACCGTTCAATAGAATAAAACTAAAAATTCCACGAATAATCATAGATAAACATGTAAAATATCAAATTTTATTAAAAATAATTTAATTTATATCAAAAAATAGTATTACCTTTAAGTACAATTTAAAATGCATTGCTTATGTCAAATATATTAGCTGGATTATTTGAACATCACAGCGATTATAAAAAGCTTGAAACCGATTTAGAAAACTCAGGTTTCCCGAGTTCTGATTATATAGTATATCTGAATGATTCACCCCATCATTCCCAATATCTTGTAAGTGTAGCTGTACAAGATACTAGCCAGGCAAATATGGCAAAAGATATTTTCACCCAAAATGCTGTCCACAAAACGTATCTGTTTGAAGATATGAGTATTGATCAAGCTGACTACACTCATTTAAAAGGATATATAGATGCAAGAAATAAGGCTGAAATTCATACCAGTCCAGAAGTGAGAATAAAAGGATCAAGCAGCGGCATGGATTCTGAAGTAAAATTCTGAAAAAATATAAATTCTAATAACCACTAATCCGTAGATTATTCTACGGATTTTCTTATTTGAAAAGTCCTTATTTTTTCGTATATTCGTCTTATAACATAGGCATTCACATGAGTTACGACTTAGAGCAGGAAAATAAAGAGATCCTTGCAAGATATAAAGATTTAATTTCCAATACATACAGAACCTTGGATGAGGAAAACAATAAACTCATCCGAAAAGCATTTGATATTGCATTAGATGCCCATAAAGAACAAAGAAGGAAAACAGGGGAACCTTATATTTACCATCCTATTGCTGTGGCTAAAATTGTGGCTACAGAGATTGGATTGGGAGCAACTTCTATCGCCTGCGCGCTTTTACACGATGTTATTGAAGACTCCGATTATACCTATGAAGACCTGAAGAAAATTTTTGGCGAAAAAATAGCCAATATCGTGAATGGGCTCACTAAGATTTCCATCATGAATCATCAGAATATTTCCGTACAGTCTGAAAATTACAGAAAGTTATTATTAACACTTTCCGAAGACTTCAGGGTTATTCTCATTAAAATTGCCGATCGTCTTCACAATATGCGTACGCTGGAAAGCATGGCTCCAGATAAGCAGAAAAAGATTGCTTCCGAAACCGTATATATTTACGCACCAATGGCTCACCGTTTAGGATTGTATAATATCAAATCTGAGCTTGAAGATCTTTCTTTAAAATACAACAATCCCGATATTTATAACGAGATTACGGAAAAATTGGAATTAGCCAAAGAAAGCCGCGAAAAGTATATTGAAGAGTTTAAAAAAGAGGTTTCTGAAAAACTACATGAGGAAGGACTCAATTTTAAAATTAAAGGCCGCGCAAAAGCCATTTCTTCTATTTACAGAAAAATGCTGAAACAAGGCGTTTCTTTTGAGGAGGTTTTTGATAATTATGCCATCAGAATCATCTATAAATCGGATGCGAAGAATGAAAAATTTCTTGCCTGGAAAATATATTCCATTGTAACGGATGTTTATCACAGTAATCCTTCCAGAATGCGTGACTGGATCACACAGCCACGTTCTACAGGCTATGAAAGTTTACATTTGACTGTTCTTGGACCTGATAAAAAATGGATTGAAGTTCAGATCCGTTCCGAGAGAATGGACGAAATTGCTGAGAAAGGTGTTGCAGCCCATTATAAATATAAAGAAGGATACAAACAAAGTTCGGAAGACCGTAACTTTGAAAACTGGGTAACAGAAATCCGCGAAGTATTGGAACAGCAGCAAAACCTTTCCACATCGGAGCTCTTGGATAATATTAAACTCAACTTATATTCAAAAGAGGTTTTTGTATTTACGCCAAAAGGGGAAATTAAAATTTTACCGACTAACGCAACTGCTTTAGATTTTGCTTTTGCAGTGCATTCAGATCTGGGAATGAAATGTTTGGGCGCCAAAATAAACGGTAAGCTGGTTCCTATTTCTTATACTCTTCAAAATGGAGATCAGGTAGATATTCTTTCTTCGCAGAACCAAAAACCAAAATCTGACTGGTTGGAATTTGTAGTGACTTCAAAAGCAAAGTCGAAGATCAAAAGCTATTTGAATTCCCAAAAAAATCAGTTGGTAGAAGAAGGAAAAGAAATTCTTCAGAGAAAGCTTCGTCATGCCAAAATTAATTTCAATGATGAAGAAATCAATAAACTTCAGAAATTCTTCAACCTCAAAAGCTCTCAGGAACTATTTCTTAAATTCCAGAATAATGAACTGGATGCAAGCAGCCTGAGAAAGTATATTGAAAGTAAAAACGTTTTCAACAACCTACTTTCCAGATTCAGAAAATCGCCTTCAAAAAATGTACACTATGAAGAGCCTAAGGAACAGAATCTGGACATGATCGTCTTTGGAAAAGATGAAGAAAAGCTAAACTACAGTTATGCAAAATGCTGTACGGTAATCCCAGGAGACAAAATTTTTGGATTTATTACGATTTCTGACGGTATTAAAGTACACAGTGATAACTGTCCAAATGCTATCAATCTTCGGGCTCAGTACGATTACAGAGTGATTCCTGCAAAATGGGTGAATGCAGAAAGCTTTAAAAACAGAATAAAAATTGAAATTGAAGGCTTGGACAGAATGGGAATGATTAATGATATAACAGCTGTGATAAGTGGTGCAATGGGAATGGATATGAAAAGTATGTCTATTGAATCCAATAACGGTGTTTTCAACGGAACTATCAATCTTGAAGTGAAGAACAGAAGTCAGCTGGAAGAAACCTTTAAAAAGCTTAAAGCAATCAACGGTGTTTCAAGAATCAGAAGGATATAATAAGTGGTATGAATTTGAGTTTATATTTTAAAAGATTCTTTAGTAACAGTCAGTTTTCTGGAATTATACTCATTTTATGTGTTATCATTTCACTGCTGATTGCCAACTCGGCTATTGGTGAAAGTTTTCAGCTTTTTCTGGATAAAAAAATCGGTATTTCTCTTTTTCATTTGGAATACCCGATAAGCATATGGATTAATGATGGTTTGATGGCCATTTTTTTCCTTTTGGTAGGTCTAGAAATTAAAAGAGAAATCATTGAGGGAGAACTTTCTTCATTTAAGAATGCTTCTCTTCCTATTTTTGCGGCTATTGGCGGAATGATCGTACCAGCTGTAATTTTCACCGCTTTTAACTTGGGAACGAAATATGAAAACGGATGGGGAATTCCCATGGCTACTGATATTGCATTTTCCCTGGCTATTATTTCCATGTTAGGAAGCAGGATTCCGAACTCTATTAAAATTTTTCTGGCCGCATTGGCTATTGTAGACGATTTAGGAGCAATACTTGTAATTGCCATATTTTATACCGATCAGATCCATTGGATGTATTTATTACTTTCTTTCGGAGTAGCTCTTTTATTATTTATTTTAAACTTTTTAAAGGTTACCCGGCTTGTTTTCTATATTATTCCAGGGGTATTTTTATGGTATTTTCTTCATCATTCAGGAATTCATGCTACTATTGCGGGAGTTTTACTTGCTTTTTCAATTCCCACCAATGAATCTGATACGGAAACATCTCCTCTAGAAAAACTTGAACATACATTAAGCATTCCGGTAAGTTTTTTAATTATGCCCATATTTGCACTTGCCAATACCAATATCACCTTCAACAACACCATGATTGGAGGACTCACTAATACTTTAGGGCTAGGAATTGTCTGCGGATTGGTTTTAGGTAAACTTATCGGGATTAATCTTTTCTCTTTTCTTGCCATCAAATTCAGACTGAGTTCACTGCCACAGAATAGCTCGTGGATGCAAATGATCGGTGTGGGTTGTCTGGCAGGAATTGGTTTTACAATGTCTATTTTTATCGCTTTACTTTCTTTTAAAACAGAAATACAGATTCAGGATGAAGCCAAATTTGCCATATTGGTCGCTTCTTTTTTATCTGCTTTTTTAGGATATATGATTTTGAAAATAAGCTCTAAGAAACTTTCAGAAACATAATATATTAAGTTTTGGAATTTTTTTTCTGATTTAATTTTCTAGTGTGCTCTTCGTCACATGCTAAATCGGGTTCTTTAACTTCTGCTTTATATAACAGAGCTTCTTTTTGAAGTTCATCGGAAAGTAATTTTTCAAGCCTTAATTTTCTGATTGCCATATTCAGCTCATTTCCGAAAAGAAGAAGGTATACATTTACATTTACCCAGACCATCAAAAGGATCATACTTCCGATAGAGCCGTATAAAACGTTATATCGTGCAATATCTTTTACGTAAATGGCGAAAATATAGGTCGTAAGAACAAATAAAACTGTCGTCAGAATAGCTCCCGGAATTGCCTGTCTGAACCTGGTAATTTTCACCGTTCCCAACCAGTAAAACAAAGCCAAAAGAATAAAGTAAAATACCGGAAACGAAACAAATCCAATGATTTTCGAAAGGTTATTGACAAGCCATGAAATATCATAAGACGGCGTGAAAAGCTTCATAACAACCTCTACATAATACACTCCGAAAAGTGCCAAAAATACAATGGAAATAAACCCTATTGTAATAAAAAAAGAAAGGATAAACTCTTTTACATCCGTCAGCTTTTCTTCAGAATTTTCATTAAAACCATTAATTAATGAAAAAGTACCGTTTGTAGCAAAGACCAAAGCCAGAATAATCGTCAGATTACTGATGCCTTTCATATTGGGAATAATATTGGTCTCTATATACCCTCTTACATCTCCTTCCATATTGGATGGAAAAACATTGTGCATTAAAACTTCAAAAATATAGAACTGAAGCTTGTCATAATGCGGCATATAAGGTAATACAGAAAGCAGGAAAAGAAGAAAAGGAAATAAACTTATGGTAAAACTCCAGGAAATTGCCGCTGCTTTTCTACCTATTTTTCCTTTAAAAATCCCTGAAATATAGATCTGGAACATCTGCCAAAGCGATATTCCCAAAACAGGAATATGAATACCGTCAAAAAACTCTTGAATCTTCAAGATAAATCTAGGAAGTTTTATACCCATGTTCTATTTTAAAATATGATCTATTTTATCAAAGTTTCTGTTTACAAATGTAGGGGAATTAAACCGGAAACCAATTCCCGCCCGGAACAGCCATTGTGTTGTTGAGTAAAAATTCTCGTTAGAACTGTTGATCCAGTTCAGTTGAAACCCTCCCCCGAAAAACCATATTCCATTATCATACCCAATTCTCGCATTAGAATACAACCCGACATTAAATTCGTGAAAATCCTCATTAATGAGTTTAGAATAATAAAATTCCGGATACGCTTCCACAATGGCATACCAATTTCCTTCAATCTTTTTCTGTACACCGCCACCCGACCTTAAAGCAATTCTAAAATCTTTTGAAGGAGAATTATCAGTACTTTCGTTAAAGACTTCGCCCTGATAAATTGTTTTATTAAAATCATTGAGAATATTATACTGATAAAATAGACCTGTGCTCACAATAAAAACGTCTTTCAATGGCTTATACGTTATATTATTGAAACTTTTGTAATCCGTTTTATTTCCCAGTAACAGATAACTTGTTTCCCCTTTAAAGGATCTGTATCTTGCATCAGGAAACTGCAGATATCCTTCCTCATTATAATCATCCCCATAAATCAGGCGCATAAATTCTTTAGTATCCTGAAAATACATTCCTTTTACCTGACTAAAATAAACATATTGCCTGAGTTTCGGACTCACAAAAAAAGTAAATCCTATATTAAAGTATTTTGATTTTCCTTTTTCCGGATCATCATTGTTGATTCTTGTGAGCTTCGGAGCAAATGAAAAGCTAACATCCAGCCATCTATAGCGTAAGAAAAACTCGGTATAGAAAGCATCATTGGGTCTTAAACGAAAAATTTTATTCTGATATAGCAATCCGAAAATATTGTGGATATAACTCAATCCTGTAACTACCGAAACTTTATTTCTATCGTCTTCCAGGTATTTTTTATCCGGATTTTCATCAATTTCCTGAGCATAAGAAACTGATGAAAAACAAAAAAGCAGACAAGAAAGGATTTTTACTTGCATCGGATTGGCGTTCTAACAAAAGTAATGATTTTTTTAAACTTATAAATCTTCAAAAACAGCGCAGATTATGACGTTCTTTAATTTATGAATATCTTTGCCGCTGTAAATACTTAAAGCCAGAAAATGCAGATCAATTTGCTTTGTATCGGAAAAACAGATGATAAGGAAATCACTTCATTAATCAGTTACTATCTGAAACGTCTCCCTAAACACTGGAATTTTGAAATTATAGAAATTCCGGATGTAAAAAATGCTAAAAATCTAACTTCAGATCTTCTAAAAAAAGAAGAAGCAAAACTTTTCCTGAACCATATTGATAAAAATGATCTGGTTGTGATTCTGGACGAGAAAGGAAAACAGTTTACCAGCCGGGAATTTGCACAAAAAATTGATACCTGGATGAATTTATCCGTAAAAAAGATCCATCTTTTAATAGGAGGAGCCTATGGTTTTTCTGACGAAATCTATAGCAGGACCAACGAAAAAATGTCATTATCTAAAATGACATTTACCCATCAAATGATCCGCTTGTTTATTGTGGAGCAGTTGTATCGCGCCGATCAGATTTTGCAGGGAAAACCTTATCATAACGACTAATTCTTTTTAACTAAATTTTTAAACCAATCTGTCTTTTTGCTTCACCTACCACAAAAGCCACAGAATTAGCTACATTAAAACTTCGGATCAATTTTGACATAGGAATCGTTACATGATTTTCAAATCGATCCAGAACCTCTTTGCTCAATCCTTTGCTTTCCTTTCCGAAAACCAGCCAGTCACCGTCTTGAAAATCTATATCCAGATAGGATTTATCAGCGTGAGAACTCATTAAAAATACCCGGGATAAGTCCGGAATGGCTTTTATCCATTCTTCAACATTTTCATATTCAGAAACATCGAGATGAACCCAATAATCTAAACCGGAACGTTTTAAATTTTTATCATTAATGACAAATCCAAAGGGATGAATAAGGTGTAAGCGGCTTTCTGTTCCTACACACAATCTTCCAATATTTCCAGTGTTATTGGGTATTTCCGGTTCTACGAGAACAATGTTCAGCATGAAATTGATATTGATTTAAGAATATTATAAAGATAAAATAAGATTATTTCTTCGTATTTACCATCACTATTTGAGTAATCCCTTTTTCTTTGAATTTCTTCTTGATTTTATCATCTGTAAGAACCATTACATTTTTTATATTTCCAGAAGGAACTTCTTTTACAGCATCAAAAGTACTTTCTACATTATCGATGTAGAAAAGGGATTTAGAGGGTAACTCCTGAGATTTTTTCAAAGCGGCTGCCAAAAGAGAGTTTTCCTGTGGTTTTGCTTTAGCTTGTTGAGCGTTTACGGAAGTCATCACTCCCAGACTGAAAATTGTAGTTACAAATAGTTTTAGATTGGGTAATTTCATATAATATCTTGATTATTTTTTCTCACATTTAGCATAATATTCCTGCAGTAAAGCTTTTTCGTAACCTAAACTTACTGCTTTATCTAAGTTGGCACAGGCTTCTTTGGGTTTTGCTGTATCAAACAGAATCTGTGCTTTGGTAACGTAAGCCTGAGCAAATTTCGGATCAACAGAAATTGATTTATTAACATCAGCAAGCGCTTCTTTCGTTTTTTTCATTTTAAGGTAAATATCTCCTCTCCCACTGTATAATAGCGATTCCGGCTTTTCCGAGATTAACTGATTATAATCTTTTAAGGCACCTTCCAGATCTCCGTTTCTTTTTTTAAGATTCGCAAGTCCTGTTCTGGCAAGAATATTATCCGGCGCGAAACTTAAAACATACTGTAAATCTTTCTGTGCCAAATCTTTCTTACCTAAATTCTCATATATTTTGGAACGAAGCAGATAAAGATTAGCACTCTCCGGTTCTAATGATATTCCTGTATTGATGTATTCTAGAGCCTTCGTTTTATTTCCTTTCTGATTGTGCAAAGACGCCAGATTTTCATAAACAGAAACAGATTTCGGGTTTGACTTTAAAGCAGATTCATAGGATTTGAACGCTTGTGCAGTTTTGCCTAATCTCCGCTGTGAAGTTCCTAGTTTATCATAATATTCCGACTGAAATTTCTGAATCTGTTCTTTTTCAGCAAGCTTTGTGTATTGTTCTTCAGCACATTTGTAATTGGCTTTACTGAAGCATTCTTCTGCTGTTTTTTTGTCTTGTGCGTGAAATAATTGAACCGCCGAAAAAGTGGCGAAAGTAAAAAGTAGGAATTGTGTTCTCATATAGTTTTAGTTTGTTTGTTGATCACTTTTTTGGCGAGCATAGCAAAAAGCCCTCCCAATAAAGATCCAACAAACGCCCCCACCAAAATATCTATCGGGAAATGCACACCTAAATAAATTCTGCTGTACGCTACAATTGCAGCCCACACAAATATAAAATAAGGAAACCATTTTAGCTTACTTTTTAAGAGAAAACTTAAATAAGTCGCTAAAAAGAAAGTATTGGAAGCATGCGCCGAATAAAAACCAAACTGACCACCACATTTCACAATTCTCATGTGATCCTGTAAACTAGGGTCATGGCAAGGTCTTAATCTTGCTACTCCGTATTTAAATATACCTGCTAACTGATCAGAAATAGTAACTCCAATCGCGATAAATATTAATATAAAAACAAATGATCTTAGTTTATAATTTTTAAAAAGTAGATAACAGAAAATAATGTAAAGCGGAACCCATATCCAGGTACTTGAAATCAACATCCAAAACTGATCGAAAGATGAACTTCCTAAATTGTTTAGATATAAAAATACGCTTTTATCATCCTGAATAATTTCTTCCATAGTCTATTCTATCTGCTTACAGGCCCTTCATGAGTTTCGTCTTCTGAGGGTTTAATTTTCTCCTGCTCTGTTTTGATGGAAGAAGGTTCGGTTAAGACATCTTTTTCAATATCTTTCATGGGATTAAAATCTTTGGCAGCATCTTTTACTTTTTCAATCTCACGTTTGATCTCAGAAACAGGATTATCCGTTTCTTTCATAATCTCAGTTTTGATGTCTTCCACTGCCCCACGCATCTTTCTTACGCCTGCTCCCAAGTCACGCGCAATCTGAGGAAGTTTATCCGGTCCGAATAATACAACGATCGCTACGGCAATCAATGCCATTTCTCCAATGCTTAATTCCATTTGTCAAAATTACGAAAGATTATGCAATTGTTTTATGTTATGTATCAATTTTAAATAAATTTTAAGAATTTAAATAATTAGAGTTTTAAAATATTTAGTTAGAGTTGTATTGTTTCACTTTTAGAACATTCATATATGATTGCCATTCCGATGCAGAAAGAATCTATTATTTTTAATTAAAACCTTCTATTTTAACAAGCAATTTAAAATTGTTCAAGAAAAATTAATTCACTTTAATTTGATATAATTAAAATATTTTATTATATTTAAAACAACAATGAGTACAAAACTCATTTCATAAATTCATATACTTCTTCAAAAGCAACAAGGGGATCAAATTCGATCCCCTTGTTTTTATTTAATACTTTCCTTCTCTGCATTTTTATTTTTAAAATTGAAATAAGTAATAATTACACTCACCGTCATTAATATAAATGCCAAGAAGAATGGCGCTCCTGAAAACTTAAAGGGTGCTTTATCATGAGTAAAGAAATAAAATAAATTCGTCATCATCGGAGGCCCGATAATAGAAGTTGCACTCATTAAACTCGTTAAAGCTCCTTGCAGCTCTCCTTGTTCATTAGAAGGAACACTTTTCGTAATGACTGACTGTAAAGCCGGACCACAGATTCCTCCCAGACAGTAAGGAATAAGGAATACAAACATCATCCAGCCTTGAGATGCAAAAGCAAATAAAAGCATTCCGACCGCATATAGAGCCAATCCATAATAGATACTTTTCTGTTCACCCAGTCTTGGTGTAGTCCAACGAATCAAACCTCCCTGAACCAATCCCACCAATAAACCCACAACTCCAAGTGAAATTCCTACCATTCTTTCAGTCCACCCGAATTTATACATGGTGAAGAAGCTCCAGTTACTCTGTACAGCATGTCCGGCGATATAAATTAATATCAATGAAACAATCAATCCTGAAATTTCCGGGTGTTTGCCTAAAAATTTAAATGAGCCGATTGGATTGGCTCTTTTCCAGTCGAATTCTCTTCTCTTCTCCTTATCCAAACTTTCAGGAAGGATGAAATACCCATAAAGGAAATTTAACAAACATAATCCTGCGGCTGCATAAAAAGGAACTCTTGATCCATAATGCCCCAGAAGTCCTCCTAAAACCGGCCCTACAATAAATCCGAGTCCGAAAGCGGCGCCAATCAAACCAAAATTCTTGGCTCTGTCTTCATCGGTTGAAATATCCGCGATATAAGCACTTGCCGTAGTAACGCTTGCTCCGGTAATTCCCGCAATAACTCTTCCTAAAAATAACCACCAAATTGTGGGTGCTAAAGCCAGGAAAATATAATCTATCGCGAAACCGAAAAGCGAAATCAGAATAATGGGTCTACGTCCGAATTTATCACTTAAATTCCCAACTACCGGAGAGAAAATAAATTGTGTAAAAGCATAAGCAAAACCCAACCAACCGCCATATTTGGCAGCTTCACTTATATCACTATGAATAAGTTCCTCAATTAATTTCGGAACTACCGGAATGATGATTCCCCACCCCGTAATATCAATTAATAACGTAATAAATATGAAGCCAATAGCAGCTTTTTCCCTTGAATTTTCCATACCCTGCAAAAATAATCAAATAAGGAAAAATAATGATTCTAAATTAGTAGTAAGTGAAAAGTAAGAGGTAAGAAGCAAAAAGTTAATAGTGTATTACAAAAATTTGAAAGTATTAATTTCAAAACGGAACATTTTGAACAACAAAAAAGCCTTCCAAATTGGAAGGCTTTTTCTTATTTATTGTAGTATAAGTTATTTTGAAGCAAGTACTTCTTTGTTTGAAGTAGATTTACCATGTACTTCCTCCTCTTTTCCTTTTTTAAGGAAGTCATAAGCGATTGCTGATGCCACGAAGATGGATGAATACGTACCGAATCCGATACCGATTAACATTGCAAACATAAATCCTCTTAAGTTATCTCCACCGAAAATGAAGATCGCCAAAATTACCAAGATTGTAGTAAATGAGGTGTTGAATGTTCTACCCAATGTACTAGAAATAGAGTCATCGAATAATCCAGCTAATGTTAAAGATTTTTTCTCTCTTAGGTATTCTCTAATTCTGTCGAAGATAATTACCGTATCGTTGATGGAGTACCCTAATACAGTCAGGATCGCAGCAATGAAATCCTGGTTGATCTCCATGTTGAACGGCATATATTTATGAAGCAATGAATACGCTCCCAAAATAATTATCGCATCGTGGAATAATGCTGCAACCGCACCTAAAGAGAACTGCCATTTTCTAAATCTTACTAAAATATAGACAAAGATCATTGCCAATGCAGCTACTACTGCATAGATTCCGTGAACTTGAATATCGTCTGCAACGGAAGGTCCTACTTTTTCAGAAGAAATAATTCCTGCATGGTCTTTATCTGCAGATTTGAAATCTTTTAAAGTAGTTCCTGCAGGCAAGTTTGATTTTAATCCTTCGAACAATTTTTGTTCAATGATTTGGTCGGCTTTTAAAGATTCATCTTCGATAAGATAATCTGTAGAAATCTTCAATTGATTGTTGTTTCCAAACGTTTTAGCTTCTACTGAAGAGTTTTTTCCGTCTTCAGTTTTGAATAATGCTACCAATTTTTCTTCAACATCTTCCGCTTTAACGTCTTTATCAAATCTTACCACATAATTTCTACCACCGGTAAAGTCGATACCATATTTGAAACCGTGAGTAGCGATTGAAATGATACAAACCACTGTTAAAACTGCTGAGAAAATGTAAGCATATTTTCTTTTTCCGATGAAATCGATCCAAGTATTTCTGAATAGATTCTTTGTTGCAGGAGTCCAAACAGAAAGTCCTTTTCCTTTATTTAATCTCGCGAAGATCATTACTCTCGAAAGCAATACAGAAGTAAACAATGTCATCGCAACCCCGATCATCAAGGTCAAAGCAAAACCTTTGATAGGCCCTGTTCCGAAGAAGAACAATACAACTGCCGTTAAGAAAGTTGTTGTGTGGCCATCGATAATCGCGTTCAATGCGTGTTTGAAACCATCTTTATACGCTTCAAGAATACTCTTTCCTGCAAATAATTCTTCTTTTGTTCTTTCATATATGATAACGTTCGTATCGACCGCAACTGCCATCGTCAAAACGATACCCGCGATACCAGGAAGGGTAAGAGTGAAATCTCCCGAATCCATAATACCGAAAATATAGAATAAGTTAATAACCATCGCAATTACCGCATAAACACCAGCTCCACCGTAGTAGAAAATGATATATACGATAATGATCGCAAATGCAATCATGAATGACATTAAACCAGCATCAATAGACTCCTGTCCTAGAGATGGTCCAACAACTGTAGCCTGAACTACTTTTGCACCTGCAGGTAGTTTACCCGCTCCTAAAACGTCTACCAATTCTTTAGCTTCTTCCTGAGAGAAGTTACCAGAGATCTGAGTTCTACCGTTAGGAATTGCACCTACAACGTTCGGAGCAGTATAAACTCTACCGTCCAATGTTACCGCAACTGGTTTACCAACGTTTTTCTCTGTTAAAGTTTTCCATTCTTTCGCCCCTTTAGAATCCATCTGCATGTCTACTACTACTCTGCTCAGCTCATCATAGCTAATGTTTGCAGTTTCAACAGCACCATCTACTGGAGCTTTTTGGTTGATGTTACCTCTGATTGCATACAATACCAAGCTTTCAGCATCTGAAGCTTCAGGTTTGTATCCCCACATAAATTGGGTATATTTAATATTAGCCGGACGTAAAGACTGAGCTACCTTGCTGTTCAAAATTTTGTTTACAACAGCTGTATCAGATAATTTTACACTTCCAACCGCACTTGGACTCATAGATTTTCCTCCCTGAATGATATTTGCAAAATTTGTGTTTTTTGCAACCCCCATAGAATCTCCTTTTGCAGCTACCATTGTGCTCAATGTTTGGAAATAAGGAGCGATCTCAGTGATTTGCTGTACTTCCCAGAATTGAAGTTTTGCAGAAGTCTGAAGCATCTTCTTTACTTTGTCGATGTCTTTCATCCCCGGCATTTCCACTGAAATTCTAGCAGTTCCAGGCACTCTCTGAACGTTTGGCTGAATTGCACCTAACTTGTCAATTCTCGTTCTGATCACCTCGAAAGCTGTTCCTACAGATGCATCGATCTTTCTTTTAACAATGCTTTTTACCTGTTCATCCGGTGTATTGTACTTTACCTCAGTAAGTGTTGTATTTCCGAAAATTTCCGGATCTGCCAACTTCAGGTTAGTACCTTTAGCTTTGTTTACTGCATCAAACTGTTCGAAGAAATTGTCGATGTAGGCTTTTGTAGAATTCTTTTGTGCTTCATCAGTTTTGTTTAAAGCCTCAATAAGAACAGGATTGGTAGAATAATTGGTTAAATCATTCACAAGATCTCTTTGGTTGATTTCCAAAAGAACGTTGATCCCTCCTTTCAAGTCAAGACCAAGTTTCATTTCCTTGTCTTTGGCTTTAGTGTAATAAAGTTTTGTGAATCCTAGGTTCAGAGTATCCTTAGAAAGCTTTGCAATCTCTCTCTGATACTTTTCCGGATTGTCTCCTGCAATAGCAGTTGCCTGCTTTTCAATTTTGCTGGCGTACCATGTTGGTAATAGCTCATTTAAGCAAATCAACCCTAGTACAATAGCAACAATTGTAATAAGTCCTTTTCCTTGCATTTTGTTATAACTACGTTAAATTAAGTCGGCAAATATAATCATTTTATTGAATTTTATGAATTTTTAACAACAGAAATCGTTTATTTTCAGATATATCGGCATTCTCATTTTCATTTAAGATTTAATAATTTTTTGACAATATTTTAGTGAATTTTTCAACATTTGATTGGTATGAAATTTTCATTCAGATTTAATACACTAAATATCAAAATATTATGAAAAATTTACTTTTTTATGCAGGTATTTTTTCTTCCGTTATTGTTAATGCCCAAAGCATTAATATAGAAGAATTTGCCACGGGATTTACAGCTCCCGTCGAAATCGCCCATGCGAATGACAGCAGAATGTTTGTTGTTCAGCAGAATGGAATTATCAGAATCGTACAACCTACCGGAACCATTAATTCCGCTAATTTCCTGGATATAAGCTCAAAAGTAACTTATGGCGGCGAAAGGGGACTTTTAGGACTTGCTTTCCATCCTCAGTACGCAACAAACGGCTATTTTTTTGTATATTATAATGATACCAACGGAAATATAACGGTAGCAAGATATACGCGAAGTTCTAATCCTGATGTCGCTGATGCAACAACAGAAAAAATCGTTCTGAATCTCCCTAAACCATTTGATAATCACAATGGAGGAAGTATTCACTTTGCACCGGATGGATATTTATGGATCGTAACTGGAGATGGAGGAAGCGGTGGTGATCCTAACAATAATGCCCAAAATAAAAATTCACTTCTGGGAAAACTGCTTAGACTAGATATCAATTCTACAGGGCCTTATAATATTCCACCTACGAATCCTTTTGTTGGTGTAGATGGGGCCGATGAAGTCTGGGCTTACGGATTGCGTAATGCCTGGAAATTTAATTTTGATACTACTCCCGGAAATGTAATGATTGCAGATGTAGGTCAAGGTCAGATAGAAGAAATTAACCGGCAGCCAATTTCTCAAGCGGGTCTCAATTATGGCTGGAGATGTTATGAAGGAAATACACCCTACAATACAACAGGCTGTCCAAGTACTTCTACGATGACTTTCCCAGTTGCGGCGTATAATCATACCGGAGGGAAATGTTCAATTACCGGAGGATATGTTTACAGAGGTACACAATACCCGGCTTTGCAGGGAAGGTACATTTTTGCCGATTACTGCTCTACCCAGCTTGGAATTTTAAATCCAGACGACTCCATAACCTGGACTTCAGCATTCTCCGGAAACAATTTTTCAACATTTGGACTCAATAATCAAAATGAATTATTTGTAGCTGCCGTTAATAATGGAAAAATATTTAAAATTACTTCAGGAACATTGGCTACACAGGAAAATACTCTTGCCCCACAAATAAAAATTTATCCCAATCCCGCATCAAAAAGAGTTTTTATTGATGGCGTAAAAGACAAAGATATTTCTGTTGAAATTTTTAGTGTTGATGGAAAAACAGTTTTACAATCTCAAAAAGTAGAAAAGAATAAGGGGATTGACATCTCAGGGATTCCGGCCGGAGTTTATTTTATTAGTCTGAATTCAGAAAATTTAAAATATTACAGTCAAAAATTAATTATTAAATAAAATATATTCAAATATCATAAAAAATCCAACCAATAAATGGCTGGATTTTTTCAGTATAATAATAATTTTAATTTTTAAATCGTCATCGAAAAAATTCTAGTTTCAGGTTTATTTCTCATCATTCTCAAATCAAAAACCATGGCTACGTTTCTGGTAAACGCTCTTCCTTTTTCTGTTATTTTAATCTGATGATCATGAATTTCAACCAATTCATCACTTTCCATTTCCTTCAACATTTCAAAAGCATTTTCTAATTCAGGAAAAGAATTGTTGACATCAAAAGTCGTTTCAAGCTGACACATCAAATTCAAGATATGTCTTCTTACGATAAGGTCTTCTTCGTTCAGGATATGTCCTTTTACTACAGGAATTTTTCCTTCTTCCACTATTTTCTGATATTCCTCCACGGTTTTCACATTCTGAGCAAAAGCATACCAGGAATCTGAAATGGCCGACATTCCCAAGCCAACCATCAATTGAGTTTTGCTTGAAGTATAGCCCATGAAGTTTCTATGCAGTTTTTTCTGAATTAAAGATTGATACAAATCATCATGTTCCAGAGAGAAATGATCCATTCCCACTTCAATATAGCCTAATTCTTCCAGCAGTTTTTTACCATCTTCATACAACCGTCGTTTTTCTTCACCACTTGGAAGGTCATTTTCGTCAAATCCTCTTTGTCCAACTCCTTTTACCCATGGAACGTGTGCATAAGAATAAAACGCCAAACGATCGGGTCTCAGTTCCATTGTTTTATGGATAGTATTTTCCATAGCTTCCCACGTTTGATGCGGAAGCCCGAAAACCAAATCATGACTTATTCCTCTATAGCCAATTTCTTTTGCCCATTCCGTCACTTCTTTTACTTTTTCAAAAGACTGTATTCTGTTGATGGCTTTCTGAACTTTAGGATCATAATCCTGAACTCCAAAACTCACTCTTCTGAAACCTAAATCATAAAGAGTCTGTAAATGTTTTTTAGAGGTATTATTAGGATGTCCTTCAAAGGAAAACTCAGGATGTTCCGCAATTTCAACCGTTTCAAAAATACCCTCCAATAAAGTTTTTAAGTTTTCCGGAGAGAAAAAAGTCGGTGTTCCTCCTCCTAAGTGAAGTTCCTTTAGTTTTGGCTTTTCATTAAACATTTGAAGGTACAACTGCCATTCTTTCAAAACGCTTTCCAGATACGGAATTTCAACGCTGTGTTGTTTTGTAATACGTTTATGACATGCACAGAACGTACATAGCGCCTCGCAGAAAGGCAAGTGAATATAAATAGAAATTCCCTCTTCTGCATTGGTTTCCTTAAAAGTCCTGATTACACTTTCTGTCCATTTTTCAGATGAAAAACCTGTCTCATCCCAGTATGGAACAGTAGGATAAGAGGTGTAGCGAGGTCCGGGAATATTGTATTTATCTATTAAAGAATTCATTTTAGGCTTAATTTTAAACTGAATTTCAAATTGAAATTTCTTACTGCAAAATTAAATATATCTTATGAATATTTAATCATGAAATATATTAGGGTCTTTTTTCGAAATTTATAATGAGTCTAAATACCTCTTCTGCAAATTTTTGTCCCATATCAATATACCCTGCACTGTTGTAATGCCATGGATCATCACCATAACCGTAATTTTTAGTTGAGCGGACAATTGCTGCATTGCTGTCATTTCTTACAAATTTCTCCTGAGCATACTGTACAAGCTCTCCCATTTTCCATACTTTACCTGATTTATCCTTCCCTGAATCTGATATTTTTCCGATCACGACAGGAAGATCATCCGTCAGCATTGCAGCTCTCATTTGATTCATCAATATCTTTAAATGATCATAATAGCGATTGGCAATAGCTTCATCATAACTGGCATCACCTTCTCCCTGCATCCAGAGAATTCCGGACGGAACGATCTGATCTTTCTTACCATCTTTGTCAATATCAGTTTCGGATAAAACATTCTTTACGGCTTTTAAAAAGTTATCATATTGATTCAATCCGTTTTTACCGTTAAAATCCGCATCCCAGCACCCGAAAGGTCCAGCAGCAAGACTGTCGATAGAAGTTCCCTCTCTCGCATATTTTATTAAAGCAATTTTATCATTGGGGAATAGCTCTTTGATCTTTTTCGCAAAAGACATCTCTAGCCCAAATCTATCGGAAAGTACATTTATTTTACCGTCTGTTTTAAAACCTGTTCCATTTCCTGGTTTTAAAATATCCCATTTACCTATCCCACCATTCAAATCCCCATCAGGAACAGAGTTTCCCTGAAAAATGTAAACATCTTTAAATGTTTTCAGATCATTCACTAAATCTTTATTAAAACCAAAACCATTCATATTCGACTGTCCGGCCAAAATGAAAACCCTTATTTTTTGAGTGTAAAATAGTGTCGGAATCAATAAAAGGAAAAATATCTTTAAATTTTTCATGCAGAAATTTTAAGCAAATTTAATTGAAGGAAAATTGAATAGACTGTATTTGAAAAGATATGATCTATAATAAGGATTTAAAATTTAAATTTAGTACATCCTTTAAAACTTTAATTTCATCACCGAAATCTTATCCTTTCCCGCAAGAACTACGGTATTCTCATCTATCCATTGGCAAACAAAAAATCCTTTTTCATCAGAAATCTTTTTCCATGTCTTTCCAAAATCTGCTGAATAACTGATATGCTGATCTCCTACGGAAATCATTTCTTTTCCTTTAGAACCGGGCTTAATTTTCACACAAGTCGTATACCCTGCATTTTTTCCTGACGCCTGAATTTTCCATGTTTTTCCTCCATCATTCGTAGTTGCAATATTGTTGATATTATCAGCTTGTTTTGTATAATCTCCACCAACAGCTATTCCAAATTTGTCATCATAAAAATCTATCGAATACATTCCCTGGGAAGATTCCCCCTGCACAAATGGAGTATTAAAAACTTCAATTTTTTCATTTTTTAAATCCATTCTTAAAATTCTTGATGCTTTTCCGCCTGTTGCAATCCAAAGGTGTTTTTTTGTTGAAGCTATATTTGTATTGCTCGCAGCAAAAGCTGCTTCTCCTGTATTCAGACTTATATTGTTTTTAAAATTGCTCCATTTCCCATTTCTAAAAACAGCTAATTTCAGATGATTATCTTTTTCTGCATCGCTAAAAGTATAGGCCAATTTATTATTTACAAAATGTAAGGCATCATAAAAAGCAGTCTTTACTGTATCTCTAAAAATAATTTCAGAGGTTAAATCTTTTTTACTGATCTTAAAAAACTCTGCCGGACTTTCAATATTGATGGCATAAAACGAGTTGTTATCCTGAGCCAGGGTTCTGAACTGTAATTTTTTCTCTGACAACCTGATCTGCTTCTGATTTAGAGGATTTTTTATATCTACAAAACCAAATTTAGAATCCGTTCCGCTATACCAGACTTTACGATCATATAACTCAATAGCACGGATACTAATTTTATCATTAAAGACGGTTTCTAAACTTACCTGTTGAGAAAACGAAAGTATTCCTAAAAAAGAAAATAACAGAGGGAATATTTTTTTCATAGAAACAAAAATAAAAAATCCACAGAAAAATCTGTGGATTTGTATGATTTTAATTTTTTATAGATCTAAATCAGGTTTTTGCAAAGGCTCCTGCTCTGCTTTGAACGTTTCGCCATATCCTACTTTATGTAATTTAGAATGTCTGAGACTGTAAGCAAAGTAGATAATCACCCCTAAAGCAAGCCATGCTGTTGATAATAGTTTCGCTTCATGACTTAAATTCCAAATCAAATACACATTGATACAAATCCCTAATGTTGCAATCACAGGCAATGCAGGAACTTTAAAGTTTCTAGGCAAATTAGGCTCTCTTTTTCTTAAAATCCAAACCGCTACACATACCATAGTAAAGGCAAACAGGGTTCCGAAACTCGTCATATCAGCTAATTTACTGATCGGCGTTAAAGAAGCTACCGTAGCAATTACAATTCCTAAAAGCATCAAACTTTTTGCAGGAGTTTTTCTTACCGGATGTACATCGCTGAACATTTTAGGAATCAGTCCGTCTTTAGACATTCCTAAGAAAATTCTTGATTGCCCCATAATCATTACCATCAATACAGAGATCAAACCTACCGTTGCTGCAATTGTGATAATATATCCTGCCCATCCCTGACCTGCAATTTCAAATGCATACGCTACAGGCGCTTTGATTGCATCAGGGAATTTGCCATGAGGATCAAAGTTCGTATAATTCATCATTCCCGTAAGAACTAATGAAACCAAAATATATAATACCGTACATACCAAAAGTGAAACAATGATTGCAAACGGTACGTCTTTCTTTGGATTAATCGCTTCTCCGGCCTGAGTGGAAACAGCATCAAATCCAACATATGCAAAGAATATTGCAGCAGCTCCCGAAATAACTCCTTGGATTCCGTAAGCCTCTTTCATTTTATCACCCTCCATTACCATTTTCTGAGCCGGAATAAACGGATCCCAGTTGGAAGTATTGATGAAGAATACCCCTGCAATAATTACAAATAATACTGCAGAAACCTTCATGATTACAATAAGGTTATTCGCTTTTGCTGCTTCTTTAGTTCCTTTTATCAATAAAGAAATCACAACCAGAACAATAACAAAAGCAGGTAAATTCATGGAAAATCCCTCTCCAGTATAACTTGCTGGATCAGAAGTAAGATAATCCGGCAAGTGAAGGCCGAACATTTTCAACAATTTATTAAAATATCCGGACCACGAAACCGCTACCGTCATGGACCCCATCGCATATTCAAGGATAAGTCCCCAACCGATAATCCATGCAAAAATTTCTCCTACAGTACCATACGCATAAGCATAAGCAGAGCCTTCTACAGGCAGGATAGAAGCAAATTCAGAATAACATAAAGCTGCGAAAACACACGCAATTCCCGCGATAATAAAGGAAAGTGCCAATGCAGGACCTGCATGATAATAAGCCCCTGTACCCGTTAACACAAAAATTCCGCCTCCAATGATCGCTCCGATACCGATAGCTGTAAGACTCCATTTACCAAGTACTCTTTTAAGCTGACTACTTTTAACATCATTCTCAAAAGCACTCATTGGCTTTTTCGTCCAGATTTTTGACATATTTTACTATTTATTAAAGATTTACGAAAATATAAAAAATTTAGAAACCTTAACGTTTATTGACAATTTTTCGTCATTAATTTTAAACAATCAAGCTTAAAAAACTGATTACCACTACATTTAAATCATTTTCAACTCTCTTATTTTTTGTTTACTTTTGGGCTCATGAATATATACGATCTTTTCATAAAACCCTATGAAAGCTACACTTCTCTCCAGATTTTCCTGGAAGCCTTTGCAACGGTCTTCGGAATCCTGAGCGTATATTTTTCCATTAAAAAGAACATCTGGGTCTATCCTACCGGAATTATTTCCACTTTAATATATGTTTACATTCTTTTCAATTTTGGATTATTGGGAGATTGCATGATTAATGTTTATTATACTGTAATGAGTATTTACGGATGGATATTATGGGCAAAAAACTCTGAAGATCATATTCATGTGGAAGTAACATGGGCTTCCAGAAAAGAATGGATGTATGGAATTATCCTTTTCTTGTTCAGTTTAATATTAGTTACTATCATCTATTATTATAAACCTTATATAGACAACCATTTTTCTATGAAAGGCACGAATCTTGGTTTATATCATTTAGATTGGGGAAATAAGTTAGACATTGTCACAACATCCATCTTTTTAGTCGGAATGTGGTTTATGGCTAAAAGGCGCATTGAAAACTGGATTTTTTGGATTATAGGAGATTTTATTTGTATGCCTATGATGATTTATAAAGGTCTCGGAATCACTTCGGTTCAATATTTGGTATTTACTATAATGGCTATCTTAGGATACCTCACTTGGAAAAAAAATTATAAAGAAAAAAAAGTACAATAAAGTCATGAAAAATTTATTAAAAATAGCATTTGGCATTTTAATGATGAGTAGCCTTACCTCCTGTGCAGTATATTCAGATACAGGATACGGAGGATATGGAGACCCATATTATAATAACGGATATTACTATGCTCCAAGCGGATATTACGGAAATGGAGGATATTGGGGAAATGACGGATATTATTACCGAAATGATTATACCTATTACTACGACAACGGAATGCCTTATTATTATTACAACTATAATAATTCTAGGAGAAAAGTATATGTAGAAAGAAGAAATACTACCTCACAAAGACCTAATAACGGATTTAGAGGCGGAGTAAATGACGGTTCTTATAATGGCGGCTACAGACCTAACACCGGACAAAACAACCAGGGAGGTCAAAGACCTAATAACGGATTTAGAAATCCTGGTAATCAGGGAAACCAAAATCAGAATCAAAACCAAAATAATAACCATCAGGGAGGATTTAGAAATAATACTTCTACTTATAATAATTCAAACAGCGGATATCAAAATCAGCCAAATAACAACTCAAACGGTGGCTTCAGAAATAATTCGGAAAGCACACCCCAGAATAATTCTCAGCAAAACGGTACTCCTAACAGAAGCGGCGGAGGATTTAGATAAAACGATTATAAATAAGAGAACGAACAGCTAACACTGTTCGTTTTTTGTATTAATTATAGTAATTTTGCAAGTTCAAATTGAGACAAAAAATATGGATTTTTATAAATATCAGGGCACTGGAAATGATTTCGTCATGATAGACAACCGTTCAGGAGAATGGAATGATCTTTCGGTCGAAAACATTCAAAAACTATGCGACCGCCGTTTTGGAATTGGCGCAGATGGGTTTATTAAAATTAATGTAGCCGAAGGATACGATTTTGAAGTGGATTATTACAATTCTGATGGTTCAAAAAGCTTTTGCGGAAACGGGGCCCGTTGTTCAGTGGCTTTTGCATTTTTTCTTGACATTTTTGAAGGAAAGTGTAAGTTCATGGCCATCGATGGGGAGCATGAAGCAGAAATCCATAATGGGATTGTAAAACTTAAAATGAGAGATGTAGAAACGATTTCCAATGATGGAGAAGATATGGTAATGGATACCGGATCTCCTCATTATGTAAAATATGTTGAAGATATTATCAATTATAATGTTTTTGCCCACGGAAACGGGATCAGAAATTCTGAAAACTATAAAGAAAAAGGAATTAATGTCAACTTTGTGGAAAAAATTTCTGATGAAGAAATTTTCGTAAGAACCTATGAACGAGGCGTTGAAGACGAAACTTACAGTTGTGGAACAGGAGTTACGGCTTCTGCTTTAACTTTTCTTCAAAATAACAATCTAATTTCTGTAAAAGTAAAAACCCTGGGAGGAAATCTTAAGGTTTATGCTGAAAAAAGCGGAAATTCTTTTCAAAACATCTGGCTGGAAGGTCCCGCAAAACAGGTTTTTAGAGGAAAAGTAGATCTTATTTAAAAAACAAAAACTTTAATCGCCATTTAAATGAAAAAAGCAATTCTTTTTATCATCCTGCTCGTATTGGGAGTAGGCGGATTTTTTGGATTTAGATTTTATAAAAAATATTACGGAAACAATATTAAAAAAGACGGATATGTTTTGATTCCTCACAAAGCGAATTTCAAACAAATCCTGGATTCCGCATCAAAATATGTTGATAATCAAGAATCTTTCGAAGCAGTAGCAAAAGAAAAAGATTTGGCTCAATATTTCAAGGCAGGGAGATACCACTTTCAGAAAGGATTAGGGAATGCGAATTTGGTAAATATGATCAAAGCCGGAAACCAAAGCGAGAACAGCTTTAGAATTGGTGATTTTGGAGACGTTTACCAGATGATCGGTAAAGTTTCTAAAAAAACAGAACTGGACTCTTTAAAATTTGTGAACGATCTGAATGCCATTGCAGTCGAAAAAGGTTACAATAACGCGGAAGATCTGAAAAAATATTTCTTCATTGATACATACAATTTTTTCTGGACAGTAACTCCGAAAGAATTCTTCAAAAAATTTGATGATCAGTACAATGAATTCTGGAACAGCGAGAGAAAAGCGAAAGAACAACAATCAGGTTTAACGAGAGATCAGATTTATGCTCTTGCTTCTATCGTTTATAAGGAATCCGGAGGTAAAAAAGATGAGCAGAAAACAATTGCCGGGTTATATCTCAACCGTTACAGAAAAGGAATGAAGCTTCAGTCTGATCCAACAGTAATTTATGCCATAAATAAACAGACCAATTTTAAGGAGCAAATCAAAAGAGTATTCTATAAATATTTGTCTACTCCATCTCCTTATAATACATATGCTAACAAGGGAATTCCACCGGGACCAATTTGTGTGGTTGATAAAAATTCTGTTGATGCCGTTTTAAACGCTGAAAACAACAACTATATTTATATGTGTGCAAACCCGGCAAAACCCGGCTATCATAAGTTTACTGATAATGCCGAAGAGCATGCAATTAATGCAAAAGCATATCAGGATTGGCTTAACTCAAACAATATCAAATAAAAAATAAATTTAACTTTATTTTAACTAATCAATAATTAACATTCAGCTTTAAAACGCGACATATACATTATAAATAATAAACAATCTTAATATTCTGAAAATTTTACACATTTATAATTTCATAATATTAATGGCAATATTTCACGATTTTACACAAAAAAAACGTTATGAATCAGACGGAAATCATTAACATTTTCACTAAAAAAACCTTAGGACTTACCTTTGTACTTTCTGCGGCTGCCTTTGCTTTTGGGCAGGAAAAAGTAGGAATTTCAGGAACTGTGGTTAATAAAAATAATCAGCCTGTACCCTATGCTTCAGTTACTTTCAGCAACAAGACAAGTAAACTTCTCAGCGATGCTGCTCTTACTGATGAAAAAGGTCAGTATAAATTAGACCTTACTCCTGGAAACTATGATATTACAGTAGAAGCAATCGATTACAAAAAAAATGTAATCAACAAACAGATTGCAGCAGCAGGAAATATCGGAGCCTTATCTATTGAGCCTGAAAAAAGTGCAACCAATATAAAAACCGGAGATATTCAAGCGGTTGTCATCACCGCTCAATCCACAAAACCTTATAAAGTTGAACTTGATAAAAGAACTTATGATCCTTCTCAGGATATTGTAAGTAAAGGAGGAAATCTTCAGGATGTACTTTCTAATGTACCCTCAGTTTCTGTAGATACAGACGGAACGGTTTCTATGAGAGGAAGCTCAAATGTGAAATTCCTTATCAATGGTAAACCTTCTGCTCTTCTTGGAATTGATGATGGTGCGAATGCTTTACAAAGTATTCCTGCTGACCAGATTGAAAAAATTGAAGTCATTACTAATCCTTCTTCAAAATTTGAAGCAAGCGGAACTGCTGGTATTTTAAATATTATTTTAAAGAAAAGTAAGAAAACCGGTTTTAACGGTAGTGTTATCGGAACTTTAGGATACCTTCCTCAAACCAACTTAAACGCTAACCTTAATTGGAGAAAGGGTAATTTTACATGGTTTCTAAATGGCGGAGGAGGCTACAGAGAATCTAAAAACATCAGTAGAAATAATGATTATTTTAACAATGCTATTTTAAATGATGACTTGGTACAAAGAGATACTAATTCTGAAACTAAAAGTAAAAATAACAATTATAACGCTTCTGCAGGAATAGTATATGATATCACTGAAAAGACATCGGTAAATGCTTCTGGGACAGTAAGAACATTCGACAGTGAAAATTTCGGTAATATTGATTATGCTTACACTCCTTTTAAAAATCCTTTTTATACATCAAGGAGAACTACTCTTGGTACAAATAACAATCTAGCTTTTCAAGGTGATTTCGGACTAGATCATAAATTTGATGATAAAGGGCAGAATTTATCACTGTCATTGAGTTTACAACGAAGCCGATCATATAATGACACCAATATTGATGACACTATCGATAGTTTAAAAGATATTATTAATCAAAATACGATTAATAGATCTGTTATTGGTAAAGTCGATTATGAGTTACCTATTGGCGAAAATTCAAAATTAGAAGCAGGATATAGAATTGATCTCAATACTAATGACTACAGTAATGATGTTCGTGAAAGCACTTCTAAAAAACCTTTGGATTTCCTTAAGCCATATACTTATGATGCGACATATAAGGAAACTTTTAATGCTTTTTATTTACAATTTAAAAGTAAAATAGGAAAATTTGGTTATCAGGTTGGAGTGAGAGATGAACTATCGAATGTAGATATTAATTACTTAAGTCTTGATCCAAATCCTAAAAAAAATACAGTTGTAACAACTAAAAATTATAATAACTTATTTCCTAGTGTTTATTTAAGTTATGAATTTGCAAAAGACAATCAATTTTTATTGAATTACACAAAAAGAATAGATCGTCCAAGATCATTTTTTATGATTCCTAACCCAAATTATAGTGACAATCAAAATATCTTTGACGGAAATATAGATCTAAATCCTTCTTACGTTGACTCTTTTGAATTTGGATACAGTATTTCTAAAAAGAAATTTACACTAAATCCTACTTTATATTACAGACATCAGACAGATGACACAAAAATGTTGGTTTATAATATTTTAGCAACAGACGACAATGGAAATATTAGTGATCCAAAACGTATAGAGTCTCACACAAAACCAATAAACTTGGGTACGGATGACCGTTATGGTTTAGATTTCAATTTCAACTGGGATGCAACAAGCTGGCTAAAGTTCTTAGGAAATGTTGATTTATTTGGATACAATACAAAAGGAAGTACATTATATGATACTTTTGATATAAACGGAAATCCTATCCAGGCAGTTGCTAATTTTGAAGGTAAAGGATTCTCAACAAGAGCAAGGCTGTCCTCAACAGTTAAAGTGGACAAAACCTTCAGCTTCCAATTACAAGGTTTTTATAGAGGTGGACAAAAAACAGCTTACCAAGACAGAAAAGATATGTATGCCATCAACTTTGGAGCATCAAAAACAATATGGAAAGGAGATGGGACTTTAGCATTTAATATTCAGGATATCTTCAATACCCGATCAATGAGATCTACAACATATACAGCAAATAGTGTTAGAGACTCATACATGCAATGGCAGCCAAGACAGTTCTCAGTTTCTTTAACTTACAGATTTAAGCAGGGAGAAAAAGTAGACCAGCCTAAAAGAAAGAAAGATATCAACTCCAATGCAACAGGAGACGATCAGCAAGGAGGACCAATGTAATCCTTCTTTATATAACATAAAAAAATCCCGGAATTAAATTTCGGGATTTTTTTGTTTATTTTGTTAATTTTAATTTCTCAGCTTCAAAAATTCTTTTTCTTAAATCACTCGATGAAAATCTGTGATCTCTTTTATTGTAAAAAATCTGAATTCCTTTTTCTTCGCAGTACTTTTTACCGGTAAAATCTCTATCCATATAATCATCACCGATAATTCGTACATCTATTACGAATGATTTCAAAATATCTTCTAAATCCTCTTCTGTATAATAAGGAATAATCTCATCAACCGCATTGACTGCCTTAAGCTGAATATACCTTTCTACAATAGTCTGGGTAGGTTTGTTTTTACTAGGTCGGTCATGCGAAGGATCAATCTGTAGTCCTACAATAAGGTAATCACATACCGTTTTGGCTTCTTCCAACATTTTTATATGACCGGCATGAAGCAGATCAAAGGAGGAAAATGTAATGCCTATTTTTTCTGTTTTCATAATGTGTATTAAATTTCGATGATAAGGGCTTTTAATCAACCAATATTTAGCTAAGGTATTATTTAAATTTATAATTTCTTTACAAATTTCAAAAATTTAATTTCTCGAATTCAAATATTTCTGCCATTCCCAAGTTGTTTTCAAAGCATTTTCTAAAGTTGTCTCTGACTTCCAGTTAAGCTCTTTTTCAGCTTTTTCCACATTGGCATAAGCAATCGTAATATCCCCTTCTCTTCTCGGACAAATCTGATATGGAACCTCAACATTATTGGCCGTTTCAAAAGCTTTTACTACTTCCAACACAGAAGAACCTTTTCCTGTTCCCAAATTATAAATATCAATTACAGACTCTTCGGATTGATTCTCCAATAACCTTTTCAGGGCTGCAACATGGGCTTTCGCCAAATCAACAACATAGATATAATCTCTCACTGCTGTTCCGTCTTCTGTAGGATAATCATCTCCCCAAACACTTAATTTTTCTCTTATTCCCGCAGCAGTCTGCATTACATAAGGTACAAGATTATTGGGAACTCCAATCGGAAGTTCGCCGATTTTTGCTGACGGATGCGCTCCAATTGGGTTAAAATATCTCAATAAAGAAATTTTACGTTGATATGCTTTCGCAAAATCAATCAAAATCTCTTCTCCCATTTGTTTCGTCTTTCCGTAAACACTTTCCGGCATTTTTAGCGGTGTACTTTCGTCAATCGGCATTTGATCTGCCTGTCCGTAAACTGTACAGGAAGAACTAAAGATAAAATTTGAAATACCTCTTTCTTTAAATTCCTGCAGAATATTAATCAATGAAAATAAATTATTTTCATAGTAATCAATAGGTTTTTCCTGGCTCTCTCCCACTGCTTTATAAGCCGCAAAATTAATACAACCTTCAATGGTATAAGCATCAAAAACCTGAGTTAAAAGCTCTTTTCTCTTTAAATCAAAAGGATAGAAAGCTGGTTTTTCTCCCGTAATTTCCTCTATATTTTTTAAAATAAACTTTTCAGAATTTGATAGGTCATCTACAATGACAACTTCAAAATTATTATTTAATAGTTCTACAACCGTATGAGAACCGATATATCCAAGACCACCTGTTACGAGTATTGCCATTTTTTTAGTAATATTTTTTTAATCTTTGTGTATTCCTATATCTTCTATTTCATTAATTCCTTTGTATTCCTTTATTTTAAATACATTAACAACAATTAAAACTAATGTAAACAAAACTAAGAATTTAAAGCTAAAATGTTCTAAAGCATTATATCCATTAAGAAAATTTAATAGCAAGGGATACCCGACAATAAATATGGATAAAAATAGACTAAGGTTTAGAAACAAAACTGCTTTATTATATTTCTCAATTAAATTAATAAATGCAAATGAATTAATAATAATTGAAAAACAAGTGATTAATGTTTTAAATATGCTAAAATCATTAAACAATCCGAGAATCGAAAATGTTGATATTATAAAAAGAAATAAGCTGGTCATAACAGCTAAGTAATACACCAGCTTATATTTAAATATCCTTTTTTTCATCAGATCAACTCATGAATTCCAACACAGCATCCGTAATATACTTCAGCTGTTCGTCATCAAGTTCTGTATGCATTGGCAAAGAAATCACCTGATCTAAAAGCTTATCCGTATTTACGAAATCTGCATCATTACTTTCCTGATAATATGCTTTTTGTTTTCTCAAAGCTACAGGATAATAGATCATGGCAGGAATTTCTTTTTCCGTTAAGAATTTTTGTAATTCATTACGCTTACCATTCAAAATTCTCAAGGTATATTGGTGGAAAACATGGGTAGAATCTTCTGCCCTTTTCGGCGTTAAAATATGTTCGTGACTAGCAAAAGCTTCATCATAATAGTCAGCCGCTTTTCTTCTCGCATCGTTGTAAGAATCAAGATTAGGAAGTTTTTTTCTTAAAATTGCAGCCTGAATACTATCTAAACGAGAATTTACTCCTACTTCATCATGGTAATATCTTTCATACATTCCGTGATTAACAATTCCTCTTAAACGGTGTGCCAATTCATCATTATTGGTAAAAATAGCTCCACCATCACCATAGCAACCCAGGTTTTTAGAAGGGAAAAATGAAGTTGTCCCAACTGTTGACATCGTTCCCGATTTTTTCACGGTTCCATCAGCAAAAGTATAATCCGCACCAATTGCCTGTGCATTATCTTCAACAACGTATAGATTATGCTCTTCAGCAATTTTCAGGATCTCTTCCATATTCGCACATTGTCCAAAAATATGAACCGGAATGATTGCTTTTGTTCTTGGAGTAATAGCTTTTTTAATTGCTTCTGTTGAAATGGTAAAGGTATCATAATCCACATCTACCAATACTGATTTAAGTTTAAGCAAATGAATCACCTCTACAGTTGCAGCAAAAGTGAAATCTGCCGTGATTACCTCATCACCTTCCTGTAAATCCAGCGCCATTAAAGCAATCTGTAAAGCGTCTGTTCCATTGGCGCAAGGAATCACATGCTTCACATCTAAATAAGACTCCAATTCATTCTGGAAAGACTTTACTTCAGGACCGTTGATAAAAGCCGCTGAATCCATTACATTTAAAACTGCATTATCTACGTCATTCTTTATTTTGTAATACTGACTCTGTAAGTCAACCATCTGAATTTTTTTCATATATAAATTTATTTTTAATTATACACAGCCTCCTAATTATTAATATTTACTTATAAATTTGTTATATCAGGATTCTGTAATAATTTATTTCTGTAAAAATAAGGATTTTAATATCCTTTCAAAAATTTTATTGATTTTGTTTTATCTTTATACAAAATAAATGCATGAATAAATTTCTATCTTTTTGTTTTTTAGCAATTTGCTCTTCTTTTTCTGCTCAGACGGAACTTGTTTTTGTTTATTTTAATGATAAACCGAATAAAGCTGCATTTTATGCCAATCCACTATTAGAACTTACCCAAAAATCTTTAAACCGTAGAACCAATCTTGGTATTGCACTTAACGATCAGGACGCTCCTATAGAACAGTCTTACATACAAAGCATACAGAACTTAGGAATTCCTGTTACTGATTATTCCAAATGGTTAAATGGGGTCGCTGTCACTGTTAATCAGACACAGGTAAATCTGATAAAAACACTTCCGTTTGTATCGTCTGTACAAAGTTTTGCCAAAAACTCTGCATTAACGTTAAAAGTCCAGAATCAAAATAAATGGAACGGTTTTGAGAAAACCAATACAATATCTACAATTTTTAATTATGGCTCTGGTTTAGAACAGATTGATCAAATCAATCTTAAACCATTACACCTTGCAGGATATACAGGAACGGGAGTTTCTATCGCTGTAATTGATACCGGATTTCCTTTCGTAAATACTGGTGCTGCTTTTTCAAGATTATGGACCAATAATCAAATAAAAGCCAGTTATGATTTTGTTGCAAAAAGCACAGACATTTACAATACTTCACTGAATAATCATGGTTCTGTAGTATTAGGAGCCATCGGAGGTTACCTTCAGAACAGTTTTGTAGGATCAGCTCCGGATGCAGATTTTTATCTTTACAGAAGCGAAAATACTACAGTAGAAATCCCCGAAGAGGAAATGTACTGGATTGAAGCTGCAGAAGAAGCAGACAGAAAAGGGGTGGATCTTATTACCTCGTCCTTAGGATATTCTGTCTTTGACGATCCTAAGTACAACTATTCCTACTCCAATATGAACGGAACAACTTCATTTATTGCGAGAGGTGCTGAAATTGCGGTTAATAAAGGAATATTTGTACTGATTGCAGCCGGTAATTCCGGAGAACAGACATGGCATTATATTACAACCCCTGCAGATAATGCTAAAGTTTTCTCAATAGGTTCGGTAGATTCTGCTAATTTATCATCAGCATTTTCCTCATACGGTCCAAATTCGGCTGGAGTAATCAAACCAGATGCTGCGGCAAGAGGAACCAATTCTATAACCGTAGATAACGGATCACTTATTACTGTTTCAGGAACTTCTATTGCCACTCCGATTGCAGCAGGAGGAGTAGCCTGTCTTATCCAGGCATTTTCTACCATGAACAGAGAGTTGATGAGAAACAAACTGCGGCAGACCGCCTCGCTCTTTCCCAGTCATACCGATCAAATGGGCTTTGGAATTCTTAATTTCGGAAGTTTTTATAACTCGGTTTTAAATACCTCTGACCTCGTTAAGAAAAATTCTATTGCCATCTTTCCGAATCCAGTAAAAAACATTTTAAATATTGCTTCGGAGCATGAAGTGAGTTCTGTTGAAATTTATGATAATTTGGGGCGATTAATCACTAAAGTTAACAATCAAAAATCTGTAAAAGTTGAAAGTTTTGCAAAAGGAGTTTATTATCTGAAAATTCAAACGAAGGATAAAGTATATTATGAGAAATTTATAAAGGAATAAATTAAAAAACCTCTCGATTTGAGAGGTTTTTATTTTTATTATAATTTGTTTTATTTAGAGATTCTTCACTTCGTTCAGAATGACAGTTGGAATAGCTTTTATGCTGAATTTCTGCTCGCATTAATATTTCCGAACAACGAACGTGTCACGAGTTTCCCATAGGCTTCCCTATCACCTTCTCCTTTCTGGATTTTCATTAAAGCATACTGCTGAATACTCAATAACGGAAGCACAATTCTTTCACGGATTTTCACCGATTTTCTTGAAAGCGGATCTTCTTCCTGAAGCATTTTAAACCCTGTTAATTCCAGCATAATATTTTTAGAAAGATTATACTCATCAAACAGTACATTCCAGAACGCACCGAATTTAGGATTGTTTTTAATGTAATAAGTTAACGGAAAATAGGTCTTATTCATACTCATCATTGAATTCAGCACCAAAGTTTTAAAGAAATCTGAACCTTTATACAATTCTCTTACTTCATCAAATCTTCCCTGCTCTTTCATCTGCTGCATGGCAAAACCAAAACCAAAGAATCCGGGAACATTCTGCTTCAATTGAGCCCAGGAACCTACAAATGGAATAGCTCTTAAATCTTCAAACTTCAGCTCGTTTCCGTTTCCTCTTTTCGAAGGTCGGCTTCCAATATTGGCTTTCCCATAATATTCGAGCGTACTCATTTCCTGAAGATAAGGAACAAACATTGGATGTGCTTTCAGATCTGAATATTTCTGATAACTGATTTCTGCCAATTCTATAATTAAAGCTCTTTCTTTCTCCGTTAAATCTTTCTTAGCGTTTTTAAAAACATCATTTTCAACTCCGGCAGTCAGAAGCTGCTCGAAATTATATTTCGCCTGCTCTTTATTCCCAAAAATACTGGTAATGGTTTGCCCCTGAATCGTTAATTCTATTTTATTATTCGCAATTGTTTTTCCCTGAGATGCGTAGAAATCATGTGTTTTACCACCTCCTCTTGCCGGTGGTCCTCCTCTACCATCAAAGAACACGACTTTAATTCCGTTTTCTTCAGAAAGTTTCGTTAATACTTCTTTGGCTTTATAGATTTCCCAGTTTGCTTTCAGATATCCTCCGTCTTTTGTTCCGTCTGAGAAACCAAGCATAATCGTCTGCTGATTTCCTCTTTTCTCCAGATGCTTTTTGTAAACTGGGTTCTGATATAATTCCTTCATTACATTTTCAGCATTGGAAAGACCTTCCATGGTTTCGAAAAGCGGAACAATGTCCATATTGATATCTTCATCCTTATAGCCGCAGACTTTGAAAAATGCGTACACATTCATCACATCTTTTATCGCATCGGAATTGGAGATAATATAACGGTTCATCCCTCTTAATCCGTTCAGTTGCTGAATTTCTGAAACCTGAGAAACCGTCAGTAAAGTATCTTTAACAATATCTTCAAAATCATCAGCATTTACCTTTTCGGATATTTGAATCAATCGATTAAACTTATCTTCATTACTTACTTCTAAATCACCGTAAACTTTAGCAAATACTTCATCTATGACTTTCTGATGAATTCGGCTGTCCTGACGAACATCCAACGTTGCAAAATGAGTCCCGAAAATTCTTACACGATCTCTGAAATTTACCAGCAAGTCAAGGAATAACGAATTATGCTGTTCTACCAAGATCTTTTCAGCTTCATCCAGCCTTTTGATAATATCATCGGACGTAATTTTTTCATTTCTGAAAATTGCTGAATACAGCTCATTGCTCAGTTGGGTCAAAACATCTGAAACCCCTCTGAAACTTAACCTTCTTCGGACCGTTTTCAGATTATTATAATAAGCCTTTAAAATAGCTGAATGAAGTTCTTCAGCAACTCTTTTCGTTACTTCTGCGGTCACAAAAGGATTTCCGTCGCGGTCTCCTCCCGGCCAAAAGCCAAGCTGAATCAAATCTTCATGTAAATGAAAATGCTCGCTTCCAAAAGTTGATTTTATTTTGGTGAAAAGCTCTCCGATAGTATCATAATATACGTACCTCAAGTAATAAATAATACTCAAAGCCTCATCAATAGGAGTTGGTTTTTCTTTATTTACAAAAGGAGTTTTCCCCAACTGCTGAAGCAACATATCGATATTCGTGATAGAATCTGTTGTAATTGCATTTCTAAGATCATGAAGGATTCTCTGGACCGAATTCGGGTAAAACTGCGTTGGGTGAGCCGTAAAAACAATTTTCACCGCAAAATCTTTCAGCTTTTCACGGATTTTTTCAAGCTTATGATCCTGCAATGAACGTTCATACATATTAGTTACTGTTCCGTTATCACTTTCGGAGTGAAGATTCGGAAATGCGGCATCTTCAATACTGTCAAACAACACAACCTGCCTCTCTATATATTGTATGATTTTAAAAAGCAGTTCGAGCTTCTGCTCTTCGGTCTGTAAATCGGTATGATTTTTAAAAAATTCTTCAACAATTTCTTCGGGTGTTTTTCCGGCTTCATAACCGATCTTGCTTTCTTCACAAAGGAATGGAAGCAACATCCCGATATTTGTCATTTTATCATAAGGCAGGCTCATAAATAATGAATTGTAGATCTGGAACTTATTTTCCACGATCTGCCTGAATTTTTCTGCGCGTTGGTCGTGTATCATATAACAAATGTAGGAGATTTTGTTTTGAATTCAAATCACGTTTAGTTTAAAATTATATAAATTTTATGAATATTTTTGCAGGATATATAGACTATCCCATTGCAAAGTGTTTTCTTAAAAAATTCAATTCAGTTATATTATTTTTTTATTGAAACCATGAATATTACAGAAATGAAAATACTTTTTTTAGAAACCTAAAGTAAATTAAGTTTATATGTATCTTCGCAAAAACTATAACTATAGATGAAATTCGGAATTATTTTTTACGCGATCTTAGGAATTTTAGTATTTTTATTAGGTGTCTATTTATTACAATATTCCATTCCAATTTCACTTATTTTCTTTATTGGCACCTTTATTAACGGTGTTTTCATTTATAAAGAATACTCTGTTCATAAAAACGAAAAAATAGAATACAATGAAAATACACCTCCAGAAGAAGTTATTATCAAATATTCACGTTCAGGTAGAATTATTGCTATTACGATGTATAGTATTTTTATGATCCTAGGATTATTTTTTCTTGTAGGCATTAGATTCAAACTCAACGGAGCAACGATATTTGCATTAATTATACTTAGCGGATTTACAGGTTATTTTATTTTTAAAATCATTACAGAAGTAAAAAAATATCCCAAATTATACTCTCTATCAATGGAAAAGGAATACAAATAAAGAACAACAAAAGATATCTATGGAATGATATTCAGCTTGAAAAAATTATTGTAAAACGTAGAGTAAGTCGCGAACCTTCCAGACACGATTATACTCCTGAAAATAATTATTTGTATTTTTTTCACAACAATGAAAAAATAGAGATTAACATTGATGAGTTTGATATTAATGATTATCAGCTTTCCCAGGTTTTAAAAATATTCAGATCTCAATATAATAATTCAGCTTTATAATAATTTTGAATTAAACCACTTAATGATTAATTTTACTTTTTCACAGAAATTAATCCCATGAAAAAAATATTCATATTCCTTGTAATGGCTCTCATTTTCACAGCTTGTGGAGAGGATTGCTATAACGCTCCTCAACCAATCGTTTTTGAATTCGTTAACTCTAATGACGAAAACCTGATTACAAAAGGAACTTTAACATCATATTCAATTGCTGAGGAAAACCAAACAGGAATACAACTGACTAAAACTTCTGATGATAAAATAATTCTGGAAAATGTAGGCGCCTATAATGGCACAAAAAACTATAAATTTAGCTCCAATATCAAAAATTTTGATTTCTCCATTCAGTCATCAGAGTTCAAAGGAGGCTGCAATGGCTATCAGATCAACAAACTAACCTTTACAGGAGTCGGTATAGATGTAACGGATGAAAAAGGATATTATAAAATTGTATTGCAATAATTTACTTTGGCATTAATTTATCTGAGAAAATAGTATGAAAATTATTTCAATCATTTCTTTTCTGGTATCGAGTTTATTATTTTCTCAAAATACAGTTCCTTCCTATTTCAGAAAAATCCCTGAAATCCTGGATAATACCGAACTGCTCTATCCTTTTATTGTTCCTGATAAAAAATACGAATACTGGTCTGTATTTCATAACAATCCGGATCCTGACCAAGCTATCATCTATGAAAGCCAGGCACCGCAATACATGACGATTAATGATCCTGCTCCCGAGAAAGGTTTTTTTCAGAAATGTTTAGGTGAAAACTGCTTTTCTTACCTTATTGCCTGTGAAAACAGCCAGTCTAGATACTTTTCAAATGAACAGCAATTAAGAAATTTTATCGGCTATGTTGATAATCTTCCGGAAGCTATTCTGATTGCCCAAACATATGGTTTTCTGTTTGATTCCTCCAATATATCCGGAGGCGCTTATAAGATTGAAGATCATTATATCATTATGTATCTCTCAAAGCTCAGTAACTCTTCTTCCGTCACAAAAGAATCATTTCTGGTTAAGATAAATAGGAAAACAGGAAAAATAGATTCTAAAAGTAAAGGATTCTATTAAAAAACATCTGATTATTCTATAATTCATCAATACTGATAAATTTAATTTTGTCTATACACCTTTTTTCAATAGTTTCGCTCTACCAATTTACAAACTATGAAAAATCAGAACTTCAAAAGATCCGCAACTGGGCCATTCTATAAAGCAGCCCTCATGCTATTTGTTTTCTTCAGCCATTTTATGTTTGCTCAATATCAAAAAATTTATAAATATGATGAATACAACAAGGATTGGGCATTAGTAAAAACATCTTCTGGAACTTTTGGTTTTATTGACAAACAAAAAAAGCTGATTGTACAGCCTATTTATTCCAAAATTGAAAAATTTGGAGTTTTGGATAATAATTTTGCTTTGGTTAAATCAATATCTGATGGGTATGGATTGATTGATAAATCAGGAAAAGAAAGAGTTCCTGCCATCTATTCTAAAATAGAAAAATTTGATGCCATCAAAAAAGATTGTGCTTTGGTTAAATCAAGATCAGATCTTTATGGTTTCGTGGACAGAACGGGAAAAGAAATAATACCTGCTACTTATACTTTGGAAGAAATAAAGGCAAAGTTTCAATAGGTATCATTTAAGATCATCATTGGAATTTTAAAACAATCTTAACTTATTTTTGAAAAAGCATTCCGTACATTTGGGTAACAAAAAATGTAAGAACAATGCTTAATTTCGAGTTTAAAAATCCAACAAAAATACTTTTCGGAAAAGGTGAAATTGCTAAAATTTCCAACGAAATCCCTAAAGATGCTAAAATCTTAATGATTTATGGAGGTGGAAGCATCAAAAACAACGGTGTTTACGATCAGGTAAAAGGAGCTTTAAAAGATCACGACCTTTATGAGTTCGGTGGTGTTCCGGCGAATCCTGAATATGAAGTTCTGATCAATGCTTTAGACTTTATTAAAGAAAAAAACATCACATTCTTATTAGCAGTCGGCGGAGGCTCTGTAATTGACGGAACAAAATTCCTTTCAGCAGCTGCGAATTATGATGGTGAGCCGTGGGAAATCCTTACAAAACCTGTGAGAACTTTTGAAGGTGAAGGAATGCCTTTCGGAAGTATTTTAACATTGCCGGCTACAGGTTCTGAAATGAATTCGGGATATGTGATTTCAAGAAGAGAGACCAATGAAAAATTATCTTCCGGAGGTCCCGGACTTTTTCCGCAATTTTCTGTTTTAGATCCTGAAGTCGTAAGATCTATTCCTAAAAACCAGATTGTAAATGGATTAACGGATGCCTACACGCACGTTTTGGAACAGTATATGACCGCTCCTTCTTCTGCAGATTTACAGGAAAGAATTGCTGAAAGTATTCTGATCAGCTTACAGGAAACAGCTCCGAAGGTATTGGCAGATGATTTTAATTATGAAGCAGCCGGAAACTTTATGTGGTGTTGTACGATGGCTCTTAATGGACTTATCCAGAAAGGAGTGATTACAGACTGGGCCGTGCATGCAATGGGACATGAATTAACTGCTTATTTCGGAATTGATCACGCAAGAACCTTAGCAATTATCGCACCTTCACATTATCGTTATAATTTTGAAACTAAAAAGGGGAAGCTGGCTCAGTATGCAGAAAGAGTTTGGGGAATTAAAGACGGTAGTACAGAAGAAAAAGCAGAATTGGGAATAAAAAAATTGGAAGAGTTCTTTCACAGCCTACATATCCAGACCAAACTTTCAGAATATACAGAAGATTATAAGGGAACCGCTGAAAAAGTGGAAAAGGCCTTTACAGACCGCAACTGGTTAGGTTTAGGAGAATACAAAAAACTTACTCCGCAAGATGCCTACAAGATTGTAGAAATGAGTTATTAATAAAAATAAGGTTTAGGGTTTCAGTTTACAGTTAAAATATTAAACATGAAACTCTAAACTTTTAACCTTAAACAGATAAATTCATTTTTTTTGCAAACATTCATTTAAAAATCCTTTATTTCATTACTGATATTACAAATTTATTTATATTTTAGCACATTCTTAAATTTGTGATAATGAAAAAACAGCTACTTTTATTTGCCTTTTCAGCCTTGGCGCTTACTTCTTGTAAAGATGACGATATGCAAGCATACGAATTAGATATTCTAAAAGGAGATTGGAAGACAAGTAAAACGGAAATTGTATCAGGAAAAGATGGCAAAACAGTTCTTTTAACAACTCCGGTGACCGGATGCAGTACAAAAGACATTACTTATTTCAGCATTGATTATTCTACTTCATATACATATTATAACGGTACCGGTGCAGACTGTAAAGTCGCAGGTAAAAGCGAAGGTAAATATACTTATGATACAGAAACTAAACTTCTTACCATAAAGTATAATAATAACCCTGACCAACCTTATAAAGTAGAAATTTTATCAAGCTCTGAGCTTAAAATTTTAGATTTATCCACTGATATTGACTATAATGGAGATGGAGTAAATGATCGAGTTTATATGTCGTTTAAAAGATAATAATACATAACTCCCGGTTTTTCCGGGAGTTTTTTTATACCTTTATCCTACAAAAATTTTAGAACAATGAAGAAGATGTTATCAGCATTCTTATTGCTGACTTTTGCCCTTTTCTTTTCACAGGAAAAAAAGCCCATGTTCTGGCAGGACATTCAAAATTTTAAAAAACTTGATCAGGAAAACACTCCACCCAAAAACGCCATTCTTTTGATCGGAAGTTCCTCTTTCACAAAATGGAAGGATGTTGCCACTTATTTTCCTACCAAAACTATTATTAACAGAGGTTTCGGAGGTTCCAGATTAACAGATCTCAATTATTATGCGAATGATCTTCTCAATTATCAGCCTAAACAAATCATTATCTACTGTGGTGAAAACGATTTTGCAGATGATGACAAGCTAAAAGCAGATGTTGTTGTTAACAGATTCAAAACGTTCTATCAGAAAATTCGCCAAAAGTTCCCGAAAATAGAGGTCGATTATATTTCGATCAAGTATTCGCCAAGCAGAGAAAAGCTATGGCCTCAAATGAAAGAAGCCAATAAAAAAATCGCCCAATTCCTTAAGAAACAAAAAAATTCGGAGTTCATAGACATTACCGGTGTTATGAATGACGCTAACGGTAACGTCCGTGAAGAACTTTTTGTAGAAGATAGGTTGCATATGACTCCCGAAGGTTACAGACTTTGGACTTCTGTGATGAACCCTTATATGAAATAGCAGATCCATTTCAAAATCGAACATTATACAGATAAAAAAATCCCTCAGATTGAGGGATTTTTTATTATTTCTTTTTCTTAGACTTAGAAATTGCTTTCTGTTGTGATCTGTTAGCTCCAAATTTCTTGGGTGCTTTTCTTTTCGAAGGTCCTCCCCAGTTTTCTTTAGTATTCTTTGCTTTCTTTTCGTGGAAAGCTCCTCCTCCGTCATTTAGTTTTACCGGAGCTGGATTTTTCATCGCAATATGCTCTTCTTCAGAAGCAATCTTTTTAGGATTTATTTTCACATCTGCAGGGAAATCGATGAATTTTAAATCTTTATCCATCAATAGCTCGATGTCAAGAATCAAAGGTTCTTCTTTCTTTGTTACAAAAGTTATTGCTTTACCATCTTTATCCGCTCTACCCGTTCTACCAATTCTGTGAATATATTGCTCAGGAATATCAGGAGTTTCGAAGTTGATAACGTGGGTAATATCAGAAATATCCAAACCTCTTGCCATGACATCTGTTGTAATCAATCCTCTTATTTCTTCATTCTCAAAACGTTTCATTGCTTTCAATCGGTAGTTCTGAGATTTATTGGAGTGAATGACGTCAAACTGTCCTGGGAAAAGTTCCTCAATTTTGGTAAATAACAAATCAGCATTTTTCTTATTGTTATTGAAAATCAAAACCTTGGACATATCCTCATGGTTTTTCAATAAGTTTTCAAGCAAATTGATCTTCGTATTGAAATTTTCAACTTTATATGCGGTCTGTTCAATTTTTTCCAGTGGTGTTCCTGATTTTGCCAATGAAATTTCAACAGGACTTGCAAAATACTCATCCAGCATTTCATCAACAGCTTCGGTCATGGTTGCAGAGAATAAGATATTCTGTCTTTTCTCTTTCATCATCTCAAAAATATGGGTCAATTGAGGTCTGAATCCCAAGTTCAGCATTTCATCAAATTCATCAATGATTAATTTTTGAACTTCTTTTAATGAAATCGCATTATCAATAGACAAATCCATTACTCTTCCCGGAGTTCCTACCAAAATATCACAGCCATCGTTAAATAAAAGCTTCTGTGTATTGATATTTTTACCTCCATAAATTCCTATAACTCTTGCAGTAATATTTTCTGTTAATTTTTCTAGGATTTCTGTCACCTGAACCACTAATTCTCTGGTCGGAACCAGTACCAAAACCGTTGGATTTCCAGATTTATTGTATTTCCAGGTTTTTAAAACCGGTAAAAGATAAGCTAATGTTTTTCCTGTTCCGGTTTGTGCAATTCCCATTACATCTCTTCCGGAAAGTATCGGCTTTATACTCTTTTCCTGAATTGGAGTAGGTTCAAATAAATTAAGGTCAGCTAAAACATCAAGAATTTTGACCGGAAGGTCAAAATCTGCAAAAGTGAGTTTTTCCATTTTGCAAAGATAGGTATTTAATTTTTTAAAGTTTGAAAGGAAGTTTTAAGATAAAGCTTAACAGTAAGTTTGTCATTCTGACGTAGGAAGAATCTCAATAAAAGTAACAGATTCTTCCTGCGTCAGAATGACAGATATGATTTATAATTATTTTCGTGTAATTCTCAGCAAAATGACAATTACTAAAAATATTGAAAAGATAAATCCTAATACAGCAACCAATGACAGTTCTCCAATTCTGGGACCAGTTTCCGAAACAAAAACAATCGCTGTTGCAATAATATTAGCTCCTAAAACCATCGTCAGAATCAGATTAATAATACTTGATTTTATTAATTGATTGGTTTTCTCCAGATTTTTGATTTCACTGGATACGGTGAATTTATTTTCGTCCAATTTTTGTAAAACAGAACGCAACTCTCTCGGAATTTCATCTACATTATCCGTAAAATTCATCACCCTGTCAACTCCGGTCTTAAAAAGGTTCTGAGGACTGATCTTTCGTGCGAAAATCTTTTTGGTAAACGGGCTTAAACTTTTTACAACATCCAGATCCGGATTAATACTTCGGCCAACTCCTTCTATCAAAGTAATTCCTTTAAATAAAAGATAAAAATAATCGGGCATCTGAAGCCGGTTATCCGTAAGGACATCTTTCATTTTATTGATGATCACCTGTGCATTGATCTCTTTTAAAGAAGTACTGTGAACAAAATTCAGGATATCTTCTACGTCGTTTTCAAACCTTCTCTCATCCGGAATTTCATAGCTTATTGCCATTTTTTTAAGGTATCTTACAATCTTATGAGGGTTTTTAGCTACAAAACTTACAATAAGATTTTCCAACACTTCTTTATCATTAGGTGGAATTTTTCCTACCGCTCCGAAATCTATGAAAACAACTTTTCCGTCTTTTGTCACTAAAATATTTCCTGCATGAGGATCGGCATGGAAAAAACCATAATCCATGATTTGGGAAACAAAGAGCCTCAAACCTACTTCTGAAATATAGACCGGATCAATATTATTTTCTATAAGAGAAACAGTATCGGTAACTTTTATTCCATCGATAAATTCCATGCAAAGAACATTATTGTTACAAAATTCTTGATAGATTTTCGGAACATAAGTTTCTTTATTGTTTTTAAAGTTTCTTCTGAATTGTAGGATGTTCTCTTTTTCGTTAATGAGTGAAACTTCTTCAAGCAGAGATTTTTCAAAAGTGGAAATCGCCTGTCTCAGATTAAGCTTCTCTCCTATTTCTGAGTAAGAGGAAACGAGTTTTTCAAGGTCTTTAATCAACAACAGATCATCTTCAATGACGGTCTGAACATCGGGCTTCTTAATTTTTAAAATCACCTCAGTTCCATCATTCAGAATTCCTTTATACACCTGTGCAATAGAAGCTGTTGCCAAAGGAACTTTCTGAATTTCCTTAAAATGTTCATTCACAGAAATATCAAATTCATTTTCCAGAATCTCCTCAACATTCATCTCTACCGTTTCAACTTTATCCTGCAGCTTCTGTAGTTCCTGAATCAGTTCTTTAGGGAGCAAATCTTCCCTATTGCTGAACGTTTGTCCCAGCTTCACAAAAGTAGGTCCTAATTCTTCTAAAACCAGTCTGATTCTTTCGTAAACACTTCCTTTGGAAACTATTTCATCCGAAGCATCTTCTATCTTTTTTCCCCCCTGCATTCTCGCCAATACATCCTTGAATCCGTATTTGCTTAACACAGAAAATAATTTGGCTGATCTTTTGAGTTTTCGTTGCTGTTTATCGAACATAATTATTATGAAAAAGATTGTTCTAAGGTATTCAAAAAATGTTCCTAATAAAAATATTAATGCATATTCTAAAAAGATTTATATTTTTGATTTATGATGAAAAATATAATACTAATAATGATTGTAAGCTTTTTCACAAATTGCATTTCGAGAAATGAAACTCAATATGTTTTACGGGAAAATACAGTCATTACAAAAGCAAAATTCTTTAAAATAGAAACAAAGAACGGAATACATATTTTTCATTTTAGAAATGATTCTATTGAGGGTGTTTTCGTGAAAGCAATAGATTCTAATTTTGCTCATAAAAATTACTATCCTATAAAACTTAATAAAAAATATACATTAATTTTATATAAAGAGCTTCACGCTAATTTAAGGACAGAAGTGATTAATACTAAAATTATAGAAAATGATATTATAGTTTGGAAACGGGGAATGAAATCTGAATATTTTGTTGACTGTGAAAATGTTACTGGTAACATGATTAATCCCCGATTTACTCTTCTAAAATATATTGATCCTAATTCTTCTCTAAAATATTAAATATGCAAAGATTTATTATCCTTGTTCTTTTATTTTTCATTGTTGTTTCCTGTAAATCTTACAGAATAAAAGATGTTTATTTTAAATCTGAAACATTGAATGTTAACGCAAGAATTACAAGAATTGATTCAACAGATAATGATTATGTATACTTTCTGAAAAATGACACATTACAGGCATTTTTTACTAAGCCTAAACAATGTGACAAGGATTTCAACACAGTGATCGATACTGCAAAAAATTACAATTTGACGATTAAAACTGATGCCAAATACAATTATGATTCAAAAACTAGAGACATGTCATATTTTCTCGATAGAAATAGTGATACATTTAATTACGATGATTTTAGATTAATTCTTTTAGATAGTCCTGATATTTGCGGACAAACTGTTAACTGCAAAGAAAATCTTGAGTTTAAAGAAAAATTCTTAACATCCGTAAAATTCATTGATACATTGATTTATTCAATTCAAGGAAGAAAATTTCATGAAACTTTAAAGTTTCTCTCAAAATATAGTCATGTCTCATTTGAAAGCACACTCAATTATGCAAGAATATATCCTGGAGTAGCTTATGAACACGACAGAAAGATCTGGATCAATTGGTATGAAAAAAATAAATGCACCAATATTCAATTTAAAGAATAAATTTATTAGAATTTATTCCACAAACAGATATTCATTATAATGTCCCAAAAACTTCACATTGGCTTTAAGTGAAATTAATTCATCAATCGCATTTTGAGATAAAACAGGATGCCATTCATTTGCAATATTGATGAAGAAAAAATAGTTTCCCAATCCTGTTTTCAGGGTACGGCTTTCGATTTTTGAAAGGTTCATGTTTCGCCATGCAAACACGGAAAGTACCTGATGAAGACCTCCTGCATGATCTTCGGGAAGGGTAATAATTAAAGATGTTTTTTCTGAACTTTTCTGTAATGGGAGATCTAGACTTTCTTTACTTTTAGATATCACCACAAACTTGGTATGGTTCTGTTCAAAATCCTGAATATTTTCATGAATAATCTTTAAACCATATAATTTAGCGGCAGAACGGTTGGCTACAGCCGCCCACTTTTCATTTGGATTTTCAGATACCAGTTTTGCAGAGGCTGCAGTTGAGTTAAAATCCTGCGATGGAATTCCGGGATAATTTTCATGTCTGAAATGATAGGTTTGTGCCAAAGCCTGCGGATGAGAAATGATCTTCTCCACTACTGAATTTTCAGGATGCACCATCAAATGATGGGCAATAGGCATCACCAATTCCGTTTCTATAAAAACATCGAAATTGTATAAGTAATCCAGCGTCATTGAAACCGTTCCTTCAATTGAGTTTTCAAGGGGTACAACTGCTTTATCCACCTCATTATTCATTACGGCATTAAAACAATCCAAAATACTTGATTGCGGTATTAATTCTTCTTCCGGAAATATCTGTGAAGCCGCTAACTGTGTAAAACTCGCCTGCGGACCAAGAAATGCTATCTTCATAGAACAAATGTAGAAAATATTAAACAAAAAAATCCCGCCAAAAGGCAGGATTTGTATTTAAATTCAAGTCAAAAAATTATTCCCACTCAATCGTTGCAGGTGGTTTGCTCGAAATGTCGTAAGCGACTCTGTTGATTCCTCTTACTTCGTTGATAATTCTGCTTGAAACCGTATCTAAAAACTCGTAAGGAAGTCTGCTCCACGTTGCCGTCATAAAGTCGATCGTGTTTGCAGAACGAACTACTGCAGTATATTCATATGTTCTTTCATCTCCCATTACTCCTACAGATTTTACCGGAAGAAGTACAACGAAAGCCTGGGAAACTTTTTCATACAAATCATTTTTGTACAATTCTTCGATGAAGATGTCATCCGCTTCCTGAAGAATTTTTACTTTTTCAGCATCTACCGCTCCTAATACTCTGATTCCTAATCCAGGACCAGGGAAAGGATGTCTGTGTACCAAATGATGAGGAATTCCCAACTCTTCTCCTACTTTTCTTACTTCATCTTTGAATAGCTCTCTTAAAGGTTCAAGCAATTCAAACTCCATATCTTCAGGAAGTCCGCCAACGTTATGGTGAGATTTGATCACTGCAGAAGGTCCGTTTACTGACTGGCTTTCGATAACATCAGGATAAATTGTTCCCTGAGCTAAGAATTTAGCACCTTCAATTTTATGAGATTCTTCATCAAAGACATGAATAAACTCGTTTCCAATGATTTTTCTTTTAGCTTCAGGATCATCAACTCCGGCTAGCTTGGATAAAAATCTTTCTTTAGCATCAACCAATTTAATGTTCATATGGAAATGCTCACCGTAATTATCCATTACTTTTTTGCCTTCATCTTTTCTCAATAAACCTGTGTCAACAAAAATACAAGTCAATTGATCTCCGATTGCTTTATGGATCAAAACTGCTGCTACAGAAGAATCTACCCCTCCTGAAAGTCCCAAGATTACTTTCTGATCTCCTACTTTTTCACGGATTTCTTCAACTGTTTTTTCAATATAGTTGGTTAGTTTCCAGTTTTTCTCTGCATTACAAATTCCGAAAACGAAATTCTCCAGCATTTTTCCACCTTCTTCCGTATGAGAAACTTCCGGGTGGAACTGTACACAGTAGATTTTTTTATCTTCATTGGACATAGAAGCAATAACTCCTGATGTGGCATTTAATTCAAAACCAGCAGGCAATTGTCCAACTTCGTCAAAGTGGCTCATCCAAACTACTGAATTGTTAGAAACTCCTTTCAGTAAAGAAGATTCTTTTACAATTTCAAGATGTGCTTTTCCGTATTCTCCTTTTACTCCTTTATGAACTTTTCCTCCTAAAAGATGCGCAGTAAGTTGCATTCCATAGCAAATTCCCAATACAGGAATTCCCTGTTCATATAATTCTTTTTCAACCAAATGAGCATTTTCTGCGTTTACAGAACTTGGACCTCCTGAAAGGATAATTCCTCTTGGTTGTTTTTCTAAAAGAGTCGCTAATGGTGTATTGAAAGGTAAAATTTCAGAATATACACCCATCTCACGGATTCTTCTTCCGATAAGCTGGTTGTACTGTGATCCGAAATCTAATATGATAATACCGTTATTCATTATTATATTATAATTGATAAATGATGATTGATAATTGATGAGTTTTCAATGTTTTAAGGGAGCCTTCTGCAGGGATTCCTTCGGAAAGACAAAAATTGTATATAAAAACTCAATTTTAAATTAATCTTTTAAGCTTTGGCTAAAGGCAATTTGATTTCTTTTAATTAATCGGACTAAAGTCCGATTCTACTGATGAAATCTTTACAAAAAAAGACCTGGATTTCTCCAAATCTTTTTTTGATTTATTATTTAGAACTTTCCGATGTCTTCTCTGTAGAAGCCGTAATCGAAATGTACATGACTTGCATCTTCGTAAACTTTTTTACGGGCATCTTCGTAAGTTGCTCCGGTAGCTACGATATTCAGTACTCTACCTCCGTTAGAAACAACAGCGTCTCCTTTTTTAACTGCTCCTGCATATAAAAGCTGACTGTGTTTCACTTTGTCTTCCCCTACGATTTCAAAACCTGTTTCAAAGTTTCTTGGATACCCTCCTGAACACATTACCAGACAAATCGCTTTTTCGTCTTTAAATTTAAGCTCGATGTCTTTTCCGTTCATACAGTCCTGGATAACGTCCAGAAGATTGTTTTCCATAAGAGCCATCAATACCTGAGTTTCAGGATCTCCGAATCTCATATTGTATTCAAGCAGATAAGCTCCGTTTTTAGTTACCATTAATCCGAAGAAAATGATACCTTTAAAGCTGAAACCTTCTCCTTTAAGACCTTTAATTGTCGGTTCAAGAATGTTTTTCTCAAAATCAGCATAATGCTCCTGTGTAAATTCCGGACTTGGAGCTACTGTTCCCATACCTCCCGTGTTTGGTCCTGTATCTCCTTTTCCTGCTTTTTTATAATCTTTAGCAGCGATACAAGGGAATAGTTTTTCACCGTTTGAGAAAGCGATGATTGAAGCTTCAAAACCTTGTAAATATTCTTCGATAACGATACGAATACCTGCATCCCCGAATATTCTTCTGATCATAAAATCATGAATCGTAGCTTCTGCTTCTTCCAATGTTTCGCAGATCACCACTCCTTTACCTCCTGCAAGACCACTAGCTTTCACAACTAACGGATATTGCTGTGTCTGAATATATTCTTTAGCATCGTTATAAGCATCAAATACCACAGCTTTTGCCGTTTTGATATCATAGGTCTGCATAAATTTCTTAGAGAAAGCTTTACTTCCTTCCAAGCTTGCTACTTTTTGAGTAGGACCAAAAACTTTAAGATCATGCTTCTTAAACTCATCCTTCAACCCTGCAACAAGAGGGGCTTCAGGACCCACAATCGTTAAATCTACTTTTTCCTTGATTGCAAAATCTCTAAGTTCTTTAATCTCTGATAAATGAACATTTTTCCCTATTGCATCGGTAGTCGCGTTTCCGTTGGCAAAAAACATTTTAGTAACTCTAGAGTCATTCTGAAGTTTTGCTGCCAAAGCAGATTCTCTCCCACCTTCACCTATGATTAATATTCTCATACTTTATTTATTATCTAGTCTATTGTACAAATATATAATTTTGAATGCTATAAATACAATCTCAAAATTATTTTTTAATTCTATTTTAATTAGTGTAAAAAATGTCTGATTCCGGTAAACATCATCGGAATTTTATGCTCATTGGCAGCTTCTATACTGTCCTGATCTTTTACACTTCCTCCTGGCTGAATAATCGCTGTAATACCTTCCTGAGCACAGAAATCTACCACATCACGGAAAGGGAAAAATGCATCAGAAGCCAATACTAAGTCTCCCGAAAATTTTTCTTTAGCTCTTTCAATCGCCTGCTGAGTGGCCCAGATTCTGTTCACCTGTCCTCCTCCGATTCCGAAAGCCTGAATTCCGTTGGAAACTACGATCGCATTAGATTTCACATATTTTACTACTCTCTGAGAGAATAATAATGCTTTTCTCTGCTCTTCCGTAGGCTGAGTTTCAGTGACTACCTTGATATCATCAGAAAAGATGCTGTCATTATCCTGAACTAAAATTCCTCCGTCTATTTTCACCCAAGTCTGTTTGTCAGAAACAGGATTTACGATTTTAATAATTCTTAAATTTTTCTTCTTTCTTAAAATTTCCAAAGCTTCTTCATCAAATTCAGGAGCCATCACAATTTCAAGGAATGTTTTGTTCAGTTCTTCAGCTGTTGCCGCGTCGATCTTGTAGTTCATTGCAACAATTCCGCCAAAAATGGAAACCGGATCACATTCGAAAGTTTTCTGGTAAGTTTCCAACGCTGAAGTTCCGATAGCCACTCCACACGGTGTAGAATGTTTCACCGCACAGCAAGCCATTTCTTCCTTGAATTCCGTAACCACTTTCCAGCAAAGGTCCATATCACGAAGATTATTGAAAGACAATTCTTTACCTCCCAATTGTTCAAAATCTTTCATCGCTCCATTTTCGAAAGTAGAAACGTAATAAGCAGCTGTCTGATGTGGGTTCTCACCATATCTAAGGTCAGAAACTTTTTTGTAAGAGGCATTCAGATACGTCGGATATTCCTCATCTAAAAGCATTCTCGAAATCGCAGCATCATAAGCAGAAGTTAGGTTAAATACTTTTCCTGCCAACTTCTTACGGGTTTCGATATATGTATCACCGTTTTGTTCCATTTCAATTTTCACTGCTGCATAATCTTCAACATCTGTGATTACCGTTACCGAATCAAAGTTTTTAGCTGCTGAACGAAGCATTGAAGGGCCTCCGATATCTATGAATTCTACCTTTTCGTGAAGAGAAATGTTTTTGTTAACATTTTCAAAGAAAGGATAAAGATTCACGATTACCATGTCAATCAGACCAATTCCGTGCTCCTGAACGGTTTTCATGTGTTCTTCGTTTGAACGAACCGCCAACAATCCACCGTGAACTTTCGGATGTAAAGTTTTCACTCTTCCATCCAACATCTCAGGGAAATTGGTAACCTCATCAATCTGAATTGGATTTAAACCAGCGTCTTTCAAATGTTTGAACGTCCCTCCCGTAGAAATCAATTCATAATTTTGGGCTTCCAAAAACTGCGCGAATTCGATCAATCCGCTCTTGTCAGAAACACTGATTAAAACTCTTTTGCTCATAGATTTTTACTTTTTTTAAGTGGTAATCGCGAATCTGCGATTTTTCACTCATTTTACTTTCGATTTTTTACTTTTTACAGTTATTTCAAACTGTAGTCCGGGTCTTTCACCTCCGGGCCTTACTTTATTTTTACTTAGATTTTCCTTGTTTTTCGAAATAATTAAAATCTAAATGTGTTTTAATTTGATTAGTTGAAAAGATGCTTCGACAGGCTCAGTATGACATCTCTAAAACTATCTTTATTATTAATGATTTAAATAAATTTCTAATGTTTTCAGGCCGAACAAAGCGAAGCCTTGTATACAATAGGTATTCTTTTTAACCACCCCGTCAAAATTCTTTCTGAATTTTGCCATCCCTCCAAAGGAAGGGAATTTTTGTATTTCTAATAATTGTATTTAATTATTATTTAATACTTTGTTTATTGCTTTTGGAAAAATTTCATATTCTATGATATGAACTTTTTCCGCTACAGTTTCCGGAGTATCATTTTCTGTTACTTCAAATGATTTTTGAAGAATAGCTTCTCCTTCATCGATTCCTGAAGTTACAAAATGTACGGTTGCACCGCTTTCTTTTTCTTTCGCTTCAATAACAGCGTGATGAACATGATGTCCCCACATTCCCTTTCCTCCGAATTTCGGAAGCAAAGCAGGATGAATATTGATTATTTTCCCCTTCCAAAGCTCACAGAATTCAGGTTTTAGAATGGATAAAAATCCTGCCAATACTATTAAATCTGTATTTTCAGGAATCACTTTAGCCAATTCATCACTGAAATTCTTACCCCTTGGAATAAGTATATTGTCTATGTTATGATTTTGTGCTCTTTCAAGTCCATAACATTCTCTGTCTGCAATCACTAAAGATACTTTTGCATTCTGGATTTCTCCATTGTCAATGGTATCGATAATTCTCTGAAGATTAGTTCCTGAACCTGAAACGAGTATAACTAAATTTTTCATTAATTAGAAGTTAGAAATTAGAAGTCACAGACTTAAATTAATATAACTTAAGCTAAGTCTCTACTAATAAATTCTATTTATTTAAAATTTCAAATCAATCTTCTCGCTTCCTTCTGTAATTTCTCCGATTTCGTAAGCATCATCAAGAAGACTTAATACTTTTTCAGCTTTTTCAGCATCTACTACCACGATCATTCCAACCCCCATATTGAATGTCCCGAACATTTCTTCACGAGCTACTCCACCTCTTTTTTCCAGTTCCAGCATGATACTTGGAATCTGAATTTTTGAAGCATCAATGGAAGCACATAATCCATCTCCAATGATTCTTGGGATATTTTCGTATAATCCACCACCTGTAATGTGCGCAATACCCGCAACTTCAACCTCAGCAAGTACTTTATGAATATCTTTATAGTATAATCTTGTAGGAACCAAAAGCGTTTCATACAAAGGTTTTCCTTCAAACTCTTCATTGAAATCAGGAAAAACTTTTCTTACCAAAGAAAATCCGTTTGAATGGAAACCTGAACTTGGCAATGCGATAATTTTATCTCCTGTTTTAATTTTGGATCCGTCAATAATCTGATCTTTTTCAACAATTCCTACGCAGAATCCGGCAACATCATAATCTCCAGGTTGATACATTCCCGGCATTTCAGCAGTTTCACCACCAATTAATGCACAGTTGTTATCTTTACAAGCTTCCACCATTCCTAAAACAATTTCTGCCGCGATTTCAGAATCCAGTTTTCCACAAGCTAAATAATCTAGGAAGAATAATGGTTTTGCACCATGACAAAGAATATCATTGGCACACATCGCGAAACAATCTACTCCAATAGAGTCATATTTTTTGGAGTCTAAAGCTACTTTAAGCTTCGTTCCTACTCCATCTGTTCCTGAAACCAAAACAGGATTTTTGTATCCGCCGATTTCGTAGAAAGCTCCAAAACTTCCCAAATGATTCAAGACATTTGAATTGTGCGTTTCACCGACAGCTTTTTTAATCTTGTCAACCGTTTTGTATCCTTCTTCTTTGTCTACTCCTGCTGATTTGTAAGTGTTGCTCATGTTTACTTTTAGAAATTTATTTCAAACTTTTTATTCAAATTTAGAAAACAAAAAAGCCGACAATCTTGGTAGATTATCGGCCGTTGTTTTATCTCAGAATTTCAGAGCCCACAATATTCCCTTTTTTGGAAAAACACGGATTAAAGGACGTCTGAATTTTCATCTTTTTTCTTTTTGCAAAGATATTAATTTTATATTAATTTTCAAATCTATTTTTCAAGGATAGATTCGATGGCAGAAATCTTCTTGATTTTATCTCTTAATTCACTATCTTTTTCTTCATTAGAAATTTTACCGGCTTCTTTATCGAAATTATCGTTAAAGAAAGGAAGCGTAAAAGTATCTACGATATTTCCTCCATGCAAAGGAAAACGTTTTTCCGCAGCTTCCAAAACTCCTAAACCACCTCTTCCTCCGGGAGCTGTAGCCATTAATAGCATCGGAACTTCATTCCACACTGCTCTGTTTTTAATTCTTGAAGTCCAATCAAACACATTTTTGAATGCAGTTGAATAGGTTCCGTTATGCTCAGACAAAGAAACTAAAAGTAAATCCGCGGCATCTATTTTCGCTGCAAAATCTACAGCCTGCTGAGGAACTCCGTTTTCTACTTCTCTCTGATGTTTGTAAATCGGCATTTCAAAATCGTTCATGTCAACGATTTCCACTTCTGCATTTTCAATTAATGAAGTTGCATAAGAAACTAATAATTTATTAATTGATGTTTCGGAATTACTTCCTGCTATTGCTAAAATTTTCATTCTATTATGATCTTATTATTTAAAGGTACAAATTTACATATTATTTAAGGTAAGACGGTAATTCCATAGGAACTTCCATTAAAAGGATTTCAGTATCCTCAACAGCTTCTATATTGAAACTTTGGGTATCCCAGATTCCCAAACCGTCTCTTTCATTTAGAATTCTGTCTCCAACTTTGGCGCTCCCTTTCAGTACAAAAGCATAGACTCCGTTTCCTTTTTTGTTAAGTGTATAATTTTTACCGTTTCCTTTGGTAAAATTAGCTAAATTAAACCAAGCATCCTGATGAATCCAAACTCCATCGTCATTTTTATTTGGTGATAAAATCTGCTGAAACCCGTTGATTTTCTCTCCTTCTTTAATACTTTTCTGGTCATATCTCGGCTCAGCTCCTACTTCTCTAGGGAAAACCCAGATTTGTAAAAATTTCACAGCCTGATCTTTATTTTTATTGTATTCGCTGTGCATAACTCCTGTTCCCGCACTCATTACCTGGATTTCTCCTTTTTTAATAACGGCAGTTGTTCCCATCGAATCTTTATGTTCAAGATCTCCTTCCAAAGGAATTGAAATGATCTCCATATCTCTATGAGGGTGTGTTCCAAACCCCATTCCCTGGGTAACGGTATCATCATTTAATACTCTCAATACTCCGAAATGTGTTCTTTCCTGATTTTGATAATTTGCAAAGCTAAATGTGTGATAAGAATTTAGCCATCCGTGATTGGCATGGCCTCTTGTATCTGCTTTATGATATACTGTTTTCATATTGTGATTATTTATGATACAAATGTACAGCGTGTGAACGTGAATTATGTTGATGTAAGGTAAGAAAGGATTCCAAGTGTAGTTTGACTGAATTTACTATTCTATACATTTATAAAAAAAAGCGAATTCAGATTGAATTCGCTTTTTATCAAATTTTATTTTTATTTACTGTAAGGTCAGCGGAAGTGTAATGGTAGCCGGTAAGCCAATAGTCGCACGGGTTGTTTCTGTAGTTTCAACTTTCCAACCAAAATTTGTTGATGAAGATGGAGAACAAGTACCTGCAACCTGATATAAATATCCTATCCCAGACATTGCTACATTTGTCGCATATCCGTTTGCATTCACATTATCTATTTTAAAGAATTTGCCGGTTGTTCCTTCATAATACAAATATTTCCCATTTCTATTTTGCAGTGTATTATTTCCTGAATTAATATATTTTATGGTACCACTACATGATGAATCTCCATAATAACTTTGAAGTCCTGGAAAAGTACCGTCAACATTAATAGTAGTAATATATCCATTACTGGTTTTAATAACATAATTACTAGTTCCTATACTTTGTACATATCCAATCAGCTGATTGTTTGCATCTACCAATCTTCCTAACCCTTCACCTCCGGAAGAACCGCTTCCTGATGGAGTTGCCCAAGTCCCGTCTCCTCGCAGATAGGTTGTATTATCTTTAGTTCCTGTTGCAGATATCTTAGCTAAAGTAATGGCATTATCCGCAACTTTCGCTGTAGTAATGGCATTATTTGCAATGGTAGTCACCGCTGTACTGCTAATCAGCACATCGCCAGACGCAGTTTGGGGAGCCTGAGGAGAATATGGAGAAACAGAACTGGTTAAATAAACTTGCCCTCCTGCTGTTCCATTTGTTAATCCCACTCCTGTTGCACCAGTAGGTCCTGTTGCACCTTGTGGACCTTGAACCCCCTGTATCCCTTGCACTCCCTGTGCTCCATTACAAACATAATTTGTAGATGTAACCTCTGATGCATCAAGAACACCGTTAGCATTCGTATCCTGTCCGCTTTCAACCTTCAATCCACCTGTACTGCAATGTATACCTGCAGGTTCAATGGTAGTTTTTACTAAAGCATTAAAAGAAGAACTTCCCAAAGAGGACCTTGAAGCTTTACCTATTGTTCCGTCTGTTTTCATCACCAAAACCTGATCATAAGTAGAAGAACTGCTGCCATCGGTTAATGCACGAACACGTAAAGTTCCATTAACATCTAAAGTTTCGGTAGGTTGCTGAGTATTAATTCCCACATTGCCAGTTTGAGCACTTACAGTAGCTACACTGGCAAGAATAGCTACAAAAAGTAGTTTTTTTTTCATGTTTTTCGTTAGTTTTTTAATTTTGGTAAAAAGTAATCACAAATATATTGATTTTATTGAAAAAAAACTATTTATAAAATTAAAGGTATATTAATTAATAAAGGTGATAAGAAAAAATCTCTTATCACCTTTATTAATCATTGATATTTATATTTTTATCTGCCTTGTAATTTAAAAATGAACCTGCTTAATTTCTTCTTCAATTTCTTTCGGAGTTTCGGCTTCAGATTTAATGAAAAATAAGGTTAGTATTGATCCTAAAAGCATACAAATCCCCCCGACAACGATATAATCAATGGCTTGCTTTCCAAAAATACCACTTACAATAGGTCCTCCAAAAATCCCATTAATAATCTGAGGAATTACAATAAAAAAATTAAAAATCCCCATATATACTCCCATCTTATGTTGCGGAATGGAATCTATCAGCATGGCATAAGGCATTGCTAAAATACTTGCCCAAGCAAATCCCAATCCGATCATTGAAATCCATAAGTTATTAATATCTTTAATAAAATACATTGAAATCAGACCCAATCCTCCACAAGCCAAAGCTAAGGCATGAGTTTGTTTTTTTCCAATAAATTTAGCAATCGGTGTCAAAGCAAAAGCAAAGAAAATAGCATAAAAATTATAGCTTCCAAATAAACTTCCTGTTAAATCTCCTGCTTTATTAAATTCTACAGAATGGGTATCATCAGGTGAAAGTCCAAAATGATGGGTCGCTAAAGCACTGGTTGTAAATACCCACATGGTAAACAGTGCAAACCATGAAAAAAACTGAACTACTCCCAATCTTTTCATCTGGGAAGGTATATTTGAAAAATCTTTGAAAATATCTGTAAACTTTGAGGTCTGATCTTGTTCTTTTTTCTCTCCTGAAAATTCCGCAAATTCCTTCGGCGAATATTCTTTGGTTGTAAAAATTGTATAAAGAATTGATAAAATTAAAACGGCAGCCCCAATATAAAATGCATAGATCACATTATCTGCTACAAATCCTTTCGGAGCCTCGTTAGAAACCCCTATTCTGGTCAACCAATTCGGCAACTCAGAACCAATAACCGCTCCAATTCCAATTAAAATAGTCTGAACAGAAAAACCTATAGTTCCCTGATGTTTTGGCAACATATCTCCAACGAGTGCACGAAAAGGCTCCATCGCTACATTAATTGAAGCATCCATCATAGCCAGAAAAATGACCGCCAATAATAGAACATTCGCCGCCATCATTTGGGTTGCGGAAGCAGCGTTCGGAAGCATCACCAAACCAATGGCACATAAAATCGCTCCAATTAAAAAATAAGGTTTTCTTCTTCCCAGCGGACTCCAGGTATTGTCGCCCATGTGCCCAATAATAGGCTGAACAATCAATCCAGTAACGGGTGCAACCAGCCAAAACCAAGATAATTCATGAACATCAGCTCCGAAATTGGCCAAGATCCGGCTTGCATTTCCGTTTTGTAACCCAAAAGCCATTTGAATTCCCAAAAACCCCATGCTCATATTGATGATGTGAAGTATCGATAAATTTGGCTTTTCCTTGCCTATCGATTTACCTTCATCATATCTTCCCAACATTTCTGCCATTATTTTTTCAGTTTTTGGATTAATACATCTTCGATCGGCGTCTTTTCCACCACCACTTTATCTACCACCTCATTAGGAACGGTTACAGAAAGAACATATTGCTTGAGTTTCCACTGGCCTTTTATTTTCTCAACAACTCCTGAACCACGGCAGATTTTCATTTGGGTATCCAATAATTCATCAAACCAAGCGAACTTTCCGTCTTTACTGAAATAGATATTTCTTTTTAATGAAGTAAAATTCCAGGTTCTTTTTTTATCAAAATAAGGTTTTGCCCAGATCATAAATGCTTTCTTATCCCAGACTTCGGTGGCATCTGTCCCAATAAATGTAGATGCATCAGCAAAATAATTAAAATACGTATTGAAATCAGCTTTTGCAGCAGCAACATTAAAACCATCAAGCATTGTTCTGATCTCTGTTTTTTCTTTTTCAAATTTTGCCTGGGCTGAAATAGTGGTAAAGCTCAGTACGAATACTATGAATGCAAAGAATATTGTAGTTTTTTTCATATTTAATTATAAACTTTTAAATTTTATTTTTTAACGCAAAGAGCGCAAAGTTTCTTTTTAACTACTAACTGTTTTTAAGTTCGCAAAGGCGTTTAACTTAACTAAGATCACAAAGATTTGATTGTTAAATTTGTGAAAATATTTGTATTTTATTTCAATTCAACAACCATCGATGTTTTTGCGGGTATGGTCAAGTTGTTTTGTAATGAAAATTCTTTGTCGGAAATGATGTCTTTTCCTTTTGAAAATCCTTTTAAAGATTCCTCAAAATGTTTCAGATCCAATGTTTCTTCTTTTTCATTGTTATTTAAAACAACCATCACACTTTCTTTTTCATTATATCGAAAATACACAAAAACATTATTCTGAGGAACGAAATTTTTAGTTTTTCCGGTATGAATGACTTCTTTATCTTTTCTCCAGTTTAATAATTTCTGAGTAAACTGATAAAATTCTTTTTGTTCAGGGGTTTGGGAAGCAAGATTAAAGGCATTTTGATGATCAGATTTCCAGCCTCCCGGAAAATCCCTTCTGATATCCGCATCCCCTCTTTTGTTTTTATCTCCACGCATTCCTATTTCGGAACCATAATAAATTTGTGGAATTCCGCGGACAGTAGAAATTAATGTTAATCCTAATTTATAGGCTTTCGGATCTGCATTGAAAATCTCATTCCATCTTTCGGTATCGTGATTTTCAAAGAAAACCATCACATTATTAATATTGGGATACAGAAAATCGCTTGTGAAAACATTGTATATCTTTACCAATCCGGAATCCCAACCTTCTTTTTCCTTTAACGCTTTTGGTAAGTCTCCATAGAGCATAAAATCCATTACAGAAGGTAAATAAGAGTTATAATTTGCTGCTTCTCCCGTTTTGGAATCTTTTTGCCAAGCAGATATTTGTCCAGCTGTGTACAGCCAGGTTTCACCCACGATATTAAAATTCGGATATTCATCAGTGATGGCTTTGGCCCATTTTGCCATGGCTTCTTTGTCATTGTAAGGATAGGTATCTACGCGAAAGCCACCCAATTCAGCATATTCTATCCACCAGATTGCATTTTGTGTCAAATATTTAAGAACCAACGGGTTTTTCTGATTAATATCGGGCATCGTGGTATCAAACCATCCGTCTAAAGCCAGCTTTTTATCTATTTCAGAGGCATTGGTATCAAACTGGGTTGTGGTTTTATAATTAGATCGTTTAAAACCATTCTCTCCATCGGTAAACCAGTGAATCCAATCCTTTGTCGGTAAATCCTGAATCATCCAGTGTGAAACTCCCCAGTGATTGGTTACATAATCCATCACCAGTTTCATATTCCGCCTATTTAATTTTTGTGAAAGTTCTTTGTACTCTTCATTGGTTCCGTAGCGTGCATCAATTTTATACAGATCTGTCTGGGCATATCCATGATAGGAATACACCTTTTCGTTATCTTCGTTCACCGGCGTTAACCAAACGGATGTAGCCCCTAAGTTCTGAATATAATCAAGATTGTTGATAACACCTCTTAAATCTCCTCCATGACGGCCATTAGGAAGACTTCTGTTTGCTTTTTCCGTTAAATGTGGATTAGAATCATTTTTTTCGTCACCATTTGCAAAACGATCAGGCATGATCAGATACATGACATCTTTTGAGGTAAAAGATTGTCTGTTGGCAGAACCCGGATTTCTCTGCTTTAATTCGTAGGTGTAAGCATCTATATTTTTTTTCCCGTTCTTAACGGTAATTTTAAACTTCGGAACGTTGATTTCATTAGTATTTACCGTTACAAAAACATAATTTGGGTTTTCAACTTTTTGTATATTTTTAATCTGAACACCGTCCGAAAGTTCAATTTCATTTTTGGCAATATCTTTTCCATATACCAAGATCTGAAGTTCAGGATTTTTCATTCCTTTCCACCAGAACGCCGGCTCTACCTTGTCTAATGGTTTTTGAGAAAAGACAACTGCAGCTACTGAAAGTGCAATAATTGTATATATTTTTTTCATAAAGATTTTGCTTGTTAATTTTCAGTGAGTCATTTAAAAAAAAGAAATAAGTCAGTACCCATAAAAAATCCTTAAAGGTTTTGCCTTTAAGGATTATAAAGTTAAGAAATATTTTTATTTTACAGGCTTTATAGAGATTGCAAAACCTCCGCTTCTTGCCATTTTAAAATTCATCTTAGACTTGCTTGTAATCTGTTTTTTGTAGATATTATAGCTTTGAGGATTGTTGATATAATCTGCATCTTTTCCATCTTCATAGATCGTTGCTTCATATTTCTGTCCTTTATCCAGGAAAGAGAAATCTACGGTATAATCTCGTTTATTTTCATCGGTAATTCCTCCTACAAACCAATTTTCAGTTCCTTTAGCTTTTCTGGCTGTTACGATATAATCTCCAGGTTCTGCTGATAAGATCTTCGTATCATCCCAGTCCGCTGCCACATCTTTAATAAACTGAAAAGCATCCATATGCTTCTTATAGTTTTCCGGTAAGTCTGCAGCCATCTGAAGAGGCATATACATTGTTACATACAATGCTAACTGTTTTACCAACGTAGTTTTCACGAAACGTGTATCTCCGGGGAAATAGTAATCCAATTTTGTCTGGAAAATCCCCGGCGTATAATCCATAGAACCTCCCATCCATCTTGTAAACGGAAGAATAGTCTGGTGATCCGGATTATTTCCTCCGAAAGCTTCATATTCCGTACCACGTGCAGCCTCCGCAGAAATATAGTTAGGATAAGTACGGCTTTCTCCTGTAGGACGTACAGATTCATGAGAATTTACCATGATCTTATATTCATTAGCTTTCTCCGCAATTCTGTAGAAATGGTTGATCGTCCATTGAGAATAATGGTGTTCACCTCTTGGAATAATATCTCCAACATAGCCGGTTTTCACAGCGTCATACCCATATTTGTTCATCAGCTGGAATGCTTTATCTGCCCATCTTTCATAGTTCGTAGCTGAACCTGAAGTTTCGTGGTGCATGATTAATTTAATTCCCTTTGAGTGCGCATAATCGTTTAATTCTTTGATATTAAAATCCGGATAAGGCGTGATAAAGTCGAAAACAAATTCTTTTGAATGGCCAAACCAGTCTTCCCAACCGATATTCCAACCTTCGATCAATAAGCCCTGGAAACCATTTTCTGCAGCGAAATCAATGTATTCTTTTACTTTTGTATTATTCGCCGCATGTTTTCCGTTTGGAGTCAGCTTCGTAAAATCGGTTGTATCCAAGTGTACATTTTCTGCTGTTGAATACGCCCATTGAGATTTTCCGATGATCATTTCCCACCAAACTCCCATATATTTTGTAGGGTGAATATAAGAAGTATCTTTGTATTTAGTAGGCTCATTTAGGTTGAAGATCATTTTAGACGCCATTACTTCTTCTGCTTTTGGCGATACAATAATTGTTCTCCATGGAGTAACAGAAGGGGTCTGAATATATCCTTTCGCTCCTTGTCTATCCGCTGTCAGGTGTGTTTTAAATTTAAAATTCTGAGCATCCACTTCAAGGTGAGAAGCCGGATAATTCAGAACTGCAGCTTCAGCAACATTGATATACAAAGGCTCTTTTCCTTCTCTTTTCAGCATTACAGGAGACTGAACCGCATTTTTAATTAAAGTCTGAGACGCATTCGCATCGGCTGCTTGAGGCCATCTTGCCGGAATTTCAGAAACTTTTGTTTCCTGGTATTTATATTCCTGGGAATCGTAATCTGCAACAATCCACCAGGCTTTCATATCTGTCGGGAAATCAATTTCAGAATCTTCTTCACGAATGGTGAAATAGTTCAGGTTTTTCTGTTGAGGAAATTCATATCTGAATCCTAAACCATCATTGAACAATCTGAATTTTACCACAATGCTTCTATCGGTAGAAGCCTGATTCAGCGTAACCGCCAATTCATTATACTGATTGATATAATTTTTCTTTTCCCCTAAAACCGGCTGCCAAGTTTCATTTTTTGAATCACGTTTTTCATCAACTTTTGTAAAACCATTGTTTAAGTCGAATTTAGCATCTTCCGGTTTGGCAATTTCTGAGGCAAATTTTATTGAAGCATCTTTAAATAATCTCAATCCCAATTTAGAATCTTCAACAACTGTTTTACCATTGTATTTAAGATTATAATAAGGAACTCCCTGCTTTATCTGAAAATCCATTTCAAATTTTCCGTCCGGCGATTTTAAAGATTGTGCATTAACACCCACAAACATCATTGAGAGCAATAACGCTCCAACTGTAATTTTCTTCATAATGACTATTTATAACTTTAAAAATAAAGAAAGTGTTGCCCAAAAGCAACACTTTGCTCTTTATTTAAACTTGTTGTATTTTATAATTTTGTGATAGTTAGCTTATAGTAAGCTGAATTATGTAAGTCTAATTCTATTTTATAATTACCCGCTTGTGCAACTTTATAACCAGGATCTCCTGTTACAGTTCCTTCTGAATTTAAATAAGACTGAACTGTAGTTCCCGAAACCAATGTTTCATCTGCACTAGCTGGTTGAAACTTCATCACCCAATCATCATTAGCTCTAAATTTAAACACTCCAGTATTTGACAAAGCAATCGAATTGATTACATAAGTTTTTGTAGTAGGATTATAAACAAAGTCTGTATCTGAGCCCCAACCTGTAGGAGTTGCATCGCCAATCACACCAAAATTTGCAACAACCGTAGAATATGTATTTGCAACCCAATTAACATTAACATAATACGTTCCTGCTGTTGCTGCTTTTACATTCACTTCGTTCGTTTCTAATAGTTTTCCTGTAAATGTTCCATCATCACCTTTATCTCCTGCCCAATCCTGATTAATAGTGAATTTATATTCGCTATTTGGCGCAGTAACATAGATAAATCCTCTATACTTATCATCTTTGCCTGGAGAGAATAAATTTGGAGAGTTTGTTGGTTCCCAATCTGCATAGCCTGCGGCTCCGGCATATCCTCCAGGAACATTAATTTTAGGGTAAATCAGATCCGGATTTGGTTTATAACCTGTAATACTAACCGTTACTACATTAGAATAATAAGCTGTAGTAGCATTTAAACTTGATTTTAACCTGATTTCAATTGACTTGGCAACATTTGGAGCAATATTTAAGGTTGCTAACATTGTATTCAATTGCAAATGAGTCAAAGAAAATGTTTTCTGCTCCATTGAAACAGTTTGTGTTGCAACAGAACTAAAATTCGTTCCAGCAGTAGCAAGTTCTACTGTATTTGTAAATGTTACATTTGGATTGAAAGTTGGGTTTGTATATGTAAAAGTAAGTGCAGCCTGATCAGCAATTGTTTCATCAAGAATTACAGATGTTTTATTTACAGCTAAACTCCCATTAGATGTACTATTAAGCACAGCCTTATCATCTTCTTCTCTACAAGAAACAATGAAGTAACTCACTATTCCTATCAGAAATATTTTGAAAATATTTTTCATTTTAATACAGTTTTAAATTAATAACCAGGGTTTTGAGTTAAATTAGGATTAGACTGCAATGCAGAACTTGGAATTGGGAATACTTTATAGTTATCCGATATTGAAGTTCCATTTTTTACACCTCCCTTCCATGGCCATAAATAAGTTCCTCCTGTGAATTTTCCAAACCTGATAAGGTCCTGTCTTCTCATTCCTTCGAAATTTAGTTCTCTAGCTCTTTCATCTAAGACTCCATCTAAAGTAATTGATACTAACTGAGTAGCTCCCGCTCTTGCTCTGACAAGATTTACATATGCTAAACCTTGTGACACTGTAGTTCCCGTTGCTCCCCTTAATGCACATTCCGCATACATTAAGTAAGCATCAGCTAATCTAAATAATGGAAAATCTGTTGATGAGAATTTTATTGCACCTCCAACTCCATTAGAATCTTTATTCCAAAATTTATCTGATGGTAATCCATCTGCCCATGTTTTATAGTCGTTCATTTCCCAGTTGTGCCCCTGAGTCCAAAACAGTTTAGCTCTTGCATCTGTACTTGCCTGAAGATCTGCAATACTATTTCCGAATAATCCATACCATGCTTTTGTAGCCCTATGACCAGCCCATCCTTCAGCTGCACCAAAATCTGCAGGAACCATAGTTTCGGTACTAATACTCCCATTAACAAGATATGTTGTATTACCAAAACTTTGGCTAGAAACAGCATCCGCTAAAAGTGGGAAAATAATTTCTTTAGAGGTATTATTATCTGAAGAAAAATTCTTTCTGATATTAGATTCCAACTGATAACCACCTTCATTTATAACTTTATTGATATAATTAGCTGCATCATTATACCTTGCTGTTCCCGTATAAACCTCCGCATTCAGATATAATTTAGCTAAAAGCATTCTTACACAAGATTTATTAGCTCTCCCATAAGAATTTGTTGCGGGTAAAGTAGATTCTATAGCCAGTAATTCACTTTCAACGTAATTGAAAAGATCTTTTCTAGAAGATTCCGGTAAAAGAGCAGTTGTATTAAAGTTTTCATTAGTTACCAAAACTCCTTTTCCAAATAAATCAACTAAGTAATAATAAGATAAAGCTCTTAAGAATCTTAATTCATCTATAACCTGGTTTTTATTAGCATAATTAACTTTATCACTTTTCATGATAAGAATTAAGTTTGTTGCTTGAGGAACAGTATAATAAATTCTGTCATATACATATTTAAAGAATTTATTATTTGAAGTCCAGTTTGTCGTTGTCGTTAACTGATCCAGCCCATTATCTCCCCATCTGTTTTTCATATCATCGGCAGTAAAATCTTGTAGATTAACTAACCCTCTTACAAATGGTGATTCTCCCGGATCAGCCCCTGAAATATCCGATTTGTCAGGTCCCTCCACACTTGAAAGGGCAAAACTTGCATATAATCTAGATAATAAACCCTCTACAGCATTTGGGTCTGCGGCCAAAAGATTTTCTAATGTTTGCTCTACTTTAGGCTCCGTGTTCAAATCATCTATACAAGCCGTATTTACAGCTAAGAACGTCAAAAGAGCCAGTATTTTATATTTAGTATTTTTCATTTTTAGCGTTTTTTAAAAATTAAAGTTAAATCCAATGGTATACGTTCTTGGTCTTGGGTAAAAATTATTATCAATCCCCGTGAAGTTTTCAGGATCCTGTCCTGAATAATTCGTCCACGTATAAACATTATTTACAGAAGCATATACTCTTACATTGGTACTTTTAAATACATTTTTAAATAAGTAACCCACTGTAACATTATCCAATTTCAGAAAAGAAGCGTCTTCCAAGAAATAATCCGAGAAATAAAGATTATCTGATAAAGTAAATGGAGAATCTGCTGTAGAAGTAAGAACGTTATTTAAGTTCTGTGAATTTTGAGGAACTGTATAACTTTTAAAACCTTGTGCTAATTTTCTAGTATTATAAATCAAACCACCAATTTGCCCTCTGAAAGCAGCATTAAGATCCCAGTTCTTATAAGTTAAAGAAGTACTAAAACCATAAGTCCATCTTGGTCTGATTGCTTTATAATATCTATCATTTTCATTGATAATCCCATCTCCATTTCTATCAACGTACACATGGTCAAGTGGCTTTCCGTTTGCGTCATAAACTTGTTGCAACACCCAAGCAGAATAAGGTTGATAACCTATTGCGTTATTTGCAATTTTCACCCCTGTTCCTATAGGAAGTGTACTTGAGTTATCAGGAAAATAGCTAACATCCCCTAAACTTAATATTTTAGAATCATTATACCCAAGATTTCCCGAAACTGACCAGTTTAAATTCTCAGTTTTTACAGGGATTACTGTTAAATTAAGCTCAACTCCTTTATTTTCAAGCGAACCTACATTTGTAGTAAATTCATTAGTCAAACCTTGTCCTACAGGTAATGGAACTTTTGCTAAAAGATTTGTTGTTTTTCTTTGATATACATCAATACTTCCGGATAATCTTTCTTGCTTAAAGAATGAAAAATCAATTCCCCCATTCCAAGTATCTGTAGTTTCCCAAGTTAAACCAGGATTAAATGGTAAAGCACTATAAGTCCCAATTCCTGGAAAATATTGAGAGTTTGACCCTCCGATCGAAAAATAAGGGCTCGACGGATAAAATCCTGCAACTCCTACAATATCGGCGTTACCGGTTCTTCCCCATCCTAATCTCAACTTAAGATCTTTAACATTTTGAGAATCATTGAAGAAATCTTTATTGACTTTCCAAGCAAATCCGGCACCTGGAAAATACCCCCATCTTTCACCTTTCTGAAATAATGAAGAAGCATCTGCTCTAAAGTTTAGTGTAAATAAATATTTATCATAGAAATCAATATTTGCTCTTCCTAAAAATGATTGCAGGTTCAATACATTATAATATCTGTTATTAGGATTTAAAGCTGTTCCTGGATTTGGAACTCTCAAACCTGTCACATCATCATATCTATATTGATCTTTGTAACCGTCATTTTTAAAATTCTGATAAGAATATCCCCCTTGTACTAAGAAATGAGAAAGGAAACCTGAATATTTTTTTTCATAAACCAAATAGGCATCCATCGTCTGATTTACAATATTTTGATGTTCCGCATAATCTACTCCAGGACTAAATACATAATCATTTGGAGCTATAGAATTTTGTGGATTTCTATAGGTTGCAACAGCATTGTCAGAATAAACTGTTCTTAAGTTGGATCTTGAAGCTTCTAAACCTAAGTTAACAATAGCCCTCAAATCAGGTAAAAAATGAAATTTATAATTAATTTCCGCATTACCTAAAAATTTAGAAATTTTTTGCGGAGATTGTCTCTGCATTAGAATCGCTAAAGGATTACTCTGCCCCTGAATTAAATATTGATTTCCTTTTAAAACCGTATTTTGATAATATCCGCCGAATCTATCAAAAGGATCTCCCGTTAAACCTGTCTGGGACTGATAAATAGGAAGGGTCGGGTTCATATTTATTGCTCCTCCGATCGCTCCCCCGTCATCAATTGCGTTAAGTTTTGAGAATAGTCCTTTTAAACTAAAATCAATTTTTAAGTGATTATCGAAAAAAGTAGGAGTAATATTTAAGCCTGTTGAAAATCTTTCATAATCACTGGTTTTTATAACACCTTCAGTCCTATTATAACCTACGGATAATCTTACCGGAATTTTATTAAATAGGCTACCTGAAACGTTTAAGTTGTTATCCGAAGAAACAGAATTTCTATAAATAGCCTTTTGCCAATCCGTGTTATAAATCGTTCCAGATTGTGTCGGATTTGCTGAATTTCCACCAACTCCTAATAAATAGTTGTAGTTAGGATAATTTTGATTAATAAAGTTCGTAAACTCATTGGCATTCATAACATCAATATACCTTGTTACGGTACCCACAGAGACATTAGTGCTTAAATTTATCTTAAGTTTACCTCCTCCTCTTTTTGTTTTGATAATAATAACTCCATTAGATCCTCTGTTTCCATAAATCGCAGTAGCAGAAGCGTCTTTCAATATTGAAAAAGATTCAATATCGTTTGGATTTATCAGATTCAATGGATTTCCAACCCCGGCAGGATTATTTGTATCCAAAGGAACACCATCAATTACAATTAAAGGATTATTATTAGCACTAAATGAAGAACCTCCCCTTATTCTAATATTCGGGGCAGAATCTGGTGAACCTCCCGCATTTGTAATTCTTACACCAGGAGCCTTACCTGCAATTAACTGATCCGCGGAAACGATTGCCCCTTTATTGAAGTCTTTCTCAGAGACAGCTGTAATAGATCCTGTAAGATCAGATTTCTTTTGCTTACCATACCCGATCAAAACAACCTCCTCGATTTTTTTCTCTTTGGTTGTAGAGTCTTTGGTCTGCGCATGAATCATGGAACTTGCCAATAAAAATGCAGGCGCAATTTTTAATACTGTTGTAAAGTTTTTCACAATCTTATCTTTTATATAGTTTCGTTTTATAGTTTAAAGGCATAAAACCTGTCTTGCAATTTATAAAAATTTTATAATTATCATAAAATTAACAAAAAATTTAAATAAAATTATTTATATTAAAACCCTAAAAAAAGCTAGTATATTATATATCAAATCATTAAAAGATAATATGCAAAACATAATACATTCCAAAGTATAGCAAAAAGTTAAACAAACGTTTAACAAAATATATAGGTTTAACGTATAATTAATATATAAAACTATAAAAAAAAGTACAGATTATAATTTTCAGAGATAATCAGTATCTTTGCAACTAAACTTTACTATTAAATGTCAAACAGAAAGATGATTACGGCAGCTTTGCCTTATGCAAACGGACCGGTTCATATAGGACATTTGGCAGGTGTCTATATTCCTGCGGATGTTTACGCAAGATTTCAGAGAAGATTAGGAAAAGATGTAGCGTTTATCTGTGGATCAGATGAGCACGGAATTCCTATTACCATAAGAGCTAAAAAAGAAGGGGTTACCCCTCAGGATATCGTTGATAAATACCACGAAATCATTAAAAAATCTTTTTCAGACTTAGGGATTTCTTTTGATGAATATTCTAGAACAACCTCTAAAAACCATTACGAAACCAGTCAGGATTTCTTTAAGGTTCTTTATGAAAAAGGAAAATTTACAGAAGAATTATCCGAGCAGTATTTTGATGAACAGGCAGGAGAATTCCTCGCAGATCGATACATCGTGGGAACTTGTCCGAACTGTGGCAACGAAAACGCTTACGGAGATCAGTGTGAAAAATGCGGTTCTACCCTTTCTCCATCAGAACTGATCAATCCTAAATCTATGCTAAGTGGAAATGTTCCTATCTTAAAAGAAACAAAAAACTGGTATCTTCCATTAAACGAATACGAAGACTTCCTGAATGAATGGATCATTGAAGGCCATAAAGACGACTGGAAACCCAATGTTTACGGACAGGTAAAATCCTGGTTAAATGACGGGCTGAAACCTCGTGCCATGACCCGAGATCTGAACTGGGGAGTTCCTGTTCCACTTCCGGGTGCAGAAGGAAAAGTGCTTTATGTATGGTTTGATGCGCCAATCGGCTATATTTCTTTCACTAAAGAATGGGCTGAGAAAAACGGAAAAGACTGGAAAGATTACTGGCAAAGCGAAAATTCTGATTTGGTTCACTTTATCGGAAAAGATAATATTGTGTTCCACTGTATTATTTTCCCTTCGATGATGAAAGCTCACGGAGATTATATTATGCCGAAAAATGTTCCTGCATTTGAATTCCTGAATCTTGAGAATGATAAAATTTCAACTTCAAGAAACTGGGCGGTTTGGGCACACGAATATGTAGAAGATTTCCCGGGACAACAGGATGTTTTAAGATACGCTCTTCTTTCATCAGCTCCGGAAACAAAAGATAATAACTTTACCTGGAAGGATTTCCAGACAAAGAATAACTCTGAGTTAGTTGGAATTTTTGGAAACTTTATCAATAGAGTTGCTGTTTTGATTCATAAATATTATGACGGAGTTATTCCTCAAGGCGATGTGAACAGTCCTGAATTAAAGGAAATCAACAAAGCAGCAAAAGAAATTTCAGGGTTCTTAGAAAATTATGAATTCAGAAATTCTCTGACCGCTTTGATGAATTTGGCTCGTTTCGGAAATCAGTATCTTCAGACAGAAGAACCTTGGAAAACCATTAAAGACAATCCTGAAAAAGCAGCTCAGTCTTTATTTGTTGGAGCTCAGATTGCAGTTGCTTTAGCTCAACTGTGTGAACCATTCATGCCTTTTAGTTCTGATAAACTATTGAAAATGTTCAATGTACAGAAATCAGACTGGAATGATGTTGAAACAAAATCCGTTTTAATTGAAACAGGTCACAAAATCAACGAAGCTTCTCTTCTTTTCTCAAAAATTGAAGATGATGTCATCGAAGCTCAAATCCAAAAGCTTGAAGACACAAAGCAAAACAATAAAAAAACAAACCCTAAAGCAAACCCTATGAAAGAAGAAATCACTTTTGATGATTTTACGAAAATAGACTTAAGAACAGCTACTATTTTAGAAGCTGAAAAAGTTGAAAAAGCAGATAAATTACTAAAACTTACTGTGGATACAGGTGTTGATGTAAGAACTGTGGTTTCAGGAATTGCAGAAAGCTTTACTCCAGAAGAGGTTATTGGGAAACAAGTCATGATTTTATTAAATCTTGCTCCAAGAAAAATCAGAGGAATTGAATCTCAGGGAATGTTGCTACTAACAACAAAACCGGACGGAAAATTATCTTTCGTAACACCGGATGACAGCAATGTTGAAAACGGTATTGAGATTGGATAATCTTTAATATTCCATATAAAGAAATCCACATGAAATTCATGTGGATTTTTTGTTTTTTTATGTTTTAAAGGATGCTTCGACAGGCTCAGCATGACATCTCTAATACCATTTGCATATAAAGTATAAATATGATATTATAAAATGGTTGAAATTCGCGGTGTCATGCTGAGCCTGTCGAAGCATCTAATCATTATTTTTTAGTCAGTCTCGCCAGATAAGCATCTTCATCCTGTAAAATTTTCTCAATTTTAAAACCGTTATTTTCAGCTGCATTTTTCAAGGTATTGAAATCCAGGTACAGCCATTTGATTGGATCTTCCGACTCTCCTTTGTAATGAACAATATAATCCAATTCACCATAATATCCTTCTGCCGGAATATAAACTCCGCCATCTTCATCGCGGTCAAACATATAGAGAATATCCGTACTGTCGATCAGAATCTGCCCTTTTTCATTTAATAAAGAATAAAGCTTTTTAAGATAAATATCAATTACGTTAAGGCTCTGGAAAATCCCTGTTCCGTTCATTAGCAACAGAATCGTGTCGAAAGTTTCTCCGGAAAAATGAAGTACATTTTCAGCAACCGCTTTTTGAATTCCTCTCAGTTTGCAGACTTCAATCGATTTAGGTGAAATATCCAATGCGGTCACCTCAAGATTCCTTTCATTTTGAAGGTATAAAGAATGCGAACCCGCTCCAGCTCCAATATCCAAAACTTTTCCTTTGGACAGTTCTAAAGCTTTTTGTTCAATATCATTCATATCTTCAAAATCACGGAAAAGATAATCCACCGGAAGCTCGTCCAGTTCAGAAATTGAAGTTTCAGTCTGCAAATCTTTTGGATCTTCATCATAATAAAAATCCCAAATTGCACGGCCCATTAAATCTTTCATAGCTGTAAATATGGTTGCAAAGATACTGCGTTCCGAAAAGAAACGAAAAATATATTCTTAAATGAAATATTATTTCTCTTAAAATCATTTTAAATGTTTTATAAGCATCATTAACATTTTCTATTTTCCAGGCACTATTCTTCTTATAATATTTTCCTAACTTGTATCTTTTAAATACAAGAACAACCTCATGACAAATAAAAGTTTTAATGTTCATCAGGGTTTTACTTTCAGTAAGCATGTTCCGGAGGAAATTTCCAATTTCGACAGGGTTTTCGATGTATTCAGAGATTTGCTCATCCACACTTCCGGCGATCTTGAGGAAGCTTTTGAATGGCTCGATATGCTCGACAGAGAATACAATATTTTCGATGATGAATATACCCGTGAAGATTTTGAAGAAGATCTCAAAAAACGTGGCTATATCAAAGCGGAAGATCCTGAAGACGGCAATTCCGGAACCGGAGAAGGTAAAAATGTACTGACTGCCAAGCTGGAAGCTGCTCTTCGTGAATATGCCCTGGATCAGATTTTCGGAAAACTCCAGAAAAGTGGTGTAGGAAATCACCGTACTAACAAAACGGGAATCGGGGATGAACGTGACGGAGAAAACCGGAATTTCCAATACGGAGATGATTTATCAGCAGTAAATATGACTGAAAGCCTGAAAAACGCTCAGATCAACAACGGGATTTCCGATCTCAGAATGACAGAAGACGACCTCATCGTAGAAGAAACTAAACATAAAGCTCAGATGAGCACGGTTTTGATGATAGACATCAGTCATTCCATGATTCTGTATGGTGAAGACCGGATTACTCCTGCGAAAAAAGTCGCTATGGCTTTGGTGGAATTAATTAAACGAAAATATCCAAAAGATTCCATTGATATTATTGTTTTCGGAAATGAAGCATGGCCAATTAAAATTAAAGACCTTCCCTATTTACAGGTTGGACCTTATCATACGAATACGGTAGCCGGATTGGAATTGGCAATGGATATTCTTAGAAGAAAAAGAAACACCAACAAGCAAATCTTCGTGATTACCGACGGAAAACCAAGCTGCCTAAAATTACCGAATGGGGAATACTATATGAACAGCGTAGGACTCGATGAAAGAATTGTTTCCGAATGTCTTCATAAAGCAGCACAGGCAAGAAAACTGAAAATTCCGATCACTACCTTTATGATTGCACAGGATCCTTATCTCCGAAAATTTGTTGAGATCTTTACCGCTCAAAACAAAGGAAAAGCTTTCCTTACAGGACTTTCTGGATTAGGACAGATGATTTTTGAAGATTACGAAAAGAATAGAATTAAAAGGATTTAAAAGAGCCAAGGAAAAAGGAAAAAGATAAAAGTTAATCGTCTTTACAAACCAAAATAAACAGTTAGTTAAATCTAATTAGGACGTTAATTAATACTGCTATATAAAACATTATATCATTAAACAAATGAAAAAAGATACAACATTTAAAGAACTAAAAAAATCAGGATATATAGACAGAACCATCAATCAGGAAATTCAGGCTAATTTAATTGCTAAAATCAAAGCAAAAGAACCTGTTTTTGAAGGACTTTACGGCTATGAAGACACCGTGATTCCGCAATTGAAAAAAGCAATTCTGGCAGGTCATCACATTAATCTTTTGGGATTGCGCGGACAGGCAAAAACAAGAATTGCCAGAAGCATGGTAAATCTTCTGGATGAATATATGCCGATAGTAAAAGGTTCTGAAATTAACGACAGTCCGTTTCAGCCGATTTCAAAATATGCGAGACACCTGATTGCGGAACTTGGTGATGAAACACCGATTTCATGGGTTCACCGTTCAGACCGGTTTTTTGAAAAACTGGCAACTCCTGATGTAAATATTGCAGATTTAATTGGAGACATCGATCCTATTAAAGCAGCGACTTTAAAATTACCTTATTCTGACGAAAGAGTTTTGCATTATGGAATGATTCCAAGAGCCAACCGCTCGATTTTTGTCTTGAATGAATTACCCGATCTGCAGGCCAGAATTCAGGTTTCTTTGTTTAATATTTTACAGGAAGGAGATATTCAGATCAGAGGTTTTCAGTTGAGAATGCCTTTGGATATTCAGTTTGTATTTACTGCAAACCCTGAAGATTATACTAACAGAGGAAGCATTGTAACACCTTTAAAAGACAGAATCGGTTCTCAAATCTTCACTCATTATCCGAAAACTGTTGAGCTTGCCAAACAAATTACTGAACAGGAAGCTTTAATTTCTTCAGAAGACCGGGACAAAATTCAGATCTCCAATTTGGCAAAAAATCTTTTGGAAGAAGTCGCTTTTGTGGCCAGAGACAGTGAATATGTAGATGCAAAAAGCGGAGTGAGTGCAAGACTGACGATCAGTGCTATGGAAAATCTTTTTGCAGCAGCTAAATTACGTCTTTTGGAAACCGGTTCAGAAAAAACAGGCGTCCGTCTTTTAGATTTCATGTCTATTATTCCTTCCATTACCGGAAAAATAGAACTGGTATATGAAGGAGAACAGGAAGGTGCAGATCATGTCGCTAAAATTCTGATCGATCAGGCTATTATGAGGTTGTTTGAGGATATTTTCCCGCGTATTTCAAAATTGGAAAAAGAGGGCATTAAAACTCCATACACAGACTTGATTCAATGGTTTTCTAAGAATCAGCTGGAGCTAAATTATGCAGATACGGATAAGGAATTCTATGCTAAACTGAATAAGATACAACCACTTACAACAGTTGTTGAAGAAAACGCCTCTGAATTGAGTAAAGAAGATCAAAACTTCTGCAAAGAAGTTGTTTTATGGGCTTTAACGATCAGCAAAAAATTAGACAAATCAGAAAATCAGGCAGATTACACCTTTGATTCAGCGGATGTAAGACAGTATTTTCGTAATTAAAAATTACATGATCAACTCAAAAAAAAACAGACTTCCCGGTAAAGAAGTCTGTTTTTTATTTTATATAGAATTAAAATTCAAAAGTATAGGAAAGATTATATGTTCTTCCTCTTCCTTTATAGTTGAACAATTCAGGAAGTCCGTATGAAGAATATAACACCTGGGAACGCTTGCTCCAGATTGTCTGATAATCTGTATTGAAGATATTCTGAATTCCTAAATTAAATTTTCCGCAACTGAATCGGTAACCTGCCATCAAATCGGATGTATTATAGCCGTCAATCTCATTATTAATATCATCCCTCAGCTTGAAATTTTGCAGAGACTGGAATCTGAATGACCAGTTTTCGATATTATAACCAATATAGGTCACCAATTTTGATGGAGAAGCATTGTAAATTTCCTGCTTTTGCCATTCGCCTTTGTTATCTACCTGAGATTGGATCAGCAATCCGCTGGCTCCGAAATATACTCCGTTATTCATGCTGTATAAAACCTCAGCTTCAATTCCCATATTTCTTAATTTCAGGTCATTCACCAAAATCTGGAAAGTAGTTCTGTCTACCGTAATATTTTTATCAGAAGTGCTTAAGAATCCGGCAATCTGACCTCTCAATCCACCTTTACTGATACGGTACCCCACTTCAAACTGATTGGTTTTAATCGCCTGTAAAGGTTGCTCTTTTACGTTGATACTCGAAGTGACATCCCAGTTTCCTGTGCCTGCATTAAGAGCATACACTCCAATTCCGTAGTATTTTGAAGGGTCTGCCAAACTTACTCCTTGTGAGAAAGTTCCCCAAACCTGATGCTGTTCGTTAAACCGGTACAGCAATCCTGCATTGGCAAGAGTCACATTATAAGAACTTTTTCCTCCCGGAATGGCAGAAGCAGATGTTCCGTATCCCATAGCAACCAGAGTTTGCTGTTGTGATCCAATGAAATCGTCTACTTTTACATTCATATTCTGGTATCTTACTCCTCCATTAAGCTGTAATTTTGGAAGAATATTGTATTTCGCCTGAACATATCCTGCATAGCTTTCCGAATGGTTGGTTGGATACCTTCCCAGACTGTATTGGGTTTCATTAATTAATCCACCACTCGACATTGTTTTAGCAATATCATATACGGATTGATTTCCTTCAAACTTCTCAATATCTATGTCCACTCCATAGGTTACATTCAGTCCTCTCCATGATTTTGATAGCAAGGCTTTTAATCCCGAATAAAAAGTATTTTGCTGTGAAGAAGACATATAGGAAGTCGTTGCTGGTAACTTTACGGTTCCAGGAAACGGATAAAAACCTAATTTCTCACCTCTTGTTGCCAACTGCACATATAGATCCTGACCTCCTAAAATATTATTCCCATTATAGGTTAAGGTTCCCATATACCGTTCTGTTCCGATATTTTTATCTGATGAAAAACCATCTCTCATCTCCAGCAGACTTGCATTTTTTGTAGTAAAAGCGGCAAGATTCTGACCTAAATATAAGCTGCGATCTCCATTAAATTTAGAATTGTAATACTGGACAGAAGCTGTAATTTTATGATTGTTATTAAACTTATACCCTCCCGTAGCCAAGATATCCAATGACTGGTTGTATTGAAGATCTGTCTGGGTAATATCTGTAAGAATCTGTTTCTGATCTGCTCCGTAAACTCCACCGTTTTGCTGATAGGCAACTCCTAATCTCCCAAAAAGCTTCTCTCCTTTTGCTGCAATCGATTGTGCTGCACGGAAATCATGGTCATCACTTCCCATAAATCCGGTACGAACTCCTACCTCGGTTTCACCGCTAATTCCTTTTTTCGAAGGAACTTTCGTAATGATATTTATGATCCCTCCTGTTGCATTTCCTCCATAAATAGAGCTTGCACCGGAAAGCACCTCAATTCTTTCAATATTAAAAGGATCAATCGCATCAAGCTGTCGGCTGATGGTACGGATACTGTTCAATGAGACCCCGTCAATCATGATTAAAGCAGAACGTCCACGCATATTTTGTCCGTAATTGGTTCTTCCCTGTGGACCAATATCCATACTCGGAATTAAAATAGACAACATTTCTTTAATGGGAACTCCACTCTTTACCTGCTCCTGAATTTTCTCTTTCTGAACCACCCAGACCGTTCCCGGAATTTCTGAGATTTTCGTAGGTTTTCTTGAAGCTACAATAACTACATCCTCAATATTTCTAGAGCTTATAGAATCTGGAGTCGTTTGAGAAAATACAGCTCCAGAAATCAATAAAGCGGCAACAACATAATGCTTTTTCATTCTTCTTAATTAAATTTTAAAAATAAGCTCAAAAATAATTTTTATTTAGAAGAAATAAAAATAAAAGAGTATGAAAAATTTCATATTATTAAATAACTGTTTAAATTTTAGCTGTAAAAAAGTAAAACCCCATCTTACAATAAAATGGAGTTTTACAGGTGAAAAACAAGGTATCTTTATAATGCAGGACCTGCTGCATCTTTTATTTCATGTAACAATCTTTTTCTTTCCCGAAGTCTTTTTCTCGCCAAAGCTGATTTTCCGCTTAATATTTTAACAAATCTTGCATATTCGAAACGTTCTTTTCCAAAATGATGCGTAAAAACATAGATTAAAACTCCGATTCCTGCCAGAATAATATATCCGAATATTTTTTTAATTGCTACAATAATGGCATTGAGCTGAATTGCTTTTAAACCTACTGCTGCATTTTGAGGAGAAACAGTCATTCCGTCCATATAAACAGCCAGATCACCAATGGCAACCACCTGAAAATGATACAGAAACCATGAATAAAGCGCAGAGAAAAATCCAACAGCCAAAAATGTTCTCCAAACCAATACCAATCCGATAGCAGCCAACATATCATCCATTTCCAGCTTATCCAATGTATAAAACCAAACGGAAATAAAAAGTGAACCCATTCCGTATCCTTTCAGGAACATCGGTAAATACCAGTTTTCATAATTGAATTCCAGCACCATAGAAAAATACATTACGATCGCATATCCCACCATGGCCGCAAAACCGGAAAAGATAAACATCTTCAAGGGAATTTCTTTTTTAAACCAGATAATGGCCATTATTCCGGCTACAATAAGCCCGGGAATCATCAATATATTCAATTTGGCATTTGTCAGCTGATCATAGCCCAAAACTCCCACCGCAAAAGAATTCTGAATCGTAGTTGTTCCCAAAAACATTCCTAACATAAAAAGCATGAACAATCCGTGCTGAACATTATTTTTAGTGAATATTTTAAAGGATAAATAAGGTCTTTTTAAAGTAAGCTGACGAATCGCTAACAAAGCAAAACTCGAGAAAGCTGCTATACTTGCATTGATAATATTTTTTGAATTGAGCCAATCCTGCTGTTTTCCGAATGAAAAGACATAGGCTGAAAACATAAATGTGGAAACGAAAAGCAATATACTCAGCCAGTCAATATAATGTAATGGAACTTTTAGGGCAAAGTATTTATCATGCATAAAAACCCAATGCACCAAAGCAAGCACAAAGCACGCGACCGCCATAATGACATAAAAATGTTGCCAGTTATAATTAATCGAAACCTGTGCTGCATAATATCCTGAAATCTGATTGAGCACTAAAACAAATGTATAAAACGCACCATAAAACATTCCCCGGTTGCCGATCATTGCCATTAATGGTAAAAACAGTTCTATCGTTACCATCATTTTTAAAAACCCGATACATAAAGAGGAAAACACAAAGATCATCGGATCAAGGGTGGTTGAATTGAGGTAGCTCAGCAATCCCAAAAGCACCAGTAAAACAGTCATTTTATCCCTAACCTTAAATCTCATTTTCATTCTGAGAACAACCGGCATACACGCTCCCATTCCTATGGTTGTTGCATAATTCGCCCACATGAAATATTCCGTCATCGCACCGGTTCCGCTTACTACATAGCTGATATTTCCCACGTAAACTCCACCCAATGGCATCACTACGGCAAGAAGCAATACAATCAGTAAAAGCTGTACAGGTTTCGGAACCCAGTCGTTATATAATCCTTTGTTATACATATTTGTAGATTTTAACTAAGAGCCAAGTAAAAGGTAAAAAGATTAAAGTATTGCGTAGATGATGAACTCATATCAATCTTTACACATTTTTTAATTCACTGAATCTCACTTTTTACTTGTTTCTTTTTACTTTTTACCTTCAAAACTCACATTCACATTCATTCCCGCGCTCAGCTTATCAATATCTTCTTTTTTGTTGGAAGCCGTAAACTCAATTCTCACAGGAATCCTCTGCTGCACTTTAATGAAGTTTCCGGTTGAATTATCTGTCGGAACATTTGAATACCTTGAACCCGTTGCTGCGGAAATCGCAGTTACTACCCCTTCAAACTTTTGTCCGCCCAAAGCATCCGCTGTCATCATCATTTTTTCACCGATTTTAATATTGGGCATCTGGCTTTCCAAAAAGTTGGCAGTTACCCATTTTTGTCCGTTTAAAACTATCGTTGCCACTTGTTGTCCCGGTTGTATCAATTGCCCTTCAGAAATCGTTCTTCTTCCCATTACTCCATCATAAGGCGCTGTAATTACCGTATATGATAAATTAATTTTCGCCATATCCAAAGCAGACTTTGTTCTCTTAATTTCGGCGTCATTAATTCCTAATTTGCTTTTCACTTCCGTTGTAGAAAGGTTTGCAGACTGTTTTTGGTTCACCAAAGTTTCATAGGCTGCCTTTTGGGCATCATACTCAGTTTTTATCTGATCATATTGCTGTCTTGTCACCGCTTCCGAAGCCAGAAGATTTTTATATCGAATCAAATTTTGTTCAGCATTCCAAAGTCTTGCTTTTGCGCCGGCAATGTTAGATTCCATCACATTAACATTGTTTGAAACCGTATTTACTGATGAGCTTGTTGCCGTTCTTTGAGCCAAGGCATTTTGATAAGCGGCTTCAGCCTGACCAAGTTGCGTTAGAATTTCACGGTTATCAAGAATTACCAAGGTATCTCCTTTTTTAACCTTCTGGTGTTCAATGAATTTTATTTCTTTGATATAAGCAGAAACTCGGGTATTGATCGGGTTAATGAATTCCTCTACTTGTGCCGCTTCAGTATAAGTTTTATCTCCAATATGAAAATATTCACGAACCAGCCAGAATAATCCCAAACCGATCACCAAAAAGACAATAACATTTGAAATGATAGCCCTGATTTTATTCTTTTTATTTTCTTTCTTTTTTGCTACAGCACTTGACTGTACAGGTACTGAAGATGTATTTTGAGTATTTTGTTCCTTGTTTTCCATTGTTTTCAGTTTTAAAAATTAAAGAGTTCCTGTAGATTTCAGAAGATTGTAATATTGATACAGTACGTTGATTTCCGCATTGGCATAATCCAGCTCCGATTGAAGCTTCTGGTTTTGCGCATCAATCATTTCTGCCTGTACTGCTAATTGGTTCAAATATTTAGCTTCCGTAATCTTATAGTTTTCTTCAGCCAATTTTTTAGCATCATTCAGAATATCTGCCTGTTGAATAGATTCCTGATATTTTACATAGGCAGCATTCACAGCCATATCAATATTCTGTTGTGTTAACGTCATTGCATCATTCGCCTGCGTTTTCTGCAGCTCTCCCAGCTTTACTCTTTCTTTCGTTTTATATAAATTATCAATATTATAGCTTAAAGAAACTCCTGTTTGCCAACCTCCGGAATACATATCCAAAACAGGATTTCTCGTGGTAATCGGTCTTTGTAAAGTATATCCTCCAAAACCGGCAACCGTAGGCATTTTATCTGTTTTTATAATTTCAATATTTTTTTCCGCAACGTCCATATTTGTTTTCGCAGATTTCATTAAAGGATTGCTTTCATGGGCAAGATTTATATAATATTCCATTCCGATTCCGGCCTCTTTGTTCCCTAAACTTTCAATCGGGATAATCTCGGTATCAGTCGGTAATCCCAAAGCAATACTTAAATTATAATTGAGAATTTTCTTATTATTCACCAAAGTCAAAATTCCCTGATCCAAATTTTTGATGGCCAGTTCACCACGAATCACTTCATTTCGGGTAACCATTCCCTGCTGATAAAATTTCTGGATATTTTTTAACCTTTCCTGAGCCAATCTTTTGTTGTTCTGAAATACTTCATGTTGATTTAATATCTTATAAACATCCAGATAGTTGGAGATCACCAAAAATTTCACATCCTGTTTATTTTTTTCTAAATCTAATTTTGAAAGCTGCTCGCGAAGTCCGGCCAGTTCAATAGATTTATTCACTAATCCTCCTTTGAAGATCAGCTGCGTAGCCTGGACTGCATACGAACTTCCGTAATGAGGCATCGGAATATTGGTGGAATTGGAAAAATCTTTATCGATTGCCACTGCATCCCCTAAATAAAATTGACTTGTAGAAGCGGTTATTGTAGGAAGTTTCTGAAGTTTTGCAACATTAGTATTCTGTTTGGCAATATCGATATTCTGTGCCGAGACTTTTAGCTGCTGATGATTTTGCACGGCGAGTTCGGCCACCTCATTCGCTGTCATCTGTTTTATTTCTTGCGAAAAAAACAGCGTAGGAAATAATGCTATCACTAGTGATAGCGCTGTTTTTACGTTCTTTACCATTTTACCTTGTTTTACGAATACAAAGTTATGGCGTTCAAAAACTCAAACAAATGTTTGAGAATTGGAAAAAGATGTTCAAATGTAAGATTTTAATTCTCGAACTGATACCTGTATTGGGTTGGACTTTCGCCTAAATGTTTCTTAAAAAAATGAGAAAACGAGTACTGATCGCTAAATCCAAGAATTGAAGAAATCTCCGAAACTGTTTTATTTGAAGAGTTTAAAAGCACTTTAGCCTCATTAATTACAACTAAAGCAATAATTTGACTTGCAGACTTTCCTGTAATGGACTTGATAACTGATGAAAGATGTCTGGTTGTAATCGACTGACGTTCGGCATAAAATTCAACCGACCGTTCCGTAAGATGATGTTCCGCGAGGTCGGTCAGAAATACAAAAACAATTTCCTCCTGCCTTGACATCTGGTTCATCGAACTGTTGTCTTCTTTGGAAATAATTCCCGCCATCTGATAACAGAAAACAGAAAAAAGGTGTTCCACCATTTCTTTTTTGTACATCATTTCCGTTTCCGAATCAAGGATGTATTTAAGAAAATTCACACTTTTCCAAATCACATCCATTTCATCCTGATGAAAAGGAACACCGATATTCATTTGCTGCCTGAAGTAACGGTAGGTTATTAATCTATTGAACTTTAGTGATAAAGCCGAAATAAATTCACGTTTATAGGAAACCATTCTCGACTGAAAATCATCACTCACTGAAACTACTTCGTAAATTGTTTGCGGATCTGTTACCATAAACATATTCGCAGAAAGCTCCAAATCACGAAAATGCTGCTTCAGCTTTATGGTACCTGTTTTAATGAAAATGAATGCCGGATTTTCAGGTCGGAAAGGTTTATCGACAGCAATTCTCTCGAATATATTATGTTGTGTAAAAATATCAACTCCGAATTTTTCTAAGGCAGACATAACACAAATGTAAGCAAAGTCTTGAGCGATTGCAAAAATTTATTATTTTAGTATTTTACAAAATAGCCTGATATGAGAAAGATTGATTTGCTACTTGCCGAATATGGCGATAGCCACAGAAACTCTACTAACAAACTGATTCATTGGATCTGTGTTCCCTTGATCTTCTGGACTATTTTAGGGTTTATTTCCTATATCCCTACTCCCAATATGTACCTGAAATATTTTGGTTTTCTAAGCATTGCAAGCTTCATCGCTCTGGTTCTTGTAACTATTTTCTATTTCAGATTATCATGGAGAATTGCACTCATCATGATTTTTGTAATGCTTTTAATGGAACATTTTGTTTCTTTAGCCAACGTCACCTTCGGAGCAAAATCATGGATGTTTTACCTGGCCGTATTTATCATCACCTGGATTTTACAATTTGTAGGACATAAAATTGAAGGCAAAAAACCGTCTTTTCTGAAAGATTTACAATTCCTTCTGATTGGTCCGATCTGGTTATTAAGCTTTATTCTTAAAAAGCTTGGAATAAGGTATTAATCTTCTAAAGCATAGACTGCAAAACTTGCCAGCCAATGATCGCCGCCGTAATTCCCCTGGAAAAGTAGCGGAAGTCCATTCTTTAAAAATATGTTGGCTGTTTTTTGAAATTCTTTTTTCAATGGATGATTATCCGGAAGAGATTTTGCAATTCCTTTCATACACCATGCTTTTGAAAAAGACAGCCCTACTAAATGCACGGTTTGATAGTCACTCAGATCACTTACTACAGGAATTTTTTCAATATTCTCAAGGCTTCGTTTTTCGTAGAATGTATTGAGCCACTTTACAAATTCGTTTTGAGGCAGAACTCTTCTCATCAAATCTGCAATTTCTAAACTCGGCGAAAAGAAATCCGATCCATCCGGTTCAAGATAAGCTGGAGTTTTTGTATTATTTAAATAAAAATATTTTGCTTTTTCTATCAGTTGACTCTCGAAAGTTTTATCACCTGTCGCTCTTGCCCAATCCAAAGCAAAGACCATGGCAAATGCTGTATTAGGATGGACTCCTGTTCTGTTTGGATAGGTCTGTTTAGGTAAAAAAGTTTTCCAAGAGCTCAAAATCTTATCCGTTAAAGGTTTTAAATTCTGGTGCCAGATTTTGGCTTTTGGATGATTCCAAGTTGCCAATTCTTCATCCAACTTCAGTAACCAAGCCCAACCGTATGTTCTTTCAAAAGTTGCGGTTAATTCATATTTTGTAAAATAATCCGCCTCTGTCTGAAGGTTCTCTTTTTTGAAGGAATTATCAAGAAGGTTTTCAATGTCTTTTGTAATGGATAAATCCGGTTTTGTTTTTAACAAACGAACCAGCATCCAATGTCCATGAACAGAGCTATGCCAGTCAAAACACCCGTAAAAGCTCGGATGCAGATCTTTTGGACTCAAAGTAACTTCACCAGCATTATTAATAATATGGGCGGTTTTATTCGGATACTCCTGATTGATACAGTGAAGCGGTTTTTCGGATAATTTGATCGCCATTTCATTGGTCAGTTTCGGAACTTCCTGAGCATAGAGTAAAAACGGAGAACATATAATGGCTAAAAGATGCTTTTTCATTCAATAAAAATATAAAATAAATTCAATTTTAAGTATTTGATCGCTCTAACAATGAGAAATCACATCAATTTTAGGAAATTATTAAAAAATTGAAATAAAAATTAATTTTTCGCATGCTTTTTGATAAAAATATCCAAACTTTATGTATGAAAAAATTATCTATCTTATTATTTTGTTTACTTATTATCGGCTGTAAAAGATCTGAAAATATTGCTAAAGAAGAAGTTCATGCTGACTTATCTGAGGTTCTACAGGAAGATAAAGTAGCTGCAGTTAGCACTGTTGCGTCATATGCATCTCATCCATCAGAGAAAGCTGCTTCAGAAAACAAAACTTCATCTTCAACCCAAAGAATTGATACTATTTCCAAGAAAATTATTAAAAATGGAGATATGAGAATCCAGGTCGGAGATATTAAGAAATCGCAGGATCAGATCAATGAGATTATAAAAAACAATCAGGCATATATTCAAAAGGAAGAGTTTCAGAATACAGATATAGATGAAAATTTATACATTACCATCAGAGTTCCCCATAAAAACTTTGACATCCTTGTAAATTCTTTTTCCAACGGCGTGGGTTCTGTTTTATCTAAAAATATATCTTCAAATGATGTAACAGAAGAATATACCGATGTTTCCATAAAATTAGCCAACAAAAAAATTTACCTTGAAAAGTACCGCGATATGCTGAAAAATGCGGCGACCACAAAAGATATGCTGGAAATTCAGGAAAAAATACGGGAACTTGAAGATGAGATCGATGTATCAGAAGGCAGATTACGTTTTATTGACGACCGGGTAAATTACAGTACATTAAACCTAAATTTATACAAGGAAAAAATAAGAAGCTCCGCGACATCAAAAATTGGTTTTGGAAGCCGTTTTGGAGATTCTGTTACGGAAGGTTGGAATAGCTTTGTTGCTTTTGTCTTAGGAATTATTTCGCTTTGGCCATTCTTTTTATTGATACCTGTTTTTATTTTCCTTTGGAGAAAATGGAAAAGCAGAAAGAAGAAATAATATCTGTTTTTATTAACCTGCAATAAACTATCCTCAGTTTAGTTTGTCATTCTGAATGAAGCAAAGCGTAATGAAGAATCTTTAATTACACTTGAGATTCTTCCTTCGTCAGAATGACAGTTAAACTTTTCTGTATTATTTACCTAAAACAAATACAGCAGGAATTTTATGAAGTTCCGGTTTTTGTTTTTGCCAGTCTTTAATAGTTTTTGTCTTGATAAATTCTAGCTCGGGATCATTAATATTGGCAGCAATACACAACTTTGTATTAGGTGATAAAAACTTCGTCAGATCTTCAAAAAGCTGATTATTCCTGTAAGGAGTTTCCATAAAAATTTGGGAATATCCTGTTTTTTGAACTAAACTTTCCAGGTGTAAAATCTGTTTTTTCTTTTCGCTTTTATCGATTGGAAGGTATCCGTTAAATGTAAACTCCTGCCCATTAAAACCACTTGAAATAAGGGCTAAAATAATGGATGAGGGTCCAGAAATCGGGATTACTCTGATATTTTTCTCATGACACCACTTCACCATTAAATTTCCAGGATCTGCAATACAGGGAAGTCCTGCTTCTGAAAGCAATCCAAAATCCCGACCTTTCAGCATTAATTGTTGTGCTTCTTTAATATCTGCATTTTCTGTGTATTTATCTAAAAGAAAAAGTTTTAAATCAGACTGTTTTTTCTCAGGAGCAAAAAATTTGACAACTTTTCTTGCCGTTTTTTCATTTTCTACGAAGAAGTAATCGGTCTGCATGATGTATTCTTTGATCACAGGTGAAAAATGTGTGATAGATGTATTTTCTGAAAGATAAGCGGGAAGTAAAACAAGCATACTATTGAATTATTGTAATGTTGATCTATAAATTACGATTTTAAAGCAAATTCTCTGCAATCTTATTGCAGCCTTTCTCTAATAACTGAAAAACCTCTTCGAAATCTTTCATATCTCCCCAATACGGATCGGGAACTTCTGTATGGTTATGATCTCCTGCCGCTTCTAAAAATAAGGATATTTTTTGTCTTTGTTCTTCGTTTTTAGCCTTTGAGACCACATCCGCTAATACATTAGCATCCATACAATAGATTTTATCAAAATTTTCAAAATCCAGGATTGTAATAGGTCTTGAGCGCTGTTTTGAAATATCTATCTTATGGTTTGCTGCTGTTTTTATAGTTCTTTTATCCGGATGCTCTCCTTCGTGCATGGAAATTGTACCCGCAGAATCCACTATAAAGCTGTCAGGAAGCTTGGTTTTCATAATTCCTTCTGCCAAAGGACTTCTGCATATATTTCCCAAACATACCATTAGTATTTTCATGTATATTTATTTAGAAATTAAAAGAATTAGTGATGAGAAAAACTTTAATTAGGCAAAACTAAACAAAAAATGAAGAATAGGTCATATTCTTCATCTCTTGTATTTAATTTAAATTATTTTAGTGCTTGATTCTTTCGGTAAGTTCTTTAACGTATTTTTTAACTTCCTTATCGATTTTTGACACATCTTTTATCGTTTCGCAGGCATACATTACCGTAGAGTGGTCTTTTCCACCCATTTCCTCACCAATTTTAGTAAAAGTAGCATTGGTAAATTCTTTAGCGAAATACATTGCCAATTGTCTTGGAAGAGCGATCTCTCTTTTTCTAGTTTTAGATAAAAGCTGCTCTCTCTTAATTCCAAAATAATCGCAAACCACTTCCTGAATGAAAGGAATATTGATCACTTTCTTCTGGTTCGCTGCAATCTTATTGATGGTATCTTTTAATAATTCTAAACTTAAGTCAGACTTATAAATTGTAGAGTACGCAATTACCGAATTTATCACCCCAATAAGTTCTCTTACGTTTGTCTTTGCTTCTGCAGCAAGGAAATCAAGCATATCTTCAGTAAGAACGATACCGTCTCTGCTTAATTTGTCTTCAATGATTTTCTTACGGGTTTCTAAATCCGGAGATTTTATTTCTGCAGAAAGTCCCCATTTGAAACGGGAAACAATTCTGTCCTGAATATCCATAATATCTGCAGGAGCCTTATCTGAAGTAAGGATAATCTGTTTTCCATTCTGATGCAGATAGTCAAAAATATGGAAGAAACTATCCTGTGTTGCAGATTTTCCTGACAGGAACTGAATATCATCGATGATCAGTACATCTACCATCTGATAAAAGTTCGCAAATTCTGTCTGTTTATGCGCTTTTGCCGCCGAGATAAACTGCTGGATAAATTTTTCAGAAGATAGATATAAAACTACTTTATCTGGAAACTGGCTTTTTACTTCAAGTCCTACAGCCTGACCTAAATGCGTTTTTCCAACTCCATAACCTCCATATAAAAACAACGGGTTAAAAGCTGTTGCACCTGGTCTTTTGGCAATAGACCTCGCCACTGTAGCAGCAAATTTATTACTTTCCCCTTCTACATAGTTTTCGAAAGAAAAATCCGATTTTAGATTAGAATCTATATTTACTTTTTTAATTCCTGGAACCACAAAAGGGTTAACTATGTTTGAAGAGAAACCTTGCGGCATAGTCTCCTGAACTTTTGGAGTAGGAACTGTTTTTCCTTTCATATTCATTGTAACAGGCTTTTCTAAACCAACCGGCTTATTTTCCATTACAGAATACCAAAGTTTTACACCTTTTCCTATATTTTTCTTCAGGGCAGCAGAAAGCAGGGACAGGTAATTATCCTCAATATATTCTTTGTAAAAATCACTCGGAACCATCAACGTAAGATTATTGTCAACCAAAGAAATTGGCTGCACTTTGTCAAACAGTAAGTCGAAAGATTTTTCCAGTTTTTTAAGATCAGAATTATCTTCAGCTGCGTTAAGATTATCACGCATAAACTGAAGGCATTTCTGCCATATCATCATTAAATTTTCATCCATATTTATGCCCTGATTAATTCTTTGTTAGTATTATTTTTAGAAGGAAGACAAAGGTCCAATTTTTTATTTTCAAAAAAAAATATTGCAGGTATTGATTATTTAAAAATATATTTGTATGTATAATTTAGACCGAAAAATGATACATACAACACACTCAATACGAGTACGTTACGGAGAAACAGACCCTATGAAATATGTCTATTATGGCAACTATGCAGAGTACCTAGAATTAGGCAGAGTCGAATTATTTCGCAGTATAGGGATGTCTTATAATGAGATTGAAAATCAAGGAATTTGGCTGCCCGTTTCTGAGTATAAAATTAAGTATCTAAAACCTGCTTTATATGATCAAAAATTAGAAATTCATACTTACCTGAAAAAAAAGCCGGGAGTAAGAATAGAATTTGAATATGAAATTTACAATGAAGACCAGGTAAAATTAACTGAAGCTTCTACCACTCTATTCTTCCTATCAGCTGAAACGAATAAAATCATTAAATGTCCTGAATTTTTAATGGATCTTATTAACAAAAACTGGAACCAAAATAAATAAGAAAGGAATCCCTAACTAAGATATTTGAGGCTGTTTCGAAAAAGTAAATACTTTTCTGGGAATCCTAAAGATCAAAATCACCAAGGAATCTAGAAGAAATCCCTTTTTGAAACGGCTTTATTTTTCATGTTATTTTCACCATATAGGGATATATTATTAACCCAAATAAAACAAAGCATTTGAATATCAATAATTTAAAATTAAAATATACCTTTTAAAAACTATTTCACTAGTAGGGAATTAAAATTTTAAACAAAAATTATCAAAATAATGTGAATAATTAATTAAAAAACAAATAAAAAAGAATAAAAAACTAAAAACTCAACAATTATAATAAATTATTAAATATAATAAATATTTAAGCGATTATTTCTATTAAAAAAACTATAAAACCATCATTATTTTTATTATATTTACATCACTAATTACTTGAATACAACAATTAAATATAAAAACATGAAAAAGAATTTCTACACCCTGATCTTTTTAGGCTTATTCGCAACAGGCTATTCACAGACAGGAAACGTCGGGATTAATACGACTACTCCCACAGCAACGTTGGATGTAAATGGCAGCCCAACTGATCTAACTAAAGTGGATGGATTTATTCCTCCAAGAATTACAGGTAATCAATTAGCCGCTAAAGATTCTATGTATGGAACTAATCAAAATGGAACAATAGTATATGTCACTTCCGCAGTAACAACGCCTACCACAAAAACGGCTGCTGTTACAGCTCCTGGACATTATTACTATGATTCTACTAGCAGTACATGGAAATCCTTATATGGAAGCACAAGCTCAGGCTCAGGTACAGCTGTATATGCATCGAAAGACGGAGCATGGTCATTACTGAATTTAGGTATTTCCGGAACTAACTGGAGTAAAATAAATCTAACTTCCACAGATGTAAAAGCTGGTAATCAGGCATTATTCGTAAATGGTGTTTATACTGCATCACAAGCGGGTCTATATGAGGTAAATTATGAGTTTCAATTAGAAGGTGGAGTTGATTTAAGCTTATTAGGCAATAAAGTATTAGGGGTTATAAAAAACGGAACTACTGTATATGACCAAAAGATATTTGATGCTGTAAGAGTTTCCATTTTAGGAATAACTTTAGCTGCAGTCCCCGTAACTTCAACCTCATTAAATACAATGATTCAGCTAAATGCAGGAGATACCATCACATTTGGTGTTGAAACTGGAGGTGTAAACTTAGGATTATTGACAGATGGAAAAGTTAAGCTATCTGTAAGCAAGATTTCAAATTAATATACTGCTTTACACATAATATATAAACAAAAGCATCACTTAAAGGTGATGCTTTTGTTTATATCAAATAGGAAATAACATTGACAAAATATTTATTTCTACATGATTCTCAAAATAACACATTTTTATATTGAAGATTCACAAAAAAGAAGTATATTTATCGCGTTTTTAATTCCTATATTTATTAGATTATGAAAAAAATTCTATACTCTTTATTAATGTTTGCTTCTGTGACCCTATTTGCACAGAAAAACCCAAATGTAAAATTTGCTGTTTGCAATGATGCTGTAGGAACTGTAAACCTATTTAATGCAAGAAAAGGAATGGTACAAAGTACAACACCTTACAAAGCAGCTGCTCTTCCTGGAAACTTAAAAAAATACAGTTATTTGGCTCAGAACGGATTGACAGAGGTAAAATACAAAAAAGATGCAGGAACTTTAGACTGGATGCCTCTTTCAACACTGAACTCACAATACCAGCTTCCGGAAAATAATCCTGTAGTGATTGAAGGATATGAATTCAATGATGCTTCAACCAAAATCTATTCCGACATCATTGCAAAAGGTGAGATAAAAGAATATAATGGTAAAAAAACATTATTTATCACCACTTTTGAAAAGTATTAATTAAATAAGACTTATACTATAAAAGGTATCTCAATGAGATACCTTTTTTAATATTTGTTGCTCCATTTCTTTTTGAGCTCATCATAAATTTTCTTTTCCGTAGCATTATTTCCCGGCTCATAAAATTTCAAATCTTTTATTTCTTCCGGAAGAAAATCCTGATCTACAAAATTCCCTTCATAAGAATGGGCATATTTATATTCTTTCCCGTAATCTAAATCTTTCATCAGCTTTGTGGGAGCATTTCTCAAATGAAGCGGTACCGGTAAATTTCCGGTCTTCTTTACAAAGGCTAATGCATCATTTATTGCGGTATAAGCAGAATTGCTCTTAGGAGAAACCGCCAGATAAATTGCCGTTTCACTTAAAATAATCCTAGCCTCCGGATTTCCGATTACATTTACTGCCTGAAAGCAGTTATTGGCTATCGTTAAAGCATTAGGATTTGCCAATCCGATATCTTCAGCAGCCAAGATCAGCATTCTCCTTGCAATGAATTTAATATCTTCCCCACCCGCAATCATTCTAGCCAACCAGTACACCGCGCCATTCGGGTCACTTCCTCGCATCGATTTTATAAATGCAGAAATGATATCATAATGCTGCTCACCATTTTTATCATACAATGCCATTGTTTCTTGTAAAACAGACATTACATCATCATTATCAATTTCTTTTTTTGATGATTTTTTAAATTGATTCAGGACAAGTTCTACGGAATTGATGAGCTTTCTCCCATCTCCTCCAGAATACTGAATAAAAGCCTGCTTATCCTTAATTATAAAGTTTTCACCTTCATCTTTATTATATCTTGCCAAAGCAATATCAATGAGTTCTTCAAGCTTTTCATAAGTTAAAGCTTTTAAAACATATACCTGACTTCTGGAAAGCAATGCAGAAACAACTTCAAAACTTGGGTTTTCTGTTGTTGCACCAATCAAAACCACCCAGCCTTTTTCCACTGCATGCAAAAGAGAATCCTGCTGAGATTTGTTGAACCGGTGTATTTCGTCAATAAATAATATAGGAGATTTCCCGGAAAACAGATTTTGTTTTTTAGCATCTTCAATCACATCTCTTACATCTTTTACGCCTGAAGAAACTGCAGAAAGCTTAAAAAACTTACGTCCGGATTTTTCAGAAATAATCTCAGCCAAAGTTGTTTTACCTGTTCCAGGTGGGCCCCAGAAAATAAGAGAATTCAATGTATCATTTTCCAGCATTTTTCTTATCGTTCCCTTTTCTCCGGTAAGATGTTCCTGCCCTAAAACATCTTCTAATGTCTTGGGTCTTAATTTTTCAGCTAATGGAATATTTTGATTCAATTTTTTAGATTTAATATAAGTGAATGTTCAGAACAATATTATTTCTACGATTTTAAACGAGCAATCAGCAAATCGACAAACACCGGATTTTATCCGACAAACAGACCTGTAAAGCTCCGAAACTTCTAACAAATTTAAACTAATTTTCAATTTTTTACGCTATTTTTGCAATGTTTTGAAACCTACATTCAATAAAATCATCACATTTCCACTGGTACTATTAATACGATTTTACCAATGGTTTATTTCGCCTTTACTTCCTAAAAACTGTCGATATGAGCCTACCTGTTCACATTATATGATAGAGGCATTACAGGTTCATGGAATTTTCAAAGGGTTTTGGCTGGGTGTAAAAAGAATTTCAAAATGCCATCCTTGGGGAGGAAGCGGATATGATCCTGTACCTCCAAAGTGTAATCATTAATATAAAAAACATCATTATAATGAGTAATGTATTCTTTAGACTTTATCTCGTGGTTTTTGCTTTTTTAGCACAAAATCTTTTTTCACAAAATTATGCTGAAGGACTTTCTGACGCTACCTTAAATGTAAATAATGAAAAAATTGCCGTAAAAGTATTTTCTACTACTGACGCTGAAACTTTTAAAGATTTTTCAAATAAGAAAAGTGATAATACGCTTGTTATTGTAAATTCGGCTAACCTGGAATCCAAAGGCGGATGGGGAGCTTTTTATGACAGCTCACTGAATATGTTTAAAATGAGTGGATACCAGTTTTTAGATAAAAACTTTAAGCCTACCCAAAATAAAGAAGATTATAAATATTTAGCAAAAGTTCCAAAAGCAATACAGCCAACCGATCAGGTTGCATTGGATACTGAATATAAAATATGGGATCCTTCTACCGGAATTCATCTGGGACCCATTACCCTGCATTATTATAGTCTGATGTTCATTTTTGCCTTTGGTTTCGGATATCTTTTGATGACGAGAATGTTCACTATTGATCATATTAATCAAAAATACCTTGAGCCTCTTTTTACATGGACGTTGATCGGTACAATTCTAGGAGCGAGATTAGGACACGTTATTTTTTATCAGCCGGAGCTTTTCAAACAGGACTTCTGGAGTGTATTTTTACCTATTCAGACAAAACCTGAATTCAAATTTACAGGATTCTCTGGTCTTGCCAGTCATGGAGCAACCCTTGCATTAATTTTAACAACATTGTATTACTCATTCAAAATCATTAAGAAAAATCCTTTCTGGGTATATGACAGATTGGGAATTGTAGTTGCTTTGGGAGGTGCATTTGTACGTATGGGGAACTTCTTTAATTCGGAAATCATTGGTAAACCTGTAGCAGCAGATTCTCCATTTGCTTTTCTTTTCCCTCAGATGAGTGATGAATACGGGGTAACCGTTCCAAGGTATCCTACTCAGTTATTTGAGGCAGTAGGTTATGTACTTCTGTTTATCCTTTTATGGGTATTATATAGAAAAACAGACAAAAAATATCAGCAAGGATGGTTATTCGGTTTATTTTTTATCATTCTTTGGGCGATCAGATTCTTTGTAGAATTCTTAAAAGAACCTCAAGGAAACGAATTCATTCAGTTTGGAGGATTAAATACAGGACAAATTCTTTCCATTCCGTTTATGATAGCCGGTGTCATCATTATGCTTTATTCTAAAAAGTTTAAAATAACTGAAGCTGAAAATGCCAAACCTGAATAATTTTTTTAAAAAAATATAATTAAAAAGTCACAATTTCTTTGTGACTTTTTTGTTGATATATAGGAATGTAGTTTCTAATTCTTTAATTACATCTGAAGGCTGCATCGATTCTTTAGAATGCTTTTCTGCTGCAAAATCTGCAGATTTTCCATGAAGCCAGACTCCAAGAACAGCCGCATTTTCCGAAGAATATCCCTGAGCTAACAAGGATGTTAAAATCCCTGTCAGAATATCACCGCTTCCTCCTTTCGCGAGTCCTGAATTCCCTGTAATATTGTAAAAAATATTTCCTTCCGGAGTTACAACTTGCGTATGATGATCTTTTAATACAATGTAGATCTTGAGCTCAACAGCTTTTTGAACAGCAAGATCAGATCTTTCAAAAGAATCTTTTGTTTTTCCGAAAAGCCTTTCGAATTCTTTGGGATGTGGAGTGATAATGGAATTTTCAGGAATCAACTGTATAAAGGATGGATTTTTAGAGATTATATTAAGCGCATCAGCATCCAAAACCAACGGCGAAGAATACCCCCTTAGAAATTTCAGCAAACTCACTTCGGTTTCCTGATGGGTTCCTAAACCCGGCCCGATTCCTAAGACGATATCCTGATCAGTTTCAATATTTTCAATATAATCTTTTCCGCCTTCTATGAACATTGCTTCAGGTGATGAAGTTTGAAGTGTCTCATATCCGCATTTTGGGCTGTAGGCAAAAACAAGCCCTGCTCCACTTTTCAAGGCAGCTTTCACAGACAGAACGGCTGCTCCTATTTTACCGTAGCTTCCTCCGATAATTCCTGCTTTACCAAAACTTCCTTTGTGTGAATATTCATTTCTGGTCTTAAATATTTTTTCAATACCCTCATCATCAATAGTAAAATGGGATGTATGGGTTTCATTAATATATTGAGGATGAAGTCCGATGTCTAAAATCACAACTTTACCCGTATATTTTCCTGTTTCAGGATATAAAAAGCTTCTTTTCCAGAATTGAAAGCTTAGTGTATAATCCGCTTTGAAAACAGCAGAATCTTCATCCAGATTTTCATCCGCAAATAACCCCGAAGGAATATCTATTGAAATTTTTATGTTCTGTAAGGAGTTCAGTTCATTTATAATTTTCAGTTCTTCTCCTTCTATCTTTCTGGATAAGCCTGTTCCAAAAACAGCGTCAATGAAGATGGTATGGTCTGTTATTTTTTCCTGCTGAAAATCTCTGAATTCTATAATATGTATTCCCGAAAAATCTTTTAATTTTTGATAGTTAATCGCTGCATCCTGAGAAAAATTTCCTTTTATCTCTTTTACAAAAACATCCACATCAAAGCCCTTTAAATAAAGCAGTCTCGCCATAGCCAATCCATCTCCTCCATTGTTACCATTTCCGCAAAAGATTGCAAAACTTTTATGAATTTTACAGTTTTCTAAAATCCAATTAACGCACGACTCTGCAGCCCGTTCCATCAATAATATCGAAGAAACAGGCTCATTGGCAATCGTAAATTCATCACATTGTCTAATTTTTTTTGCTGTAAAAATTTTCACTTAAAATGTTTTTCTTAAATTTAATGAATATTATTCATTCAGGTGAGTTTTCGGAACAATTAAAAAAATATAAATATGGGATTTTTAAAAGAATTTAAAGAGTTTGCCGTTAAAGGGAACGTAGTAGATTTAGCTATTGGGGTAATTATTGGAGGTGCTTTTGGTAAAATTGTCACTTCTTTGGTAGAGGATATTATTACGCCTGCTATTTTAACCCCTACGTTAGAAAAATTAAATTTAAAAAATCTGGCTGACCTAGTGATTCCGGGTACAGCTATTAAGTATGGAATGTTCTTATCTGCCACCATTTCCTTTATTATAGTAGCGTTGGCTTTATTTCTTATGATTAAGGGAATCAACAAGCTGAAAAAAGAAGCTCCTGCTGAAGCACCTGCACCGGCGGGACCTACAGAAGACCAAAAATTATTAATGGAAATCAGAGACTTATTGAAAGCTAAAAATTCATAAAAAAAACGCCGCAAATTGCGGCGTTTTTATTCTAATATCATTTTCTCTTACTGAATTTGCAGAATACTTGAAATCTGTTCAGCCAGAGAAAGTCCTATTCTATCCTGAGCTTCCAATGTAGAGGCGCCTGTGTGCGGTGTCAAAGAAATTTTTGAGTGATTTAATATCTTTTTAGAAGGAGTCGGTTCATTCATGAAAACATCCAATCCCGCAAATCTTACTTTTCCGGAATCTAAGGCATCAATTAAAGCTTCTTCATCGATTACTCCTCCTCTTGAACAATTAACAACAGCTACCCCGTCTTTCATCATTTCAAATTCGTTTTTACCGATCATATATCCGTCTTTTTGAGCCGGAACGTGAAGGGTAATAAAATCTGAATGCTTTAACACATCCTGTAAAGGTTCGGTTTCTATATCTACGTTGATAAACTGGTTGTTGTAGAATTTCACTTTAATGCTTGCTTTTCCTATATTATTATCAGCAGCAATCACTCTCATTCCAAGACCTAAAGCAATTTTAGCAACTTCCTGGCCGATTCTCCCCATTCCAATAATTCCTATTGTTTTTCCCTTCAACTCGATTCCAGCCGTATAAGCTTTTTTCAAACCTGCAAATTCGGTATCTCCCACCAAAGGCATTTTTCTGTTGGAATCCTGTAAAAATCTTGCTCCTGAAAACAAATGAGCAAAAACCAACTCAGCTACGGATTCTGATGAAGCTGAAGGTGTATTGATTACATGTATACCTTTTTCTCTGGCATAGTCTACATCAATATTATCCATTCCTACTCCTCCTCTTCCGATAATCTCTATCGACGGGCAATTATCAATAATATCTTTTCTTACCTGTGTTGCGCTACGTACCAAAAGCGTTTGGATCTGGTGCTCATTAATATAGTCTACCAAAAATTCCTGTGCTACTTTTGTCGTAATCACTTCAAAACCTTTCTCCTGTAATGCATCAATTCCAGATTGATCTAAGCCATCGTTTGCTAAAACTTTCATAAAATACTTCTAATTATTTAAAAATTAAAAGATTTAAAAATCAAAGGAAAAAGCATCTGCTTTTAATCGTTTAATCTTTAAATCTTTAATTATACTTTTAATCTTCTTTAAAAACTTCAATGGTTACCTGTTTTTCTACAAGGTCTGTGAATTTACCTTTATATCTTGTAGCTCTTACCAAATGGTTATCTATCCAGTGATAGTTTCCTCCTCTTGGTTTTCCACACAGTACACTATGATATTTAAACCCGTGTTTATCCAGCCAGTCTATCGTGATTTGTTTCAGGTTTTCAGTTCTTGAAGTGAAAAAACAAATCTGATGTCCTTCGTCATACCATCTGTTAATGGTTTCCAAAGCATCAGGAAAAGGCTCACAGGTAACCATTCTTTCCGGCTCTTCGTTAGGAACATCTTCTGTAATCGTTCCGTCTATATCAATTAGGTAATTTTTTACTCCGTCCTTTAGAATCGGACTTATGTGATCTTTGTATTCTAACTCCATTATGAAATTTTGTATCAACAAATTTATGACTTTTAAAATAAAAAACCTTTGTTAAAGTTCGTTTAAATTAAATTTTTCCTATAAAAAATAGTATTAAAAGAATAAATTAACAATTTTTCATCCATTCTATTATTATAGGTTAAAATTTTTCTATTCCTAAAAAATAAAACTATCTTTATTGATTAAATGATAGATCTTTCCTGATGATACCAAGAATTTTATCTTTAATTTTTGCCCTTATTGGTTGGTTTTCAGTCATCACTCAATATGATCTGATGATAGAGAACAGCCAGATTTCTTTTACAGAAACTACCATCAGGTTTTTCAGCTACTTTACCATCCTTACCAATATAATCGTCACCATGTATTTCACATTTAGGGCTTTTAATTTTTCTCCAACAATTAAAAAGCCAGGAATTCTGACTGCTATTACGATCTATATTTTAATTGTATGCTTAATTTATCAGATCATCCTTCGCTCAGCATGGGCTCCTACAGGATTGCAAAAGCTTGTGGATGAGCTCTTACACAGCATAATGCCAATTCTTGTTCTCATGTATTGGTATCTGTATGAAAATAAAAAAGGTTTAACCTATAAGCAAATTCCTTATTGGGCAATTTATCCTTTGCTTTATCTTTTTTATATATTAATCAGAGGATATTTTTCAGACTTTTATCCTTATCCTTTTATAAATGTGATACATCTTGGTTATTTCCAGGTTTTCATTAATTCCTTTTGGGTTCTGCTTTTATTTGTAGCGCTGTCGATGTTTTTTATTCGCATAGGTAAGAGTTTAAATAGATGATTATTTTAATCCTATCCTCTTATATTCCAAAATCTATGATGTTTTCACAAAAATTTCCAAAATACATTTATTACACTTACATTTGTAGAAATGGAAGAATTGGTAGTTTTAGTAAATCCTGATGACCAAATTTTAGGATTGATGGAAAAACAGCAAGCCCATATTAATGGTCTTTTACATCGGGCTTTCTCCGTATTTTTATTCAATGATAAAGGTGAAATGCTTTTGCAGAAAAGAGCATCCGAGAAATATCATTCTCCCAACCAATGGACGAATGCAGTGTGTTCACACCCCAGAATCGGAGAAACTTACCTGGAAGGAGCAAAGAGAAGACTGAAGGAAGAACTTGGAATAGAAACAGACCTTTCCGAAAAATTCCATTTTATTTACAAAGCAGATGTAGGAGGAAATTTATGGGAACATGAACTAGATCATGTTTTCACTGGCTTTTATAATGCAGAATTTGACCTCAATAGAAAAGAAGTGGAAGAAGTAAGGTATATTTCTATGGATGATCTGGATAAGGAAATCGCAGAAAAACCAGAGACTTTCACAGAATGGTTTAAAATTATTTTAGAAGAATATAAATATCATTTTTAATGATGATCAGACATTCACTATTCATTATCTTGTTATTCTTGGGGTATTTTTTATCTGCCCAAAAGAAACAAACATTTGAAAATAACAATTACAGTATCAATTACCCTGAAGGATGGGTAGCCATGAACGAGACCGATATTGTCAATATTTTCCCGACCAACCAGATCGGAGCGGTTACCATTTCAGAGTATCATGATTTAGACCTACCCTCTACTGAAATAAAAAAATTCATCCTGGCTCTTTACAAATCTTCCGAAGACGAAAATAAAGTAAAAAGCAACAAAAGCAAAAAAGGATATACTGAATATTTTTATGAATATTTTGACCCGAAAGAAAAGCTGTTCTGGATTACCCGAGTTTTTCAGAAGGATAAAGAAATATATCTCATTGCTATAAATTGCGGCGAAAAATACTGGAACGGAAATTATATGAGTCTTTTTAATGAGACCTTTAATAGTTTTAAAATAAAGAAATAGAAATTAAATATGAAGAAAACAGCATTGTACGACAAACACGTTTCTTTAGGAGCTAAAATCGTACCTTTTGCAGGTTTTGAAATGCCTGTACAATATTCCGGAGTAACGGAAGAACATTTTGCAGTAAGAGAAAAAGCAGGATTGTTTGATGTTTCTCACATGGGGCAATTTTTCATCGAGGGTCCTGGTTCAAAAGATCTTTTGCAGTTCGTAACCACCAATAATGTAGATGCTCTTGAAAACGGAAAAGCTCAATATTCTTGTCTTCCTAATGAAAACGGAGGAATCGTGGATGATCTTATCGTTTATAAAATGGAAGATGACAAATATTTTGTGGTTGTCAATGCTTCTAACATCGATAAAGACTGGAATCACATTTCAAAATACAATACTTTCGGAGCAAAAATGACCAATGCTTCAGACGATATGTCTTTATTAGCAGTTCAGGGTCCGAAAGCTACTGAAATTCTTCAAAAACTGACAGAAACAAATCTTTCTGAGATTCCTTACTATCATTTCACAGTTGGTGCTGTAGTCGGAGTTGATAATGTAATCATTTCCAATACAGGATATACAGGAAGCGGTGGTTTCGAAATTTATTTCAATAATGATGCTGCGGAAAAACTTTGGGATGCGATTATTGAAGCCGGAACTGAAGAAGGGATTGTTCCTTGCGGATTGGCTGCAAGAGATACTTTGAGACTTGAAAAAGGATTCTGCCTTTACGGAAACGATATCGACGATACTACTTCTCCAATTGAAGCAGGTTTAGGATGGATCACTAAATTCGATAAAGATTTCGTATCTAAAGAAACTTTTGCAAAACAGAAAGAAGAAGGAGTAACGAGAAAATTAGTTGGTTTTGAATTAACTGACAAAGGAGTTCCAAGACACGACTACCCTGTTGTAGATGCTGAAGGTAACGTGATTGGAAAAGTAACTTCAGGAACCCAGTCTCCAATGAAAAAAATAGGTTTAGGTCTTGCGTATGTGGACAAACCTCACTTCAAATTAGGTTCTGAAATCTTCATTCAGGTAAGAAACAAAAATATTCCTGCAAAAGTGGTGAAAGCTCCTTTTGTGTAACTGAATATAAATTAAATAGAAAACCGCAGTTTGCTCTGCGGTTTTTTTATTAAACATTAATTCTATATTTATTATAAATAATTATTAATGAAAATATTAATCTTTATAGTTTCTTTAGTTCTGATATTCGTTTTCTATAATTATCCTGTCTTTAACAGTACAGGAATAACTTACATTATCATCCTTACATGTCTTATTATTATTTCTTTTGCCGGTGCAAAATTATACACATCAGACATCAAAGAAGATTACGAATCTGTTGAAAAAGAAATGAATGAATTACATTTCAGAGATGGTGATTTTCAATATAAAAATGACGGATTTTATACGAAAAACGAATTTATAAAATGGGATGAAATTATAGAAGTAAATTCATTCAGTATTCCTGTTCTTCATAGGCAACATCAAACCGGAATAGAAATCATAACTGACAAAAAACACTATGAATTCAATGATGAAAATATTTCCGGAATTGAAAAATTGACTGACAAGCTTTATGAAAATTTCCCAAACTGGGAAACCAATCCCACTCTAATCACTGTGAATAACCATGGATTAAAAAAAGCTACCCTATACAAAAGAGACAAAATATAAGCTCTTAAACATTTCATCTAAGAGCTTATATTTTTAAAATTATTCAGTGACTCCAAAAAACTCCTGCAAAGCCGCCACATTATTTTTATCATTCCCTACGAAAATTTCTTTATCAGTAAGGAAAACAGGTCTTTTCAAAAAGGTATAATGATCCAATAACAATTCTTTAAAATCCTTTTCTGTTAAAGATTTCACATCTAACCCTCTCAACTTAATCTGAGTAGATTTTTTGCTGAATAATGCCTCGTAAGACTTTGTTTTTTTATGCATTTCTTCTAACTCTTCTTTCGTAATCGGTTCTTTTTTGATTTCACGAAGTTCCCAGTCTGCAAGGTCGAATTGTGCTAAAATTTTTCTGCAGGTATCACACGTATTGAGATAAAATACTTTTTTCATTATTAATTTAGGTCTATTGTTGATTAAAATTCGTCTTCATTTCACTTTCCCGTTTCAAAAGTAGGATTTAATCTATAATTTTGAAAATTATTAAATACCTTTATTCAATCAAATTTTTAGTGGAAATGGATAACAAACCAATAACTTTTCAATTTATTTCAGAGCCTTCAGATGTCAACTACGGAGGAAAGGTACATGGAGGAAGTGTGATGAAATGGATAGACCAGGCTGGCTATGCATGTGCAACAACATGGAGTGGTAATTATTCTGTAACGGTTTATGTAGGAGGAATCCGTTTCTATGAACCCATTAAAATCGGGGAAATTGTAAAAGTGGAAGCCCAGGTAATTTATACCGGTTCATCCAGTATGCATATTTCAATCAATGTATTTTCCAGAAATCTGAAGCAGCCCAATTTCGATAAAAAAACACATTGCATCATTGTTTTTGTTGCCGTTGACGAAAACGGCAAAAAACTTCCTGTTCCCAAATGGATTCCGGAAACTGAAGAGGAAAAACAAAAAGAGCAGTATGCAAAACGTCTCATGGAGCTAAGAGCACAGATCGAAGACGAAATGAAGCCATTTCTATAATGCAAAGAAAAAGGTTCATTCAGCTTTCTGCATTGGGATTTTTAGGATTGTATTCTTGTGGAGTTTCTAAATTAAATATGAGTAAAAAATCATTGGCAATTCAATTGTACACCGTTCGTGATTTCATTTCTAACGATATGGAAAAAACTTTTGAGAAACTAGCCGCATTAGGTTTTACAGAATTTGAAATCTATGGATACGACGGAACTTTTTTCGGAAAAACAGCTGTTGAATTTAAGAAAATATTATCTGACAACGGATTAAAAGTCATCAGTTCACACCACAGAACCGGAATTACAGATCATGAAGACGGAACTCTTCTGAAAAACTGGAATAAAACATTGGACGATTTGAATACTATCGGCTCTGAATTTGCCGTTTGCTCCTATCTTCCTGAAGCAGAAAGAACATTAGAAAATTATCAGAAACTCCCTGAAACTCTTGAAAAAGCCGGGCAAATTACTAAACAAAACGGAATTCAACTAGCCTACCACAACCATGATTTTGAATTTCTCAAGAAGGATGAACAACATACTTTTTATGACTTTATCCTGGAAAATACCTCCTCAGATTTAGTTAAAATGGAATTGGATCTTTACTGGATTTCAAAAGCAGGCCTTGATCCGTTATTCTACTTTGAAAAATACCCAAAGAGATTTCCATTATGGCATGTGAAAGACATGAAGGCAGAAACAAAAGATTTTGCAGAAATCGGAAACGGAACTATTGATTTTAAAAGGATTTTCGAAGCTAAAGAAAAAGCAGGGTTGAAATATTGGTTTCTGGAGCAGGATTCCAGTGATAAAGATATTTTTGAAAGTATAAAAATCAGTAAAAAGTATATCTCGGAACATGGTTTCTTTTTAAAATAAATTTTATCTTTGTAACAGAAAAAGGAAATGGTGTTCTTCCTTACCCAACCGCTTTTCAGAAGCTGATGACGCCTGATTAAAAGATTATTAACAGTAATTCGATCAGGAAAGTTATGTCAAAAAATCAACGAACATTCAGCAGTAAAACAAAATTTCAACTTTACTTTTTTTTCAGAAAATTTCCGGCTTTACCCTATATTTTGAAATGGCTGTGTATAAGTCTTATCATTGGTGCATTGGTAGGAACTGCTTCAGCCGGATTTTTACAGTCGTTAGAATGGGCAACTAACTTCAGGGAAAATCATATATGGCTGATTGCATTTCTTCCTGTGGCGGGATTTTTGGTGGGACTTTTATATTATTATTTCGGAAAAGATGTGGAAGCAGGCAATAATTTATTACTTGAAAACATACATGCTCCAAAAGAGACTATTCCGTTTAAAATGGCTCCTTTTGTATACTTGGGAACAATAATCACTCACTTTTTCGGAGGTTCTGCAGGCCGTGAAGGAACTGCACTTCAAATGGCAGGCGCAATTGCTGATCAATTCACTAAACCATTTAAGCTCGACAAAAACGAACGAAAGATTTTAATTATTTCTGCAATCGCTGCAGGTTTTGGATCCGTCTTTGGAACTCCTTTAGCAGGAGCAGTTTTCGGACTTGAAGTTTTTTTGATCGGAAGAATTCGTTATAATGCTCTTTTTCCCGCATTTGCATGTGCAATTTTAGCGGACTGGGTAACAAATCTATGGAATGTAAAACACACCCACTATAATATAGATCTTATTCCCAAACTTGAATTTCTCCCCATTTTATATGCTATTCTGGCAGGAATTATTTTTGGAATCTGTTCTGCCACTTTCAGCAGAATGATTCATTGGGCTAGTTCGGTTTTTAAATCTAACATTAAATATCCCCCGTTTCGGCCTGTTATTGGCGGAATCATCGTTGCTTTCGCAGTTTTTGCAATAGGAACTACAAGATATATCGGTTTGGGAATTCCAACGATAGTAGAATCTTTTGAAAAGCAACTTCCATTTTATGATTTTGCTTTAAAAATGATATTTACTATCGTTACGCTTTCTGCAGGTTTTAAAGGAGGAGAAGTAACCCCGTTATTCTTTATTGGGGCTACTTTGGGAAGTGCTTTATCATTATTCATTCCGCTTCCGTTTGGTTTGTTGGCAGGAATGGGATTTGTGGCTGTTTTTGCAGGGGCGACCAATACTCCACTTGCCTGTATGCTGATGGGAATTGAGTTATTCGGAGCCGAGTGTGGAATCTATGTCGCTATTGCCTGCGTTGTCTCTTATTTATTCTCTGGAAACAACAGTATTTATACGAAACAAAAAATTGGAGAAGCCAAAAACAGAAGATTTGATAATCTTACTGATAAAGACTTTTCTGATTTATAAGATTGGTCTTTATTTCTTACCTTTAAATTATGTTTGATTACAGATTAAAAGTTTTTCACACCGTAGCTTCCCGATCAAGCTTTACAAAGGCTTCGGAAGAGCTGAATATTTCCCAGCCTGCCGTAACCAAACATATTAAAGAAATCGAAAATCAGCTGAATACCAAATTATTTGACAGAAAAGGTACCAGTATTCAACTGACACAAAGTGGTCAAATTCTATTTGAATATGCTGAAAAAATCAGAAATATATATCGTGATCTGGAATTTGAAATCAATCAGGTGAACCAGCAACATAAAGGAAAGCTGATTATTGGAGCAAGCACCACTGTAGCTCAGTATATCTTACCGGAGATTTTAGCCAAGTTCAATTCATATTACAAAGACATTAAAATTGAACTGATTACGCACAATACGGAAATTATTTCTGAGCTTTTAAAGGAGGGAAAAATTGATCTGGGAATCATCGAAGGAGAGTCTCAATCGAATTATTTTGATTATCAAATATTTAAAGCTGATGAAATTGTTTTGATTGCCAAAGCCAATCATTCATTAGCCAATAAAACATTAAATATCAAAGATTTATACCATATGGAATTAGTTTTCAGAGAGCCCGGTTCAGGTTCTTTGGAATTCATTCAGAATCGTCTGAAAGAAAAAGGAATTTCCCTTGATGAATTGAATATCGTAATGCAATTGGGAAGCAGCGAAAGTATAAAAAACTACCTTTTATATTCAAATTCTTTAGCTTTTCTTTCTATAAGCACAGTTTTAAATGAACTAAAAAACAATCAACTCAGCATTATTGATATTAAAAACTTTAGTATTGAAAGAAATTTTCATTTTATTCTTCCAAAAGGTGAGCAGTCCGAATTAATCAGAATTTTCTTAAAATTTACCACTCAGCTCTGACTTCAAACATCATTTTATTTATAACTTAAAGTTATCTAATATAACAAAATACAATTCAATTTGTAATATTAATTTATGGAATTTTGAACCATTAATTTAAATATTACAAAATGAAAGATTTCAATCTGAATGAAAAATCTAAAAAGCTTATTTTCATTGTATGGGCAGTAATCTGTTTAACTCCGGTCATTTCTTCCCCTGTTGCATTACTTTTGGGTTTTATTTTAGCCGTTGGTATAGGAAATCCTTTTGAGAAAAGCTTACATCAGTATATACATTTATTATTACAGATTTCAATTGTCGGATTAGGTTTCGGGTTAAAGCTGAATGAAGCATTAGAGGCTGGAAAATCAGGATTTATATTAACAGTTATCAGTATTTTCACTGTAATGTTCTTAGGATATTTTATTGGAAAAACCCTCAAGTTGGAAAGACCTTTATCCTATCTGATTTCAGTAGGAACAGCAATCTGCGGCGGAAGTGCAATTGCAGCTACTTCTCCGATTATTAAACCCAATGCAAAACAGATTTCATTGGCTTTAGCCATCATTTTTACTCTGAATTCCATTGCATTATTTATTTACCCTTCGATTGGGCACCTCTTAAACCTTACCCAAGAACAATTTGGCTTATGGTGCGCTGTTGGGATTCATGATACCAGCTCTGTAGTTGGAGCAGCAAGTAAATATGGAAATGAAGCTTTAAAAATTGCAACCACCGTAAAATTAGCCAGAGCTTTATGGATTATTCCAGTTTCTTTGGTCACGATGGTTATTTTTAAGAATAAAGAATCCAAAATTAAAATTCCGTGGTTTATCGGGTATTTTATTCTGGCTATTTTATTAAATACCTACTTCCCTTTTTTTGATAAGCTAAGTTCGGGAATTACACTAATCGCTAAATCAGGATTAAATCTGACTTTATTTTTGATAGGTTCTACTCTGTCTATCCAAACTTTAAAATTAATAGGTTTTAAACCATTGATTTTAGCCATTTTTCTTTGGGGCTTTATAAGTATAGGAAGTCTTTTTGTTGTTTTGAATTTTAACTAAGGTTTTCAGGAACTCTATAACATCAAAACGATTTTAATGATTCTTCACTTTACTTGAAACAATTAAATCTATAAATTACAAAAGCCTTTTGAAATTCAAAAGGCTTTTGCGTATTAAATGTGGAAATGTTTATTTCTAGTTGAAATAATTTCTTATACCGCTGACTGATTACAAGTATAAACCTGTGGACAAGCAATGTATTGACCGCAATATTTTGGTCCTGTTACAGCTCCTGCACAATCGCATCCGCAAAGAGATAAATCCGGATTACCGCTTACTCCTCCCATAATGTTTTTAAGATCTTGTTTTTGTAATTTCTTCGCGTTTTTTAAAATGTTGTTTTGCATCGTAATTTAGTTTTAAAGTTTGTACTATTTATAGTTTATTGTTTTATAAAGTTAAACAAATATTAATTACCCGAAGCATAATTTAATATTAAATTTTATAATATGCCTATTTATCTGTATTTATTACATCAATAAAGGACAATACCCATTTGATATTTCTTAAACATATTAATTATTCCGTAAATTCCAAATCTTTCCCATGGGTTTCTGAGATCGTCAATGAGGAATAAAAAGCGAGTCCAAATACAATGATTCCTAAGATGGCAGCACTCATAATCACTGAAAAATCTTTCTTAAAAAAATCAAAAATAAAAATCATGACAGGAACTAGCCCTCGAACCATATTGGGGACTGTAGTCGTTGCTGTATTTCTTATATTGGTTCCGAATTGCTCAGCAGCCAGCGTTACAAACATGGCCCAATACCCTGTTCCTAATCCTAGCCAGACACAGAAAATATAATATTTTGTTTCTGTATTTGTATTTCCGAAAAGCATGATGGCCACACCAATAATTGTAAATACCAGCATATAGAAAATAGCCATTTTTCTGGACTTCAACGCATGAGAAATAAAACCGCTCATCAAATCACCGGCAGAAATCCCCACATAAGCCCACATAATTGCTTTTCCGGGGTTGAGATCTTTAATACCCAATTCAGGAGCAAACTGATTGGCTAAAACCGCTAAAATCCCTATACAATACCATGTTGGCAATCCTACGGCAACACATTTCAAATATCGTATCAGCCGATCTTTATTTGTAAAAAAGGAAAGAAAATTTCCCTTAGAGACAGATGCATGTTCCATATTTTTATAAATCCCTGATTCGGAAACACTTATCCTTAAAAACAAAAGCAGAATTCCTAAAATCCCTCCAATGATATAAGATATATTCCAACCTCCAGCTAATTCTACAGTTAATTGTGCCACTACAGCGCCCATTAATCCAAAACCAGCCACGACAGAGGTTCCGATTGCTCTTAAATTCTTTGGCAAACTCTCAGAAACCAATGTAATTCCTGCTCCCAACTCTCCGGCTAACCCAATCCCTGCTATAAACCTTAAAGCCGCATATTGATAGACTAAATGCTCTTTTGGAAAATAAGGCAAAAATCCACAGGCAATATTAGCCAAGGAATACACTAAAATTGATCCGAATAAAACTGACAGTCTTCCTTTTTTATCTCCGAAAATTCCCCAGAAAATTCCTCCCAGAAGCAAACCTACCATCTGACAGTTAAGGATAAAGGTTCCGTCAACATCCGGATTCAGTCCTAAAGCTTTAAGACTCGGAATTCTTACAATTCCAAATAAAAGCAGGTCGTAGATATCTACAAAGTAGCCTAAAGCAGCAATAATCACAGGAATAGAAAAGATGTACTTTAATTTTGAAGACAAAGAAAGCTCTTGCATATTAAGTTTATAAATTTCGTTAAAAATAAAAAACCTTTCAATTTCTTGAAAGGTTTTTATATAATATCTTTTTTAGATTATTATCTTGCAATATTCACAGCTCTCGTTTCTCTGATTACTGTTACTTTTACCTGTCCAGGATACGTCAATTCGTTCTGGATTTTTTCTGAAATGTCATAAGATAATTGAGAAGCGACTTCATCATTTACTTTTCCGCTTTCTACCATCACTCTCAATTCTCTACCTGCCTGAATAGCGTATGCTGATGAAACCCCATCAAAGCTTAGTGCTGCAGATTCAAGGTCTTTCAATCTCTGGATATAAGATTCCAACACCTGGCGTCTTGCTCCCGGTCTCGCTCCAGAAATAGCATCGGCTACCTGAATGATCGGCGACAATAAAGAAGTCATTTCAACTTCATCGTGGTGAGCTCCGATTGCATTTACCACTTCAGCATTTTCACCATATTTTTCTGCCCATTGCATTCCTAATAAAGCGTGAGGAAGTTCAGACTCCTGCTCAGGAACTTTACCAATATCGTGCAATAGACCTGCTCTTTTAGCTAATTTTACATTTAAACCCAATTCAGCAGCCATCGTTGCAGCAATATTTGCAACTTCTCTCGAGTGCTGTAATAAGTTCTGACCATAAGAAGAACGGTATTTCATTCTACCAACGATCTTGATCAATTCCGGGTGTAATCCGTGAATACCTAAATCAATAATCGTTCTCTTACCTACTTCTATAATCTCTTCTTCAATTTGTTTTTTGGTTTTCTCCACCACTTCTTCAATTCTTGCAGGGTGAATTCTGCCATCTGTAACCAATCTATGAAGTGATAATCTTGCAATTTCTCTTCTTACCGGGTCAAAACATGAAAGAAGAATAGCTTCAGGAGTATCATCTACAATAATTTCTACGCCTGTTACGGCTTCCAAAGCACGGATGTTTCTACCTTCTCTACCGATAATTCTACCTTTTACTTCATCTGATTCGATATTGAAAACAGATACCGAGTTTTCGATAGCCTGCTCTGTTCCGATTCTCTGAATAGTCTGGATAACAATTTTTCTTGCTTCGCTTTTAGCATTCAACTGAGCTTCTTCCATGATGCTCTGAACATGTGCCTGAGCTCTCGTTTTCGCTTCAGCTCTCATGGTTTCTACCAATTCTGCTTTAGCTTCATCTGCTGTATAGTTCGCAATTTTTTCAAGAATCTCTACTTTTTTGGCAGTTGCTGTATCCAGTTCCTGTTGTTTTCTTTCTAAAATCTCTGTTTTTTTAGAATAATCAGCAATCTGCTTATCCAGATCTTTTTCAAGTTTTCCTGTCTTGCTTAGCTCATCATTCAGCTTGTTTTCTTTGTCTTTAATTCTTTTTTCAATCTCCTGCATTTTCTTTTCACGAACTTGAATATCAGCGTCATGCTGAGACTTCAGTTCCAAGAACTTTTCTTTAGCCTGAAGGTTCTTTTCTTTCTTTATGGATTCAGCTTGTACATTAGCTTTTTCTATAAGGTTTTCGGCATTTTTCTTTGCATCATCTATGATAAATTTTGCTTTAGTATTTAATGAGCTTTTGGAAAAAACTATTCCTATCACTGCACCTATTACTAAGCAAATCACGCCTATAATAATAGCGGTTGTTGTCATATATATCGAGTTTTAATTGTCATATTTCATAAAATAAAAAAGCCTACAATAATTCAGAGATTGAGAGTAAACTCCTAATCAACACGATTTGAACTGATTTCCATTGTCTGTAATCCGGACGAACCGGCGCGCCATTCAACGGACATTTGTTCGGTAATTGTTTAGCGTTGAGTTTACCTTTAATGTGTTAGAATTATTGTAGGCAGTCGTTTGGAAAAATTATTTTCCAATTTCATTCAGCGATTGATTAATTTTGCTTAATCTTTCGTTGGTAGAAGTTATATTTTTTTCGTAGTTCATAGACACTACTTCCGCATTGGTTCCCAATTTTAGGGCACACATTGCCAAAGCATCCTGTTTGTCTCTTACATCGAAATTTTGTTCAAAATCTTTAATCATATTCTCTATCTGCTTCCCCACTTTACGCAAAGTTTCCTCCTCTGCTGCGGGTACATTCAGCGGATACACTCTTCCTGCAATGTTTATGGTTATTCTCCTTACCTCCATTATAATCCACTGTTTTGAAGCTGTGCAATACAGAAATCAATTTCTTTTACCAATCTGTTGATATGGTTTTTCATTAATCTATTGTGTTCAGGATTTCCTGATATTGCCGAATAGAGCTTTATATTTTTTTGTTCTTCTGCTAATACCTGATTTTTTTTTCTTTCTTCATCATATTTCCTCTGCAGTTCTTTATTTTCAACGCTTAGTTCCGATAATTTTTCAGTAAGATTATTATAATTCTTCTGCAAATTCATAATCTTTTTTTCTAATTCTGAAAAATTGGTTTCTAACTCTTGAAGCATTTCAGGTTTTGTATATTCTAACTAATAGCAAAAATAGCAAAATATTAATATTAACAAAAATAAAAGTCTCTATATTTTGAGTTTAAGACAAAAAAAGGAGACACAAAGCGTATCTCCTCAATATTTATTTTAAATATTTTTTATTCAAACTTCAATACAAACATGATTGCTCTTGTCTGTAAAGTAGATATAGCTGATGCCCAATATGGAGGAGTCGTTGCATTATCTGCAACCATTTCATTATTCATGAAGAAAGTTCCTCTGATTGCTGGTGTCAATTTAAATTTATTAAAGTAGAACTGAATACCCATCTCAGCAGACCAAGCAAAGTTATGTGTTGTAGATCTGAAAACCTGCTGCATATTATCATCTGTAGAGTTCGAATTAGACTGTAGGTTTACTACATAATTTACCCCTGCAGCAACATAAGGCCTTGAGTTGTACCATCTGTGTCCGTGAAGTTCTAATAATACAGGAACATCAACTAAAGTAGATTTAACTTCTCTGTTTCGATCCTTATCAGAAAGAGCCATTGGGATAAAAGGATCATTCGTTAATGTACCATTTTGATATTGGTCATTAGTCTGAGTATTGAATGTTAATTTTCTTTGAGCAAACTGTAACCCTGGTTCCATTCTTAGATCTAAATAATCATTAAGTCTCCATTTTGCGATAAGACCAGCTCCAAAACTTGTACTTTCTTTGGAAGAAACAAGATTCTGGTTGCCATAAGTACCGTATCTTGGATTAAGTACTATACGGTAATCCAGCATATTGCCATTCAAATAAAATCCCCAACTGAACTTTTGCTCATCAAAGTCTTCCAGCTTATCCATTCTGTTTCGGGTTCTGAAGAATTGTGCATTTGCCAAAACGGCGATATTTACTGACGCTAAAACCAGTGCTCTTAATAAAAATTTATTCATAGGTTACTTTGTTGCTTTATAAATTGTGGCTATACCTAAACTTAGTTTTTTATATTCAACTTTTTTAAATCCTGTATCTAAAAGAATTTGTCTCATCTTTTCCCCGAAAGGAAAAGCATTTACAGAATCCGGAAGATATGTATATGCCCTATTATCTTTTGAAACCAGTCTGCCTATAGCAGGTAATATATTTTTGAAGTAAAACATATATAATGGCCCTAAGAACCCCTCAACCTTTGAAAACTCCAGTATATAAACACTCTTGTTATCTTTAACTACTCTTCTTAATTCTGCTAACCCTTTGGTAAGGTTCTCAAAATTCCTTACTCCAAATGCAACGGAAACAGCATCGAATCTATTGTCCTCGAAAGGTAAATTTTCCGCATCTCCCTTTTGCATGGAAATTTTGCCGTCTAAATTAAGTTTTTTTATTTTAATAACGCCAACATTTAACATTTGTTGCGATAAATCTAAACCAATTACTTTGGAACCTGTTCCTTTTTCAATTGTAATTGCTAAATCTCCCGTTCCTGTAGCCACATCCAGCACTTCTTGAGGATGATCATTTTTCATCCATTTCACTAAAGTATTTCTCCATAAAACATCAATTTTCAGAGATAAAACACGATTCAGAAGATCGTATTTCGGAGCAATATTGTCGAACATGTCCTCTACCTGGCTTTTCTTTGTAGCCTCAGAATTGTAGGGAGTTACTTGGTTGATATCTTTTGTCAAAACTTAAAACTTGTAATATTCGTTATAATAATTAAGGTAATCCTGTTTTCTGAAAATTTTCGATCTGGATTCTACCTGCTGAATGTTTTTGATAATTTTATCATAATCTTCATCTACATTATAATAAAAATCTTCGGTATACAGTTTATTGAAGCGTCTTGCTCCACCATAATATGCCTTTCCGTCGATCATCGTTTTATCAAGAGCCAAAAGTAATGAATCTTTTTTAAGATTGTATCCATAATATTGATCATTCACATAATAATCCTGATGGGCAATATTAATTAAACCACGGATTTTATTTACTTCAAATGCAGAATCGTAGAGTAATTTTTTATTTTGATCGAAAACTTTAATCGAATTTTTCCCTTTATTCAAATCCACATGCACTAACTGTCCTGCAGCAACAATTCCTTCAGAACCGTTATTGATTTTGTAATAATAAGTATTGGGCGTAGGATTGTCTACCACATAATAATTCTTCTTTGCTAAAAAAAGGAAGTAGATCCCAAAGGCAATGATAAACACCACAACTGCAATAAGTAAGCCTTTTAAGGACGAATTGTTTTTCATAGATTGTAAAGTACAATTTTTGCAAATTTAATAATATTTTTAATTCTCCGTTATTAATATTAATTATTAACTTTGCGTCTTTAAAAAAAATCATATAAACGAATGCCTAATACGATCATTATTGGTTCTGGATCTTATCTTCCCAGCAGAATAATTGGAAGAGATTATTTTCTAGATTCAGAGTTTTATACAGAAGACGGGGTGAAGATTGACAAACCTGTTGAAGAAACTATTGCGAAATTTGTAGAAATTACAGAAATAGAAAACAGGAGATTCATAGAAGATGATCTTTCAAATTCACAAATCGGGTATGAAGCTGCAAAGATCGCTATTGCAGACGCAAAAATAGATCAGGAAGAGCTAGATTATATTATCTACGCGAGTAATTTCGGGGAAGTTACCGTAAACGGATACGCTGACTTCATGCCAACAATGGCCGCAAGAGTAAAAAACAAACTAGGCATTAAAAACAGAAAGTGCGTCACTTATGATATGCTTTTCGGATGCCCAGGATGGGTAGAAGGAATGATTTTAGCTAACACATTGATTAAAGCCGGATCAGCAAAAACTATTCTGGTAATAGGAGGTGAAACTCTAAGCAGAGTAACCGATCCATCCGACAGAAACAGGATGATCTTCGCAGACGGAGCCGGAGCGGTTGTGGTAAAAGCTACCGATGAGGAAAATGTAGGAATTATTGCCCACAACACCATCTGCGACAATGGTATCGAGCTTGATTATTTAGCAAACGGACCTTCTATCAATAAAGACGCAGACCAAACCCGTTTATTTGTAAGAATGCAGGGAAGAAAAATTTATGAGTACGCTCTTAAAAATGTTCCGGCAGCTATTAAAGAAACTATTGAAGACGCAGGTCTTTCCCTTGAAGATATCAACAAAATTTTAATTCATCAAGCCAACGCTAAAATGGATTACGCAATGATCGAGAGGCTTCACAAGCTTTATAATGTGAAAGATTACGATCATTCCATCTCTCCAATGACGATCCAGGATTTTGGAAACTCGTCTGTTGCAACAATTCCTACCATGTATGATTTAATAATTAAAGGAAAAATGGAGGGTCAAACGTTTAAAGAAAAAGGTAACATTGTGATGACTTCGGTAGGTGCCGGAATGAACATCAATGCTATCGTTTATAGATTTCCTTAATATTATTTCAATTTAAAATATAAAAAGCACAGGGAAACTATTCTTTGTGCTTTTTTACATTTAATTATGCAGAGAAATTTTTTAATTATTGCCGCTATTTTTTTATTCCTGGAAATATACATTTATCAGGCAATAAGAACACTGACCGATAACTTTTGGATAAGAACCGGTTATTGGGCAGTTTCCTTAATTATTTACGGTATTTTCGCCTATGAAGTCACTCACTTTAGCAGAGCCGACAGAAGTACCGCAAGAGCTCAGGTTACGATCTCTTTATTTTTAGTTTTTATTCTTCCTAAAATTTTTATTGTTCTGTTTCTATTGATTGACGATATTTTCAGAACCGGAGGTTATTTAATAGGCTTAACACAGTCTACAAATGAAAACTTCTTTCCCGAAAGAAGAAAATTTTTAAGCTTGGCAGGATTAGGATTAGGTGGTGTATTATCCGCTTTATTTATTGATGGTATTACCTTTGGAAAATACCGCCATAAAGTAAGGAGGGTAAGAATAAATTTCACCAATCTTCCTAAGAGCTTTAAAGGTTATAAAATTGTACAGATTTCAGACGTTCACAGTGGAAGTTTTTCCGATCCCAGTAAACTGGAACATGCTATTAACTTAATTAACGAACAAAATCCTGACCTGGTCTTGTTCACCGGAGATATGGTGAACAATGTTGCCGATGAATTCAAGCCTTTCATTCCGTTATTTTCTAAAATCAAGGCGAAAGATGGTAAGTTTGCCGTATTGGGAAATCATGATTATGGTGATTATGTAGACTGGAAATCTGCGGATGCTAAAAAACAAAACCTGGAAACACTCATCGATTACGAAAGACAGGCCGGTTTCGACATGCTTCGGAATGAACACAGAATTATTGAAAAGAATGGTGAGAAGCTATATATCTTAGGTGTTGAAAACTGGGGATTAAAACCATTCCCACAGTTTGGAAGACTGGATGATGCTTTAAAAGACGTTCCTGAATCAGCAACAAAGATTTTAATGAGCCACGATCCTACCCATTTCGATTATGTCGTAAAAAAACATCCTAATAACATCCACTTAACACTTTCCGGGCACACACACGGTATGCAGTTCGGACTGGATTTAAAAAACGTGAAATGGTCTCCTGTTCAGTATAAATATCCAAAGTGGGCCGATTTATATGAAAGTGAAGGAAAAATGCTTTATGTAAACAGAGGTTTCGGCGTATTAGGATATCCGGGAAGAGTCGGTGTTTTGCCGGAAATCACGCTTTTTGAATTGGCTTAATCTTTTATCCCACAGATTTCACTGATTTACACAGATGTTTGCGCATAATTTTTGTTGTTCAAAATCTGTTTGATCTTTAGAATAAGTGAGAAATGATTTTGGCTTTAAATAGTTTCCAGAAATCTTTTCACTAATTAACATAAACATCCGTGTAAATCAGTGAAATCTGTGGTAAAATAAAATTAAAAAATATAATCTTTCATACGTGAAGTAGCCATCTCCTTCTCGTTAATCCAGCTAAGGAGGGCATCTAATTTGTCCTCCATTTTTTTGCCCGAATTCAACCTTCTGAAGAACGGAATATCGAACTGGTATTTACTAAAGTCTGTAAACTGCCAGGAATTAAGATAAATTAAAACAAAGTCATCATTCTTCAGGGTTTCAAAAACCATATTCCGATAATATTTCATTGGCAGGATCTGAAATACAAAATCATTGTAAGGCAACTGACTGTACGGAGAGATGCTTTCCGGAACAATACTCAATCCTTCCTCCTCTATGATTTCCGTATTTCTTTTTAGGCGCTTAAAAGGAAAAAGAATATTGGCATTATCAATATTGGAAACATAATTAAATTCCAACAATTTCAAATCCTGCTGAGGAAGCTTGACATCTTTCTGGCGAATTCCGCGGATCTGTTTTTCTAAAAAATCTTGTGTGAATTTCTTTACTTCTTCAATTTCATGAAGAGTAGAATTTTTATTGTAAAAAGCAATTTCATGCCCTTGGGATGAAATTGCTTTTATTAAATTCTGAAGTTTTTGAGCAATAGAAATCTCTACAAAAAAACTTGCTTTAACATCATGAATATCCAAAATTCTGAGAATCGCTTTTGTATTGTTCTCTGATATTTTCAACCTTTCTTCATCGGAAATCTCAGCTCCATTTCTGGGGCAAGCTTCTATATTTACAATGTTAAAAGTGAATAATATCATATAAATCTAATTTTAGATAAAACTTATAATTAATTACAAATCAGATGTTAAAAAGCATTTTAATTAAACCTAAACTTTAGATAAATTAATTTTTACCTAATTTTACTTTAAGGTTCTTAATCATATCTTTTGACATCTCTGAAATTCCGAAATCATAAGTCAGCCCCCAATCTTTTTTCGCTACAGAATCATCGATTGAAGCCGGCCAAGAATCTGCAATCTGCTGTCTGAAATCCGGTTTATAATCGATTGTAAATTCAGGAATTTCTCTCTTAATTTCTTCTGCCAGTTCTTTTGGCGTAAATGACATTCCACCCAAATTATAAGATGAACGAACCGTAAGATTTTCTGACGGAGCTTCCATTAATTTAAGAGTAGCATTAATGGCATCATCCATATACAACATCGGCATTCCTGTATTCTCTGAAATGAAGCTGGTATATTTTCCTTCTTCAATAGCTTCATAGAAAATTTCAACTGCATAGTCAGTAGTTCCTCCACCTGCGGGAGTTTTCCATGAAATCAATCCAGGATATCTGATACTTCTTACATCTACTCCATGCTTATCAAAATAATATTCACACCATTTTTCTCCAGCCATTTTAGAGATTCCGTAAACCGTCGTAGGATTTAATACCACATCCTGTCCTACATTTTCTTTGGGAATTCCTTTTCCAAATACCGCGATAGAACTTGGCCAGAAGATCTTTTTAATCAGTCCTTCTTTCGCCAATTCACAGAAATGAAGAAGAGGCTCAAGATTCAGTTTCCAGGCAAAAATAGGCTGCTTTTCTGAGGTTCCTGATAACAATGAAGCCAAATGATAAACAGTAGTGATCTCATAGTCTTTAATCACCTGTCTTACCAATTGAGTATTGGTAACATCCATTCTTTCATAATGACCGGCAGAAGTAATTCCTTTTTGCCATCTGTCTAGCCCGGAAGCAACCACATTATCTGCTCCGTGAATTTCAACAAGCCTGTTGGTAAGTTCGGTGCCGATCTGTCCCAGAGCACCTGTAATCAGTATTCTTTCCGTATAGGATTCCATTTTACTTAATAATTAGTTGATTTGAGCAAAAGTAAATATTTTCAACCCTATCTTAAAACAAAATTGTAAATTCGGATATAAAATTTGCAAATGAAAAAGATCGCCATCGTATTTATCATTTTTTCTTTCTCTGTTTCAGCACAATACACGGATATCAACATTATAAAAGAGGTTAAAGTAAAAAATAAAGGAGTGGTTGTTTCAGCTCATCCTCTTGCGAGTGAAGCCGGAGCAAAAATTCTGAGAATGGGTGGAAATGCGTATGACGCTGTTATTGCAACTCAATATGCCTTAGCTGTTGTTTATCCTCAGGCAGGAAATATTGGTGGTGGCGGATTTCTGGTCGGAGTAAAAAATAACGGAGAAAAATTCACGATAGATTACCGTGAAACAGCCCCTAAAAAGGCATCAAGAGATATGTATCTTGACAAAACCGGTAAAGCCGACACAGACCTATCTCAAAATGGAAGATTAGCCGTAGGAATTCCGGGAAGTATTGCCGGTTTTTTTGCCACGTTAAAATATGGTAAGCTTCCCATGGATAAGATTATTCAACCTGCTATTGATCTTGCAGAAAAAGGATTTGCCATCACAGAACAGGAGGCTAATTTACTGAATTCTCATAAAGCTAATTTTCAGAAATACAATCAAGCATCCATTGTTTTTGTAAAAGATACTCCCTGGAAAGCAGGAGATCTTTTGGTACAGAAAGAATTGGCAGAGACTTTAAAATTAATACAAAAACTAGGTACAAAAGGCTTTTACGAAGGGAAAACTGCCCAGCTGCTCGTTTCTGAAATGAAAAGAGGAAACGGAATAATCACAGCAGAAGATTTAAAGAATTATAAAGTTGCCGAAAGAAAAGCCTTAGAGTTTGATTACAAAGGAATTCAAATCATATCTATGCCGCTACCTTCAAGTGGTGGAATTTTATTGGCACAAATGCTGAAAATGTCAGGTTACGAAAATCTCGAAAAGTATCAGCAAAATTCAACACAAGCAGTACAGATCATGACAGAAGCCGAGAGAAGGGCTTTTGCTGACAGAGCTGAATATATGGGCGATCCGGACTTTATTCAGGATAAAACCTCCTATTTAACTTCTGATGAGTATTTAAAAAACAGATGGAAAAATTTCAGCTTTAGTAAAGCAACTCCAAGTGCTGAAGTGGGAAAAATCATAAAACAACCCAAAGAATCTACGGAAACCACTCATATTTCTGTTATTGACAAGGAAGGCAACATGGCTGCAGTTACCACGACTTTAAATGGATTGTACGGAAGTAAAGTTGTAGTTACGGGTGCCGGGTTTTTCCTAAACAATGAAATGGACGATTTTTCGGTAAAACCAGGTGTTCCGAATATGTTCGGAGCGGTAGGCGGAGAAGCCAATGCGATCCAGCCAAACAAAAGAATGCTTTCTTCCATGACACCAACGATTATCCTTAAAAATGGAAAACCCTATATGGTTGTCGGAACTCCGGGCGGAACAACAATCCCAACATCTGTTTTTCAGTCGATTGTTAACCTTATTGATTTTAAATTGAATGCTAATATTTCGGTAAATGCTCCAAAATTTCATCATCAGTGGCTTCCTGAAACAATTGCTTTTGAAAAAAACTTTCCTGAAACCACCATTAAAGAACTAGAAAAACTTGGCTACAAAACGGAAAAATGGGGACAAATAGGAAGAACGGAAATGATCCTGATTGATGAAAACGGAAATATTCATGCGGTTGCAGACGGCCGAGGTGATGATTCTGTAGGTGTTGAATAGTAAATTTACATTTACTTATCTCTTCAAAATTTCTTCCAAATTGAATTAATACATTAGCAATATGAAAATTTTAATTATTGAAGACGAAGCAGAATTGTCCAAAAGTATTGCTGAATATCTTTCTGAAAAAAGTTATCTGTGTGAGTTTGCCTCTACCTTCCATGAAGCCATGAACAAAATAGAGACATTTGACTACGCCTGCATCATCCTGGATATTATGCTTCCCGACGGAAATGGCCTTGCTATTCTGGAAGCTTTAAAAAAAGAAAACAAACAGGACGGAGTGATTATTGTTTCTGCTAAAAATTCATTGGATGATAAAATAACAGGCCTTCAAATGGGAGCAGATGATTATCTCACAAAGCCTTTTCACCTTTCTGAATTAATGGCAAGAATCTACTCTATTATCCGCAGAAAACAGTTTAATAATTCTAATATTATCATTCAAAACGAACTACAAATCGATGTTTTAGCAAAAACCGTTTCTATCAATCATCAGAATATTGAGCTTACAAAAAAGGAATTTGATCTGCTCATTTATTTTATCGGAAATAAAAATAAGGTCATTTCAAAAAGTACGCTTGCAGAGCATTTATCCGGTGACTTTGCCGATATGCTGGATAATCATGATTTCGTGTATGCCCATATTAAAAATCTGAAGAAGAAACTTTACGATGCGGGTTGCAATCATTATCTGAAAACAGTCTATGGAACTGGTTATAAATGGACTTCCTAATCATCATGTAACACAGTATATTTAAAAATTGTAACTTATAGCATCCCAAATCTTTATTTTGAAACCGTTATTAAGCAAAGCCACAAAGCCCTTTATCATTTATGTACTTATCATCCTTACGATAAGTATTCCTATCTATTACTGGGTAGTGAATACTATCTGGGAAAGCGAGCTGGACGAACACAATAAAACCGTTGCCGAGAAAACTTCTTATGAGTTTAACCGGCTTAAACTTTCTGATAAGGAGCTCAATAAAAGCATAAAGCTTTGGAATCATATCCAGCCAGAAACGAATATAGAACATGTGGCAATTAATGCTCCCCATGAAGATTCATATTTTACCATCAACAAACAAAAAAACTTCAACGGGAAAAACGAAATAGAACGTTACAGATGCTTAAAAAAGACCGTATATATTAATAATCAACCGTTCCTGTTTATAATACAAACCAATATTGAAGAATCACAATCCACGATTGCTGTCATTGCAGTAACTACTGTTTTCTTTTTTATTATCATTGCTTTAGGATTGTTATTTCTGAATAGAAAATTATCTTCCAGTATTTGGAAACCGTTCAGAAACACTTTGGAAAAGCTCAAAAAGTTTAATCTGAATACCCGCCCTCAAGTTGAATTTGAAAAAACAGATACTTTAGAATTTGAAGAGCTCCATGAATCACTGAATAAACTGATAGAACACAGTGTGTCCGTATATCAGGCTCAAAAGCAGTTTACGGAAAATGCGTCTCATGAATTACAGACTCCTCTTACAATTATTAAACATAAAGTTGATATTTTACTTCAAAATGAAAACTTGACGGAAGAGCAATATCTGATTGCGGAGGATATCAATAAAGCTTTAACACGCAGTTCGAGAATCAATAAAAATCTGTTGTTACTAGCGAAAATAGGTAATAATCAATTTGATAATTCGGAGAAAATTAAATTTGGTGTTCTGGTAAGCCAAAGTCTGGAAATGTTTGAGGAACATTTTAACCAGAAAAATCTTTCTGTGCATTCATCGATCGATCCAAAAATTGAAGTGCTTGGAAATAGCGCGTTATGCGAGGTCCTTATTAATAATTTACTAATCAATGCCATTCGTCATACTTTTCAAAACGGTTCAATATCTGTGATTTTAACTGAAAACGTTTTTGAAGTTTCAAATTCAGGAACCGAAAAACTGAATACCGAGTCTTTATTTAAAAGATTTTCACGATTTTCTTCCGACAATAACGGAAGCGGCTTAGGACTGGCTATCATTAATGAAATTTGTAAATTTCAGAAGTGGCAAGTAGGCTATACATTTGAAAATGATCATCATATTTTCTCCGTAACATTCTAAATTCAAAGTTTCTCCTAAATTGGATTGCAATTTTGTGTCATCATTAAGAAAAGTAAAAGCCAGATCATGATCTCGCCTTATTACTAAAAAAGGAATATCAGGTTCAGACTTAAAGAATTTTTAATTTTTTTGACATGACTTTCAATATCATACTTTTATTTTTAGGAACTATAATAGCTTTCTGGATAAGCGCCATTTGTGGTGGCGGAGCAAGCCTGATCCTCATTCCTATTTTAAATTTGCTGTTACCAAGCTCTGTTGTTCCTTTTTCTTTAACAATAGGAACTTTTACTAGTTCTGCATCCAGAATTTCCGTTTTCAAAAAACATATTCAATGGAATATTTTCTTCTGGTTTGTGCCTTTTTCAATTCCGGCAGTTTTATTGGGAGCCTATCTCATTAAATATGTTAATCCAAATTATCTTCAATTAATTGTTTCGTTTTTCCTTATTGCCAATCTGCCTGAATTATTTAAATCTAAAAAATTAGAGAAAGAAAATCAAAAGCCTTATTCTAAATTTTTATTAGCAGTGATCGGCTTTTTTGCAGGATTTATTTCAGGAATAACAGGAGCAATCGGCTTATTATTCAATCGCTTTTATCTCAGATTCGGGCTTAAAAAGGAAGAAATTGTGGCCACAAGAGCTGCTAATGAAGTTTTTCTACATCTTATTAAACTTATTATTTATATTTTTCTTGGTCTTTATTCCAAAACCGCATTATGGTTAGGAATCACAATTGCTGTTGCCACGATCTTATCATCCTATACAGTAAAATATATTCTCCCCTACTTAAGTGAATTTCTATTCAAGAAGATAGGTTATGGAGCTATGGTTTTATCAGGTATTCTACTGCTTGTAGGGACTTCTGATAAAATCATTCAGCAGGATAATATTTCATTATCTACTCTCCATAAAAACAACAAAAGCGAATCCATTATTTCATGGAGAAACATTGATCTTACGATAGAGTTTACCTTTGATGACGGATTTGAAGTAGAGAGAGTCATACAACCTGATGAATTACCTGAACTTCTTAAGGAAAAACATGAGAGTCTGAAAAATCAATATGACAGAGTACATATAGAAAAAGTTTTTACTTTCAATAAGGAGCCTACGTATGAATTTTATTGTTATAAGAACAATCAGATTGTCGAAAAATTAGAAATATAATAGATCCTGATTAGTCTTAAAAACATTGATTATAAAAAATCTTTCTTTTTCGGCGGGGCTTTCAGCCCCGCCGAAACTTTTCATGACTTTTATCATATTTACAAATAAAAATTCTTAATTTTCGCCCTTCAAAATACAAAAACAAACCTCTTGAAAACAAAAAAAATCTATCAGCAGCTTTATTTTCAAGTTATTATAGCTATCATAGCAGGAATTCTTTTAGGAAAATTTTATCCTGAGCTTGGTGAAAAAATGAAACCATTGGGAGATGGATTTATCAAATTAGTAAAAATGATTATTGCTCCTGTAATTTTCATTACACTTACCCTGGGAATTGCCCACATGACTGATCTGAAAAAAGTGGGGAGAATTGCTGTAAAGGCAATGATCTATTTTATCACCTTTTCAACCTTAGCTTTAATTATTGGTTTAATTGTCGGAAATATTTTACAGCCGGGACATGGTTTAAATATTGATCCTTCTACTCTTTCCGGAGATGTTTCACAATATCAGCAAAAAGCCCATGAAACTACATGGACTGGGTTTATCATGAATATCATTCCTGAAACATTATTTAGCCCATTGGTTGGAGACAATATTTTACAGGTACTTTTAGTCGCAATTTTAATGGGGATTGCCTTGGTTTTAACAAAAGAAAAAAGCCAGAGAGTAACCGATTTTCTACAAGATCTATCGACTCCGATTTTCAAGATTGTGCATATACTGATGAAACTTGCTCCCATCGGAGCTTTTGGAGCAATGGCATTTACCATTGGAAAATACGGACTTCATTCGGTACTGAACTTAATATTCTTAGTTGGTACGTTTTATATCACCTCTATTCTTTTTGTTGTGTTGGTGTTAGGAGCGGTTGCCTGGTACAATGGTTTCAATATCTTCAAACTGATGTATTATTTAAAAGAAGAACTGCTTTTGGTATTAGGGACAAGCTCTTCTGAATCTGCACTTCCGGGGATTATGGAAAAACTGGAAAAAGCAGGCTGCCCAAAAGCTATTGTAGGTTTGGTAGTTCCCACAGGATATTCTTTTAATCTCGACGGAACTAATATTTATATGACTTTAGCATCTTTATTTATTGCCCAGGCCTTAAATATTCATCTTCCTGTTGAAAAACAAATCATGTTGCTATTGGTAGCTATGCTAAGTTCTAAAGGAGCAGCAGGAGTAACCGGAGCCGGTTTTGTAACATTAGCAGCCACTTTAGCAGTAGTTCCTGAAATTCCGATTGCAGGAATGACATTGATTTTAGGAATTGACAAATTTATGAGTGAATGCCGTGCCTTAACCAATGTTATAGGAAATTCGGTAGCGACTGTAGTTGTTGCTAATTGGGAAAAGCAATTAGATAAAGAACAATTGCAATATTCCTTACATCATCCAAATGAAGCTGAAAAAAATTGAAGATCTAAGTTGTAATAAGTTTTAAACAATTAGAAATAAACTTCAATCATCAATCAAGAATTCTCGAAAAGATAACCGTTAGAAATTCAATTTTATTAATTCCTAAGGAAGAAATAGAAAGTTTTTTCGTGATTTTTTATTGAATAGTAGAGCTTTATACTCTATAAACATCTTATTAATAAACTTTTTAATAAGATGTTCCTTTATTTATTAAAGGTAATATTGGTGAAAAATTTCTTTTACTAATATTTTTTAAAAAAAACCATACTTATTCCTTCAACGTATCATTCTTTTTTTTACTTTAGGAAATAATATATACACTTAATTATACAAAATTTATGAAAAAACTAATTTTAACTTTAGTAACTCTTATCTGTGTACTTAATCATGCACAATCATGGAATCTTTCAGGAAATTCAGGAACTAATGGTTCTAGTAATTTTGTTGGAACAACAGACAATCAGGACTTGGTTTTAAAGACCAATAATACTGAGAGGATCAGAATTAATTCTAACGGCAATATTGGAGTGGGCATAAGTCCTGATCCTAATATTGCTTTCAAGGCACAAGGTCGTAGCCAGTTTTTATCAAGCGTTGACAGTGATACTTTTCAGGTCAGAAATATAGGCAGTAATATTGGCAGTGGTTATTCTTTAGTCTGGCTGAATTACTCTCAGTATCAACCAAATAATCCGGGAGTACTGGATGTTACCGGACCTACCGCACCGGGAAATTGGGAAGCTACATTTTCATTAAAAGCAAATGGAAAACTGCTTATTGGAAATTATAATCAGTATCCTAATTGCTCAGATTGTGATGATTATCGGGTTTTTATAAAAAATGGTATCAGAACTGAAAAAGTAAAGGTAGATATAGCTGCAAGTAACGGATGGGCAGATTATGTTTTTAAAAACGATTATAAACTAATGCCACTGAATGAAGTGGAAAAATTCATCCGTGAAAATGGTCACCTTCCAGAAGTACCCTCTACTAAAGAAGCCATTGAAAATGGTATAGAGCTAAAAGAAATGAATATTCTACTTTTGAAAAAAATTGAAGAATTAACTCTGCATCTTATTGAGCAGAAAAAGGAAATTGATAATCTGAAACTAGAACTTAATAACCATGAATAAATTAACTTGTTTAGTATTTACCATTATATCTACCTTATCCTTTTGTCAAAATAAACTTTTCTATATTGAGATTCCCAATAAAAACAATATCCCAAGTGTAGAAAATAATACTGGTAAGCTATTTTTAAAGCATACAGACAATCATGTTACCAATATTTTTTCAAAATATACCATATATAAATTTGAAAAAGCCTTTCCCACATCCGTAACACCATTTTTGCAGAATATATACATAATAGAAACTGACAAAGGAGAAATTATTAATGAGTTAAAGAATTATAAAAATTACTTCCCTTTAGTAAGAGAAACGTATGTACCACAAGTATTATATACCCCCAATGATTATAATTATCCCGCAGGAAGTTCTAATCCACATAAAAATTTAGATTTAATTAATATAAAAGATGCTTGGGATTACACTCATGGGGATCCAAATATAAAAATAGGAATAAGTGATACTCCAATAAGGCTGACTCATGAAGATTTGGTAGGAAAAGTAACAAGTCTAGTAAGCTATACATATTCAGATTCTCACGGAACTGCTGTTGCAAGCCATGCCGCTGCTAATACGGATAATGGCTTGGGCCTACCGGGAACAGGGTTTAATTCTACAGTTCTTTACAATTACATAGGTATAAATAAACTATTGGAATTATCTCAAAATGGAGCTAGAATTGTAAATGCGAGCTGGCTAAGCACATGCAGCTACGACAATATTGAACAGGCTGTCATTGATGAAATCCATAAAAATGGAACAGTAATTATAGCAGCTGCGGGGAATGGCGGAACCTGCGGTGGTCCATTTAATTATGTATATCCGGCAAGCTATAATCATGTAATTGCTATTTCCAGTGTGGGATATGAAGATGTGGGATATATGTATAATAATCTGCCTGTGGGATGGAGGGACCGTGTTGAGCAGATAATAGGCGATCCCAGTACTACACATCAAACGAATGATCTGGTCGATTTATCAGTTGCAGGCTTTAATGTTCTGGGGGCTACGGCTGTTAATGATAGCTCGTATGGAGGTGCTTGGGGTACTTCTTTATCTGCTCCGCAGGTATCTGGTATTGTGGCACTATTATTTTCTGTAAATAATTGTCTGAATACTAATGAAGTAGAATCAATTCTTAAGCTAACTTCATTTAACACTGAATCAATTCATGAAAATCTACCTTATCTTGGTAAGATAGGTGCTGGGAGAATAGAAGCTGGCAAAGCAACAAAAATGGCATGGCAAATGAATCCGAATAACGGAGGGGAAATTATTATTTCAGATAGAAATTTTGATAGATGGCATTTTGAACTCACCAATTCTCCTCAGAAAGTAAGAATTAAAAATCAATCATTTACAAATAATTCTGACATAACTATAAAAGCTAAAGATTATATAGTTTTTGATGAAAATGTTTTGATCCAACCGGGCTCAGATAAAGCAAACAGCTTTTACATAGGGGATGATACATGCTTTAATTTTTCTGCTTCAAACAAAAATATAAATGCTCAAAATAATAAACAAGCTCAAAATAATTTGATTATTAAAAAGAGTCAAGCAGAATTATATCCTAATCCCGTAGAAAAAAATCTATTTATTAAAAGTAATAATTATTTAAAAGATGACACCATTCTTATAACCATTTATGACTTATCCGGTAGAGAAATTATGAAAGACAAAGTATCATATTCGAAGTTTGAGCATTTGGGTATTGATTTAACAAGTCTGACACAAGGACAATACTTAATTGAGTTAGTTTTTCCAAATAAAGAAAAAACTATACAAAAAATCATAAAAAAATAGATATCAGTTATTCTAGGAGTCCTTACTTTTGAAAAGTAAGGACTTTTTCGCTAAATTTTAGAATGTAAATTAAGAAGCTATACAAGAATATTCAAACTTGAAGGTTGAACTTTGATATGAATAGGCGACTTTATCTTATTGAATTCCCCGTCAAGATGCCAGTTTTTTGTATTCACCTTAAATTCTATTTCTGAAACCGGAAGATAGGTTACATAATCATCATCCTTTAGTTTTTTCGTGAACATCCTGTAAGCAAATAATGCAGAATACGCTAAAGGAAATTTTTTCACTAAAACGATATCAACCAAACCATCACTTTTACTTGCATTGGGTGCGATATAGGCATTGTTCCCGAACTGGCGTGTATTGGCAATGTTCAACATCAAGTATTTTCCATTATACTGTTGATACTGCTCATCAAAAAACTTAACTTTAATCGGCTTATAATTAAAAAATGTCTTAAGAGAAACTTTGATATAATTTTTAAATCCTCTGCTTGTTTTTTCAAACTCCTTCACCACTTTTCCATCAAAACCTGTTCCTGAAACGTTAATTGACAGTTGACCATTAACCGTAAAAGTATCGATCTTCCTGGATTTATTTATCTTAATTTTCTCCAAAAGTTCATCCAGATTTTTCCTGAAATTAGTTTCATTGGAAAATCCATTCCCTGAACCTGCCGGAAAAATAGCTAAAATTTTAGAAGTATTGATAAGATTTCTGGCAATCGTAGAAATGGTACCATCCCCTCCTATGGCTACAAAAATATCTATATTCTGAAAGTTTTCCTGAATAAAATCATCGGTACCCTGAATAGATTCCGAGATATAGTATAAAGGATTCTCTACCTTTTTCTTTAATTCTTCAAGAAAAGGCTGGTAATTCTTTTTGGCCGAAAAAGGATTAATAATAAATGCTACATTTTCCATTAAAGCAAAAATAAAAAAATGCTTCCTTATAGAGAAGCATTTTAAAATTATTTAATTTTCATTCGTTCTTTAAACTGCGGATTTAATGTTCCGGCCAGCTCCTGCCAAGATACAGGAATCGTAATATCACCTGCTGCAAAAGCTGTTATTTCATAAGGACTATAATGGAAGTACAAATTTTTGTCATCAAAATAGAAGTTTTCCGTGACTGGAATTACTTCAACCAAAAGCATTTCCGAATTATTGATTTCACCTTTATCATCGGAAGCACCTCCATTCATTTTATTAACATTCTTCATGAGCAAAGCTTCCAGTTTATTTTTAGGTATCGAAGTGATGTCTTTCAATTCTACTTTTTTATTATTTTTCAAATCAAAAACTCTTTCCGAATACCCGTAATTATCGTGAGCACCACCTTCATAAGAACTCCAGCTATATTGTATATGAAGATAATCATTACGATTTGATTTCATATCCATTCCAAGGTCTGAATACCATTCCTGCGAAAATTTCATATCGGAAATCCAATCTTTTGACTCTTTCTTAATACTATTAAAATATTCATTTTTATTTTTTTCTAAAAGCGACTCAAGTCCATTCTTAGAAAAATCCTGAACTTTTTTATCTGCAAAATAAATACTGTCTAATAATTTTTTATCCTTAATACTTGGGAAAACCAGCATTTTAGAAGAGTACTTTATGGTCAATGAGTCATTAAGCTTAATAGAATCATTCACCTTAATCGAATCGACAGAAAATTGATCGGTTTGATTTTCCACATTCGTTGTCAGATTTGTCGTTTCAGATTTTTTACAGGCAGAAAAAGTGAAAAAGGCAGAAAGCGCCAAAACAGCAATTATGTTTTTCATAATTTTGATTTTGATTTGATTTCCTTTTTACATGCAAAAACCATTCAAAAGATGAATGGTTTTAGAATTATTTTTGAAAATTTACTGTTTTACTTTTTTACCAGACTGATTACCTGGTTTTCCTGTTTGGAAGCAACTCCCCAAATCTGTTTAAAAGCTGGATAATATTCTTTCGGATAATCTGCACTTGCCACTTTGGTTGTGGAAACAATTTCCAGTTTATTACCTTTTTGTTCTATGATATAGTTATATTCTATTTCTTTATCCTCGGTAACAATTTTTTTGCTCTTTGGCATTTCTTCAATTACATAACCTTCCGGAATTTCCAGCACAATTTTTTTCACTCTTGAATATGGAGAAATAAAATCAATAGGATACCTACGTTCCTCTGTCTGGTCAAATTCATTGGATGTTTTATTCAAAAAAAGCATTGGATTGATAATGATTTTTTTACCAACTTTATCAATCATATTCTCAGAAGAAAACTTCATTGTACTTTCAAAATCTCCGTTCTCCAAAACTTTAGAATCAATATTGGTGAAATCTACAGAAAAATTCTCTTTGTATTGCTTCTTATATTTATCTGCATTATCATCGTAGTTCTCTTTTGCAAACATTGCATAGGTCCCGGTATCTTTATCTGAATAACTTCCAGAGACACTTCCATCGTCATTAATTTTAGCATCCACGGTCAAATAAGTGAAACTTGGTTTTGCATTTACCATAGTTAATTGTTGAACCTTCTCTTTCGCCATTAAAATTCCAAACTGATTCCAGTCTCTTGGCGGTAATTGATCTATTGAAGACTGTTTTGATGTTGCATCATATAGATGGAAACCATCTTTTGTCTGAATTGCAGCAATTACAAAATTCATGTTTGAAATATTAGGTGAAGCAATATTGATTAAACCATGATTTATTGTAGAAATTGTCAATGGATCAGCTTTAATTCCGGCTTCACGAAGCATCATTACCAAAAAAAGATTAATTTCTGCCGCATTTCCTGTTTTAGTTTCAAGCATTTTTTTGATACCATCTTCCACATAAATTCCTCTATCCTGATTCCATGTAAAAGTATTTTTCACATAATTAAAAACGGCATTGGCTTTTTCCACTTCATTAGAAATTCCTGCAATATTAGAAGGCATATTTTCTTTAGCTAATTTTGTTTTTTTCAACTCCCCTCCAAAATCTTCATTTTCATAAAGCCTTTGTTTGATCTGTTCCCAGGATGACGAAAACAATTTTAATTCTCTGAAATTCGTTGAATGAAGTTCAGCACTTACTTTTGTTCTGTAATTTCTATCATTACTTACAAATTTTTCAGTTTTAAAACCTTTTACATTCTCATAACCGAATCTATAAGTTCTATAATTGGTACCATATAATGTTCTCTCATCAACTTCCCTATATTTTGGAGATAAAAATCCTGTATAATTTACGTTATAAGCAATATTTGAAGGGCTATCCAAAATATATTCCGTATATAAAGAGGGAGTGTCTGTCTCAATCAAAATTTCGGGAACACTAAATAAAAACGGTGAAGTAACTTCATATTGATATTCAATCACAGAACCATTTTTTACATTTGGAAATGCAAATTTCGTAATAGAAACATATTTACTCTCTTTACTTTTGTATTTTGAGCTCTTATCAACTTTTGTTGCAAGCGAACTTCCATTTTCAAGATTATAGGTAAAAGCTTTCATTTTAGTAAGTGTTTCCTGATCACTTCCGCTTTGATAGAGAGGAATCTCTAAATTCAACCAGTCTTCAGCTTTATCTTTGTCATAAATTTTAACCCTATAAAAAGTTTTTTTAATCAGATTACCGGTACTATTATCTATACTGAAATGTACTGATTTATATAATATTTCTGCAGGTGCATTCTCATCCAAAGTTGATTTCTGTTTGGACAGGTCTGCATCATTAAATTTAGGAGAATTAAGGAATTCATGCTTTTGTGCGTCAATGAACATAAAATTCATTGAACAAATAGCTATCATTACGATCTTTTTCATGCTTAGATTTTAGAAATTAAAATTTTAGAATTGTCTAGGTTAAGAGTTTTTTTTCTGAAATTAATATAATCGTTATACTTTTCTTTAGGATAAAGTCCCTTGTTGATTCTGATCGTCCTGTTTACTTTTAACTCATCTCCGTTTTTCACAAAATTTAATTTGTATGTTCCAAATTCAGAATTAACGGTAACATTTTCAGGAATTTCATCTAGTTTATAATTTCTAGGAACTGTATAATTGATTTCGTATTCATCTTCAAATGACTGTCTCAGTTCAAAAGGCAATTCTCGGTTGTCTTCCGTTTTATAAACTGTGTTAGAATAAACCGGAACAGCCCTAAAAATTATACTACTTCCTGCATTTTTAGAATAATTATTTGCTTTAAAATCAAGATCATATTTTGCAATAGCATTATCTTTATCATTAAGAAAATTTTTCATTTCAACTTTATCAAAATGTAGTACATCAAAAAGACTTTTTACAGTTTCATTCCTTTCCTTTGGCTGCATATTGGTAAAAGCTAAATTATGATCATACTGACTTCCCGTATAAGAAAAACTCCCTTCACCCAAAATACTGTTATCCTCATTTAATTTAATTTTCAAAACCTGTTTTTCTTTATTTTGTTCAGCAGGATAAGAAGGAGTGTCAATTATGTCTATTCCATCTTGTTTAACAGCAAGAACATTTCTATCTGTCGTACTGTAACTTAAATGATTGAAAGCAATTTGTTGTGATGTATTTTCAAGCCAAATATTTCCTTTTTCGGTAGGAACCATTAAAATAATATGATTTCCTCCCATTTTCGGAAAATCTTTATCAAAAGAGATAGGTGAAGAATCAGAATTAATTTTACAATAGTAAGATGGAATTCCTGCCTCATCTAATAACGTCTTCATATAAGTTGATAGTCCCTTACAGTCACCATATCCTTTTTTCTGAACTTCATCCGGAAGCATCGGTTGCCAACCTCCAATTCCCAACGCTACAAAAATATACCGTGTTTTACTTTGCATATATTGGTAGATCTTTCGTACTTTCTCTTCCTTTGTCCCTTGCAAATTCAATGAAGCAACTTCGGCTTTAATGGCCGGAGTAGATACAAAAACAGGTTCTAAAATATTCTTGTAATACCAAGATCCAAAATCTTTCCAGTTATTAATCGTCCCTTGCTTTCCTTCCAAATTAAATTTCGTTAAAGCAAAACTTACTTTTGGTAAAATTTTCACAGGTTGAGGCAATAAAAAAGCATCATCAATAGCAGGAACATTTTTATAAGCATATATTTTTTCATCTGCATTATTGCTTTCTACAACAGATGTATAATTATATTTTGAAGGATATGTTTTGGTTTTAAGTTCAATCCCAGATTTATTAATAATTTTCATCTGTGATTCTTCTAATGAAACATTAGTCGACCTAAAAGGCACAAAATCTGGCAAGAAAACTGTATTTTCATCTTCAATCTGATAAGAAAACTCTACTGTATAAGGATATTGTGTTGGTGTATATGATAAAGACAATACTCTATTATCAGAATAAAATGTTCCTTGTTGATTATTAGCAAAATCACCAAAATCAGATTTTGAATAAGACTTTATCTTTTTTCCAGCTTCATCATAAATATTTACTTTAACATCCGAAATATTATCCCCTTTTTCATAAGGAATATATACTAAGGCATCTGAATTTCCATCCTTATTTAAGACAGTTGTTACTGTATAAAGCTGGTATTTTATATCGTCAATTTTATTAATTTGAATGGTTGTAAAATCTTTTCTGATAACAGCATTTGCATTTTTCTTCAAATTTTCAGGTATGGCAGAAGCAGGAAAGCTCTGAGCGAAATATAAAGAAGCTATTGATAAAGCTCCAATACAAAATATTTTCATCATGGTTATTAAAATAAGGCAAAAATAGTGAAATCTAATAACTGTTGAAAATAATTTTTATTATGCTTAAAACAAAAATATATAAAATAAAAAAGACTTCATTTCTGAAGTCTTTTAATTTTATTTTGAAAGCATTAATTATGCATCAATCTTAGCATATTTAGCATTCTTTTCGATGAATTCTCTTCTTGGCGGAACTTCATCTCCCATCAGCATAGAGAAAACACTGTCTGCTTCTACCGCATTATCAATAGTAACTTGTTTTAAAATTCTGTGTTCAGGATTTAGAGTTGTTTCCCAAAGCTGTTCAGGATTCATCTCTCCAAGACCTTTGTAACGCTGAACTTCAACTCCTTTTCCGTCCGGAGACATTTCTAAAGTAAATTCTTCACGCTCTTTTTCGTTGTAAGCATATTGCTTTTTATTTCCTTTTTTCAATAGATACAAAGGTGGCTGAGCGATATAAATATATCCGTTCTCAATCAATTCTTTCATATATCTGAAGAAGAATGTCAAGATCAATGTAGAAATGTGAGAACCATCGATATCAGCATCGGTCATGATAACGATTTTGTGATATCTTAATTTAGAAATATTCAATGCCTTACTATCTTCTTCTGTTCCTACAGAAACTCCAAGTGCAGTATAAATATTCTTGATTTCTTCGTTATCATACACTTTATGAAGCATTGATTTCTCAACATTCAAAATTTTACCTCTCAACGGAAGAATTGCCTGGAAAAATCTATCACGCCCTTGTTTCGCCGTACCACCTGCGGAATCCCCCTCCACTAAGAAGATCTCAGATTCTTCAGGATTTTTAGATGAGCAGTCAGATAATTTACCAGGAAGTCCGGAACCTCCCATCGGAGATTTTCTCTGAACCATTTCACGAGCTTTTTTCGCAGCCTGTCTTGCTTTTGCAGCCAAGACAACTTTTTGTACGATAATTTTAGCTTCGTTAGGGTTTTCTTCCAAGAAATTAGTTAACATTTCCCCTACAATTTTATCTACAGCACCGGAAACTTCGGAGTTACCTAGTTTCGTTTTTGTCTGTCCTTCAAACTGAGGCTCCATTACTTTTACAGAAACTACTGCCGTCAAACCTTCACGGAAATCATCACCGGTAATTTCTACTTTTTCTTTTGCAGGAAGTCCCAATTCATCTGCATATTTCTTCAAGGTTCTCGTTAAAGCACGTCTGAAACCTGCCAAGTGAGTACCCCCTTCGTGAGTATTAATATTATTGACATAAGAGTGAAGATTTTCGTTGAATGACGTGTTATAACGCATCGCAACTTCAACCGGAATATCATCTCTTTCACCTTCCATGAAGATCACATGCTCCATAATCGATTCACGATTTCCGTCGATGTATGCTACGAACTCTTTCAAACCTCCTTCAGAATGGAAAATTTCAGTTCTGAAAGAACCGTCTTCCAATATCTCTCTTTCGTCTGTAAGGGTAATTGTAATCCCTTTATTAAGATAAGAAAGCTCTCTTAAACGGCTTGCCAATGTATCGTAATTGTACACTAATTCCGTGAAAATAGTATCATCGGGCTGGAAGAACTGCTTTGTTCCTCTGTTTTCACTGTGTCCGATTTCTTCTACTTCAGTTTGAGCTTTTCCTTTAGAATAAATTTGCTGATATATGTTTCCGTCTCTGTAAACGGTTGTAACCATTTGGTTAGAAAGTGCATTCACACAGGATACCCCAACTCCGTGAAGTCCCCCCGAAACCTTGTAAGAATCTTTATCAAACTTACCTCCGGCTCCGATTTTTGTCATTACAACCTCAAGAGCAGATTTTTGTTCTTTTTCGTGGAAGTCAACCGGGATACCTCTACCGTTATCACTAACCTCGATTCCGTTTCCTTCTTTAATGCTGACAAAGATGGTATCGCAGTACCCTGCCAATGCTTCGTCAATAGAGTTATCTACTACTTCATAAACCAAATGATGGAGACCTCTTACTCCCACATCACCAATGTACATTGAAGGACGCATACGTACGTGCTCCATTCCCTCCAATGCCTGAATACTACTAGCTGTATATTGTTTCTGACTCATATCAAATTTTAAAAACTTTGCTCAATGCAAAGACTTACAAATATCGTGATTTTTTTCGAGGTGTGAAAGTTAAAATATGTCAAAAAAAGAGAGACTTTTCAACAAAAAATACTGGAGATGAATTTAAAAAATATCAAAGTTAAAACCTATTTTTCAAATGAATACTGTTGTAAATCATACCGAACATCAATAATTTATGCTTAAATTTATTTACTCAAAAAGTTGATTTTATGGATGATTTTCTGGCTGCACGTTCGCAGATGGCAATGTCACTTGGTTTTCATATCATATTTTCCTGTGTGGGAATGGTGATGCCATTTTTGATGGCATTTGCCCACTGGAAATACCTGAAAACAAATAACGAAGTCTATAAAGGTCTTACTAAAGCCTGGAGCAAAGGTGTAGCGATCCTTTTTGCTACCGGAGCCGTTTCAGGAACGATGCTTTCCTTTGAACTAGGATTACTTTGGCCCCAATTCATGAAACACGCCGGACCAATATTCGGAATGCCCTTTTCATTGGAAGGAACCGCATTCTTTATTGAAGCTATTGCCATTGGCTTTTTCCTGTACGGATGGGATCGTTTTAATAAATGGTTTCATTGGTTCTGTGGATTTCTGGTAGGCTTAAGTGGTTTAGCTTCAGGAATTTTGGTCGTTGCAGCCAACGCCTGGATGAATTCACCTGCCGGATTTCATTATGTAGACGGACAGTATTTAAATATAGATCCTATCAAAGCAATGTTTAATGAAGCCTGGTTTCCACAAGCTTTGCATATGACGGTTGCCGCATTTTGTGCGACAGGATTTGCCGTTGCCGGAGTTCATGCTTATTTAATTATGAGAAAAAAGAATGTTGAATTTCATACGAAAGCATTCAGAATTGCCGCAGGATTTGCGTTAATCGGAGCATTTGGAGCCCCGTTAAGTGGTGATGTTGCTGCAAAATCCGTAGCAAAAAGACAACCTATTAAATTAGCAGCAATGGAAGCACATTTTGAAACAGAAAAAGGAGCTTCTTTTGTAATAGGCGGAATTCCTGACAAGAAAAAAGAAGAAATAAAATATGCTATAAAAATTCCAAAAGTATTAAGCTTTTTAGTCGCTAATGATTTTAATGCTGAAGTAAAAGGATTAAAAGATTTCCCAAAAGACGAGTGGCCTCCGATTGCTGTTGTACACTATGCTTTTCAGATCATGATTTTCTTCGGAGTGGTAATGATTATTATAGGAATAGTCTATCTATATGCTGCATTTTTCAAAAATGAATGGCTTACTAAAAACTGGCTGTTAAAAACATTTTTATTAGCAACTCCTTTTGGATATATAGCTTTGGAAGCGGGCTGGACAGTTACCGAAGTAGGAAGGCAACCCTGGATCATCTATGGAATCATGAGAACAGTGGATGCAGTAACGCCAATGCCTGGAATACAGTATTCTTTCTATTTTTTCACAGCGATTTTCGTTTCACTATCTCTCATTATTGTATTTCTTTTAAGAAGACAGATACAAATGGTTTCCAGATTATATGACCCTACAGACGCTCAGTTTAATCCTAAAAACAAAAAATTATGATCTACGTAGTTATAGGTTTCCTTTGGCTTTCAATTTGTCTTTATGTGATTTTGGGAGGAGCAGATTTCGGAGCCGGAATCGTAGAACTTTTCACCAAGAAAAAAGCCCGTAACAAAACGCAGGAGATCATGTACGAATCTATTGCTCCGGTTTGGGAAGCGAATCATATGTGGCTCATTATTGCGGTTGTAATTTTATTTGTTGGTTTTCCTGAAATTTACACTACGCTTTCCACTTATCTTCACATTCCATTAGTTTTAATGCTGGTCGGAATTATTGCGAGAGGAACAGCTTTCACCTTCAGACATTATGATGCTGTAAAAGATGATTGGCAGCATGTTTACACTCAAATTTTTTATTTTTCGAGCTTATTAACACCTTTTTTCTTAGGATTAATCGCTGCGGCAACTGTTTCTCATTCAATTAACCCTAATGCGACCGGCTTTTTAGATTTATATATTTTCAGTTGGCTGAATTGGTTCGGTATTGCTGTAGGATTATTTACCATTTCCATTTGCGCCTATCTGGCTTCTGTTTTTGCTCTAAGAGAAACCAATGACAGATTAGAATTGGGTCTAATGATTAAGAAATCCAAACAAACCATGGTTTTTGTAGTGATTACAGGTATTCTGGTATTCTTCACGGCCTACATTTCTGATATTCCATTAATTATGTGGGTATTCTCTAAGCCTTTAGGAATAATGGCAGTTTCATTTGCAACGATTTGTTTACTGCTTATTCTTCGTGCTATGAATAGACAAAAACTACTACCTGTAAGAGCTTTAGCAGGATTTCAAATCGTTATGATTTTAGTGGCGGCAACTTACCAACACAACCCCAATATCATTCTTTTTGCCAACGGAGAACATCTTTCTTTATTGGAACAGGCAGCTGCATCGAAAACAATTTCCGCATTGGGTTGGGCTTTATTACTGGGTTCCTTATTTATTCTGCCGTTCTTGTTTTATTTGATGGCTTCATTTAGTAAACAGAGGAAATAAGAATTTATTATATATAGTTTCGGCGGCAGCTTCGCTGCCGCCGAAACTATTTTATTTATTTTTTTAGCAAAACGATTTCAACCCTTCTGTTCTTAGTCCGATCCGATTCTGTTTGCTCAGGGTATACAACAGGATTAAGATGTCCTGCACCTTCTGCTTTTATACGTTTAGCATCAATTCCCATTGCCAATAAAAAATCTTTGATCGATTGCGCCCTTGTAAAGGAAAGATTAAATGTTCCTAGATCCTGATCTTCACCATCAAAATTTTCATAGTCACAGCAAATATGTCCCTGAAGTTCAACCTCAAGTGTCGGATTTTCATTTAAAATTTCATACAGCTGATATAATTTAGGTTTTGCCTGCGGAAGCCAGACATGACGACCGCCAATAAAATTAACATCCGGTAAAGAAAACGTATCTTTCACTTTCATTGAAGCAATTTTCATGTCAAAAAAACTTGGGTATGCTTTTCTTGAAACCTTCTCTCCTTTTTCAAAGAATCGTTCTATAAAAATATCTACACGACGATTTTTAGCTAATAAATTTTCTGAACTATTATCATTGATCTGTTTTGAAATTCCTAATCCTACAGAGCTTACCAAATGAATATTTTTTCCAATTTTGCCATTTAGATAATCGCTTACCTGTTTCGCTCTATTTTCAGATAAGGTCTTATTTAAAACCACATTTCCCAGCGGATTTGCATTCCCAAAGATTCTGAAAGTAAGTTTGGTTTCAAGCCTTGCCAAACTATCTAATTTTCGTTTTGATTCGTTGCTGAGCTCGTAACTATTATTTTGAAAATAGATAGAAGTAAGGGTCTGTGAATACACAACTATAGAAAAGAAAAATAGAAACAGAAAGGTTTTCATCAGGATTGTTTTCTTACAAACGCAAAGTAACAGAAAATAGTTCGAGATTATGGGTATTTTATAAAAAAGTTCCGGCGGAAGCTTCGCTTCCGCCGGAACTTAAATGTATTTCAATTTAATTTAAACCAATTTCATCAAAAGGTTCTCCTCAATCTTTTCTATTTTCACCAAGTTAGCTTTCGTTAAAGTTTTAGAAGCTTTGTCCCATTTTTTCCCTGAAAGCTTAGACTGTTCTTTTACTTCAGCCAAAGCAATCTGTTCTCCTGATTTCAAAATTTCAAGAATTACTTTTTCATCGTCTCCCAGTTCAATTTGAGGAACTGCTTTCTCCGGTCTCATCTGAGGGAAGAACAACACTTCCTGAATAGATGCATTATTCGTCAAGAACATTATCAATCGGTCCATACCGATTCCTAATCCTGAAGTTGGCGGCATACCATATTCAAGAGCTCTTAGGAAATCTTCATCAATAAATTGTCCTGCCTCATCATCACCCTTTTCAGATAATTTCAACTGATCTTCGAAACGTTCTCTCTGATCAATCGGATCATTCAGCTCAGAATAGGCATTGGCAATTTCTTTACCACAAACCATAAGCTCGAAACGCTCCGTAAGACCTTCCTTACTTCTGTGTTTCTTCGTAAGCGGTGACATTTCAATAGGATAATCAGTAATAAAAGTCGGCTGAATGAAGTTTCCTTCACATTTTTCACCAAAAATCTCATCAATTAATTTTCCTTTACCCATCGTCCCATTAACATCGATACCGATAGATTTAGCAAAATCAAATAATTCCTGTTCAGTTTTTCCTGTAATATCAAAACCTGTGAATTTCAGGATCGCGTCCGTCATAGAAATTCTTTGATAAGGTGCTTTAAAATCAACCTCATATTCACCGAATGTAGCTTTTGTAGTACCGTTTACCTGAATCGCACAGAACTCCAATAGTTTTTCTGTGAAATCCATCATCCAGTTATAATCTTTGTATGCTACATAGATTTCCATGGCTGTAAACTCAGGGTTATGCGTTCTGTCCATTCCTTCATTTCTGAAGTTTTTTGAGAATTCATAAACACCATCAAATCCACCCACGATCAATCTTTTCAGATATAATTCGTTAGCAATTCTTAAATATAATGGAATATCTAAAGCATTATGATGCGTAATAAATGGTCTTGCAGCAGCTCCTCCGGGAATTGACTGTAAAATAGGAGTTTCAACCTCAAAATATCCTGCATCATTAAAGAAAGTTCTCATGGCATTGAACAATTTTGTTCTTTTCACAAAAATTTCTTTCACCTGAGGATTTACCGTTAAATCTACATAACGCTGCCTGTATCTCATTTCAGGATCTGTAAATCCGTCATGCACAACTCCGTTTTCATCAGTTTTTGCCTGAGGAAGAGGGCGTAAAGATTTTGTTAAAAGAGTAAAGTTTTTAACCAAAATAGTCTTCTCTCCTACCTGAGTGGTGAACAACTCACCTTCTACTCCAATAATATCTCCTATATCTAAAAGGTGCTTGTAAACCTCGTTATACAAAGTTTTATCTTCACCTCTACAGATTTCATCCCTGTTAAAATAGACCTGAATTTTACCTGTAGAATCCTGTAATTCAGCAAAAGATGCTTTTCCCTGAATTCTTCTGGACATCAGTCTTCCTGCAATCTTCACCTGTTTACTTTCAGAAAAATCCTGTTTTATAGATTCCGTAGTATCTGTAATTACATATTCATCTGCCGGGAATGCATTGATTCCCATTTCAACAAGCTTATTCAGCTTTTCTCGTCTAATGATTTCTTGTTCTGATAATTGCATTGTATTTATTTAAAATAACGTGCAAAAATAGTGATTTTTGAATTGATGATCAATGGCTTTTTTCAGAAATATAATTATTTCATTTAAAATTCATTTAAATAGCTGATCCACAATTATATAAACCAATCTCTTCTCCTTTTTTGAGGAATAAATGTCCACGCCAATATCCTGCTTATTTTCTGTCCTTGAGCCATTTCAATTACTTGAACATCCAATACCTTTTCTTTTGTTAAAAGCTTTTGAAGGCGATACAAATTATCTTTCTTAGAAACCAAACACGTAAACCAAAGGATTTGGGTCGAGAACAAAACACTTTCTTCAATCATTTTTGATATAAAAGCAATTTCGCCACCTTCACACCATAGTTCAGATTGTTGTCCTCCAAAATTGAGTTGCGGTTTTTGAACTTTAGATTTATTAATATTTTTTGTTTTCCGAAGATTTCCTTTTAATGCAGATTCTTCCGAATCATGAAATGGCGGATTGCACATCGAAAAGACAAAACGGTCTTCGGAACTGATAATATTTTTGAAAATAGAATCAGGATTTGCCTGATATTTTAATTGAATTCCATCTCCTAATTCCGGATTTTCATCTAAAATTTTCTGAGCATTTTCAAGGGAACCCTGATTAATATCCGTACCCAACATATTCCAACCATAAGATTTGTTGGCAATTAAAGGATAGACAAGATTGGCACCGGTTCCTATATCCAGACCTTTTATATTTCTGGGAATTTGATTGAAATCTTCAGCTAATAAATCAGCAATATAATGTACATAATCTGCCCTTCCAGGAATTGGCGGACAAAGATTGCCGTCAGGAATATCCCAGTTTTTAACATCATAAAAATGCTGTAATAAAGCTTTATTAAGTAATTTAACTGCCTTGGGAATACTGAAATTAATCGTTAAGGTTTGGTAAGAATTTTCGAATACGTAATGTTTCAATTCTGGCACACAAGAAATCAGCCGTGCAAAATCATAAGGATCCCGATGCGGATTTCTTGGGTGCAGATTTGATTTTTGAACCGTCATGAATTATTTTTTCTGGCTCAAAATATATTTGACCATTTTGGTAGCATCTTCTTTAGATACTTGAGGGTGAGCAGACATCGGAACGCCTCCCCAAACTCCACTTCCGCCTTCTATTATTTTGGAAGCAAGCAATTCAACATCCTTATCTGAATATTTACCTGCAATTTCCTGATAAGAAGGTCCTATCATTCTCTCATTTACCGCGTGACAGCCAGAGCAATCAAGAGTTTCAATAATCTGATCTCCTGAAAGATTCTTTTTTGCAGATTCTGAAATTGAAGTTGTTTCAGAAGAACTGGCATCAACCGGTGTATTTTCTTTTTTAGAACAGGAAAATAGTAACAAACCTAAATATCCTGTTAAAAATAGTTTCTTCATTATTTTTTTACCGCTGCAGAATCTGTTTTAGGAGCTTCAGTTGCCGGAGCAGGTGTTGCAGCAGGAGTGTCAGCTTTTTTAGCCGTAGAATCTACAACAGTTGGAGCGTCCGGCTCAGGCAACATTGTGTTGCTGTCTTGCAAATCATGATTAGGCTTTTTTGAACAGTTAACCACTAATAAACCTCCGATAAATGCGATCGCTAATACTTTTTTCATTGTTTTCTAATTTGCTGACAAAAATATGAAAAAATATGGCTTACAAAGAATATGAAGTGTTTTTTAATCGCTATAGCTGGAAATTGTATTTTTGTATAAAACCGAAAATTATGATTATTATTTCAAAAATCTTATTTTTCTTAAGTCATCATGGATTTTACGCCGTAATTATCTTTATTCTGTTTTTCGGAATTATTGCTTATTTAACTAAAAAAGCATGGTGGCTCATTTTAATTCTGCCGTTTTCAATCGTCAACGGAATTGGAGGCCAGTTTATCAACGCCTGGTTTTTAAATAAATACGGTGTAGAAAGTACTGCTATTATTACATCCGACATAGAGACCAATTCGACACTTAATGATCAATATATCCATGATTATGAAGCCATTGTAAAAAAGCAGGATGGAAAATATGTCGATACTTATTTTTCAACAACTTCGGCTGCCCTATATCCTATTGAAAATGCCATAAGAATCCCCAGAACCGAACAGCCATTTCCTGTAAAATATATTCCTGGATATGAAAAAAATATAGTCATACTCTATCAGGAATCCTATGAAGGAAAACAATTAAAAGAATACGAAAAAATGAGACCTCTCAATACCGCAAGAATCAAATACGAAGCAGATCCAACCAATAAAGACTTCATTAGCGAATATCTTAATGCTTTGGAAGACTATTTGAAAACGTATGACAATCAGGAATACAGAAATAAAGCGGAACAATTGAAAAAAGAGCTGAATTCTGCGAAATAAGTTTTTCCAGATATTTTAAGAAAATCAACATTTTATTTGATCTAACAGGAGCTAAAATTCAAAAACTTGTACAATTTCTTGAAATCTATCAAAAAAATAATTTAGCTTTGTATATTATTTAAAATAAGCTTTATGAAAAAAATAATCTCTACAACCTTCGTATTTTTGGGGCTCCTTTTTGCTAACTTAGTTTCTGCACAGGAAATTTCGAAAGAACAAATGATTGCTTTTCAGTCTGACAAAGTAGATTCTTTTAAGGCAGCTTTCTCAAAAGACAACTACAATAAATGTTTCGCAATAAAAGAGAATTCATACAGTTTGCTTTCTTTAAGCATTAAACATGATAGAAAGAATATCTTTGATTATTTAGTAAGTAATGAAGCAGATGTTAACAAAGAATGTGGTAATCAAACTCCGTTAATGGTTGCAGCGAGATATGGCAGATCAGATTTTGCAAAGGTAATCCTGAAAAAAGGAGCGAATAAAAATGCAAAGAACCAAAAAGGAGAAACAGCAAAGGATTTCTCTCTTCAATACAATCACCCTGAAATGGCTTCAATCCTGAAATAATATATTTAAACTTCCTTAATGGAAGTTTTTTTATTCCGTCTTTCAGATAACAGATCTCAGTTATTGCAATAAAATTTTATTAATTTTTATTTTTCATTTCAAAAAATTATCTACATTTGCATCATGATTAATTCAAACAACAAATTTTGGTGGTGGCATTCAAACTCTTCGTCGGGTCTGAAGCTATACTCTTGTTGTTAATTGACATCCAGAAAATTATAGAAAAATATACAGAGACTTTGACGATTCGTTAAAGTCTTTTTTTATTGTCAAAAATTAAAAATTCACCTATGTTCACACAAAAAATCAACATAAAAACCACCTCAAAAAAAATGTTGGGAGATCTGCAGACTCCCATGAACATCTATCTGAAAATAAGAGATCAGTTTCGTGATACGATCCTTCTGGAAAGCTCAGATTCCAAGAATATTGATAATAATTTTTCATTCATTGCCATTAATGCAATTGCAGGTATAGAAATTAAGAATCTTAAAGAATTTGAAGTCAAATTCCCGGGTGAAAATCCTGAAAAGCATTTTTTAGAAGGTTATTCTGTTCCGGAACTTTTAAATCAGTTTTCAGCCTCTTTTATATGCGGCAAAACGAAAGAGTCTATAGAAGAAACCGCTCAAAGCCTTTTCGGATATACCAGTTTTGAAGCGGTACAATTTTTCGAAAATCTTACATTTAAAGCCCAAAGCCAGGAAGTAGAAATTCCCATTCTCCGTTACAGACTTTATCAATATGTTATTGCCATCAATCACTACAATGATGAAATGCATATTATTGAAAATCAGATTAAAGATATCAAATCTGAAGTATATCTATTAGAAAGTCTGATCAGAAATCAAAATTCAGTTATTTATCCTTTCGAAAAAACAGCAACCGAAACGTCTCATATTACCAATGAGGAATATATAGAACTGGTAAAAACAGCCCAAAAACACTGTATGCGAGGAGATGTTTTTCAATTGGTTTTAAGCCGAAGGTTTGAACAAAAATTCAAAGGTGACGAGTTCAATGTATATCGAGCTCTTCGGAACATCAATCCCTCTCCTTATTTATTCTTTTTTGATTATGGAGATTATAAACTGTTTGGTTCAAGTCCAGAAAGTCAGCTTATCATTAAAGACAAAAAGGCTATTATACATCCTATTGCAGGAACTTTTAAAAGAACAGGGCATTTTGAAACCGATTTACAGTCTATTGAATCGTTAAAAAATGACCCAAAAGAGAATGCAGAACATACCATGCTGGTTGATTTAGCACGGAATGATTTGGGAAAATTAGGAAAAAATGTGACCGTAACCAAGTTAAAGGAAATACAGCTTTTCTCCCATGTAATCCATATGGTAAGCGAGGTAACTGCCGATTTGCAGGAAAACACGAATCCTTATGAAATGGTTGCCGCTACTTTTCCTCAGGGAACTTTAAGTGGCACTCCCAAACACAAAGCTCTTCAGCTTATCAATACCTACGAAAAAGACTCACGTGGTTACTACGGAGGCTGCATCGGAATGGTCAGCTTAAACGGAAACTGCAATCAAGCGATAATGATCCGCACTTTTTTAAGTAAAAACAACACTTTATATTACCAGGCGGGAGCCGGAATAGTTGCAAAATCAGATCCCGAAAGTGAGCTGCAGGAAGTCAATAACAAGCTAAATGCATTAAAGAAAGCCATTGAAAAGGCAGAAAATTTAGTTGTTAGTTGATTGTTGTTAGTTGATAGATTTTAAAAACATAAATATGGAATATAAGAATTTAGATGTTTGGATTGAAGCGAGAAAACTAACAAAACTTGTTTATGATTCAACAAAAAATTATCCCAAGGAAGAAATTTTTGGATTGACAAATCAGATGAGAAGATGTGCGGTTTCTGTTCCTTCAAATATTGCAGAAGGTTGTGGAAGAAATACATCCAAAGAAACAATACATTTTCTTTTTATTGCAAGGGGTTCTCTTTTTGAACTTGAAACCCAATTCTATTTATCATTAGATTTAGAATATATAAATGATGAAAAACTAGCAACAATTTCAAATCAGATTACACTTTGCAAAAAGTTATTAAACGGATTTATTAATTATTACAAAACAAAATAATGACAGATATTTCAAACCCAACAACCAATAACCAACAACCAACAACCAAGGTTCTAGTCTTCGACAATTACGACAGCTTCACTTATAATTTGGTTCAAATGATCGAAAGAATTTTGAATACAAAAGTTGATGTGGTAAGAAATGATGAAATTAAACTGGAAGAAATTGAAAAATATGATAAAATCATTCTTTCACCCGGTCCGGGAATTCCTGAAGAAGCCGGAATTTTACTGGATGTCATTAAAGAATATGCTCCCACGAAGAGTATTTTAGGCGTTTGTCTTGGTCAGCAGGCAATTGCAGAAGCTTTCGGAGGAAGTTTAATCAACCTCAGCGAAATTTATCACGGTGTTGCTACAGAAGCCATCCAAACCAGTGAACATAAACTTTTTAACGATTTGCCACAGACTCTGGAAGTCGGAAGATATCACAGTTGGGCAGTGAATCCTGAAAATTTCCCTGAAGAACTGGAAATTACCAGTACAGACAGTAAAGGAATGATTATGAGTTTAAAACACAGAACCTATGATGTTCACGGTGTTCAGTATCACCCTGAAAGTATTTTAACTCCAGATGGGGAAATGATTATCAAAAATTTTTTACTTGGTTGATAGATTTTGGTTGTAGTTGATAGAAAAATTCCAAACTGCTATAAAACCAACAACCAATCACAGCTAACCAACAACAATTACTACTATGAAAGAAATTCTGCAATATCTTTTCAATCACTACACTTTGTCCAAATCTGAAGCAAAGGCCATCATGATTGAAATAGCTCAAAATAAGTTCAATGCAACAGAAGTTACTGCCTTCATCAGTATTTTCCTGATGCGAAACATCACATTACCGGAGCTGGAAGGCTTTAGAGAAGCACTATTACAAATGGCGGTACCCTTAGATTTAGATGTAAGTGATGCCATTGATGTTGTAGGCACCGGCGGTGATGGAAAAAATACGATCAATATTTCTACGTTGGCAAGTTTCGTAATTGCAGGAGCAGGACAAAAGGTAATTAAACACGGAAATTATGGTGCTTCAACAATTACCGGAGCTTCCAATCTTTTAGAAGAGCTGGGATACCAGTTCAAAATTAGTTCGGAAGAATTAAATGATGATCTGCAAAAAACCAATATTTGCTTTTTACATGCTCCCTATTTTCATCCTGCTCTAAAATCTGTTGTAGCATTAAGAAAATCTTTAGGTCTGAGAACGTTTTTCAATCTTCTCGGACCTTTGGTGAATCCTGCAAAACCAAAATATTCTATGATTGGAACATACAATCTGGAAATTGCAAGAATATATCAGTACCTGCTGCAAAAAGATGAAAAAGATTTCATTTTGGTTCACGGAATGGATGGTTATGACGAAATAAGCTTAACACAGGACAGCAAGATTATTACAAAAGGAGGAGAAAAAATCTATTCACCGGAAGAACTTGGTTTTTCAGCCGTTACTCCTCAAAGCATAGAAGCCGGCAAAAACACTCAGGAAACCGCAAAAATTTTCAGGAATATTTTGGAAGGGAAAGGTACAGAATCGCAAAATGCGGTTGTTTTGGCCAATGCTGCAGTTGCATTGCATCATACCAATAAGTTTGGAAACTATGAGAATTGTTTGAATTTGGCGAAAGAAAGTTTGTTTGATGGTAAAGCACTCAATAGTTTGAATCAATTAATTGGTGTCTAAAATGAAAACACTTTATCAATCTAAAAACAGAAAGATCGAATTGAAAATTATTGGATATGACGAGCCTAATAACGGCCGAGAGTTGCATGTTGCTGAACTCTATATAAATGGCAAGAATCTTTCCCAGAAGTATTTTGAAAACAAATGGAACAGATTGAATTTTAATTTAGAAGAATTTCAATTCGAATCACCAGATTCAAAATATATTTTTATTCCTGCAGAAGGAAATAGTTTTTTAATCAATTTCAACACTTTTTCAATGATCAAACTTCCTTATAAAGCGCTTTCAACAGTTCATTTCAAAAAGAATGAATTTCTTGAAAACAGAATAAAGATCTATTACAGTGACGAAACTGTTGAACTGAACTTACCGATAAACGATTAAAATCTGGAGATGAACATTTTAGATAAAATCATAACAAGAAAAAAACAGGAAATTTCGGATTCAAAATCAAAAATTTCTTTGCAACAGCTGAAAGATTCAGAATTTTTCGAAAGAGAAACCTATTCTTTAAACGAAACTATAAAATCAAAATCCGGAATTATTGCAGAATTTAAAAGGCAATCTCCTTCCAAAGGAATCATTAATGATAAAGTTTCACCATTAGAAGTAGCATCCGCTTACGAAAGTTTCGGAGCAAGCGGAATCTCAATTTTAACAGATAAAGATTTTTTCGGAGGAAGTTTTGAAGATATTGTAAAGGTCCGAAACCATATTAATATTCCGATTCTTCGGAAAGATTTTATGATCAACGAGTACCAGTTTTATGAAGCAAAAAGTATGGGAGCAGATGTTGTATTACTTATTGCTGCCTGTCTTTCTCCACAACAGACGTTGGAATTTACCAAGCTTTCTCATGAATTGGGGTTGGAAATATTGCTGGAGATCCATACCGAAGAAGAACTAAAACATTATAACTCCAGCATAGATTTGGTAGGCATCAACAACCGGAATTTAAAAGATTTTAAAGTTGATCTGCAGCATTCTGTAGAACTGAAAAACCTTCTTCCGGAAAATATAGTATCTGTAGCAGAGAGTGGCATTTACAGTATTGCTGATTTCAATTATTTAAAAGAAAAAGGATTTGACGGATTTTTAATGGGTGAATATTTTATGAAAAATACAAATCCAGCTCGGGCATTTGAAGAATTTATTTCCAATACAAGAATTAAATAATGATTAAAATTAAAGTTTGCGGTTTGACAAGATTAGATCAGGTTAAGGAATTGATTTCTTTGAACACAGACTTTCTTGGCTTTATTTTCTATGAACAATCCCCGCGATATGTTTTGAATCATCTGAGTTTAGAAGAAATTTCGAAGATAGGTCATCAGGGAAAAGTTGGTGTATTTGTAAACGAAAGTATTGAAAGAATTACTGAAATATCCGAAAAAGCAGATTTAAATTTAATCCAGATTCATGGAGATGAAAATGAAGACTTTATGATTAAATTAAAAGAAAAAATTAATCCAAAGATTAAAATAATTAAAGTGGTCAGAATAGGAAATCAACCTCTTAATGAATTACAAAAATACATCAACCAAAACCGATCAATCATCAATTATTTCTTATTTGACACAGACAGCAAAGCATTTGGCGGTACCGGAAAAACTTTCGATTGGAATATTTTAAATACTCTTGAAATTCCACTTCCCTATTTTCTGAGCGGTGGTATTTCAGAAGAAAACATAGAAAATCTTGAGCAACTGAAGCAGAAACCATTCGCACTGGATATCAATTCAAAATTCGAAACAAAACCCGGCGATAAAGACACCGCCAAAATAAAAAGATTTATATCATCTGTAGTATAGAGAACTTAAAAATACGCCAAAGAAAAAACATTATTAATATGGAATATCAGATAAAACAGACCAGCGAATTAACCGAAACGGAAATTGAACATATTCTTCAGCTTTGGGATATTTCATCATGGAACTCAATGAAGTCTGATTATTTCCGCACATTCTTCAAAAATTCAACATTTCATTTTTTATTGGATGCTGATAAAAATATACTGTCACTCATTCGTGTTAATTACGATTTTGTATTGGAAATATCAGGAATACAGCTACCCTTTGCAGAAGCTGTCGGACTTGTTGCTGCCCAGAAGAAAAAAGGATATGGAGCTAAGCTTGTTGAGTATTTCAGAGACTATGTAGCCAAAAATAATATAGAGACTATTGGATTCTGTCATCAGGAGCTTCGTCCGTTTTATGAAAAATGTAATGTTGAAATATTATATGATAAAGGTAAAGCGATCAAAGAAAATACAGGATCAGAATGGATAAATTCGGAGGACGATGATATTTTGATTTTTAATGTTTCAACAAAAAGAAAAGAACAGCTCAATCTGCTGAGCGATAAGAACAATGCATATTTAATTACTAAAGAATAAAGAAATGAATTATAAAAACCCCGATGAATATGGATATTATGGAGAATTCGGCGGAGCTTTCATCCCGGAAATGCTCTATCCGAATGTAGAAGAACTACAGAAAAACTATCTTAAAATCATTGAATCTGAGGATTTTCAAAAAGAATATCAGGATTTATTAAAAAACTATGTCGGAAGAGCTACTCCTTTATATTTTGCTAAAAATTTAAGTCAGAAATACCATACTCAGATCTACTTAAAAAGAGAAGACCTGAATCACACCGGAGCTCACAAGATCAATAATGCTCTGGGGCAGGTTTTACTGGCAAAACGTCTTGGTAAAAACAGGATCATCGCGGAAACCGGAGCCGGGCAACATGGTGTCGCTACTGCTACAGCCTGTGCTTTGTTAGGCCTTGAATGTATTGTGTATATGGGAGAAATCGATATTCAGAGACAGGCTCCGAATGTGGCAAGAATGAAAATGCTGGGAGCAGAAGTTATCGCTGCCACTTCAGGTTCAAAAACATTAAAAGATGCGGTCAATGAAGCTTTAAGAGACTGGATCAATAATCCAGCAACGACGCATTATGTCATCGGAAGCGTGGTCGGGCCTCATCCTTTTCCTGATTTGGTTGCCCGATTTCAGAGTATTATTTCAAAGGAGATCAAAGAACAGCTTTTCGAACAAACGGGAAGAAAAAATCCGGATTATGTTATTGCCTGTGTAGGAGGCGGAAGCAATGCGGCAGGAACTTTTTATCATTTTGTAGAGGAAGAAGATGTAAAGATCATCGCAGCAGAAGCCGGAGGTTTTGGTGTAGATTCAGGAAAATCTGCAGCAACAACCTTTCTAGGGACTTTAGGTGTTTTACATGGCAGTAAAAGCCTGGTCATGCAGACAGAAGATGGTCAGGTTATTGAACCTCATTCCATTTCTGCCGGACTGGATTATCCGGGAATCGGTCCTTTTCACGCCCATTTATTTAAAGAAAAACGGGCTGAATTTTTTAGTATCAATGATAATGAGGCTTTAGAATCTGCATTTGAACTCACAAAACTGGAAGGCATCATTCCTGCATTGGAAAGTGCTCATGCTCTGGCTGTTTTAGATAAAAAAGAATTTAATGAAAAAGATGTTGTTGTCATTTGTTTAAGTGGCCGCGGTGATAAGGATATGGAAACGTATCTAAAAGAAATGAAAAATTACAGCTAAATGTCATTCCGACGAAGGAAGAATCTGTGCTATGATGATTGAGATTCTTCATTACACTTCGTTTCATTCAGAATGACAAATCCCAACACTTCTAACTTCTAACTTCTAACTTCTAACTTTCAAAACATGAAAAAACTAAACATATACTTCACGGCAGGAATTCCACAACTGGAAGATACGGCCGATATTATAAAAACCATTCAGGATTCCGGAGCAGATATAATTGAAATCGGAATGCCCTATTCTGATCCTGTTGCAGACGGACCTGTTATTCAGCAGGCTCATGAACTGGCGTTGAAAAACGGAATGACAATTGAAAAACTATTTTCACAGTTAAAATCCAGTAAAGACAAAATAAAAATCCCGATTATTTTAATGGGATACATCAATCCTGTTTTAAGTTTTGGTTTTGAGAAATTTTGTCATGAATGTGCTGAAAGTGGAGTTTCAGGGCTCATTTTACCTGATTTACCTCCTATTGAGTTTGAAAAAAACTATCAAAAAACTTTAGAAAAACATCATTTAAATTTCACATTTTTGGTAACCCCGGAAACTTCAGACGAAAGAATTCTGTATCTGGATTCTTTAAGTTCAGGTTTTTTATATGCAGTAAGCTCTTCCTCTACTACAGGAAACGAAAATACCGTATTAAAAAATGAGGAATATCTTTCCCGATTGGCTGCTCTTCCATTAAAAAATCCGGTTATGATCGGTTTTGGAATTAAATCTAAAGAAGATTTTGAAAGCGTAACCGAAAAAGCAGACGGCGGAATCATTGGAACTGCTTTTGTGAAAATCCTTTTAGAAAATCAAAATTGGAAGCAGAAAGCAGAAAGCTTTATCAAAAGCATAAAGAACTAAAAAAAAGCAGTCTTATTTCTCAGGAAATAAGACTGCCTATCTTTTAAAAGAAGTACTGATCCAATTCTTCAACAAAACTTTTTTCAGAAGGCTTCCAACCAAGTTTTTCCTGGGTCTGTACACTTGTTGCCGGACAATTCTCCTGCACAAAATACGTCATCCATGTAAAATATTGTGAAGCTTCCTCTCTTGAAAAAGACTGTACCGGAATATTGAGTTTTCCACCAATATATTCTGCAAATTCTTTCATGGATAACTGTTTATCATTGCTAACGGCATTGTATCTCGATCCTTTCTCTCCCTTTTCAAGGGCTAAACGAAACAGTTTTGCAGCATCCAAACGGTGAACAGCAGGCCAAACATTAGCTCCCTCTTCTATATAAGCTGCTGTTCCTTTCGCTTTCGCCAGTTCTGCAATCATCAATCCAAAACCACCTTTGAAACCCTGTTCAGAGTTTCCGTAGACACTTGGCGAAAGACGAACAATCGATGCTTTAACACCCGATTCGGTTAAGCTCACAAAAGCTTTTTCAGAAAATCGGATTGATTCTTCCGGTGCTTTGCTTTCTTCCGTAATTTTCCCATCAATAAGCGGTAATCCAAGGGTTCCGCCTGTAACCACAATCGGCTTATCGGTTCCTTTCAATACCTCTCCCATGGCTTCGATCGCTTTTTCATCTTTGAGCGCATTGGTCTCATAATCTGAAAAATCGTGAATGAAAGCGGTATGAATAACCCCATCTGCTTCTCTTGCACCTTTTTGCAGGATCTCAAAACTTTCCAGGTCTCCTCTCAAGACTTCTGCTCCGGCTTCCAAAATAGATTTCGCAGATTCTTCGGATCGGGCAAGTCCTGTTACCTGATGTCCGTTTGCTATTAATTCTTTTACGACTGCAGAGCCTACAAATCCTGAAGCTCCTGTTACAAAAACTTTCATATTATATGTATTGTGTTAAATTTATACTACAAATGTAGCTTTAGTGTATCCTTAAAAATAGGTCATTTGACACAATTTCACGACAATTTCATTAAAAAGAATTAATTTTAAACATAATTTCTATTTTAAAATGTCAGAAATCTTAAAAAAATATTTCCACAAGACTCTTCCTGATCTGACGGATGAAAAGTTTAATTTAATTTTAGAAAAAAGTAAATTAATTAAGCTTCAGCGTAAGGAAATTATTTGTAGACAGGGAGATATTTGCAGCTTAAAAATTTTTGTTGCAAAAGGACTTCTCCGAAATTATTCTACCTCCGAAGATGGAAGTGAACATATCCTGCAGTTTGTAAATGAAATGTCCTGGACCACAGATCCTGAGAGCTTTTATAATGATACCCCTTCAAAACTGACTATTGAGGCACTGGAACCTTCAGAAATATTTGCATTTAATCTTCAGGATTTTCATCAGCTTCGGGAAGAAATTCCTGCACTCAGTATCTTTATTGAGGAGCTTTTAACAAAGAAATCAATGGAAATCAATAACAGACTACTGGTGAACATCAGCAGTACTCCCGAAGATAAGTATTTATATTTTATCAAAAATCATCCTGATTTGCTCAACAGAGTTCCTTTACATATGATAGCTTCTTATCTCGGGATGTCGAGAGAAACGCTGTCAAGAGTAAGAAGACAAATCCTGAAAACAGTCTGATTAAGCATTACAAAATAGAGATTCAAGAATAAATACCATAGATTTTGTCCATTCCATACAAGCATAAAAATCACTAAATTTGTATATTCAAAAATCGGTATGAACACAATTCAGAATAAAGTAGTAGAATTTGAAGATTTAGGCATAAAAGAATATCAACCTTCTTGGGATTATCAGGAAAAACTGATGAAAGATATTATTGATACCAAAATAAAGAATCGCGACTTACCTGCAGAAGAACACAGTACAACTCCCAATCATTTTCTTTTAGTTGAACATCCTCATGTCTATACATTAGGGAAAAGCGGTCATGAAGAAAATATGCTGGCCGGAATTGACAAATTGAAAGAAATTGATGCCACTTTTGTTAAAGTAAACCGTGGCGGAGATATTACCTATCACGGATACGGACAAATTGTGGGCTATCCTATTTTAGATCTTGAAAACTTCTTCACCGATATTCACAAATACATGCGGAATCTGGAAGAAGTCATCATCAGAACAATTGCAGAATATGGTTTAAAAGGAGAACGGTCTCCGGGAGAAACGGGAGTATGGCTGGATGTAGGAAAACCTTACGCCAGAAAAATCTGCGCAATGGGCGTAAAAGCTTCACGCTGGGTAACTTTACATGGCTTTGCCTTGAATGTGAATACGGATATGCGTTATTTTGAATACATCATTCCTTGCGGAATCAAAGACAAACAGGTAACTTCTTTAAAAAGAGAACTTGAAAGAGAATTAACTCCTGAAGAAATGGAAGACATTAAAGCGAAGATCAGGAAACATTTTACGGATGTTTTTGAGGCTGAATTAAATTACAAATAATAAAATATCTCCTATGTTTGCAACATTAAAACATAGGAGATATTTTTTATCACTATCTGATTACAGAAATCCCTGCATCCACTTTAAGTTCCGTACCATGAATATACGAAGCTTCTTCCGAAGCCAGGAAAAGTACTGCATTCGCAATTTCTGATGGTTCACCTTGTCTTTTAAAAGGAATGGTTGGAATAATATTTTTAACCGCTTCTTCGATTTGTCCTGAATTTAAGCCCGTATTATTAAAAATATTCGTTTTGATATGACCTGCGCTTACTCCATTCACCCGAATTCCCCTTTCTGTTAATTCCGTTGCAAATGTTTTGATAAAAGACTGTACCCCTGATTTTGCCGCAGAATAAACTGAAAAATTAGGCATCGCAATTTCAGTAGCAACAGAGGTATTGAAAATCACAGAACTTCCTTTTTTCATCAACGGTAACATCTGCTGAACCGTAAAAAAAGCACCTTTTACCAACATATTGAACAATTCGTCAAAATGATTTTCGTCTACACTTTCAATGGGCGAAAATCTTCCATAACCTGCATTAGCAAATACTAAGTCTATATTCTCCGTGTATTTTTTGACTTCATTTCGGAGATTCATTAAGTCACTCATACTTCCGGCATCAGAAACAATTCCGAAAGCATTTGTTCCTAATTTTTCTAATGCTTTGTTAACGGTTTCCTCACTCCTTCCTGTAATAATCGCAGATCCCCCTTCCTTGATGAATTGTTGTGCCGTTGCGAATCCCATTCCGTTTGTTCCGCCTGTAATTAAGGCAGATTTGTTTGTAAATCTTTGCATTGTTTATAGTTTAAAATAGTAGTGCAAAGTTTCAAAAACAGGAGCTTTTAAAAAATCCGATTCTTGCTGAATTCAAACTTTTTTATTAAGTATCTTTGAAAAAAAACGTTCGAATGAAGATTTTAAAATTTCTATTCTTATCAACAGCTCTTTTTTTATGTTCATGTGTAGGTTCTGATCTCACTTCTCTGCCCAGTACGATTGAACAGGCAAAAAACGATAAATTACTAATTCATATTTACAGGCCTTCTCAGAGATCTGTTATTATCAACAATTCGAAATACTATTTGGAAGATTCTTTTACAACCTTTAAGTTTAATTCTAAAAAAGACTTAACAATCAATAAGAACTTTTTTGCTTTCATTGTAAAGTTGAAAAATTTAAAAACCGGAGAAAAAATGCTGACTGAGAACGATCATTACCAATTCATTAATTATTATTCAGACACGGGCGGAATTCATGATTCTAATGTAAGCATTGATTATAATGATATAAGTCTGAGAAATAAACTAGATACCATATCAATGGGTTTTAAAGATCATCAAAAAAAAGAAACAACTGTAAAGTTTATTAAAATAAAATAATCCTATTCTTTATTGTTAATTGTACCAACCCTTTTTATTAATCTTTATTGGTTCATCCTATTTTCAAATTTCTCTACTCATGCGAAGCTCATCAACTTTATCACTTATTTTTTAGGCTATTAATTTAAAAATCAATATCTTAAATTTTCATTAATAACAATTATAGATTTTTTCAAACGTTAAATTTTACTAAATTAAATTGCGCACAATTTAATTGGCTATATATTTGCATCATCAATATCAGTAAATAATAATTTTAAAATAAAAACAATATGTCATTAATACAAGATTTAGAATGGAGACATGCCGTAAAAGCATATGATCCGACTAAAAAAGTTTCAGAAAAAGATTTACTTACTATTTTAGAGGCCGCAAGATTAGCTCCTACCTCATCCGGCTTACAACCATTCCGTGTGATCGTAGTGGAAAATCAGGAATTAAAAGAAAAAATGGTTCAAGGTGCTTTGAATCCTGAAGTCATGAGAGATTCTTCCCATGTTTTGGTATTTGCAGCCTGGGACAGTTATTCTGACGAAAAAATCGATAAAGTTTATGATTATCATACCGACGTAAGAGATTTACCAAGAGGACGTTTCGGAAGCTATACTGATAAAATTAAAGAAATATATGGAGCTCAGACTCCAGCAGAACACTTCGCCCACACTGCAAGACAGACTTATATTGCACTAGGTTTTGCTCTTGCTCAGGCAGCTGAACTGAAAATCGACAGTACTCCTGCGGAAGGGTTCAGCAATGCAGTAGTAGATGAAATTCTGGGATTAAAAGAATTAGGCTTAAAGAGTGTGAGTTTACTTTATTTAGGATACAGAGACGAAGAAAAAGACTGGCTGTCTTCAATGAAGAAAGTTCGTGTTCCGATGGAGGAATTCATCATTAAAAAATAAAAATCATCCATTTTCATTTTCAACCCCATGGAAAATTCAGAATCTTTACAATTAAAAAATCAAATTTGCTTTCCCCTGTATGTGATTGCAAAGGAGATTACAGGGCTGTATCGTCCGTTTCTTGATGAGCTCGATATTACCTATCCTCAATATCTTGTCATGATGGTCTTGTGGGAAAATGATGGTCTTGCCGTGAACAACATCGGGGAAAAACTCTATCTGGACAGCGGTACCCTTACACCCCTTTTGAAAAGACTGGAAACCAAAGGATTTATCCAGCGAAAAAGAAAAAAAGAGGACGAAAGAGTGGTTGAAGTATTCATCACCGAATCAGGAAAGGCACTTCAGAAAAAAGCTTGTGAAATTCCTGAAAAAATCCATAACAAAATAGATGTCACAAAAGAAGACTGGATAGCATTGAAAGAAAGTGTTCAAAAAATATTAAGCAAAATAGAAAAATAAATGAAAACCTTATATACAACAAAAGTTACTGCAAAAGGAGGAAGAAACGGCCAGGTAAAAAGTGAAAACGGAATTCTTGACTTAGAAGTAAGAATGCCTAAAGCTTTAGGCGGAGCCAACGATGATTTTACCAATCCTGAAATGCTTTTCGCAGCAGGATATTCAGCCTGTTTCGACAGCGCTTTGAACCGGGTAATTAGCTTATCAAAAACAAAAACTGGAGAAACAACCGTTACAGCATTAGTAAGCATCGGACAATTAGAAAACGGAGGTTTCGGATTGGCTGTTGAACTGGATGTGAATATTCCAGGGGTATCCATCGAAGAAGCGCAGGCTTTAACAGAAAAAGCTCACGAAATCTGCCCTTATTCCAATGCAACAAGAAATAATATTGAAGTGAAATTATCGGTAACCAACAATTAAGATTAATTTTCTTTAATTATCTAAAATCCGTTTCAAAAGAAACGGATTTTTCTGTTTTTGAAACTTAAAATAATAAGGCTTTTAGATGAAAATTCGTTATTTTTATGATCTATTTTTTTTAAATTACCTGATATTTACGGAATGATACATATAAAAATAATTTTTCTTCCGACACTTTTAACCATATCTTATCATTAACATTTTAAACCAATAGTAGTTAAATGGAAAAGATAACTGATATACAAGCACTTTTGGGGGCTTTAGCAACTATACTATTTTTAATTTTCTATATCAAATGGCAAATAAAAAGATATAAAAATTCAGATAATCCTATGGATATTGCGAGAAAGTTAGAAAGCTATATTATTTTACTTTCGGTAATTATTTTATTCATATTTTTTTCATTGAAGTTAATTAGCTCATAGTTAGTTGCCAATAAATAAAATTAATTCACGAAATAAAACATAATAATCAAAATAAATAATATGAAAGAAGAAAAATTCGCAAAATACAATGATCAGGAATTATTAGACAAAAGAAAAAATTTAAAAACACAGCTCATTATTAATGCTGTACTTATCGGATTTTTAATAGGAATTTCAATATACGGAACTGTAAAAAACGGCTTTACCATTTTCACTCTCTTCCCATTAATCTTCGTATTCTTTTTAATAAAAAATAAAACGGACAGCAGAGAATTGGAAAACGAAATTAAATCCAGAAATTTAAAATAATTTCAAGAAAAACCATGTTTGGTCAGTTTCTAATTTTAACTACTATTTCTTCTAACATTTTGAAAAAACTCCTTATTCTATCCATTACTATCTGTAGCTGGTTACATTTCTATTCCCAAAACACCTATGCATTTTTCGGTTCATTTAATCGCGATAAAGATACAGAGGGACTTTACGTTTATGAATTGGACACCATCAGTGGAAAATTATTGAAAGTCACTTCTTATATAGGAATTTTAAATCCTTCGTTTCTTACTGTATCACCGGATGGGAAATACGTTTTTGCCTGTACAGAAAGTAAAACAAAAAACGGAGGAAGTATAAGCAGTTTTAAATTCAACAGAGAAAATAAAACACTGACTTTCATCAACAAACAAAAAAGCGGTGGTGAAAATCCGGTATATCTAACGGTACATAAAAACGGGAAGTGGTTAGTCAATGGGAATTACACCGAAGGCAGCGTTTCTGTGTACCCGATTTCAGAAAACGGAAAAATTGAACCATATGTCCAAAATATCCAATTCTTGGAAGGCAGTGTGGATCCCGGCCGACAGGAACGAGCACATATTCATTCCACAGTATTTTCTCCTGATTTTGATTATCTGTTTCTTCCTGATTTGGGAGCTGATAAAATCAGAGCTTATCAGTTTAACAGTGACAGTAATGGACCTTTAAAAACCGCTGATATTCCTTTCATCCAAACAACACCCGGAAGCGGACCACGGCATTTTACTTTTCATCCGAACGGAAAGTTTGCTTATTGCATTGAAGAAATGGGAGGATCAGTAAGTGTGTACTCTTATAACGCGGGAAAGCTGAATGCTATACAAAGAATTAATACCCATTCTGAAAAATATAAAGAGGATTTTGAAAGCTCCGATGTTCATATTTCACCTGACGGAAAATTTTTATATGCTTCCAATCGAGGGACTGAAAACAACATCGCCATATTTTTAATTCAAAATAACGGAACTTTAAAAACAATCGGTTATCAATCTATAAAAGGAAAACATCCACGAGTTTTCGGACTCGATCCCAGTGGAAAGTTTCTGATCACTACCAATACAGGCACTGGAAACGTAGTTGTTTTTAAGAGAGACTCTGAAACCGGGTTATTGAAAAAAACAGGTAGGAAGATTAAAATCAAAAACGTTTCCTGTGTACAGATCAGGAAATATTAATTTATTGGATATGACTAAATTTAAACAACTCCTATTCAATGTAATTATTATTTTATCTTTCTTGTATACAGGAGATTTTACCAAGGCACAAATTCAAATATTTGACAGCATCAAGGTGGATAGCTTAACTTTTGCCAATACAAGAAATGAAATCAATAAAATTCCAAATGATAATTTTAAAAAATTCATTTTTAAAGATTCTTCGGGAACATTACCTTATCGGTTGTTGTTTCCGAAGAACTATAATAAAAGAAAGAAATACCCTCTCGTTATCGTATTCCATAATTCTTCCAGAATTGGAGAAGACAATGAAAAACAACTTGAACACTTATCAAAAATATGGCTTCGGAATGACATCTATGAAAAATACAATGCATTTGTTTTAGCTCCACAGTTCAATAAACGCTCATCAATATACCAGAAAACGACTGACAGCTTACTGGTCTCAAAACCTGGCGAAGATATTGATACCGTTTTACATTTATTGGATAAAATAGAAAAAGACTATAAGGTTGACAAATCAAAAATTTATCTGGTAGGATATTCTATGGGAGCTTCTACAGCACAAAACCTGATCAATTTAAAGCCTGAAAAGTTTGCTGCGTTGGTTTCTGTGGCTGCAGTTCCCGATTTTTCCAATTTAAAAGCCTGGAAAAATAAAAGTATCTTTTTAATCCATGGAAAAAAAGACATTTCTAATCCATATCAAGGAAGTGAGGAGCTTTTTAACAAAATGAAAAGCAATAAACACCTTATTTTTAAAACTTTTACGGAATTAAACCATGATAATATTACAATTCCCTTGCTCTTAAGTGATGAAATTCCGAAGTGGTTATTTAATCAACATAAATAAGTAGTTTCTAAGTTCACTTTTATAACTACCTCGTCACAGAATCACTTTTCTTGAAAGCATCCACTTTTTTATAGGAATCGTTTTTTTCTTTTTCTTTTTTATCTGAAATTAATATTCCGAAAAGATGGTCGATTTCGTGCTGGAAGATGACAGCCGTAAAACCTTCTACAATTTCTGAATATTTTTGGCCTTTTAAATCGACATATTCCAATTGGATCACTTTGCTTCTGTAAAACTGGTCTCTAAAATCGGGAATGGACAAATCCCCTTCCGGACCAAGATTCTGCAATTCTGATCTCCAGACAATCACAGGATTAATGAAATATTCCAAAGGCTCACCCTGCTTATCAAAACGCTGAACCCAGATAATTTTTCTGTTGATTCCCACCTGTGGAGCCGCAATTCCTACTCCGCCATCGGTTGAAAGTAAAGATTCTTTCATTCTTTTGACTAGAATCGCTGTGTTTTTATCCAACGGATCAATTTCTGTAGAAAGACTCAGTAAGGTTTTATGCTGTTGCTCGTCCGTCGTTTGATATATTGGTAATGCACTATTGATATCACCTTGATTGATCATTGAAATCTCATTAGAAGTCAGTTTCTGAGCATGGAATAAACCCATGAAAAGAATAAATATAAATGGGAGTTTTTTCATTTTTTGACGGATGTTTTACAAAGATAATTAATCCGCAGCTATGTTTTGGTTAAAACCATTTGATTTTTTAATATGCAAAAACGGGCTAAAGCCCTTTCCTATTGATAATTTTTATAATTAACAATTATTTTTCCGACCTTTCAAACTTGGTTCATTTTACTTTTTACCTGGCTCTTTTTACTTTTCACTGGGCTTTTTTAATACGTTTTCGTCATATCACTCGGAATAATCAGATTGAAATCCGTCGGAATATAGTCTTTTTCAGGAATTTTTAATTCAGGGTTTTCGGATTCAAAAACTGAGATCACTGCCATTTTCAGATTTGGATTTTTCTGTTTGATATACCAGTAAATTCCGCCAAATTCTTTGCTGTGATAGTTTCCATTGTAATGGATAAAAGTTTTTCCTGCCCGCATATTTTTCAGAATAGATTCTGCCATGGTAGCATCCTTTACAGCCTGAGCGGAAATAAAGTTCATCACTTTTGTTCCGTCGGCATGATCTCCCATCATGGTTTTCATTTCAGGATAGCCGGGTGTGTCCAACGTTACTTTTATTGGTAATTGCGCGATGTATCCTTTTTCTTTTTCAGATAGATTATTTAAAGATTCCAAGCCTTCTTTTGATGTTTGAGAGGCATATTTTCGCGGAATATTGGTTGCAATAAAGCTCAGTTTTTTCTCTTTTGCAAAATCTACCAAAGGTTTGTAATCTGTTGTGAAATTACTCCACAAACGTGCCGAATCTTTTAAGGTTTTAACATCAATTTTTCCACTTAAATATTGATTAAGCTGAGACTGATTATCCCTTTCAAACATTTCTGCTCCCAAAATCAACTGACTGTTTTTCTGAGTATATAAAGCTTGGGTAATTTTCAGCTGCAGCCAGTGATTGATTGAATTGTTATGATTTTCACCAAAGAAAATCACGTCATAATCAGCCAGTTCCTTAACCAATTTTTCAGTGTTGATTTCTTTTCCTTTTTTATCATAAAACTGATAGGGTTTGAAGTTTTGAGCATTCAATGAACTAAAAACAACGAGCAATATGGTGATGAAAATATTTTTCATTTTTATTTTTTTATCGTTTTATTTTAACGGCTAACTGTCATTCTGACGAAGGAAGAATCTTTAAAATAACAGAGATTCTTCCTTCGTCAGAATGACAAGCTGTCCCTAAACAAATTTACATTTTTACACTGTTGCAAATTAACCTTTTCACTTAAGAAAAAAGCCGCCCTGCAAAAAACAAAACGGCTTTATAAAAATGATCTAACTATTTATTTTTCCAAATCTGCTACAAGGTCTTTCCACTCTTGTAATTCCGGGATTCCCGGTTTTCTTTTCCCAAAGAACTGAACGATGAAACCTCCTTCTTTATTGAATACTTCAATAGCCGTTACTTCACCATCTTCTGTCGGTTTCTTAACAATCCACGCTTCAGCGATTTTTGTAACATCAAGGTGTAAATTGAAATCCGGATCCATTACATTGAACCACTGCTGATGCCAAAGTGTTTTCGTCACAGTTCCTGTATGGATCTGGATGATTCCTCTGTTTCCTACAAATATCATGATCGGCAATTGTTTTTCAGCCGCGTCTTCCAGTATATTCACCACTTTGGCATTATCGATTTTTTTAGTAAATCCTTCCGGAGCCAATCTTAATGCCTGAGTTCTGCTTACTCCAAATTTTCTTGTCATCATGAAGAAATCATGAGTATCTTTCAATTCTGTCCAGGCTTTTTGAAAACCTTCCACATCAATATCCGCATCTGCTTTTTCTTCCGCTTTTGGAGCAACCGCTTCAAATGTAAATGTTGAAGCCTGATCTTCTGCCTTGAATTTTTCAACAATTGTATCAAAAGCAGCTTCGTCGCTGTCTTTTGTCAAATAAATCTTGTGTAGAGCCACTCCGTCTTTTCCGAAGAACTGTAAACTTTTTCTGTCTCCTTCCCCGACTGCAAAAGCAAATTTCCAGTGGTTCAGGAAGATTCTCAAATCAATATCTTCACCCACGAAAAGCTGTGCATGAGGACTGCTGAAATCTCCGTTCAGATAAGTTCCTTTTCTTTCGTGAACACACTCTTCATTACGGGTAAGAGCCATCACTTTTCCTAATTGTTCAGCTTCAGTCAGAATCTCTTTAAATTCCGGCTTTAAAACTGTTACTCCTTCTCCTACATTGGTCACCAATAATTCGGCTTCGCTTACTCCAAGTTCTGCAGCTGCATTTCTGATTCTTAGATGTGGATTTTCAGCTTTTAATGCCTCCCATTTCTCCTTAAGATCGTTTACTAATGTGCTCATTATTTTATTTTTTTATGGTTAAAACTGTATAATTTCTTGTTATTGTTTCGTTTCCTGTCTTGCTTTTTACATCTTCTTCTTTTTCTGAGGTTTTCATTCTTTTGAAATGGCTTTTAGAAACCGTTTCCTCCATTTCGTCCGTATTGTATAATGTAAAATCAAATTGGGTAAAGGGAAGTTTTTCCATGAAGTTTCTTTGTCCGAAAGTCAAAACAAAGGTTCCGTTGTCTTTCAGCACTCTGTAGATTTCATTTAAATATTCAACCGGTTGCTCCCAGAAGTACACTGTGTTTACCGTAAATATTTTATCAAAAGTTCTGTCTTCAAATGGTAATTTTTCACCTTCATAGAGTACAAAATCTGTCTGATTTTTATATTCTTCATTCAGTCTTTTGGCCTCATGATGCATGGTTTCAGAAATGTCAATTCCTGTATATTTTATATTTCGGGCTTTATTCAAAATACTTTTAACGTGGGCTGCGTTTCCATGACCGATTTCAAGTATGTTTTCATTGTCTTCTACTAAAAGCGTTTTAATACTTTCCAAGGTCATTCCTATATTTGTAGCATTCATCATCTCACCAATTTCAATCCCTTTTTCTCCTTGGGGATTAGCAAGATGCCGAGCCAATATTTTCAAGTCTTTTTTTTCCATATTATCCAAAAATGATCATGGGGTTATTGGTAATCGGATGGTCACAAATGGTACAGGGGAAGTTATAGGCTTCACTGATATTTTCAGCAGTAAAAACTTCCGTTGGTGTTCCATACGCGGAAACTCTTCCTGATTTCATCAATAAAATTTTATCTGCAAATTGTGCTGCCAGATTCAGATCATGAAGAACGACAATCGCAGAGTTTGCTTTTTTTGTAAAGTTTTTAATGATTTCTAATGCTCTATATTGATGCTTTACATCTAAATTATTTAATGGTTCATCAAGAAACATGAGTTTATGGGCAATATCGTTCTGCAGCTGTGCCATTACCCGGGAAAGGTGCACACGCTGCTTTTCACCACCCGACAAAGTATTATATTCTCTGTCTTTCAGGTGATATACATCGGTTTCGTACATCATATGGTTCATTGCTTCATGGTCTTCCCGTTTCGGCTGAGCATCAAAATACGGATAACGTCCCATCATCACCACATCTTTTACTTCAAGTGGAATATCGTTGCTGTTGTCTTGGGAAAATTTCGCTTTATGTTTCGAAAGTTCACCCACCTGCCAATCATTAATATTTTTATCTTTAAATACAATCTGATGTTTTGACTTTACTTCATTGGCCAAAACACTTAATAAACTTGATTTCCCGGCTCCGTTCGGACCTACAATGGCTAAAAATTCACCGTATTCCAAATGAACATCAACAGAATCCAGAATATGGAATTCTTTATGTTTATAGCTTATCTGATGCGCCTTTATCATTACAGTGATTTTTTGAATTTAATTAAAATAGCAATGAAAATAGGACCTCCCATTAATGCCGTCAAAATTCCGATCGGTAATTCTGAAGGTTCTACAATGCTCCTGCTGAACGTATCTGCCGTCAACAATAAAATGCTTCCACAAATTGCTGATAATGGTAAAATAAAAGCATAATTTGATTTAAACAAAAGTCTCAGAATATAGGGCACAATAAGACCTACAAAACCAATCGTTCCTGAAAATGCAACACAGCTTCCTACCATCAATGCAGTGATAATAATAATCTGTTTTTTTAACCGTTCAACATTAATTCCTAAATGCTGTGCATCTTTTTCACCTAGCATCATCGCGTTCAATGCTTTTCCTTTTGGTAACAGAATGATATAAGAAATGATTAAAACTACTGTCAGAATCATGTTCTTCGTCCAGGTTGCAGCAGCTAAACTTCCTAAATTCCAAAAGGTTAAATCTCTCAACTGATCATCTTTCGAAATATAAATCAAAAAACCTGTGATGGAAAAACCAATAGCCGTAATGGCAACTCCGGTCAACAGCATCATGACCACGTTTGTTTTTCCTCCGCTCGTAGAAATTCTGTACACCAGCAACATTGACAAAAAAGAACCAATGAAAGCGGAAATACCTACCAATGAAAATTGTACGGCTTCAGGAAGATACTGCTTAAAATGCCCTCCTAAAACAATGGCAATGGCGGCAAGTAATGTTGCTCCCGATGTCAATCCTATTAAATCTCCTGTCGCGAGAGGATTTTTAAATAATCCCTGTAATCCTGTTCCGGAAACGGCAAGCATACTTCCGATGAGAATCGCCATGATAATTCTGGCAGCTCTTACGTCCCAAACTACATATTTATCACTTAATGATAAGCCCGGATCTTCTTTAATTACTTTTCCTAAGACTTCAAACGCAGATTTACCACCAAAGTCGTAAACCCCGGTATTAAGTGACCATACTGCGATAATGACCAGCAGTATGGCACTTATTGTAATGTAAAAGTATAGTTTACTTTGTGTTTTCAATTAAAAGTTTGTTTAATCCTACAGCAGCTTCTCCTAATCTTGGTCCGAAGCTTGAAACCAAACCTCCGTCCATGGCAATGATTTTCTTGTTTTTACCGGCATTGGTCTGGGAAACACCCGGCATTTTAAGAGCACCTTCGTTTCCTCCGGCTCCCTGTAATCCGCTTGTGAAGAAGAATAATACATCAGGATTTGCTTTCACTACTGCTTCCGGAGTTAAAGGTTTGAAATCTTCAAAATCGTTCACGGCATTTTCACCACCTGCAAGACCTATTAATGCAGCCATTGGGGTATTTTTACCTGAAACCATCAACATATTTCCTCTTGCGTAGATGAATAAAACTTTCGGTTTTTTAGCGATAGGCTGAATTTGCTTTAAATCCGCATCGATTTTATCATTAAGCTTCTGATAATCTGTATTTCCAACAGCTTTTGCAACCTCAGCAATTAACTTTTTAGTTCCGTCAATCGTAAATTCCTGTTGGAAAACCTCAGTTTTGATTCCTGAAGACTTGATTTTTCCCATTAATTCAGGGTTTATATCTTTATCAGAAGCTAAAATTAGTGTTGGGGAAACAGCCATGATTGGCTCAATGGTCATTGATCTCATATGTCCTAGATCTTTAGCCGTAGCTTTCAAAGATTCCGGATAGGTACTTGTAACATCTGTTCCTACGATTTCTTTTTCGTGGCCTAAAGCGGCAACGATTTCTGTAATTCCGCCGTTAAGCGTTACAATTTTATTATTGGATTTTGGGGTCTCCGATGACACTTCTGTAGTATTTTCTGTCGGTTTCCCAGCTTCTTTTTTACAAGAGTATACCGCAACCAGTACAGAAGTTGCAAGAATGAATTTTTTCATAATCTACTATTATTTGATTTATAGGGTTTAGAATAATGGTTTGTATTCGAATTGAGGATGACCTCTTTCTCCTTTCTCGTCCGTCATATTTTTAAATCTCAGTTTAAAATAATATCCTTCCGCATCTTTTATGACATAGAAAACAGAACTTTTCACCTGGGATCCTGAAGGTCCGGCTTCCCGCCAGCTACTTCCGATCACACGCTGGTCGTTATAAATGAATTGAGACTGATCGATATCTAAGAATTTAAAATTATTATAGGCTTCAGCTCCTGTGGTAGTTCCGGTTGCTTTTACTTCATAAGCTCCTGCTCCACCCATATTATTGATGGTGATAAAATCAGCATATACATACGTTCCCATCCCCTCAATAACGTTAGTAAATACAGTAAAACCAATATCCCAGTTTTTCTTTTCAGGCTGAATAGAGACCTGATTATCATTAACTAAGCTTACAAAATTGTAGTTATAGGCTGAGTTTTTAGTAATATTCAGTTCTTTAATATTGGTCGTTTCATTAAGTGGGGCATATCTCACTTTATAGCCATTCCCCTGTCTTACAACCTGTATTTTCATCCAACCTCTTGATTCTGAGCCTGTATTTACAGAACCCGCTGCTACATTGCCTGTGAAAATTTTCACTCCCATATTGATAAGATAGATTCCGTTGTCAGATGCATTGGCTTTAACTTCTTCAATAGCAGTATATCCTGAAGGTATATTTCCTTTTACATCATCAATGTATCCTATGTTTGCAGCACTGTATGGCCCCACAACAACCTGACTTGTCATAGTTCCAATGCTGGCTGCTGTTACTTGTTTAATATCTGTTGCATTGGGAATTTTTGCTGCCGCCATGGCCACTGATGAATTGAGAATAACTTTAAATTCATTTCCTGTATAAAAAGCTAAATCCCAATCGGATCTTTTGGTAAGAACCATAGAATTTGTTCCGAAATCAAACCATACCTGATTGGGCTGTGTAGCACCTCCCACTTTAGCATCTACAGTATATCCGTCCGTTTTCGCAACAGCAACCGGATCTTCATTATCATTAATACAAGATTGTGCAACGAATGCTCCTCCAATTAAAAGATAAAACAGTATTTTTTTCATAGTTAAAATTTTAGAAGTTATAGCCAAGTCTCACAAAATAGCTTCGCCCATAGAACAGATTAGAATTTGGATTCGCAGATTCGTGAGCGTTTCCTGAAATAGTGGTATCTCTCACAGACAATACATCGAAAATATTCTTAACGCCTGCACTTACTTCAAAATGATTTTTAAAGAACGGCTGAGTCACCGTAAAATTCATCATGCTAAAATCTTTGCGTTCACCAATAATATATTGAGAAGAGGTAAGATCTGATACCAGGGTAAACATTTGGGTTTTGCCAGTATATTTATAAAATAAAGACAATGTGGTATTGATTTTAGGAACGGTATAGTTGGCTGCAAGATTCGCCTCGAATGTATAGAAGAAATCATCAGGAGAGGAAAGTCCGCTTTCGTTCAAGGATTTTGAAATTCCATAATATGCAGCATTGACAGATAAACTAAACTGTCCTTTATTTGCTCTGAAATTACCTTCAAACAAGTAACTTTCGAAACGGTCTATATTGATATACTGGAACTTCATTGGCAGAACACTTGTTTGTGCAAGTTCAATCCTGTCTTTTACTTTCAGATAAGTAGCACTCGCTCCTATTCCTAAATTCCATCCGGAATCTGTTATGATTTTTTTATCCGCATTAAAAGAAACTGTCATTCCTGTTTCCGGGGTAAGATTCTGATTCCCCTGAATATCATGATTGCTGTCTACCTGATAGGTATATAATTCGTCGAAATTCGGAAATCTGTTGGCACTTCCTACCACAAGACGGATATTATCATGATCCGTAACTTTCGCCCTTGCAGTTATGGAGTAATTATGCTGTGTATCAAATTTGTCACTTATTGCTAAACGATACCCCGGACGAATTGAAAACCAATCGGCTGCATTCCATTCTATTGACATGAAATTAGCATAATTAAAAATCTTTCTTTTTACATCATTGGTTCCTCCGAAATTACCGGCTATATTGCCTGCAAATCCTGTCGTATGATCCAGCTCATAGCCCAGCTGAAAATCTATTTTATCATTGTTAAGGAAATTACTGAAAACCCCTCTGGAATAAAGAACATCTGATTTATTATAAGACTGATACTCATTTAGGTGATCTCTTACCTGTCTGTTGGGAATATCGTAAACAAAATCTCTGTATTTTCTATCCTGAGTCTGATAGGAAAAATCTCCTGTATAATTGATTGCTCCGAGTTTTGTCTGAATATTTAACTGATTGATATATCTTGTCGTCTTATAATCTCTGTCTGTAGAAACAAATGTTCTGTTTCCTTCTCCTAAATAGAGTTCGGTAACTTTCGGATTATAGTAATTCAGGTTTTCATTTAAAAATCCGAATTTGTAGAAAATGGATGTCTTATTTTTAGTATAACGTAAAACTCCATCAACATTTAAAATATCTTTCGGCTGCCACAAATACCCTCTTTTTTCATCCTGCCCAAAGTACTTATACCCTTCCTGGGTTCCTTTGAAGCCTTGAAAATCATTATGATTAATATTTGCTCCTACATACCAGTTTTCATTAATATTATATCCTATATTTAGGTTTTGAATATGCCTTCCTTCTCCTTTTTTATACCAGTCGTACTCCTTGCCTACGGTTTCTTCCTGTAAAAATGCATTTAAGGTCAGTTTTTTCTGGCTGTTCTTTTTCGTAATAATATTGATAACTCCTGCAACCGCATTACTTCCATAATCCACTCCCATTGAACCTCGTACCACTTCAATACGCTCTACATTATTTACATTCAATTTAGTTAGGTCAATATTATTTCCTAAACCAATATCTCCCACTACCGGAATATTATCGATAAGAATCTTCGTGTATTCCCCTCCAAGTCCCATAAGGTTTGCAGTTGAATTTCCGGAATTACGATCTGAGGTAATCAGAATGTTCAAACTCTGGTTAAGAACTTCCGCAACATTGGTTGCCGCCATATTTTTGATCTGCTCTGCATTAATGACCTCAACTTTATAAATCGATTTATTAATGAATTGCTGAGTATATTGCCCGGTAATGACAACCTCTTCAATTTTTTTCTGATGTAAAGAATCTTTTTCCTGCGCATTTACCCAGACCAATGCGGATAATGATACTATTGAAAGTATTTTCTTCTCCATGAAAGCTAAAAATTTTTGACAAATATAATATTTTATTTAGAATAGTTAAAAATAATTATATACTTTTGTGGAATAATTCTAAATAAAAATAATGTCATGAAATTAAAACTACTATTAGGAGCTTTAGCTTTTACTGCTATTAACGTTCATGCTCAAGTAGCAACAATTAATGAAAACTTTGATAACTTTACCAGTGGGAACACTACCTTCCCTCAAAATGGATGGTCAGTTCAATTGGCAACCAATCCGCTTCCTTATCCACCTGCTCCAATGATGATTGTAACTGCAGATGCAAACAAAGCGGTTCAGTCTTACGCAGGTAATAACGGAACTGCACCTTCCTATTTGATAACACCTCAAATTGTAGCTCCAACAGGGGATAAAACGTTAACGTTTTCTTCAGGATTGGTAAGCACTTCTCCGGGAACTTCAACCATTCAGATTGGATTGGCATCAAATCCGGCAGACATGACAACATTTGCGGCAGTTGGAAATCCAATTTCTATTTCTGGCGTAACTGCTCAGAATTACACGGTAAATATTCCAGCCTCTTCATCTTCATATATCGTTTTTAAAATTACTCCAACAGCTGCTCATACGGCAACATTGATCGACAATGTAATATATGATACCCCTGCAGTAGGAACCATCAACGAAAACTTCAATGCATTTACGTCAGGTACTTCTGCAATCCCTCAAATGGGCTGGAATAAAGTAACTGCTACAGCAGCGTATAATGTATATATAGCAACAAATAACGGAAGCAACGCTATTCAGTTTTATGCAGCCAATACAGCCAATACAACCTCATATCTTATCGCTCCAAAAATCGTGGCACCGGATGGAAGTAAAAAATTACGATATACAACGGGGATATCTTCAAGTGCCAATGGAAGTGGAACTCTGGAAGTTGGTTTAGTTTCGAACCCTACAGACATGTCTACTTTTACTTCATTAGGTGCTCCGATCACCATAACAACTTCAAATACAACTCCACAAACATTTACTTTAGACGTTCCTGCTTCTACTAAACAATATATTGCCTGGAAATTTACGGGGGCAGCAACTCATTCTGCGGTCTATGTAGATGATGTAATCTATGATGTACTGTCTGTTTTGGGAACATCCGAAACAAAATCGAATAACAACAGTTTAAGTTTCGCTATCAATGCAGATAATGAATTACAGTTTGTAGGAAAATCAGATGTAAAATCTATAAAAGTTTACTCTGCATCAGGAAATCTTATCGTTCAAGGAGCTGTTAACAACAACAGATTTAACATTTTTAATTTAGCAACAGGCGTTTATATCTTTGTTTCAGAAGATAACAAAGGAGCTGTTACTCAATCGAAATTCATTAAAAAATAATACTTTCTATTTTTTCTAATAAAAGGCTGCTCACTCCGGTGAACAGCCTTTTAAATTTAATGCGAAACATGCTCTATATCTAGTAAGTATGTTCTGTAATTGTATCATTCCGACAAATGAGAAATTCCTAAAAAGAAAGAAGATTCTTCACTATGTTATTGTTGTTCAGAATGACAAGAGTCCTGTATAATCTATGAGTTATAAGATTTTAAATCCTTTATAGACCTGCGTAGAGCTTTCCAGCATTTTTGAAGAATCTCTACGGAAATCCAGCAGATGATCCTGCCCGTTGTGGCGGTTATGGTGTTCTACACTTTCCCATAATTCAACCAGAAAGAAAGTGCCTTTATTGTCTTTATCCTCGATAAGATCATATTGCAGACATCCTTCTTCTTTTCTTGTTTCTTTCACTAAGGTCTGAAACAATTCAACCGCTTCCATCAGATAGTTTTCATTAAACTTGAAAAGCGCAACGATATGTAAGTTCATGCTTTGTTTTTTATTCCTGTAAATGTAAAATATTTTCAAAGCCATCCGTCTTTTCGCTTCATTTATTTTTCCACAATACACTGAATTTTATTTAAAAAACAGATTTATAGATCGTTATTGAGCTCATAATGATAACCAGCAATCCGATGACTACGAACATACTTTTCACAGGAAGTTTTGCGGTAAGCATGGCAGAAAAAGGAGCCGTTACAATTCCTCCCAGCAACAGCCCTAAAATAATGCTCCAATGTTGAATCCCTAAGGTAAAGAAGAAAGTAATGGCAGCAGTTAATGTTAAAATAAATTTTGCTACAGTAGAACTTCCTACAGCAAATCTGGGAGTGAAAGAATTTTTGATTAAAGTTCCGGTTACTAAAGGTCCCCATCCTCCTCCTGCAAAGGAATCAATAAAACCTCCGATTAAACCGAGCCGGGCAAGATTCGTTTTTCTTTTCAGCGCTTTGCTTTGTTTTTTCTTAAAAGCATTAGAGAGAATCTGAAATCCGAGGTATAAGGTATAAAATGCAATAATGGTTTTGGTTATTTTAGCATAATATTCACCAAGGTAAGTAAGACAAAGTGCTCCGATCACAGCTCCGATTACAGCCGGAATCGCCAGCTTTTTGACCAGACTTTTACTTACATTCTTTAATTTAACATGACTGATACTTCCGGCCGCAGTCGTAAAACTTTCCGCTGAATGAATACTCGCACTTACAATATGGGGAGGAATATTCAGAAAGAGCAATGTTGTAGTACATATGACGCCATATCCCATTCCCATAGATCCCGCCACAATTTCAGCTAAAATGCCGACAAGCATCATCCAGTAAAAAATGTAATTGTCTTTGGCTAAAACAGTAAGCAACTCATCCAAATATCCCAATTCATACATCGAAAAAACAAGGATAACAAGTGTTGCAACTGTTATAAAAAATACATTGAGCCTGACCTGAACTTTTCTTGAAATCACCATTCGTGTTTGTGTTTATCGAATTATTATAAAATCATTACGGCACCTACGGTAGAATTGCTCGTTTCATCAATCAAAATAGCACTTCCTGTATTATTATTTTCACTAAAGCTATCAAAAACCAGCGGAGAAGAAGTTTTCAGTTTTACTTTAACGACTTCATTCAGCTTAATGCCTGAATAAACAGATGTATTTTCAAGGGTATTGACATCAATTTTATATTCAATTTCTTTTACGATCGCTTTCAATACTTTGCTTTTATGCTGAATAAAATACTTATTGCCTTCATTTAATTCCTTTTTATCAAGCCAGCATACAATAGCTTCCACTTCATTTTCCACTTTTGGAAGATGCTCTGCCTTCACTAAAAAATCACCTCTGCTGATGTCAATATCATCTTCAATATGTAAAACGGCGGGCTGATTGGTAAATACAGTATCTACTTCCTTCCCTCCTGTTTCAATTTTAGAGATAACCGTTTCGATATTTTGTGGTAAAACGGTTATTTTATCTCCTTTTTTATACGTTCCGGAAATCACTTCTCCGGAATACCCTCTGTAATCATGAAGCTCTTCAGTTTGAGGACGAATAACATATTGCACTTGAAATCTGCTGTCGTCTCTATTTTTAGAGGTTTTTACCTCTACTGTTTCCAGGAAATCAAGTAAGGCAGCTCCTTTATACCATGGAGTTTTTTCAGATTTTTCAACAATATTGTCTCCGTAAAAAGCAGAAATAGGGAAATACTGTACGTTTTCTAATCCTAATTTTTGCGCAACCAACTGATACTGGGCTTTTATATCATTAAAAACATTTTCTGCATAATCCACCAAATCCATTTTATTAATGGCAACCACTACATTTTTCATCTTTAGTAACGAAGCGATAATAGAATGTCTCCTGGTCTGCTCAATAACGCCCTGTCTTGCATCAATTAAAATAATAATCAGCTGAGAATTGGAAGCTCCCGTAATCATATTCCGGGTATACTGAATATGTCCCGGAGCATCTGCAATTATGAATTTTCTCTTAGGTGTAGAGAAATATCTGTAGGCTACATCTATGGTAATTCCCTGTTCCCTTTCTGCTCTTAATCCGTCGGTAAGGATGGCCAGATCTATCCCGTTTTCATTTTTATTTTTTGACTGCTTTTCCAAGGCTTCAAGCTGATCAATCAAAATATTTTTACTGTCATATAAAAGCCTCCCGATAAGGGTACTTTTTCCATCGTCTACACTTCCGGCTGTTATAAATCTTAGTATATCCATAAGTTTAGTTATTCATGATCACTGATGACTGATCGTTGATCAATTACTGATCATCATTTATATTAAAAATATCCTCCTTTTTTTCTGTCTTCCATGGCTGCTTCCGTCACTTTATCATCAATTCTGGTCTCACCACGTTCGGAAATTTTAGAGGCAATAATTTCATTAATCACACTATCTAAAGTTTCAGCATCACTTTCAACCGCTGCAGTACAGGTCATATCTCCCACGGTTCTATAACGTACTTTTTTAGTGATCACCTCATCATTTTCGTCAATCTGAATAAAATCCGAAGCTGCGATTAACTGACCTTCATATTCAATGACTTCCCTGTCATGGGCAAAATAAATAGAAGGAAGCTGAATATTTTCTTTTCTGATATAATTCCATACATCAAGCTCTGTCCAGTTTGAGATCGGAAAAACCCTTACATTTTCTCCTTTATTGATTCTTCCGTTGTAAATATTCCACAATTCCGGACGCTGTAACTTTGGATCCCATTGTCCGAATTCATCGCGAACCGAGAAAAAACGTTCTTTAGCTCTGGCTTTCTCTTCATCCCTTCTTGCTCCGCCAATACATGCATCAAACTGGAGCTCTTCAATGGTATCTAATAAAGTATGGGTTTGCAGCCAGTTCCTGGAAGCAAATTTTCCTTTAGGTTCAGTTAGTTTTTTAGCTTTAATGGTATCTTCAACCTTTCTTACGATAAGTTCAGCCCCAATATTTTCTGCCAGATAATCTCTGAATTGAAGGGCTTCCGGAAAATTATGTCCAGTATCGATATGTACCAACAGAAACGGAATTTTCATTGGTGCAAAAGCTTTTCTCGCCAAATGAACCAATGTAATGGAGTCTTTTCCTCCACTGAAAAGTAAAGCAGGTTTTTCAAACTGTGCCGCTACTTCTCTCATAATATAAATACTCTCAGCTTCCAGCTGCTCCAGATAATCTAATGCATATGTACTCATGTTTACTTTTAAATTTTGAATTAATGGGTATGCAGACCGCACTCTTTATGAGAATTTTCCCACCACCAACGGCCGGCACGAGGATTTTCTCCCGGTTCAATAGCTCTTGTACAAGGTTGACACCCCACACTGATGAACCCTTTTTTATGCAAAGACAGTTCCTGCACTTTATTTTTCTCCAGATAATCGAGAACTTCCTGATAATCCCAGTGGATCAAAGGATTGTATTTGTATAATTTTCTTTCATCGTCCCATTCAATGATCGGCATATGTTCACGGTTTTCCGATTGTTCTGAACGTAATCCCGTAATCCAGACTGTTGCATTTTCCAATGCACGGTTCAAAGGTTTTACTTTTCTGATAAAACAACATTCTTTCCTGTTTTCGATAGAATGATAAAAAGCATTCACCCCTTTTTCATTCACATATTTCTCAACATCAGAGCTTTCCGGGGAATAAACTTCCGTTTTTGTTTTATATCTTGAATTGTTCTGTGACAGTAATTCGTAATGCTCATAGAAAAGCCTGCCCGTATCCAGCGTGAAAACCCTGATCGGTAATTGATTTTTAAAAATGATATCAGTAATCACCTGATCTTCCTGACCAAGTGAAGTGGAGAAAACAATTCCTTCTGAGAATTTTGTTGAGATAAATTTCAATCCCTCTTCTGCTGAAAGCTGTTTCAGAGTATCTGCATCTTCTTTTGAAATCATATTTTGTTGATTTGAAGTCATGCAAATATCAGATAAAATAATTACCCTACCAAACAAGTAGACTAATTATTCAAAAAAAAGGATTTAGATCAGTCGATCAAATCCATCAGTGTTTTACTTTCCAGAATACGTAAAGAAGCATCCCGAACTTCTATCAAAACATCGTGCAGACCGCAGTGATCTTCATTACAGTCTTCACATTTTTCATAAAAATTAAGGCTTACACAAGGAAGCATGGCAATGGGACCGTTTACAAGACGAATAATTTTTGCCAATTTTACGTTTTCAGGATTTTCTTTGAAAAAATACCCACCTCCTTTTCCTTTTTTACTGTCAAGGATATCCGCTTTTTTCAATTCTAACAGAATATTTTCTAAAAACTTCAGGGGAATTTTCTTATGTTCCGCAATTTCAGAAATAAGTACAGGGCCATCATTCCTCTTTTCTACAAGGTATGAAAGCGCTTTAAAAGCATATTGAGATTTTTTTGACAACATTATAGCAAAAATACGAAAATTGTTTAATTTTTGCAAAGCCCTTATATCATGAATTGTAAAACCGTTAAACAGGTTTAATAGTCAGCATTTTTGCGATTTTACCTATTAATCATTAAGTTTGCTTTATGTTCAGTAAACAAGAAGCACAGCAGTTAAAAAAAGAGTTTTGGACGGCTTTCGGAAAGTCATTCCCAAGAAAATGGATTTTGTATGACACCAAAATAAAGGATATGTCGTTCAAATTTTATGCAGATAATAAAAAAGCAGAAGTTTCTTTAGATATCGAAATGAAAGACGAAGTTTTCAGAGATGCCTATTATAATAAAATATGGTCATTGGAGGATATTCTGAAAGATTTTATCGGAGATTTCCATAAGGAAGAATTGTATACCCTGGAAAGCGGGAAAGTCATCAGCAGAATTTGGGTAGAAAAGCATGGAGTTTCTATTTTCAATAAAAATACATGGCAGGAGATTTTTGAATTTTTTGTTGAGAAAATGGATGGTTTCGAAAGGTTTTATTATGAATATGAGGATTTTATAAAGGATGTTTAATCTTATTTGTCTCTATTGATTAATTTTAAAAAATCTCTTAAAACTATAAACCAATACTATGAAAAAAATTTTTAGTATCATTTTTCTTCTATTTACATTTTCAATTGTATTTTCTCAAACCGATTATTTTTTAGGTACTAGAACATATTGTAAAAAACCTACAGATGGAAGATCTGTAAAAATTTATGATTTGGGATTAAAATGTATCCGAGAAAACTTGTATACAGGTGCTGCCAATCAAATATTCAATGAATTAATAAAAAAAGACAGTACTTTTTGTGATGCTTATTTTCTTGCGGGATACACTCTCCGGCTAAGTAATATGAATAAAGAAGCAGTAGTAATGTATTACATGGCGGATAGTTTAGCGCAAAATAGATCAATTGAGTTCAAGCAAAATCTGGCAACGGTCAGTATGCTAGTCGGACATTTTAAACTATCTCGAAAAAAATATGAAGAAATGACAACATATTTTCCTGAAAGTCCAGAAGGTTATTTTGGTATAGCTCTTACCTCAACACTTATGGGAGATGTTGATTACGGATTGAAGAATATTAATATTGCTGAAGAGAAATATAAAGAAGAAAATAAAGATTGTCAATCTTTAAAAGCTATTTTACTATCGTTTAATGAAAAATATGAAGAGGCTATTCCATACTTTGAAAAAGTAGAAACCAAATTCTCAAAAGATGATGCATTTAATGGTGCATATGCTTTAAGTTTAAATGTAGTAGGAAGAAAAACTAATGATGAAAAGATGATCAAACGCTCAAAAAAGTATTATAATAAAGTAAAAAACAAAGAAGGATTAACTGAAAAAGCAAAAGAAGTATTTAAGGAATCCTAAATTTGCTATGCAATCCAGATCAATAATTGCATAATAATAAAAAAGAGAAGTTTAAACTTCTCTTTTTTATTTTTTACCAAATGGCAAATGCAGTACAATTTTCTTTACTTAAATTGCATTTATGAAAGAATTATTTGATTTTATCTTAAGATTTGGAAACCTGAATCAGCAGCAAATGGATTTCATTGCAAGCAAAGCTATAGAAGTTGATATTCCTAAAGAAGAATACTTTTCTGAAGCCGGAAAAGTTGCAAAACAGGTCGGATTCGTTATTGACGGGATCCTTCGTGTGTGCTACTACAATAATAAAAGTGAAGAAATAACAAAATATTTTATTGAAGAAAACAATCTCGTCGTAGATCTTGAAAGTTTTGACAATCAGATTTGCTCAAGCGCCTATGTTCAGGCAGTGACGGACTGTAAAATGATTGTATTTCAAAGAAAAGACTGGCTAGAACTTTTACAAACAATTGTCAGTTTTGATGCAATTGTCCATAAGATTATTTCAAGAGCACTGATTCAAAAAGTAGAAAGAAGAAGCCCGCTTGTTTCAGAAGATGCAACCACCCGTTATCTGAAATTTCTGGAAATCTATCCTACTGCTGTCAACAGAATTCCACTTTCTTATGTGGCTTCGTATTTGGGAGTTACCCAGTCTTCTTTAAGCAGAATCAGGAAAAATATAAGATAGTTTTTAATACAAAATTTCCTTTTTTGTCAAATGGCAAATGCCACCTTATTTAATTGACGGAATTTTACATCATCAATTAAAATAAAAAAATGAAAACAGTATTAATTACAGGAGCCAACAGAAGCATTGGTCTAGAAACAGCAAAACAACTTTCAGCAAAAGGATTATTCGTTTATTTAGGCAGCCGAAATCTTGAAAACGGTGAAAAAGCAGTAAAAATATTGAATGAACAGGGATTTGAAAATATCAAAGCCATTGAAATTGAAGTTACCAATCCAGAATCGATTTCAAAAGCAAAAAATATTATAGAAAATGAGCACGGAAAGCTGGATATTCTGATCAATAATGCAGGGATTTTAGGAAATACACCTCAACAGGCTTCAGATTTTTCCATTCAGGAGATTCAAACCATTTTTGATACCAACTTCTTTGGGGTCATCAGTGTAACACAGGCTTTTCTTGATTTGCTTAAAAAATCGGACAGCCCCAGAATCAGCAATATTACTTCAGGATTAGGTTCATTAACATTACACAGTGATCCGTCCTGGAAATATTACAATGTCAAAACAGCCGGTTACGGAACTTCAAAAGCAGCTTTGAATGCGTATACCATTGTTTTGGCTTACGAACTGAAAGATTTACCTTTTAAAGTCAACGTAATAGATCCCGGTTATACAGCAACAGATTTCAATGCGCACAGCGGGCCAGGTTCCGTAGAAAGTGCAGCAAACTTCATTATTAAGCATACTTTGACGGATGAACATGCTCCAACCGGACAATATTACAGCAACGATATTGAGGATGAAACAGGAATCAGTCCTTGGTAATTTTTTAAAATAACAGTGTGAAGAGAAGCTTTCGGGTTTCTCTTTTTTTATTCAACAACATTCACGATTCGATTACATCATTCGTTGATTGAGCTACTTTTCTCATCTGTCATCTTCCCACCTTTGTACCATCAATTAAAACCAATAAATATTTTAAAAATGGAAACAAAAAAAGTATGGTTCGTGACAGGAGCTTCAAAAGGACTTGGATTAGCTTTAATCAAAAAATTATTACAACAGAATTATCGTGTAGCCGCTACAACAAGAAATGTACAGTCTCTTATTTCTGAAATCGGGACAACTTCGGAAACATTTTTACCGCTTGAAGTAAGCTTAACTGATAATGAAAATGTACAATCTGCTATTGCTAAAACCATTGAACATTTCGGACAATTAGATATTGTCGTGAACAATGCAGGTTACGGACAACTAGGTACATTGGAAGAACTTTCCGACAAAGAAGCGAGAGCCAATTTTGATGTCAATGTTTTCGGAACATTAAACGTGATCAGAAATGCAATGCCCCATCTTCGTCTGCAAAGATCAGGACATATTTTCAACATTTCTTCGATCGGAGGATATTCAGGGAATTTTCCGGGTTGGGGAATTTACTGCTCTACCAAATTTGCTGTGGCTGGCTTAACCGAAGCTTTGGCCGAGGAAATCAAAGACTTTGGAGTAAAAGCAACTGTGGTTTATCCCGGATATTTCAGAACGGATTTCCTGTCGAAAGAATCGGTAAGAATTCCTGAAAATTCAATTCCTGAGTATGAAGCGGCGAGAAATTCTGAACAGGCTCACCTTGATGAAATCAACGGAAATCAACCGAATGATCCTGATAAAGGAGCAGAAGCGATCATTGCCATCAGTGAAGTGGAAAATCCGCCAGTACATTTCTTATTGGGAAGTGGAACAGATGAATACCTGAATAATAAGATTCAATGGATTACAGGTGATGCTGAAAAATGGAGTGAACTGACATTTTCTACTGTGATTTAAGTATTTTCTTTTGTCTTGAAACAAAAGAAGCAAAAATTCAAGACTTGGAAACTTCGGCTTTCAGATTGTTATAGATCCTTCGTGAACTTCGTTCGCAGATTTACAATCTGTGCTCAGGATGACAGACGCTAATACTCACTGTTATAATATAATTAGTACGGAGCGTTTTTTCCACGGTGTCATCCTGAGCTTGCCGAAGGATTTTATAATAATTTTTAAACCATTAAGGTTTATTTAAGTGGCCAAGAATATTAAGATGAGCTTCGCTTTAAGTAGAGACAATTTTATTTGATCTTTCTTAATTAAACTTAACTTCTTATTTATAATCTTAATGGTTCAAATTAAACCCTAGATCCGAAATAATTAAATAACTTAGTCATTATGAAAAACACGTTTCGTTTTAATTCGCTTTCCGATTTTCATAGTTTCTGTAATCTTCCGAATCCTGAACATCCGTTGATCAGCTTAATAGATTACAGCAAAGTCCGTTATCCTGTGGATGATACGGAACTGAAATGGATACAGAATTTTTATTCGATCGGCTTGAAACGGAATGTAAATGCTAAGTTCAATTACGGACAGCAGGAATATGATTTTGATTCCGGTGTCTTATGTTTTGTTTCTCCGCTTCAGTTTTTGAGCCTTGAAATGAAACCCGGTGTAGAAGTGGAACCCACTGGATATTTACTGTTGATTCACCCCGATTTTCTTTGGGGAACTTCTCTTGCAAAGAAGATCAAATCCTACGAATTTTTCAGTTATCAGATCAATGAAGCTCTTTTTCTTTCGGATAAGGAAGAGAAAATTATTGTAGATCTGTTTAAAAATATTGAAAAGGAATATCAGACGAATATTGATAAATTCACACAGGAACTTATTGTTGCCCAACTTGAATTGTTCCTGATCTATGCAGAACGTTTTTATGAGCGTCAGTTTTTTACCCGGAAAAAATCCAGTCATGAATTGCTGGAAAAGTTTGAGGAAGTTCTCTCCCAATATTTTGAAAACGGAAATCTTATGGAAAACGGCATTCCTTCTGTAAAAGCCATTGCCGAACAAATGAATATTTCACCGAATTATCTGGGAAGTTTATTGCGAATTCACACCCAACAAAATACCCAACAACATATACAAAATAAGATCATCGACACGGCAAAAGAACGTCTGAGTACAACCCATCTTTCTGTAAGCGAGATTGCTTATGAACTGGGATTTGAACATCCCCAGTCTTTTAGTAAGTTGTTTAAACAGAAAACGAATCAGTCTCCGGGAGAGTTTAGGAGGTTGTTTAATTGAAATTAAAAATTAGCCCATTTCAGAGAAGATACATTGTATGAAAATTCCTTATTTTTAAAACAATAATTTTTAACAATGATTAATAAAAGAACAGTCATCTTCTTTACAATTATACTTTACAATAATGTTTTTTCTCAACAAAAAGTTTGGAAAGAGCTTAATGAAAAAACATTTTCTTGGGTTTCAAATACAAAAAGTAGTATAAATTCTAAAGATACTATACAAATTGATCTACATTTTATAAATGACAAAATTGAATTTATTCCAAAACTATCTTCATTTAAGTCAGAAAGTTTAGAAAAGGTAGCTTGGACAGAGCAACGGCCTGAATATTACTTTTTTAAAATTAAAAATAACACTCTCTTTTTTATTGATCGAGATAACAAAATTGTAAGATCATTTAAAATTATAAAAGAAAAAAATCAAATAGTTAAAATAATAGATTCTAAATCTTTAAAACAATATCTTCTAAATAAAAATTTTCAAAAATTATCTTCAGTCCGTGTTTCTGAAACAAGAGAATAATAAATTAATCTACTTACTGAATAAATTATAATAAAAAAAGAGAAGCTTTTCAGCTTCTCTTTTTTTATATCCTATCCAAATTTCTTCTTCCTCAACCAGAAGAACAATCCTCCTAAAGCTCCAATAACCACTAAAGGAAGTAGCAAATTAAACCATTGCCAGTTGTTTTTCTCTTCTGTAATTCTCTGTCGGTCCAGAAGACGTTCTTCGATGTTTCTGTTTCTTAGCTCCATAAGATTGCTGTCGTCCAAAAGATAATCGAGGGCATTTCTTAGGAATTGCTCGTTTCCAAACTGTTCGTTGGTGAGCATATCCACGCCTAAAGGCAAAGGTCGTCCTTTGATCACTTTATTTCTTCCCACGTCTCCGTCTGCAATCACAATCATTTTATTGTCCGGACTTGTTCCTTTAAAGCCCGGGTAAGATTTTCTTTCAATTCTTGAAGCGTATGCAGAATTGAATTTTCCTTCCATTGCTACGGCGTAGATTTTCGGAGTACTTGGTTTTTCCATTTGTCCAAGGCTGTCTACACTCGCAATTTCTTTCAGGTCAACATAATTCGGAACCTGTTTCAATAAGGTTCTTTCACTCGATTCGAAAAGAACTTTTGTTTTGATATTTTTCCTTCCGCCCAATGTATCAATCGATGTAGGGAATTCAAACTTTACAGGATTGATATTTTTCGTGATCGGATCATTTTTTTCAGCAATTCCTAACGGGAAATACGGCCAAGGAAGACTTGTATACTGAGGATTCCCTCCTACTTCTCCCGTTACCAGTCTCAACAGTGCAAATTTCTTCACATCTTTTACCAACGCCGGATTGATTCTGATTCCGTAGTTGAAGAAAAAGTCTGTCATATTGATATCTACCGGGAAAGGCATTACTTTTTTAGCTCTTGTCAACGTATCCATTTCAGCGTTTACCGCATCGATCATCCACAACGTTTTTCCGCCGTTCATAATGTACTGGTCAAGAATCACTTTTTCTCCGTCTGTAAAGGCTTTTCTTGGTTTTGCAATCACTAAAGCATTCATCTGCTTCAATATCGGAACATCTGCCAATGTCAGTTCAGTCTGATTTTTAGGAATAATTGGACCTGCATCATAATTTTCTGTTGCCAGGTGCATGAATCCCTGGAATTCTTCCGGACTTAGTTCGTCCTGATTCACTAAAATTCCGATCTTCTTTCTTTTGTCAACTGCAATATTCTTGATGTTTGAAACCAGATTGTATTCCAAATTCTCAATCGATTTTGTCAGCTGCTGATCTGCATCAATCCCGTTCTGCTGAACAACCAAAGGAATGGAAACTCCTTTTCCTTTGTATTTTACCACTGCATAAGGAAATAAATAAATCTGGGAAACTTTTCCGTCTTTCACATCAGGAAGTACAGAAGGCTGCATTCCCATAGCCATCAAAGTATCCTGAGAAATTTTACTCTTCATAGGATCAATGAATTTGAAATCGATTTTCGGATTAATTTTTCTGAATGCCTCCAGCATGAATTTCGTTTCACTCTGCAGCTGCTTGAAGCTTGCAGGAAAATCTCCTTCCAGATAAACATCTACCATCACCGGTTTTTTGATCGATTCTAAAACCTTGATCGTATTATCGGAAAGCGTATATCTTTTCTCTTTCGTTAAGTCTAATCTGATTCCCGAAATGGCAAGAATAATTACCAACGGCAAAATAACAAACAGTAAAATTCCGAATGGGGATTTGAATTGTATCTTCTTCATAATTCTACTTCTTTTTAGTAATAAAATGGTTAGACAAGACTAAGGTAACTCCGATAATTAAAACAAAATAAGCCACATCTTTAAAATCAATAAGACCTCTTGTAAAGCCTAAGAAATGTTGATAAAAACCGATATTCTGCAATATAAAATCTGCTCCTCCCAATAATTTATAACTTGCCAATTGTTCGATCCCGAAATACATGATGAAACACATTAAAACACCCAACAAATAAGCCATAATCTGATTTTGAGCAAGCGAAGAAGCCAAAATTCCAACTCCCGAAAAAGCTGCAATCAGAATAACCATTCCGAAATAACTTCCGAAGGTCATTCCCAAGTCGATATTTCCTTCCGGAACTCCTAAAACATAGACTGTATAAAGGTAAATCAGTGATGGAATAAGACATAAAATCCCAACTACCCAAACTGATAAAAATTTTCCAAGAACCAGGTCCGAAACTTTCAGCGGTTGAGAAAACAGCCAGTTTAATGTTCCCGTCTGCTGCTCTTCTGCAAAGGTTTTCATGGAAAGTGCCGGAATGATAAACATTAATAACCAAGGCACCAAAACGAAATAGCTTTGTAAAGAAGCCAGCCCGATATCAAAAATGTTGGAATCATTCTCGAAAAAAAACAAAAACAATGTCGCTACCAAACTGAAAGCTGCAATGATAATCCATGCGCTCCAATTCCCAAAATAGCTCCAAAGTTCTTTTTTAAAAATTGCAATCATATATTAGTTAGAAGTTTTAAGTTAAAAGTCAGATGTATTGTCTCATTATTTGACAAAAATACATTGACTTCGCTCTGCTTTTTACTTGTATCTTTTTACTTTTTACTTTTATTAACCAGTTTTACCGTCATCATAATCAGAAATACCAGAACGAAAAATCCTGCAATTAATTGCCACCAGTATTCAATGACCATCGATTTTAAGATTACCGTGAAAACCACCAGAAATAAAATAAAGGTAGCGATTTCATTGGCCTGTCTCAGTTTGATATTCGCTGTTTCTAAAGTATTTCCGTTAAGTTCTTTCAGTTTTAACACTTTTTTCCAGCACCAGTAATGGTAAATCGCCAAACCGATCAGGAAGGTCAGTTTTAAATGAAACCAGGGCATTTTCATTAATCCCGGATTTAAAAAGATCATCACCAGTCCACAAACAGCCATAATGACTCCGGCAGGAACCGTAATGATGTTCCAAAGTCGGCGTGCCATGAAAGTGTATTGCTCTCTTAAGATCTTCTTTTTATCTTCGGCAAACGCATCGGTATCTTTATAGTAAACAAAAATTCTCACGAGGTAAAAAATTCCCGCAAAATAGCTTACCATGAAGATAATATGTAAAGCTTTGATGATAGTATACAGCATTTGAATCAATATTATTTTAGGGGAATAATTTCACAGTCTCTGTCAAAGTTTTTTAAATAGTCAAAAAACAAATGTTTCTCTTTTTTTGAATCTCTATAATTTTTATAAGTAATGAGACCAATTACAATTAAGTAAATAAGTAAGATATAATAATTTCCAGAAAAATTTCTTATCAAAGCATTTAGTGAAAAACAGAAGAAAGCAGTAAGACCTAATATTTGATAAAATTCAAGCCCAATAAATAATTCAAGACTGTATTGATCTTCTTTATTTTTAATAAAATTTCCCTTAAAAGATTGAGAACCTTTTTCCATTAATCTTACTTTAAAACCATTTTCAAAAACCTTTCCTGTAAAACTTTTACCAAAAAAATCAGGAAAACCACCAAATATACTGTTTTTAATATTTTCTAAAACATCTTCTTTTGATTTAGAAAATTCAACACGATATTCGGACTTTAAAAACATGTAAATAAATTATGCGCAAAGATAGCTTATTTCGGAAAAAAAGAGAATTTAATCTGAAAAATTCGGACTAAACTTGCTATATCATTTTGAGAAAAACGGTCTTTACAAGTATTTATTGTTTTTTTATTGCGGGAATACTGTCTGCTTTGCTTCCTGTGTAATATTTCTTGGTATATAGAAGGTTTCCTTTATCATCATAATATTTCCAGATTCCGGAATAAAACCAATGGCGTTCGTTCTGAGAAATTTCAAGCTTGGTCTGTCCTTTTTCCATGATGGTTCCGGTTGGAAAATATCTTTTGATCTTCGTAATATCTTTCCGAATATTTTCTTTTTGATACCGTTTGTTATCAAAATAAGTTTTCCATACTCCTACTTTTTCTCCTTTCTTATATCTGCCGACAGCAACAAGAGTTCCTTCATTGGTAGAATATTCTTCTTTCCATTTGCCATGTCTTTTCTGAGATTTTTCGCTCACTTTTATATATTGATTCATCTTCATCTGGCATGAAAACGTAAATAATGAAACGACTAAAACAATGAATATTTTTTTCATAAAAAAACAGGATTTCTGTAAATATAAGAAATCCTGTCTTGCTCTACAAATGTAGAATAACTTTATTTTTGTCTTAAGAAATCACTCCTAATTCTTTTCCTACTTTTTCGAAAGCGGCAATTGCTTTATCCAAATGTGCTCTTGTATGCGCCGCAGAAAGCTGAACTCTGATTCTTGCTTTTCCTTTCGGTACAACCGGATAGAAGAATCCGATCACATAAATTCCCTCATCCATCAGTTTTTCCGCCATTTTTTGGGCTAAAGGTGCATCGTAAAGCATTACCGGAACGATAGCAGCATCACCATCAGGAATATCGAAACCTTTAGACTTCATTTCAGCTCTGAAATATTCTGCATTTTCCATTACTTTATCACGAAGAGAAGTGTCTTCAGAGATCATATCCAATACTTTCAAAGCTGCACCCACGATTCCCGGAGCCAATGAGTTTGAAAATAAATACGGTCTTGAACGCTGTCTCAACATATCAATAATTTCTTTTTTACCAGAAGTAAATCCTCCCAAAGCACCACCAAGAGCTTTTCCTAATGTAGAGGTAATAATATCTACTCTACCCATCACTTCGTTTGCTTCGTGAGTTCCACGGCCTGTTTTTCCGATGAAACCGGTTGCGTGAGAATCATCTACCATTACCAAAGCATCATATTTATCTGCTAAGTCACAAACTCCTTTCAGATCTGCGACGATTCCGTCCATAGAGAACACTCCGTCGGTCACAATAATTTTAAAACGGTGATTTTTTTCTGAAGCAGCGATCAACTGAGCTTCCAGATCCTCCATATTATTGTTTTTGTAACGGTATCTTGCAGCTTTACACAAACGAACACCATCAATAATGGATGCATGGTTCAGTTCATCAGAAATAATAGCATCTTCTTCTGTAAATAACGGTTCAAAAACACCTCCGTTTGCATCAAAACAAGCTGCATAAAGGATTGTATCTTCCAATCCTAAGAAGTCAGCGATCTTTTGCTCCAATTGCTTATGAATATCCTGAGTTCCGCAGATAAAACGTACCGAAGACATACCGTAACCGTGAGATTGAATCATATCCTGAGAAGCTTTCATCACTTCCGGATTATTAGATAATCCCAAATAATTGTTCGCACAGAAGTTCAGCAGCTTCTTTCCGTTCGCTTCTATTTCTGCACTCTGCTGAGAGGTAATGATTCTTTCTCTTTTGTAAAGTCCGTCGTTATCAATATTCTGTAGTTCGTTCTGTAAGTTTTCAAGATACTTTTTAGAGATCATTTCTAATAATTTTTTAAGATGTGCTAATTTAATAAAATCGTGGTAAACTCATAGCTTTTCTCATTTTTATTCTAAGTGCCTAAATAAAATACTAATATTTTCGTTAATAGTCTATAATTTTAGTAGACTATTAATTATATTTGTCATTTAAATTCAGTAAAATGCGATTATCACCAGTACAAAAAATTGAAAATATATCCTCCGGAGACTTTCTCAAAACTTACTTGAAGCCTGCAAAACCTGTGATTTTAAAAGATTTTGTCGATTCTGAAAGTCCTGCATTCAAAAAATGGAACTATGATTATTTTAAGGAAATTGCAGGCGATCATCAAGTCAATATTTATGGAAGTGAAATCGAATCTTTGGACAGAGTGGCCAGTAAGCCGATCGGTCAAAGCACTTTTTCTGACTACCTCGATTTAATCACCTCGTCTCCTACCGAACATCGTCTTTTCCTTTTTAATTTATTAAGCATTAAACCTGAACTTAAAAATGATATTCGATACAATGATGTTACGAAAGGAAAAATTCTGAAATGGCTTCCTTTTATGTTTTTTGGAGGTGAAGGTTCTATTACCCGGAATCATGTGGATATTGATATGTCGCACGTTTTCATCACCCAGTTTCAGGGCATCAAAAAGATCTGGCTTTTTCCTTGGGAACAATCAGATCTCCTTTATAAGCTTCCTTACAATTTTCACTCAATTACCAATATCAAAGAACCGGATTATCAGGAATTCCCGGGATTGAAATACATAGATGGATATGAAGCTGTCATTAATCCCGGAGAAACACTTTACATTCCTTCCGGATGGTGGCATTATATCCAATATGAAACGGAGGGATATTCTGTTTCCATCAGAGCTTTACCTTCAAGCTGGCTGGAAAAATGGAGAGGCTTTAAAAATCTCGTTCTGATAAGACATTTTGACAACATCATGCGAAATCTGTTTAAAGAAAAATGGTTCGATTTCAAAGTAAGAAAAGCTACCAGAAAAGCCAACAGAGCAATTAAAAAGCAGAAAAACTTCCACATCTAAATATATACTCATCTTTAAATAAACATATTATGGAATTAATTTTTCTTATTCTTTCAGCGGAAAGACCAACGTATTCTTTCTATCCTATCTCTTTTAATTAATCTTTATTAAAGAAAAACCTTCAGAGCTTCTGAAGGTTTTCATTTTATTTCTTTAAAAATTTTATGTTCTTATCTTTTATTTTAAATATATAAGTTCCGGGAATCAATTCTGAAATATTAATGGCTTTTCCAGGTTGATATACCTCTTTTCTTACTAATTTTCCATCAATAAAATAGATGGCGAAATCTGTAGCTTTTTCAACTCCTTTTATATTGATCACGTTTTTTGCAGGATTTGGATATAGTGCAAATTCATCCTTACTAAAATCTGAGGTACTCAAAGTATTATCCTGCGTTACCGTTGAATTTTTCTCAATGATCTGATATTCGTAATTGAACTCTACCGTGCTTACAGGGAAAGCTACTGCCTGTGTAAAATATTGGTTATTCACGGTGTTATCTAAAGCAAAATAGGCAACTTGTCCTCCGGTTCCCGTTACTTTTATAGGTAAAGGCATTTCATAAAAACTTACGGAAGAATTACTTTGAGTCTGTGAAGCTTTGAAAGTAATCTGATTGCCTGTCTGCTTCCATCGGATATCATAAGTCGGATAACCTTGCCCATAAATCCAGTCGTTGAAAAATTCTGTAAGGTCTTTTCCTGTAGACTGCAAAATAGAGTTTTTAAGATCAACGGTCCTTACATAATTGTAAGCTAAAGCCGGTCTTGCGTGATAATCCTTTAAAGCCTGATAAAAAGCGGTTTCCCCCAGAATCCATTTTATCATTCTCACCACATATCCACCTTTGGAATAAGACAATCTTCCGTTGAAAATAGCATTGATATTATTTAAATTAGCATCAGCTACATATACACTTCCATCAGGAAGACTCGTGATATAGTTTTTTTCCGATAACAAGAAATTCATAAATTCCGTATTGGTCATCAGCAGTTTTTCATTGGCCAAATGCGCTCCGAAAGTGGCAAATCCTTCATTAAGCCATATATCATTCCAAGCTCCGCAAGTTACCTTATCTCCAAACCATTGATGAGTCAACTCATGCGCGATAAGACTTCTATCCCAACCTCCCATTGATGACATGGTCTGATGTTCCATTCCTCCTCCATATTCAAACTCCATATGCCCGTATTTTTCATTTCTAAAAGGATAAGGCCCGAAATAGGTTTCAAAAGTACTCATGATCTGTTTGGTCCAGTTGATATTAGCCATACTGGTAGTATTATTGGCTGTAGATGGATAAACATAATTAATAAATGGAAATGGCGGAGTTCCCATCGTATCAGTAATCTTGACATAATTGGTAATTGAAAGCGCAATAAGGTATGCCGCAGTTGGATACATGGTTCTCCAGAACGTCAGTTTTTTTGAGTTCGGAAGTATAGTTTCAGACATCAGCAAGCCGTTTGCAGCAACATTATACTGAGAGGGTGTTGTTATCTTAAAATCAAACTGCTCGATTTTATCATTCATACTTTGCTTGGTCGGAAACCAGTCTTGCGCTCCATAAGGCTCGCTCAAAGTAGAAAGAATCGGTGATCCGCCCTGCGATCCCGTTGAAAAAGCGCTGTTCGCCGTTGGCGGAGTTCCGGAATATTGAATGGTAAGAGAATCCAGCACATTCGCAGGAAGTGAAGTCGGAAAATCAATTTTCACTTCTTTTGTCGTCAGCTGCTGAAAGGTAAGACTCTGATTATGGTAGGTTACCTGAGAAACCGTCAAAGTATTGGAAAGATCAAAGTATATATTACTCATACTCTGATTCGGTTTAAAATGAGAAGTTACCGATCCCGAAATCATATATACCGAAGGATCCAGGTTCACATCCATTCTCTGGTACTGAAGATCGTAGTTCAGGGTATTGGGATTGGTATTGTAAGCGATCATTTTATTGGTAAATGATTTCATTTCCTTTGTCCGGAAAGATTTCATTTCAATATTTTCATTCTGCGCAGAAATCTGTTGAAAAGTAAAAATACTTAGCATCAGAATATAGAAGTGTTTCATTATAAATAATTATAAATCAAAGATAAAAAAAACCTTCTAATCAAAGATTAAAAGGTTTTTATATTTATGATTGCGGATATGTTAAAGTTCCAAAGTAGGTTCTATAATTTTCTCCATTCTCTTTTTCACCATATCTACTGAACCCGCATAGTTATTTACCAAAAGCGAGAATACCAAAGTTCTTCCTGAATTGGTCTTGATATAACCTGCCAGTGTTTTCACCTTATTCAAAGTTCCTGTTTTAGCAAAAACCTGTCCGTTCCCAGTGAAATTAAACATTCTTTTTAATGTTCCGGATTGTCCGCCAATCGGTAATGAGGTCAGATAAGCACCATAATACTTTTCATTCATTAAAGAAGTAAGATATTTTGCCTGGGCAATTGGGGTCACCGTATTGCTTCTTGATAATCCGCTTCCGTCCATATAATTTAATCCTTCTGCATCAAAAGCAATATCTTTCAGGTGATCTTTTACCACAATTCTTCCACTTTCACTCGTCTGATCTCCTTTCTTGAAAAAGCCTACCGTTTTCAGCAATGCTTCTGCAAGCGAATTATCACTATGCTGATTGGTATAATAAATAATATCCGCCAGTGTAGGAGATTTATAAGCAGAAACCAATTTTCTGGTTTCCGGAGATGCATCCGTCATTTTTGGCGTTACTTTTCCTGTCACAGCAATTCCGCTTTTCACTAAAGTTGCTCTGAATGTATTGGCAAGATAAGCCGGGGCATCCGGTAATTTTGTAGTCAGCGCTCCGTCTCCTTCATACTTTTCTGCATGTACCATCTGATTGGCATAGGGAGAAACGTAGAAGAATTTTTTATCTGTTGCTGATAAAGTATTCTTTTTTACAATCAATTTTTCGTTCGCAGGACTGATCTCGCGGGTTGCACCTACCGGCAAATAATAATTGTTATTTTCCAACCATACAACATTTTCCGGAAGTCTTGAAATATTACCTTTGAAAAGCGCTGTCTGAATGATAATATCACCATTTACTTTTTTTATTCCCTCACGTGAAAGCCCGCTTACAAAATCTGAAATGATATCTCTGTAAGATAATGCTCCCGCTTTATTAGTTCCTAAAGAAGGATCTCCGCTTCCTATAATATACAAATTCCCGTTCAGAACCCCGTTTTCATCCACCTGGCCAGAATATTCAAGCTGTGTCATCCAACGGTAGTTTTCTCCCAACAAATTCAGAGCAGTCTCTGTAGTAAGTAATTTTGTAGTGGAAGCCGGAACTAAAGGCATATTTTCATTATAAGAAGAAATGATCTTTTTGGTTTTAGGATCATATACCACGAATCCCCAGTTTGCGTTTTTCAGCACAGGATCCGTTATCATTGTATTTAGATTAACATCTATCAGTTCTTTTGGCGAAAGAATTGTTTTCTCAATTGCCACCGCAGGAGAAGGCAGATTCAAACTGGGTTTCTGACTATCGTATGTGGGGGAAAAAAGAACCGTAGAAACGGTAGATTGAGCGAGGAATAAACCAGAAGCTAATACCGTAATACCTGAAATATATTTTCTGAAATTTACCATCTAATTTTTCTTTTTATTACTCTATTTGGATGGCACAGAATAACCAGAGTTAAATCCAAAAGCACAACCAAACATATAAGCAACGATCAAATGTAGAAATTATTGCTATTAATCAGATCTTTAAGGTATAATAAAACGTTATAAAATTTGTTAAAGTTTGTTAAAAATCAACAAAAACGTCTTTTTTGATGCTTTGATAAGCAGTGATTTCATCAAATTCTTTTAAACTTAACAAAACCAGTTTTTTAAACTTTTCATAATTTTTCCCTCTTGGAAGTTTGAGGAGAATCTGAAACTGGTATAAATTGTTGAGTCTTGCAATTTGAGATTTTTCCGGTCCTAAAACACAATCTTCAGGAAGATATTTTCTTAAAACAGAACCTAAAAACTGAGAGGCACGATTCACTTTATCTTCTCTCCGATGTTTAAGCTCAATCATGATCAGCTTGGTAAAAGGCGGATAATGAAATTTCTGACGTTCGGTGAGAATATATTTATAAACCTTTGCAGGATTATTCATTTTAATTAATTGAAAAACAGAATGATCCGGATTAAAAGTCTGAATTAAGATTTTTCCTTTCCCGGAAACTCTTCCCGCTCTGCCGGAAACCTGCGTGATGAGTTGATACGCTCTTTCCTCTGCTCTGAAATCCTGAACATACAATAAAGAATCTGCTTTAGGAATGGCTACCAACTCAATATGATCAAAATCCAGTCCTTTGGAGATCATCTGAGTTCCGACAACAATATCGGTTTCGCCGTCTTCAATTTTTTCATATAATTTCTCGTAAGCAAATTTCTTCCGCATTGAATCCACATCCATCCTGTCGACTTCATTTTCCGGAAAAAGTTTAGAGACCTCTTCATGAATCTGCTCAACGCCCACTCCTCTTTCATTCAGGTTTTCAGAATGACATTTCGGGCAGGTTTTCGGTTTGGAAGCTCTCTGACCACAGTAATGGCATTTCATTTCATTCGCCGCTTTATGATAGGTCATTACCACATCACAGTTTGAGCAGTAATTGACATATCCGCAACTTTCACATTCTATGACATTGGCATATCCGCGACGGTTATGGAGCACAATCGCTTGATTTTTTTCTTCTACTGTTCTTTTTAATTCATCAATTAATCTCAAAGAAAAATTTCCGGAAACCTTTTTAGAATCCTGGGCTTCTTTAAAGTTAATTAATTCGTACTCGGGAAGGGTTACCTTTCCAAAACGTTCTTCAAGAAACACATATTTTATGCGGTCTTTTCTTGCATTATAGTAGCTTTCAACAGACGGTGTTGCAGAGCCCAGAATCACATGAGCATCATAAAAACTTCCTAAAACCAGCGCCGAATCTTTTGCATTGAAATAAGGTGATACTTCACGAGGCCTGTAAGCGGAATCATGTTCTTCATCCACAACAATCAAACCTAAATTCTGGAAAGGCAGAAACAAAGCATTTCTTGTCCCAACAAGGATTTTAATATCATTCTGCCTGATTCTTCTCCAGACTTCCACCCGTTCAAAATCGGTAAGTTTCTGATGATAAAATCCGAGCTGTCGACCGTATTTTTTTTCTAATCTTTGGGTAATCTGCTTGGTTAAAGAAATCTCGGGAAGTAAAAACAGAACGTTTTTTCCTTCATTGATGCATTCTTCAATTTTTTCTAAATAAATATGCGTTTTTCCTGAGGAAGTCACTCCGTGAAGCAAAACATTCTTTCCTTCTTCAAAAGCTTCATCAATTTCTGCTTTAGCCAATTTCTGAGATTCAGAAAGCTCTTCGATCGCTTCAATTTCACCTTCATAGCTTTCGATCCTGTCCCTTTGCATATAATATTCTTCAACCAGATTTTTATCTGCCAAAGCTTTGAAATGAGAACTTCCGAAATAGCCGTCTTCAAACAAATCAGATTTTTTAATGGGTGTATCCGGATTTTCAGTCTGTTTCTCTAAAATATGCAGAAAAAGATCTTTTTGTTTCTGGGCCCTCTTTAAACTTAAAATAGTTTCTGTAAGATTCTGATTTTTTAAAACCTCATCATTAATTTTAACGTAGGCAACTTCCTTTGCTTTATATTTTTCAGCGATTTTTTCATCAATCTCAATGTATTGCAGATCAATCAATGAGTTGATCGTCCTGATAATATCTTTTTTAGGAATAAAAGCTTCAATATCCGTTAAATTAATCAGCTGTCTAACTTCCAATGCCTGGATAAGATACATTTCATTGACATCCAGATTTTCAAAATCAACGGTTACATTAGGCTTTAGTTTTAAATAAGTTTCACTTTCCAGCTTCAGAGATGAAGGAAATGCAAAACGGTAAATTTCACCTAAACCGCATAAATAATACTCTGAAAGCCATCCCCAAAAGCTGATCTGCTCTTTCGGAACAATCGGGTGATCATCTAAAATACTGATGACTTCTTTGGCTACAAAACTTTCCGGAGCATTGTCGTGAAGCTCGAAAACAATCCCTGTATAGATCTTTTTGCCACCAAACGGAACTAAAACTCTCATTCCTGTCTGTATTTCAGATAATAATTCTTCAGGAACTTTGTAGGTAAAAGATCCTTTTAAATTTAATGGTAAAACAATTTGGGCGTAGTTCAAGAGAAATATTTAAAGTGTAAAATTAATTTTTTCTTTTGTGAACTGCAAAAATTTCTATTTATCAACATAATATCAGATTCTATTCTGCTCATGATTTTGAACTGAATTAAAAGAACCTGTCAATAATAGTATACCAAATCACAGAGGTAAAAAGCCCAACAATAATGCTAAAACCGATCGTTAAATTGGTCAGTTTTGTATTCAATCTGAACTGTTCTGCAATAATGCTTGAAGTAAGAACCGTCGGCATTGCAGATTCAAAAATGGTGATTTTAGCTATATTTCCTTTTATTCCCAATATTAGAGCCAATCCAAAAGTAATTGCGGGAGCGAGAATCAATTTATAAAACATGGAAGTGGACATTTGAGGAATCAGTTTTTTCCAGCCGTTGAATTTCAATTGCAGTCCCACTGAAAATAAAGCCAGCGGACTTACTGTAGCGGCAAGCTTATCAAAAAACGGTTCTGCCAAAGTAAAATCTATAAACCTTGATAATACCAATGCAGCGATACAGCCTACTAAAGGCGGAAAGATAACTAATCTTTTCAGAATGAACGTTGCACTTATTTTTCCTGACTGACTTCCACCCTTTAAAGCTGCAATAATTCCTAATGTGGAAAGAGAGAAAAACATCGTCTGATCACAAATAATCGCAATACTCAGCAGACTTTCTCCATAGAAAGCAGAAACAAGAGGAAATCCTATGAAGGAAGTATTACTGTATCCGCTTATCAATTCCAGCGTACTTCTTGAACGCCTGGAGTATCCTTTGCTTTTGCTGTAAAACATCATAAAGAAAAAGCAGAACACAGAGGTCAGAAAAGTAGCTACAATCGGAAAAAGCATTTCTGTCGTCCAGTGAACTTTCGGCAGATATTTGAACGAAACTGCAGGAAGCGCCAAATAAAGGATCCAGGTATTGATGCCTTTATGCGCATCGGGATGAATGGTTTTTGTGGCTTTTAGAACCATTCCTGCCATAATGCACACCGCAATCAGAACAAAATTCGCCATAGCTGAAAGATATGCTACGAATTTACGGCTGAATTCTTTTTTAGCATGAAGTTTTCGAAGATTTTTTTGAATTGTTGCTGCTTTATTTTATTCAACGAATAGCAATTGTGTCTCTGTCATTCTGAATGTAGCAAAGCGGAGTGAAGAATCTTTTTCAAATATAATCAAAAGAGATTCTTCCTTCGTCAGAATGTATATTCTTTTTTAGTTCATTGTATCAAATAAACTCATTACCTCAACTTTTTCCAAAGGTTTTGAAAGCGTAATTCTTTTTGACGTTTTCGGAAGTAAGTCGAAGAAATTATCACTGAAATGCGTGTCTCCCATTAAACAAACATCTTTTGCTAGAACATCGGTGGAAACTTCGATTTCTGTCGAGGAAATTTTCTTGATTTTAATAGTAGGCTTTGTCAGCTTTAAATCTTTTGGTTTAGTAAAGAAATGATTTGATTCTGCAATTTTATTACCCTTTTTATCAACTAAAATTAAGTTTAAAAAAGAATTATCTCTTTCTGATCCGGAAATAAAAAATGAAGTTTTGGGAGATGCTAATTTTAAGATCCCATTCAAAACTCTCCTCTTACAATCTGTTCTTCTTCTTACTATAATATCACCATTAAATTTTTTAGCATAAACAATTAATGATACATCTTCAAATTTTTTAAGCTCATCATTAATTGCATAAAAGTTTAAAACCCCATCTTTTTCTTCTGTTAAAATTACCTGATTTTCAAAACTTCTTTTTACTTGATAATGCAATGCCTTCCAATTCCCTAAATAGTCAATTGAAGACCATGAAACCACCGGCCAGCAATCATTCAGCTGCCAATACAGAGTTCCCATATTGTAAGGTTTAGCCCGACGGTGGGCTTCAATGGCAATTTGCATTCCGCGAGCTTGAAGCAACTGGGAAACATAATTATATTTTACGAAATCTGTTGGAATATGATAATCACGTTTCATATAATTATCGATGATTTCCCAACCTCGCGAATGTTTTTCGTGTGCTTTTACTGTTCCGTTTTGCAAACGTAAATCCGGATCTCCGGAAAACATAGATTTCGTAGTTTCTAATGTGGGCATTCCCTGAAAGCCATATTCTGAAGCAAATCTTGGAACTTTTTCATTATAAATTTCAAACGGCTGTTCTCCCCACCAAACTCCCCAGTAATGAGAGTCACCTTCCGTTAAACTCTCTTTGTGTCCCCAACCGATTGACGGTGAGCTTGGCCAGTAAATTTGCTTATCAGTTGTTGCATATTTTTTAATAGCATTTGGAATTACTTCATGAAAAATTGTTTTATAATCTTTCCAAACCTGCAGTGAATCTTCTTTTGAGTACTTGAATTGTTTTTGATATCCCCAGTTTACGATCGCTTCATCCACTTCATTATTTCCACACCACAACGCTAATGACGGATGGTTCTGAAGTCTTTCTATCTGATCTTTGACTTCCATCTCAACATTCTTTTGGAAATTCTCATCCGAAGGGTAAAAACTTCCTGCAAACATAAAATCCTGCCAAACCAATATCCCGTTTTCATCACAGGCTTTGAAAAATTCATCATCTTCATAAATTCCGCCTCCCCATACTCGAATCATATTCATGTTGGCCTCTTTACAATCTTTGATCAGTTTCTGATACTTTTCTTTTGTTATTCTTGGGGTAAAGCTGTCTGAAGGAATCCAGTTTGTCCCTTTTGCATACATTGCATTTCCATTCACTTTAAAATAAAAAGATTTTCCTTTTTCATCTTTTTCCTGGATCAGTTCTACTGTTCTTAATCCAATTCGTTCAGACTTTTCTGCAATGGTTTTTGAATCTTTTTGTAATGAAATTTTTAACGGATATAAATTCGGATCGCCCCAACCGTTGGGTTGCCATAGTTTTGGATTTTGAATCTGGAAAGGAACTGAAATTATATTTACTCCTGATTTTAAAGTAATATTTTGAGATTTATTATTGATTGAAATGCTGTACTTTCCTTCTTTTTCAGCAAAAATCTCAGCATGAATATTTAAATCTGCTTTTTGTCCGGTCAAAGCTTTTTGTTCAATTTTTACATTTTCAAGTTTTGCCTGGTTCCAGAAATTTAATTGTACCTCTTTCCAGATTCCGGCAGTTACCAATCTTGGTCCCCAATCCCATCCGAACTGATATTGGGCCTTTCTTACATAACTTCTTGGAGATTCAGGCGTTGTAAAAGAAACTTTTTGGGCCAATTCTTTTCCAACATTTACAGCAGATTTAAATCTAATCAGTAAAATATTTTCCCCTATTTTTAAGTTTTGCTTTACAGGAATCGTCCATTTTCTGAACATATTATCTGTCAACTGTACTAATTTTCCGTTTAAATAAATCTCAGAAAAAGTATCCAATCCATTAAAGATCAAGTCGATATTCTGATTGACTAATTCTTTAGAGGAAATCATAAATGATGTCTGATATTCCCAGTCTTCATTTTCTACCCACTGAACTTTTTTTTCATTTTCATCTTTATAAGGGTCCGGAATCACTTTATTATTCATTAAATCTAAATGAACCGTTCCCGGCACGGAGGCCGTGAGCCATTTATTTTCTTTGGAGTTTTTGAACTGCCATTTTTCTGATAAGAGGTTTCGCTCGGAAAATTGAGCAAATAATAGAGTTTGTATGAAAAGAAAGGAAAAAAGTAAGGTTTTGTTCATCAATAGATTTTGATTTATATTGGAATTAAATGTGGTGTTTGTCATTCTGACAAAGGAAGAATCTTTACTATATTTAATATTAAGTTTATAGTGAAGTTTTAAGAATATCAAGTGAGATTCTTCATTTCGCTTCGCTACATTCAGAATGACAAACTTTATGAATATTTTTTAATAAATTTACTTACTTTTCAAAGCAACCACCTCATCAGGATTTGCAAAAGCACCACCATCGGTAATCGCAGAGGAATGAAAATACTTGGCTTTGGTAAATTCTCTTAATTCTTCAATATTGGAAGAACGAAGTCCGCCTCCTACCAGAATTTCGATTCTTCCGTTGGATAATTCAACCAATTTTTTCAGGTTTTCTTTTCCTTCTGAAACATTTGGTTTCTGACCGGAACTCAGGATTGTTTTAAAACCACAATCTATTACTTTTTCTAAAGAATCTTCTAAGCCTTTTGCACGATCAAAAGCACGATGAAAAGTACATGAGTATGGTTTTGCCAGTTCAACCAATTCCTTATTCTGCACTATATTTATCTCCTCATTTTCATCTAAAATTCCGAATACAAAACCATCTACATTTAACGTTTTTAATTGAATCAATTCTGATTTCATTTGCGCAAATTCCTCATCAGAGTAGGTGAAATCTCCACCACGTGGCCGGATCATCACAAAAATCGGAATGTTAATTTTCTCTCTCAGTAATTTTGCTGTTTCAAAATCGGGAGTTGTTCCGCCTTCGCTTAACCCGTCACACAGTTCTATTCGGTCTGCTCCGTTTTCAAAAGCAATGATTGCGGATTCAGGATTAAAGCATGCTATTTCTATTTTTGACATTTTTTGTTCAGTTTAATCTTTCTCAATAACATCTGCGATCAAAAATTTATTGTCTTTTTTGACAACCCCTATTTTACGTTTAAAAACTTCTTTGGATCCATTATCTACTAATTCAACATCAAATACGAACGCTTCATCTCCTGAAATAGCATCCAATTCGCATTTTTTAACCTCAATATTTGTCCAGTCCTGTGCGGAGATCAGAAATCCTGTGTTTATTCCGGCATATTTTGTATTGTATTTATTTCCCCATTTTTGCTGGAAATCTTTTAAACTGAGACTTCCATCCACATTCATGTCTACGTTTGTTGCATCCGTTTTGTATTCATAGTAGTCTTTCGTCGTAATCTCCTGCATTATTTTCTGCTGATCAAGATCTGCCTTAAAATATTTCACAATACTACTTTTCAACCAGTTTTTCGCGGCTTCGGCTTCACCTTTACTATTGGCTACTTCTTTATTTTCTGTTACAGAAGTAATATTTTCATCCGTTTTTTTAACATCTTTACAACCAATCATTAGAAATAAAGAAGCAACAATTGCATATTTTATCATTAAATCAATCTATTATTTTAATTTTATTTTAAAGCGAATTCAGGTTTTTCCAGACGGTTTCCTTTCTGGTCATACACGGCAAAGTTAAATCCATCCTGAATACAATAGGATCCGTATTCTCCTTTTTTATTAATTGCTATAAAACCCACCTGAATATCTTTAAGATTTTTGTTTCTTCTCTGAGTAATCTTCACAATTCTTTCAACCGCTTCTTTACAGGCTTGCTGCGGACTTCGGCCCTGTCTCATCAGCTCAACCACCAAATGAGTTCCTACCGTTCTGATCACTTCTTCACCGTGACCCGTTGCTGTTGCAGCTCCCACTTCATTATCAACAAATAATCCGGCTCCGATAATAGGTGAATCTCCTACTCTTCCATGCATTTTAAAAGCCATTCCGCTGGTTGTACACGCTCCTGAAAGGTTTCCGTCTGCATCCAGTGCAATCATTCCGATGGTATCGTGGTTTTCAATGTTTACAATGGGTTTATATTTGCTTTCTTTCAGCCATTCTTTCCATTCTTTTTCGGATTCAGGGGTTAGAATATTTTCTTTTTTAAATCCTTGGGAAACGGCGAATTGTAATGCTCCGTCACCTACCAACATTACGTGTGGTGTCTTTTCCATTACCGCTCTTGCTACAGAAATCGGATTTTTAATATTTTCCAGGCAGGCCACTGAACCAATATTGTAGTTTTCATCCATAATACAGGCATCCAGCGTTACTCTCCCGTCCCTATCTGGACGTCCTCCGTACCCGACACTTCTTTCAGTCGGATCATTTTCAACTAGGCGAACTCCTTTTTCAACCGCATCTAGAGCATGACCTCCTTTTCCAAGAATGGTCCAGGCTTCTTCGTTAGCTTTTAAACCAAAATTCCATGTGGAAAGTACGATCGGTTTATTGACTGTTTTATTATTTTCGGGAAATTCTTTAGCCATAAGATCCAGCGGATTCATGGCTAATGCCAAGGAAGCTGCTGCGGATCTTTTTATGAATTTTCTTCTACTCTGCATGTTTGATTTATTTGGATCACAAATTAGGAATTTTCACGTTAGCATAAAAGCAAAAAAAGCTGCAGATTATTTTCTGCAGCCTTTCTGATATTTATCTAACAATATTTTTTAATGAGGTAATTTATCTCTAAAGTATCCATATATCCAAGTTCCGAAAATCGCACTTAATAAAGTAATGATCACTGCGAAAGCTCCTGTTCCGATCTGAGCGAAAAGTGGTCCCGGACAAGCTCCGGTAATTGCCCAGCCGAAGCCGAAGATCAATCCTCCATAAATTTGTCCTTTATTAAACTTTTTAGGCGCTATTGTAATCGGCTCTCCATCAAGGGTTTTTATCTTAAACTTTTTAATCAGCCATACGGAAATCATTCCTGTTAACACAGCACTACCAATGACTCCATACATATGGAAAGACTGTAAACGGAACATTTCCTGAATTCTGAACCAACTGATGATTTCAGCTTTTACAAAAACAATCCCAAATAAAATTCCTACCAAGAGGTATTTAAGATTATAGTACCATTTACTTTGGACAGTAATTTCGTTACTACAAACTGCATTATTATTTTTCATTGCTTATTTTTTTAGAGTGAAAGAATAATCGGCAACACGACATTGGCCACAAAAAAACCACCGATCATAAAACAAATTGTTGCCACTAAAGACGGCCACTGCAGATTGGAAAGTCCCATAATCGCATGACCACTTGTACATCCGCCTGCATAACGGGTTCCAAAGCCTACTAAAAATCCTCCAACAACCATGGTTATAAAGCCTTTTAAAGTCAATAAGCTTTTAAAATTCATTAACTGGGTGGGAACAAGATTGCTGTAATCTGTGATTCCATAGCCTGCTAATTCGACTTTAAGCTTTGGATTTACGATAATTTCTCCGGGATTCACCAGAAAATAGGCAGAAATCATTCCTCCAAAGAATATTCCCAGGACAAAGAACAAATTCCAGCTTTCTTTTCTCCAATCGTATTTAAAAAAATTAATATTTCCCGGTATACAGGCTGCACAAACATGTCGTAATGACGAACTGATCCCGAAAGATTTGTTTCCTAAAATCAGTAATATCGGAACGGTAAGTCCTATCAACGGACCTGCAACGTACCAAGGCCAAGGTTCTTTTATAATATCAAGCATAAGTTATTTTAATTTATTTCTTTTTGAACTGACAGAAAATAAAGTTCTGAACGGTATTAAACGGAGTCATATGATCTTCTGTAAAAGATTTTACCAGCTCAAAGCTTTCAGAAAATATAGCTTTCAGACGGTCTTCATCATATTGTACAATGGGCAAACCGCTGCATTTTTGCGGACCATTTACAGAGAAAGTCCCGATAATCAATGTATCAGAAACTGCATTTTTTACAATCTCTGCGTATTTTTTTATTTCTTCTTCTGTTGTCAGAAAATGAAAAGCCGCCCTGTCATGCCAGATATCATACGTTGTTGGCGGTTCAAATTCTGTAATATTTGTAGTAATCCAATCTATATTTTCAGCTTGAGCTCCTAATCTTTCTTTTGCCTTTTTCAGTGCTTTTGCAGAGATATCTAACACAGAAATGTTTTCAAACCCTTTTTTCAATAAAAAATCTGTCAAGTTGCTGTCTCCACCGCCAATGTCTATGATTTTTGAAGATTTGTCTTTCGAAACCTCTTCTATAAGATCCAAAGAAGTCTGGGGAATTTTTTGTGTCCAGCTTACTTCATCTGGATTTTTGGTTTCATATACATTCTCCCAATGGTTTTTATAATCCTGTTGTTCAAAATTTATCATTATCTCGTTCTATTTTTATGAATAATATGTTTTATAAGCAACACACATTTTAACTAATATAGGGAAAAACCTTAGTCTGACATACAAAATCACTTTTAGGAATATCAGTTTGGGCAATCGCTTTAAATCCTCCTTCAATTTCGGTAAAATTTCGGTAGCCTCTTGCCTGAAGAATGCTTGCCGCCATCATACTTCTGTATCCACCTGCACAGTGCAGATAAAAATGTTCTTCAGGATCAATCTGACTGATCCATTCATTGATATATGCCAAAGGTTTGTTATAAGCCTCGTCGATGTGTTCTGCGTTGTATTCGCTTTCTTTCCTTACATCAATAATTTTTACGGTTTTGTCTTTAATTTCATCTTCAAACTGTTTTGCTGAGATCCTGTGAATCGAATCTATCTCTCTTCCGCTATCTTTCCAGGCTTCAAAACCACCTTTTAAGAAACCTAAAACATGATCAAATCCAACTCTGCTCAGTCTGGTAATTGTTTCTTCTTCCTCATTTTCATTCGTCACCAATACAATCGGCTGTTGTACATCTGCAATTAAGGCTCCTATCCACGGTGCGAAATCTCCATTCAATCCTATATTAACGGATTGCGGAATAAAGCCTTTTGCAAATTCATGATTATCTCTTACATCAAGAATCAAAGCTCCGGAAAACTCTGCTGTTTCTTCAAATTCATCGGGAGATAATGCTTTCGAGCCATGAGATAAAACCTCATCAAAACTCTCGTATCCTTTTTTATTCATCGCTACATTCATTCCAAAATAAGCAGGAGGTGGCAAAAGTCCGTCAGTTACAGCCTTTATAAAACTTTCCTTATCTTTTTGATTTAATGCATAATTGGTTCTTTTCTGATTTCCCAATGTGTCTACCGTTTCTTTCTGCATATTTTTACCACAAGCCGAACCTGCGCCATGAGCCGGATAGACAACAATATCATCATTCAAAGGCAGAATCTTTTTATATAAACTGTCATAAAGCATTCCCGCTAATTCTTCCTGAGTCATATCCGCAGCTTTCTGAGCCAAATCGGGACGGCCGACATCTCCCAGAAACAAAGTATCTCCACTGAATAATGCTGTTTCTTTTCCATTTTCATCAATTAACAAAAAAGAAGAACTTTCCAGCGTGTGTCCCGGAGTATGCAACACTTTAATTTTAATTTTTCCAATTTCAAAAACCTGATTATCTTTTGCAATAATCGCCTCAAATTCTGGTGATGCGGTTGGTCCATAGACAATAGGAGCTCCTTTTTTTTGACTTAAATCGACGTGACCGCTTACGAAATCTGCATGAAAGTGGGTTTCAAAAATATATTTAAGCGTCACTTTATCTTTTTCCAAACTGTCAAGGTAAGGTTTTGTCTCTCTTAAAGGGTCAATAATAACGGCTTCTCCATCAGAAACAATATAATAAGCTCCCTGAGCTAAACATCCTGTATAAATCTGTTCTATTTTCATTTTTAATAAATTTTGTTTTGTTGAGTACAAATTTCTCCTTTTAGCATTTCCTGCACAGCTACTTTTGTTACATAAGAATTTTTACAGAAAAATTTCTTTAATGATGATATAAATTCCCATCACCAAAATAAACCATCCGAATGCCGGTTTTAGCTTTTTCCCATCAATTTTCTTTGATAAATAGGAACCTATTATGATTCCTACAACAGCAATCGCCGATACGGATAGCAGAAATCTCCAATTAATGGATGTACCATGAATAGATGAAAAAAATCCGATCAGAGAGTTTAAAGAGATAATCACCAGCGAAGTTCCAATTGCCACTTTCATGGGAGTTCTCAGAAGATTAACCAATGCAGGAATAATCATAAATCCTCCTCCCGCTCCGACTAGTCCTGTTAAAACTCCAACGACAGAGCCTTCTCCTGCAGCTAAAAGTGTATTGTTTTTATTTTCTTGCTTTTCATCCGGCTGCTGTACATCTTTTCGGATCATTTTGTAGGAAGCTATCATCATTAATCCTGCAAAAATCAACAACAGGAAAATATCTTTGGTAATTATCAGATTGTTGATTGTAAAAACTTCATCCGGAATGAGAGGCAAAAGATAGTTTCGGGTGAGAAAAATGGAAATCACAGATGGAATTCCAAAAACTACGGCGATTTTAAGATTCACCAATCTTTTTTTAAAATACGCTATTGAACCGGCCACACTGCTTATTCCTACAATAAAAAGCGAATATTCTGTAGCCAGTAATGCATCTATCCCAAAAAGATAGACAAGAACGGGAACGGTAAGAATACTTCCTCCGCCGCCAATTAATCCTAAAGAAACACCAATTAAAACCGATGCGATATAACCAAAAATTTCCATTTTTACTTCCTTCAATTTGAAAGCAAAAATGGAAATTCCACTATTTCTGTACAGCTACTTTTGTTACATAACTAAAATAAAAGCTGAATTTTATTTCTACCGAGTTTCAACTTTCCTTCTTCTTCCAGCTGTTTCAGTAATCTGGAAACAACGACGCGGGCTGTTCCCAATTCGTTGGCCAATTGTTCGTGAGTGATGATAATGGTACTCGAATTTGATAATTCTGATTTTTTATGAAGCAGATTCAGCAATCTTTCATCCACTTTTTTGAAGGCGATTGCATTAATAATGTCCAACAATTCTTCGAACCGTTTATGGTAAAGACGGAAAATATAATCTAACCATTCGGGATATTCTTTGATGAACAGCGAAACTTTATCTATGGGTAAAAACAGAATCTCTGTGTCTTCTTCCACTTCCGCTTTCACAATGCTTTTTTCATTGTGCATTCCTCCAAGAAATGACATAATGCAGCTTTCCCCGGCTTTGATATAGTACAACAGAATTTCGCGTCCGTCTTCTTCGGTACGAATAACCTTCATCATTCCTTTCATCACAATAGGAATGGAACGGATAGAGGAATTTTCATCTAAAATAATATCGCCTTCATGATACGTTTTGGTGATTCCGTACTGATAGAGCTTCTCAAGCAGTTCGGGAGAGGAATTAAACTCTGAAGATAAAACCGTATTTTCCATAATCTTATTAAATTCCTTACTAATTTACGCCAATTTCATCAACAAAAAGCCAGGCTTTTGAATCGGCTCCCGGATTTCCTGCCGGAATAATTCCTGAATTTTCTATTTTAACTTTAATATATTTTGAGTTCTGAGTTCCTAAGGTAAGTTTAATCTTTCCTTTTGCATTCAGAATTTCTTCTTTTCCGATTTCTTTAATCATTTTAAAATTCGTTCCGTCATCAGAGATAAAAATCTGAGCCGATTTCGCAAAGTGAATCCAGCTTCCTTTGTTATCTAACGTGTTAAAATAAACTTCTGAAAACTGGGTTTTCTGACCAAAGTCAATAGTCGCCACAACATCTTTTCCTTGAAAACCCAGCCATGTTTTCCCCAACTGTCTTTGATTTCCGATAATTCCGTCAACCAAAGTGAAAGCTCCTCCGAAAGAATAATTTTCGCTTGGCTGCTGTTCCAGTGTTATTTTTTTGCCTGTCGTTTTTGAAATTGTAAAATCCTGTGAAGAAACCGCACTTTTTATTTGCTCGTTCTCAAAATAAGCAGATTTAATCGTTAAAGATTTTGAAACCGGAATAAGGCTTTTGTACTCCTGAGAATGTACCGTTGGATCTGTTCCGTCCAACGTATATCGAATTCCGCTGGGATTTTGTGATGTTGATAGCTCGTAAGAAACCCCATTATTAGCAGCCGTTACTTTTCCGGTAATATTGTAGATGCTTTTTGCGTAATTCACGCCCATTTTATCCAAAACTTTAAACTGATTAATGACTCTGGCCTCAAATTCTTTATAGTTTTTAGGATCCGAAGTTCCCCATCCTACCTCAGAAAGCGCAAACAGTCTTGGAAAAATCATATACTGAACCTGCTTAAAGTCTAAAATATATTCCGTCCATAAATTAGCCTGAACTCCTTTGATAAATTGTGCCTGTTCCGCGCTCAATTCATTCGGAATAGGATCGTAAGAATATACTTTATCTAATGGCGTGAATCCTCCGAAAGCATTCGGTTCCGTAGCCGGATCTCCCTGATAATGATCAAAATAACAGTAAGAACCAGGTGTCATTACAGCAAAATGTCCTGATTTTGCCGCTTCAATTCCTCCATTTACTCCGGTCCAGCTCATTACAGCTGCGTTGGGTGCCAATCCACCTTCTAAAATCTCATCCCAACCGATAATTTTTCTCCCTTTTGAGTTAATATATTTTTCAATTCTCTGGATAAAATAGCTCTGCAAGCCATGCTCATCTTTTAAATTATTCTTTTTAATCAATTCCTGACAATGAGCACATTCTTTCCATCTTGTTTTCGGGCATTCATCACCTCCGACATGAATGTATTGTGAAGGGAAAAGTGCCATTACTTCATCCAAAACATTTTCTAAAAACTTAAAAGTTTCCTCTTTCGGACAGAAAACATCATCAAAAACGCCCCATTTGGTAGCCGGTTCGAAAGGTCCTTTTGTACAGGCCAGTTCAGGGTAAGCCGATAATGCAGCCAAAGCATGACCCGGCATTTCAATTTCGGGAACAACGGTAATATGTCTTTCTGCCGCATATTTTACGACCTCTTTAATTTGTTCCTGCGTATAAAAATAAGGACCGTAAGGTTTTCCGTCAAATGTATTATCTACATACGCTCCAATCATGGATTCTTTACGTTTTGAACCTATCTGTGTCAACTTCGGATATTTTTTAATTTCAATTCTCCAACCCTGATCGTCCGTTAAATGCCAGTGAAAAGTATTCAGCTTATACATGGCCAGATAATCGATATACAGCTTTACTTCTTCCACCGTGAAGAAATGGCGGCAAACATCGAGATGCATTCCACGCCAGGCAAACTTTGGTTCGTCTTCGATTTTCATGGCAGGAATTTTTCCTGAATCTTTATACTGTTCAAATAATTGGAGCAATGTCTGAAGAGCCAGAAAATATCCCTGTTTTGTATAAGAATTTATGGTAATACGGTTTGGAGAAATATAAATGGTATATTTTTCTTTTTTTTCTTCATCCTTTTTTGGTAAATGTGATAAAGCTGGCGGATATAATGAGTATACTAAATGAACTTCATTTTTCTTTTTTGCATATTTAAATTTAAATGCCTTATCAATATGTTTCTTAAAGTATTCTGTTTCTTCTTTAGGAAGATATTCATCCAATATAAATGTTTCCGGAATGATAAATTCTCCTTCCGAAAATTCAACTTTTTGCGGATAAGGGATTACATTCAGTCTTTTTTGAGAAAAAATAAAGCTTGAAATACATACAGAAAATACCAGTAAAAAACGTAGCATAATACGGGATTTAAGATTTCAGCGAATATACTTAATTTCCGAAATTCACCTATCCTTTTTAACTTATTAAAAGTATAAATATCTAATTTTGCAAAAATAAACGATGAGAAAAACAATTATATTGGCTGGAATGTTATTATGTTCAGTTTCCACCCAGGCACAGATTTTAGATGCCATCAAATCTGCAGTAAAAGATAATACCGGTATAGACCTTAATACACCCGTAAAAACAACAACTTCAGCAACAACTCCTAAAAGCACTTCCACCACTTCTTCTCCGATCAATCTGGGAAGCCTTACTTCCACTCAGATTTCATCAGGATTGAAGGAAGCTTTAAGTCTGGGTGTGAATGAAGGAGTAAAAAAACTGGGTGTAACTGATGGTTTTTTGAAAAATGAAGTCGTAAAAATCTTAATGCCCGAAAAGTTGAGAAAAGTAGATACTACTCTTCGTTCTTTAGGATTAGGAAGTCTTGCCGATCAGGGGGTAAAATTACTCAACAGAGCTGCGGAAGATGCCGTAACAGAGGCTGCTCCTATCTTTACCAAAGCTATTACTTCAATGACCATTACGGACGCAAAAAATATTCTGCTGGGAAATGATAATGCGGCAACCAATTATTTGCAAACCAAAACTCAAAGCCAACTTTTTACAGCTTTTCAACCCAAGGTGAAAGCTTCTCTCGGAAAAGTCGGTGCAGACAGTGTCTGGAAAGGGATCATTTCAAAATACAACACGCTAACAGGACAATCTGTAACCACCGATCTTAACGATTATGTAACCACTGAAACCATTAATGGGGTTTTTAAAATGGTTGCGGAGAAAGAAAGCGGAATCCGGAATACACCGGCTATGAGAACGACGAGTGTTCTGCAAAAGGTTTTTGGAGCGCAGGATGGAAAGTAATTTTTTTACTTTGAAACAAAGATGCTTCGACTGCGCTCAGCATGACATTTCTAATACTAATCACATTATATATTGAAATAATTAATTTTAAGCAGTGTCATGCTGAGCCCAGCCGAAGCATCTGTTTAATCTGGTATAATTAATCTTTAAATAAAAAAGCCTTGTCGATATGACAAGGCTTTTTTATTATTTAGAATTGCATTTCAGGAATTTCTCCTTCAATGATTAAATCAGCTTCTGTAGATTGAATAATGTGTTCAACTGAAACTCCCGGAGCTCTTTCAACAAGCTTAAATCCGGCAGGTGTAATGTCTAAAACAGCTAATTCAGTCACTACTCTTTTCACACAGTTTACTCCTGTTAAAGGCAAAGTACATTTTTTAAGGATTTTACTTTCTCCTGCTTTATTCACGTGCATCATTGCAACGATTATATTTTCTGCTGAAGCTACCAAATCCATTGCCCCTCCCATTCCTTTTACCATTTTTCCCGGAATTTTCCAGTTGGCAATATCTCCGTTTTCTGAAACTTCCATAGCGCCAAGAATTGTAAGATCTACTTTTTGAGCTCTGATCATCCCGAAACTGAAAGCTGAATCAAAAAATGAACCTCCATCCAAAATAGTAATCGTTTGTTTTCCAGCGTTGATAATGTCTGCATCTTCTTCTCCCTCAAAAGGAAACGGCCCCATTCCCAATACTCCGTTTTCACTCTGAAACTCCACAGAAAGATTGTCCGGAACATAGTTGGCAACCAATGTTGGAATTCCGATTCCTAAATTTACATAATATCCGTCTTTTACTTCTCTGGAAATTCTTTGTGCAATTTGTTCTTTAGTTAGCATAGCATAATCTTATCCCGCCAAATTAGCCATTTTTTCAGAATTACGAAATAGTTTCTTTTCTTATCCTATGATAAATTTTGCTTTTCAAATTGTTGTAAATTTGTAAGCTTTTAATTATACGCATGAAAATTTTATTAAATTATTTAAAACCATATAAATGGCTGATCATAGCCTCTCTTTTATTGGCTTCAATCAATCAGGTATTTTCGTTATTTGCTCCGGCTATTACAGGAAATATATTAGACAAACTGGTTACCCATCCCAACTTTTTCGATAAAGAAAAACTCCTGCCAAGAAGCCTGAGCGAATATCTTTACGGAACCAACATCTATCATGGTGTATTCTATTTTCTAGGATTGCTTGTCGGAACAGCGATGGTAAGCCGTATTGCAAAGGCATTTCAGGATTATGTAGTGAATGTGATTATCCAGAAATTTGGAGCTAAAATATTTACAGACGGTTTAAAGCATTCTATGAGACTGCCTTTTCAGGAGTTTGAAGACCAGAGAAGTGGTGAAACGCTTTCTATTCTCACCAAAGTCCGGGAGGATTCTGTGAAGTTTATCAATAATTTCATCAATGTATTTTTCGGAATTTTGGTAAGTATTATTTTCGTTTCGGTATATGCGGTTCGTTTACACTGGACGATTATGCCTGTATATGTGGTAGGAATTGTTCTTATTGCTGTTGTCACCAATTTATTGAGCAAAAGAATTAAAACCATTCAGAAAAATATTGTAACGGAAACTACTAATTTAGCAGGAAGTACGACGGAAAGTCTTAGAAATATTGAGATTGTAAAAAGTTTAGGACTGACCAATCAGGAAGTGGAACGTTTGAACAACAATACGTATAAAATTCTGAATCTGGAATTAAGAAAGGTAAAAAGTATCCGTTCATTAAGCTTTGTACAGGGAACTTTGGTTAATTTTTTACAGCAAACCATTACATTCACGTTATTATTATTGATCTTTAAAAATGTCGTAACTCCGGGACAGTATTTATCACTAATGTTTTATGGATTCTTTATTTTCGGGCCCATGCAGGAAATTGGGAATATTATCATTTCTTATCGTGAAGCTCAGGCTTCTTTGAATAATTTCGACAGGGTCATGAAAAAAGAGATCGAACCAAAACCTTTAGCTCCAAAGAAAATTGGTGCTATTGAGGAACTGGAATTTCAAAAGGTATCTTTTCAGCATCAGACTGCTCATTACAAGGCATTAAATTCTATTTCGTTTGATGTGAAAAATGGAGAAACTATTGCTTTTGTGGGTCCAAGCGGTTCCGGGAAAAGTACATTGGTAAAACTATTGGTTGGTTTGTACAGACCTCAGGAAGGAAATATTTTTTATAACCATATTAATGGAAAAGAATTTGATTTTGATGAATTGAGAAATCAAATCGGGTTCGTAACACAGGATACCCAACTTTTTGCAGGAACCATAAAAGAAAATCTTTTGTTTGTAAATCCGACAGCCACGGAAGAAGAGCTTCAATTGGCTTTAAAAAAATCCAGCTGTACAGCTCTTTTAGAACGTGCTGAAAATGGGATACAAACAGTAATCGGTGAAGGCGGATTAAAATTGAGCGGCGGTGAAAAACAGAGAATTGCCATCGCAAGAGCTTTATTGAGAAAACCCCATTTGCTTATTTTTGATGAAGCAACTTCTGCTTTAGACAGTATCACCGAAGAGGAAATTACAACAACTATTAAAGAAATTTCAAAAGAAAAGGAACAGATTACCGTTCTTATTGCACATAGATTGAGTACAATCATGCACGCGGACAGAATTTATGTTCTGGAGCGCGGGCAAGTAATAGAAACAGGTTCTCACTTACAGCTTATTGAAGAAAAAGGATTGTATTATGCGATGTGGAGACAGCAGATCGGAGAGCGTAAACTGACGGCAGGAGTATAAACAATAATACTTCTGTCATTCTGATTGGTACAAAGCGAAATGAAGAATCTATATTATTATGTAGAGATTTTTCCTTCGTCAGAATGACAACGTATGGATAAATAAATACCCCGAAGTTGATTTCGGGGTATTTTATTTTTTAGAAAAAAGTATAATAAATATTAATCCTTTTTTCTTACCGTTCTCTGTTCGATTCTTTTTTCAAATTTCTCACCCTGAAAGATTCTCTGGATCATAATTCCCGGAATGTGAATCTGGTTCGGATCCAGCTCTCCCGGTTCTACCAATTCTTCTACTTCTGCAATGGTAATTTTTCCTGCTCCAGCCATCGGATGGTTAAAATTTCTTGCTGAACCTTTGAAAATCAAATTTCCTGCGTGATCTCCTTTCCAGGCTTTCACAATTGAAAAATCCGCTTCGTAAGCATGTTCTAAAATATGTGTTTTTCCCTTGAACTCTTTTACTTCTTTTCCTTCAGCTACTTCAGTTCCGTAACCTGCAGGTGTATAGAAAGCTGGAATTCCTGCCTGAGCAGCTCTGCATTTTTCCGCTAAAGTCCCTTGAGGGGTCAATTCTACATCTAATTCTCCGGAAAGCATTTGTCTTTCAAATTCTGCATTTTCACCTACATAAGATGAAATCATCTTCTTGATCTGTCTTTTATGAAGCAATAATCCTAATCCAAAATCATCAACACCTGCATTGTTTGAAATGCAGGTAAGATCTTTTACATCACTATCTACCAATGCATTAATTGAATTTTCAGGAATTCCGCAAAGACCAAATCCTCCCAACATCAGAGTCATTCCATCCTGAATTCCTTCAATCGCTTCTTTTGCATTTTTTACTCTTTTATCTATCATTATTATAGTATTAGATTTTCAGTTCTAAATTTAAACATTTTTGTGAAACCGCGAAAACAAGTTCATATAAAGCAATATTTAAAAAATAGGTAATTATATATAAAGCTTTACTACATTATGAGATTCTTCCTTCGTCGGAATGACACAATGATGTAGTCATCTAAAATAAAAATTTTTATAACCATTAGGATAATTGAGGGATTAAGATAAATTAAGTAAAACAATATTCCCATTTCTCTTTCCTAAAATATTATGAAAAATATTATGTAAGATATTGGTTTTTATATAAAAAAGTTATATTTTTGCATCCTGTTATTCAACCTCTGACGATAACCGTGTAAGTTGCTTAGCTTTAACATTTTATTTATTAATAATGGATTTATTAAAGTACGTACAAGATAAGTACATTGCGAAAAAAGAATTCCCTGAATTCAAAGCAGGTGATACCATTACTGTGTATTACGAAATTAAAGAAGGACAAAAGACAAGAACTCAGTTCTTCAAAGGAACAGTTATCCAATTAAGAGGTACTGGTTCTACAAAAACTTTCACTATCAGAAAAATGAGTGGAGATGTAGGTGTTGAGAGAGTATTCCCTATCAACATGCCAGCTTTACAAAAAATTGAAGTGGATAGAAGAGGTAAAGTTAGAAGATCTAGAATTTATTACTTCAGAGACCTTAGAGGTAAAAAAGCTAGAATTAAAGACGTTCCTTACAAGAAATAATTCAGACAACAATACATACGAAAAGAGGCTTTCTATTTTAGAGAGCTTCTTTTTATTTTAGAAAACAGTTTGATTTTAAATTTCGTTTTTAGCCACCCCGTCAAAAATTTCTTTGAAATTTTCGCCATCCCTCCAGAGGAGGGGAATCTTGAGAATGGCTATTTTCTGTAAGTTATATTATTTAAATATTGCAAACTTTCAACACTCAGCTTCAAGCTTTCTACTATCTAATAAACTCGTACAACGCATTCCAGAATTTATCGTAGACCTCTATATGCGGGAGATGTCCCACATTTTCAATTTCAACTAATTTGGAACCTTCAATCTGCTGCTGGGTTTTCTTTCCCAATTCCTGATATTGTCCCATTTTTGACTGTAGCTCTTTCGGAGCCCTGTCTTTTCCTATGGCCGTTCTATCCCTTGTTCCAATAATTAATAAAGTCGGAGTTTTGATATTTTTAAATTCATAACAAACCGGCTGATTGTAGATCATATCCGAAGTTAAGGCAGCATCCCAAGCTACTTTTGGATAATCCGGATGCAAAGTCCAGCCCGCAATCAAATCCAACCATGGTTGATATTCTGCTTTCCATTTATTATCATAATAGAATTTTAGCTGATAATTTTTATAGGTTTCAGCCGTATTTTTAAGTTCCGATTGATATGCCTGATCTATCGTCTGATACGCTGCAAAAGTTTTATAATCTTCTAATCCAATTGGATTTTCCAGGATAAGTTTCTGGACTCTTTCAGGATATAACAAAGTAAATCTCGCTGCTACCATACCTCCCATTGAATGTCCTAAAACAATAGTCTTATCAATTTTCAGCTCATCTAAAATAACTTTTGTATTCTCTGCCAATTGTGAAAATGAAAACTGGTAGCTTTGCGGTTTTGAAGATTTTCCAAATCCTATCTGATCGGGAATGATTACTCTAAAACCTTTATCTGATAAATCTTTTGCTGTTCTTTCCCAATATGCCCCGTTAAAGTTTTTACCATGAAGAAGCATTATAGTTTTTCCGTTTGATGTCTTTGGCTTTACATCCATATATGCCATTTTCAAATCGTTATTCTGAGATTTAAAATTTAGAAAATGAACTTCATAAGGATATTCATAATTTGTAAGTTCAGCATCTAAAGATTTTACCTGAGAAAAAGCGAAATTTGAAGCCATCGATAACATTAAAACAGCAATAATATTCTTAAATTTCTTCATGTCAATCATATTAAACATTAAAATTAAAAAACCGCTTCTAAAGAAACGGCTTTTAGTGTGTTAATTATAATTTTTTTAAGATAATTCAGCGACTTTATACTCTTTTTTTGCAGGTAAATTCATAAGAACAATCGCAAACAGAATGAGTGCAATTCCAATCCACTGAATGAAAACTACTTCTTCTCCCAGTAAAACAAAAGCCATCGTTACAGAAACAGGAAGCTCTAATGATGAAACAATACTTCCCAATCCCAAACCTGCATTTGGAAATCCTATATTAAACAAAACAGGAGGAATAATAGTACCAAATAATGACAGAACCAAACCATATTTCCAAAGAATGGAATAATCAAAAGCCCGGATATGTTGTGTATTTTCTGTGAAGTTTAAATAAACCGACTTCAGTCCATTTATATGCAAAGGACCGATCTGAGCGAAAAATAAAAACGCAAAAATGACCACAGAACCACCACAAAGCATAATAAAACTCTTTCTAAAAACCGGAAGATGCGTTGCCAATGTATTGGATGTGAACATAGTCAGCGTGTATGAAGCGGCTGCCATCAATCCCCAGAAAACACCTTTCCAGTCAAGCTCAATTTTTGAATTGATTAGATTCGTAGCCAAAACAGTTCCCAGCAAAACAATAATTACAGATATTATTTTTCTAGCATTTGGTAATTTTTTTGTTATAAAACTTTCAACCACCACACTGAACCACACCGACTGCATCAATAGAACAATAGCTACCGAAACATTAATATACTGAACCGCGATATAATAAAATAAACTTGTACACCCCAATGAAGTTCCTGCCAACATTAGATTTCTTACTTCTTTAGAATTTGGGGTAGATAAGTTCTTTTTAGATGTTGCAGTTTGAATAAGATTTAAAATTAAAAGTCCAACTAGCCCTAATACAAATTGAGAGGTGGTAACTTCCGATGTTGTATATCCATCCTGATAAGCAAGTTTAACGAATGTGGCCAACATCCCATATATACTTGCTCCGATTCCAACAAATAAAACTCCCTTAAAAATATTTTTCTTCTTCATAATTCATTTTTTGAACAGCCTGCAAAGGTATGATATAATAATTAAAATTTTCGCTGATAAAACCATTATAGATAAATAAAATCGCCGCGAGCTTTGCTCGCGGCGATTTTATTATATTAAGTTATAGAATTAACTATTATTTTTTAACAATAACTTTTGAAGCTGTATCAATACCAATACCTTTAACTTTTACAATATATGTTCCAGTTGTTAATCTCTCAGTTGAAATTGACTTTTTATCTTCTGGAGAAACTTTATCTTCGGAAGAGACTAATTTACCTGACATATCATAAATCTCTACACTTACCTTCCCTAAAGTATTACTCGGGAAATTAATAAAGAATTCATTTTTAGCCGGATTCGGATATATTGAAATAGTATTAGCCTTAACAGATTTAACTTCATCCGTTGCCAATACGCATTCTGCCGGTACTGTGAAGTCTTCAATCTGGTCATTAATATTCGTTTTAGATCCTGCAGAAGCACTTACTCCTAAACCTCTTTTCGCAAAAGTTCTCCAGATCATACATTTATCAGCACCACCAGTTGTAGCCAAATCAGCAGCCAATACAGCATCTCGCCCATCAATAAATGTTGGATTACATACCTGAAGTTTTAATGCATCGGTAATTAATTGAAGTACTCTAGAACTACCATTTGTTGTATTTGTCATTACATCTGAAGAATACCCATATTTAGCTACATATTGCCAGTGTAGATCCCACAACATTGTTGCCCAAATAAACCCTATTGAGTGTACATCCGGAACCATAGTACCATTACTATTATACTCCAATCCGTTAGTATTGCCATAAGTTGCAGGATTAATCGCAAAATCGGGCGAATATTTAAACGGACGAATTCCATCACCATCATTAGATTGCCCCATAACATACGTTCCGATTCCTCTCGGAACTGCCGCTGTTGCATTTGGTCCATTAGTAAGCATTAAAGCAAAGAAATCAGACCAGCCTTCACCCATTTGTTCTTTATCTAAAGATGAATTTAGGCATCCAGAACCTGTTCCTGTTAATCTGTTTGAAATTCCATGACCATACTCATGAGAAATAATTCCATTATCAAAATCCCCATCCGGAGTCATTGATAATGCCGGATCATTTTTTAGTGTAACATTTACAGTAGTATTAGCAGAAAGTAGATTTGTAATGTAGGTACCCTCTTCATTTGTGATAAGTACGCCTGGTATTGCTACAGTTGCATCTGTAATACTCATATTATTAATAGCCGTATTCGGGGCCTGATTATAAATAATCGCTGCAATTGCACCTGCATTTTGTAAATTCTTAATTTTTACATCAAAATTACAGTTTCCTCTTTTCACCAAACCTATTTTACCTGTTAAGGAACCTCCCGGCAAAGCAGTACATCCTTCATCCACCGGAGATGCTTTCACATCGCCCATCACTCCAGTTGCTGTTAATTGTGGAGCAGGTGCTGCAGCAACTCCAACCGCTGGATATCTTGCTTGTGCACTCGTTGGTGCATTATAAAAAAATAAATGGTTTACAGCAGACCAAAGATACATCTGCATTCTTGGTTTACTTCCATCAGCAGGAGATGCAAAATTTGCATTATTAGTACCTCCTCCATCTTGTGCTTCAGCATTTACATAATCATTTCCAACTCCACCAAGGCCAAAGTTAGTATTCTGGAAATTTCTTGCTGTCGGTGTAAAGCCAAATGCATAAAAGATATCATGCATTTTATTATTCATATAAAACAAATTAGTGATGGCTGCACTTTGATTAGTAACAGAATCACCATAAATATTAAAAGGGAAATTAAAATTTCTTGAAGCTCCTCCATCAGGTGAAACTCCAGGTGTATTTGAAGCTAAAGTATCCTCATAAGCATATACATTATTCCCCCTTGTAATTGTGTAATGGGTAGTTCCATCATAATGCCAACCTTCGGGAGAAGCAGTCAAATTCCAAGGATTACTAACAATAGCTCTCGAACCAAATGTAGGAGCTTCCAGTTGTAATGGAAAAATATTATATGAAGCATTATCAGGTACTAAAAGCGAAAATTTTTGCTGGCTTCCGTTTAAAGGTCCCACAGATTCACTTTGATAATCAGTAAAATCATGTGAAAAGGCATCATTACGGAAATTACATGACAGATTTAAATCTAGTTTACTAATAATATTTCCATTAGTTGCATCTACAAGAATATCCCAATAATTTGATGCATCTGGCTCCGGAAGGGAAAACTGATAGGCCAATTTCAAAACATCACCATCTTTTACATAAACTAAACGTTGTTTAGCAGCATTCCCTGTTTCTGGTTCTGCATCAAGAAAACCTAAAATAGGATAGTTTACGATCTTTTGTTTTTGAAGATTTTCCGAAATTTTCTGAAGAGCGGCAGTTTTACTAATACTAACACTATTTGCAGCGGAAGAACTGTAATCTTTTAAAAAGGTATCAGTGTAATAAATAATCCTATTATCTCTTATAAGAACTGTACCTTCTGCATTATATACAGGAAGACCATTATAAGTTTGCTGAAATTTTACAACACTTCCATTTAAGGATTTTGAGGTGTCTACATTATCAACAATAAAATTAGCAAGATCTGATTTTTTATATTCTCTTAATTTATTTTGAGAAATATAATCTTTAATCAGCTTTTCGTTGTCTTGCGAAAATAAGGAGGAAGGTATTGCTGATAATACAGCAATCAAAACAGGTAGAATTATTTTTTTCATTTCAACTAATAAAGGCGCTAATTTACAAATAATTAATAATCCATTATCATTTTATTTAAAATAATCACATTAATATATAATTATTTTTTTCATTTCACCAATACTCCCTAAAAAGTGAATTTATAATAAACCAACAAACTCCATAAATCCTTAATTTTCTAGGAATAAAAACAAAAAAGCCACTCAAATGAGTGGCTTAATATTTTAAACGTGATGAAGATTATTTACCTTCTTCCATTTTTCTTTTCAATTCTGCTAAAGCATCGATATCTCCAAGAGTTGATCTTTCTTCGTTATTTGAAGAAGAAGTTACATTTCTAGAAGCAGATTCTTTTACATTTTTCTTCTCTTCATCTCTGAAGATACCTGTATGAGAAACTACTACTCTCTTGAATTCTTTATTGAATTCGATTACTTTGAATTGAGCCTCTTCACCTTTTTTGATTTTAGATCCATCTTCTTTCTCTAATAATCTTGATGGGCAGAATGCCTCAACTTCAGCATCTTCGAATTGTACAGAAGCTCCTTTATCGTGAACTTCTACAGCTTTACCAGCGTGGATAGTTCCTTCAGCATATTTAGTTTCGAAAGCATCCCATGGGTTTTCAGTCAATTGTTTGTGACCTAGAGATAATCTTCTAGCTTGGATATCTAATTCAAGAACTACAACATCTAATTTATCACCTACTGCACAGAACTCAGATGGGTGCTTGATTTTCTTAGTCCAAGAAAGATCAGAGATGTAGATTAATCCGTCGATACCTTCTTCTAACTCTACGAATACACCAAAGTTAGTGAAGTTTCTTACAGTTCCTACATGCTTAGATCCTACCGGATACTTAGCTTCGATGTTTTCCCATGGATCTTTAGATAATTGTTTGATACCAAGAGAAATTTTTCTTTCTTCTCTGTCTAAAGTAAGTACTTCAGCTTCTACTTCATCACCTACTTTTACAAAGTCACCTGCAGATCTCAAGTGAGTTGACCAAGACATTTCAGAAACGTGGATTAATCCTTCTACACCTGGAGCGATTTCTACGAATGCACCATAGTCAGCAAGAACTACTACTTTTCCTTTTACTTTGTCACCTACTTTCAAGTCAGCAGAAAGAGCATCCCAAGGGTGAGCTTCTAATTGCTTCATACCCAATTGGATTCTTGTTTTCTCATCATCAAAGTCAAGGATAACAACTTTTACAGTCTGTCCATCCTCAAGGATTTCAGATGGGTGGTTCACTCTAGACCAAGAAAGGTCTGTAATGTGGATCAATCCATCAACACCTCCTAAGTCAATGAATACACCGTAAGAAGTAATATTCTTAACAGTACCTTCAAGAACTTGTCCTTTTTCTAACTGAGCGATGATTTCTTTTTTCTGACCTTCGATATCTGCTTCGATCAATGCTTTGTGAGATACTACTACGTTTTTGAACTCAGGGTTGATTTTCACAACTTTGAACTCCATAGTTTTACCTACGAACTGATCGTAATCTTTAATTGGCTTAACGTCAATTTGAGAACCAGGTAAGAATGCTTCGATTCCGTGTACGTCAACGATCATACCTCCTTTAGTTCTAGATTTCACAAAACCGTTTACGATTTCTCCAGTTTCGTGAAGCTCATTTACTTTATCCCAAGCTTTCAATGTTCTAGCTTTTCTGTGAGATAATTGTAACTGACCTGTTTTGTCTTCTCTTCTGTCAACCATTACTTCAACCTCATCACCTACTTTTAGGCCTTGGTTGTAACGGAATTCGTTAAGAGAAATAACACCTTCAGATTTGAAGTTGATGTCTACGATCGCTTCTTTATCAGTTAATCTTACAACTTTTCCAACTAAAACGTCGTTATCGTCTAGGTTGTTCAAAGATCCGTTGTAAATTTCTTCTAAATCGCTTTTTTCTTTTCTCGCATCTGCATCAAGACCTGATTCGAAAGAATCCCAATCAAATTGTTCTGGTGCTACGTTTTGGTTTAATAAAACCTCTGCTGAATTTGTCTCTTTTGACATTTTCTAATAAAATTTGTATTCCTTCTTTTTTAACGGTTTGATAAATGCGGATTAAAAAATACGGAAGTAATTAATTTTTAGTAATTTACTCTTCAAACCTTCTCGCCACAAAAGTGGGTGCAAATATACAAAATTTATTTGAGATAAGCAATATTCACCATCATCTTCAACTTTATTGTAATCAATTTAAAATCAATCATATAAAAAACGAGCCTGGAAAGAAATCCGGACTCGTCTTGAAAGAATATATAAAGTAAAAAGTGAAAGAAAATTAAAAATTATATCGAATACCTAGCTGCGCCTGAAATCTCGATGCAAACTGATCAATTGTATATGGCAGACCAGGAGTGGTAAAATTATAAGTAGGATCTCCTGCTCCAGGTTGTCCTGAGGCTACATTTCCTACTTTAGTCAATCCTACACTTGCCGTTGAGTTAAATGTATTAGGAACAAAATACACTTTACCCCAGTTTTTGTTCAACAGATTAGTAAGATTAATGATACTTAATGAAATCTGGATTGTATTTTTAGATTTTTCGCTTAGTCTGATTTCATCCATAATTCTGAAATCCGCCTGAATATTCCATGGAGTAAAATCCCCGTTTCGTTCTGTAAATGTTCCTCTTCTGCTGCTCAGGTATTTGTTACCGTTGATAAAGTTTTCATAATCTGAAATCTGCTGCTGCGCTGTTACAATAACATTCCCTGCTCCATCTTTTATTGGAACTATATATTTTACTGCCTCGGCTGCATCTTTAAAGATATAGGCAAGACCAGCCGCCTGTCCCGTATTAGCAATCGTGCTGTTTACAAATCCCCAAGAAAACGGATTTCCGGACTGTGCATTGAAATAAACATTCGCAGATAATCTGTTGGACTCAGAAAGATTTAATCCATATCCTAAATTCGCTACTACCCTGTTTTTGATGGCAAAGTTTGAAGTTGTCAGTTTCGGATCATTTGGAGTCAAAGACTGGTTCATCTGCCAGTTACTTTCCATTGAATTTCGGATTCCGTTTGTAATATCTTTGGCATCGCCATAAGTATATGCTACAAAGAAATTAAACCCAAAGTTATAAGACTTGGAAAGCTGAGCTGTTAGATTATATCTGTAGCCTTCTTTTGTGTTGGAAAGCATATAAGCATTGGAAAAGCCACTATTGATATTGGTTGTATATATCGGCATCTGATGATTTACATCGTAGCTGTAATAGTTTACATTATCTGTTTTGTTAACCTGCTGGAATTTAAGATCATATAATACTTTCGTATAAATACCTTCTAAAGTAAATTTATATCCGGAAAGTGTATAATCCAGACCCAATGAGCTTCTCCATACTCTCGGCATTTTAAAATTGTTGTCAATAAGATCGACCTGAACTTTAGAAGAATTCTGCCATTTCGGGAAATTTCCACTTACCAAAGGATCTCCGTTAGCTGCAAGCTGTGCTGCTGAAGGTGGATTATAATCATAACTTCCGAAACCTACTCCGTCATTATAATAAGCATACCCTAACCATGCAAAAGGGATTCTTCCCACAAAAATTCCGGATCCTCCTCTTAATACTACAGATCTGTCTTCTGTAAGATCTAAATTGAATCCTAATCTTGGAGATATAGTAGGTTTGTTAAGATAATCATTGGTAAGCTGGCTTAAAGGAGTGTAAGTATAAGTATTACCATAATAAGCATCTTGAGGAGAATTCTTTACTGCCGGACTTAAAAGCGGTTTGTTGGGCAAATCGGTATAGTCAACTCTTACTCCAGGAGTTAATCTCAACCTTCCCAAGTTGATCTCATCCTGAAAATACATCGAAAGTAAATTTACTTTATAGTGCGCATAAGGACTATCAAATAAATCATTTCTTCCTTGTCCGCTCAGAGAATAAGTTCCTCTTATCCTTGCCGGATTTGAATTGAAGAAATCATTTAAGCTTTTATAAGAAATTCTACCGTTAAGAGCGTTTACAAAACCATAATCGATATTGTACAGCTCATTATGAGTCCCTAGTAAAAATGTGTGATGTCCTGTTTTATATGTTAAATTATCAGTAATCTCAAAAGTCTTCTGCTTCATATTGAAAACGGTAGCTTCCCTGTCGTTTCCTAAAAGAATCGTTCCTCCGTTATAAGCGATCTCAACCTGCGGGAACATGGCATTTGAAGATGTCGGATCCCTGTAATCATGAATCGATGAATATCCTAAAACTAAATTATTATTCCATTTATCATTAAAACGGCTCTTTAATTCCAATGTAGTGGTAGAAGCAGTATTCTTCTGTACGAAATCCATGCTCGAAAAACGGAAATTGGCTCCATCTCTTTCAAGATTGGATGCTTGAGAAAATACCGTGTTATTTTTAATGGATAAAGTGTGTTTATCATTAATTTTCCAGTCTAGCTTATTGAAAAGCTTAGAACTTTCAGAGAAGTTATTGTAATCGTTGAAGCTGCCTACATTGAAATTGTATTTATTTTTCACAAAATCAGTGATCTGCTGTGCGACTGCATCATTAATTAATGCATTAGACTGATTCGCATTATAGAAAACAGGATCGGTTCTTTTAGTGTATTCTATATTAGAAAATAAGAATACTTTATCTCTTACAACAGGCAGCCCTACTCTTCCCCCGTAAATAAAATCTTCAAAAGAACTTGGCATTTTAGAATTGTCTCCTACCCTGTTATTCCCCGTAATAGATGCATTACGTCCGTACATATACAAAGACCCTTCCACATTATTACTTCCGCTTCTTGTTACTGCATTAATACTTCCTCCAAGGAAATTCCCAAGCTTTACATCATAAGGAGCAATATATACCTGAACATCCTGAATTGCATCCAAGCTAATGGAATTAGAACGTGTACTGCTTCCCGGCATTCCCGAAGTTCCTGTCTGGCCTCCCAAAGAAGGACTGAAACCAATCGCATCATTGTTGATAGAACCGTCAATAGTTACGTTGTTATAACGGAAATTGGTCCCGTTGAAAGAATTATTAGCACTTTGAGGAATAAGCTTTGTAACATCCTGAATTCCTCTGTTGATATTAGGAAGTCCTGAAATCTGTGCCTGAGTAATCCCTACTCCAAATTTTGTGTTTGATTTCTTTGAAGTCAGTTTTACTTCATCAATCACTTTTTCCTTATCTTTTACTTCAACTACCGGCAGATCATTATTCCCCAGAGAAAGCTGAACATTATTATTCGAATAAATAACATGCGAACCATCAGAAATTTCAATGGTATATGGACCTCCCGGCTGCAAATTTTCGAGACTGAACTGTCCTTTATTGTTACTTTTTGTTTCAAATGTACTGTTGGTAGGCACATGTATTACCTTTACAGTCATTTCAGAAGTTGTTCCTTTTAGCCTGCCGAATATCTTGGAGCTTGTTTCCTGTGAGAAAGCCAAACTAAAAGATAAAAATGCAATAGCACAGATTATTCTTTTCATTTTTTTATACTTCAAATTTTCAGGACAAAATTATCCTCAATAACTTTTCAGGACATTAACATACAGATAACATTACATAACAAAATATTTAACATTTTCTTAAAAAAAAATTAAAGACAATCTGCAAAAAGAAAAGCAAATAGCATTAAAAGCCCTTCTAATACTGCATTTCTGCGAAATCAAAAGAAAATAAATCCATTAATAGAATATTAACCCAACATTACGGAATCATCTACTTCTTCCATATAAGATAATTCTTACTAATCTTTAAATCCTTTACCTTTGCAAAATGGAATTAGAATCTATTTACAAAAAACTGCAGATTCAGGAAATGAATCAAATGCAGAAATCTACTTATAAAGCCACAGAAAATCAACAGGACGTTGTCCTGCTCTCTCCAACAGGTTCAGGAAAAACACTGGCATTTTTATTTCCCGTTCTTCGAAATTTGAAGAAAAATACTTCCGGAATTCAGACGTTAATTCTGGTTCCTGCAAGAGAACTGGCATTGCAAATTGAGCAGGTTTTCAAAGCTATGGGAACAGACTTTAAAGTTTCAGTTTGCTATGGAGGTCACGATAAAAAAATTGAAGTCAATAACCTTATTGAAGCTCCGGCTGTTCTGATCGGAACCCCGGGAAGAGTTGTCTATCATTTAAGAAACAACAATTTTGATCCCAAAACGATTCAGACCTTAGTTCTCGATGAATTTGACAAAGCGCTGGAACTGGGTTTCCATGATGATATGGAATTTATTTCCAATTCCCTAAAAGGACTTTCTCAACGAATTTTAACATCGGCAACTGCAATGGATGAAATTCCAAAGTTTACAGGATTGAAAAATGAGAAAACCATTGATTTTTTAAAATTAAGTGAAGTAAAACCTGATATTCAGTTAAAAAAAGTGATGACCATTCCAGAAGAAAAACTGAACACACTTTTTAATTTAATCTGTAAAATCGGAAACAAGAGAACGTTGATTTTCTGCAATCACCGTGAAGCCGTTGACCGTATTTCTGAGCTTCTACGTGAAAAAGGAATCGACAGAGAAACCTTTCATGGCGGCATGGAACAGGATGAAAGAGAACGTGCTTTATTGAAGTTCAGAAATGATTCCGCAAGAATTTTAATTACAACCGATCTGGCTGCAAGAGGTCTTGATATTCCCGAAGTTGAATCTATTGTACATTATCAGCTGCCTCCAAAAGAAGACGCTTTCATCCACAGAAACGGTCGTACCGCAAGAATGAATGCTAAAGGTTTTGCTTATCTTATTATGACGGAAGACGAAAATTTTCCTTTCATTAAAAATAATACCCCCGAAGAAAGCGTTGCCGGATTTAATAAAGTTCCAGGAAAAACACCTTTCCAGACTATTTACATCAGTGCAGGTAAAAAAGATAAAGTCAACAAAGTTGATATTGTCGGTTATTTACTTAAAAAAGGAGACCTGCAAAAGGAAGAACTTGGTTTGATAGAAGTAAAAGACACAACATCTTATGTTGCCGTTGCAAGAAATAGAGTGACTGATGTTTTAAAAAGATTAAGCCACGAAAAGTTGAAAGGTAAAAAAGTAAAAATGGAAGTTGCTTATTAAACCTAAAATTTAAATTGAGGTTAAGGCTGAAATTAATGGTATACTTATAATCTCAGCCTTAACCTCAATATTTATTGTACTCCTTTTACTTTTGTTGGCAATACATATACCGATTCCGAAGCGGTAATAAATAAAACATTTCCATTTTCACCTCCGAAAGTTACATTAGAAGTCCATTTTTCAGGAATCGGGATCTGATAGATTTTCTTTCCTTCCCTACTGAAAACTGATACTCCGTTTCCTGTCAGATAAAGATTGCCAAATTTATCCAACGTCATTCCGTCTGAGCCCATTTCGCAAAAAAGTTTCTTTTCAGAAAGCTTTCCTTCGCCAAGAATATCATATACATAGGTTTTTCCTGCATCAATATCTGAAACGTATAATTTTTTAAATTTCTCGCTTCCTATAATTCCATTGGGCTGAGTGAACGTTTCCAGTTTTGAGATCTTTCCTTCTCTATTTCTGTAGTACAGGTTTTTCTGAGGAATTTCCTGTTTAAAATTCACCCAATAATCTCTTTCATACAAAGGATCGGTAAAATATATTCCTCCAAAAGCATCTATCCACAGATCATTAGGTCCGTTTAATCTTTTTCCTTCAAAACCTTTGGATAAAACTTCTACTTTTTTATTCTTTGAAATTTTCCAGATTTCTCCCTGATCATCCGAACACGTAATCAGATTATCATCTTTATCGAAATAGGTTCCGTTTGCTCTGCCCGTTTTATCTAAAAACTCAACAATTGTATTGGTTTTCCAATCCCAATAATAAATTTTATCATTGGGCTGATCGGTAAAATATACATTCCCATTTTTATCCGAAGCCGGACCTTCCGTAAAACTGAACTGGTCAGAAACTTTTTCGGGCTTTACACCATCATAAAACATTTTGCTACTATTTACTGATTGACAACTTAGTAATACTAAAACCAAACCAACCCAGCCGGTTTTCAATATTTTTTTCATTCTGCACACATTTTTTAATAGGCACAATTTACAACATGTAAAATCGGATTCAAAGATTATTTTTTCATTTTGAAGCATTAAATATATTATCCAATAAAATGTCCTAATAATACTATTTAAGAAGAAGATAATATTAGTAGAAAAACTATTTAATTGAGAGATTTGCAGGAGCAGAGACAATAAAATAACTCCATTTAAAAATTATGAAATGAGTATTTACTAAAACAAAAAAGCTTTCTGTACATCATTTAATACAATTTCCACTACAATGAATATACAATCCGACAACTTGCAGCCGACGGAAACAATTTATGAAGACTTCAGAAATTCGGTAGGAACTATGGAGCAATCCGGAAAAAGAAAATGGGTCTTTCCAAGAAAGCCAAAAGGAAAATATACAAATTATAGAAACTATTTAAGTTACCTCTTACTCGCTCTATTTTTCGGATTGCCGTTTATTAAAATCAATAACAATCCTTTTTTCTTGTTCAATGTCATAGACAGAAAGTTTTTCATTTTTGGACAGCCTTTTTATCTTCAGGATTTTTTCATTCTGGCTTTAGGCGCTGTAACTTCTGTAATTTTCGTGATGCTGTTCACTGTCGTTTTTGGTAGAATTTTCTGCGGTTGGTTCTGTCCGCAGACCATCTTTATGGAAAGCGTTTTCAGAAAAATAGAATATTGGATCGAAGGAGACAGAAATAAACAGATGAAACTCGACCGGCAAGAATGGGATGCTGAAAAAATCAGAAAAAGAATTACAAAATGGTCTGTTTTTGCATTAACATCGGTCATCATCACCAATTTCATGTTTATGTACATTGTAGGATATGAAGAAGTTTTTAAAATAATCACAGAGGGACCTATAGATCATTCTTTGAAGTTCTTGGGAATGATGGGTTTTGCCACAGCTTTTTATTTTACTTTTGCCTGGCTGCGTGAGCAGGTATGTACACTCGTTTGTCCTTATGGAAGGCTTCAGGGAGTTTTAATTGATAAACAAACCATTAATGTTTATTATGATTTTAAAAGAGGAGAAAATCGTTCAAAATGGAGAAATAATGAAGACCGAAAAGCTGTAGGAAAAGGCGACTGCATCGATTGTCACCAATGTGTGGTGGTTTGTCCTACCGGAATTGATATCAGAAACGGACAGCAACTGGAATGCGTAAACTGTACCGCATGTATCGATGCCTGTGATGAGGTTATGGAAAAGGTAGGACTTCCAAAAGGTTTGATCCGTTATGCCACAGAAGCCGAAATTGAGAATCAGGAAAAATTCAGATTTACATCCAGGATGAAAGCTACCGCAGCATTTCTCTGCTTGCTGATTGGGTTTTTAGGTTTTCTAATGTACGACAGAGGCACAATGGAAGCAAAATTTATTAAACCTGCAGGATCTACCTTTTTCATCAGGAATGGAAAAATCACCAATTCTTTTATTTACACTTTATTAAATAAGACAAATGAGAAAAAGACATTGACTCTTAAAGTAATCTCTCCTAAAAATGGAGAAATAGATTTTTTCGGTTCAAGTACGATTATTTTAAAAGGAGATCAGATTTTAAAAGGAAATATCAATATCACCTTTCCTGAAAAAGACATCAAATTTTCAAAACAAAATATGACCATCGGAGTTTTTGATGAAAAGGGCGAAATGGTAGATTCTTTTGACACCATATTTGAAGGGCCTTTCAAACTTTTACTGTAGAGCAGGAAAACTTTAACCCAAGACTATTAAACCTTGTATTTTTTAATAAATTGTGTGGGAGTCATTCCGGAGGTCTTTCGGAATACTCTCACAAAATAGGAATACTCTTCATAACCTAGCCGGAAAGCAATTTCTACCAAACCTTCATCCAGGTACATCAGCATTCTTTTGGCTTCCAAAATTGTTCTCTCGGTAATTACATCTGTTGCCGTTTTCTGCACCACCGTCTGAACAATACGATTAAGATGTTTGGAAGAAATATTCATTAATGAAGCATAAAAAGCAATCGATTTTTCTTTAGTAAAATATTGCTCCACCCAATTTTCAAAATCCTGATAATGTTTAACATAGGAAATACTTACCGAAGAAGAAAGATCATTAAAATCTCTGGAAAACTGCCTTATTGATTTTATAAAAATCTGCGACATTAGGGACAGTATGTATCCGTTTTTCATCGCATCCTGACTGTGATATTCTCTTTCCAACTCTAGAAACAAATTGAAATTTTCTTTTAGTTCAGCTTCATCAAGCTGTAATTTCCTGGGAAAATTAACCGATCCGAAAAACGGGAAACTCCTCAGTTTCTGATTTACGTAATGCATCTCATAAAAATCCTGTAAACAGAAGAAAAGATAACCTTCAATATCTTCTGAAAGCTCCCAGCTGTGGATTTGTCCGGGAGACATAAAAAACAGGCTTCCTGCAGAAACCTCATATCTCTGAAAATCAATCTCATGAATTCCGGTTCCTTTTGTAAATAAAATAGTCGCATAAAAATCATGACGGTGTGCTTTTTCAAGATGGCGATGCCCAACAATGAGATGATTTTGCAATGTGCTGAAATAAAAATCAGAGGCACTTTTCCCCGATTGAAAGAGATCGATATGGAGGACTGAAATAGAATCCAAATGTAATTTTTATTTTAAATCAAAAATAACGAAAACAAAAGGAATTCCATGGGAATCCAGTGTTATTTTTACATTATGACTTCAGGAAAACATAAACATACCCTATATATTTGTAGTGTTTTTTAAAAATTTTTATCTTTGAAGATTAGGATTCAAAAAATGAAGATAAATTTACCCGATAAGCTGTATTATTCAATAGGAGAAGTTGCAAAAGCGTTTGATGTAAACACTTCATTAATACGATATTGGGAACAGGAATTTCCTATTATAAAACCTAAAAAGAACAAAAAAGGGAACCGATACTTCACTCCGGAAGACATCAGCAACTTACAGATGATTTATCATTTGGTGAAAGAAAAAGGCTATACATTAGACGGAGCCCGTGTTGCATTAACAACCAACAGCAAAATTTCTGAAACTGTTACTTTAATTGACCGTCTGGAATTCGTAAAAGCAGAACTTTTAAAACTTAAAGATTCATTAGCAGAAAGAGATTCTGAAGGCGTTTGATTTTCGGAAATCATTCACACTAAAATTCAAATTATTTCACACATCGTTAGATTTAATATGTCATAGTATTAAATTTACGTTATGATGAAAAAGAATTATTATGCAAAAATTGCAGGGCTAGGTATATTCCTGCTCTTTCTCGTAGCCTTTCAGAATTATTCTAAAGCCGGAAATGAAAATTTCCCTGAAGTTAAATTCATTTCTGAAACTCATCCTGTATTAAATTTAACAGATTTTAATCCTAATACTCTGGATGAAAAACAATGGCAGCATTTAGGTTTTTCCAAAAAACAAATCGCCACAATTCTGAATTATAAAAAGATCGTAGGTGGAAGATTCATTTCCAAGGAGCAGTTCAGAAAATGTTTTGCTGTCTCCACGGAAAAATATTCGGAACTGGAATCCTATATTCTATTACCTGAAAATAATAAAGAGGCAAAAACCGGGAATTTCAAAAGCTCCGAAAAAAAATCTGTAACGATTTACGGAAAGTTTAATCCCGATCATTATTCTGCTGATGACTGGGTAAAAATGGGATTCAGCGAAAGGCAGGCCGATGCTATTTTGAAGTATAAAAATTATCTTGGAGGTAGCTTTGTAAGCAAGGAAAAGTTTAAAGAATGTTTTATCATCAGTGAAGAAAACTTTCAGAAAATGAGTCCTTACTTAATTCTTCCGGAAAAGACTCCGACAAATTTCACTCATTATTCCAAAAGCTTTAAACCTGAAACAGCAAAAATCCGGTATCAATCTTTTGATCCGAATATATTGACTCTTGAAGGCTGGAAATCTTTTGGTTTTTCTGATAATCAGGCACAAACTATTGTTAATTATCGTGACCGGAACCTCAAAGGAAGCTTTAAAAGTTTAGAAGATATTCAGAAGTGTTTTGTGATTTCTAATGAAAAGTTTGAGGAAATGAAGCCATTTATCAAATTAAATTCAGCAACAATTATAAGTCAAAATGAAAACCCAAAACCCAAGATAAAGCAGCAGGAAAAAACTGATTTTTCTAAAGTAGATTTAAATACGATCACTTTTAAGCAGCTCATTGAATTTGGTTTTGATGAGAAAGCAGCCGGTTCTATGATAGGTTTTAGAAAAAAACTGGGAGGATTTGTCAATAAAGAGCAAATTCTGTCCACTTATAATATTAATGTCGAATTAATGCAGAAACTGCTTTCTATAGCCCAGCTCAATACTACAACCGTGCAGAAATATACACTGGTTGAAGCTCCGGAAGAATGGCTGAAAGAACATCCCTATTTTAAATATTCTGCGGACAAGATCATTTATTACAGAATCAGTAATCCTGATGACAGAAAAATCTGGAAATATTTAAAACTAAAACCTGAATATGAGACAAGAATGAGATTGTATTTGAAGTGATGAAATTATGCTAAGATGCTTCGACAGGCTCAGCATGACATCGCTAAAAAACGACTTCTAATAAAAAAAATTAGTATTAGAGAAATGTCATGCTGAGCCTGTCGAAGCATCTCAATAGACTTTTAAATTAAAAACAAATTAGTCAAAAGTTTTGCTTGAACCTTCCATTAATTTATTCAAAGTTGCCAATTCTTCGTCCGTTAAATCTCTCCATTTACCGATCGGGAGATCTAATTTGATGTTCATGATGCGAATTCGTTTCAGTTTTTTTACTTCATAGCCTAAAAATTCGCACATTCTGCGGATTTGACGGTTCAGACCTTGTGTAAGGACAATTCTGAAATTCATATCGTCTATTTTCTCAACTTCACATTTCTTGGTTACGGTATCTAAAATAGGAACTCCATTTCGCATTTTTTCCAGGAATCTTGGAGTGATCGGCTTGTCTACTCTTACCAGATATTCTTTTTCGTGGTTATTTCTTGCTCTGAGAATTTTATTGACAATATCACCGTCACTCGTCAACAGAATAAGACCTTCACTGGGTTTATCCAACCTTCCGATTGGGAAAATTCTCTTCGGATAATTAATATAATCAACAATATTGTTTTTTTCGCGTTTCGTATCTGTGGTACAGACAATTCCGACAGGTTTGTTAAAAGCGATATAAACCGGTTTATCCTCTTGCTCACGGATAGGTTTTCCATCCACTTCTACCAGATCTTCATCGGAAACTTTTGTTCCCAATTCAGGAATTTTGCCATTGATCTTAATTCGTCCTTCTTCCAAAAGTTTGTCTGCTGCTCTTCTGGAGCAGTATCCCACTTCTGACAAATATTTATTGATACGCGTTTTTTCCATTAATCTTCTCCGTAACCTGTATAATTTTTGTTGCTGAAAATGGTAATTCCGTAGCTCAATCCGATAATGAACGGATTTTTATGTGAATTCCCAAGTTTATATCCCTCCAGAATAATTCCGCCTTCCTGACTGAGTCTTTTTGAATAGGAAACTTGCATTCCTAATCTCACACCCCAAAATTCAGAATCTGAAACTATTGAATTATTGATCTGTTTTCCATAATTAAGATCTATGTAGAACGGTTGATCACCTGGAGTAAAGATAATCTTCGGCTGAACCATGACATACATCAAATGATAGTTGTCTTGTATAAAGCTATACTTAAGCCCCATTCCCAATGCAAAGTTAGGAAGAAAATTATAACCACCAACTGCCGTAATTCCGTAGCTGATTTTATTAGGTGCTTTTGGAACTATATATTGAGTGTTATTAGGAACTTCTTTTTCTTTAAATATATTATAACCTAAATTAACAGAAGGATTAAAATAAAATCCCATAGTCTGTTTTTTAGTCTCTGTATTTTGCGAAAAGGATAATAAAGAACCACATAAAGTGGCTAATAAAAGTAATTTTTTCATCATGAATGATTAAATCTAAAGGTATTTTCTAAAAAATCGGATGTAGCATCTTCAATTTTATAGTCTCCGATTTTTGTTCTTCTCAGTTGTGTTAAATAAGCCCCCACTCTCAATTCCTGACCAATATCGTGAGCCAAACTTCTGATATAGGTTCCCTTTGAGCAGCCTACCGTAAAGCTTACAAGAGGCAAATCAATTTTAATATCCTCAATATAAAAGATCGTTGTTTTTCTTGATTTCATTTCAACCTCCTCTCCTGCTCTTGCCAAATTATAGGCTCTTTGCCCATCAATTTTTATGGCTGAAAATACAGGGGGTTTTTGTTCGATTTCCCCGACAAATTTTTCCAAAGCAGCTGTAATATGCTCTTCTGTAATATGCGAAAAATCCTGATGAAGGATCTCAGGTTTCTCGGTATCATAAGATTCTGTCTGCACTCCGATTTTTATCTCGGTCCAGTATTCTTTCGGGGCATCCTGAATTTCAGGAATTTTTTTGGTGAATTTGCCACAGCAGACAATTAAAAGTCCCGTTGCTCTGGGATCTAATGTTCCGGCATGGCCGATTTTGAATTTTTTAGGAAGATTAAACTCTCTTTTGAGTTTGTATTTCATTTTATTGACTGCCTGAAAAGAGGTCCAATCCAGAGGTTTGTCCAATAAAAATATATGTCCTGATTGTAAGTCTTCTGCGGTCATTATTTTCCTTTTATCAATAAGAACAAAATAAAGCAGCCTACGATAATTCTATAAATCCCGAAATATTTAAAACCATGCTTATTAAGAAAATCAATAAAAAATTTAACTGCAAACATTGCTACAATAAACGCAACAATACAGCCTACGGCAAGATATAATCCATTATTTCCCGCTAAAAAAGTATTGATATTATCTCCGGAAAACACATCTGACAAATGAACTTTTGTATTTTCATCTGTTATATTATGCAATGACATAAAGTTGTCTTTACAGGCATCATAAAAACTTTTTGCACTTGCCGCTATCATTGTAGGGACAGCTAAAAAGAAAGAAAATTCGGCAGCTTCTTTTCTTGAAAGCTTTTGTGTCAATCCACCAATAATTGTTGCCGCACTTCTTGACAATCCCGGAAAAATAATACTCAGTACCTGAAAACACCCAATTTTAAAGGCCTTTCCGTAAGAAATCTGGGTATCATCATCAATCGGATTATTCTTAAAAATCTTATCTATAAAAACCAGGACAAAACCTCCCAAGATCATCACTGTTGCTATAACCCACATATTTTCTAATGCAGCATCAATATGTTTTTTCAACAAAGCACCGAAAACCAAGGCTGGAATTACGGCTACCAAAAGCATCAGATAAAAATGTATGTTTTTAAAATTGAAGAATTTTTTCCAATAGAGTACAACAACCGCTAAGATAGCTGCTAACTGAATCACAACTTCAAACATATTGCGAAAAGAATCTTCCTTTGCATTGGTAAGAAAATCCACAATCTTCATATGAGCAGTTGAAGATATTGGTAAGAACTCTGTTAATCCTTCTACGATCGCAAGGATAATAGTATGTATAAGATCCATAATTTATTATTTTATCAAAAAAAACTTTGTCAAAGTTCAAAACCTTGACAAAGCTGTTATGTCATTTACTTTAGAAACATATTTATTTTTTTTTCAAAATCGCGTATACCTCTATGGCAAAACCAATGACTACAAGCATAGGTGCAATTCTGATTCTGCGGATAGAAAAGATACCGTCATTCCAGGAATTCGGATCGAATTTTCCATCTACTGTATTCGCGTCCGGTCCCATCATTAAAAGAAATCCAACCACAATACATGCTAAACCAATTAACATCCATTTAAAGTTTTCTTTTCCGAAGTAAAACGTATTTTCTTTGGAAGTTTCTGTTTCTTTTCCGAAGTCCGCTGCGGAAAATTTATTTGTTTTATTGCTCATTTTTATGAATAATATAAATCGTCAACATTCGTTCTCAGGAATCTCCAGGTAGCCACTACCGTACTCAATACGGTAATAAAGATGCCTACTCCCAAGACTAACAGAACCAACCAGAAATATTGTTGATTATCTTGTACGAATGCTGAACCAATTTGACTTGTAAAATAATACCAAACTCCAAACAATGCTAAAAGACCTATTACAGAACCTATAGCACCCAAAATAACGGCTTCCACAATAAAAGGCTTCAAAATAAACCTTCTTTTTGCTCCTACCAGCTGCATGGTTTTGATGATAAATCTTTTTGAGAAGATCTTCAAACGAATCGAGTTGTTAATTAATACAACTGCTAATACCAAGAATAAAAGTGAAAAGCCTAAAATCCACTTTAAAATTCTATTCAGGTTATTATAAACGTCCACCATCAGACTGCTGTCGTTTTTCACATCTACAATCCCCGGAACAGAGCTTATCACTTTAATGGCTTCATTTATCTTTGCCGGATCAACATATTCCGGTTTTAAAGCAACTTCAATAGATGAAGGAAAAATATTTTCTTCAAAGAGTGCATCACTATCAATCCCCATGCTTTTTTTCGCTTCCTGAGCCGCTTTTTCTCTGGAAATATAGGTTGCTCTCTTTACAGGAGCTAAAGTCTGTACTTTTTTAAAAGTTTCTTCTTCCAGTTTTGCAATTTTTACAGAGTCTTTAGCGTCATAATTTTGGTCAAAGTAAGCATTCACAACAAGCTGTTCTTTGATATAGTCAGAATACTTCTGTGCATTAATTAAAATAAGCCCCATTAATCCCAACAAAAATAACACTAAGGCAATACTTATTACTACTGTAATATTGCTAGACCTAAGCCTTTTCTTATTAAACTCATCTACAGATTTAGCCATTAATATTAAAATTTTTGGCTAAAATAGAAAAAAACTTCCGAAATTTGGGAACGAAAAAGAGAAAATCACTGTTAATAAAATCATAAAAAACATTGAGTGTAAAAGCAAAAAAGCATCTTGGTCAACACTTTTTGACGGATGAAAACATCGCAAGAAAAATCGTAGAAGGTCTTAGTTTTGAGAACTATAATAAAGTAATGGAAGTGGGTCCCGGAATGGGGGTTCTTACCAAATATCTTTTGGAAAAAGATCAGCATATCTATCTTGCAGAAATTGACAAAGAATCAATTGAATATTTAAAAAACAATTATTCTAAAATAAACGAAGAAACTTTTGTAGGAGATTTCCTGAAGCAGGATTTCCAATTTACCAACGGAGAACAGATTGCTATTATTGGGAATTTCCCTTATAATATTTCATCCCAGATTTTATTTCAGATCATAGATCATTATGAACTGATTCCTGAAATGGTGGGAATGTTCCAAAAAGAGGTTGCTGAAAGGACTGCTGCTGTTCCGAGGACGAAAGATTACGGAATTTTAACGGTTTTAGTCCAGGCTTATTATGATACTTCATATCTGTTTACCGTTCACGAAAATGTGTTTAATCCGCCTCCCAAAGTAAAATCAGGAGTTATCAGATTAACAAGAAATCCCAAAGAAGGATTAGCCGGAAACGAAATTCTTTTTAAGCAGATTGTGAAGGCAGGGTTTAACCAGAGAAGAAAAAAACTCTCGAATGCCTTGAAAGTACTGAATATCCCGGAAGCTTTAAAGACTCATGAATTTTTAGATAAAAGAGCGGAAGAACTGAGTGTTTCAGATTTCATTTCATTTACTCAGCTCTGGAAAGAAAATCAATAATCTACATATTCTGAACACAATAGAAAAGCCTTTCAAAATTTGAAAGGCTTTTCTATTGTTAAGTTAAAAAGTATGTTATTCTCTATTTTTCAGCATGATCCATCCAGAACTGTTCATCTGTACTTTTGATTTTGGATACTGGAAATTAAATTTATACCAGTACGTAGCGGTAGGTAATCTTTTCCCTCCTACAGTACCATTCCAGATTGGGTTTTGTTTTGTAAATCTAAATATTTCAACTCCATATCTGTCATAAACAGAGCCTGTAAAATTATCAAAGTCTCCTAAAGAAGAAAGGTCAAGAACATCATTAATACCATCCTGATTCGGAGTAATGATATTGTTGATATGCAGTGTGAAGAAATCTACTGAATTCTGACAGCTTCTTCCCTGCGTTTTTACATAGACTGTATAGTTAGTATTATTAGTCAATCCACTGAATACATTTGAAGTCTGCCAATTAATTCCATCAATAGAGTATTCTAAAGTGGTAGGAATGTTATTAATCGGAGGATTATTAGCCGTTACAGTAAGTGTATTATTGTTATCATAATTCAGAGCCGTAATAAAAGGAGAAGCCGCCGCCAATACTTTTGCCGTGAAAGTTCTCTTACAATATCCATTATCAATAACTACTGAATAAATTCCAAGTTTATCAACACTTATAGTCTGCGTAGATTCGCCTGTACTCCATAAGTAACTATAATTAGGTCCTGTTCCGGCATCTAAAGTAACTCTGTCTCCAATACATGTCTCAACATCTTTCAAGGCTGTAACAATTTCGGGAACAACTTCAACTGTAATTTTTGCAGGTAACGTAGAGGTACAACCTTTAGCTCCTACCGCATATACTTCAAACGTTGTTGTATGATCTAATGTCACTGTCTGGGTTGCTCCTGTCCCTGAAAAATTACTCCAATGATAAGTCGTTCCTCCTGTAGCTGTTAAAACTACTGAATCTCCCGGGCAAATCTTTAATTTTGAAGTCGTTAAAGTTGCAACAGGTGTTGTTTCTTTTGCAAGGGTCAGTTTTACCATTTTACTACAGAAACCACCGTTTGAAACTACAACATAAAGAATTTGTCCGTCAGTTCCATTAAAATGATATGGATCCTGGATATAATTATTATTTTGAGCCAGTGCATCCGCCTGGTTTACATAAAAATGGAATATCGCACCCGGTGTAGTACTAATTAATGGTTTTGAAAAGTTTAAGTCAAAATTAGGAACATCCGGAGTAGCACAGAAGAGCAAAGTAGCATCTTGTGCTGAAGGCGTGGTTCCTCCATTAATAATAATAGAAGCTGTTCCCGGACAAGGACTTCCCGGATAAGTTACTTCTACAGTATAAGTTCCGGGCTGAACTGCAGTAATAGAATTTGTTGTAGCTCCGGGTATAACCGTAGTCGTAGTTCCATTACTGTAGTACCATTTATAATTAACATTCGGATCACTTACAGAAGCTGTAATCACCTGAGGCGCATTATCACAAACATTAATTTGTTCTGGTAAAGTAGCCCCACTTGGATCCAACAATTCTACCCCGATATTAAATGAACCTCCTTCTAAAAAAACCGCGGAGTCATATGCTGTATCACCCGCATCAGCAATTACCATTTTGAAGTGATAAGCCTGTCCTGCCACTACTGTTGCAGTCGCTGTAAGAGGAATGGTTCTACCGTTAAAATTAGTTTCAATATTAGTGGTGTTATATCCTCCAAAATAGGTCGCATTTACAGCTCCACATCCTATCGGACTTCCATTAAACTGAACAGCCGGACGGATATTGGTTACACTTACCGGACCTGCACTTCCAGGAAGAACAGCCATATTCTGATAAGGCCCTCCAGCTATAGGTCTAAGTAATAATGCAAATGCATCTGAATAGCTACAAGGGAATGTTCCTGTATATTCTTCAGAAGCAAAAAGATAATTAAATTTTACTTGTGTGGAGGTCGGAATAAAATCAAATTCAAGAATCACAGCATCTTTTAAAGCTTTAGTAGGGTTTGTTGCAGCTACCAGATCAGGATCACTTAACGTTCCTACTATATCACTTAGCGGACTGTTTACATCTATATAATTATTTCCTGTATTCTTTGCTTTACCTGTTACTAATACAATTCCATCTTTAAAGGGAAAATTGGTTGTACCTCTATTAAAATACCCCCATGCTCTATCTTCGTTACTTGCCGGTAAATTCGGATTTACCTGAACATTCGAGACCTGAGGCGTCACACAAGAATTGGTTCCGGAAGATATTAATACATCTTTAACCAATTGAGTAATATTAAAGCTCGATGCAGCATACGTAGGCGTATTTACATCAATAAAGGAACCTTGCTTTTTGGCCAGTCCGGTATTTGGCTTAGGAACCTTTCGTGTTTGCTCCGCTTGCGAGAATAAAAGATTAGTGGATAAAAGAAAAGAAAAAGCTAGTAAATATCTCCTCATAATATTATTTGTTTAAACAAATTTAAATTATTTTTAAATAAATGACACACATTTATTCATTTTTATATAAAAAAAATAACCCCCAATTATATGGAGGTTATTTTTAATAATTCTAGTTTCTGTTTTTAAGTAAAATCCAGCCACTTCGCTGTTCAAGTTTTTTGCTTGCCGGGTTTTCCCATTGTACTTTATACCAGTATGTTCCTGTCGGAACATTCATATTTTTAATATTACCATTCCAGACTGTATTAGACTTGCCTGCTTTAAAGACTTCTGCTCCATACCTGTCAAAAATAGATGCTGCAAAATTATTGTAATTGCTTATTCCAGAAAAATCAACTTTGTCATTTATTCCATCCTGATTTGGAGTAATAGCATTGTTAACAACAAAAGTAAAGAACTCTAAAGGCGTACTACATTTTGCATCTTTTATCCTTACTCTTAAATTATAGTTTGTATTTTTTAAGACATTATAAAATACATTTGAAGTCTGCCAGGTTACGCCTCCGTCAATGGAATATTCTAATACGCCTCCTGTAGGATTTGTTGCGGATAAAGTAAAAGTTCCCTTATCATATACCACATTGGTAAATTGAGGCAGATTCGGATTATACAGATGGGCCGTAAATATTTTTGAACAAGTACCATTACTGATTTCAACAGTATAAGTTCCCGGAATATTTGTTGTCATCGTTTGGGTAGTAACTCCATTACTCCATAAATAAGTATAGTTTGGACCCGCTCCTGCATCAAAAATACCGGAATCTCCAGCACAAGCATATACATCTTCTAATGTTGAAACAATGGCAGGAACTACTTCTATTGTTATCGTCGCCGGATTAACAGATGAACATCCATTTCCTCCCAAAGCATATACTGTGTAAGTAGTCGTAGTTGTAGGAGTAACTACCTGTGTATTTCCATTCCCTGTTAAACCTATCCAATTATAAGTAACCCCTCCTGTCGCTAACAGAGTAACTGGTTCTCCTGCACATACTTTTGATTTGGAAGCCGAAATTCCTGCTGTAGGAGGTCCCACAACTACAGTCACCGAAGCCTGATTCTGAGAAATACATCCATTTGCTCCCACTGCATATACAGTATATATTGTTGTTGTAGTTGGTGAAACAACCTGAGTACTTCCATTTCCCGTAAGACCATTTCCCCAATTATATGTCGCTCCGCCACCAGCAGTAAGAGTAACGGACTCACCTGAGCATATCTGAACTACAGATGATGTCAAAGTCGCAACTGGGGCAACTTTATTTTCTGTTACGGTAACACTTGCCGTATAGGTACAATTTAAATTTCCAGGCTGTGATGTGTTCGAAACGGTCAGAGTGTACACTCCTCCTGCACTCACAACCGGAGTCAAGGTATTGGCTCCCGAAACAATAGTTCCTCCTGTAGTCGTCCATGCAATAGTAGATCCGGTAGGAATAACTGAAGATGAAGCATTTAAGGTTATTTGTGATACGGTACATGTAATATTTTGAGGTGTTGCAATTGTTAAGGTAGTTACCGGAGTTTTTAACAACAATAAATTAACTACATAGCTACATCCTCCATTTTTAACCAACACATATATTGTCTGATTTCCTGCACTTGGGAAAGCAGTAGGAACAGCGATTGTATTTGTATTCCCCGCAACAGCATCTGCCTGATTTATATAATAAGCAAAAGTAACTCCTGTTATTGTAGATGTTATTTGAGTTTGTGCAGAAGTTAAATCATAAGTTATATTTCCTGCTTCATAACATTTAAGCAATGTTGCATTTTGCACGGTTATTGGCTGAGTCACTTCAATGGTAATGGTTGCAGGAGTTTGTGAAGCACATCCATTGGCACCAATTGCGTTTACCGTATAAGTTGTTGTAGTTGTAGGAGCAACAACTTGGGTATTCCCTGTTCCAGGCAAACCCGTCCAAGTATAAGTAGTCCCTCCTGAAGCCGTTAAAGTTACACTCTCACCAGAACAAATCAACACTTTTGAAGCTGTTACAGTTGTTGTAGGAGGTGTACTATTCCCCGTTACCGTTACATTAGCCACGGAAGTACATGTTACATTATCCGGAGCAAATGTATTGGAAATAGTTAATGTATAAACTCCTGCTGCACTTACAACCGGAGATAACGTATTCGCTCCTGATACTATTGTTCCTCCAGTAGTCGTCCAGGCAAATGTAGAACCTGTGGGATAAGTAGATGCTGAAGCATTTAAAGTAACCTGAGGTGTAGTACATGTTAAGGTTGGAGGCGGAGCAATGGAAGCTATCATCTGAGGAGCTTTAACCAACTGTAGTTGTGCTACCTTAGAGCAGAATCCATTTTTAACCAGCACATAAATTGTTTGCCCTCCCGCACTTGAAAAAGTTGTAGGAGTAGGTATTGTATTTCCATTTCCGGCATTAGCATCTGCCTGGTTTAAATAATATGAAAAAGTAGCCCCAGCTGTCGTACTGATGGACGATTGAGCCGAAGTCAGGTTATAAGTTATATTTCCGGCAGCATAACAAGCCGTTAAAGTAGCATTCTGAACAGTTGGTGAAGTTCCTCCCACAATCGTAATGGTTGCTGTTCCCGGACATGTATTTCCAGGTACCAGAACTTCCACTTTATATACTCCGGGTAACGTTGCCGTATAAGAACTTGAAGTAGCCCCCGGAATAATATTATTATTTAGATACCATTGATAGGTTGCATTGGCATTCTGAACAGAAGCATTAAACGTCTGTGGCTGGTTATCGCAGACATTAATAGAAGCCGGCAGCTGTACACCGGTAGGATCTAAAATTTGCACTCCAATATCAAATGATCCTGCTTCTAAGAATACCGATGAATCGTATGAACCATCATCCCAGTCTGCCAGTACCATTTTAAAATGATAGGATTGTCCCGGAGTTACGGTAGCTTTTGCCGTTAAAGGAATTGTTCTTCCGTTAAAATTGGTTTCTATCGCCGCCGTATTATATCCTGCAAAATAAGAAGCATTGAGAGGTCCACAGGCCAATGCGCCTCCTCCAAATTGAGTAGCAGGACGAATATTCGTTACACTTACAGGACCAGCTCCTCCTGGCAAAACAGCCATATTGGTATAGGCAGATCCTGGAGTGTTAGGTTTTAGTAATAATGCGAAACCATCTGTGAAATTACACGGATAATCACTAGAATATTCTTCAGAAGCAAAAATATATCTGAAGGTAACCTCATTAGCAGTTGGCACAAAATCAAATTCTATAGAGGTAGCATCATTAAAATTATTGGCAACTCCTAAAGCTGTAGCTAAGTCCACATCTCCTGTTGTAGAAAAAGTATTACTTAACGTCCCTGCAATATATGAATTCCCTGCGTTTCTTGCATATCCCGTAGATAACACAATCCCTTTATTAAATGGAAAGGCTGTAGTTCCCTTATTAAAAAAACCCCATGTCCTGTTTTGATTAGAAGCAGCGAGGTTGGGAGAGACGGTAACATTCGTGATATTAGCATTAGTACATGCTGTTCCTCCTTTTATAAGTACATCTTTTATGAGCTGGGCAATATCGTAGCTTGATTCAGGGTAGGTACTTGTATTTACATCAATAAAAGCCCCCGATTTCATACTTTGTGAACTAGGCATGGTAGTAGTTCCCGTTCTCCCTTTTTTTTGAGAAAACATAAGACTGCTCCCTATAAGCACTAAAAATAAAGTAAAAAATAGACTTCTTGTCCTCGTATTTAACATTTTACAATCTTTTAAACAAAAATAACATTTTTTTTGGTTAAAATTTAAATTTGACAAGCCTATGATATAAGATATTTAATTTGACATCATGATTATGATAAAAAAAGAAACAGGGCTGAAAATCAGCCCTGTTTCTTTTTTATAGATTTTTTCTACTTATTCGATATTTTTCAACATAATCCAGCCTGTTTTTACAACAATCTGCTTGGTGGCAGGATCTTCAAAAGTCACCTGATACCAGTAAGAAGCTGTAGGAAGTTTTTTCCCCTGGAATAAACCATCCCAATATGGTCTTACTTTTTCAGATTTGTAAACTTCTCTTCCGTATCGGTCTGAAATAACTGCTTTAAAACTATTATAATTACTTATTCCTCTAAAGTCAATCATATCATTTACATTATCCCCGTTTGGAGTAATTACATTTTTCATGATGAATGTAAAGTATTCCAAAACTCCAACACAACTTGTTTTCTTAACTCTTACGCGAATAGAAACAACTATATTTTTAGGAATATTGGTAAATACATTGGAATTCTGCCAAGTTACTCCATTATCCGCAGAATATTCTAGCGGCCCATTACTTGGGTTATTTGCCGTAACAACTAATGTACCACTTTCATTATAATCTACTTTTACAATTTCAGGAACAATTGCTCTAATAACGTCTGTCTTATAAACGTTTGTACAAACACCATTATCTATGATTACAGAGTACGTTCCAGGCGTCGCTACGGAAATTGTTTGTGTTGTAGCTCCGGTATTCCATAGATAAGCATAATTAGGACCTGCACCAGCATCCAATGTTATCTGATCACCTTGACAGATCATTCCTCCAGATAGATTGGAAGCAAGAGCCGGAACCACTTCTACCGTAACAGTAGCAGGTTGTAATGATTTACATCCCTGTGCTCCGATTGCATATACAGAATACGTTGTGGTCTGCTTTGGAGAAACCGTTTGTACAGGATTTGTTCCTGACAACCCACTCACCCATTGATAAGTTACCCCGTTAGAAGCTGTTAAAGTAACAGATTCCCCTAAACATATCTTTGTTTTTGTAGCCACTAACTGAGCAACAGGCGTAGCTTCTTTTCTCAATGTTAAGGTAACCATTTTACTACAGAAACCTCCGTTTGAAACTACAACATACAGAACTTGTCCATCTGTCCCGTTATAACTTGCCAAACTTGCATCAGGAATATAATTACCATTTTGAGCTACTGCATCTGCCTGATTTACATAAAATTTAAAAACCGCACCTGTCGTTGTACTTATTAAAGGTTTAGCATCATTTAAATTAAATGTACTTACAGCCGGCGTTGTACAAAGTTTCAAGGTAGCATTTTGTGCTGTTGGAGTTGTACCACCTACAATCGTTACTTTTGCTTCAACAGGACAAGTATTCCCAGGAATAATCACCTTAACTGTATAAACACCAGGCGATGTTGCCACATAAGTTGCACTTGTTGCACCCGGTATCAATACTCCATCTTTATACCATTGATAAGTTGCTCCAGTAACACCTGAAACCTGAGCCACCAAAGTCTGAGGAGCGTTATCACACACGTTGATACTTGCAGGTAAAGCCACTCCGTTACTATCAACCAGCTTAATACCGATATCAAAAGATCCCGCCTCAAGAAATACGGCAGAATTATAGATACTATCACGAGCATCTGCTATTACCATTTTTATATGGTAAGATTGCCCCGGAATCACTGTTGCTACCGCTGTAAGCTTTGCAGTAATACCGTTAAAATTGGTTGCATTAGGAGTTAAGGAACCAAAATATTGTCCATTAACAGGTCCGCATGAAAAACTTGCAGGAAGAATATTAGGAACAGAAACTGGCCCTGCACCTCCCGGTAAAATCGCTAAATTGGTATAAGTTGACCCCGGTGTGTTAGGCTTTAACAATAAAGCAAAGGCATCATCATACTGAAATGGAGGACAAGGAAAGCTTCCTGTATATTCTTCTGAAGCGAAAATATAGTTAAATTTCATTTGATTACTTGTAGGTACAAAATCAAATTCTAAAACTCCTGCATTGTTAATTGTTGTTGTCACCCCAGTAGCCGCGATAAGATCCGCATCACTTCCACCACCATTTGAATCACTGAGTACACCACTTTCTACAGCATTCCCTCCTCTTCTTGCAAAACCTGTTGACAAAATAATACCTTTAGAAAAAGGGAAATTGGAAGTTGCTTTATTAAAGTATCCCCAAAATCGGTTATTATTACTAAGTGGCTGATTCGGACTCACCGAAACATTTGAAATGTTAGAACCCGAACATCCTCCGGAATTTCCAACCAATACATCATTCACTAATTGTGTAATCGTATAATTACTCTCCGGATAAGGCGCGACATTCACATCAATATAATCTCCTGCCTTGGCATTAATCGGAATTTTTTCCTTTGCATTAGGAATTCTCTTCTGAGCATAAGAAATAATGCTAAAAAAGAAAAACAGAGCAAAACTAATTTTAAAGTAATTTTTCAATCTATAATTTAACATTTTATAATTGTTTGTTCAAAAATACTAATTTTTTTGATTTAAAATCATCTTACTCTAGATAATTAACAACGATATATCAATTTATTTATGTTCTAATCGGCTTCTAATTTTGTCACGGTTTTCAAACAAAAAAAAGACTAATCTAGAATTAGCCTTTTTAACAAATATATTATTTACAGTTGCAACAAATTGAGATAAATTAATCTTTTTTAAGTTCATCAATCATATTCTGAAGCTCCTGTATTTTATCTTTTAAAGATTTGATTTCATTTTTATTTGAATTGACATTACTCTTCAGCATCACTGCCTTAGCTCTTTCACTGTGGTCTTCATCATCTTCATCTTCATTGATCTCTTCAATATCTTCCTGAATATCTTCAATGTCTTCATTAATTTCCTCAATATCCTCACTAATTTCTTCAATATCTTCCTGAATGTCTTCAATATCTTCCTGGATGTCTTCTATTTTTTCGTGACTTTTATTAACTGACATCTGAATGAAAATCGCAAGATAAATAGCCTCTAAAGAAACAACCGTAGTGAGAATAAGAAGCATTTTATCAAATTCTACAATATGCAGTATCGGAAGAAGAAATGAAATTATAAAAAATAAGGTATGTACAATAAGAGACGGAATAGAACCGATCCACCAAATGATTCCATTCGCAATCTTTTCTAAAAACTCTGCTCGTTCATTATATTTTTTCATCTTCTCTTATTTTATAATAATTCTTTTGTAACCCCTAAACCAAACAATGCAAAATCATACTTTGCAGGATCTTTATCGTCAAACTTACGAATTGCAATATCTAATTCTTCTACCGTTTTCCAGTCATTTTGCGTTCTTACCACCAAACCTAATTTTCTGGATATATTTCCGGTATGCACATCCAGAGGAATGGATAAAAATCTCTGATCCACATTTTGCCAGATCCCGAAGTCTACTCCACGTTTGTCTTTTCTGACCATCCAGCGCAAAAACATAATAATTCTTTTTGCTGATGAATTTTTGTAGGGTGAACTTACATGCTTATGACTCCTGTGTTTTTCAGCTCCTAAAAAATTTTGCCGGAACCTTTCGATCCCGTGTTGAAAATTAAATTCCAAATCATTGGTTTTAAATAAATTTTCCAAACTTTCGTTTTCCTTGTAAATTCTATGGAACTGCTTTATAAAATATCCAAAATCCTCTCCGTTAAAGGTACGATGAATACTTTTATCCTGAAGAATTTTCAAATCTTTCTCAGAATGATTTAGTACAAAATCATAGGGAGAATTCCCCATAACATCCAGCATTTTTTCAGCTGATTTAAGGATAGATTTTCTGTTTCCCCAAGAGATCGTGGCTGCCAAGAAACCCGCAATTTCAATATCCTGCTTCAAGGAAAAACGATGCGGAATCTGAATGGGATCATTCTCAATAAAATCAACCTGATTGTATTGATCTGCTTTTTCATCAAGAAAACTTTTCAGTTCTTCAAAACTCAACTTCATGATATTAAATTTTCACTACCTCCAAAGCTTTCGGTAAAAATGAATTGGCAAATACTGTTCTTGCTTCATCTGTAAATACAGTCAGATCTCCGTATCGGTTAGAAAAATGCCCCAAAATCAATTTTCCGACATTGGCTTTCTGAGCAATAGTTGCCGCTTCCAAAGCCGTTGAATGTCCTGTATAATCTGCCATTTCCTTCAGATCATGCAAAAAGGTAGACTCATGGTATAAAACCGTTACATCTTTAATAATAGGAATTACACTTTCCAGATATCTTGTATCACTGCAAAAAGCATACGAAACAGACGGAGCCGGAGCCACAGTCAGGATTTCATTTTTCAGTACATAACCATCACTTAATACGAAATCTTTTCCTGCCTTTATATTATGATAATCGCATGTTTCGATCTCGCTGTATTTTGCAATCTCCTTCATATTCAGATGGCGTTCCTTCGGTTTTTCTTTAAAAAGATAACCATTACAGTAAATTCTGTGATCCAGCGGAATAGTATATACTTCTACTCTATTGTCCTCATAAATTTTCTCAGAAACCGACTTATCAAGTTCATGATACACCACTTCAAATCCTCTGTGGGTTTCTGTAATGGAAAAAATGGTTTCCAGCATATTTTTAATCCCTTTAGGACCATATACATGCAACGGATTTTCTCTTCCCAACAATCGGAACGAAGCAATCAGTCCGGGCAAACCGAAACAGTGATCGCCATGAAGATGCGAAATGAAAATATGATTGATTTTTGAAAACCTGGCTTTGGCTTTCCTGAGCTGAACCTGGGTTCCTTCACCACAATCGATCAGGAAACTTCTTTCTTCCATTTCCAGCAACTGAGCGGTAGGTGAAGTATTCACTGTAGGTATCGCCGAGTTAAAACCTAATATCGTTAAATAAGTACTCAAATTAATAGTGTGTTATGACGACAAATGTACAACAGATTTTTAATTTAATGTTGTCATTCTGTTCTTAATATTTAAAGTGAAAGTTCTATTAGATTCTTGCTTTGTCGGATGACAAGAAACATTAAAAATTATTTTTTCACTTTCAGGAAATCTAAGAACAAATCCAGTGCCTGTTTTCTGTGACTGATTTTATTTTTCGCTTCAGGTTCCATTTCAGCAAATGTCATATTGTATCCTTCAGGTACAAAAATAGGATCATATCCGAAACCTTTATATCCTTTATTTTCCGTGAGAAGATTGCCGTGTACTCTTCCGTCGAAATACTGAGCACCGTTTCCGTCATAATAGCATAAAACCGTAATAAAATAAGCTTTTCTATTTTCAACACCTTCCATTTCACTCAGAACTTTTTCAATATTCTTCGAAAAATCATGATCTCCTGCATAACGTGCTGAAAAAATCCCGGGTCTTCCGTCTAAGGATTCAACCACCAAACCACTGTCGTCACCTAAACTCGGAATTCCGGTTTTTTCGAAACAATATTTAGCTTTAATCAGAGCATTGGCATTGAAAGAATCTCCGTCTTCTATAATTTCATCGTGAATATCATAATCTGTAAGACTTTTTACCACAAATTCATTTCCTAAAATCTGCTGGATTTCTTCCTTTTTATGTATGTTATGTGTTGCTACTAATAATTCCATAATTTATTTTAACTCTACTTTTTACTATTTTATTAAATGCTTTGATAATATTTTACATCTGCTAAATCTCCGAGTAATGCACTTTGTACTTTTTCATAAATAAATAATAAAACAAAGAAAAAAGAACAATCCCGATTATTGCTATCATCCATTCAGAAACTTTAAAAGCATCTGCAAAACTTTCGGTCTTGGTATAAAATACCAAAATGGAAGAACACAAATTATTAAATGCGTGCAAAAGCATGGGAAGCAAAAGCGATTTGGTCTTATAATATACCAAACCTAAAACACAACCCAATAAAGCAGCTCCTACAAACTGCCACGGATTGGCATGTACTAATCCAAAAACAATCGATGAGAAAAGAATAGCTTTCCAAGGCTTAATTCCTGCATTTACCAATCCTTTCTGAATAATTCCTCTGAAAACAATTTCTTCAAAAACCGGAGCCATAATAACAGCCGTGATGATCATAATCACAGGATCGTCAGTAAGCTTACTCATAAGCTGCTCAAAAAATTTATAGTATTCTCCAAAAAATGGCCCTGTAGTAGGAATCTGGGCGGTTATAAATTCACCGATAAACATCATCCCGATCATCATAGGGAAAATAAGGAGATACGTATAGAAATTAGTCGGTGAAAAATTGAAATTAAGCTTTTTCTGAGTAGTCGGCCTTACAATTAAAAAATCAAAAGCAGCAATCATAGAAATAAAAACAACTGCATTTGCTACCATTACAAACCAATCTTTATTCTGAATACTTTCTTTAAATATCAGATCCCAAAACACCATTACACCTCCAATGATAATACTTCCGAAAATATACCCACCCAACAAAACAAGTCCACCCAGCCATGTGAATGTATATTTCGGATATCTGCTCACTTCCATAGTTTACAATTAACAATTGAAAAACAAAGATAATCGATTTTCTACTAAAGACAGTCCAATATTGGTTTTCGGATACAAAAAATTATAAATCAATTAAAGCATTAAAATGCATTAAATTGTATGCAGAATATTGTTTGGGTTATCATAAAATTTTATAAATCTTCTTCTAAGCATTTTTTATGAAGTAACTTTGCCACTTAATTTTTTCACATGGATAATTTAGTAAATCGGTCAGAGAATGTTAACTTATCCTTGATTACTTATGTATGTTTTACTTTTGTAGGATATTTCATCATAGGGTTATCTCTCTCTGTTCTTCCGATCTTTATTAATAAAAGTTTAGGATTTAGCTTAGTAATTGCAGGATTGGTCATCAGTCTGCAATATGTTTCTACTTTTTTTCTGAGAGCGTATTCTGGGAAAATCATTGACGGAAGAGGTCCTAAACCCGCTGTTTTATTTAGTATGATCAGTTTTTCTTTAACCGGAATTTTCCTGATGATTGCTTATTATTTTAAATTTTCTCCCTATCTAAGTCTTTCTTTTTTGGTTATTACCCGTTTACTGACGGGCTGTGCAGAAGGAATGATCGGTGCAAGTCCCATCAACTGGGCAATCATGGCAGTAGGTGAAACGCACACCGCAAAAATCATTTCCTATAATGGTGTTGCATCTTATGGAGCATTGGCAATCGGAGCTTCTTTGGGCGTTACCATTGAACATGAATTCGGCCTTTATGGCATTGGAGTTCTTTCCATTATTCTGGGAATTTTAGGATTTCTTTATGCTAAAACCAAAGAAAATAAAACAAACACCCATCCTCAGGAATCCCAATCTTTCTGGAAAGTATTGGGAAAAGTAGCGCCTTTTGGAGTGTGTCTGGCTTTAGGAGGAATCGGTTTTGCCTCTATCTCCACATTCATTACTTTATATTACAATCACTTTCACTGGAATAATGGAGCTTTATGTTTAAGCGTTTTCGGAGGCTTATTTGTTGTCGGAAGACTTATTTTCAACAATGTAATTAATAATTACGGGGGAATAAAGGTCGCAATTGTCTGCCTTCTGGTAGAAACGATCGGACTTTTGATCATTGCTTTTGCCTCCAATCCGGAAATCGCTCTTATGGGAGCGGGAGTTACAGGTTTAGGATTTTCATTAATTTTTCCTGCGTTAGGCGTTGTCGCTATTAAAAGCGTTTCACCTTCAAGTCAGGGTTCAGCATTGGCAGGATATGGGCTTTTTATTGATCTTTCATTAGGCGTTGCCGGACCATTAATTGGAGGGGTTGCAGATATTTATGGGATGAGTTACATTTTCCCTTTCAGTGCCGGAATGGTTTTCATTGGTTTGGGATTGGCTTATTTGCTGAAAAGAAAATCCAGTTTATAATTAAATGCTTCAGAATTCATCACAAGATTTTTAACTACTATTTAATTTTACCATTAAGATGTTTTAAGATTTTCAGAATATTAAATTGAGCTTCACTTTAAGTATTTTAGGCTTCTTAAAAATCTTTGATTTTATTAATTAACTTAACAGCTCAATACATCTTACATGGTTCAAATAAATGTTCAAAAAATTTAAACAAACTCGTCATTAAAACAATAGCTTTTATAACTTTTGTGGTTAAAATAAATTCAATTTTCAGGATTCGACAAAATTCACGATTTTTGCAACTTCAAAATACGATATGTCAGACTTAATCAAAGAAATAGAAAAAAGAAAAACCTTCGGGATTATCTCTCACCCCGATGCCGGAAAAACCACGTTGACGGAGAAGTTACTCCTTTTCGGGGGCGCGATTCAGGAAGCAGGTGCGGTAAAATCCAACAAGATAAAAAAAGGAGCTACCTCCGACTTCATGGAAATTGAAAGACAGAGAGGAATCTCCGTGGCAACTTCCGTGTTGGCTTTTGAATACAGAGATCACAAAATTAACATTCTGGATACGCCGGGTCACAAGGATTTTGCTGAAGATACGTACAGAACTTTAACTGCCGTAGATTCCGTAATCGTTGTTATCGACGTTGCAAAAGGGGTTGAGGAACAGACTGAAAAATTGGTTCAGGTTTGCAGAATGAGAAACATCCCCATGTTGGTTTTCATCAATAAGCTTGACCGTGAAGGTAAAGATGCTTTCGATTTGCTGGATGAAGTGGAACAGAAATTAGGATTAACAGTTTGTCCGCTTTCTTTACCGATCGGTATGGGAAGTGATTTCCAGGGAATTTACAACATCTGGGAAAACAACATTCAATTGTTTTTAGAAGAGAAAAAACAGAAAGTTGGAGAAGCGATTAAGTTTGATGATATTAACGATGCTTCCATCGATGAAGTGATCGGTGAAAAAGCAGCTGCTACTTTAAGAGAAGAATTAGATCTTGTTCAATCTGTCTATCCTGAATTTAACCGTGAAGATTATATGAAGGGTGATTTACAGCCGGTTTTCTTTGGTTCTGCCTTAAATAATTTTGGAGTCCGTGAATTACTCGATGCTTTTATTGACATTGCTCCGATGCCTCAGCCAAAAGAAAGTGACACTCGTCTTGTGAAGCCTGAAGAAAGCACTTTCACTGGATTTGTTTTCAAGATCCACGCCAATATGGACCCGAAACACAGAGACCGTTTAGCTTTCGTAAAAATTGTTTCAGGAACTTTCAAAAGAAACGAAAATTATCTGTTGGTAAGAGAAGGAAAGAAAATGAAGTTCTCTTCACCGAATGCATTCTTTGCTGATAAAAAAGAAGTGGTAGACGAAAGTTTTCCCGGAGATATTGTAGGTCTTCACGATACAGGAAGTTTCAGGATCGGTGACACTTTAACAGGTGGTGAAAAACTAAGTTTCAAAGGTATTCCAAGCTTCTCTCCGGAACATTTCAGATATATCAACAATAATGATCCATTAAAGGCAAAACAATTGGCAAAAGGTATCGATCAGTTGATGGATGAAGGTGTTGCTCAGTTGTTTACACTTGAAATGAATAACAGAAAGATCATCGGAACAGTAGGAGCACTTCAGTACGAAGTTATCCAATATCGTTTAGAGCATGAATATGGTGCAAAATGTACTTATGAACCACTTTCTATGCACAAAGCGTGTTGGGTAGAAGCTGATGAAAAATCAGATGAATTTAAAGAATTTGCGAGATTGAAGCAGAGATTCCTGGCAAGAGATAAATACAACCAGTTGGTTTTCTTAGCTGACTCTTCTTTCACGATTCACATGACACAGGAGAAGTTCCCGAATGTGAAGCTTCATTTTATCAGTGAGTTTAGGAATGCTTAATTAAATAATAAAGCTTTTATCAATATAATCCGTGGAATTTTCTGCGGATTTTTTATTGGTACATCAGAAATCTGAACTTATTTGCTCCAATATAATAGCTACTTATTTATTTTTTCTTAAATAATCTTACATTTACGCATCAAGAATAATCATATAAAAAAACACCATTGAAAACCAAAATTTTAATCGGAATTACTTCAATATTATTTTTCCTTATTGGCTTTAATAATTATCAAAGCTTTTTAAATTTTTTTCTAGGTTTAATTCCAGAATTGGAAATTCAATACAGAACACTATATGCTCAATTATCTCAAACATTTTTCTTTGGATTAGTCCTTTCAGTGATTCCAATTTTAAGTTTAATTTTATGGATTAAATTTAAAATTCAACACAATGGACTTAAAATTTTTATCATATTATTATTTTTAGTCTCCTCTATCATTGCATCAATTTCAAGAACATTATTTTTAAAATGGATATATCAAGGAGCATATAATGCCATGTCTCATCCAAAACCTCTCCTGTATGAAGGTGAGGATTTAAACTACAATTTATATATTTTCGTGAGTGAGATTATTATTTTTATATTATTATATTTTATACTTAAAAAACCAAAAATAAGAGAACAAAAAATAAATGATTAATATCCGCCTTTATAACATTTTATAATTCTCTATTTCCAAAAACAATAAAGCCTCTTTAAAAGGGGCTTTTTACATTCAAAAATCTTTGTAAAACATTCAAGATCATTTTACAAAACAATAGAAATCAGCACATTAATACTTTACATCGAATAAACTATTCCTTTACAATCTTTACAAAATCTTCCCTCCTAATTTTACCACATCGAAAAAATTAATGTTATGAAAAAATTCATCTTACTGGTTGCTTTATCAAGCACGTTTATCATGTGTAAAAAAGGGGAAACAACAGCATCTCATCTTGAAAACGTTGTAAATTCAGCTGATAGTGTGGCTTCCGTAGCTTCAGATAAAATCAATAAAGTTAGCGATCAAGCCAATGCTGCTTTGGATTCTGCCGATATTAAAATTAAAGATTTTGAAAACACCAAAGAAAAGGTAAAAGAGCAGTTTGGAAATACTTCAAAAATGGTGGATTCTCTTTCCGATAAAATTTCATCGGTAAAACTGGAATCTAAAAAAGAAAAAAAAGATTCTGCAAAAAAAGAGGAAAAAATTGTTGTTAATGTTCCGGCTCCGAAAGTTATTAAAGAAACTAAAATTGTTTACAAAGACAAACCTAAAAGTGAAAACTACGAGCTGAATGTTTCGAAAAATAAAATGGTAAAAACAGGCGTACTGGAATTAACCGTAAATGATCCGGAACTTGCAAGAGAAACTGTGAAAGAAGAAGTGAAAAAATATGATGGTTTTATAAAAAGTGAAAATACTTCATTAAATAACAACGATAAGAAAATTGCTTATCTTAAAGTAAGAGTTCCTATTCAAAAATTTGAATATCTGATGGAAGATCTCAGCTACAATATCGGTACGGTTGAAAACAAAGGGATTGAAGTTTCAGGTCAGGATTTTGTTCAGAATACCATGTGTGAAGTTGACATCACGCTATACGGAAAAGAAGGCAGCTACACTGAAAATAAGGAATCCAAAACATTCGGAGAAAAAACATTTGCTGCCGTTTCTTCCGGCTGGGATGTGATCATGTCTATTTTCTTATTTATTCTCCCATTATGGCCTCTATTTTTAATTATTGGTATTGGATATTACTTTTATAAAAAGAGAAATAAAAACACTCCTAATAACGATTCTAACTTAATGTAAGTTCATCTAAAAACACGAACTCTTTATACCTATTTGTCATTCTGACAAAGGAAGAATCTTTTATCAACAGTTGAGATTCTTCCTTCGTCAGAATGGCAGTTTTGATGTTTTATCTTTTTTAATTTTATTTTAATCGGATTTCATTTATCAAGCCATAAATTCTTCCTAACTTTAGGTATAGAAAAATAAAACCTTAAACGGTAAAGGAAAGAATCAATCCCGGAAAAGTAAAATAAATATATTATTAATTTTTGTGGTTCGTGTAAAAGTAAAAAGGCTCTCAATCTGAGAGCCTTTTACTATTTCAATATATAATTAAGCAATTACTTTGCAATGCTTCTTGATATTACGATCTTCTGGATTTCAGAAGTTCCTTCATAGATCTGAGTGATTTTCGCATCTCTCATCATTCTTTCTACATGATATTCTTTTACATATCCGTATCCACCGTGAATTTGTACCGCTTCAATGGTTGTATCCATTGCCACTTGAGAAGCGTATAATTTTGCCATCGCTCCGCTTTCAGAAATATCTTTTCCGGCATCCTTCTCACAAGCAGCTTTAAAGCAAAGCATTCTTGCTGCAGTGATCTGAGTTGCCATATCCGCCAATTTAAATGCAATCGCCTGGTGATTGATAATCTCCGTTTTGAAAGCTTTTCTTGTTTTAGCATACTTCAAAGCTAATTCATAAGCTCCGGAAGCAATTCCTAAAGCCTGAGAAGCAATACCGATTCTACCTCCGTTCAGAACAGCCATTGCGAAATTGAATCCGAAACCGTCTTCCCCGATTCTGTTTTCTTTAGGTATTTTTACGTTGTTGAAGATCAAAGAATGCGTATCACTTCCTCTGATTCCTAATTTATCTTCTTTAGTTCCGATTTCGAAACCTTCCCAACCTCTTTCAACGATGAAAGCATTGATTCCTTTATGTTTTTTCTCAGGATCAGTCTGTGCAATTACGATATAATAAGTTGCAGTACCACCATTGGTAATCCAGTTTTTGATCCCGTTTAATAAGTAGTGATCTCCTTTATCTTCCGCAGTTGTTTTCTGAGAAGTTGCATCAGATCCGGCTTCAGGCTCAGACAAAGCAAATGCTCCGATTACCTGTCCGCTTGCAAGAGGAGTAAGGTATTTTACCTTTTGTTCTTCAGAAGCGAATTTTTCAAGCCCTGCACATACCAATGAGTTATTTACAGACATTACAACAGCTGCAGAAGCATCAATTTTTGCAATCTCTTCCATTGCCAAAACGTAAGAAACGCTATCCATTCCTGCACCTCCGTATTTAGGATCTACCATCATCCCCAAAAGTCCCATTTCTCCCATTTTCTTCACCTGTTCTGCAGGAAACTTCTGGTCGCGGTCTCTTTCGATTACTCCCGGTAATAGTTCGTTTTGAGCAAAGTCTCTCGCTGCCTGCTGAATCATCAGCTGTTCTTCTGATAAATTAAAGTCCATAAAAATTGAATAATTAGATGGTCGCTAATTTACACTTTTTGAGCAAATCTGAAAATAGAATCACAAATTAGGCTACATCAAGAAATAAGCCCTATTTTTAAATATTCACCATATATAAATTAAGTTTGAATTATTAAATGTATTATGGCATACATTTTATTAATTTCTAAATAATCACTTCCAATTTCCCCAATTAAAAAAAATGCTTATATTTAAAATTATTAAATTACACGTAAAGAATCATGACGATCAAGAGATTATTTGACATACCATATCACGCTTTAGAAAAATTTCCAAAATCTGATATGTTTGTGACTAAATATCATGGTGAATGGAAAAAAACATCCACACAAGAGTTTATCAATGAAGGGAATAAGATTTCTCGCGGACTTTTAAAATTGGGAATCAATCCAGGGGACAAGATTGCTTTAATCACCACCAATTCCCGTACAGAATGGGCCATTATGGATTTGGGGCTTTCACAAATTGGAGTCGTTTCCGTGCCTGTTTATCCAAGTATTTCGCCGGAAGACTATGAGTTTATCTTTAATAATGCAGAAATAAAGTATTGTTTTGTATCTGATAAAGACCTTCTCAGTAAAGTAATGAAGGTAAAACACAATATTCCTTCGTTGCAGGGCATTTTCACATTTGACAATGTAAGCGGGGCCGCCAATTGGAGAGAAATATTAGATTTAGGAGAAGACGATTCCACTCAGATTGAAGTAGATGACCTTTCAAAAGCCATTAATCCGGATGATTTGGCGACCATTATTTATACTTCGGGAACAACGGGAAGACCAAAAGGCGTAATGCTTACTCATGACAATATCGTGTCCAATGTTTTAGGCTCTATACCAAGAATTCCTAAAAAGAGAAGCCTAGATTACAAAGACACAAGAGTTCTTAGCTTTTTACCGATCTGTCATATTTTTGAAAGAATGCTTTTCTATCTTTTCCAGTATAACGGATTTTCCATTTATTTTGCCGAAAGCATTGATAAAATGGGAGACAACGTAAAAGAAGTGAAACCTCACTACATGAGTGTCGTTCCAAGACTGGTAGAAAAAGTATATGATAAAATCTACAATACCGGATCTTCAGCAGGAGGTTTGAAATCAAAAATCTTCTTCTGGGCTCTTAATATCATTACGAAAAAGAAAACGGTTTCAAAACCTTCTGGTCTGCAGGAAATTATTGCAGACAAGCTTGTATTCAAAAAATGGAGAGAAGGGTTAGGAGGAGAAATCATCACATTGGTTTCAGGTTCTGCCGCTTTATCTACAAGATTAAATTTAATGTTCCAGAATGCAGGAATTCCTATCCTGGAGGGTTACGGACTTACAGAAACCTCACCGGTAATCTCTGTAAACAGTTTTGATAAAATGAAAATCGGAACGGTAGGACATCCTTTGGATAATTTGAGTGTAAAAATCCAGGAAGATGGCGAAATTACAGTAAAAGGACCTTCTGTATTTAAAGGATATTTCAAAAACGACGAAATGACCAAAGAAGCCTTTACGAGTGACGGATATTTCAAAACCGGCGATATCGGACTTATCGACAGTGATGGCTTTCTACAGATTACCGACCGTAAAAAGGAAATGTTTAAAACTTCCGGAGGTAAATATATTGCACCTCAAACGATTGAGAATTTGGCAAAAGCCTCCAAATTTATCGAACAGATCATGGTGGTAGGTGATGGAGAAAAAATGCCATGTGCATTGATACAGCCCGATTTTGAATTTGCGAAAAGCTGGGCCATGAGAAATAGTTTAAATATTGGTTCTACTCCTCAGGAAATTGCAAAAAGCCCAGAACTGAAAGAAAGAATTGAAAAAGAAATTGATGGCATTAACGCCCATCTTGGAAACTGGGAGAAAATCAAGAAAATTGAATTAACCCCTGAAGTCTGGAGTATTGATGCCGGACTTTTAACACCAACCTTAAAGCTGAAGAGAAAAGCCATTAAAGAGAAATTTATGGACCTTTACAATAAGATGTATGAACATCACGAATAATACAAAAACCGCTTCGGTAGAAGCGGTTTTTTATTTACGTTGTCATTCTGACGCAGGAAGAATCTTTTAAACTGTACATACCAACATAAGATTCTTCATTACACTTCTGAACTTTGTTCGTAAACTTTCAGTTTATATTCAGAATGACAGAACCACAGTCATAATGCACAAAAAAGCTGTTTCAATTTTGAAACAGCTTTTTATATTATTTAAAATCGTAATTATAAATTAGAATTTAATTACAGATTTCATTCTTTCGTTTTCTTCCATTACCAATTCGTCATCTACAAGGATTTTTCCTGAATGCTCATCGATAATGATTTTCTTTCTCTGAGCAATTTCCATCTGCTTTTGAGGCGGAATCGTAAAGAAAGATCCTTTTGGAGCTCCTCTTTCAAGACCTACTACCGCAAGACCGTTGATAGAGTTGGTTCTGATTCTGTTATAAGAAGCCAATAATCTGTCATCAATTTTTGCAGCGTATTCTTTAGACTGCTCGATTAGATATTCTTCTTCTTTCTGAGTTTCAGCAATAAGACCTTCAAGCTCTTCTTTCTTGAATTTTAAGTGATTTTTTAAATCCTCGATTTTAGCATTTAATTCACTTAATGTTTCATTTTTATGAGCAATTTTAGCTCCGAATTCTTTGATTCTTTTTTCTGAAAGCTGAATTTCAAGATCCTGATATTCAATCTCTTTACCCAATGCTTCAAATTCTTTATTGTTTCTTACATTATCTTGCTGAGACTTGTATTTTTCAATTAAAGTTTTTGCATGGTTAATCACTTCATGCTTTGTCTTAATCTGATCTTCCTGATCTTTGATATCTGCATGAAATTTTTCAGCTCTCTTTTCAAGACCTTCGATTTCAATTTCAAGATCCTCTACTTCGATTGGCAATTCTCCTCTTGTATTTCGGATCTCGTCCAATCTCGAATCAATGATTTGCAAATCGTATAAAGCTCTTAACTTCTCTTCAACTGGAATATCGTTGGTTTTTGCCATATATTTAAATGAAATAATTTACCGGATTTGTTTTCTCAATAGATTTTGAGATTGCAAATGTACTAAATTTTTGTGATAATATTTCAAATAATTGTTGAGTTACAAATTGTTCTGATTCAAAATGTCCTATATCACAAATCAGCATTTTTGATTCTGCCAGGAAAAAATCATGGTATTTTACATCTCCTGTTAAATACGCATCACATTTTTTAGATAAAGCAGATCGTATTCCGCTTGCTCCGGAGCCACCCAAAACCCCTACTCTTTTAATTTTTTTATGGTTAAAGTCAGAATGCCTGATCATTTCCAGATTAAATTTCTCCTTCACGAATTTCAGGAAATCTTTTTCATCCATGGGTTCTTCAAAATCTCCATACATTCCTAATCCGGAATACTGATTGTCATTTTCTAAACTATAAATCTGATAGGCCACCTCCTCATAAGGATGTGCGGTTTTCATCGCATTGATGATCTGCCCTTTCTTATAATCTTCAAAAATTACCGAAATCATATCCTCATCCGCATTTTCTCGGATATCATGCCGCCCAGAAAACGGATTTGATCCTTCAATCGGTCTGAAAGTACCGTTTCCGTTGATTGTAAAGCTGCATTCGTCATAGAAACCGATATTTCCAGCCCCGGCAGAAAAAAGAGCCTCTTTGAGCTTTTCAGAATAGTCTTTGGGAACGAAGACCGTTAATTGTTTTAAATTATTCTTTTTAGGCTGAAGAATTTTTAATTTTTTTAATCCCAATTGATTGCAAATTCCCGCATTTACCCCAAAGAAATCATTATCGAAAGCCGTATGAATGGCATAAATAGCAATTTTATTTTCAATAGCTTTCAGGACTGCCCTTTCAACATAATTTTTACCTGTTATAGATTTTAGCCCTGAAAAAATAATAGGATGAAAACACACGATCAAATTACAGTTTTTCTCTATAGCTTCCTCCACAACATTTTCCAGCGCATCATGACAAACTAAAATTCCGGAAATTTCACGGTCAGGAACTCCGCATAAGAGTCCCACATTATCAAAATCTTCCGCCTGACGGATCTGTATTCTTTCTTCAATCTTCGAAATTACATTTCTTAATTTCATTATATCAATTTTGTACCTCAACGAAGATATTAATTTTAATAGATTTAAACGAAAAGAATTAAGTCCCGCTGTATTAAGAGAAGAATTAAATATCAATAAAAACCGACCTTTGAGAAAAGATCGGTTTACAACAAACACTTAAATATACTTGAAACTAATCTTTAAATAATGATATTCTTGTAAAAGATTCCACTACCACACTACAACTCAAATCCGCCTGCATTGTAAGCAAGTATCCTCTTCCCGGATTAAGACTCTCCGGATCTGCAACCGTATAGAAATAAAATGTAAGAATATTCCCTGTTCCATTGGAACCAGCCGGAAGCAATTGTACTGAGGTCACTTCAAAACCCGAATCAGGATTTCTGAAGATAGCTCTTACGGATCCGGAGGAATTTGATCCCGGAGTTACCGTAGCAATCAGCCTCCAGACATGAATTTGACCATAAATTTCATTCTCTCGCCATTTATTGGTTGTGGAATTATAAATATTAGCAGTTACCCCAGGAAAAGGTACTGTAGTTTCCGGCCAGCTTGTCGTAGGACTTGGAGCAAATACCAACGGTACCGCATAAGTTACCAGAAGATCTGCCCCATAGGTACTCCCTGAAGCACTTAAACTAAAAGAAGGTTTTATATTTGCGTTTCCAGAATTTATTTTAACGACACCGTCATTACCAGCCTGAGAATTTGTGGGAACAAAAAACTGTCTCCAGAGGGTACCATCCCAAAACTGGAAATTATTAGCTGTCGTATTAAAAATCAAGGTTCCTGCAGTAAGATTTGAATTTACAACACCTGCAGGCGGTACTGTAGATGGATCATTATCAGCAAGGCTTGCATCTCTTTGTGCATCTGAAAGACGAGGAATTAGAATCCCTTTCTGACTAGAAGTAATATCCAACACTGTTGCTCCATTGGGAGACGTAGTATTAATCCCAACCTGAGCATATATAAGAGTACATATGAAAATCGGAATAAAAGAAGTTAATAATTTTCTCATGATATTAGATTTTGTTGAATAAAATTACAAACTCTATCTATAAATATATTAAAAAATAAATTTTTATATTAAATATTTTTTTCGTAATTTACTTAATATAACAAATTGAAAACCAAATAATTATAAACAATAACTCACCTATTTTCGATTAAAAAAATTTTCATTTAAAATAAACCTTTTATCATTCGGATCTTCACCAATATTCAACAGAAATTATTAACTTTCTTGTGAAATAACAGCTTACAATGGAAAGAGAACACAACCTTGTTCCTGAAGATATCCTCTGGAAAAGATTCCTTTACCGCATCATTTATCGCTCCGATACCAAGCTCGGAAAACTCTTCGACATCATATTATTGTCTTTAATTCTTATGAGCACCGCCATTATTATGATGGAAAGTGTACCTCAACTGGATAAAAAGTTTCATTATACCTTTCTGATTCTCGAATGGATCATTTCACTGTTTTTTACCGCTGAATACTGGTCCAGAATTGCCGTAATAAAGAATAAAAAACAATATATTTTGAGTTTCTTTGGAATTATTGATTTTTTAGCACTGGTTCCTTTTTATCTAAGCTTCTTCTTTCCTGTCACCAAGTATTTTCTCATTTTCAGAATGTTGAGAATGTTGAGGATCTTCAGAATTTTCAATCTTTTAGATTTTATGAACGACGGTTATCTTATCGTGAGAGCTTTAAAAAACAGTTCGAGAAAAATCTATATTTTCCTTTTATTTTTAATTATTTTCTCGGTAATCGTCGGCTCTTTAATGTTTATGGTAGAAGGAGGAAGGCCCGGCTTTGAAACCATACCACAATCTATTTATTGGGCCGTGGTAACTGTAACTACAGTTGGGTATGGAGATGTATCTCCTATTACTCCTATGGGTAAGTTTTTTGCCGTTATTTTAATGTTAGCAGGTTATTCCATTATAGCTGTCCCAACAGGGATTGTAACAGCCGAAATGCGCAATAAAAGACAAAATCTAGAAAAAGTATGTGACCGATGCGGAAATGAGGATATCGATGATGACGCAAGATACTGTAAACAATGTGGCAAGAAATTAGCTTAGATTTATTTATCATTCAATCTATTAACCAAATACAACAATCATGGAACCAAAAAAGAAAAACAAACCCAACAGTTTAGTCATTATTCTTTTTGCATTGATCGCATTAATGATTATTATCTATTTCATTCTCGTCATGTTCTTTCCCTCTGTTTTTGACCTTATGAACACAGGGGACATACAACCTGTACCTGATAAATAAAATTCCATTACAATAAAAAAGCTTCCCAAATTGGGAAGCTTTTTTAAATGTATTAATCATATAAAAAACAAACACTATCTTTTTATTACTTTAATAGCTTGTCTAGAGCCATCTTTCATATTCAGAACCACTAAATACATTCCTGAATTTAATTCTCCTAGATGAAGTGTTGAACTTGGCTTATCAAACGTTTTCACCAACCTGCCTGCAATATCCATTACAGAAATAGATTTCACATTATTGATATCTGAAATATTCAATACATCAGCAAATGGGTTTGGATACACTTTTATTGCTTTTTCAGCAGATGTGATTTCACCCGTACCAAGCGCAGGAGCCATTTCCGCATAAGATAGGAAACCTGTATAACTAGCAGTTGCCAATGCAGTAGTAGATTGTGTGGTATTTGGTGTACCTGCGGTATAAGTACCTGTAGTACCAAATAAACTATCGTATATTCCACTTGCTGTTGGTGCAATTACAGGGAAATTAACATTTGTAATTGCATTATCTCCTAACCTTACATTAATAGTCGTGAAAGTACCAGATACTAAAGGAGCTTCCCATCTTCTTGTTGCAGATAGATTCTGAATCGTAGCGGATGCTGTTCCTGAGTTAGTATCAAATGCTTCTGCTTTCATATTAGTTACCGCAGTAGTTGCCGGTGCCAATGAAATTGGAGCATAAGCTGTTTTACCAACAGGATATACTATATAGTTTGTATTTGTATTACCAGAAGCAATAGTTCTTGCAAATGGTCCCACTACATATGCAGTAGTACTACCTCCAGACAAAGTCCCTGCTGCGGTTGTCGTACCTAATGTCAATAAATTAGTAGACGTTGTATTTACTTTACCTGCTGTAAGTGTTAATGTTCCACTTACTGATAATGGTACTGACAAAGTTACACCACCTGCATTAGTATTATTAATATTAAACGAAGTCAAACTAGCCGTAGAAGCAGTTGCTAAATTTTGGAAAGTTCCTGCACCACTTATAGTTTGTGCATTTGTTGTTGGCGTTGTAGCTGTTGCTTGTAAGTCATAATTATCAAGGAATAGAGTTCCTGTACTGGTAAATATACCTCCTGTATTAACAAGCAAATTACCTGCTACGTGTGTATTGGATTGTCTAAGCTCTCCATTTGAATTAATTGTTAAATTACCTCTAACAACCATTGAATAATTTGATTTAAAATATCTTGTAGCAGCATTCGTATTAGAAGATGCTCCGTTAATAATCAAATTACCAAAAGCAAGGTTTGTCGAACTTGGCCATAAATTTACAAAGAAACCATCTGTAGAACCTGCATCCGTAGATGTTCCGTCTCCAAACTGAAACGTGTGCGCTGTAGAACAATTAATCGGTGTAGAACTTGAATTACTAACATAAATCGCATACTGACCAACATTTACTCCCGGATCTACAATATTAAAGATACCACCCGTAAATGACACATTAGTGCTTGGCGCTAAAATATTAACTAAATAAGTACCTGATGGAACAGAAGATGCTGCAACACCTGCTGCATTTCCATCAACATTAATTGTACCTCCTGACTGAGATATAAATGCCGCTGCTGCAACGTTAATACTACCATTAACATTTAATGTTCCCCCTGAAACAGTCAACGTTCCATTATTGGTAAGGATGTTATTGTTTAATGTACAACCTACAGTTAAGTCTCCTGAAGCATTTACTAATGTTCCTCCTGCATTAATTGTAACATTTCTAGATGAATTACCTGCAGAATTTACAGTTACTGTAGTACCAGATGCAATTTGTACTGCATCTGTACAACTAGGCACTGTTCCTTTGTTCCAAGTAGCAGCAGTATTCCAATTACCATTTGCTACAGATACAAAAGGAATATCCGAAGCTGCAATACCTAAATAATAAGTATCTGTCAAATTAGCCAATGGAACAGCTGTTCTTTGTGCATTTATATAACTTGTTCCTGCTTGATGAGCTCCTAAAGCTGGAGCTGACAACAAGGTTATTCTACTGTTTCCGTTCGCTGCATTATAAATGTTTTGTCCATTTATCGCCATACTATAAGTAGGTGTCCCTGTAATTCCCGATTGAGAAATAGCCCAATTAGATTTCGCTTGCGTATCTACGGTATAAGCTCCATCTACAATGCTTACAGTATTGGTTCCTGCAACATCATTATATTTTACTGCAATTTTCCCACCTGTTGTAGCAGCAGCCGTTTGATTCAAATATAAATTACGTGCTAGGAAAGCAGAAGATGTACCTGCAGCAAAAGGATATACTCCCGTTCCCGTTCCAGAAGGAGTAGTACTTGCCGTAATAGTAGCTCCTCCTGTTGTTGTAGGCCACCATCTTGCAAAAGTACTCCCTGTACTAAATCCACCTGCAGTATATGATAAAGTTCCGTTAGAAGTGGTTGAGGTTCCCAAAATAAAGGTATTAGCACCTGTGTTTACAAACCCCGTTGTCAAGGTTAGCGTCCCCGATGCAGTACCTGTATTCGCTCCATTTAGTAAAGAATTTGCATCTGCAAATGTTACTCCTGTCGAAGAACTATTATTGATTGTTACACTTGTAAAGTTAGCCGTTGGAGAAGCTGTTAAATTCCTGAATACTCCAGAACCACTTACAGACTGAGCCGTCGTTTGTGCAGTAACTGTAGGGGTTGACATATCGGCCTGTGCAACTTGCCCAAATACCAAAGCACCTGTATTGGTTAATGTACCATTATTTACAATATTACCACCAACAACCTGAGTAGTAGTTCCACCTCTATATTCACCTGCTGTAACTGTCAGATTACCATTTATAACTACAGCTGTAGAACTTGAAGCTACAAAAGCATTTGCAGATGATAAAGTATTAACAATAACATTACCGAAATAAAATCTAGTTGCTAATGAAGTTTCGAAACCTTTGGTACTATTTGCAACTGTTGAAACACCATCTCCAAACTGTACGGTATGTGCAGTAGTAACATTTGGATAAGGACTTGTAGTTGGCACATAAGTAATTACTCTATCAGCTGCCGCCGTACCAATATGTCCTGCAACAATTGTTAGCTTTCCTCCTGTAAGGTTTATATTATTAGACTGGAGCCAAACTAGTGGCGTTCCTGTTAATACCGATGTTGCAACTGTTCCAGAATTTCCATCTACAACAATTGAGCCTGCTGATTGATTGAAAGTAGACCCCGTAGTATTGTTAATATTTCCATTTACTACTAAGCTTCCTCCAGATACTGATAAAGTACCACTGTTACTAATATTATTATTTTTATTAGCACAGCCTATTGTAATAGATCCTCCTGTTACAGATAAATTACCTCCTGCGTTAATAATAACATTACTTGGAGTCGCTGTTGTAGAAGCACTTACAGTTACAGTATGACCCGATACAATAGCTGCATTTGTACAACTTGGTACTACACCTCCAACCCACGTGCTTGTACTTTCCCATGGTCCTGATTGTGCTGATTCTATAGGAATTTCTGCTGCAATCGTAGCCAACTTGTAAGTAGCCGCTATATTTGCCGCTGGTATAGCAGTTCTTTGTCCCATAGGCTGGTTTGTACCTGTCTGAGCAGTTCCTACCAATGCTCCATTATTTAAAACAGCAACATTAGCAGAAGTTGCCGTATATGCACCCTGCCCTTGAATAGCAAAAGTATGTGTTGCAGAAGAAGTATATCCTGCAGAAGTACTTACTATCCAGCTAGCATTCGTTTGTCTATCATAGGTTAATGAACTTTCACTTACAGGCGTAATTGCAGAAGTCCCTATAGCACCATTAAACTTAACAGCCAATTGCCCCTCTGCAGTTAATGCTGCAGTAGCTCTGTGAAAATGATCAGCCGAAAATCCAATTGTAGGATTTCCCATTACAAAAGGATATGTACCCGCGCCTGCTGTAGGTATAGTTGCTGCAGTTATTGTTGTTCCCGATCCTGTTGTCCCATACCATCTACTAAATGTAGAACCCGAACCAAATCCCCCTGCAGTATAGGAAAGTGTTCCTGCAGTAGTTCCACTAACACCTAATATAAATGTATTAGAACCTGTATTTACAACTCCATTAGTAAATGTTAAAGTTCCTGACGCTGTACCTGTATTTGATCCACTTAGTAATGAATTGGCATTTGCAAAAGTAACACCACCTGCACTTGTATTATTTATGTTTAAACTTGTAAAATTAGCCGTAGGTGAAGCTGTTAAATTTCTAAATACACCATTCCCTGAAATAGTTTGAGCATTCGTTGATGCAGAAACAGTTAAAGATATAGATGATGCAGATGTAGCATCTGCCAAAAACACTGTTCCTAAACTTGTAAAGGTACCATTGTTGGTAATATTTCCTGTAAAATAGCTAGCCCCATTTGACGAACTGGTGCCTGTATTTCTAAATTCCGCACCAGAATTAATAGTTAAATCCCCGTTAATGACAGTATTAAAATAAGTGCCATTCACGAAAAGAAATCTATTTGCCCCCCCAGTAACTGTCTCTAAAATGACATTTTTAAATTTAAAAATACCAGTTCCAGCCCAACTATAAAAATTAAAACCATTGGCTCCTCCATCATCCGTAGAGATACCATCGCCAAATTTAAAAGTATGTGTTCCTGTAGCCGCAATTGCTCCGGCTGTAGGAGCTGTCACTTGAAAAGTGTAAGTAGTAGTATAGTGCGGATCTACAATAATAAAGGTTCCGCCTGTAAGATTGACATCAGTGTTAGCTGTTGGAGCAAAACTTACAATATACGTACCAGAAGCAACACTCCCTGTTGCAGAACCTCCATTGTTTCCATCCACTGAAATTGTCCCGCCACTTTGGTTTAGTTTACCTCCTGCTCCTAAATTAAAGTTACCATTTACAACAACATTCCCACCTGAAACATTTAAAGTCCCTCCAACAGCACTCAAAGTTGAATCAAATGCTCCTGACTTACTCACCGTAAGCGTATTTGCCGCCACAGTTAAACTTCCAGAATTAATGGTAAGCTGTCTGACAGAAGCATTACCAGGAAGTGTCATTACAGTACCATTTTGTATAACAAAGTTGTCTGCATTACTAATGCTAGTTGGCGAGGTACCTGTACCATCCGCAGCAGTTCCCCAACTGCTCACAGCCGTAAAATCCGTGGCCGAGGCTTTGGAATAATACGTTGTTTGTGCTTTCATTGTGGCAAAACTGCTAACCAACAAAAGCCAAAGATAAGTTTTCTTCATGCTTATTAATTAAATATTATTGCGATAAAAGTACAAAACAATCAATATAATTTCATGAAAAATTAACATTTTGTTAAATATTTTTTAATAAAAACATTATTTTCATTGATAAAAAACACAACATAAAGAGTTCAAATAAAAAATCAACAAAAAGAGAAATATTTATAAAACACTAATTACGAAATACTTAAAGTTTAAAAATATTTCATCAAAAAAAGAATATTATTAAAACTTTTTTTACAATTAAAAAAATAAAAAAAGTGACTAAAAAGCCACTTTTAACATTAGAAAGACAAAATATCTTTAATTTAATTGAGATAAAACTCGTATTTATTTAACAATTGTATCTCTTTTATCAAATCACCATTCAGATTTACCGAATGTTTCATCGATTGTACTTCAAGATGTTCAGTATTTAAATCATCATCAACATTTTTAATATAAAATTTCAGTTTCTGATCTCCCTGATTTCGCTCCAATACCGATCTGAAAAAACTAAGATCTTCCGGTCGGAAATCCATCACATCCATTACTAAAGAAATGCTTTTTGCAAACCTTTCAAATGCCTCCTGAAGCTCTATTACTTCATTCACATTCACAAAAACTCTTCCGTCTTTTACCTGAGCAAATTTTATCTTTAAAATAACAAATCTCTGAACCTCAAGTTTTTCCTTCAGCTTCATATAATCACGATCACCTAATCTGAAAGAATAAGACCCAGAATAATCCTCCAACGTCAAAAAGGCCACTTTTTCACCACTTCGAAAACCATCTTTTACTACGTATTCCGTGATTAACCCAGCGACGGTATACTCTTTTCCGCCACCACCGTTTTCTCTTTCTTTCTGTAGGGTTTTCCAGTCTTTTTTCTTTTCTTCAAACAGTTCTTCCTGTTTATTGGCAAAAGCCTGCTCTTTATAGGCATCTACCTCATCGAGATTTAAAAATTGAAAGACACCTTTCGGTTCTGCTTTTTTTGTCACTTCCTCAATAATTTCCTCTTCTTCTCCTGCCACAATATCATCAGAAACAATTTCTATTAAATCTGCAACTTCATCCACAGAATCTTTCTCCAAAATCGGAACTTCCTCAACAGTTATTTTCGCCTCGTCATTTTTTTCGAGTACTGCCTTTTTAGATAAGCTTCCCTGCATGAACTGATACTGATATTTAAATTCGTCCAACGGGTGTGCAGAAAGATAGAAACCGATAATTTCTTTTTCCTTATTCAGCTTATGCATATTCGGCCATTCCGGACATGGCGCCAGTTTTGGCTGTTCGATCTGAACTTCTTCGGCAAAATCAGCAAAAAGAGAGTTCTCCATCTCATTTTTACTCTCCTGGAAGCTTTGTCCGTATCTTATCAGTCGTTCTAAATTGGTTCTTCCTGACATATCAATATCAAAATACTGACCTCTGTGGAATGTGTCCAGTTCGTCAAAAGCGCCTGCCAAAACCAAACTTTCCGCTACTCTTTTATTCATTTGAGAAGGCAAAATCCTTTCAAAGAAATCGTAAATATTTTTGAATCTTCCATTCTCTCTTTCTCTTGTAATGGCCTCACTCGGACCTTCTCCAATTCCTTTAATCGCTCCTAAACCAAAACGGATCTGTCCTTTTTCGTTTACCGAGAATTTATATTGAGATTCATTCACATCCGGTCCTAAAACATCCACTCCGATACTTTTACAGTCTTCCATAAACATGGTAATAGATTCCGTATTGTTGATGTTATTACTCATCACACTTGCCATATATTCAGCGGGATAATTAGCTTTTAAATAAGCCGTTTGATATGCAATAAATGCATAGCAAGTGGAGTGAGATTTATTAAAGGCATATTCAGCAAAGGCTTTCCAGTCGTTCCAGATTTTTTCCAATCTTTCCTCATCCAGGTTATTCTTTCGACCGCCTTCAATAAATTTCGGGTACATTTTATTCAGAACATCGATCTGTTTTTTACCCATTGCTTTTCTCAGTGTATCGGCTTCACCTTTTGTAAAATTGGCCAACTTCTGAGACAAAAGCATTACCTGTTCCTGATAAACGGTAATTCCGTAGGTTTCCTTTAAATATTCTTCCGTTTCCGGTAAATCGTAGACAATTTCTTCAATCCCGTGTTTTCTGTTAATAAAGTTGGGAATATATTTAATCGGGCCCGGTCTATAAAGGGCATTCATCGCAATAAGATCGGCAAAAACCGTAGGTTTAAGCTCTCTCATATATTTTTGCATCCCCGGACTTTCATACTGGAAAATCCCGACCGTTCTTCCTTCTTTAAATAACTGATACGTCTTCACATCATCGAGTGGAATCAAATCAGGATCGATATCTACTCCATGTCTTGCCTTAACCAGTTTTAATGCATCTTTAATGATCGTCAAAGTTCTCAGGCCCAAAAAGTCCATTTTCAGCAATCCTGCACTTTCTGCGACAGAGTTATCAAATTGAGACACCAAAATATCAGCATCTTTCGCAGCAATGGTTACTGGAACCAGATTACTCACATCTTCCGGCGTAATAATTACACCACAGGCGTGAATTCCCGTATTTCGAATACAGCCTTCCATTTTTTTTGCACTCGCCAACACATCGTGACGTGGATCAGAAGGACTGTCAAGAACCAACCTCATCTCATCGACAAGCATTTGTTCTTCAGGTTTTAATTTATCGTATTTAGATAAAGCTTTGGCAATATTCATCCCCGGGCTTGGAGGAATTAATTTTGCAATATTATTGGTATCAGGAATCGGAACATCCAAAACCCTTCCTGCATCCTTAATGGCTGATTTTCCACCTAAAACAGAGTATGTAATAATCTGCGCAACCTGCGTTTTACCATATTTTTCAACCACCCATTTGATGATTTTGTCCCGCCCTTCATCATCAAAGTCAATATCAATATCTGGCATCGAAACCCTTTCAGGATTCAGGAATCTCTCAAAAAGAAGATCATATTTAATCGGGTCAACGTTGGTAATCCCAATACAGTAAGCCACTGCAGAACCCGCCGCAGAACCTCGCCCAGGACCAACCCAAACTCCCATTTTACGGGCTTCGTTACAGAAATCTTGAACAATAAGGAAATATCCCGGATAACCAGTATTTGCAATTACATCCAATTCGAAATCAAGCCTTTCTTTAATTGCTTCGGTAATGCCACCAAATTGCTCATATCTTCTTTTTGCCCCTTCATACGTCAAATGGGTAAGATATGCCATCTCACCTCGTTTTCCTCCATCAACATCATCCTCTGCATGAATAAATTCTTCAGGAATATCGAATTTTGGAAGAAGAACGTCTCTCTTTAAAGTATAAGGCTTAAATTTTGCCGTAAATTCTTCATACGCTTCAAACGCATCAGGATATGCCAGAAATGTTTCTTTAATTTCGTCTGCATTTTTGATATAATACTCTCCCGTCGCCAAACCTCTTCTCTTTCCGAAGCCTTTTCCAACAGGTGTTGTCAACTTTTCACCGTCTTTAATACAGCTTACAATATCCTGAATATTAGAATCATCTTTATTGGAATAAAAAGTTTCGTTCTGCGCTAAGATTTTAACATTATATTTATCGGCAAAATGCAATAGAACATCATTCAAATGTTCTTCTTCTGGCAGTTTATGATTCTGGATCTGAACATAAAAATCATCACCAAAAGTATCTTTCCACCATTTGAAAAGTTCCTCTCCTTTTTGCTCACCGGTATTCAAGATTGCATCAGGAATATCTCCATTAATTCCCGATGTTAAAGCAATTACACCTTCTTTATATTCAGCAATCAATTCACGACTGATCCTAGGAACTCCGAAATAAAATCCTTTAAGAAATCCTATACTCGAAAGTTTCGCTAAATTTTTATACCCGTTAAAATCCTTTGCTAATAAAACAACCTGTGTTCTTCTGTCTGGATCATCCTTCGTAAACTGCTTCTGTTCATACCGGTCTGAAATATAAAATTCACACCCAACAACAGGAATCAACGGTTCTGAAACCGGCTCTTGCTCATTGAACTCTTCTCCTTTTTCTTCCGCTTCCTGTTTTTTAGCTAAATATTCTTTATATTTTTTGGCACGGTCACCATTCGCACCTTCAACTGCTGAAACAAATTTGAAAGCCCCCATCATATTCCCCAAATCCACCATTCCGACGGCAGGAAAATTATCATCAGTTGCCTTTTTAATCAAGTCATTAATGCTTGAAGTTGCCATCAATGTGGAAAAAACACTGTGATTGTTGAAATTGAAATATTTACCCAGATCAATCTCATCAATACTCCCGAAATCCTGCTGCTTTTTCTTATTGTTAAAATCAGCAACCTGCCTTCTGATAATAATATTGAAAGGCTTAATCGGATCCGGATAAAGCGTTTTGAAATAAGCAAGCTGATCTTCCGAAGTTTTTAAAACCTCAGCCGGAATGACCCCGATTCTCATCATTTCAAAGAAAACCTGAGCCGTTGCATTTACGTCAGCTGCCGCGTTATGCGCTTCATCGAACTTATGACCGTATAATTTTTCGTAAAGCTCTTCCAGTTTCGGGGGCTTAAATCTTCCTCCTCGCCCTCCTCCAAGCTGACAAAAATCCGTACCTAAAATCATGGTATCGGCTTTTGGCTTTTCCTGTAGATTGTCCTTTATATTTTTTCGGTAAAATTCAGCTCCGACAATATTGTAATCAAACTCAACATTATGTCCGGAAACGACTCTTACTTTTTCTAAAACTTTAGAAAATTCGTTTAAGATTTCTTCGAGATCACGACCTTCTTCATTCGCTATTTTCGTTGTAATCCCGTGAATTCTTGCCGCGTTGAAGGGAATATCATACCCTTCAGGTTTTATAATATAATCCTGGTTTTCAATTAAAGTTCCGTCATCATCATGCAACTGCCACGCAATCTGAACCATTCTTGGCCAGTTATCTGAATCTGAAAGCGGAGCGTTGAAATTCTTTGGTAAACCTGTGGTTTCTGTGTCAAAAACTAAATACATGTAATTTTTCTAGCTTTTAATTTTAAAAGAGAATGTAAAGTTACTCCAATTTTTTATCTTTTGAAATTAGTTTTATAAATCACAACAATTTACAACATATAATTTAGCTAAGCAAAAGTTTCAACCAAGCTTAACTATAGCTTTAAAATTTTTGAAAATCATGGAATTACCCTAAAATACTAACACTTGTTAGTATTTTGTTTTTTTATGTATATTTGCTTCCTATGGAAAATACACTTCACGGAAAAGTTTCTCAGGATATCCTGCTTAAAGCATACAACCATATGATGCTAGCGAAAGCAATGGCAGATATCTATGAAGAAAACAGAAATATTTGCAAATACGTTCATAGTACATCAAGAGGTCATGAAGCCATTCAACTGGCAACAGCCTACCAGTTAAAAAAAGAAGACTGGGTTTCTCCTTATTACAGAGACGAAAGCATTTTGTTAGGTATCGGTTTCGAGCCTTACCAGTTGATGTTGCAGTTATTGGCAAAAGCTGATGATCCATTTTCCGGAGGAAGGTCTTATTATTCTCATCCTTCAAGCAGAGATGAAAATAAGCCTAAAATCATCCATCAAAGCTCAGCAACGGGAATGCAGACAATTCCGACTGCAGGAGTTGCACAAGGGATAAAATATATTCAGGATTTTAATTTACAGCAATTCGAGAACAATCCGGTTGTTGTTTGCAGCCTTGGAGACAATTCTGTAACGGAGGGTGAAGTGAGTGAAGCGCTTCAGTTTTCAGCCTTACATCAGCTTCCTATCATCTTTCTTGTTCAGGATAATGAATGGGGAATTTCGGTAACCAAAGAAGAAGCCAGAACTTGTGATGCTTATGATTTTGTAGCCGGATTTACCGGTTTAAGCAGAATGAGAGTCGACGGAACCGATTTCGTAGAAAGCTTTGAAGCGATGAAAAAGGCCGTAGACTTTGTAAGAACCGAAAGAAAACCATTGGTTGTCTGTGCTAAAACAGTTTTGATCGGTCACCATACTTCAGGCGTAAGAAGGGAATTCTATAGAGATGAAAAAGATTTAACAAAACACAGAGCAAAAGATCCGGGAGAAATTCTTAGAAATCAATTGATAGAATCCGGTGTTGATGAAGAATTACTGAAACAAATCACGAAAAAAGCTCGCTTGGAAGCAGAAGAAGCTTTCGAAAGAGCTAAAAATGCGGAAGACCCAAAACCAGAAACGGTAATGCAGCATATTTTTGCTCCTACTCCGATTACGGAAGAAATGGGAACTCGTGAGCCTGCAGGTGGAGAAAAAATTGTAATGGTAGATGCAGCTATTCACGCGATTCAGGAATTGATGTGGAAGCACCCTGAAGCTCTTCTTTATGGACAAGACGTTGGAGAAAGAATCGGTGGAGTGTTCCGTGAAACAGTGACTTTAGGAAAAAAATTCGGAAGCAAAAGAGTTTTCAACACCGCTATTCAGGAGGCCTATATTATTGGCTCTACAACAGGAATGAGTGCAGTGGGTTTAAAGCCTATCGTTGAAGTGCAGTTCGCCGATTATATTTATCCGGGAATTAATCAGTTGATTACGGAGATTTCAAAATCAAGTTATTTAAGTCAGGGTAAATTTCCTGTAAGTAATATTATCCGTGTTCCGATAGGAGCTTACGGAGGAGGTGGTCCTTATCACAGTGGCAGCGTAGAAAGTATTTTGGCTAATATTAAAGGGATCAAAATTGCTTATCCAAGTAATGCTGCAGATTTTAAAGGTTTATTAAAAGCAGCGTATTACGATCCGAATCCGGTAGTAATGTTGGAGCACAAAGGATTATACTGGAGTAAAGTTCCTGGAACTGAAGATGCCAAAACAATTGAACCGGCAGAAGATTATATTTTACCTTTCGGAAAAGGAAAAGTAATCATTGAAGCGGATAAAGATGAAACTGAAAAAGGTAGAACTTTATTGGTTGTTACTTACGGAATGGGCGTTTACTGGGCTAAAGAAGCTGCAAAGAACTTTAACGGAAGAGTTGAAGTCATCGACTTAAGAACATTAATTCCTCTTGATGAAGAATTAGTTTTCGAAAGAGTAAAAGCTCACGGAAAATGTATCGTTTTAACCGAGGAACAATTAAACAATTCATTTGCAGAGGCTTTTGCACATAGAATTTCTAAAAACTGTTTCAAATACCTTGATGCACCGGTGGAAACAATGGGATCCTTAGATACTCCAGCTGTTCCAATCAATTTGGTTCTGGAAAAAGAAATGCTTCCAAATGCTGAAAAACTTTCCGCAAAAATCGAAGAAATGTTGAAATATTAGTTCACACAAAAATAAATGTAAACCTCTAAAGTATTTTAGAGGTTTTTTTATGCAATTTTTTTACTATTTTTAGTAAAGCATTAAAATCACAGCATCAATGATCACCACAAAATATATTAATTACAAACAAATTCTCAATGTATCTGGAATTCATCTGATTTGGATCTCGATCTGGTGTGTTTTAATCACCGTTTTATTTCATTATTTTCGTTGGGAATGGATGATTATACCTTGGGTTCCGGTGGCATTAATTGGTACAGCCGAAGCTTTTTTAGTGGGCTTTAAAAATAATCAGGCCTATGACAGACTTTGGGAAGCCCGAAAAATATGGGGCGGCATTGTAAACTCCAGCCGTTCTTTTGCATCTATGGTCTACGCTTTCAACACCAACCATGATGAGGTCGGCATTTTTGACCTGGAAGACAGAAGAAAAAAAATGGTGTACCGCCACATTGCATGGTTATACGCCTTTAGAGAACAACTATTGGTTCCAACCGAATGGGAACACATTGGGGCAGAAAAAGAACGTTCGCATCACATCAATAACAGACGCAACAGATTAATAAAAGCAGGATTTCCTGATTACGGCAGAACACCGATTTTCCTGAATAAATATCTTTCCGAGGAAGAAGCTGAGCTTCAGTCTCATTATAAAAACTTTGCCACTTATCTGATTTCCCAGCAGGCAAAAGACGTTAATGATTTAAAGAATATCAAAGCCATTTCAGATTTCAACCAGACTCAATTACAGTCTTGTCTAAACGAATTTTACAATTTCCAGGGACAGGCCGAAAGAATTAAAAAATTCCCCTCACCAAGGCAGTTTGCCAGTACAGCTTTTATTTTCAATGTACTTTTTATCATGTTGCTTCCGCTAGGATTAGTCAACGAATTTGCCAAACTCGGAACCTGGGGAGTTTGGTACAGCATTCCTTTCTGTATAATTATCGGATGGATCTATATTATCATGGAATTAGTGGGTGATTATTCAGAAAACCCATTTGCCGGACTAATGTTCGACGTTCCAATGCTTTCGATCTGCAGAAACATTGAAATTGATCTGTTACAAATGACCGGAGAAACTGAGCTTCCTGATCCTATTTCCTCTAAAAACGGAGTCTTGGTTTAAACTAAAACCCATATTACTTTAATTTACAAAATAATTGCCGTCGTATTTTTTACCTCGGAGATCATGAACGAACTGTGAGTACTCGCAATATGCTTAATCGTAGTCAATTTGGAAAGCATAAAATTCCTGTAATCCTGCATATCTTTTACATTGATCTTCAAGATATAATCATAATCGCCGCTCACATGAAAACATTCCGTTATTTCAGATAAATTCACTACTTCTTTTTCAAATTCAATTACATATTCTTTCTTATGCTGGATCAGCTTCACATGGCATAGGACGGTAAAGTTTCTATTGATTTTATCTCTACTCAGCAAGGCTACATATTTTGAAATCACTCCAAGCTTTTCAAGTTTTTTAATACGCTCATAGACTGCCGTTACAGACAATCCTAGCTTATAAGACAGCTCTTTGGTGGTTTGTTTAGCATCTTCCTGCAAATAAATCAGTAGTTTTTTGTCAAAATCATCAAAATCCATAGTTATATTTTTGGTTTAATTTTATATTCAACACATAATTTAAACAATAATACTATTTTTTTTCAATTCTATAGATTTATATTCTAAAAAATTAAAATACCATTGTAAAAAACATCAGTTATTTACATTTTTATCCGTATTAAAAATCATCAAAACTATGGACCACTTTAATGCAGCTAATGAAATTCAGGATTTACAATACTTCGGAGAATTCGGAGGAGTAAACCCTTCTATTTCTGACAGTTCAACCTATACTTTCCTTTCAGCAAAAACAATGTTTGACACTTTTGAAGGAAATGCAGATGGTTGCTATCTTTATTCAAGACATTCTTCTCCGATGAATCTGTATCTTTCACAAGCTTTGGCTAAAATGGAAAATACGGAAACAGCCAACGTAACAGCATCCGGAATGGGAGCAATTACTTCCGTTTTAATGCAGGTCTGCAAAAGTGGAGACCATATTATTTCAAGCAGAACCATCTATGGAGGAACGTATGCTTTTTTGAAGAACTTTCTTCCTCCTTATCATATCAATACGACTTTCGTAGACATCAACAATTTTGAATCAATAGAAAGCGCAATCACTCCTAACACGAAGGTTATTTACTGCGAGAGCGTAAGTAATCCGCTTTTGGAAGTGGCAGATCTTAGAAAACTTTCTGAAATCTGTAAAAAACATAATCTGAAACTGATCGTTGACAATACTTTTTCACCGTTATCTATTTCTCCTACTTTATTGGGAGCAGATATTGTAATTCATTCCTTAACAAAGTTTATTAACGGAAGCAGTGATACCGTAGGAGGCGTTTACTGTGGAAGCCAGGAGTTTATTAATGACACTAAAAATGTAAATACTGGAGCTTGTATGTTATTGGGACCAACTATGGACAGCCTCCGTTCTGCAAGTATCTTAAAAAACCTTAGAACACTCCATATCAGAATAAAGCAACACAGTCACAATGCGATGTATCTTGCTCAGAAATTCGAAAATGATGGATTGAGAGTTGTATATCCCGGTTTGAAATCCCATAAAAACCACGAGCTTATGAAAAGCATGATGCATGAAGAATATGGCTTTGGAGGTTTGTTGACTTTAGATGCAGGAACAACTGAAAAAGCAAATGAGCTAATGGAAATGATGCAGCAGGAAAACCTGGGTTATCTGGCAGTAAGTTTAGGATTCTACAAAACATTATTCTCATGCTCCGGAAGCTCCACTTCATCTGAAATCCCGGAAGAAGAACGTGCTGAAATGGGAATCTCTGATGGATTGATCAGATTCTCTATCGGGCTGGATCACGATATTGAAAGAACATATACGAAAATGAGAGAGTGCATGATCAAAACAGGCGTTCTCAACCATGAAACTACATCCATATTCTAATTTATTGTATAAAAGCTGTTGAAATTCAACAGCTTTTATTATTTAATTTATTTTTTGTCATTTTCCTGTCATTCTGAATGCAACGAAGTGAAATGAAGAATCTGTTTATATGAGAGACTTCCTTCGTCAGAATGACAATCTTACATCTTATGAAAATGTTTTGGAAATGCTTCTTCAGGTTTCATTTTTAAAACATTCAGTAAAATCCATGATTTCAAAAATCCGTAACCGTAAGAAAACATTTGAATATAAGTAGAAACTACAGCCATTGCTGCGATCGCAATATTTTTGGTAACGATGAGCGCATGAAGCAATACCATAAAAGTATATAATCCAAACAGAGAAAGTATAAAACCTCTTCCCAGTACAAAATATTCGACAAAGCCTAAAAAATATCCTAAAAGGAATAAACTGGGAAATGCAAAAGAAATCTTTACATAATCAGGGTGTCTCTGATTCAAAATAGGTCTTGCACACCCAAACTGATAGACTTGTTTTGAGAATTTACCAAAATCTACACGTCTTTTATGATAGACCGCGATATCATCAAAAAATGCTGTTGTAAAACCATTTTCCCAGAGCGTCATAGAAAGATCAGGATCTTCACCGATTCTCATTTCGGAAAACCCTCCTACTTTTTCAAATACTTCTTTTTTCACCCCCATATTAAAACTTCTGGGCTGAAACTTGGAAACCGCTTTTTTATTCCCTCTGATTCCTCCAGTAGTAAAAACCGATGTCATAGAATAAGAAATCGCTTTCTGCATCAGATTAAAGCCTTTATGCGCCTTATCTGCCCCACCGAAAGCATCACATGGAATTTCAAGAATATCTTTTTTGATATTTTCAATGTAATCTTTTTCCACAATCACATCACTGTCTACAAAAACCAGCCAGTCATTCGCCGCTCTTCTAGCACCATAATTCCTTGTCAGACCAGGACCAGAGTTATCTTTTCTGAAATACTTAATATCTAAAATTCCATTAAAATTTTCAATAGTAGGTTTCAGATCTATGAAAGAACCATCATCCACAATAATGATTTCAAAAGTTTTATCGGTTTGAAAAGTCAGTGAATTGAGAAGCTCGAAAAGTTCGTCTTTCCGGTTAAATATCGCGACAACAATGGAAATAGTAGGGTTCAAATCTGAAAATTTTTCAAAATTACTTATTCATGAAAGAATGAGCAAAAAGTTTTTGTTTTAATTAAACGCAAAGTACAATAAAATAATATTCAGATTAATAATTAATTTTTTATTAATTCAACTTCATTTAATTCTAACCGCCCTCTGTCTCGCCAAAGAAACTCTCAACAAAGTAATTTGACATTTTAAACAAAATCAAAAATTCATACGCATTCTAACTTTGTCTCAACAAAATTTTAAAACAATTTAAAAATGAGACTTAATAATTTACAACAGCCAATCAATTCAACATTCAATGAACAATCTACAACACAAGATGTTATTAAAGGAATTGATCTTACAGGAAAAACAGCAATTATAACAGGCGGTTATGCGGGAATCGGTCTGGAAACGACAAAGACCCTGACAGAAGCAGGAGCAACAGTGATCGTTCCGGCGAGAGATATCGAAAAGGCCAAGAAAAACCTTGAAGGTGTCAAGAATATTGAAATTGAAAAGCTGGATTTAATGGATCCTGATTCGATAGATAATTTTGCAGAAAGGTTCCTTTCTTCGGAGAGAAAATTAGATCTCCTGATCAACAATGCAGGGATTATGTGGGTTCCGTTGCGAAGAGACTGCCGGGGAATCGAATCACAATTGGCGACAAATTATTTAGGGCAATTTCATCTTACTGCAAAATTATTTCCAGCTCTTAAAAAAGCAGATGCTGCAAGAGTAATCAGTGTTTCTTCATATGGACACCAAATGTCTCCTTTTGATTTTGAAGACCCGAATTTTAAAAACAGGGAATATCAAACTTTATTGGGGTACGGACAATCGAAAACAGCCTGTAATTTGTTTGCTGTTATCTTAGACGAAAAAGCAAAAAAATTCAATATCAGAGCATACTCTTTGCATCCCGGCTCTGTTTATGGGACCGATTTGGGAAGAGAAGAACCGATTGATTTGTTTATCCAGATGGGAACTCACAACGAAAATGGAAAAATTAAACCTGAAGTAGAAGCCAAATTGAAAACCATTCCTCAAGGTGCCGCTACAACGGTTTGGTGTGCAACCAGTCCGCTTCTTGAAAATATTGGCGGAGTCTATTGTGAAAACTGTGATATTGCAGAAATCGACAATGGACAAATTGAGCACCGATATGATGAACCATCCACAATCAGAGGAGTTCAGTCCTATTCTATTGATTATGAAAATGCAGAAAAGCTTTGGAAACTGAGCGAAGAAATGATCAACATTAAATTTGACATTGAATAAATTTCTTTTAATTAAATTTAACCGTGAAAATTAGAGAGAATGGATTTTCAGATTAAATATATCACACCGGATATTAAACTTTCCACGTATGACGACAAGCTTTTCAAAACGGAAACCGTTTTTGAATTCCACATGTTAGTTTGGTTTATTTCCGGGGAAACAAAAATTATTCAGGCAGATAAATCTTATATTTTTAAAACCGGAGATATTTTTCTGATCCCCAGAAATCATTTGGCAACAATTATTAATTATCCTAAAGACGGGCTTCCGCACAAAACTGTTGTCATGCATCTCACTAAAGAACGTTTGAAAAGTTTTTACTCTAACATTGAAATTAAGGAGAAAAACATTCCGGGAGAGGTAAAAATTCACAGTTTTGAAAAACATCCTCTGTTAGAAAGTTGTTTGGCATCCTTAATTCCCTATTTTGATATACAGGAATCTTTTCCCGATAATATTGCTGCTTTAAAAATCACTGAAGCCATAAGTATTTTAAGAGCGACTGACAAAAATATTGATTCTGTTCTTGCCGATTTTGAAGAACCCGGAAAAGTTGATCTGGTGAGCTTTATGGAGAAAAACTATATGTTTAATATGTCTTTGGAACGATTCGGATATTTAACAGGGCGGAGTTTATCTACATTTAATCGGGATTTCAGGAAAATTTTTCAGACAACACCTCAGCGTTGGCTTACCCAAAAACGACTGCAACTGGCCTATTATCATTTAACTCAAAAAAGTAAAAAGCCTTCAGATATTTTCTTGGAAGTTGGCTTTGAAGATCTTTCACATTTTTCTTATGCTTTTAAGAAACAGTATGGGTTTGCGCCGTCCTTGATGAGATAAAATAAAAACAGAAATCTAGAATGGATTTCTGTTTTTTTTATATAAACATTCCGGAATCGAAATAAATGTACAGAACAGCAGAGATAAAAACTAAAATCGTCGAAAGGCTAAAAAAAAGCCATTGAAAAACATTTCTGAAATAATAAAACTCAAGGATATACAATAAAAAAAATAATAACAGAGAAATTGCCAAACCAATCAACGAAGTAACTAAAAGAGTCTGGACATAATTTTCAGCAGGTAAAGGATCTTTAAATACAAAGAATAATAAAAAAGCAGAAATCAAAAGAAATGCTGCACTTACTTTTTCTGTAAGATATTTTGTTTTCTTTTTTACTTTCGATTGTTCATTATAATTTAAATCTGAAGAGGATGAATTACTTCCAAATGCATTTAAAACATCTCCTATCAATCCTAAAATTTCAAAAAAACCCCAATTCATTGTTATTGACTAAAAAAAGTAGGCTAAAGATTCTAAAGCCTACTTTTATATTATTATTGTTATAAACTGAAAACTATTTATTTTCTTCTAATTTATGTACCTTTTTCGTTCCCTCATACATCTCGTACTGCAAAAATCTCGTTTCCAGCTTTCCGTTGAAAAGCTTGATTTTCCTTGATGGACGAAGACCGATTTTTTTTACGGCTTCAAGATCAGAAGAAATCAGCCAAGCCAATGTATTAGGATAATGCGTTTTGAAAGTATCTCCTATTTTCTTATAAAAATCATCATCATTAATTGAAATTCTTTCGTCATATGGCGGATTAAATACCATCAGCAATGGGAAAAGATCTTTTTTAGAATCAAAGAAGTTTTGTTTTCTGACCTCAATCACATCTTCCATTTCGGCAGCTTCAATATTCATTCTGGCAGCATTCAGCATTCTTGCATCGATGTCGTAACCAATAATTTTTCCGGTAAATTCTTTCACTCTGTTGATTCTGAATTCTTTAATTTTCGTAAACAGATCAGCATCATAATTTCTCCAGTTTTGGAACGCAAATCTCTTTCTGAAAATCTGTGCAGGAAGATCCAAAGCGATCATTGCCGCTTCAATCAATAAAGTTCCCGAACCGCACATCGGATCAAGGAAATTACCTTTTCCGTCCCAACCTGCCAGTTGCAGCATTCCGCTTGCCAAAACTTCATTAATAGGAGCTTCTCCCTGCTCTCTTCTGTAGCCTCTTTTGAATAAAGCATCACCCGAAGAATCCAAAGAAATGGTAATTAATTCTCTATCAATATGCAAATGGAATTTGATATCAGGAGTTCTGGTTTCTACATTGGGACGTCTTTTAAATTTTTCCTGAAAATAATCCACAATAGCATCTTTCATTTTCAGAGTTACAAACTGGGAATGTTTAAAGGTTTCAGAGTTTACCGTTGCATCAATCGCGAAAGACTGATCCACATCCATAAATTCTTCCCAATTAAACTTAAAAAGTCTGTCATAAAACTGATGCTGGTTGAATGCTTTAAATTCATGAATCGGCACCAAAATTTTCAAAGCCGTTCTTGCAGAGTAATTGATCTTGTATAAAAAACCTAAATCTCCTTCACAGTTTACCGCTCTGTTTTTAACTTCGACCTTTCTTCCGCCCAGTTTTTTGATCTCTTCCGCCAAAATTTGTTCAAGACCAAAGAATGTTTTTATCTGTATCTGTAGATTATCTATATCCATTTTGCAAAAATAGCGATTTTAGTGGTTGGTTGTCAGTTTATAGTTGATAGAAATCGCTGTATATTATAAAAACCATCAAGCAACAACGATGTTCCATCAATCAAAAACACTATTTTTGCAGGATGGAATGGTTTGAATCTTGGTTTGATACCCCTTATTATCATTTGCTTTATAGTAATAGAGACTATACTGAAGCTGAAAATTTTATCACAAAACTTACAAAAGAGCTTCAGCTCCCAACCTCAAGCACGATCATTGATCTTGCCTGCGGAAAAGGAAGACACTCTGTTTTTCTCAACAAATTAGGCTATGAAGTCCTTGGTTTGGATCTTTCCAAGCAAAGCATAGAGCACAATAAGCAGTTTGAAAATGAAACTTTACATTTTAAAGTTCATGATATGCGGAATCCCATTGATTCAAAGCTTGTAGATGCTGTTTTTAACCTTTTTACCAGTTTTGGCTACTTTGATAACGAAAAAGATGACAAAAGCGTTTTTCAATCGGTATATGATGCTTTAAAGCCTGGAGGTTTTTTTGTACTGGATTATCTGAGTGAAGAATTTGTAAGAGAAATGTTGGTTCCTGAAATGGTAGTACACAGAGAAGGAATTGATTTTAATATTACAAAAAAGATTGAAGGCAGACACATCATTAAAGATATTCGTTTTGAAACAGAGGGTAAATCTTTTCATTTTTTTGAAAAAGTAAAATTACATACATTAGAAACCATAAACGCTTACGCCACAGAATGCGGTTTTGAAAGGATAAAAATATGGGGAGATTATCAATTGTCGGAATTTAATGCCGAAAAATCACCCCGTTGTATTAATCTGTTTAAGAAAAAATAAGCTGAAATTGACTTGAGGATGAATATTAATATTGTATTTTTATTAGCGACCCTTTTTTCAATTTATTCCGGAATTAAATTCGGGCATTTTGATAGTCATACTCCTCCTCCTCAATTCCTTATTTCCAGTTTATTGATAATTATTGGAATACCTTTAATTTTTTTTAGAAAAATAATATTTAAAAATAAAACGAACTATAACTTACACCTCATCATCATAAGTGTGAATCTTATAATTGTTTTACTTTGTTTCTCACCACTTTTAAATTAATATGACTGTTACTTTACTGATATTAAGCGTCATTGCCGGAGTTTTACTGGGAAAGTACTTTGGTAAAAAAGAAAAGCTGGCAAAAAATCTACTGATTTTAAGTGCCGGATTCTTAATTACGATCTGCTTAAATGAAGTGTTCCCTCAGGTTTATACTGCTGAAACAGGCAGCAGCTTGGGAATTTTTGTCATTGCAGGTGTTCTGCTACAGATGATTTTAGAAGCTTTAACCAAAGGTTTTGAGCACGGTCACTTTCATCATCACAACGATCATAATATTCTTCCTGTTGCTTTAATGGTTGGGTTATTCATTCATGCTTTTATTGAAGGAATTCCTTTAGCCAATGAAGAACATGAATTATCTCCTTATCTTTTGGGAATTGTTTTTCACAACCTTCCTATTTCTTTTATTTTGGGAGCGTTCCTGTTTAACAGAAAGGAAGGTAAGTCTACAACTTCTTACCCGTCAATCTTAATTGTAGCCTTATTTGCTTTGGCTTCTCCAATGGGAATGTTGCTGGGTAATTATTTCAATCCGGATTTACAGCCATATTTCTTAGCTATTGTAGGGGGAATTTTCTTACATATTTCTTCAGTCATTATCTTTGAAAGCAATAAAAATCACAATATTGACTGGGTAAAAATAGGATTGGTAATTCTGGGCGTTTCATTAGCTTTGATCATGCATCTTTTCCACGACCATTCTCCTATGAGTCACCATCATTAAATCAATGATCTATTTTAAAATATACAAGAGAGGCTCCAAATAAAGTCTCTCTTTTTTATGTTTTTTGATTTTAAATTTCATCAATAAAAAAGCTCCGGATTAAAATCCGGAGCATCAATTTAATCACTCATTACACAATCTGGAAATTAGAATTTCCATCCTAATGTAATAAAGAAGTTGTTAAAAGTATTTTTCACTTCAGATACCGCATAGCTTTCATTGGCTACATCAAAGTCTGAAGAACTATATCCTGTAGAATAATAAGGGTTTCCTGAGATAACCTTACCATACAAGAATGGATTGTTATATTTTGAACTTACATTTTGATAAGAAGCATCAATATAAAAAGCACCAAAGTCATATCCTAAACCCGCACCGAAAGTATTTCTTTCACCCAAGGTCCAGTTATTATAACTTGTATTACCTGCAGCTCCTGAATTAGAATAAGCACTCACTGTACCCGAATCGAAAGGACTTGAAGCGTAAGAATACCCTCCTCTTAATCTAAAGGATTTAATTCTGTATTCCGCCCCTACTCTTACTTCCGAAAGGTTTTTGTAGTTATCGGTAAAGAAATTATTAAGTTCTTTATCTGCATCTATTTCTTCCTTGTATTTAGGTTTTGTAATACCTAATGTATAATCTACGTTGAAAGAAAGGTTTTTACTCGGAACATAAGCACCACTCACGGTTGCTTTCATAGGACTTCTGAAGTTTACCGTTTCACTGTATGCTCCGGATCCCATATATCCTTGGTTATCCAAAGCATATTCTGTATACACTCTGTCCATTCTCCACCATGTAGGCGTTTCAATAGTTGCTCCTAATCTTAATTCCTTACCCACTTTTCCAATTACCCCGAATGAAGCTGAAAAACCATTTGATTTCTCAGTATAAGGAGTATATTGTTTATTATAACTGGAAACTGAATTATCCAGATCCAGACCAAATGCTGCAGTATCCCATTGCTCAACGTCTGCATAATGGAAATTAAGACCGGCACCGAAGTATAAATAATTTTCATAGTTCGCACCAACCCCGATATTCATTTTAGACTTTGTTCCGTATCTGTTATAGGCATGACCTAAATACGTCAGATTTCCTGTAACGGGATTATTATTAGAGTCAATAAGACTTTTTTGAATCACAATCTTGGAGTTTCCCGGGCTCTCAATATAGTTTTCAATAGATTGATTAGAGAAATTAACCCCTACGTTTAGAAATTTCCAACCACTTTCGGTCATAAGCTGAAAAGCTGCTACACCTCCGACGTTTCCGATATCTACTTTATTAATATTATAATCTATTGAGGAACCAGCTAATGAGCTTTTGTTTTTGTTATTACTGATAGAAAGTGTCGCGGAAACATCTCCCGAAATAGCAACCCCCAAACCTGCAGGGTTTGTAAGCAAAGAACTTGCATCCCCTCCTAAGGCTCCGTTGGAACCTGCCATTGCGTTAAATTTTGAAGAACCGAACATCGTCGTATTAGAATATACATCGATAGAGTTCCTTAAGATCGAAATATCCTGAGCCTGCGCAAAAAATGCTGCAGAAATACTCATTACTATTAAAGATTTTTTTAACATTATTTTTTTAAATAGTTATTAATTTTTATTATCTACCACCTCTGAAGCCGCCGCCTCCACCGCCGGATCTGAAACCGCCACCTGAAGATCCACCAGATCTGAAGCCGCCTCCGCCAGAGTTATTGAAACTTCCACTGTTACTTCTAAAGCCCCCATCATTCATTCTTGGCTGAGATTGTTGAGGATAGTTATTGTAATTTGGTCTTGGCTGTGAATTCTGATTACGGAATCCTCCCTGGTTTCTAAATCCGCCATTGTTATTATTTCCGTTTCTGAAACCTCCGTTATTGCCATTATTATATCCTCTAAAACCTCCAGTATTTGAGTTTCTAAATCCGCTGTTATTAGAATTTACATTATTTCTGAACCCTCCGGAATTTACACCATTTCTATTTCCAAATCCTCCATTGTAGCTGTTATATAACCTTCCGTCTGCTCCTCTTCTTTTGTATGGTACTGCGTAATAATTACCCCAGCCACCATTCCAGCCCCAATATGGACTTCCGTAATATCCTCCCCAGTAAGGATTATAATAACCTCCCCAATACGGGTATCCCCAAGAGTTCCATCCGTTCCAGCCCCAAGAGCTTCCCCAACCCCAAGAAAGGCCAAAGTTCCAGCCCCATCCGCTGTTCATACCCCAATATGGACTTCCGTAATAGCCTCCCCATCCCCAAGGATATCCCCATCCCCAGGAATTATCGTAATAATTCGTCTGAGAGCCTGCGAAATTTCCCCAGTCAGAATCTGTTGCATTGTTATTGGTATTCCAATTATAATCATTCCAAGAATCATACTTTCCTTGTTTGGAATTTGCTTCTGCATTTTGAATGATATTAGAACCATCATTATAGTCGTAGTATTCCCCTACTCTGTTTCCGCCATCATTGATAATCACTCCTTCTGGTAGTGTATCTTTATTAGGATCATAGTAAACCCCATCTGTCTCACTGTATCCACCCATTTGGGCGCCACAAGACACGAGTAATAATCCGCCTGCTATTGCTAAAACTCCTTTTGATTTTAACATACCAAGCAAATTTTTATGTATATTTCTTTTCATGATAACGTAAAAATTTTTAATTTAAATTATATTTGCAATCTGTACTAAAAATGTACCAAAACCCATGTACAAATATCTATCAAAAATAGATTTTTATTTTTAGATAACAATAATAAGAAAAAGTTAAAAAAATCAAAAAAAAATAATGGCAAAATTAACCTCAAGAAGCGAAGATTACAGCAAATGGTATAATGAGTTGGTGGTGAAAGCTGACTTAGCTGAAAACTCAGGAGTAAGAGGTTGCATGGTAATAAAACCATATGGCTATGCAATCTGGGAAAAAATGCGTGATGAAATGGATAAAAAATTCAAGGAAACAGGTCACGTGAATGCTTATTTTCCGCTTTTTGTGCCCAAGAGCTTATTTGAGGCTGAAGAAAAAAATGCTGAAGGTTTTGCCAAAGAATGCGCAGTAGTTACTCACTACAGATTAAAAACAGATCCTGACAACCCTTCAAAACTGATTGTAGACCCGGATGCAAAACTGGAAGAGGAACTCATTGTTCGACCAACTTCGGAAGCTATCATCTGGAATACTTATAAAAACTGGATTCAATCTTACAGAGATTTACCGATATTAATTAACCAATGGGCCAACGTTGTTCGTTGGGAAATGAGAACACGTCTTTTCTTAAGAACAGCAGAATTCTTATGGCAGGAAGGTCACACCGCTCATGCTACAAAAGATGAAGCTGTAGAAGAAGCAGAAAAAATGAATCAGGTTTATGCAGATTTTGCAGAAAACTTTATGGCAATGCCGGTAATCCAAGGTTTAAAAACTCCCTCTGAAAGATTTGCCGGAGCTGATGAAACATATTGTATTGAAGCTTTAATGCAGGATGGAAAAGCTTTACAGGCAGGAACTTCTCACTTCTTAGGTCAGAATTTCGCAAAAGCTTTTGATGTAAAATTCACCAACAAAGAAGGTAAAATAGAACACGCCTGGGCAACTTCATGGGGAACTTCAACCCGTTTGATGGGTGCTTTAATTATGACTCACTCTGATGATTTCGGATTGGTATTGCCTCCAACATTGGCTCCGATTCAGGTAGTGATTGTTCCGATCTTTAAAGGTGAAGAGCAATTACAGCAGATCAGCGAAGTCGCGTTGGATATTCAAGCTAAATTAAGAGCCAAAGGAATTTCAGTGAAATTCGACAATGATACTCAAAACAAGCCGGGATGGAAATTTGCTGAATATGAATTGAAAGGTGTTCCTGTAAGAATTGCAATGGGACCAAGAGATCTTGAAAACAGATCCGTTGAAATTGCAAGAAGAGATAATTTGACGAAGGAAGTACGCTCTATTGACGGGTTAGACTCTTATATCGAAGACTTATTGAAAACAATCCAACAGGACATTTATAATAAAGCTTTTGAATTCAGAAAAAATAATATTACTAAAGTAGATACTTACGAAGAGTTCAAAAAGGTTCTTGAAGAAAAAGGAGGCTTTATCTACGCACATTGGGATGGAACTGCTGAGGAAGAAGAACAAATCAAGGACGAAACAAAAGCGACCATCAGGTGTATTCCTTTGGATGATGATATTGAAGAAGGTGTTTCTTTAATTTCAGGAAAACCATCTAAGAGACGAGTTTTATTCGCAAAAGCCTATTAAAATTAATACAACAAATTTGATAAATCTTTAAAAATCTACGTGATTTTTAAAGATTTTTTTTTGATTTCACTATTTAAAGATATTTTTTTATAAATTTATAACACATTAATCTCAAAATAATTTATTATGTCTTTAAATGTCATTGATTTAATTAAAGGACAATTAGGTCCTGCCTTAGTATCACAGACTGCTGCGCAGTTTGGAGAAAGTGAATCAGGTATTTCAAAAGCAATTGGAGGTTTACTGCCTGCTGTAGTAGGTGGATTCGCAAACAATTCGGATAATCCCAAGGTTCTAGATGCAATTACCAATGCCTCATCAAGCGGAATTTTGGGAAATTTATTAGGAGAATCTTCTAATAATTCTGTTATTTCAAATCTTTTATCCACTATTTTTGGCGATAAACTAAGTGGATTAGTCAATTCAATAGCTACTTTTGCCGGAATCAGCAATAACTCCTCAAGCTCATTACTCAATTTGGTAACAGGAGCTACTGTAGGCTCAATCGGAAAATATGCAGCAGATAATAATTTAGGTCAATCTGGAATTTCCAGCTTGTTAAACGACCAGAAAGGAATCGTTTCCTCATTATTACCTGCAGGTTTATCTTTAGCTTCATTAAATATAGGAGATTGGGCAAAAGGATATAAATTTGACAATGACAACGATGCTATAAAAACACCTGCTGCAGAAGAGCCTAAAGTAGATGTTACCAGAAGTACAACGCCTACCGAAACTTATACTCAGGGAAATAATGAAGGTGGAGGATCTATCTGGAAATGGCTTCTTCCGCTGCTATTATTAATTGCGGCAGCATATTTCATCTGGAAGCAGTGTGAAAAGAAAAACACAACCACCACGACATCAACAACTGTAACTACTGATAGTACAGCAACTGTTACACCTTCGGACACTACCGTAACAACTGTTACAAAAGTAGATGAAAATATTGATCTGAACGGAACAGCGCTGAAAGGTTATAAAGGAGGTATGGAAGATCAGATGATCGCCTTCCTGAAATCTGACGGCTATAAAAATGCCGCCAATGATGATGCCCTAAAAGATAAATGGTATGATTTTGACCATGTAAACTTTAAAATAGGAAGTGCAGATCAACTGGAAGCAGGTTCAGAAGGACAGCTTCAAAACTTGATAGCTATTTTAAAAGCTTTCCCAGAAGCTAAAATCAAAATTGGAGGTTATACAGACAAAACCGGCGATGAAGCTAAAAATTTAAAACTATCTGCTGACAGAGCTAATTATATTAAAGCTTGGCTAGGCAAACAAGGAGTCGGAACTCAGGTAATCGCCGCAGACGGATACGGAAGTAAATTTGCAACAGTAGATGCAAGCGCCTCTAATGAAGCCAGAGCCGTAGACAGAAAAATGGCGGTAAGATTCGCTAAATAAAATATTTAGAACTTATAAAAATAAAATCCCAAAAGTTATTTTTGGGATTTTTTCGTGTCCTTAAATTTGTAATTTTGATATATTTAATTAAATTTGTTAGTCATTCCTAACATTTTATGAATTTTAATTTAAAAAACGCCTGGCGAAAAGATAAAACCTCACATTCTTTATCGGAAGTATATTCTTCTGTAAAAGTCCCTAAAAATGCCAGCTTCTGGAGAAAATACCTTGCCTTTGCAGGACCTGGTTTAATGGTTGCTGTAGGATATATGGATCCGGGAAACTGGGCAACAGATATTGCAGGTGGAGCACAATTTGGCTACACTCTACTATCAGTTATTATGATCTCGAACATTTTTGCTATGGTTTTGCAGCATTTATCTGTAAAACTGGGGGTAGTCGCAGAAAGAGATTTGGCGCAGGCTTGTCGTGATCATTTTAGTCCGACAACCAATTTCATTCTCTGGACTTTTTGTGAAATAGCTATTGCTGCGTGTGATCTCGCCGAAGTGATAGGCTCTGCCATTGCTTTAAACTTATTGTTCGGAATTCCTTTAACATGGGGAATTGTGATTACTACAGTCGATGTTTTGCTTATTCTTTTGCTTCAGTCAAAGGGATTCCGATGGATCGAAAGTATTGTAGGCGGATTAATCTTTATTATTCTAGCATGTTTTGTCTATGAATTGATCATCTCGCAACCTGCTATCAATGAAGTCTTAGGAGGTCTTGTTCCAAAAGCGGAAATCATTCAAAATCCGGCTATGCTTTATATTGCAATTGGAATTTTGGGAGCTACTGTAATGCCGCACAATTTGTATCTACACAGCAGCATTGTCCAGACAAGAGATTATGAACGTACTAAAGAAGGAAAAAAAGAAGCTATAAAGTTTGCGACATTAGACAGTACCGTTTCTTTGATGCTTGCCTTTTTCATCAACGGAGCCATTTTAATTTTAGCCGCAGCAACCTTTCATATTACAGGAAATAAACATGTTGCAGACATTCACGATGCTTATCAAATGCTGACTCCGATTTTAGGAGCTTCCATGGCAAGTATTGCCTTTGCCATTGCATTATTAGCGTCGGGACAAAACTCAACGCTTACCGGAACTCTTGCCGGACAAATCGTAATGGAAGGTTTTTTAAATATCAGATTAAAGCCTTGGCTGAGAAGATTAATTACAAGATTAATCGCAGTAATTCCGGCTTTAATTGTAACTGTATTATACGGGGAAAAAGGCACTACAGAATTATTGGTTTTAAGCCAGGTCATTTTATCCATGCAATTAAGCTTTGCTGTCGTTCCTTTGGTGATGTTCACAAGTGATAAAGCCAAAATGGGAGAATTTGTGAATAAACCTTTTATGAAAACCTGTGTCTGGATTATTTCTTTCGTGATTATTATTTTAAATCTTTATCTCTTATATCAGACATTCTTCGGAGAATAGTCATTAAAACAAACATCAACATCAAAAACATTAGTTCACAATTTGAATTAAAAATCTTTTCTGCCGAAATGTCACGCTTTTTCCTTTGGCAGAATCTTTGCGAATACATAGGAAAATAAAGATTGAATTATGGAAAATCAGGATATCAACGAAGAAAGCATCAATAATCAAGAAGATACGAAGATTCAAAACGAAGCAACATCTGAAGACAATGTGACAGCACAACCGACTGCAGAGGAACTTTTGGCAGTAGAAAAAGACCGTTACATCAGATTATACGCTGAATTTGAAAACTATAAAAAAAGAACTAGCAAAGAGAAAATGGAATTTTTCCAATACGCCAATCAGGATATGATGGTTTCTATGCTTGGTGTTTTAGACGACTTCGAAAGAGCGATTAAAGAGATTGCTAAAAACGGAAATCCTGCCGATCTACAAGGCGTTGAATTGATTTATAACAAATTCAAAAGTAAACTGACTGAAAAAGGACTAAAAGCAATGGAAGTAAAAGCCGGAGACAGCTTTAATGTAGATTTCCATGAAGCAATTACCCAGATCCCTGCTCCATCAGAAGAATTAAAAGGGAAAATCGTAGACGTAATCGAAACAGGATATACTTTAGGTGATAAAGTAATTCGTTTTGCAAAAGTAGTAACAGGAAATTAAAAATATAAGCAATAAGTAATGGGTAATAAGCAATTTTTGATATTACCCATTATTCATTACTAATTACCCATAAAAAAATGTCAAAAAGAGATTATTACGAGGTTCTTGAGATCAGCAAATCTGCTTCGGCCGACGAAATAAAGAAAGCATACCGTAAAATGGCTATCAAATTTCACCCAGATAAGAATCCGGGTGATAAAGAAGCTGAAGAAAAGTTTAAAGAAGCTGCCGAAGCTTATGAAGTTCTGAGCGACGAACAGAAACGTGCAAGATACGATCAGTTCGGCCACGCAGGAATGGGTGGAAACGGCGGCTTTGGTGGCGGTGGTTTCGGTGGCGGAATGAACATGGAAGATATTTTCAGCCAGTTTGGAGATATTTTCGGTGGAGGTTTCGGTGGTTTTGGTGGTGGCGGTGGTCGTCAGCAAGTGAAAGGTTCGAATTTAAGAATCAGAATCAAGCTGAACCTTGAAGAAATGGTAAACGGAACACAGAAGACCATTAAAGTTAAAAAAATGAAAGTAGCGGAAGGGGCTACTTCAAAAACCTGTCCTACCTGTGGTGGTTCCGGAGTTCAGATGAAAGTGATGAACACCATGTTCGGGCAAATGCAAACCCAGACTACTTGTGGAACTTGTCAGGGAATCGGTAAAGTTGCTGATAAAATTCCGGCAGGAGCTAATGCACAAGGTTTAGTAAAAGATGAGGAAGAAATCACCATCAATATTCCTGCAGGAGCAAGAGACGGAATTCAGTTAAATGTAAGAGGTAAAGGTAACGATGCCCCTTTCGGCGGTATTCCGGGAGATTTATTGGTGATTGTTGAGGAAGAAGTCGATAAAGTAATCAAAAGAGAAGGTGATAATCTTCACCAAGAATTATATGTTTCTTTTGCAGAAGCAGCTTTAGGAACTAAAAAAGAGGTTCCAACTGTTGGCGGAAAGGTGAAAATCACAGTAGATCCAGGAACGCAGTCCGGAAAAATCTTAAGACTTGCCGGAAAAGGCCTTCCAAGTATTGACAGCTATGGCAAAGGTGATATGTTCATCCACATCAATGTGTGGACTCCACAAAAATTAACGAAAGAACAAAAGGAGTTTTTCGAAAATCAAATGAACAGCGGAGAAATGGTTGCAGAACCATCCGGAAAGGAAAAAACGTTCTTTGATAAAGTGAAAGATTTATTCAACTAATCATATTAAAAGAGGCTTTTTAAAGTCTCTTTTTTTATCATAAAACTTTATGTATAAGTTTATTAAAAACACAGATCGGGGCTTCAATTCTTGAAGCCCCGATCTGTTCTATTATTTATCAAGTTTCTATTTTCGTTTAACTAAAGAAACGGCTCCTTTTCCTATGCTGAAAAGAGCAACTGCAAGCAGCCCTCCTGCAAGTCCGAGAATAACTTCTTTCAGAATCGTAAGAATTTTATTGGACGACCAGGATTCTAAAAAATGATGAAGAAATTCTACTCTATGAGCAAAAATCCCACCGGCTACCATAATCAAAGCAATCGTACCGATCACTCCTAAAGCTTTAATTACAATTGGTAAAGCTTTTACTAATAAATGCCCCAGTTTTCCGAAGAATCCTTTATCGTTACTCTTTTTAATTAGTTTAAATCCGGCATCATCCATTCTTACAATCAGAGCTACAATTCCGTAAACCCCGACCGTTGCAACAAACGCCACAAAACTCGTCACCAAAATTTGGGTAATAAAAGGATGACTTTCTTCCAATACTGTTCCCAAAGCAATGATTACAATCTCAATCGATAAAATAAAGTCTGTAGTGATGGCAGATTTTACTTTTGTTTTTTCTATTTCTTCGTCACTTTTATCTTCTTCCACGACTTCATGGCCTTTTTTATCACGGTGAAAAAGAAATTCTATAATTTTTTCAACCCCTTCGAAAGACAGATACAGTCCTCCCAAAATCAAGATATAATTGATTGACGGAGCATACAACCAGTTTAATAAAAATACGACAGGCAGAATGATCAATTTGTTAATGAATGATCCTTTTGTGATCGCCCACAATACAGGAATTTCTCTTGAAGAAAGAAACCCAGTAGCTTTTTCAGCATTTACCGCCAAATCATCCCCCAAAATCCCTGCGGTTTTTTGGGTTGCTATTTTACTTGTAACCGCCACATCATCCATCAAAGCTGCGATATCATCCAAAATCGCAAAAAAACCAGATGCCATAAAATTTTAATATTTTTTAAATAATTGTTAAGGAACAAAAATAACTATTTAATTCGATTTATTCTATGATTATGAAAGGTTTTAAGAGAATTTATGTTATTAATTAATGTAGTAAAAGATACTGAGGGATTTGGTATAACTTTGCCGAAAATTGTAACTGCAAAGAAAGGGATATTACGAACTTGGATTAATAACAAGTGTTACGGAGAATACATTTTAAAATAAAAAAACGTATATGAATTTTACAAAACTAGTGCCCAATGTTTTCTACAAAGACATTAATACCGGACTGAAGATATTTGTTGATTGTCTTGAATTTGAAATCGGCCATAGTGAGCTGGATGCTCATCAGCCTTTTTGTGTGTTGGAAAAGGACGGATTGAGAATCAATCTCTTTCAGAATGAAGAGTTTGCAGAAAAAGACCATCCTGAATTTAGATTGGTTACTGAAAATATTGAAGAAGTTTATGAAAAGGTAAGCAAAAATTTTCTTGAATTGTTACATCCTAACTTAAGTGCAATTACTTTAAGACCATGGAATGCCAAGGAATTTGCATTAATGGATGAACAGATCGGGATCATCATTCAGCAATGGTAAAAATCATTTCTCAAAATGTATTTTCAGCTTTTATTTTCTGTAATTTTATACCATGAAAAAGCTGATTCTTAAATACCATTACTTTGTTTTAGGATTAATTGGCTTTGTTCTAAGTTCATGCAATACACGAAAATTCAAAGTCTGGGTGGGAACCGATAATGAACAGAAAATTTATAATTTAAAATACGGGGAACATCAACGCCAGAAAATGGATATTTTCCTGCCTTCTGATTATCCTGAAAATTCTCCGGTAGTCCTGATCATTCATGGCGGAGCCTGGACTTTAGGAAAAAAAGAACACATGATCCAGATTCAGAAAATGCTTTTCAAGAATAACATTCCAAGCATTAACATGAATTACAGGCTGGTTTCAAAGTCAAAAAAAATAACGTACAGAGAACAACTGGAAGATATCAGTCTGACAATTACAAAATTTAATTCTTTAGCTCAAAAGGCAGAACTTTCCCCCAATAATTATATTCTTTTAGGTGAAAGTGCAGGTGGTCATTTAGCCTTATTATATGGCTATCAAAATCCCGATCAGATCAAAAAGATCATTTCTTTAAGTGGTCCTACAGATTTTTATTCCCCTGAATATTTGCATTCCTTTTATTCAAAATATTCTTCTCCTACGATACAAAAAATGGTGGGAACAAAATTTCATCGTGAAAATCTGTCCGAAGAGTTTAAAAAAGCAAGCCCGATTGCCAATATCTCAAACGTTCCTACTCTACTTTTTCAAGGGAATCAGGATTTCTTAGTGAACCAAAAACAAGGTTTAGCACTGGATTCTGCTTTAACTGCTCAACATATTCCCCATAAACTTGTGTTTATGAAAAATGCAGGTCATGCACCTAGATTTTTTAGCAAAACAAAAAGAGACAGTATTATTTTTCCTAATATCCTGGAATGGATTAGAAGATAATCTTTGTCATTCTGACGAAGGAAGAATCTTTTTATATTCTAAACTTTGCTTTTTTTACATAAAGATTCTTCAATTCGCTCCGCTACTTTCAGAATGACAGTCTATACAATCAAATAACAGTGATCCAGACAAGAAGAATCGTGTGCAAAAAAAAATAGCCCGTTAAAAAACGAGCTATCTGTATATTTATTAATTTCTATTTAACGTCTTCGTCAAAATCATGGTTTTCATATTTTGAAAGGTCTTCTTTCTTTCCAAATAAAAACTTTCCAATAACTGGTACTGTTGTTACCAAAACAATGACAATAATGATAAGCTCCAGTTTCTTTTTAAGATCAATACCAAACTGATCCATAAACAGTTTATCCAGATAATGTCCTGCAAAGATCAACAGAAAAGACCATAAAACAGCCCCTATAATATTATCTCTGAGGAATGCTTTTTTATCCATTTTCACAATTCCGGCAATAATAGGAGTAAAAGTTCTTACAACAGGTAAAAATCTCGCCATAATAATAGCCAAAGCTCCATTTTTTTCGAAAAACTCATGCGCCTGATATAAGTGCTTTTTCTTGAAAAGCATCGTATCCTTCTTTTTATACAAAGCCGGTCCTGCTTTACGTCCGAAATAGTATCCGACTTCATTACCAATAATGGCAGCAAAGGCAACTGCCGAAGCTAAAACCGTGGTATCAAGGAAATCACTTCCTGTAGAACCAAAAGTTTCCGAAATAATCTTCACTGCGTAAATTCCCGACACAAAAAGCAAAGAATCTCCGGGAAGGAAAAATCCTATAAATAAACCCGTTTCTGCAAAAATAATAAATAAAATAAGCCAAAATCCCCCATTATTTATATAAAACTCAGGGTTTAATAAATCCTTCCAGCTATTGAAATCTTCCATAAGTATTGATGTGTAACAAAAATAAGCTTAATAAAATTCAAAAGGAAATATATTAGCATATTTTAACGAAAATTCAGATACGATTTACAGATCCAGATCATCTTCTGAAACTGCCGTTCCATCGGCCATTAGAAATGCTTTCAGGAATGGGGTAAGATTTCCGTTCATTACAGAATCTACATCTGATGTTTCATAACCTGAGCGTACATCTTTTACCAGTTTATAAGGATGCATGACGTAGTTTCTGATCTGGCTTCCCCACTCGATTTTCATTTTGTTGGCTTCAATCTCGTTACGGGCTTTCATACGCTCTTCCAATTCCATTTCATAAAGTCTTGAACGAAGCAACTGCATTGCTTTTTCCTTGTTCTGAAGCTGTGAACGGGATTCTGAGTTTTCGATGATTATTCCTGTCGGTGCGTGACGAAGACGAACGGCAGTTTCTACCTTGTTTACGTTCTGTCCTCCTGCTCCGGAAGACCTCATGGTTTCAAATGAAATATCGGCAGGATTGATGTTAATTTCAATTGTATCGTCCACCAAAGGATAAACATATACGGAAACAAAACTCGTATGACGTTTTGCATTGGAATCAAAAGGGGAAATTCTTACCAATCGGTGAACTCCGTTTTCTCCTCTTAAATAGCCGAAAGCAAATTCTCCTTCAATTTCTAACGTTACAGTTTTCACTCCGGCAACATCTCCTTCCTGGAAGTTCAGTTCACGGATTTTATATCCCTGTTTTTCAGCCCACATGGTGTACATTCTCATCAGCATAGAAGCCCAGTCACAACTTTCCGTTCCTCCTGCTCCTGCTGTAATCTGAAGTACCGCGGAAAGTTCATCTCCTTCATTGGAAAGCATATTTTTGAATTCCAGGTCTTCTATTTTTTCTACCAATTGAGGAAAAGCTTCATCCAGTTCTTTTTCAGAATCCGAATCTTCTTTGGCGAAATCCATTAAAACCTGCAGATCTTCAAACTGAGTATTGATCTCATCATAAGCTTCCACCCATTTTTTCTTAGAACGAAGTTGTTTTAAAAACGCTTCTGCCGTTTTCGGATTGTCCCAAAATTCCGGTGCTGCCGTTTTCTCATCATCATTGGCAATTTCTATCTTCTTTTTATCGATCTGGAGATATTTATGTAAATCTTCAATCCTCGATTGAATTTCTTTTATCTGGTCGTTGTTGATCACGATTGTTTATTTTTTGCAAAAATAAGCATATTTGTTTTAAGGCAACAGATATTATAAATACTGATTTAATGAATTACAGAAGTTAGATCCTTCGACTTCGCTCAGGACGACATTTCTAATAATAACTATTAAAAACATACAGAATAATTTGCAGGTGTCATCCTGAGCGAAATCGAAGGATCTCTTTAATCTAAATCAAATCATTTCAGCAACAATCTCTCCAATTTTCGGAGCCAGTGCCACTCCCATTCCGGAAAGTCTTACTGCACAGAATTGTCTTTCAGAAATTTGTTTTACTATGGGAGTTTTCTCTGTACCCATTGCCATAATTCCGGACCAACGCATCGAAATTTTCACATTCTGATTAGGTACAATAACTTCTTTTAAAAAGTTTTCCAAGTGATTTTGCAGAAATTCTGTAGTTTCAAAAGCGATGGTTTCTTCTGTTTTAAAATCCTGATTTCTTCCACCACCTAATAAAATTCGGTTTCCGAGATTTCTAAAATAACAAAACCCTTCATCATAATGGAAAGTGCCTTTTAATTTTAAATTTTCAACAGGTTCAGTTAAAATAATCTGCCCTCGAGCCGGAATAATTTCTTCATCTTCTAAAAATTGGGAAGCAAAAGCATTTGTACACTGAATCAATTGATTGGATGTAATCAAAATATTTTCAGGCAGCTGGACTTCAATTCCATTTGCCTTTTCAGCAATACTTTTCACTTCTTTTCCGAAGAGAAACTCCACTTTTAATTCATGACATTTTTCTACTAATTTCTGTAGTAACTTTCCTGAATGCAAACTTCCTTCACATGGGTTCTCAATTAAATACTCAGATTTTCCGAATCCGAATTCTTTAATTTTACCTTGATTCAGAAAATATGTTTCTTTGAGTCCTGTAATGGGTTTCAGTTTTTCATTAACCTCATCAATTCTATGTAAAGGTTTATCGTGATTAAGAATTTCAAAACCTCCGTTTAATTCGAAATCGATTTCCGGGTTTGTAAAATAAGTCTGGATTTTCTTCAACCCTTCAAATCTCATCTTTACAAGATCCAGTGTTTTTTCCCAACCCATTTTCTCAGAATCGGCAATCACTTCCGTCAGACTTCCAAAGCACGCAAAACCGGCATTTCTTGTTGAAGCGCCCAATGGAACAGAACTTCGTTCAATAATCAAAACCGATTTTTCAGGATATTTTTCTTTGATGGAAATCGCAGTCCATAATCCTGTAAAACCGGCTCCGATAATGATTACATCCCGTTTTCTGTAAAATGTTTCAAGTTCCCAAACGCTGATCATGAGTAATGAATAATTGGTAATGAGCAATATTTTTGTGAATAGTGAATCGTCAATACGCTTCACTTGTGAATTTTTTCTTTTCTTATCTGTTTAATCATTCATAATTAACTTGCGAAGCAAAACTCACAAGCGAAGCGCATTCATCAAATTATTCTTTATTATTTTCCTCTTCTTCCCCGTTATGATGAAAGCCAATGGCTCTGGTTGGAGCTTCCACTACTCTATACGCATCCAATTCTGATTTTAAGCCTTGTACTCTGTATTGAAACTGATCGTAATTATTAATAATCACATCACTTAAAAATCTGGCAACCTGGTCCAGATATTCTTCGGTCAGCTTTCCTGCAGCATCTCTTAATGCACCGTTCAATAAGTTCTGATCTATTTTTAAATTTTCGTTTTTGGTTCTCTGATAGAGGTTTTTAATTCTTTTTTTCAGGCTTTGCGTAAAATCAATGAGCATGGTATTGCTGAAAACCTTCATTTGAGAGGCAATATCCCGCCAAAAAGGAACTTTATCGGCTTTATTGTTTTTAAGAATTTTGTATAACAGAGAATCATTTTCCAGTCCTTTGGTCATAGCAAACAAAATAATTTCGGAACGTTCAGCTGCATTAGGCGGAAATACAGGAACCATTACATCGAATCTTCCCGGAGCTAAAATTTCTTCATCAATTTCTGATACAGAGTTTGCCGAACCTACCATTAATAAATCTTCTTCTTCAAATTTACTGATATAATGAAGAATAATTTCCTGTGTTTCAAGATTACATGAAGCAACATTGTTTTCTGGATTTCTTTCCATCATCACTTCTTCAAAATCTTCAAGGAACAGCAATACTTTATCTTCTTTCATCATGGTTAAAAGAAAATCATTAAAATTAGTTTTGTTTCCGTCTACAAAAGAAGTTCCCAGATAATGTTTTTTCACTTCTTTGAACTTATAGCCTATAATTTCCGCTATTTTATTGGCCCAAAATATTTTACCGCTTCCGGGAGGACCATACAAAACGATTCCCGCCGGCTTATTGATTCCCCAATCTTTAATCTGCTGCGGATTTAAAAAGGGTTCTAAAACACCTGAAATATAGAAGAAAAGGTCTCTATATCCTATAAAATCTCTTTGTCTGAGACTCGTTTTGTGTCCAAAATAATTATAGACAAATTCGTAGTTCCCGCCCAGTTTATTATCGATTCCATAGCTTGAAATAGAAGATTTAAAAAAACCATTGTCAAATATGTTCGGATGAGTTTCTTTTATTGCTTTTTCTATTTTTTCCTTGGGCTGTTTGATGGTTTCTGCAATTTGTTCTAAGGTCTTATTTTTATCTAAATCTTTTTCATAAAGCTTTAAAAATTCAATATTTTCTCTGGCAAATTTTTCAAAGTCTTCTTTGACTTCAAAATTGGTACTGATACATGCACCTAACTCAAGATCAAAATCCTGGATAAAATGCTTTATTGCTTCTGCCGAAACTTTCAATTCTTTTGCTAATTCAATTAACTTCATAGTGACTGATTAATGCTATCAAATTTAATGTATTTAGGATTAAATGTAAATTGATTTAGGATAATTCTGTAACATTTTCTAATTTATATAGACTACTACTATGTAAAACAAATTACATGGAAAAGATTTTATCAGTAAAGAATCTGACGAAAAAATTCAAAAGAGTTGTGGTCAACAATATTTCTTTTGACGTCGAAAAAGGAAATGTCTACGGACTTTTAGGTCCCAACGGAAGCGGAAAATCCACTACTTTCGGAATGCTGCTTTCCACTATTAATCCTACAAGCGGAGACTGGTATTGGTTTGGTAAAAAAGGAACCGATCCTGATACACTAAAGAAAATCGGAGCGATTATTGAACAGCCCAATTTTTATCCTTATCTGAGTGCTGAAACCAACCTTAAAATTGTAGCAGAAATTAAGCATACTCCTTATTCCAGAATTGCAGAGGTTTTAAAAACCGTGGGTTTATATGAAAGGAGAAAAGATACCTTCAGAACTTTTTCTTTAGGGATGAAACAGCGTCTTGCGATTGCTTCCGCGATGCTGAATAATCCTGAAGTCCTTATTTTAGATGAACCTACCAACGGACTTGATCCGGAAGGAATTATCCAAATCAGAGAAATTATCAGCAATATTGCTAAACAGGGCATCACCATTATCATTGCAAGTCACCTGCTGGATGAGATTGAAAAAATATGCAGCCACGTTATTGTATTAAAGGAAGGAACTTCTCTTTATTGCGGAAGAGTGGATGAAATGACCTCCAACAATGGTTATTTTGAACTAAAAGCAGACAACAATGCACAACTTTTAAGTGCTTTAAATGAGCTTCAGTGGTTTACATCAATCAATCAGGAAGAAGATATGATAAAAGCTCACGTTCGTGATGATGCTTCAATTTCCGCTTCAACATTGAATCAGAAACTTGTAGAGAAAGGGATTTTCCTATCGCACCTGAACAAGAAAAAACTGTCTTTAGAATCACAATTCCTTGAACTTGTAAAAAACACCAATTAATCATGACAAAACTATTAAAACTTGAATACTACAAAAACCTGAATTACAAGCCATTCAGAGTTTTCACTATTTTATATTTTGCGATTCTTATTGCTTTACTTTTTATTGGACTGGTTGATTTTGATTTTTTTGGTGCAACCATTAATCTAAAACAAGAAGGAATTTACAACTTCCCGGAAATCTGGAACTTTACCACATGGATTGTCGGGTTATTGAAAATCTTTTTAGGATTAATCATTGTTTTTTCAATTTCTCAGGAATTCAGTAACAGGATGTTTAAGCAAAATACAATTGACGGATTAAGCAGAAAGGAATTTATTGGTTCAAAACTATTAACGATCAGTATTTTCACGATTATATCAACAATAATTGTATTGGCCATCACTATGCTTTTGGGGTATAAGTATTCTAATACGACAGAATCTGCAAAGGTTTTTGAAGAAATTTTCTTTATCGGAAATTACTTTATAAAACTGTTTACCTTTTTCTGCTTTCTGATGTTTCTTTCCATATTGCTGAGAAAATCCGTTTTTGTATTTCTGGCATTTTTTGTTTTCTGGATTATCGAAAGTGTTTTATCAGCCGTAGAAGTTTTCATGAAAGTAAAAGGATTACAGGGACCTCAAAGAAATGAAGTTTTACAAAATGACTTCTTTTTCTCTCATCTATTTCCTTTGGAAAGTATGTCTAATCTAATTCCCAATCCTATGGTAAGGCTGAATATGGCAAAAGCAATGGGGTTAAAATATGAGTTCCATTATCCAACAGAAAGCCTTATTGCCTGCCTGGTTTGGTGTGCCATTTTTATCTTCGGATCGTACTGGATTTTAAGAAAAAGAGACTGGTAAGTATTTGATAAAGATTGAAGAATTTAAATATTATAGTGATCCAAACGGATCACTTTTTTATTACTCTTAAATATCTTGCTAATTTCAATTGCAATGTTAAGCTAACAAATAGATTCTTCATTCCTCTTGCGCTTCATTCTGAATGACAAAGTGCTAAATATTTATAATTAAAAAAAGACTGCCTTTCGACAGTCTTAAAACACCTTACTTAATTATATATTTACTTCTTATCTTTTTCAAGTAAAGAAATATAGTCTCCATATCCTTTGGCTTTCATTTCCGCTTTCGGAATAAATTTCAGAGAGGCTGAATTAATACAGTAACGAAGTCCGCCTTTGTCTTCTGGTCCGTCGTTGAAAACATGCCCTAAATGTGCATCTCCTGTTTTACTTCTCACTTCTACTCTTGTCATTCCGTGAGAACGATCTAATTTTTCGTCAATCAATTGTTTTGAAATCGGTTTTGAAAAACTTGGCCATCCACAACCTGATTCAAATTTATCTGTTGAAATAAATAATGGTTCACCAGTTGTAATATCCACATAAATTCCTTCACGGGTTTCGTCCCAGTATTCATTCTGGAAAGCTCGTTCCGTTCCGTTTTCCTGAGTTACGTTATATTGTTCAGCTGTTAATTCTTTTTTTAATACAGTTTTATCTTTTTTTTGATACTTCATTTCTGTAGTCTGTTTTTTGGGAAGCGGGTTTGCATTTCTTGCCATTTCAAATAAACCTGGTTCAATATGACAATATCCTCCTGGGTTTTTATCTAAATAATCCTGATGATAATCTTCTGCCTTGTAGAAATTTTTCAAAGGAATCGTTTCTACAACAACAGGCTTATTATAATTTTTAGCTAACTTTTGAACCTCAGCTTTTACAATAGCTTCCGTTTCTTTATCTGTTGAATAAATTCCTGTTCTGTACTGATCTCCTCTGTCATTTCCCTGCTTATTTAAACTCGTAGGATCAATGGTTTTAAAATACAAATCAATTAATAGTTTTAAGTCTACCTGCTCAGGATCATATTTCACTTTTACAGTTTCCGCAAAACCTGTGGTATGGCTTACCACTTCTTCATAGGTAGGATTCACTTTATTTCCATTGGCATATCCCACCTCTGTACCTACAACTCCGCGAATTTGTTGAAAAAAGTGTTCAGTTCCCCAAAAACATCCTCCTGCAAAATAGATTTCTTTTACATTTTTATTGTTCATAACGGTCTCATTTTTCCCTTTAATTTCTGTGGATTTCCGTTTAGAATCTCCACAACTTGTAGCAAAAACTGCTATACCCAGAATTACTCCAAGCAGTATTAATATGTTTTTCATTTTTATCTTTTTATTTGTAATCATTTTTTTCATTTAAAAGCATTAAACCCAATCCCAAAAGCATTATGTCTTTTAAGATAAAAAAGTCTGTAACCGGAACTCCGTCTACAATTTTCCAAATTCCAGGAGTGGTAAATAAATAACTTAATGTTATAAGAAAAGTTACAATCATTCCGATGGCAGCATACTTTCGAAGTGATGCAAATTTCACACTAAATGCCAGTAGTAAAGCAATGATAATTTCTATCGCTCCGATAGCATTTGACACTGTTTGAACACTTACAATATCATATACGAAAAAAGTGAGAAAATGGTTTTCTACCAAGTGTTTTATCCCTTCTGCCTCTGTCGGGGTAAATTTGAATATTCCGATCCAGAGCAAAATCAATGCAGCCCCGAAAAGCGAAATGTAATATCCGATCCTGCCTGTTCGGTTTTCTTTGTCAATTTTTAGTACAGTTCCGTTCATCTTAAATGATTTTGATGTAATACTTTGTTTATTTTCAAAAGTATAGTCGGAACAATTTTAAAATCCTGACAAGGTTTTTTATTGAATATCTATTTTTTCAACAACCTTTTCTTTAAACCTTTGAATTTCAGAATCATTAATTTGAACTTTTTCTTCCTGAGAAAGCTTTCTTTTTAAAATATCATCCAAAATTTCCAGTTTTTGTTTGTAAGCTCTGCACCATTTACAAATTTTAAGATGTAGGGAAAGTTTCCACTTCTCTGTGGAAGAAATATTTTCCGCATTGCGTTTTTCCATGAGCAAAGTCACTTCACTGCATGGTAAAAAGATCATATGTATTAGTTTTTTTAACATTCTTTTTAATCCTTATGATTTTGCAAACCAGTTCAATTCCAAACATTCTCGCAACTGCAGTCGGCTTCGTTGTAAAATCTTCCAAAGATTAGTCGTAGAAATATTCAATTCCTGACTCACTTCGGGTGCTTTTTTTTCTTCAAGATAATACATTTTCATCGGAATCTTCCATCTTAAGGGTAAATCTTCAATACAGTCTTCCCATGTTTTATTAAAATCTTTGTCATCGAGAAGCTCCGTTTCTTTATTAGCAACATTCCAGTCATTAAGAACATCATCATTTTTCCACGAACCGGTTTCATCAAAAAAATGGTCTAGTTTTATTATTGGTTCGGATTTATATTTTTTCCGGTAAAAATCAGTAACTTTTCTACTTAAAATCGTCATCAGCCAGGTTAATGGCTGACTTTTACCTTCAAAAGAATCGTAAGACAAAAAAGCCGAAACAAAAACCTCCTGCACCACATCTTCCGCCTCAACTTTATCTGAAAGCAGATGTACTGCTCTTCTCAACAATGGTCCCGAATACTGTTCTATCCAGTTTTTGATTGTTTCGTTTTTTGTCATACCCAATTTTTATCTTTTCAGATAATAACGAAGATAATAAGTTAAAAGGAAAAGAACAAGAAAATATATTGTATAAAATTCCCCTTCTTTTGAGGGGTGGCGAAAATTCGGAAGAATTTTTGACGGGGTGATTTACAACATTATCATATCTGCTAGATTTTAACAATTGTTTCAGTTCGTTTTTTAGTTTCGGGCTGCAGCAAAGCTGCCGCCCGAAACTAAAAACATAGAAAAAGGTACTAAATAAGAAATTGGGGACTGGAGAATGAAGGTTTACAAGATTAAGGTAGCAGATTTCTCCTACGTCGAAATGACAATAACTCACAAACCATTAAAACATAAAACTATTCTTTTACATTACTTTAAAAACCTTAAATTTGCATCTTATCAAAAATTTGTAAAAAGCAAAGCAATATATCATTATGACATCACAAGAGATTCGTCAAAAATTTTTAGATTATTTTCAAAGTAAAGGCCACCTTATCGTTCCTTCAGCTCCTATCGTACTGAAAGACGACCCTACCCTTATGTTTTCCAACTCAGGAATGACGCAGTTCAAAGATTATTTTTTAGGATACAAAGAACCTAAAGCCTCAAGAATTGCCGATACTCAGAAATGTTTAAGAGTTTCCGGAAAGCATAATGACCTGGATGATGTAGGTAGAGATACTTATCACCATACCATGTTTGAGATGTTGGGGAACTGGTCTTTCGGTGATTATTTCAAAAAAGATGCTATTGCTTTTGCCTGGGAATTGCTGACGGAAGTCTATGGAATTCCGAAAGAAAACCTTTATGTAACCATTTTTGAAGGTGATACTTCTGAAAATCTTGATAGAGATCAGGATGCTTATGATTTCTGGAAATCACATATTTCCGAAGACAGAATCATCAACGGAAATAAAAAAGATAACTTCTGGGAAATGGGAGCAAGCGGACCTTGCGGACCTTGTTCTGAAATCCATGTTGATCTAAGAACTGATGAAGAAAAAGCAAAAGTTTCCGGACTTGAATTGGTGAATAATGACCATCCTCAGGTTGTGGAAATCTGGAACCTGGTTTTCATGCAATACAACCGTAAAGCAGACGGAAGCCTGGAAAACCTTCCTGCAAAGCATATTGATACCGGAATGGGCTTCGAGCGTCTTTGTATGGCACTTCAGGGAAAATCTTCCAACTACGATACGGATGTTTTCACACCTTTAATTGCTAAAGTTGAAGAACTTTCAGGTAAAAAATATACCGGAATTTTAGAAAACGAAAAAGATATTGCGATTCGTGTTGTGGTAGACCATATCAGAGCAGTTTCTTTTGCGATTGCAGACGGACAATTGCCATCAAACGGAGGAGCCGGTTATGTAATCAGAAGAATTTTAAGAAGAGGAATTTCTTATTCTTACAGATTCCTGGATATGAAAGAGCCTTTCCTTTATAAGCTTGTGGCTGTTCTTCAGGAGCAAATGGGTAAATTCTTCCCTGAACTTGAAAAACAAGGCGTTTTAGTAACGGAAGTAATCAAAAGTGAAGAAGAATCTTTCTTAAGAACGATTGAAACAGGATTAATCAGAGTTGAAAAGCTAATTCAGCAGACGATTGCCAATAACGCTAAAGTTTTACCTACAGAAGAAGTTTTCGAATTATATGATACTTACGGTTTCCCTGATGATTTAACAAGAATTATTGCGGAGGAAAAAGGTTTAACAATCGATGAAAAAGGATTTGAGATTGCTTTAAATGAGCAAAAGCAGCGTTCAAAGGCTGATTCTGCTCAAAAAGTTTATGACTGGGTAGTTTTAGAAGATCAGGAATCCAACTTTGTTGGTTATGACCAGATTGAAGCAGAAACACATATTACAAAATACAGAAAAGTAGAGAATAAAGACGGAGAATTTTACCAGGTTGTATTGAGCAATACCCCTTTCTACCCTGAAGGTGGTGGACAAGTTGGTGATAAAGGTGTTCTTGAAAACGCTGCTGAAAGTTTCGAAGTATTGGAAACGAAAAAGGAAAACGGATTGATTATCTCTTTAATCAATGGACTTCCAAAAGATGCAAGTGCTCTTTTCTATGCCAAAGTAAATGCAGGAGATAGAAAAAACTCTCAGTCTAACCACTCAGTAACTCACTTGTTACACGAAGCTTTAAGAGATGTGTTGGGAACTCACGTTGAGCAAAAAGGTTCTTACGTTGGTCCTGATTATCTTCGTTTCGACTTCTCTCATTTCAACAAAATGACGGAAGAAGAATTGGCTTTGGTAGAAGAAAAAGTAAATGCAAAAATCAAAGAAAGTATAGCTTTACAGGAGTTCAGAAATATTCCGATCAAGGAAGCTCTGGATAGAGGCGCAATGGCTTTATTTGGTGAAAAATATGGTGACAGTGTGAGAATGATCCAGTTTGGAAGTTCAAAAGAACTTTGTGGTGGAACTCACGTGAAAAATACAAGTGAAATCGGTCATTTTAAAATTGTTTCTGAAAGTTCTGCAGCTGCAGGAATCAGAAGAATTGAAGCAATTTCCGGAGATAAGTCTGAGGAATACTTCAAAAATTTAGAAAAGCAGATCACTGAACTTTCTCAGCTGTTAAAATCTAAAGATGTGGTACGTTCTATAGAAAAATTAATCGAAGAAAACACATCATTGAAAGCTGAGGTTGAAGCCTTTAAAAAAGAAAAAGCAAAAGGAGAAATCAGTGAATGGAAAGGAGCTTACGAACAAAAAGGTGATAAATTACTTTTAGTAAAAAGAACTTCTCTGGATGCCGGTTCTGTAAAAGATATCGTCTTCCAGCTGAAAAGAGAAATCCCGACTTCCATCACGATTATTCTGTCCGATGCAGACGGAAAACCCATGATTTCCGTTGGTGTTTCCGATGATTTGGCAGGGATTTATCAGGCCGGAGCATTGATTAAAGATTTAGCAAAAGAAATCCAAGGCGGTGGCGGTGGAAACCCAGGTTTCGCAACTGCAGGAGGAAAAAACATTGATGGACTGGAAAATGCTTATCAGAAAGCCTTGAATATTTAGTAAACATTTATGCTTTGCAATTCTGCAAGGTTTTATCATACAAACTATTTTAAATAAAAATCCCTTTCAAAACTGAAAGGGATTTTTATTTCTACTGTTACTATTGTATTTAAATAAATATAAAAATATTTTTGACTGGAATTAATGAGATTAGAGTTAGGAGGTTAGGTTTTATATGCTATTTTTTTATTGAAGGCATAAGCGAAACACTTGAACAAAAAAGGTTGTTATTTTTTCCATATTTTTCTGATCAATGTTAAGAATTTTATAGGCTCATTCTCATTACTTTTATTTTTTGCTTTCTCTTTTTCATTCCATTCTTCAAAAGTTATTATATTTTCCTTCTCCCACTCTTCATAAGTTGGCTGCTTTAAATTTAATCCTCCTTTATGAGGTTTCCCTACATATCCTTTTTTAGGTTCGGGAAGATTATCTTCACATTCAATTGAGCATAAATTCACCAATAATGGTAAGTCATCAGTTCCAACCCTCAATGTAATCCATTTTTGATTTGTCTGTTCGTAAGTTATTTCCTTTTCGCAAACACTACACCTTATTATTTCTGATTCATACTTTACAGGGTTATTTGTTAAGTCTGGAAAAGCCTTTCTATTTTTAAAATTTCCATAAAGTGCCCTTGTGCTTACTCTACTCTCTTTTAATTTCAAACATTTTATTATTTCATAAGGAAACCAATGTAAATCGTAAGAAGTGTAGGGGTCAAAATATTCAAGTGAAGTCATTTCTCCGATTTCGGGAGGCAAACTTTGTAATTTACTACCATAGAGCCACATTTTTTTTACATTTTTTAATTTTCCTATGCTTTTAGGAAGAGTGTAAATTTGCGAAAATAATTCAGGGCCTAAATCTTCAAATGGAGAAAATTCATCAGCATTTGTTCTCTCTATTCTTTCAATGTAATCGCATAGTTGTTTCCAAGCCTCTGAATTTTTGTCTTGTTTTCTTTGTTTAATTTTTATTTCATTCATTAACTTTTGGAATTTAAGAGAGTCTTTGTGATACAATTGCCGCTAACCTTTGGTTTTATTCAATGAATTAATCCAAACTATAATTTTATTAAAAATAAATAATATCCATACACAAAACAATTTTATTTTCAAACCTAAATGAAAAGACCAAATAAATTTAGAACTTAAAAAGTCTTAAATAAAAATCCATTTTTCATTAAATTGTGAATTGAATAAATAAAACCCACTGTATCCCATTCGAATACAGTGGGTTTTATTTTTAACAAAAGATTATATTTTTTTGCATTCTTTTGTAACTTTCTTATCAATAGTTTTGTCTTATATATAAAAAAAGCTAATGTCAAAACTTTTATCTACTCTATTTCTATTTTCAGCAGTATTCATTTTTGGGCAGACCCAGCTCAAAGTAATCAATAAATCCAATAAACAGCCCATACATAATGCAGCAGTATATTGTGATGACGAACTTCTTGGTAAAACAGATTTTAACGGTAACTTATCGTTAAAAACAAAATGTAAAAAGGTTGAAATTCTTGCCAGTAATTATGAAGATGTTTCTGCAGATGTAAAAAAATCAATGGAAATTTCTATGCAGCCTTTATCCGAGAAAATGGATAATATTGATAAAGTGATTATCAGTGATAAAAGTGATCCGAAAGCTCTAAGAATTTTGGATGAGGTGAATAAGAGAGCTAAGGAAAACTCTCCGAAATCTTTAGATTCATACAATTTTAAATCGTACTCTAAATTTTCTATTGACGTAGACAAAGATTCTATTGATACGTATAAAAATTTCCTGGCGGTCAGAAAGGATTCGCTTTCAAAAGTTGATAAAAAAGATTTCAAACAAAAAGAAAAAGATAAAAAAGATTCTTTGATTGCAGAAGATTTCATCAGTGCATCGGAGGAAAGCCAAATGTTCCTTTGGGAAAAAGCAACCGAATACAAATATTCAAAGAGTTTCGGTGAAAAAACGAATATTATCGACAACAGAATGTCCGGTTTTAAAAACCCAATTTATGAAGCTTTAGCAATTAATATCTCCAATTTAGACCGAATTCCTAGACAATTGAGACCTGAAAACAGAAAGCTGTTCAACTTCTACCTTTCCGATACAGTACAGCTTGACGGAAGAAAAACTTATTTGATTAAATTCAAGGAAATTACAGACAAGAAGAAGCAAAACCCAAGAAAATTCAATGGAAAAATCTATGTGGATTCTGAAACCTATGCTTTAAAGAAATTTGAAAGTATCAACAAAAAACAGAACGAAGGCAATATTGTTTCCGTCTGGAAACCTATCAATGGAAAATGGTTTTTAGATTCTGAAGACATTAAGCTAAAAATGGGAGACCAGAGTTTTGATACTTCAAAAAAAGACAGTTTAAAGCCCGGAGAGAAGCCTAAGTATAATAAAAAGAAGTTCGGAAACTATCTGTATGTGAAGAATCGTTTCTTTGATTTTGACATTAATGCAGAACAAAAAGCTTCTGAATTTAAAGGTTATTCTCTTGAAATGAAAAATTCCGACGGAAGCCTTTTGGAAAAATACAGAACAGACAGCCTTACCGCCCGAGAAAGTGCAACATATACTAAAATTGACAGCTTTGTTCAGAAGAACGATTTTGAAAAAAAACTGAACACTTTAACGCAGTTGATGCGAGGAAATATCCGTTATAAAATGATTGATTTTGATATTACGAAGCTTTTCAGCTACGATAAATATCAAGGGGTACGTTTAGGTGCAGGTCTGAAATTGAATGAAAACTTCAACAAAACATTTTCTCCTGATGGTTATTTCGGATACGGATTCAAAGATCATACCTGGAAATACGGTTTAGGGTTAGATGTAAAATTATCTCAGAAAAGAACTTCTGTTTTCAGAATTGATTATGTAGATGATGTTTTCGCAGCAGGAAGATTCAGCAACAATATGTGGGATATGATGATGAAAGTTTCGGATATGAATCTGGATCTTCACAATGGTACTTTTTATAAGAATCAGAAATGGGGAGCTTCATTCCTGTATGATATTTCCAATTCGCTAAGTGTGAAAGTTACCGCAAATAAAGAAAAACAAAAAGCTCTTTTCGATTATCAGTATAAGAATCTGGGAAACAGTTTTGACAACACAAGTGCAACATTATCTTTAAAATTCGCTCCGAATGATAAAAATATCATGACACCAAGCGGAAAATATACCTATGAAAAAGGATATCCTCAACTCTTCATGAACTACGAAAAAGGATTTGAAGCTTTAGGCGGAGACTTGGATTATAGCAGATTGGACGCCTTAATTATCCACCAGTTCAGATCTAAATTAGGATATACCAATATTAAGCTTTTCGGAGGAATTTCTTCAGGAAATGCCCCGATATGGAAAAATTTTGAAATTGCGGGACAAAATGATGCGAACGTAGACCACTGGTACTCCAACATCAGTACACCTTCCAATTTAGGATTTGCAACGATGCCTTCAGGAACATTTTTTGCTGATAAATTTGCAGCCTTTAAAATTTCGCAGTCACTACCATTCAGATTCAAAACTATCGGAGCAAGATATTCCAGTATCGATCTTGAATACCAAGCTGCTATCGGGAATTTAAAAAACAGAGAAAATCATCAGTTCCAGTTTCAGGTTTTAGATCATTATTATCAGGAAGTCGGATTAACCTGGAATAGATTCCTGGGCAGAAGCTTTGGAGTAGGCTTCTCTTATAGACTAGGCTATTATCAGACGTCTCAGTTTAAAGATAATTTTGGGATAAAAATTAAATTTAATCTTTTAAATTAAGCTTATCTCTCATAAAGAGTAAAATTATAAACAGAAACTTGCCGGTTTCTGTTTTTTTATTATCTTTCAAAAAAATAATCATGAAAAAAATAATCATTGTCTGTTTCACAGCCATACTTATTACAGCATGTCAATCCAAAAATGACAAAATCAGGAACTTTATAGACATGTACAACAGATCATCTTCTATGATGACCAACTCCATGATCAAGTCAACCAAAGCCATCAATTCCGGCAATGATGAAATCACCATAGAAGTCAATACATCCAATGAAGCAGGCGACGATATTCAAGCTGATATGATCAAGACATCACTTCCGCAACTGATAGGGCAAGCTATTAAAAGTGAGCCCATAGGAAAGGAGCTTCTTAACAAAGGAGTAAAATTTAATGTTAAAATTTATGGTGTTGGTGCAAGACTTCTGGCAGATGAAGTGCTTGACAACAAAAATATAAAAGGAGATGCCGGAAACGAACTCAAATCGATTGCTAAAGGAAGCTCCGGACCTGATCAACTTAATGCTGTTCTTGATATCTTCAATAAAAATCTTCCGTCTGAGGATTCGTCATCGGGAATAAAAATCATGAGCATCAAAGCAGATGAAGAAAGTAATATTGTTTATTTAGCCCAGGTTCCTGAAAGTTTCGAAAAATTGCTGAAGATAGAAGGTGCTGAACAGATTGTGAAAGATGAAATGCTGAGATCACCGCAGATTCAGCAGATTTTTTCCCAAACCGAGAGATTGGGAGTAAAAAATCTTATCTATAAATACACAGACTCCCAGGGAAAAAGCATTAAAGAAATCGTCCTCACTAAAGAAGATCTGAAATAATGAATGAAAGACCCGTTTGGAAAACGATTTTAAGTATTGCTGTTTGTTTATTTGCGGTGATAAGGCTTGCTATCACATGCAGTAAAACCTCAAACAGATCTTCATATTCTGATACCAGCTATGAGAATGTAAATTCTCTTATTCAGAATTACAGAAATAAGGATTTGCAAAGTAATACTGATGAATCCAATGATTTATTTTACGAAAATTATGACAGTATCAATAAACTTAATGAAGCAGAAAAAGCAATTTTCCGTGTTGTAAAGGTGAAAAGTGATACTTTGGTTCCTGTAGACCTTACTTCAAAAATAAGTGTAGAACCTAAAAGCTTTATTCAGAAAAATCATGATGATTCTTTACAACTGGCCGTAAAGCTTCCTGATAATACAAGCATATTTCTCCATGCATATTCTTCTAAAGATGGTATGATGGATAATTTTAAAGCATTAAAAAAGAAAAAAAATATTGCCAATATAAAACTGAAGCTTGATGAACCCGATTCCAAATTCGTAGGATATACCTATCAGTACAGAGGAAAAAAATATAATGGCTATGCCTTACTGGCAAGAGAAAACGGACAGTTTACCTCCCTTGAATTCGAAAATAATAAGCTATCGAAGGAAGATCTCCAGATGAAAGCAATTACTTTTGTTTCTCAGATCGCCAAATAAAATACTCCCGGAAATCCGGGAGTATTTTATTTTTAAAAGATAATTCCTATAAAACATGATATTAATATCAATTAACAAAACTTTTCCAGAACCATAAATATCACTAATTTTGAAAAGTTTTTTATGAAAAGGATTTTATTGTTTCTATGCTTGTTCATGTATGTTTTTGGTTATTCACAATCAAAAATCACATCCATTGAAACCGTTATCATTGAAGATAAAAGTGATCCTAGAGCCTTAGAAATTTTAAAAAAAGTAAACGCCCTTTTCAGAGAAAACTCTCCCAAATCGCTGGATTCTTATTCTTATAAATCTTACGAAAAAGTTTCGTTAGACATCGATGAAGACAGTATTTCACAGTTTAAAAAATTTTTTGACAATACTCTTTTTAAGAAGAAAAGAGAACAGGATTCTCTCAATAATATTACCGTTCGACAGATATTTTCAAAAAGCAAACTTTTCCTTTGGGAGAGAGCTCAGGAATTTCTGTACTCTAAAAAATATGGCGAAAAGATTAATATTCTGGACAACAGGATCTCCGGTCTTAAGCAGCCCATTTACGAAATGCTTGCGCTTCAGCAAAGTAACAGAGATGTCGTTCCAGATCAGATAAAATACGAAAACAGGAGACTTTATAGATTTTTCCTTACTGACACGGTAGAAATGGACGGAAGAAAAAATTTTGTCATCCGTTTCCGGGAAGTTAATTATAAGAAAAACGACAAAAAAAGAAAATACAACGGAGCCATATATATTGATACCGAAACTTATGGTATTAAAAAGATTGAAAATTTCAGTAAAAACAAAAACGACGGTATCGTTACCAGTACATGGGTTTTCTACAGCAATAAATGGTTTCTCGCCCAGGAAACTGTAAAGCTGAAGATGAGCAATATGGTCATGGAAGAAGAGAACAAGGAAAGACATGAGAAAAAGGATAAAAAAAGTTTTGGCACTTATGCTTTTCTGACTTCCAGATATTTTGATTTTCAGTCTCCTATCCAGCAAAACAAAAGCGATTTCAAAGGCTATACGTTTACCGTAAAAAATGCAGACGGAAAAACATTAAACCAATACAGAACAGATCCTTTGACTGAAAGGGAAACCAATACCTATGCAACGATAGACAGCCTTGGAAAGATTTATAATATTGACAATAAAGCACAGATCTTATCCGGACTGTTAAACGGACAGATACGGATAGGAAACTTCGACTTTGCGATTGATGAAATTGTCAATTACAACGCTTATGAAGGATTTAGGGTTGGACTAAAAGCAAAACTCAATGAAAATTTCAATCCTTATTTTTCTCCCGACTATTATTTTGCTTATGGCTTCAAAGATGATCAGTGGAAATATGGAATTGGGCTTGACATTAAAACTACTTTAGAAAAGAATTCATTTTTCCGTATTGAACATTATAATGATGTAACGGCTTCGGGGGAATTTTACCGAAAACTCTGGAGCTTCAAGATGCGGACTTCAAACTATGGGAATAATCTTAATAACAGCAGATATTTTGAGTTTAAAGGGCTCTCAGTCTCTTATACAAATGATTTAACCAATGCAGTGACTTTGGTTTCCACAGTAAGAAGAAATTCAGAAAGAGCAATGTTTGATTACGACTTCAGAGACAAAGGCGCTGCTTTTGATAACTTCAATACTTTGGTCACTTTAAAATATTCTCCGAACTCTACCAATATTATGACTCCGCAGGGAAAATCGTTATTGGATCAGAAGTATCCTGAATTTTATCTGAATTATGAACAAAGCTACAAATTGTTCGGAGGAGATCTTAATTATTCCCGTTTTGATCTGCTTTTTCTCTACAATTTAAAAACCATGTTGGGAACTACGGGCTTAAGGCTTTACGGAGGAATGGTGTTTGGGGGAGCTCCGATCTGGAAGAACTTTACAATGAACGGACTGGCTTCCACAAGAAATGACTTCAACTTCAACCTTACCTCCTATCTTGGTTTTGCAACTCTTGAAGGTGGAAAATATTATACTGACAAATTTGCAGCGTATTATTTAACCCACAAGCTTCCCTGGTATTTTAAAAGCTTCGGGCAGAATATTTCAAGTTTCGACTTTGTACTTCGAGGAACCATCGGTAATATGGAACATCCCGAATATCATGATTTCAGATATCGAACACTCAACAGATTGTATCAGGAAGTCGGATTGGAATGGAGTAATTTTCTTTCCAGTTATTTTAACTTGGGATTATTTTATAGGGTCGGTTATTATACAACACCAAACTTTAAGCAAAATTTTGCGATACAGTTTAAGCTCAAATTATTAGAATTTTAAAATCAGCATATGCAGAAAATAGAAATAAAAGCAGATCAGTTTTTCGAATTATTAAAATTAAAGGACACTTCCATGTGGGAAATTTTTGCCCAGATGATTGATGGAAATGAGAAAGAAATTATTTTTCTTGATGGTGAAGACAAAATCCTTTTCAATTATATTCTTCCTTCCACAAAAGAAAAAATGGAGGAAGACAGAAAAGAGTTCTCAAAGCAGTTTGCTGATAAACTAGCTGATTTAAACTAAAAAATATTGTGTACAATGTCATTCTGAATGAAACGGAGTGGAATGAAGAATCTTTTGATATTCTATAGATTCTTCCTTTGTCAGAATGACAATGTGCCTTTAAGTAAAATTATTTCAAAAACTCTTCAACCGTTTTCTTCGCTTCAGCTACATCATGTACACGGAGGATTTTAGCTCCTTGCTGCAGCACTTTCATATGAAGTTTCTGTGTTTCTTCGTTAATATCCAAAGGAGATTTTCCCAACGGTTTATAAATAAACGATTTTCTTGAAATTCCGATCAACAGAGGAAATTCCCCAAAACCAAGATATCTGACCTCTTCAATCATCTTCATCTGATCTTCTACTGTTTTTCCAAATCCAAAACCTGGATCTAAAATGATATCATTAATTCCTTTTTCTAATAATTCTTTTGTTTTTTCAGAGAAATATTGATTAACAGATAATGTAATATCCTGAAATTTTATTTTATCATGCATGGTTTCATAAGAAGGATTTACATGCATTAAAATATAAGGAAGTTTGATTTCAGCAGCAGTTTCAAACATATTTTCATCAAACTGACCTCCGGAAATATCGTTAATAATATCAATGCCTTCATTATAACCGAATTTCACCGTTTCGGCGTAGAAAGTATCTAAGGAAATCAGAACTTCAGGAAATTCTTTTTTGATTAAAGAAATTACATTTCCAATTCTTTCAATTTCATCTTTACTGCTTAAAAACTTTGCGTTCGGGCGTGTTGACTGCGGTCCAATATCAATAATTTCAGCGCCTTCTTTTAATAATTGTTCAGCATGCTTCATTGCTGAGGTTTCATTATTGAATTTTCCGCCATCTGAAAAAGAATCGGGAGTAAGATTCAGGATCCCCATAATTTTGGGCGAAGACAAATCGACTAATCTTCCATTACAGTTTAAAGAATGTTCATGGATAGATGATGAAATATTTTGCATATACAAAAATACTAACTTCCTCCTTTTCTAATCTAACTTTCACCTAAAAAACTAAGTACCAATTCCTGCTACCTAAAACCTATTTTGTATCTTTGAAAGATTAAGAGAATTTATGCTAAAGACATCAATACAATTCGAAAAAATTATCAGTCAGTGTCGTGATTTGTTCGGTAAAAAACTGCAAGACTATGGTGCAGCCTGGAGAGTATTAAGACCCAGCTCAATTACCGATCAGATTTATATTAAAGTCAACAGAATCCGCACTTTACAAATGACTGATAAAAAAATGGTGGAGGAAAGTGAAGAAGACGAATTTATTGCGATTGTTAACTACTCCATTATCGGGCTTATTCAGCTTGAAAAAGGTCTTGCCAATGATTTCAGCGAAAATAAAGAAGAAATTTTAAACCTTTATGATAAGTATTCCAATGAAGCAAAAGCTTTGATGGAAAGAAAAAACCATGATTATGGTGAGGCATGGAGAGATATGAGAATTTCTTCCATCACCGATTTAATTTATCAAAAGGTTTTAAGAACAAAACAAATTGAGGATAATCAGGGGAAAACCATTGTTTCGGAAGGTTTAGACGCCAATTATTTTGATATGCTTAATTATGCAGTCTTTTGTTTAATAAAATTCTCTGAAAAAGAAGAAAAAACCGAACCAAAAACTATTTAATATGTTGAAAGCTTTATTACGCTTCGTTATTGCGATTATTTTCATTCTTTCCGGCTTTGTAAAAGCAGTTGATTTAGTGGGCTTCTCTTTCAAAATGGAAGAATACTTCTCACCTTCTGTATTCAATATGCCGTTTTTTGAGAAATTTGCGTTGCTTTTTTCAATTATTGTAGTCGTGTTAGAGCTTTTATTAGGCTTCATGCTCTTATTGAAGTTAAAATTAAAATTTACGCTGTCTTCACTGATTGCGCTTTGTATTTTCTTTGGATTCCTTACTTTTTATTCCGCTTATTTCAACGTAGTAACGGATTGCGGATGTTTTGGAGATGCAATAAAATTTACTCCATGGCAAAGTTTTATTAAAGATGTCGTGCTTTTAGTCGGTTTAATCGTCGTATTTATTTTATACAGAAAAGAGTTTAAGAAAAAAGATTCTTACAGCTACAATCCTAAGAAAGAATCCAATACATTCAAATATATCCTTTTAGGCTTATTTTCCATAGTAATGATCCTGATCGGAGCCCACGGAATTATTCATGAACCTCTTATCGATTTCCGTGATTACAAAATCGGAACAGACATACAGGCCGAGAAACAGAAAATCAGCAAAAACCCTTCGGAATATAAGACTTTTTACAGCCTTAAAAATGAGAAAACTGGAGAAGTTTTAAAGATTAATCAGGACGATTATATCAAAGAAACCAAATATTGGGCAGAAGGTTCTCCATGGAAAATTGAAGAAGGAAAAAACCAATCTGTTTTAATAAAACAGGGCTATAAATCTGAAATTGTAAAGTTCAAGATTGAAGATCCTACCGGTATTGAGCTGACTGAAAGCATTCTTCATGCTCCTAAAGCGATTCTGATATTTTCATATGCTCCTAAAGATGTTTCTCCTGAACTATTAAAACAGGTGGAAGCAAAAGCAAAATCCCAGGGAGCTACGGTTGTGTACGGAGTTTCGACCATTGCCACAACTTTCAAAACGATTCCGAATGCAATGATGGACGGAACAGCTATTAAAACAATTGCCAGAAGCAATCCTTCTGTACTGATCCTTGAAAACGGGAAAATTACAGACAAACTTCCTGCAAAGGATTATCTAAACTAATCCTCTGCATGAGCAAAACTTAAACACTAATTTTTAATTATAACATTGTAAGAATGCAAAAATCAAATAAACCTATTGCGGGTTATCATTTATTAATGATACTTTCTTCTGTAGACGGAGAATTTGCTCCTGAAGAAGGACTACTTATTCAGCAATATCTGGCAGATGAGTTCCCTTTCAGAATGAACCTGGATAATGAGCTTGAAACGCTGGCTCTTTTACAGCCTGAAGAATGGAAAGATCATTTTGAATTTCACGCAAGATGCTTTCATGAAGATTCAACAGAGGATGAGCGTGAAAAATTTGTACAGTTTGCAAAGTCTTTAATAAAAGCGGACAATGTAGTCACTGATGCAGAGCATACGTATTATAAGCTTTTAAAAAATTTGTGGAATATTAATTAATTGAGAACTTAGAGATTACAAGTAGAAATTAGTTAAAATACTAACTTCTAACCTCTAACAATCTAACTTTCAAAATAAAAAACTATGAGAAGAAAAATAGTTGCAGGAAACTGGAAAATGAACAAAAATGTAATTGATGCTCAACAGTTAATGACTCAGTTACTGGAATATAAAAACAACAATACGACCAACTGCGAAGTTTGGATCGCTCCTCCTACATTATATTTAATGATGGCAAAAGACATCTTCGAACAGGATGAAATCGGGGTATTTTCTCAGGATATGAGTGAGCACGAAAGCGGGGCTTATACTGGAGAAATTTCTGCTGATATGCTTGAGTCTATCAATGCAACAGGATCATTAATCGGACATTCTGAAAGAAGACAATACCACGGTGAAACAGATTCTCACTGCAACAGAAAAGTAAAATTGGCTTTAGATAGAGGATTAATTCCTGTATACTGCAACGGTGAAACTTTAGAGCAAAGAAAAGCAGGACAACATTTTGAAGTGGTAAAAAACCAGACTGAAGTTGCTCTTTTCACACTTTCTGCCGAAGAAATTAAAAAAGTAGTCATTGCTTACGAACCGGTTTGGGCGATTGGAACTGGTGAAACTGCAACTCCAGAGCAAGCTCAGGAAATTCATGCTCATATCAGAAGCATCATCGCTGCAAAATACGGACAGGAAGTTGCTGACGAAGTTTCTATCCTTTACGGAGGTTCTGTAAAGCCAGATAATGCAAAAGAAATTTTCTCTCAACCTGATATTGACGGAGGTCTTATCGGTGGAGCAGCTTTGAAATTAGAGGATTTCTCTAAGATTATTGAGGCTTTTAGTTAAAAATAAAGTTTTATTAAATCAAAAATATGAAGAAATTTATTTTCTTATTTTTCGGAATACTTTTGTTTGATATTATTTATGTTTTTGTGTATGATCAATTTTTAATTGATATTGAACCTAATTATCTGAAATATCCTTTTATTTTAATAAAATTTTTGGCCAGTTCACCAGCAATTTTTTTTAACAAATTATTACCATTTTATGCACCGATCCCGGTTTATCAATCAATATTAGCATTAATTGGAAATGTTTTATTACAAACTTTTTTGGTCCATAGAATTTTCTTTAAAAAGAAAAAACTTAACGAAAACGAAAGTATATAACAAAATCGGCGGCATCGAAGATGCCGCCGATTCAAAAAATCTAATTATTGAATATCGACTATATACATTTCACCTTTATCCTGTTTACCTGTTTTAGGTAAAGTCTTTGTTTTAGGATTTCCGTTTCCGTCGTCTGCTACCCCGAAATCATCATCGTTGAAAACAGCCAGTTTATTATTTCCTAAATACACAATTCCTTCAAACTTATCGTGCTCATACCCTATTTTCGCAACCAAGTCAACCGCTAATGTTTTGGTCACAGGTTTTAATCCTGCTGCACTGATTTCATCCCAGGTAGATTGTTCAAGGGTTTTTCCATTGATCTTCATACCGTCTACAGCCGTTAAATCTGTTCCGGAAACATCCGAAGCATTAGCTAAGTTGATTCTGTACACTTTTTTAAGCCCACCTGCAGAACCAAAATTCCCGTCTCTTTCAATCACTAAAAATTCAGTGTTGGTAACAGGTGTAATTTCACAAACCGAATCTGAAGCTCCTCCATCCTGTCTGTATAAATATTGTTTAGTTTGACCTGTCACCAGATCAAAAGTCACGATTCTTGTTAAAGTAGTGTTCGTTGCCAAAGCTTTTGTCGGCACGTACATGGTAGATTGCATTGTTCCTACCAGCATTTTTCCATCCGGTGTCATACACATTCCTTCCATTCCGCGGTTAGGTCTTCTTTTGGCAAAAACAGCAGGCAGTTTTCTAGTTCCTGTATTTAAACCAATCGGACTGATTCTTTCCAGCTCTACTCCATCTGCGCTATAATGAACAATATGAGGTCCGTATTCGTCAGAAACCCAGAATGTTCCGTCTTTTGCGGCAACAATACTTTCACTGTCCAATCCATAATTATCTGTTCCTAAAACACTTCCGTCTGCAGCATAAGCAATTTCTCCCGTACTTCCCATTCCTACAGGATTTGGAAGTCCCGTAATCGGCTGTCCTGAAGGATTTTTAAGTTTGATATATTTAATCACTTCAATCTTTCCTTCTGCATTGATTTTAAAATGCATAATAGTAGGAGTAAAATCCGGAACCAGAATTTTAATTCCATTCGAGTAGGCTACGTTCGGACCACGGTCGGTAATCACATAGAATTCTCCTTTTTGAGTCGGATGTGCCGTTGCTCCAGAACCAAAACCACCATTAATGATATTTACTCCATTCAAAGTTTTTAATGTTGAAAAAGGAAACTCCTGCGGAAGTTTAGAATAATCAATATCCTGATTGATCATATTTTCGTCATTGCTACAGGCAGCCAAAGCCACACAAGCAAAAACAGGCAATAAGAATTTTTTCATTATTTACTTTTATTGCATGCGAAAGTAGATAATGAGTATAAACTTATCTTGAATTCAATAATAATTGTATTTTAAATTTAGCTCTACATACAATTAGACAAAAAAACACATCAAATATATTTGATGTGTTTTTTATTATTTCTTTAAAGAAAATTATTTTTTCTCTTTAGATCTCTGTAGTACTTCATCTACCATTCCGTAACCTTTTGCTTCTTCAGAAGTCATCCAGTAATCTCTGTCAGATGCTTTTTCTACCCAGTCGTAAGTTTGTCCTGAATGTTCAGCAATAATGTCGTATAATTCTTTTTTCAGCTTCAACATCTCTCTCAAATTGATCTCCATATCAGAAGCCACCCCTTGAGCTCCTCCTGAAGGTTGGTGAATCATCACTCTTGAATGTTTAAGAGCAGAACGTTTACCGTTTTCACCTGCAACCAATAATACAGCTCCCATTGAAGCTGCAATTCCTGTACAGATCGTAGCTACATCAGGCTTAATGATTTGCATGGTGTCATAAATTCCTAATCCCGCATATACACTTCCACCAGGAGAATTGATATAAATCTGGATATCTTTGGAAGGATCTGCACTTTCTAAGAATAGAAGCTGAGCTGTTACAATATTAGCAACCTGATCATCGATACCTGTTCCCAAAAAGATAATTCTGTCCATCATCAGGCGTGAAAAAACGTCCATCTGGGCAACATTTAATCTTCTTTCTTCCATAATGTATGGCGTCAGATTTGTCGGTCCATACATTCCCATATACTGATCGGTTACCAAACCGTTGTTTCCTAAATGCTTTACAGAGAAATCTCTGAATTCTTTTTTAATGTCCATATTTCTATTGGTATTATTTTAAATTTTTTCAAAGTTTAAATTACAACTTTTATTCCTAAAATTATATAAGACTTTTTGTCACAGAAGAGAAACTATTATGAAGCAGTTTGTCTTATTATCTTTTTCTGTCTCCATAGATTCCTTTAATCGGAGAATATTCAATAATATCACTCAAACGTATGGAAGCCTGTTTCAGCAACGTTATTTTCTGAATAAGCTCAAAATACTTTACAGGATCAGAATCCCTGTGTTCATCAAGCTCAACAGCGGTCTGTTTTATTAAATAATCGATGTATCTGTATTTATGAAGCAGTACATCGCCTTTCACCTGCTCAGCAATTTTATCACCATAATTGGGCGGATAAATATTTCTGGATGCCCAGTTTTCAAGATCATCCAACGGGATTAATGCATCCACAACTTTTGAGGTAATCTCTTCATCCATAAAAGATACAAAAAAGTTTCCGCTTCTCAGTTCATCATTTTGAATGCCTTCTTTTACCTGACCAATGATCATTTCATTTCCTTTTACTAAAAATTCATAATGCTCTTCTTCAAAATGCTGCAGAATTTCTTCTATAACGGTAATCTGATATTCTTCATTATGATCATCTTTCCTTTTCAGAACCACATCTCCAAACATCAGCATATGATCTACCAGTTTATTTTCCATGAATAAAACATCATACAAAAACGGATCTCCCTTTTCTTCATCCAAAGGCACAATCTCCATTTTCACAGGAGCTGCATTTTCCTTCTGCTGCTGAACGTGCTGATTCTGATTTTGAGTCACCTGGCGCTGAACATCCAGCTCATTGAATAAACTCTGCTCGGAAAGCCCAAATTTATTGGAAACTTCTTTTAGGTAAACCTCTCTTTTTAAAGCATTCTGAACAAAACCCACCGACTTTACAATATCCCTGATCGCTTCAGCCTTTTTAATAGGATCATTACCAACTTCTTTTAAAAGAATTTCTGCCTTAAAATCAATAAAATCCATCGCCTCATTTTCGATGAATTTCTCTACATATTCCTGAGAATGTTTTCGAGCGAAAGAATCCGGGTCATCACCATCTGGGAAAAGAAGAACACGGATGTTCATTCCTTCTGTCAAAAGCATATCGATACTTCGGAAACTGGCCTTAATTCCGGCATTATCACCATCAAAAAGGATCGTAACGTTTTCCGTCAATCTTTTGATCAGCTTAATCTGCTCTGTGGTTAAAGAAGTACCGGAACTAGCCACAACGTTCTCAATTCCTGACATATGAAGTGAAATCACGTCCATATATCCTTCCACCAAAAGACATCTATTTTTTCTCGAAATCGCCTGCTTACTTTGGTTTAAACCATATAATACATTCGATTTATGATAAATTTCCGTCTCCGGAGAGTTGAGATATTTTGCAGTTTTGACATTACTTTTCAGGATTCTGGCTCCAAAACCTAATACTCTTCCCGAAAAACTATGAATCGGAAAAATGACCCTTTCACGAAAACGGTCAACTCCAGCAGGTGTATTTTCCGGAAAGATGGAAAGTCCGGATTTTTCTAAAATTTCCTTGGAATATCCTTTTTCTAAAGCATATGCTGTAAACGCATTTTTCTTTTCCGGAGAATATCCAAGCTGAAATTTTTTAATAATATCATCCCGAAGCTCCCGTTCTTTAAAATAAGATAATCCAATTGCCTTTCCTTCTTCGACCTCCCAAAGGAAATTTTGGAAAAAATCATTGGCAACTTCATGAATTTTGTATAATAAATCTCTTTCTGACTGTGCATTTTTTGCTTCTTCAGAAAAATCTTTCTGATCTTCTTCGATCTCGATTCCGTATTTTTTTGCAGCGTGACGAAGTGCTTCAGGATACGTGAAGTTTTCGATTTCCATTAAAAAAGAGATTGCAGTTCCTCCTTTTCCCGTTGAGAAATCTTTCCAGATCTGTTTACTTGGTGAAACTACAAAACTCGGAGATTTTTCATCATGGAACGGACTGAGTCCTTTATAATTAGACCCTGCCCTTTTCAGCTGCACATATTCGCCAACAATCTCTTCTACACGTATTGTTGAGAATATTTTATCTATGGTCTGTTTGGAAATCATGCTACAAAAATATACAATTTTATATAGAATCTTAGTATCAAAAACTCTGCATTATCCGTAAAATTATGATTATAAGTAATTTTATTTTTAGTTATTTTTGAAAAAATTTGAAACTTACACCATGAAATATTTAAAAGGATTTTTATTCATTATAATTTCTTCAGTACTAATTTTTCTTTTGTATTTCGAATTTGGAGGAAGGTTTATTATTAATGATGCCGACAAAAAAATGATCACCTATGAAATAAGAAGCAGTGAAAAAATTCCGGCTAGTTTTTCAAATTTTTATAATACCGTTTTCCCCAACTCTTTATCAGAAAATTCTTGGAATTATGTCCTTTCAGCCTTAGTGAATTCTGATAGTTCACAAAGAAAAGAATGTCCATGCAATCAAATGGCTTACAAGATATTTCCAATTTTAGAAATTAAAAACAAACAATCAATAGATCAATTCTTAGTGGCAAGATATTTAGAGCAGCATTATAATCAACGAGATTGTTTAGAATTTAACTTTAATCATTTTGATTTTTTAGAAAATAGAAAAGGTGTACACAATCTTTCAAAATCACTATTTAATAAAGAAACAAAAGATTTAACACAACTAGAAATGGGGGAAATATTGGCACTCTACGAAGCCCCTAGTCAAAATAACCGACATAGAAACCCCGAAAAGGCGAAAGCAAGAGCCAGACATTTCTTAAATTTGTACGAGAAAAATGTAAATAATAAGTAATGAACTACACCATACATACAATAGAAGACTGGCAAAACATAGTCGATACCATTATTCCTCAGTTACAGCATAATATTTTCCTTTTAAAAGGAAATTTAGGTGCCGGAAAAACCACTTTCACACAATTTTTGCTTAAAAGTTTGGGAAGTACTGATGAAGTCAATTCTCCAACCTATTCTATTGTGAATGAATATAACACTCCAAAAGGAAAAGTCTATCATTTCGATTTGTATCGTTTAAAAAATATAGAAGAAGTCTATGATATCGGAATTGAAGAATATCTTGACAATGCTTTTCTTTGCATCATCGAATGGCCGGAAGTATATGAAGATGAGCTTTACGGGCTTACATACCACGAAATGAGTATTGTAAATACCGGAGAAAACAGAGAAGTCTCATTCGATTAAATATTATGTATCTTTGCATATTGAATTCAATTGAAAAATAATTATCTGTAAGATATAATTTAAAATGAGTACTACGAATATTTTCACCCCTTTCACTGAGGAGGAACTGATCCCCAAAGCAGAAAAGCTTGAAGTTATAAAAAAAGGTAAACAGTTCAGTATTGGAGTCCCTAAAGAAACCTGTCTTAATGAAAGGAGGACCTGTATTACACCAGATGCTGTGCAGGTTTTGGTAGAACACGGCCATGAAATTATTATAGAATCCGGAGCCGGAGAAGGTTCGTTTTTTACAGATATACAATACTCTGAATCAGGTGCCAGAATCACAAAAGATCCGAAAGAAGCCTTCGGACAGGATTTAATTTTAAAAATCAATCCGCCTACAGAAGACGAAATTGAATTTATGAAACCCAATACCTATCTGGTTTCAGCACTTCAGATTAATCTTCGGGATAAGGATTATTTCTTAAAACTGGCAGAGAAAAAAGTAAATGCCATCGCTTTCGAATTTATCGTTGATGAATATAAGCAGTTATCTTTAGTACGACTAGTGGGTGAAATTGCAGGAACAGTTTCCATTCTGTATGCCTCTGAGCTTTTAGCGTTATCAAATGGTTTAATGTTAGGCGGAATTACAGGGGTAAGACCTGCTGAAGTAGTCGTTTTAGGTGCCGGAATTGTGGGTGAATTCGCTACAAAAGCTGCCATCGGTTTAGGTGCAAGTGTAAGAGTTTTTGATAATTCACTTTCGAAACTGAGAAGACTTCATACTATTGTAGACAGCAGAGTTCCTACTTCGATCATAGATCCGAAAGAGCTCCGTAAAGCATTAAGACGTGCAGATGTCGTTATCGGTGCACTTCCCAGGTTAAATATGACTCCAATTGTGACCGAAGACATGGTCATGAAAATGAAAAAAGGAAGCGTCATCATTGATATTACAATCGACAACGGAAAAGTGATCGAAACTTCTGAGCTTACCACTATGGAAGATCCTTATATCATTAAACATGGTGTAATCCACTGCGGACTTCCGAATCTTACTTCAAGAATGCCGAGAACAACAACAAAAGCCATCTCCAATTTCTTTCTATCCTATATCTTAAATTATGACGAAGAAGGCGGTTTCGAAAATATGCTGGTTCGCAAAAATGAAATGAAACAAAGCCTTTATATGTACAAAGGCAGACACACGAAAAAAATCATTTGCGATCGTTTCGGGCTTACTTATCATGATATCAATCTTTTAATTTTCTAATGAAAAAACTTAAATTCTACTTAATAGGTCTCATTCCGGGACTTGCCATTGTATTTTTTGTCTTAAATAAAAAAGGAGCAAGCTGCAGCGGTTACCTTCCCAACAGTCGGGTAATTGCCGAAACTTTGTCTAAAGATTTTAAGTATTCCGAAACTTTTAAAACAGAAATGAATACGCTAAAAATCGATGAAAAATTCTTAAAAGATAGCATCATTACTCTTGGAAAAGTAGATTTTGACAGAAGTCACGCACAAAAACAACCTTGCCCGGATTATGTTTTAGTCTATCCTGAAAAAAATCCTACGTACGAAATCATCTATGAAAAGTGTGAGGAAAATGTGACCTTGAATTCTTTGAAGAAATTAAAATAAATAACATTTATTCTAACAATAAGAATTTTAAAAAAGCTCTAAAAAGAGTTGTTCTAATCAAATAACAATCAATAATTTTATAAAATATTTCTGATATTTTTCTTACTTAATGCTCTTAATGGTTAGAATTAAGCTTATTGTAGAACAATATTGAGATTCTTCGACTCCGTTCAGCATGACATCGTTACAATTAATAAAATAAACTATGGAAGGCAATTACTACATGATTCATGATTATCTGATATTCATTGGAGTATTTGCTATTTTCTTTTTTGTAACAGTAAGCATTTATTTATTCAGCCAGAATCAGAAATTTAAGATCCGGAATGCAAAACTTTCGGAAGCCAATAAAATAATTGAACAAAGGCTGAATGAGGTTCAGCTTGAGCATATCGGAACAAAGCTTAATCCGCATCTTTTTAAAAACATTCTAAATTCTGTTCAGTCTCATGCTTATCAAACCTATATGTCACTGGACAAGCTTGCCAATGTTCTGGATTATATTTTATATGAAAGCAACAACAAATTTGTAAGCCCTAAAGAAGAACTGAATTTTGCTTTAAGTTTGATTGAGATTAATAAAATAAAAGTAAATCCTCTTTTTGATTTCAGAATAAAATCTAAGATCAATAAGTCTGATGAGATTTACGAAGAGAAAGTTTTTGCACCTCTTATTTCTGTTGATCTGATTGAAAACGCCTTTAAACATACCGACTTTCTAGCCCAGGATTCCTTCATTGCCATTCAGATGGAGCTTGAGGACCGTATTTTTACGATGAAGGTAAGTAATAAAGCTTCTTTAAAAAATATGCTGGAAAAAGAGAAAAGCGGTTTCGGAAGTCAGTCTTTGGATCAACGGCTAAAAATGATCTATAATGATCATTATTCTCTTCATAAAAATTCAAAAAACGGTATATTCACGGCAGAATTAAAAATCAACCTGGGAGAGTTCTATGATAAAATGCGTTATTCTTGATGATGAATTACTGGCAATCAGCTATTTAAAACTTCTATGTGAACAAATTGACAATGTAGAGGTTGTAAGAGCATTTAATGATCCTAAAGTTTTCTTACATGAAATTCATAACCTAGATTGCAACGTCTGTATTTTAGACATAGAAATGCCCGGAATGAATGGCTTACAGGTGGCTGAATTAATTTCGGATTCAAAAAAAATCATTTTCACGACTGCTTACAAAGAATATGCAGCCGAAGCATTTGACCTGAATGTTGTTGATTATGTAAGAAAGCCAATAAAAAAAGAACGTTTGATACAGGCTTTTGAAAAAGCTGAGGAGCTACTTCAAAATGCTCCTAAAAAAAATTTTATCGAATGGAATACCAATATTGGTAAGACTGTTATTTTTACGGAACAGATTGCTTACATAAAAACTTCTGAAATCGACAGCAGAGACAAAGATATCATCCTGAACGACGGAACAACGATTGTTTTAAAAAATCTGAATTTTAAAAACCTTCTTGAGATGCTTCCTTCAAAAGATTTTGCCCAGGTTAACAAAAAAGAAATTATTGCCTTAGCTTCCATTAAAGTATTTTCTACCAACGAAATTATTACAACCATTGCTACAGAAGGAGAAAGTTTCCTGAAATTACAAATTGGAGAAACGTATAAAAACTCATTAATGGAAATGTTTGGAAAATAAATTTTCCAGACGTTCTTGCTTTTATTACAGAATTTATCCGTTTCATTACACCCTTCATTTTAAATTATTTTACCCATGTACTTTTGCATCCGGTTAAATGATTTATACATGAAAAAATATCTTTATGCTGGTGGAATACTCATTTCCAGCTTTTGTTTTTCACAAGAAACAGGTTCTAAGATCAAAGCATCTTTTTTTGACGGAATTGCAGTTGCAGGATACGTTGATCATGGAGCTTATATCAATTTTACAGGTCCTAATATTAGTTTCAAAAACAAAGACTTAAAATTAATTTTGGGAATGCTTCCTTCTCTTAGAATTAAAGAAGATCAGTCTGCAGGAACAAAAAACAGTGTCATTACACCGAATCTCGGCGTTGGTTTAACAGCTGTCTACAAAAAGCTCGCATTACAGCTTCCCGTATATTACAATACGAAAACAGCCACTCAAAATGGGGTTTGGAAAATAGGCATCGGAATCGGCTATTCTTTTAAATAGATTTTCATTACATTATTAATGACATTGATTACATTTTAAAAAGAAGAATACTTATTATAATTAAATTCTTATCAACTTTGCATAAAATATTGGAATTATGAATTTGGGAAAATACAGAAATTTGATTTTCTACGTGGTTACCATTTCTTTTTTCTCTTGTCTGATGTATTTTTTCATGACAGAGGGACAGACTTTGGAAATCAAGGAAAATATTATTACGAAAACAAATAACGGCTCAAGCTGGGACAATTTTTCTGAGGCTTTTAAAACCAATTTACATCATCCTTTAGCACTCCTTTTAGCGCAAATCGTTACCATTATTCTGGTAGCAAGACTTTTTGGATGGGTTTGTATGAAAATAAAACAACCGACTGTAATTGGAGAAATGATTGCGGGGATTGTTTTAGGTCCTTCTCTTTTAGGAATGTATTTTCCTGAATTTTCCGCTTTTCTTTTTCCTAAAGAATCATTGGGAAATCTGCAGTTTTTGAGTCAGATTGGTCTTATTCTCTTCATGTATATCGTGGGAATGGAGCTTGATCTGAGCGTTTTAAGAAAAAAAGCGCATGATGCCGTCGTAATTAGCCATGCAAGTATCATTATACCTTTTGCACTGGGAATCGGTCTTTCTTATTATATCTATCATGAGTTCGCACCTAATGGAATACAGTTTACATCATTTGCTTTATTCATAGCGATTTCTATGAGTATCACCGCATTTCCTGTATTGGCAAGAATTGTTCAGGAGCGAAATCTTCAGAAAACAAAGTTAGGGACTATTGTTATTACCTGTGCTGCTGCCGATGATATTACAGCCTGGTGTATTCTTGCTGCCGTAATTGCTATTGTAAAAGCTGGTTCTTTTGCAAGTTCCATTTATGTAATTCTTATGGCTATTGCTTATGTATTTTTGATGATCAAAATCGTAAGGCCCTTTTTAAAGCGAATTGGAGATCTGCAGGCAGGAAAAAATACCATTAACAAACCAATGGTTGCTATTTTCTTCCTTACTCTTATCCTTTCTGCTTATACTACTGAAGTGATCGGGATTCATGCTTTGTTCGGAGCATTTATGGCGGGAGCAATCATGCCGGAAAACACAAAATTCCGTACACTTTTCATTGATAAAATAGAAGATGTAGCGTTAGTGCTTTTACTTCCTTTATTCTTCGTGTTTACGGGACTTCGTACACAGATTGGTCTCCTAAATGACGGACATTTATGGATGATTACCGGGTTTATTATTTTAACCGCAGTTGCCGGTAAATTCGCGGGAAGTGCTTTGACGGCGAAGTTCCTCGGTATCAACTGGAAAGAAAGCTTAACGATTGGAGCTCTCATGAATACAAGAGGATTAATGGAGCTTATTGTCCTGAATATCGGTTATGATCTTGGAGTTTTAAGTCCTGAAATTTTCGCGATGTTAGTCATCATGGCATTATTTACAACGTTTATGACAGGTCCTGCTTTAGATCTTATTAATTATATTTTTAAATCCAAGAAAAATTCTATTGAGGAAACTCATGATGAAAATGATTCTAAATATCGCGTACTGCTTTCATTTGATAATCCGGAATCCGGAAGTACATTGCTGAAGCTTGCCCACGATTTTACGAATAAAATGAATGGGAACAAAAGTATTACAGCAATGAATATTGCTCCTGTAAATGAAATGCATGCTTATGATATTGATGAATATGAAAACGAGCAGTTCAAAAATGTAATTGAAACGTCTCATGATCTCAAACTAAAAGTTACCACGCTATTTAAGGCTTCAACTGATATCGAAAATGATCTGACCAGTATTTCAAATAAAGGAAATTATGACCTGCTTCTCATCATGCTTGGAAAGTCTATGTATGAAGGAAGTTTATTAGGGAGATTATTAGGATTTACAACTAAAATTATAAATCCGGAAAAGCTTTTGAACACGGTAAAAGGTAAAGGAAATATATTCAACAATTCGCCGTTTGACGATTTTACATTACAAATTCTTGATAAAACGCATATTCCTGTGGGTATCATGGTAGAAAAAGAATTTGAATCTGCTGACAAAGTATTTGTTCCGATTTTTAATCTAAGCGACTTTTATTTATTGGAATACGCTAAAAGGTTAATCAATAACAATAATTCTCAAATCATTATTCTGGATGTTGCGGGACAAATTAGAAATAATATTGAAGTAAAAGAGCTTATAAGAAGTATCGAACAAGTTGCACCCAACCATATTACTCTATATAACGAGAAGAAAATAGAGAAAGAGTTTTTAAACTCTCAGGATCTCATGTTGATCAGCAGTAGAAGCTGGAAAAATCTGATTGATACCAAAAGCTTATGGCTATCTGACATTCCATCTACTTTGATTATTTCAAATCCGTGATCAGATTAAAAAATATTATTTAAGACGAAAGCACCTTTTTAGGTGCTTTTTATTTATCAATCCAATAATAATTACTATTGTTTTATAATTTTTTCTGAAACAGTATTCCCATCTTTAAATTCTACTTTTAATATATAAACACCTTTTAGTAAAGAAGACATATCTATCTTTTTCTGATCTGTTTTGAATAATAATTTCCCGGAAATATCATATAAAGAGGAAGTTTTAATCCCCTTTTGTGTCTTGATATTTACTTCGTCTTTAACAGGATTTGGAAAAATACCTTCCCATTCAAAATTTCTCTCTCCGGTATTGAGATAGGAGGATAGATCCATTTTATACATTATAGGTTTGATAAGTGATGGATTATGACCTGCAGAATAACAAACACCACCTGTCGAACATCTTACATTTCTGTGGAAAATGCCAGAATCAATGGCCGTGAATGTATTTCCGTTATCTGTACTTATCCATGAACCCTGTGTACTTGATATATTACTATCCTGACCTACTGCAATTAAAATATTTGTACCAGGAAGATAAGCTATATCTCCAATCCATGAAAGCGGTATTCCGGTTGATGTAAATTCGTTCCATGTTACTCCTCCATCTGTTGTTCTTAAAAACTTCATTGGAGTGAATATGGTAGGGTTTTGTTCCACGACTATTCCTTTACTCATATCACTCCAGGCAGTTAAATTCCAATCACTTCCTCCAAAAGTATGAGATATTTCTGTCCAGCTAAGACCTCTGTCGATGGTTTTAAAAATTTTATATCCACCTACTCTTGAGTCCCAAAAATATAAGGCATCACCTAATCCGTAATAATAATGTGCTGCCGTTCCAGGTGTATTAGGGCTATTCATTATTGGAGTCCAGTTTGTTCCACCATTTGTTGTTCTGTATATTGCATATTTGTCATTTGGATAAAATCCTTCGGTATTTAGAGACAAAGCAATACCTGTATTAGCATCAAAAAAATGCACCAATTTACCACCTATATTCTGTTGTGAAAAAGTAAATTGTTTCTGCCAATTAAGTCCTCCATTAGAAGTTTTCCAAATATCATTATGCATATATGGATCATTATATTGAAGCATTACCCAAGCATTCATATGATCTGCAGCAGAAAAGCTATTTAAACCAACTCCATATGGCGATATATTCATACTATTATAATATGTACTAATATCAGTAAGTTCTCCTGAAACCCAACTTGCATTACCATTGGTAGTTTTTGCATACTTTTTAGGCGTGCCAGAATCATATGCCCATACATTATCATTATTTACAATACTTATCCCATTGGCAAAAGAAGTATTTTGTGAGATTACTTGATTTTGTACACTCCACGATTGGGAAAAAAAAGATAAAAATGCTAAATGAGCAAATAAGAATGTAGAGATTTTTTTCATGTATATTTTTAGGTTTTAGTTCGATAATTACAATTACAAAAAATAAAAACAGTACATTCATATTTCTGTAATATCAATGCTTATTGTGTGCAATCTGCAGTTGCTAAATATAAAAATAATTACCAATCTGCACAATAAATATCTCACAGTATTTAGATATTTTTTATATACATCGAGTTAATAATATAAAGAATCTGACAAAATAGAATATGTAAAAAGTAAACTACATATTGTAAAAGAAGTTCTACTAGGCTTTTATGTTATCCAGAATTGGTATTTACTCCAGTCGAACTTAAGTTTTTGTTTCTCTTTGTGTATTTAGTTTTCTTTATTACTAAATAGTTTTGATTTTTATTTTAGGATGAGATATGCGGATTAGTAGCGATATCAAAAAGGGAGGTTAAGGTATAGCATAAATCAAACAACCTCATTCAAATAAATGAATGAGGTTTAATGTATATAGTAAATAGTATAAAACGCAAAAAGTCTCATACATAACTGTATGAGACTTTTAAATAAAAACTGGCGGCGACCTACTCTCCCGCTTGTCGCAGTACCATCGGCGCTGGTGGGCTTAACTTCTGTGTTCGGAATGGGAACAGGTGAGCCCCACCGCTAAAACCACCCTAAAGGTTGTATATAGCTGTTGGCTATTGGCTGATTGCCATTGGCCATGAGCTTTTTATCGGTAAATTTCATCACAAAGGCAAAACCAGTGTTGCACTTATAAGGCTTGTTTTAGTAATAACCAATAGGCTATAAATCTACGGGTAATTAGTACTACTCGGCTATGCTGTTACCAACTTTACACCTGTAGCCTATCAACGTTGTCATCTCCAACGACCCTTAAAAGATGTCTCATCTTGAGGCGAGTTTCGCACTTATATGCTTTCAGTGCTTATCTCTTCCAAACGTAGCTACTCAGCGGTGCACCTGGCGGTACAACTGATACACCAGAGGTTTGTTCAATTCGGTCCTCTCGTACTAGAATCAAGCCCTCTCAAACATCTAACGCCCGCAATAGATAGAGACCGAACTGTCTCACGACGTTCTGAACCCAGCTCGCGTGCCACTTTAATGGGCGAACAGCCCAACCCTTGGGACCTTCTCCAGCCCCAGGATGTGACGAGCCGACATCGAGGTGCCGAACCTCCCCGTCGATGTGAGCTCTTGGGGGAGACTAGCCTGTTATCCCCGGAGTACCTTTTATCCTATGAGCGATGGCCCTTCCATACGGAACCACCGGATCACTATGTCCTGCTTTCGCACCTGATCGACTTGTAGGTCTCACAGTCAAGCACCCTTATGCCATTACACTCTACGCACGGTTACCAAGCGTGCTGAGGGTACCTTTGAAAGCCTCCGTTACTCTTTTGGAGGCGACCACCCCAGTCAAACTACCCACCACGCAATGTCCTTCTTAAAGAAGTTAGGCTCCAAGTAAGTAAAGGGTGGTATTTCAACGTCGACTCCACCAACACTAGCGTGCCAGCTTCAAAGTCTCCCACCTATCCTACACATTACTTACTCAAAGTCAATACGAAGTTATAGTAAAGGTTCACAGGGTCTTTTCGTCCCATTGCGGGTAATCGGCATCTTCACCGATACTACAATTTCACCGAGCTCGTGGCTGAGACAGTGCCCAGATCGTTACACCATTCGTGCAGGTCGGAACTTACCCGACAAGGAATTTCGCTACCTTAGGACCGTTATAGTTACGGCCGCCGTTTACTGGGGCTTCAGTCAAACGCTTCGCTTACGCTAACGCCCTTCCTTAACCTTCCAGCACCGGGCAGGTGTCAGACCCTATACAGCATCTTTCGATTTAGCAGAGTCCTGTGTTTTTGATAAACAGTCGCCTGGGCCTCTTCACTGCGGCCAGCATTGCTGCTGGCGTCTCTTCTTCCGAAGTTACGAGACTATTTTGCCTAGTTCCTTAGCCACGACTCACTCGAGCACCTTAGGATTCTCTCCTCGACCACCTGTGTCGGTTTTGGTACGGGTTGCTTCACTTCGGCTTTTCTTGGATCCGATTTCACTATAACAGCTTCGCCCGAAGGCTAGGCCTTGACACTTCCGTCCGTCTTCAATAGCTACGTCGAACCGTCCCCTTTTTAGTGTGAGCAAGTATGGGAATATTAACCCATTGTCCATCCACTACCCCTTTCGGGTTCGCGTTAGGTCCCGACTAACCCTCAGCTGATTAGCATGGCTGAGGAAACCTTAGTCTTTCGGTGAGGGGGTTTCTCGCCCCCTTTATCGTTACTTATGCCTACATTTTCTTTTCTGTCCGCTCCACAATACCTCACGATACTGCTTCGGCGCAAACAGAATGCTCTCCTACCAGATGTATTAATACAAATCCATAGCTTCGGTAATATGTTTATGCCCGATTATTATCCATGCCGGACCGCTCGACTAGTGAGCTGTTACGCACTCTTTAAATGAATGGCTGCTTCCAAGCCAACATCCTAGCTGTCAATGCAGTCCAACCGCGTTGCTTCAACTTAACATATATTTGGGGACCTTAGCTGTTGGTCTGGGTTCTTTCCCTCTCGGACATGGACCTTAGCACCCATGCCCTCACTGCCGCAGAACATTTATTAGCATTCGGAGTTTGTCAGGAATTGGTAGGCGGTGAAACCCCCGCATCCAATCAGTAGCTCTACCTCTAATAAACTCATTTGCGACGCTGCACCTAAATGCATTTCGGAGAGTACGAGCTATCTCCCAGTTTGATTGGCCTTTCACCCCTACCCACAGGTCATCCGAAGACTTTTCAACGTCAACCGGTTCGGTCCTCCACTCTGTGTTACCAGAGCTTCAACCTGCCCATGGGTAGATCACAAGGTTTCGCGTCTAATCCTACTAACTATGCGCCCTATTCAGACTCGCTTTCGCTCCGGCTCCGGACCTGAAGTCCTTAACCTCGCTAGTAAAATTAACTCGTAGGCTCATTATGCAAAAGGCACGCCGTCACCCAACTTGTGGGCTCCGACCGCTTGTAGGCGTACGGTTTCAGGTTCTATTTCACCCTTCTATTCGAAGTGCTTTTCACCTTTCCTTCACAGTACTTGTTCACTATCGGTCTTTCAGGAGTATTTAGCCTTGGAGGATGGTCCCCCCATATTCAGACAGGATTTCACGTGTCCCGCCCTACTCATTTATCACTCAAATATGCCTTTCATATACGGGGCTATCACCCTCTATGGCTGTTCTTTCCAGAACATTCTATTAAACATATAAAAGCTTTTGGGCTAATCCGCTTTCGCTCGCCACTACTTACGGAATCTCTTCGATTTCTTTTCCTCCGGGTACTTAGATGTTTCAGTTCTCCGGGTTTGCTCCTCTTACGAGGTGACTAGTCTTCAACTAGCCGGGTTGCCCCATTCGGACATCTCGGGATCAATTCGTGTGTGCCAATCCCCCGAGCTTTTCGCAGCTTACCACGTCCTTCTTCGCCTCTGAAAGCCTAGGCATCCGCCATACGCCCTTAACGATTTCTTTCCTATTTTTAGGTTACTCAAGCACTTATAAGTGCTCGGTTTTCTCTTTGTGATGTCTTTACCGTTAATGTCAATGATCTTAATTTCTTCTTTTCCGACTGATGAACAGATGTTGTTTTTGGCTCCATCCGTAACTTTTAAATCAGTCTTCCAAAACTGTGGAGAATAAGGGAGTCGAACCCTTGACCTCCTGCGTGCAAGGCAGGCGCTCTAGCCAGCTGAGCTAATTCCCCCTCTAGTTGCTGTTGGCTTATTGCTAATTGCTTCGGGCTTTTTTGCCATAAGCTATAAGCCATTTGCCAGCCGCCTTAATTAGTAGTCTCGGGCAGGCTCGAACTGCCGACCTCTACATTATCAGTGTAGCGCTCTAACCAGCTGAGCTACGAGACTTTGTATGAGCAATGGGTGATGAGTAATAAGTAATCCTTTTCCTCCTGTCCATTTCTCAATCTCTTTCCCTTTTACTAATTTCTAGTGGGTTTTATTTTTTATATATTTATAAGTAATTAGTAATGAGTAATTTTTTACGATCCAATTACTTGGCTCTTTTTACTTTTATCTTTTTACTTATAAACCAACCAAACAAAAAACTAAAGCTTTACTTTGAATAAGTACTTTGTGTCTAGGACACTAATTTTGTTTTACGTCTAAAGACGCTCTAAAATGAGATGTTCCAGCCGCACCTTCCGGTACGGCTACCTTGTTACGACTTAGCCCTAGTTACCTGTTTTACCCTAGGCAGCTCCTTTTACGGTCACCGACTTCAGGTACCCCAGACTTCCATGGCTTGACGGGCGGTGTGTACAAGGCCCGGGAACGTATTCACCGCGCCATGGCTGATGCGCGATTACTAGCGATTCCAGCTTCATAGAGTCGAGTTGCAGACTCCAATCCGAACTGAGACCGGCTTTCGAGATTTGCATCACATCGCTGTGTAGCTGCCCTCTGTACCGGCCATTGTATTACGTGTGTGGCCCAAGGCGTAAGGGCCGTGATGATTTGACGTCATCCCCACCTTCCTCTCTACTTGCGTAGGCAGTCTCACTAGAGTCCCCAACTGAATGATGGCAACTAGTGACAGGGGTTGCGCTCGTTGCAGGACTTAACCTAACACCTCACGGCACGAGCTGACGACAACCATGCAGCACCTTGAAAATTGCCCGAAGGAAGGTCTATTTCTAAACCGATCAATTCCCATTTAAGCCTTGGTAAGGTTCCTCGCGTATCATCGAATTAAACCACATAATCCACCGCTTGTGCGGGCCCCCGTCAATTCCTTTGAGTTTCATTCTTGCGAACGTACTCCCCAGGTGGCTAACTTATCACTTTCGCTTAGTCTCTGAAGCCGAAGCCCCAAAAACGAGTTAGCATCGTTTACGGCGTGGACTACCAGGGTATCTAATCCTGTTCGCTCCCCACGCTTTCGTCCATCAGCGTCAGTTAAGACATAGTGACCTGCCTTCGCAATTGGTGTTCTAAGTAATATCTATGCATTTCACCGCTACACTACTTATTCCAGCCACTTCTACCTTACTCAAGACCTGCAGTATCAATGGCAGTTTCACAGTTAAGCTGTGAGATTTCACCACTGACTTACAGATCCGCCTACGGACCCTTTAAACCCAATAAATCCGGATAACGCTTGCACCCTCCGTATTACCGCGGCTGCTGGCACGGAGTTAGCCGGTGCTTATTCGTATAGTACCTTCAGCTTTCCACACGTGGAAAGGTTTATCCCTATACAAAAGAAGTTTACAACCCATAGGGCCGTCGTCCTTCACGCGGGATGGCTGGATCAGGCTCTCACCCATTGTCCAATATTCCTCACTGCTGCCTCCCGTAGGAGTCTGGTCCGTGTCTCAGTACCAGTGTGGGGGATCACCCTCTCAGGCCCCCTAAAGATCACTGACTTGGTAGGCCGTTACCCTACCAACTATCTAATCTTGCGCGTGCCCATCTTTATCCACCGGAGTTTTCAATATCAAATGATGCCACTTAATATATTATGGGGTATTAATCTTCCTTTCGAAAGGCTATCCCCCTGATAAAGGCAGGTTGCACACGTGTTCCGCACCCGTACGCCGCTCTCTCTGTTCCGAAGAACAAATACCGCTCGGCTTGCATGTGTTAGGCCTCCCGCTAGCGTTCATCCTGAGCCAGGATCAAACTCTCCATTGTATGTTTGTCTGACTCACTCAAAGTTTTTAACGCTTTAGTTTTTCCTTACTTGGTTGTTATATTGTATGTCAATGATCTTCCAATCTTTCGCTTTTTCCGAAGCACTCTCTCTGTCAGTGGCGCTCCGTATTTGCGAGTGCAAAAGTAAAAAATTATTTCTTTATGACCAAATGTTTTTTGAGAATTTTTTAAAGTTTTTTGATGACCTTAATTTCTTTATTTACCATTCAATCCCACTCCTGCGCTTCCCGTTTTACCGGACTGCAAAGATACAAAAATTTTTAACTCCCGCAACTTTTATTTCTAAAAATTTTTGATTGTTTCTCTTCGTATCCTAAAGTGATTTTCTTAATCTTTTTGCCCATCTAAAGGCTCTTCTGCGCTTACTGATATACTCTCGTTTTCAGTGGGGCAAAGATAAAGACTTTAACCCTACACTTCCAAACTTACTTAACATAAAATTAAA